>CAWBPF010000043.1:0-286788 GCA_963790515.1 uncultured Alphaproteobacteria bacterium | reverse complement strand
CCGGAACGCCACCAATCGTGCCCGACTCGACTGTCAGATTATAATCTTCAGTTGAGGAACCGAGTTCCTTGAGCCGTGTCCCGACTAATGCTGGTATACCAATTCCCAGGTTAACATTTGCCCCGGGGTGTTTCTTCAATTCGTACACTGCTCGGTCGGCGATAATCAGCTTGGTCAATGAAACACTTTGACTAACCGAAGGCTGCGGCAACGCAGTACGGGACGTGAACGACGCGTCTGAATGCTTACCGTAGGTCTGAGGATGATCCCCTTCAGCAGTGACAACAACATAATCAACCAGAAACCCGGGAATTCTGACCTGGCTCGGCGCCAGCGATTTGCTGTCAACCAGTCGTTTGACCTGCACGATTACGATACCACCGCAGTTCTTCGCCGCCAGCGCCTGTGCGAGCGCGTCCATATAAGACGTCTCCTCACAGAACGAGATGTTGCCCTCCGGGTCGGCCAACGTCCCACGCAATAGAGCGCAGTTCACCGTCTGCGATGGGTAGAACAGGTAGTCTTTGTCCTTTACGGCAACCCTCTCGACCAGTGAAGCGCTGCCCGCCGTGTCGATAACACCTCCGTCGACAAGGGGGTCCACGAAGGTTCCAAGTCCAACCTTGCTGATGATACCAGGAGCACCACCAGCAATCGCCGAGAACAATTTGCTGATAACACCTTGGGGCCAGTTGTGGGCTTCGATCAGGCCACGTCGTGCCATCGCCGCGAGCGCAGGCGATAGGCCCCAGAACCCGCCGATAGCCTTGCTTACGAGGCCTTCCAGCGCCAATGAGTCGACCCCTTTGCCACGCTTGTCGCCAGGACCAGGCCCAAACAGCAGCTTGAGGTTTCTAGGTTGGGCCGTCGCTAAAAAGCGGGTCCGAATGGCTTGGGTAAGACCGTCGGGATGACCGCAACTTCCGAACCCCCCCGGCACGACGCACCAATCATCTCCTATGAGATTGGCGGCTTCTTGAGCAGAAATGACTCTCCATGGCGACCTCCTTATTTCGTTGTGAGCAGCTGCATCATCGCCGCTTAGGGCGAATTGATGTGTCGGGGATAGCCCGAGCCGGACAGCCGCTCGAGTGAGCAACTTCACACCCAAATAAACGGCCGGATGGCCCCCGGGCAATGTGCCATCCGTATGCCCGTTCACTGAAACGCGACAGATGACAGAGAGCGCAAACGGTCGCCACCGTTGGACACATAACAAGGATCCTCCTTCAGACGTCGTTTAATGACCGAGTGACGACCGAAGAACAGGAACCATTCGGACTTGTCTGTGCGCCAGCTCACATCGCAGCCCAAAATTGCGCCCTAATATGGCGAAAGAATTACTATGCTGAGAGCGCCCCGATGAGCGGGGAAATTTGACGATTGGATAAAGTGGTTCGACACTAATCGTCTACGCCTGCGACGCCTCAGGCCAAGTATGCAAGGTCCGAAGTTTGTTCACAGATGTCACTCGCAAGCGCTAGGTTGCAAGCAATTCTCTCTATTCGCCTAAGAATCTGGCGCAACCGTAGGGTTGAGACCATGCGTTTCATCACCCCTTCCGCAGTCCAATCGTCCGGCACCCAGCTCGGCCACAAGTCCCAATCCGCGAAGCGATGGCGATGGTCATATGATTGGCCTGTCATCGTCCAAGCGCAAACAACCAACATCGTCAGGCGGACACGCCAACCGAACATCGGTCGTCCGCAGTCAAACCAACAGCAGCCGACCATGGGCAACGTTCATGTCGCACACCGACGACGCCGATCGCTCGAAGGCTAAAATCCAGCGTATAGACAATACTCACACCACTGCCGGCCAGAGCGCCAGCATAGCTGCAAGAAATACCGATTTCGTTGACCATAAACATAATTCCGAGGTGAACTATGTCGATACCGCGTGACGCCCGCCCCACTTCCGCGCCTTCTGGCACATCGCCGGCCCAGTTACGCGACAACCATCTCGTCCCACTTGTCGCAATCGCCGCTTGCGGCGCCGTCGTGCCGATGCTTGGGACCGTGGGGTTCGGCGACTTCACCGCCGACCCGTCGTCGCCAACGGCCTGGATCTTGTTCGCGCTGGGGGCGCCAACACTTGTCCTACTTATACTCAAGGATCCAGCAGCCGAGCTAAGTCGCGTGCTGCAAATACTCTGGAGCCTCGCATTCATCGCCTATCTTGCACATGCCCTGTCAAGCGCCGATCCCGCTCACCAAACAAGCCTCTTCACCCGGCAACTTTTGGGTATCCCCTTAAGCGCCATCCTCCTGGCAATGATGTGGGCGGTGACGGTGTGGAGTGCGTGGCGGTGGCCAGCGGTGATCTGGCCGCAGGCCGCCATTTTGTTTGTGCTGGCCGGATGGGCGATCGCAATGACCATCCAATGCAGCGGACTGGTTCAACGGATTTGCGGTATATCGTTGATGGTAGCGTTGGCCGTGGCGGTGGTCTTGCGAATGCGCAAACTATTTAAACAAATTACTGAGATAAAACGCCCTTCACCCAACTTATGCCCCACCCCGCCCGACATCACGCCCCTCGTCTTGGCGCAGCAGGCATGGCGCGACCTCAATGGCAAGGAAGTGCAGTCCGCAGCGACCTATTCGTATCTCTGGTTCGCCGACCAGGTCGGTCATTTCGGGCTCGGTATGCTACTCAGCTTGGGTATCGGAGAGATCGTCTACGACATCATATCATGGCAAGAGCTCGCGAATTTGCTGCACTTCACCGCTCATACAGGGTCGATAGCGCATGGCGTAGCCCACTTTGTCGGCTTCCTCATAGCCACTGCTGGCGTGTGCTACTGGGAATTCAACTCATATCGGAGTTCAATCGCCGTTGCTAACGGGCCGTTCCCGATCGATAAGCAACTCCTGTTCGACAATGCTGTGATCGCCGCAACATACATGGTAATCGGTACAGTTGCCGGCTGGGCGTTTCGGTTGGACCTGTGTCACCGGGTACCGATGTTTTTTGCACTAGCCTTTCTAGCCGTCGGCGCCGCAAAGCCATGGATCAGGCAGAAGATTATTTGGCAGAAGGCCGGGCTGCCATATCTGTTCCGCCTCGCGGAAGCTCAGCACGACGTACACGAAGCAGATGCCACCGTATTGCAGGAAATGGTGGAGGCCGCCGCTCCGCCCCACGCACCCCCGCGCCAAGTCGTCCTCGCCGGGCCCCTTGGCTCGGGTCGAACCCTCCTCGCGTGCGGGATTGGCACCGAACTGGCGTTCTGTAACAAGACAGTTCGTTACGTCAGCCTCGACCGTCTCATTGAATTCGCCACCGACCCGCGTGCTGTTTCCATCCCGCCGCATTTCGGCGACGATTCTGGCCCAAAGAATATAGACTACTGGCCCTGGACCGAGGCCCAGGTCCTCGTGATCGACGACATCGGCCCGGTCTTGGGCGTGACCCAGGAACAGGGCGCCAAAAGACCGACGGTGTCCGGCATGACCCAGGAAGGCGATTTGAAAACACTCCTGAACACCAAGCTCAAACCCCTGCACGGCTGCATCAAGCTACAGCACACAGTCTGGATCGTCGGGGATCTCGGCTCGGGCAACGTCGGGCAGCAAAAACTCCGCCGCTATGGCGAATTGATCCAGGATTTTTGTGAGGGCTCGCATCCACCCACGCTGGTTCTGCTGTCCCCGCCCAGAGGCCACCGGGAGGGGCATCCGCCAATCGGCCGCCGCATCTAAGCGCAAGCGGGAGTGGGTCCCGCGCGTTCCACGCCCCCCGCGCCGGCGCCTAGAGTCCGGCGCGGGCGCCGTAGAACCGCCGCTCCCACGCCCGCAAATTCTCGCTGCCCTCGCGCAGGTACGGCGTCCATACCGCAAGACGCAGTACCAGCGCGTTGAGCCAGTTCACCGGGAACCGAAGCGGTTTGGCAAAATCCACAAACAGAACCACCCGCGGCTCGTCGGTCGCGTTCCACGCCTCGTGCTCGTAAGCATCGTCAAAGATCAAGACCCGGCCTTCCTGCCAATGCCGTACGTCCGGGCCGACACGGATCGCCACCCGGTCGGACGGTTGTGGCACGAGCAGGCCGAGATGCAGCCGCAGCACACCGTTGTAAGGTCCCCGATGCGGCGGCAAATGTTTGCCCGGCTCGAACACTGAAAACAGCGCCGTCTTGAGCCCCGGGATCTGACGAACAACCCTCCAGGTCTCCGGACAAAGCGCAATGCTTGGCTGCGACTTTATGCCATAGGCCATCAGCAGGAAGACCTTCCAACCGGCATCCTGCGTGATTGTCATAGCGTCGGGCGTAATGTCCTGCATGTTCGGCAACCCGGACTTATGAAGCATCACCCGGTCAAGCTCGCCGCGGATCGTTCGCCACTCGCGCTCGATCGTTTCCGCCCACGGGAACATCGCATTATCGTAGATGGTCGGATTACCGAACTTGGCAAAGCGCAGGTTCACGCGCTCGACCAACCTGATAACCGCTGCCAGCATGCGCCCGGCCACGCCTGGGCGGTCCATCGAACCAATCCCGTCGGTTGCCCAATTCTGCGCCGGCTCCCGGGGAACGCCGCCCGTCAAACCACGACGTTCTGCCGCCGTTTGCGCCCCTGCGCCCGGGGGATATAAGGTTTCAGCCATTCCGCCGGCCCTCCATCAGCATCGGTCAGCGCGATCGGCTCGAAATACCGGAGCCGATCAGCCTCGGGAAGATCAGCGGGATACTCGAAATACTGCGGATCGAGCGCATCGGTGCCAGCCATGTAGGAACGTGGGCGCGAGGGCGTCGCCTGCGACCACAAATAGCAATGCAGGTTTGCCGCCGCCGTCGTGTACCACCGGATCGGATTGAACGATCCGGACCGCACGATACGGCGCAGCGTCTTGAGTATAATGCCGACCGGACTGACCACCGTCCAAGGACGGCGGAATATGCGCTCGATGAAGTCGACCAACGCCTCCGGACGGTCGGCAAGCCCGGAATACGCGATCGTCTCCCCATCGAGATCCCGCAGTCGAAGGTTCGGTGCCAGCACCCGGGCCTCCAGGTCCTGCCAAAAGCTCTTCGTTCCGGCCAGCGGCGCAATCACGCTCAGGTAAACTGGCATCGGCATCAGCTTGCTCTCGGCGATCGTGCGGATTTGGCGCTCCATCTCCACCGCCGTCTGATACCGTGGATCGAACAGGTAGCCGTAAGCGATGGAGATGCCCTGTGCCTCGGCGAATGCGATGTCGTCGATCACGTTGAAACGTCGGCTCAGGTTCTGCGTCTTGTTGTATCGCCGCAGCATTTCGGTATCGAGGGACTCAAGTCCGGCGAACAGGCCAATGCACTTCGCGTCCGCCAGATACCGCACCAGCGCCCGGTCGTGCAGTATGTTCTGCGTTACCAGCGCAGCCCAGCCTTTGACCTTGCGGTTTTGCCGCATGACCTCGCAAACGCGCAGCATGTGCTCGCGGTCGTCGGAAAAATTGTTGTCCAGGAATAGGAATACCGGATACCAGCGCCGGAAGCTGCGCCGCGGGCTTGTCGCGATTGCGCTGTCCACCGCCTTCGCCAATGCGGTCAGCTCATAAGTGGCGTGGCCGCCAACCTCCGCCGGAATGACGCAAAAGCTGCACTTAAAACTGCAGCCGCGCGAGCCTTCAATAAGATGCAGCGACGGGCTGATGCCGCTACGGGCGAACAGGGTGTAGTCAACGGTATAGGACGAAATCGTCGCGATCGGCGAACGGTAGATGGGTTTGAGCGTACCACAGAGGAAGTCCTTTATCAGCTCTGGCACACTGTCAACGCCCCCGACACAGACCACGTCGAAGAACTGACTGGCGAATTCGGGAAACGCGGTGCAGATGCTGCCGCCGCCCACGACCGTCGCGCCGCTGCGTCGGAAGTAATACGCCAGCTGCCGCATGCGGTCAAAGTCTGGCTGCAGCCCGGTGAGAAACACCAAGTCGTAGTCAGTGTCTTCAGCTGGATCGAATGGGCCGTGCCAGTCCTCGTGGTAAAGACGCACATCGAAACGTGTCTGGTCAATCAGCGAGCCGATATGTAATCCGCTGATCGGCTGCATGTAGTAGCGCGACCGGCGCTTGTCGCGCCCGGGTCGAAGATGCGTGCAAATCACTAATGCCCGTCGTCGCGGACCTCGATTTTCTCGTTCCATGACATCACCTGGGGCATGGAACGACGCACGCATCGGAGACAGTCTCATTGCACTATTCACCGGAAACTGAGCTTGCAACGGTTAACTTCATCGTGGATTCGCCATAGCAGAAGAAAAATGGTAGGTGGGAAATGTCGCGGTAACAATCGCTTATACAAACAGCCAGCGCGTTTTTCGCTGAAGGCTTATTCGGCCCGATTACCGGGACGCTCCAGCAGGGCGAGTTGAATGGAAAACGGAACGCCAGACCAGTCGCGATCTGAACGTCGCTACCTGACCATCGTCTTTGTTGATCTGGTCGGCTATACACAACTTTCGGAAGAGCTCGATCCCGAAGACCTCCGAATCCTGCAGCGTCGGTACCGAAATCTCTCACTGGGGATCATGGAGCGCTTCGGCGGCTTCGTGGCCCAGTTTACTGGCGACGGAATCCTCGTCTATTTCGGTTATCCGACCGCCCATGAGAACGATGCCGAGCGGGCCGTGCGGGCGTCGCTGGAGCTGATCGACCAACTGCGGCTGCTCGATACGCGGCTGCCGGACACGACGCTGCCGCCGCTACAGGCAAGGGTCGGCATCCATACCGGGCTCGTTCTGGTCGCGCTGGAACTTGCCCGTGGCGTCCCGGCTGAACACAACGTGTTTGGCGAGGTGGTCAACATCGCCGCACGCCTGCACGCCGAGGCGCCTAACAACGGCGTGGTCGTCAGTAAAGACACACTCGACCTCGTCGCCGGACAATTCGAATACGTCTCCCTCGGACCCAGGCCCATTCGTGGGCTCTCGCGCGAGTTCGCCCTGTTCCAGGTGCATCGTCCGGTGCCCGGCGCCCGACGCGCGGCGCCGCGGTCCACCCACAGCGCAACCGGCATGGTCGGCCGCAAAGACGCGATGGTGAATATTCTCGACCGCTGGAATATTGCGCGGAACACCCACCATTGCCAGACCGTCGCTGTCGTCGGGGATGGTGGAGCCGGCAAGACACGCCTCATTCGGGAGCTGACCAGGCGGCCGGAGTTCGCCGAAGCCGCGATCATTGAAATGCACTGTCACGAAATCTTCGCCAGCACGCCACTCTATCCCCTAGGCAGCTATCTCTGGGCCAGGCTTGGTCTGACACTGGAGGACGATGCGGGGCTGCAGCAGCAGAAGATTGCCGCTTTCCTTGATGAATTCGCAATAAACAGTCCGGAAAACCGGGAGATGGTGGCAAGCCTGCTCGGTCTTGCGGTCAGCGGTGGCGTGGTCGCGGCGGCGCCCACGCCCGCCCAGTTCAAGCGAAGGCAATCGGAGCTTGTCATTGCATTGGTGCGGCAGATCGCGGCGACACAACCGATCGTTCTCTGGATCGAGGACGCTCACTGGCTCGATCCGTCATCCGCCGAGGTCCTGCTAGAAATTGTCGTCGCCATGCGCGATGCGCCTTTCCTGCTGCTCCTGACCCACCGGTCGTTTCCCCGGGGTCCGGTACCTGCCCGAAGCCGACGAGACCGTGTTGGTCGAGCAACTCAGCGACAGGGAATGCCGCGAGATCGCCCGAGCGATCCCAGGAGCCGAGGCGCTGTCCGATGAAACGATCACCCGTGCGATCAAGGCGGCGGAGGGCGTGCCGCTGTTTCTCGAGCAGTTCATCATATCGCTGATCGAGGAAGGCCAGCAGGCGCCGTCCGCCAGACGCAAGCCCACCGGCGTCCCGCTGATGCTTGCCGAAATGATGTCGGCGCGGCTTGACCGCCGTCCCGGTGGGCGGCGGATCATCCAGGCGGCGGCCTGCATCGGTCGCTCGTTCACGCCCGACTTTCTCGCCGCCATGCTGCAACAGGAGCCCGCGGCCGTCGCCGTCCCGCTGCAGTCGCTGGTGGAGGCCGAACTTCTCCTGTCCCAGCCTTATGGTGCGGAGACCCGCTACGAGTTCCGTCACGCCCTGCTGCAACGGATGGCCTACGAATCGGTCGTGCAATCCGACCGTCGAGCGATGCATGGGCGCATCGTTGCCGTGCTGCAGACCGCAGAGCAAGCCGGGCCGACACCCCCCGAGATCAAGGCCCACCACCTCACCGAAGCCGGTCAGTTTGAGCGGGCGATCGAAGCGTGGCTGCTGGCAGGGGTCGCCGCGGCGCGGCGCTTTGCCGATATCGAGGCGATCAAGCACCTTCGAAGGGGATTGGACCTGCTCGAGAAGCTCCCCGGCGACGCCCCGTCACGCCGTGATCTCGAACTTAAGCTTCAGGCCGCACTGATGGCCTCGACCTTGACCACCGAAGGCGCGACTTCGATACGCCTGTCGGAATGCTGCCAGCGCGGCCTTGAACTCTGTCGAACGGGCGAGCCGTCGCCATTGGTTTTGCCGTTTGCCTACGGTCAGTTCACCTATACCAACTGCGCCGGTCATGTTGATGAATTGGCCTCGATGGCAAGGCTTTTTCTTTCTCTTGCCGAACAAAACCGCAGCCAGCCCGCTCGCGCCATGGGCCATCTGATGCTTGGCCGGGTCCTGTTCGGGGAGGCTCGTATCCCGGAGGCGCTCGAACAGTTCAATCTTGCGCTGGCGCTTTGCCCGTCCGATGGCGACCGCGTCACGATGCAGATGTTCGGCCAGCATATCGACGTCCACGTGAAGGCATGCCTTAGCTTGATTCTTGCCTGCCAGGGCAAGATCGACCCGGCAATCGAATTTGGCCTCGATGCCATGCGAACCGCCGACCGGCTGCAACACCCGCACTCAACCGCAATTCCGCTCGCCTATGTCGGCGGCACAACGTTCTGGCTTTTTGGTGCGTCTGATGAAGCCGCACGCCAGTCAGAGCGACTGATCGCGTTGGCTGACGAGCATCGGCTCACATCATTTCGCGCCATCGGGACTGCCCATCTCGGTGCCGCCCTGGGCCAACGCGGCGATCTGGAGGCAGCGGTATCCGCCCTCCACGAGGCCATCGCAAGCCTGGACAAAATTGGCTTCCAACTGGTCATGTCGACCTATCTCGGTCGGCTCGCCGATGCCCAGCGCCGCCTCGGGAAGCTCGACGTCGCAGCGCAGAACTGCGCCCGCGCAATTGCCATGATGCGTGCGAGCACGTCTCTGTGGTTCGAACCCGAACTGCGCCGGATCGAGGCACTGATCGCGGCCGAGCGAACACCGCACGAACCGGAGCGCGCGGAAATGATGTTGCGGGACGCCACGGCATGCGCCCGAAGACTGGAGTTTCCCATCATGGAGCGCTGGTGCCTCTTGAGCCTCAAGTCCCATCTCGGTCCGGACCGAAAGGATACAGATATCGAATCCCGCCTCGCCACCCTGGCCTATCTTGAAGATGCGGCGGAACGGTTGGCCGCGAGGATGCACACCATGACATATGTTTGACCGGCGTTGCGCTCAATGACTTGGGGATCAAATGAAACAGCCATCCAACAACTAGTCTGATACTTTGAAGCCGTAGTCCGGAATTCACCGATCGGCGATGTCAACCAGATTGCGTTGATGATTCCTTACAAGACGTCGGGCGCGATGTGGAACGAACAGCCACGGGCAACCCGGCAAGCCGCGAAGCATCTGTCAACCATGTCAGGCTGGCGAAGCACTGAACCCACCGCTCATTCCCGGATCGCTCATCATGTAGCGTTTAAGAAAGCTAGGGCTGAGCACCGTGATACGACCCGGCTCAACGGCAATGGAGCCCTCCTTTTGCCATTCCCGGAGCTTCTTGTTAACCGTTTCGCGCGTAGTCCCGATAAATTCGCCAAGAGCGCGCTGCGTGATGTTGATCCGATGTCCTGACCGTCCTTCGCACAGGTTGAGGATAGTGGAGGCAAGCCGCTGAGACGCATCACGAAACAGCATCGTTTCGAGCAGCCAGGTGCTGGAGCGCAGACGATTGCAGAGTAGCATAATAATCCGCAGTGCAAGCTCCGTGTTCATTCTGAATAGTTGCAGAAGATCCCGCCGCTCCAGCACAAGCAGGCGGCCATTTGAATTCGGCAATGACATCAGCAGTCCGCACACCATTATCCAGCAACGCAATTTCACCGAATATCTCTCCCGGACCAAGCAGTTTGAGCACCTGGTCACGACCATCAACGCAGCACTCGACACCGGACAAAACCACCCTTACTTCGCCGGCGAGAATAATGACCATGCTCGAGCCAGGGTCATTGCGCCGGAACAGGACCTCGTTTGCTCGCATCGTACAGTTCGTGCGTCCGCTCCGCCAGTTGTCGGTATTCGTGTTCCTCCAGACCCTTGAACAGCGGGGTCTTGGCAAGCAACTTGGTTTTTTCTGATAGCGTGTCTTGATGGTCTGTCATTTTGAGCTCTTCCTGGTGCTGTGTGCGTGAGGTTTTTAGCAAGCAGTGACCGGCAGCCCCGAATTGCCGCCGTCCGTGTTGTTCCTGTCCGCGCCTTCTGGCCGGTCAGGTATTCATCGTGTCAAGCTGTGCTGCCGGTATCCCGGCGGGTCCGCTGCGGTGCCTGCCCCAGGGACGGCCAGCCGCGTGGCAAAGCCCGAACAACAGGGCCATGCCGGGCGCCAAAAAAGTGGTCCATGGACGGACGTTCCGGCGACCATTGCCCGAGGTCTCATTGGCCCGTCCCGCCACAGCCCGATCATGATTGCCCAAGGTCGGAAGTGGCTCGAAGCACAGTGCCGCACGGATTGACGCGGTGGGCAAATCATAGGGGGCGATGCGCAGGCTCATGATGCATTTCCTATCCGTCAACTCGGGGGATGAGGTCTGCCTGGAAATGGCTCTTAAGCGGATGCGCAGCAGATGGATGTGACGAAGCGCATATGTCGTTGACACGCAGTGCCTGACTGCGTGGAGCCGATTTTTCCCGCACTGTCCGGCGGCCTGCGGTGTCCGCTCGTGCGCCGCAATGGGGCACCCCGAAAGGGTTCCGTGAACCGGATCGACAACCCGGCATTCAGGCGGCAACGTATTGATGCCGCCCAGCCCGCACGCGAACGCTCGAATCTACAAATTGCCCCCGCCGCATGGCGAAGGCGTCGTCCGGGATCTTCAGCGTGCCGCGGTCTCCAGCCAGACTGGGACGTGCCTGATCATCCAACCCGACGCCTGGCTCCCAAGCGTCGGGATTGGCCCGCTCAATCAACGGCGACCGGATAAAATCTCACGTTCCCTTCAGCCAGATGCAAACGACTGGCTCAGCGGATCATGCGCAGACGCCGTCTCCCCTAAGCCTTCGATGAGCTCCATTTGTAGACCTTCTCCAGCGTCCCGCCCATGAGCTTTGCCTTGTCGCCTTCGGACAGGCGTTTTGTGTCCCGGAACGGCGCCACGGCCTGCTCATAGGTCAGCATGCCGATCGTTCGGGTCCAGTCGGTCCCCCACATGCAGCGATCGAGGCCGAACGCATCGATGATCCTCAGAACCGGATCCCAGATGTCATTGTAGGGGAACGGCTCACGCGACAGCGTGCAGGCCCCGCTGATCTTGACCCGGACATTCTCGATAAGCGGCCAGGGCGAGCAGTTTCGGCAGTTCGGCCCACGGTTCGGCGGGAACCGGTGGCTTGGCGGGTTGCAACAGCCCGAGATGGTCGATCACGATAACCGTGTCGGGGTTTCGCCGCACAAGCTCAGTGCCCCGATCCAACCGTCCCCAACAGAGAAAATTAACCGGCAAGGAGTGTGTTGCGGCGGCGGCGAAGGCGCGATTCAAGCCGGGATCGGCGGGATCTGTCGGCATGCCCGTCGCGCAGGATGACCCGTGATGCCGACAGCGCCCTTGGTGACCGCCCAGTCGGGCGACGACGTCGTTGATCGCCCGGGTCCGTTGTGTCAACCGGCGTCACCACGCGAAACCGTTCGGGATAAGCGGCGTAAACCGCAAGAGCGTAACTGGGGTCAAAGCGATAGACGTTGAACGACGACACAAGGATCGCCGCGTCGACGCCGACACTGTCCATCATCGCGACCATCTCCTCGCCCGTCGCTGATTGCAGACCATGCGCCTGGCCGGCCCATGGGCGCTCAGGGTGATTTCGCTCGTACGGATGCACCTGGACATCGATGATCGGCATGGCCCCCCTCCTTATGGTGTGACGTCATTATCGGCCAAAATCTAACCGGCGGCCAGCACGGCATCCGGGGTCGGCGAGCGATGGACCGACCGCCGCAGCACGCGCAACGACCCGACGATGCATCCAGAACCACATCGGATAAAGCAACCGTTTGATACGCCCGAACCAGGACTTCGATGTCGTTGCCATCACGTGTGCACGGGATTGACGCGATCGAACCGGGACGTCCGTCGCATCGCCACCGAACGGGGCAGGGACGGACGGCCCGACAGCCAGCCCTCTGACCCGCGGATGCCGCTACGGCAGGGACGCCCAGAATGCCAAGGCAGCTCGCGCGCACTGATCCGGCCGCAGAAGGTTGACCCCGTGGCCATAGCCCGGGAATAGCTCCAGCCGGCCATTCGGCAGCGTGTTCGCCAAGACCTGTTGCTGCGCTGACGAAATTTCGCTTTTATCGCCGCTCAGCAACAGGACCGGGGCACGAACATCCGGCAGAATCCCAACGGTGTCGACATCCTCGAAACAATCGTGCATGGCGGCCGCGACCCAAGGCGGTGTCCGGTCCATTTCGCGAACCACCCAATCCTGTAATGCGGCGTCGGCATGGTCCAGGTCCAGGCGGTAGCCCAGCGTCTGACGGCACCACGCGCCGGTCCCGTGCGCAAGAATCGCCTCTGCCACACCGGCGCGATCCAGGGCGTAGATCCGCTTGATCCGATCTGGAATACGCGATGGCGTGTTGCACAGCACCAGGCTTGCGATCCGGTCGGGATATGCGGCCGCCAGCTTCAGGCCAATCAGGCCACCCGATGATTCTCCCACCCAGTGCACACGCGGCAAAGACAAGGCGTCGAGCACCGCGAGGACCTGCGCGCCGATCGTCTCTGGCGTATAACGATAGGCCGCCGGCGGTTGGTCTGACAGGCCGCAGCCCAGCAGGTCCGGACGATAGACCCGATGTGTATCGGCAATCGCCGGCACCCATCGGTTCCAGAACAACGCGTTGCGCGCGAAACCATGCATCATCAACACCGGCACCGTGTTGTCCCAGGGCCACAGGTAATCGTCGACAGCGCAGTGGACGGACACGCCTTCCGGCAAGCCAACGCGCGGCATCGGCTTCTCCCTGTAGTTGGTTTTGCCGCCGGTTTGTTTTGCGGCGCGGGACGCTGGCGGTGCCCATCCCCCGCGGCGAGACGGATGCTAAGCGGAAACCGCCAACCGCGCCAACGCATCCGGTCGCAACCGCTTTGCCGAGGCCGCCGCACCGTGTTTAATCCCGGAAGCACCACAACAAGAGCCGTCAGCGACCAGGCCAGCCTTCCGAATGCCAGCCATCCGAAGGACGGTATCGTTGTCGCAAAAAAGGGGAAACATCAATGACCCAGGAGATCGAGCGTGCGACCATTCGCAGGGTGGCCTGGCGGCTCCTGCCGCTGGTGTTTCTGCTCTACCTCCTAAGCCTCATCGACCGGGTCAATCTTGGTTTCGCCGCGTTGACGATGAACAAGGACCTCGGACTCTCGCCTTATACCTACAGCTTGGGCGTGGCGGCGTTCTTCTTTGGCTACATCCCCTGCGAAATCCCCAGCAACCTCATTCTGGAGCGGATTGGCGCCCGCCGTTGGATTGGCCGCATCGCGATCACCTGGGGAATAGCCGCCAGCGCCATGGCGTTGGTTTCCGGGGAGCGCAGCTTTCTGTTGGTGCGCTTCCTCCTCGGGATCGCCGAGGCCGGGCTGTTCCCCGGCATGCTGCTTTACCTGAACTACTGGTTCCCAAGCACGTATCGCACCCGTGTCAATGCCGCTCTGGTGTTGGCAATTCCGGCGGCCGGCGCGTTTGGTGCACCGCTGGCGACCAGTCTGCTCGAACTCGATGGCCTGTTTGGCGTGGCTGGGTGGAAGTGGATGTTTCTTCTCGAAGGTCTGCCGACGATCGTACTTGGCTTCGTCGTTCTGCGCCTGCTGACCGATCGCCCAGCGAACGCCACCTGGCTCGCACCACAGAACCGGACATGGCTCGAAACGACGTTGCAGCAGGAGCGTGCCTCGGTCGAAGCCGTTCACACCCAACTGAGCGTCCGGCAGGCTCTCGTCGATCCTCGCGTGCTGCTGCTCTGCTGCACCTATTTCGCCTTTGGGACCATTTCCTATTCCATGGGCTATTTCCTGCCGCTCATCGTCAAGGGCTGGGGCATGAGCAATTTCCTCGTCGGATGGGTCGTCGCCGTCCCCTCCGTCGTCGGAATCGTGGCGATGATCGCCGGGAGTTACTTTGCCGATCGCATCGAGGACAAGCGGCGGAGCCTCTCGGTGCTGATGCTGGTGTGCACATTGGGCTTGATCAGTATGGGATTTTACGCCACCACCGCCTGGGCGCTGTTCGCGGTCGCGCTCGTTGAGATCGGCATCGGCATCGCCCGCCCGATGTTCTGGACAGTGCCCCCGCTGTTCCTGAGCCGCGCCGCAATGGCGGGCGCAATCGCGCTGATCAGCGTCTTCGCCAACTTCGGAGGAATTGTCGGTCCGGTGGTGATCGGCTGGTTGAAGACCACGACGAACAGCTTCTCCGGCGGCCTGTACTATGTGGCTGGCTGTGCGTTCATGGCATCAATCGCCATTCTCGCCCTGCGAATCGCGTCGCGCGCAAGGATTGCGTCCTTGACAGGGCGATGAACGCATTGGGGCGTTGGACCGATCGGTGCGCCGTGCTGCCGTTCAGACGTCCGAAACCTTCTCCCAGGCGATTTCCCGGTGTTCGGTCACGCCGCCCACCACCCGCTGTGGCGGCACCAGGATCATCAGCCCGTTCTCGAACCGCACCCTCCGAGGCTGTTTCGTTCCAATGCGGGCCGGATCCGGCGCGGCGTCGACAGTGGTGACAAGCTGCTTGCCATCATAGGTGTAAGTGCCGGTATAGCCGCTGTATTCCCGTTTCTGGCCGCCTGGGACGTCCTGGCGCCAGTCAATCATCATCACCGCCATGCGCCCGTCGCCTATGACGATGCGACCCATGCCCTGCCCGTCATAGGGCGACGGCCTTGGGTTCCCGGCGTCGTCCCGCGCCACCGCACGCACGAACCGCCAGATTCCCTCGATAGTCTCCATGATCCGATCCTCGTCTTGTTGTTGGCTCTCGCGCCCCGTACAGTGCAGGGATCGATCGAACCGTCAAGCGTTCCACGACAGTCGCGCAAACGCCATACGAAAGCGCTGGTGCCAACCGGCGTTTGCAGGAATGCGGTGGATGGTTCGGAACTATACCCCGCTCAGTCCAGAACCCGAAGACTCCGGACTGAGATGAAACGGAAACTGTCCGTTACTTGATTACAATAGGTAGTCCATTCTCTCGGCACCTTCACACGCAGAAACCTCAGGATCACTGCTTTGAAATCGGCGAATGTGCCATGGCATTAATTGTGGGTGACGTGCTTGTGCATCAGTCCCGATAGCCGCTCGATCGGGTAGAGGTGCGGGCAATAGGTCGGGACGCAGTGCAGCATGATCCAGTGGTCTGGCGGCGGTTTGCCAGCTCGGCGTCGCGATGGCGGGCATTGTCCACAAACAGATGGACCGACCGCTTGCGCGGATACGCCGCCTCGATCGCCCGCAGCAACATGATCGTGCCGATTGCATTCACGGTTGCGTATCGATCATACGGGTTCGGGCGGTCTCAAAATCGATCGCACCATGAATGTTCAGGCGTTGCCGGCCGCTGGTTGCGCCACTGCAATGGCCCTGTCCTTTGGCGCCCAGCATCCCACCGGCGGCACCGCATGCGTCGGATGCACCGCGTCGCCAAACAACACCGCCTCATTAGCATCAATCTGGTTCAGCAGATTTCATACGCCTTGATAGAGCAGTCTGCTTGTCAGGCTCCAGCTTGGATGACAGCGCTTTCCGCTTGCGATGTTCCATGCCTAGCCTGTGCAGCAAGGCGACCAAGCATGTCGCCCTCGGATCGGTTGACCGCGGTCGTGCGAAAGCCAACCCATCGCGGTCCGATGCGACCCGCCGGCGGTTTTTCCTCCTCCTCCTCCATGCTGACTTGTCGCTAAGTAGTCGCTGTATTACCGTTTTACCTGGCCCAATCGGAGCTGGCTGCCGTCCATGAGCACAATCGAACTTGTTGACCCCGAATTGCGTGATGCGCTCGCTCTTTGGCCAGCGGTGCCGCTGACCGCCGAATTTTGGAGCAGCGGCGGGCCGCTGCGCTCGAGCTGCTAGACACGGTTCCGAAACCGGACCTGCCCAATATCGAGGTCGGAGAGATCCACGTCGAGAGTGCGTTCGGCGCGAAGCCGATCCGGGTTCTAACCTATCGCCCGGTCAGGTCCGACGGCCCATTGCCCGTCATCGTACACATCCACGGCGGAGGCTTTGTGATGGGCACGCCCGAAATGAAGGATGTGGAGAACAGGCTCTTTGCATCAGAGCTGAAATGCGCGATCTATTCCGTGGATTATCGGCTCGCGCCAGAAGCGCCGCACCCTGCGCCGCTGGAAGATATCTACTCGGTGTTCGTCTGGCTGCACGTGAACGCCGGCCGGCTGGGGCTTGATCCCGCCCGCATCGGCATCAAGGGCGAAAGCGGCGGGGGCGGTTTCGCGGCGGGCGTGGCCCTTTATGCCCGCGACCATCCGGGCCCGAAATTCGCCTTCCAGCATCTGATCTATCCGATGATCGACGACCGCACGGCCGCGCGCCAAGACCTACATCCCTGTGTCGGCGAATTCGTCTGGACGCGCGAGAACAACGATTTCGGCTGGCGTTCGCTGCTTGGCGCAGAGCCGGGCTCGGCCGGCGTCTCGCCTTATGCGGCGGCCGCGCGTGCGGCGGACGTGTCGGGTTTGCCTCCGACTTACATTTCGGTCGGCGGTCTCGATCTCTTCCTGGAAGAAAACTTGGCTTATGCGGATCGGCTGAGCCGCGCCGGCGTGCCGGTCGAGCTCCACCTTTATCCAAGGGCGTTTCACGGCTTCTATCGTGCGGTAAATGCCCGCGTGACGAGGCAGGCTGAGCATGACACGCGCGAGGCACTGCGACGCTTCCTGCACGGATAGACCCTTCCGTTTTCGCCGCTGGAAATGGTGAAACCTCCAGGTTTCGCGTCGCGCGCAGGTTCATCGCCGGATTGTTCCGGCTCCCCGCGTGATTTGGTGGAAGTGGAAACGTTCAAAGAACGTCTGTGTTCAATGAATGGCGTTGCGACTGAACCCGGCCGGCCGTCCTCCGTGGCCTTCCAGTGCCGCCACCGTCACAACTTTGGCTCGATGCCCGAGGCGCCTACACTTCCCGTGTGCACACCATCGTCGACGCAAGGACACTCGCCGCTTCACACGCATCCTTCTCGGCGAACATATCGCCGAGAATGGGACCGCGGGATTCGGTCAGACCGTGTTGTAGACGTCGCGCCAACGTCTGATGGCTTCGATGTGCGCGTCCACCGTGGTGAGGTTTGCGCCCATCGTCACGACGGATATGTGGCTCCCCCCAGCCTCGCGCCACCCCGCGATGTCGCCGGGCCATTGGTTGTCCCCGCGGGTGTATTGTTGGATTGCCTCGAAGCCGAATGCATCGGTGTCTCGTCCGAGCTCGCGCAGCCTGGCCGTGATCCTCGCCTTGATCTTGACCGCTTCGGTCTGAGTCCGGCCCGAAAACATGAAGCCGTCCCCGATTCTGGCGGCACGGTCGTACGCGGCCTCGCTGAAACCACCCAGCCAGATCGGAATGCTCCTTTTCGGGCGCGGCAATATCCCGGCCCTGTCGATCCGGTGGTCAGAATCCTCATAATCGACCACGGGCTGTTCCCACAATCTACGGATCAGGTCGATCTGGTGTTCCTGCCGCTTGCCGCGGCGTCGAAAATGTCCAGACATTTCGAGACCGTCATATTCCACCCAGTTCCAGCCGACCCCGACGCCTAGGCGAAGCCGGCCGTCCGAGAACAGGTCGACATCCGCGGCCTGTTTGGCGAACAGTACGGTCTGCCTCTGCGGCAGGATGATCACGCCCGTCGCCAATCCAAGTGTCTTCGTAACGCCAGCGAGATAAGCGTATGTGACCAATGGCTCGTGGAACGGGTCGCTTTCCTTATAAGGGCCGGTCAACTTCGGTTCTCTGCCGGCATGGACGGCGCCGAGGACATGATCGTAGATCACGATATGGTCGTAACCCATGTCTTCGGCCGCCTGGGCAAACGCCTTGACTGCCCCCGTATCACCGCCAAGTTCGATCTGCGGATAAACCACACCAGCTTTCATCGTCCACTTTCCCCTTTCACGATGCACGATCTCGCGCCGGATTCAGACCATCCGCGTCAGCTCCGGAACCAGCAGCCCGAACACCGGCACATGACTTTGGCCGCGACACGGTCGCACATTGACCGGCGAGATCATCTCCGCGAACCGCGAATGGAGCAAGCGACCCTGGGTCTGCCACTCCAGAGCTTCGACCACATCGGCCGGTAGCCGCGGTCGCCACCCAGCATCCTGCCGCGCACGTTCGCCGCCGCCAGTGCGGCCCCATTCAAAAAGCGCTTCGAAACCATCGAGTGCGCGTTTGGCACGGACGATAAGGCTGTTCCCGAGATCATGGGCATCGACAGCAAGCGGGTGATCCAGCTGACATTCTCGATCACCGCTGCGCTGGCCGGCATCGCCGGATGTCTTGCGGGGCTGAGCTACGGCGTGGTTTCGCCGTACATGGCGGTCAGCTACGCGATCAAGGGCTTTTGGTGGCGATGATCGTCGGCGGTGTCGGCAGGCTGCCCGGCGCGGTATTGGGGGCGTTGCTGATCGGCATCGTGGAGGCGCTGACCGCCAGCCTGCCGGGTTCGCAGATGCGCGATGTGGGCGTGTTCGTCGTGCTGATGGCGGCGCTGGCGGTGCGAACAAATGGTCTGCTGCGTGTGGCGGCAAGCCGGTAGCGATAAAATTCTGGTCCACCATCCTGCTGTCGGCGACAATCGCTTGCATCGCGGCGTTGGGTTTGTTCCCGCAAATACGTAACGGGCAGATGAATGTCGGGATGGCGGTGTTTGCCGGTATCGGCGGCTATGTCTCCGGCTGGCTGAGCTCGCGGGTCGGTCTCATAACTCCGCGGCGCGATGATCGTGGTCGTAACGATTTACCACCGGCCGCAGACCAAGATTTTCCCGCAAGGTCTTGCCTTCGTACTCGGTCCGAAACAGCCCGCGCCGCCGCAGTTCGGGAACCACCATCTCGACGAAATCCTCGCCCCCGCCGGGCAGCGTGGCCGGGGTGATATTGAACCCGTCGCAGGCCCCTGCTTCGAACCATTCCTGCATGAAATCGGCGATGTCCGCCTGTGTCCCGATCCGAGCCGAGCCGGTGATGCCGGAACGGAGGTACAACTCGCGAATGGTCGGCCTTTCTGTTCTGGCCCGCTCCGCGAGCCGCGCGGCAATGCTGCGGAGCTCCCGATCGCCCAGAGCATGGTCCGGCACCGGTTCGTCCAACGCATGCCCGGATAAGTCGCCGAACGTGCTATAGAGCGAGCCCAGGCCCGCCAAAGGGTCGAATAAGGTCTGCAACTGGTCGTATTTCGCCTGCGCTTCCTCGCGCGTGCGTCCCACGACCGGACACAGCGCCGGCATGATCTTCAGGTCGTCGGGCGCGCGGCCATATTTCGCCATGCGCCCTTTCACATCCTCATAATAGGCCTGTGCGCCTTCCAGTGACTCATGAATCGCGTAAATGACGTCGGCGGTCGCCGCGCCGAGTTCCCGCCCTTGCTCCGAGGCGCCGGCCTGCACGATTATCGGATGGCCTTGCGGCATCCCCGTCACGGTCAGCGGGCCGCGCACCCGGAAGAACGTTCCCCGGTGATTGAGCACATGCATTTTCGTTTCGTCAAAATACTGGCCGGATGCTTTGTCGAGCACCAGCGCGCCGGCCTCCCACCCGTCCCAGAGCCCCTTGACCACCTCGACGAACTCGGCAGAGCGCGCGTACCGTGTGTCGTAATCAAGCGTGGTTTCCAGTCCGAAGTTTTGGGCTTCCAGCGCCGACCACGAGGCGACCACGTTCCAGCCCGCGCGTCCCTGGCTGATCAGGTCCAGCGTGGCGAAGCGGCGCGCCAGGTTGTAAGGTTCGTTGTAAGTGGTCGATGCGGTGGCCACCAGGCCGACGTGACGCGTGACCATGGCCAAGGCTGGCAGCAACATCGTCGGTTCCAGCTCGATCATGTCCCGGCCAGTCCGGGACAGCGAGCCAGGCGGGGTGTCGCCCTGACGAATGCCCGCGCCGTCGGCGAAGAAGATCATATCCAGCATGCCGCGCTCGGCGATCTGGGCGCTGTGGACGTAATGCTCGATGCGCAGCGTGCCATCGGCTGGCACGTCCGGGTGGCGCCAGGCGGCCGGGTGGTAGCCGTGACCGCGGATCGACAGGCCAAGCCGCATCTTGCGTTCAGTCATTGCTCAGTCCCCTCGGACGGATTGGCGTCGCAGATCGCCGACATTTCAGGGGTGCTGCGGGCGCGGAACATAAGGCGGCTTCGATGCTCCGTGTCCTGAAAAAACCTGCCCGCCGGGACGCGGCGCGATAGGCTGTTGTCAGCCTGTCACGCACGGGTGCGTCGATCGGACCTATGGTTGCCACAGCCCAGAAGCACAACGTCTTCGGCAATCCCCCGTCTGCTTGTCAACGGCCTCGCCGGCGATCGTCCGCTGTTGACCGTACCCGCCTAAGCCAGTGCGAGCTGGCGGTAGCCCGCCGCCGCGACGGCGTCACAGTGTTCTCGATAGGCGGGATGACCTCCGCTGTACCGCATGATCCTCGGGATTTGCTTGCCCTCGACATTGCGGTTCACGCCCGTCATCCAGGAACCAACCTCGTTCATGAGCTGCCCTTGCCCCAAGGCCAGAACGTAATCGGTCCATTCGCCGACGCCGGCCGCGGTGGCTTCGATCCGCGTCAGGCCGCGCTCCCTCGCGTATTGGATGATACCGGTCACCCACTCGACGCTGTATTCCGCGGTGCGGGTGTAATTGCCAAGCCCGGCATGCGGCCCCATCGTCATCAGCAGGTTCGGGAAGTGTTCGACAAACACACCAAGATAGGTCTGAGGCCCGTTGGCCCAAATATCCTTCAGGCGCACGCCGCCGGTGCCCCGGATGTCGATCCGGTCGAAGGCACCCGAGATGGCGTCGAACCCGGTCGCGTAGATGATGATGTCGAATGGGTATTCCCGCGCGCTGGTCTGAATGCCGCCACGCGTGACGCGCTCGATTGGCGTTTCGTTGACATCGACGAGTTCGACATTGGGCTGGTTGAAGACCTCGTAGTAGCCGGTCTCAAGTGGCACCCGGCGGGTGCCAAACCCATGATTCTTCGGGATCAGCTTTTCCGCGACAAGCGGGTCATGCACCCGCTGGCGGATTTTGTTCGCGATGAATTCGCTGGCTAGCGCGTTGGCCGTGCGGTCGGTCAGCATGTCGCTGAAATTGCCCTGCCAGATGCCGAAACCGGGCGAGGCATAGAGTTTTTCCCAGAAGGCGATGCGTTCCTCGGGCGTCGCTTCCAGGGTCGCGCGCGGATCGGTGGAATGGATATAACAGCCGGGCGTCTCGCGGCAGAGCGCCAGGATTTCCGGATAGCGGGTGCGTATGCCGGCCATTTCGTCCCGGGAAATCTTGCCGTTGTTCAGCGGCGCGCACCAGTTCGGGGTGCGCTGGAAGATGGTGAGGTGACCGACGGATTTGGCGATTTCCTGGATCGTCTGCACCGCGGTCGCGCCGGTGCCGATGATCCCGACCCGCTTGCCCGCGAAATCGACGCCTTCCCTCGGCCAGTCATGAGTGTGGCAGGATTGGCCTTCGAACGCGGTGATCCCAGGAATATTCGGCATTGTCGGCGCCGAGAGGATGCCGATCGCGGTAATCAGAAATCGCGTTGTGGCGCGGCCGCCATCCCCCAGCGTGATGTCCCAGCTTCGCGTGTCCTCGCGATAGTTGGCTGCGACGACGCGGGTGTTGAACTGTATGTCCCGGCGCAAGTCGAATTTGTCGGCGAAATGGTTGAGATACCGCTCGGTCTCGGGCTGCGGAGCGAAATGTTCGCTCCAGTCCCACTCCTCAAGCAACGCCTTCGAGAAGGAATAACCGTAGGTCCAACTTTCGGAATTGAAACGGGCGCCGGGATAGCGGTTCCAGTGACCAGGTGCCGCCGACGCCGCTGGCGGCCTCGAATGTTCGCACCCGCAGACCAAGCTCGCGAAGCTTATAGAGCTGGTAAAGTCCCGCGACGCCCGCACCGATCACGACAGCATCGAAATCCAAAAGCTCGGAAACCTTGGCATTCCCGGTCGCCGCCGCTGCGATATTCATCTTGATCTTCCCACGTTGATCTGCCCCCCGCGAGGCGGTCCCGCCAACATGTTAGGTCAGGGTTGGGCCTGGCACCAGCGCGAGCCTGGCCGGCTGGGCCCCGGAGGAAATAGTCGAGGGGGCGGGGCGGTTTTGCCTCCGGGTGCTACCAGGCGGTGGCCGCCGTGGATTAAACCGCCGCGGCAGGGCGATAGGCGCGCAGAAACGTGCGGATATGGCGCACCGCCAGCGGTATCTTATCCGGGGTGTCCTTCCACGGGTAAAGGCTGACCTGAGCGTTGGGTGCGAGATGCACGGTCTCCATCGCGACGGCATAGGGATGCGCGGGAACGTCGTCCGGCAACACCAGGATTGGCGTCTGGCAGTTGCGCACGACATCGCGGGTCACGGAGTAAACGAAGTCGGCGCGAGCCCCGGTGTACATGTTGGTCAGGAATTTATCGACCTGCGCCATCGTGATCTCGGGCCGGCGGGCGCACAACTCCGGGCCCCAGCCCTTCATGTTGTTATTATACGACATACCCGGCATTTCCGGCCGGTATCCACTGGGCTGCACTGGCACGGCGGCGACCAGGCGATCTGGGACCCGTTTCACCAAATTCCAGATAAACGGACCGCCGATGCAGAAGCCAAGCACCATGAACTGACGAATGCCCAGGTGATCCATAAGGCCGATATGGTCGTCGGTGTAGGAGTCCCAGGGGCGGTCGATCTCCAGCGGGCCGGACGACTGGCCACCATTAGCGTTGCGTAGATCGGCCGAGATGACGCGGAACTCCCCCTTGAACGCGTCGAACGGGTTGAAAGGGTGCGTCTTCAGCCCCTCGATCGTCGAGTTTAGCCCACCGCCAGGGATCACCAGGAGGGGAAAACCGCTGCCAGCCTCTTCGTAGTGGATACGAACATCGCCTTTTTCGTAGAACGGCATGGGAGCCTCCTTGTTTTGTTTTCGTATGATTTTACGCCCGGGCGGACATCCGGACCACTCTGGCGCCGAAGATGCGTCCGGCGAGTAACCCGTTAATATCCCGTCGTTTTGTCAATTTCCTGCAAAAGTCGCCCGCCCGCCTCGATACTGCGAATATTCGCCGCGATCTCGGTTACCAGTTGGGCGACGGTCGGTCGTCGTGCCACGTGCGGCATCACGGTCACCTTGGGGTGCGACCAAAGCGGGCTGATTGAGGGCAGGGGCTCGGGCCACAGCGCATCCAAGGCAGCGTAGGCCAACTGTCCGGAATCGAGCGCGGCGATCAGATCCGCATCCACCACATGCTTGCCGCGCCCAACGTTCACCAGCATCGCTCCTCGGGGCATCATGGCGAAGGTGCGCGCGCAGAATATACCCTCGGTTTCCCTCGTAAGCGGCAACAGGCACACGGCGATATCGGTCTGCTGAAGAAATGGCTCCAACTGATCGGTACCGTGATAGATCGCGATGCCGGCTTCCTGCCTTGGGTGGCGAACCCAGGCTGACACCGGGAAGCCAAGCGACTTCAACACCAGCGCTGGCGCTTTCGCCATCTTGCCGAAGCCTAGGAACCCGACACGTCTTTGCTCCGGCCGGGCGATGGTTGTGCGGCGCCACTCCCGCTTGGCCTGAGCCGCTGCGTACCCTGGCATGTCGCGATGGAACCGCAGAACGTGCATGACGACGTATTCGGTCATCATCGGGTCGCCGCCGGGCGGTTCAATCTTGCCGAGCGGGGCTTTGGGCAGCTTGGGATGCCGGACAAATGACTCGACCCCGGCCGACCGGCTGAACATGGCTTTCAAATTCGGAAAGGCGGGAAGAGCATCGAAATCGGGGTGCATGAAAGCGAGATATTCGACATCCGCCAACGCGCCCGTATCAGGCCAGATGCGAATTTCCAGATTGGGCAGCTGTTCGCCGAACGTGTCACGCCACGCCTTGGCATTGCCGATATGTTTGTCGAGATCGATGACGAGCAGCGCCATAACAGCAGGCTCCTGGGACACAAGAACAACATTGTAGCGCAAACACAGGGGGGGCCAAATCTTGCCCAATCCAGGATCGGGACGACATGGTGCTGGTTCCGGTGTGCCGCAGTGATCACGCAACGTCGCCGATGTGCCCAACGCAGATTTGCAAGGGATGCGTTGCCAACTTCCGCGTCGTACCGAACCGATACATGTCACGGCGTATGGCCATCTCAGACAAACATGGCTTCACACGACTTTGACGGACACGATCCTGATATCCTTTGACGCGATCTCGGAAGCCTGCCTTCCCATATCCGCCACCTGCCTCACATCGCCGTCATACCGCCGTCGACGAACAGCAGCGCGCCGGTGACGTAGGACGCATCGTCGGAGGCCAAGAACAGGATCGCGGCGGCGACCTCCTCGGCCCTGCCCGGGCGCTTCATCATGGTGCCTTGCGCGGCCTTGGCGTTGTACTGCTCAACCGTCTCGCCGGCCGCGGCGATGCGGCGTGCATGGAACGGCGTGAAGATCGGGCCAGGGCCGACCGCGTTCACCCGAATACCCTCCGCCGAGTGATCAGCGGCGAGCCCCCGCGTCAGGCCCGCCACCGCCGCCTTGGTGGTGTCGTATTGCAGGTTGCCGCCGCCCGCGACAACGGACCGGACCGAGGCGACGTTGACGATGGCGCCGCCCTTGCCACGGCGCATCAGCGGGACTGCCGCCTTGGCACAAAAGGCGTAGCTCAACAGGTTGATGTTGAGGATCTCGTTCCAGCTTGCCCCGCTCGCCTCATCGACCTTCTCGTATTTGCGGATGCCGGCATTGTTCACCAGGATGTCGAGGCGCCCGAACGTCTGCGCCGCACCGTTGACGAAGCCGAGGCATGCGGCCTCGGTGCCAACGTCAGCCTGCGTGAAGGCGACCTTGCCGCCGGCGGTTTCCAGCTCGGCTGCCACGCGCTGGCCGCGCTCGCCGTCCCGATCGCAGAATGCCACGCTCGCGCCCTCGGCGAGGAAACGCCTGACCGTCGCCTCGCCGATCCCGGATGCCCCACCGGTCACCGCTGCCACCTTTCCGTCGAGCCTTCCCATGGTCCCCACCTTTCATTGCTTTGCAAAACGCGCATCCATGATACGCCGTATCCATCCGGCTGGCGCTGTCGTGTTGGCCCGGCCCGACCCGGGCTGGCTCTTCTTCTGTCAGACTTTCAGGGCTTCGTGTTTCGGGTTCGGTTCCAGTTCGACCGCATTCACCGTCATCGCCAGCATCGCATAGTAACCGATACAGGTCGTCAGTTGCACATACTGGTCGGCCCCCAGCCGAACCATGAGCGCCCGTGCCAGTGGTTCGTCGACCCGGTTCTTGCGTAGCAATTGCCGTGTGAAGTCGACGATCTGCAGGTCTTCGGGCGGAATGCCATCGGAACGATCGTCGCGGATCGCGTCGATCGTCGAGCGCGCCACGTTCCGCTCCGCGCCGATCACACCCTGGATGCCCCACACATACTGGGCCTGAAAGTGCCGGCCAACGACCAGCGCGGCAAGCGTGCGAAGCCGGAGTTCCAACGTGCCTTCCCAGCGCACCAGCGTGCCCAGATGGGCGACACGTTCGGCCCACTCCGGCGCGTGCATCCAGACCGAGAAGGGGCCTTCCAGCGATTTGCGCGTGTCAACGATCTTTTCTGCGATAGCGCGGGCCCCGCCGGTCAGTTCGTCGGGGGATTTCAAAACGGGAACACGGGCCATGCGATCTCCTCGGGTTTCGTTTACGCGGCCAGGGGGCGCAGCACCCGGCAGACGTTACGCCCGTTGACATTGATGTTGCCCCGGGCGGCTAGTCTCGACTGTGCGCGGTTTCGGCCAAGGGCGGGTCCGGGCGGACTATGCGTGGACCTGCTCGAACACATACGGGTCCAGCGTCTCCTGTGCCTTCATACGGATTTCGTGCCATTTTTGCGGCCCACCGTAATACGCGAGGCTGCCCGGCTCCGCGTTTCCGTCACCATTGTAATAAGACAGGCAATCCCGGAACGGTTGGGTCCGGATATCCGCTTCGCGGCAATGTTCCGCATAGGCGATCTCCGCGTCCTTGGAGACGTCGATGATGCAGTTCCCATGCTCCCGGGATGTCTTCAGCAGCCAGGCCACATAATCGGTCTGGCCCTCCATCGTGCGGGTGAAGTTGAACTGCCCGCCGCCGCTCTGCGGTCCCGACATGATGAACAGGTTGGGGAAGCCGTGGCTGTGCAGCCCCAGGAAGGTCTTGACGCCCTCCTCGCCCCATTTGCCGCGCATGGAGCGTCCGTCGCGACCAACGATCATGTTGAAGGAGCCCGCGCCCATCCATTGAAACCCGGTCGCGTAGATCAGCACGTCCACAGGATATTCCACGCCGTCATGAACCACGCCCCGCTCGTTGATCCGGCTGACGCCCACCGGCGCCGTGTCGATCAAATGCACATGCGGCAGGTTGAAGGTCGGCAGATACTCGTCATGGAAGGTCGGCCGCTTGCAGCCATACGCGTAGTAAGGCTTCAGCGCCGCCGCCGTTTTTGGATCCTTGACGATCGCGTCCACCCGCGCGCGGATCTGTTCCATGATCCGGAAGTTGGTGTTGAGTTGCCGCTCCATCAGTTCTTCCGGCGACAACTGCCGATCGAATTGCCGGGGCGCCCGGACATCCGCGACCTTGCCTGAAAGGTAATCGTCGTTGCCCTTCAGCGCGGTGCGTCCGGATGAAATTCGGGCGAGCCGTTCCCGCCGCTTCTTGGCCCAATCGGGTTCCTTCGACCACGTCTCGATTTCCTCCCTGGTCGTCATGCGTTGATCGCGCACGTCGATGGTGGAGGGTGTCCGTTGAAAAACGTAAAGCTCCTTCACGACCTTGGCGATCTCCGGAATGACCTGCACTGCGCTCGCGCCTGTCCCGATGATGCCGACACGTTTCCCGGTCAGATCGACGTGATAATTCCAGCGCGAGGTATGAAACGCCTCGCCCTGCAAGGTCTCCATACCTTCGATACGCGCCAGTTTCGGTGTGGTCAGGGAACCGTTGGCCAGCACGACGTAGCGGGCGCGCATCCTGTCGCCCCGGTCGGTGGACACGATCCAGCGGTGGGAGGCTTCGTCCCATTCCGTCCGATCGACGGTCGTGTGGAACAGGCAACGGTCGTAAAAGCCGAGCTTTTCCGCCATACGCTGGCAGTACTCGTAGATTTCAAACCCGGAGGCGAATTTCATCGTGGGGAAATATCCCATCTCCTCCAGTAGCGGCAGGTAGCTGTATGACTCAACGTCGCAGGCGATGCCCGGATAGCGGTTCCAGTACCAAGTGCCGCCGACATCGCCACCCTTTTCGCAGACGCGGACATCATGGAACCCCGCCTCGCGGATCTTGTACCAGAGCAGCATGGCCGCGAATCCCGCGCCAATTATTACTATTTCGCATTCATCTGTCAGCGCGTCTCGTCCGACCGGTGGGGCGGAATAGACGTCTTCCAGATACTTGGAGAACTGGCCCTCCATCGCCATGTAATCGGCGGCGCCTTGCCGAGATTTATTGTATTCGCGATAGCGTGCCTGTTCCTCAGCATTGAACACGGCGCCAGGCGGGGGTGGCGGAAGGGTGATCAGCGTTTCATCCGCGACCGGCATGTAGCCGACACCGGTGATCCGGTCGGTGGCCTTGGCGGCGCGCGTAGCAAATGCCTTCAGGCCTGTGGCTTCGTCGATCCGAATTGGCGGCTTCATGGCGATGAACTCTTGTTGTTATGTCTCGGACGTCCGGGCCGGCGCGATCGCAATGCTGACCGTTCAACCGACCCGAGTTGAGGATAACCGTCGCTCCAGGTATCCGGCAACTGCGCACGACCCGGGCCCGAGTGCTGGCGGCACCAACGAGAACACCAACGGCTGCTGCGTCAGTATTTTCCGAAAGGCACCGGTCTTAGCATTCACAGCATCGATGAGGTCGCAGCCGTAGCCGCCGCTCTCAACGCCCGGCCGCGAAAGCCGCTCAATTGGAAAACGCCTGCGGAGACGCTTGACCAGTTGCTTCGATCGGCTAACAAACCTCCTGTTGCAACGACCACTTGAATCCGCCCTGATATCCATCGTCATCTCGAAGCCATCGGTACCGGGCAGGCGGCGCTGTCAGGGATATGTCCGATTGACTGCTTCCCGCCCCGCCCACGCAGACCTTAACCCCGGGAGTTCGCGCATCGCCGGTTTTCGTGGCCTGGAGGCACCCGAAAACCTTCACCGAATCGGTCCCTCCGGACCGCCCCGCCGTCTTTCAAATGCCGACATTCGACCGATTGTGACAGTGCATCGCTTTACCTCCGGGACGCCTTGCACCAGGGTGCCCCGAAGCGAACAGTGAGCACTGAGACAATGAAAGCGCAATCACTTCGCCAAGGGGAGAGAATGCCATGGACCTCGGATTGCAAGGCAAGCATGCGATCGTAACCGGCGGCAGTCGGGGCATCGGCAAAGCCATCGCGCGGGAATTGGCACGCGAAGGCGTTGATGTGGCGATCGTGGCGCGAAACAAAGAGGCTCTTGAGGCGACAGCGCGCGAGCTGGGAGCCGAGACGAACCGGCGCATTCTTCCCCTCGTGGCCGACGTCACCAGCAAAGAGCAGGTGGATCGCATGGTCGCCGAGGCGGCACAGCAACTGGGCGGTCTCCATATCCTGGTTAACAGCGGGTCCTCACCAGGGGGCTCTGCCACTGCGACCGGACCCATCGATACGGTTGTCGATGAGGATTTGCTGCAGGATTTCAACGTCAAGTATGTCGGAGCGCTGCGCTGTTGCCGCGCTGTCATTCCGTTCATGAAGCAACAGGGCTGGGGCCGCATCATCAACATCAGCGGTGCCAACGCCCGCAACGCCGGCAATCTCAGCGGCGGCGCACGTAACGCCTCCCTCGTGCACATGACCAAGACACTGGCGGTCCAAATGGGCCGCCATGGCATCACGGTCAATTGTATCCATCCCGGCACGACCCGCACCGAGCGCACCCCGAGCCTGCTTGCCGCCCGCGCCACTCAACTGGGCGTATCCCCGGAAGAAGCGGAGCGCCAGGATTTCGCTCCCGAACTCGCCGCGCGGCAACTCCATCTGCCGCATGGTGGACGCCCGCGAGGTGGCGTTCGTCACGGTCTTCCTGGCCTCCGACAAGGCCTGGGCGGTCTCCGGCGAGCTTGTCGCGGCAACCGGCGGAGCCGGACGGATGGTTTATTACTAAATCGAACCGGTGGAGCACTGGAATGCGCCGGATTTGGGCGAGTCCCTGGCTATCGCGGCGCGACGCCGTTGAGACCGGCTCAGTGTTATGTTGCGAGCAACAGGAGGCCGCATGACGACGATTGAGACGACAAGCGTGCTGGACCAGGAGACCCTTGACGCTTTGCGGGAAGGCGTTGCCGGGGTTCTGGCGGAGCAGAGTGGCAGTCTGGCCGTGCATGCGTTCATCGACGGCAAAAATTCGCTGGATCGGGAATTGTGGACCCGGGCCGCCTCCCTTGGGTGGCTTGGCTTCGGCATTCCGGAGCAGTACGGCGGGCTCGGTCTGGGCTGCCAGGGCCTTGCCATCCTGCATGACGAACTTGGCCGGGAGGCAGCACCCGGGCCGTATATTTCCACGCTCTCGGCCGCTCAGGTGGTTGTCGAATGTGGCTCCGAAGCGGTCCGAACGGCATGGCTGCCGCGCATGGCGTCCGGTGAGATCAGTGCAGCCGTCCCGGCCGTGCTGGGTGGCGTGGGCCTGACATGGTCCGGCGCGGGTGTGTCAGGTGCACTGCGTTGCTTGGGCAGCCGCGACGCCACGTTCGCTCTCGCGCCCGCCGGCGATGCCTGGGTCATCATCGAACTGGCCGGCGCTGACGTGACTGCGGTGCCGATTTGGGACCGGACGCGGGACTTGATCGATATTCACCTCCTGGACGCAAAACCCTCCGCCATTCTGAAGGATCGAGAGGGAGTCGACTGTTCGCTGCGACGTGCCATGGCATTGGCAACGGCGGCGGACAGTCGCGGCGGGGCGCGTTCCATCACGGACCGGACCATCGCCTATATGAAGACGCGGGAACAGTTCGGGCAGCCGATCGCCGGGTTTCAGGCGCTGAAGCATCGGGCCGCCGACCTCGCCACGAAGCTGGCGGTGATCGACGAGATGGTTGCGCACGCGGTCCACCAGATCGCTTCCGACGAACCGGATGCTGATGTCTGGGTTTCGCTCGCCAAGGCCGAAGTGACCGAGGCCTTTGTCTTCATCGCCACCGACTGCGTGCAGTTGCACGGTGGCGTTGGTTTCACCTGGGACTACGATCCGCAGATTTTTCTCAAGCGCGCAAGATTGAACGAAGTGCTGGTCATGGCAAATCCCGCTCTGCGCGATCGGGCCGCCGCCGGACTGGCTGCCGCGACACGCGCCGGACGTTCAGCATTGGAGTTGGGACTATGACAATCCTCGATGCTCAGCACGACCTGCCCGCATTTCGCCAGGAGATTCGCACCTGGTTGGCCGAGGTGGTGCCGCCTGACTGGAAGGCCCGCATGGTTCGGGCCTCGAACGAGGAATACATCGCCTTCCAACGCTGGTGGATGGCGGAGCGCGGCAAGGTTGGCCTTGCTGTTCCGCACTGGCCGCAGGAGTACGGCGGCGCCGGGCTGACGTTACGGCACCTGATCGTCATCGCCGATGAGATGGCCCGGGCGGACGCACCGCAGGCGCGCCTGTTCACCATTTCGCTGATCCATCTTCCCGGCACGCTGTTCCCGCACGGGACGGAGGCGCAAAAGCGGCGCTATCTGGCCGGCGTGTCGAAAGGTGATGTGTGGTGCCAGGGATTCTCGGAACCGAATTCGGGATCCGACCTCGCATCGTTACGTACCAGAGCAGTTCGGGATGGCGAAGTTTATGTGGTCAACGGGCAGAAGATCTGGTCGTCCAATTCGATGTACGCCGATTGGTGTATATTACTGACGCGTACCGATCCCGACGCGCAGAAGCACCGCGGCATCAGCTATTTCATCATGGATATGCGCTCGCCCGGCGTCGAGGTGCGGCCGATCCGGCAGGCCAACGGCCGCGCCGAGTTCGGTGAGCTTTTTCTGACGAATGTCCGGATCCCAGCCGAGAACATGATCGGGCGCGAGAACAATGGCTGGCGGGTCGCGCAGGCGACTCTGGCCTCGGAACGCGGTGTGATCGCGTTCGAAGGCGCGGAACGGCAGCGTTATGAGGTCGAGGCATTCTATCGCCGCGCGCTGGAGAACGACGCGGCGTGGCTTCGCGACGATCAGCTTCGCCGCGAATTCGTGGGTTTCCTCGCGGAGATGCAGGCAGGGCGCCGGCTGCTGCGACGCGTGCTGGAGGAGAGTGAAACGCCCGAAGCCTCAGCCAGTGTCCTGCCGTCGATCGTCAAGCTGTCGGCGACGGTGCTGCGGCAGCGGATCTGTTCTTTCATGACCCGGATCGCCGGCGTCGAAGGCCAGGAATTCGCCATGCTCGCGGAGGAGCCATTCGGCAGCCCGATGTTCGATTTCCTGAGTGCGTTCTCTGGCACGATCGCCGGCGGGACAAATGAGATCCAGCGCAATATCGTCGCGGAACGTGGCCTCGGGATGCCCCGGGTGTAAGACCGCGGCATAGCGATCGGAGGACGCTTGGCGCATTATGAATATGGGGGGCTGCCAATATCACCCAGGGTTCTTAGCAGGCCATGCGTGATTGTTGGTCTGCCCGACGATCGAGAAGGACGTTTGCCCGAATAGGACAGGGGCCATGGTTTGGTATAGTTCTCTCGCGGAATGGTATACCAGCAATGAGAACATCATCGTGCCAGGCGCAAAATTCTTCGGTACGGTTGGAGCATTTATAACAGCAGCTGCTTTGGCCTTTGCCGCTATCCACCAGGCGCGAACCTAGAAGGCGCTCATCTTCAGGGGGCCCTCTTACACGCCGGCCACCTTGAGGGAGCGTACTCACTGCGTGCAGATCTGGAAGGCGCAGATCTCACGTATACAAACTTCAAGGGAATCACCTTGATGCACAGGAATGCCAAGGGCGTGGACTTGTGCCGTGCACCCTCCGACACGCTTTTTTGGTTCGGACTGCACAGTGGGTGTAGCGCCCGGCGTTGGGACCGCGGAGATCCAAGAATCCTGTCCGTCGCGCTGTGTGCAAGGCAGAGCCAACGCCAAGGAGCGCATTATGCCGAGCTATAGATGCCGCGTGCCTCTGCGAGTTTGGCAGGACACCGTCTGGGACGTCGCCAACGCGGCGATGTTCCTGGCGTCCGACGAAGCCGATTTCATCACCGCCGTGTCGCTATCGGTGGCTGGCGCCGTGCTGGTAGACGTCGCCCCCGGCTGGCGAAACGGACGTCGTGCGCGTCCCAATTCTAATCTTAGTGAGTTGTAATCATAGGAATTCAAGCGCTGAGGCTGCCTGTGGCCCTCAGCTTCGCTCTTCCAGTCAGTAGCCATCCCGTTGTGGATATGCTTAGCTTACTGGTCAGTAGCAGCAGAGGAGACCGGTCATGGACGGCTTTGTGCTCGAGATACCTGAAATGGTTGGACTTCCGCTATCGCCGGCGCGCACGGCGCAAGCGGCGACGCATCCATGGCCCAACGGCACCATCATCGTCTCGGCTGACAGCCACATGCTGGAAACGGATTGCTGGGTCGACCGGTTCCCCGAGCATATGAAGCACCGCGCGCCGCGGATGGAGTTCCGCGACGGCGGCTATCACCTGACCGTCGCTGGGGAGGAGGTGGGAAAGCGGCCCGGCCGCGAGTTCGATGCCGCTGCACTCTGCACCGCCATGGAATGCAATGCGGGCCTTACCAGCATCGAGGCTCGGCTCGCCGACCTCGACATCGAGGGCGTCGAGAAGGAGCTGATCTTCCCGCAACGACTCTTCAGCCTGTTCATCCTCGGCAAACTGATGGACCGGGCGGAGACGTTCTCTGCTTATAACGAACACATCGCCGAAGCCTGCGCCATGGGCAAGGGCCGTCTCTTTCCCGTAATGGTTCCTAACTACTGGGACCCCGCCGAAGCCAGGGCATCGGTCGCACGCTGCAAGCAACTTGGGGCGCATGCGCTGATGATACCGATCAAGCCAGGCGACGACGTCAATGGCACGCCAATCTTCTATAACGATGCCAAGATGGACCCGCTGTGGGAGGCGATCGCCGACTTTGGCGTTCCGCTGTGCTTCCATATCGGCGAGAATGTTCCGACGAGCGCCCCGGGTGCCGCGGGCACCGCCGTGCTGGTCCAGATGCAGGGGTTCCGCCAGATCTGGGGTCCGCTGACCTTCGCCGGCGTGTTCGACCGTTTCCCTGCGTTGAAGGTGGTCTTCGTGGAAGGCGGCATCAGTTGGGTGGCGTCGATGCTGCACGACGCCGACATGATCTATAACTCGTTCCCGACCGTTATGAACCCCAAGCTCGCGCATCCGCCAAGCTGGTACTGGTTCAACCATTGCTATGCGACGTTCATGACTGATCCGGCGGGACTGGAACTGCTGCATCGGATCGGCCCGGACCGCGTGATGTGGTCGTCGGATTATCCGCACCAGGAATCGACCTATGGCTACTCCCGAAGCGCCATTTAGGCAGTATTCGACGCAACGAGTGTCGAGAACGCGCAGAAAATCCTGGGCAAGACCGCGATCGAGGTTTTCAACCTTTAACCCGACTGATTGAGAATCCGTGTGCGGCCTTTCGCCAAACGGCGCCAACTAGCTTATATCGTTACTATTAAGTAACGGATAATTTCGGTGTCATCTCGCCCACGGACTTTCGAGTTCTGGCTTGAACTGAGTTTACCATCGGCGAGTTCAGTCACACAGCCTGATGGGCATTGAGGCAACAGGGAGTGACAGTATGGCCGACAAGAAAGTTCACGAAACCGGAAGCTTCCTTAATGGAGTCCGCGTGATCGAGTTGGCGGACGAACTTGGCGAATACTGTGGAAAAGTGCTTGCCGGCCTCGGTGCAGACCTTATCAAGATCGAACCGCTCGGAGGCGAAAAAACGCGAACATACGGCCCATTTTACAAAGACGAACCGCATCCCAACCGCAGCTTGCATTTTTGGCATTATAACTTCGGCAAGCGCAGTATTGTCATCGATCTTGAGTTTGATGAGGGCAGGGATCAGTTCATGGAACTGGCCCGGACGGCCGACGTCATCATCGATTCCCGAACCCGCGATTACCTGGACCGACGAGACATCGGCTACGACGCAATTCGCCAATACAATCCGTCCCTGATCTACGCACGCATCAGCGCCTTCGGTGACGATGGCCCATGGGCAGACTACCAGGCGAGCGATCTGATCCATCTCGCTCTTGGCGGCGTCATGATGAACTGCGGCTACGATCCGGACTCCTCAGGCTTCTACGAGACGCCGCCGATCGCACCACAGATGTGGCACTCGTATCATATCGCTGGTGAAGTGACCGCTGTACAGATCATTGCAGCTCTCACCTACCGAATTGAAACCGGGCGGGGTCAGCGACTTGCTACCTCGGTCCATGACGCGGTCGCCAAGAACACCGAAACCGACTTGCCGGACTGGATCTACTGTCGTCTGCCGCATTACCGGCAGACCTGCAGGCATTCGCTTCCGTCGGCCAGCCCAACAATGCAGGGCGTGGCTGCAGACTCTGCGCTGCGGCCAGGCCTTTCCAGGACCAAGGACGGCCGCTGGGTGCTGGCTTACCGTACCTACCTCCTGGGAGGCGTTGCCTCTTTCAACGCGACCGTGAGCCTGCTGCAAAAGTTCGGCGCCGAAGCCGACCTGACGGAGGAGAAATACAAGGATCCCGCTTTCGTGCTCCAACCTGCCACCAACTTCCATATCGGCACCATCGTGGAGCGTCTGGTCGGGCGGCACCTTTTCGACCGCGACCTGTGGAAGGACGGCCAGGATGTCGGGCTGCCGTGGGCACCGGTGCGCCGGCCGGAGGAGAATGTGGGCGAGCCGCACTGGGCGGAGCGCGAGACCTTTATGCAGGTCGACTACCCAGAGGTGGGCAAGACGTTTACCCAGTCGGGCGCCAAGTGGGTGGCGCCCGGCCTGCCATGGCGGACCGGCCCTCGTGCACCCCTTCTCGGAGAACATACCGACGAAATCCTCGCCAACACCGGTGTCCGCAAGGCACCCACGGTCCGGACCTCGGAAAAGGCGCCTGTCTTCAGTAAACTTGGCAAGCCGTTTGCTCTCAGCGGGATCCGCATCGTTGACCTGACGTGGATGCTCGCCAGCGCCGGCGCCGGCCGGTTCTTCACCGCCATGGGCGCCGAGGTCATCAAGGTCGAGCATACCTCGCGATTGGATGGCATGCGAATGGGGATGGGGAACGCCCCTGTCGGCGGACGCGAGGAGCGCGACGGCGCGACCGGGCCGGTCGTTGCTCCAGCAACGACCAACGTCAACCGCAGCGGCTCGTTCATGGAAATCAATGCCGGCAAACGCAGTTTCAGTCTCAATCTCAAGCATCCGCGCGGCAAGGCATTGCTGGTCGACTTGATCAAGGAAGCGGACATGGTGGTCGAGGGTTTCTCTCCCGGAACCATGGACCGGATGGGACTCGGCTACGAGCGCCTGCGCGAGATCAACCCGAAAATCGTCTACGTCCAGCAATCGGGCATGGGGCAAATCGGCACTTACGGGCGCCTCCGGAGCTTCGGGCCCACCGCACAGGCGTTTTCGGGACTGAGCGATATGTCAGGCCTTCCCGAACCCTATCCGCCGGCCGGCATCGGCTATTCCTATCTGGACTGGTTCGGCGCTTACCAGATGGCGTTGGCGATGATGGCAGCACTCTACCGGCAGAAGCAGACGGGAAAGGGCTGCTGGATTAATTCCTCGCAGGCAGAGGTGGGGCTCTATCTGACGGGTACCGCCATTCTGGAGCACGCGGCGAACGGCCGTCGGTGGAGCCGGTTCGGCAACAGATCACCCTGCAAACAAGCTGCGCCGCACGGGGCTTACCGCGCCCTTGGCGGGGACCGATGGATCGCCATCGCTGCATTCACGGAAGAACATTGGTGGGCGCTGACCAAGGTGTTGAAACGTCCAGGCTGGACCTCGGATCCCAAGCTGGCAACGCTGGCCTTGCGCCTCGGCGACCAGGACTATCTTGATGCCCTGGTTAATCAGGCAACAGTCGCATGGGACGCGTTCGGCTTGATGGACGCGTTACAGCGGGCGGGCGTTCCGGCCGGCGTTTGCCAGACAGCGGAGGATCGCTACGAGCGGGACCCACAGCTGAAACATCTGGAATGGCTGGTTGAGCTGAACCAGTCCGAGATTGGGAAATGGCCGGTCAAGGAGGTTCCAGTCAAACTCAGCGAGACTCCCCCTTACATTGGTGGCGTGCTGAATCGCCACGGACCAAGCTACGGCGAAGATAACGACTACGTGCTTCGAACAATACTGGGATTAAGTCAGGATCAGATAGCTCAATTGGCGGCTGATGGGGTGTTCTAGTGGATACAATCTAACATTTGCATCCGATTTTGGGATTCCTTCGTCGACTTGGCTGTGCAAGGCGGATTCAAGCGGTCGTCGCAACAGGACGTTTGTTGCGACGACCGCCTGAATCCGCCCAATACCTTTCGATCCGCTACAGCGAGCGCCTGCTTAGGGCCGGCATCGAGCCATCTGTCGGCAGCGTCGGCGACAGTTATGACAATGCGCTCGCCGAAATCATCAATGGCCTGTTCAAGGCCGAACTCATCCATCGGCGTGGTCCGTGGCGCCCTGCTGCGACGGTAGACTTTGCCACCCTCGAATGGGTCGACTGGTTCAACAATCGGCGCTTGCTTGAACCGATCGGAAATATTCTGCCCGCCGAAGCGGAAGCGCGTTACCATGCCCAAGCCAACGAGCACGCCATGGCGGCGTAACTTAAACCAAACAGCCTCCGGCAAACCCGGCGCGGTTTCGTATCCCAACAGAATGCATCCCGGTCTGCAGCTTGTAGGTCATCCAAGGTTCGCTTGCTGATCTTCGCGCGCATGGAAACATCTCTCGCTTGGTGTTTCTGCCCGGAAGACGCACGACAACCGGTGATCCTAGCAATGCGCTGGCAACGCGGTGGGATAAAGTCGCCGGATATTGGAGCGGTTTGTGGCGTAGCCGGGGACGACAGAGGTGATCGCCGCCTTGTCGATCAACTCTTTGATCTATCGAGAAATTATTGAAATTTAGCGTAGGGAAAAATGGTGCCCAGGGGCGGAATCGAACCACCGACACTGCGATTTTCAGTCGCATGCTCTACCAACTGAGCTACCTGGGCACACCGCCGTCGCACCGGCAGCACGACAGCGAGGGCGGGTGATTAGCCCATGACCCGCCGGGGATCAAGCCGCTTTCGACCATTCTTCTCACGCTGCCTCAGGTGACGGTGGCGGGTCCTCGTCCAGTTCAGCCGGCGGGCCCGGAATTCGGTAAACGCCGGTCAGCCAGCGGCCCAGGTCAACCTCCTGGCACCGGGGCGTGCAGAACGGCCGGTTCGCCTCGGACGAACGCCGCCCGCAAATGGGACAGGTACTCGGGGTCTTAGCCATTGTCCTTCTCCAGCATCCAGGCCGTCGCCGGCAGGGACGGGTCTGATCGTAACGTCACGCCGCGCCCAACCCGCCGCGCAAGGTCGGGCAGCGCCTCCGCATTGGCCTGCAAGGCCGACACCACCGCCGGATGAGCCCGCACCACCGGTATCCCACGGGGATCACGGTTGTATTCGGCCATTACCGCCCGCAGTGCGGCAAGTCCGGCCGCCAAGGGGCCGGACAGAAGTTCGTGCAATGGCGGATGCACCCGCGACCGCACGATCTCCGCCAGACCCAACGCAGTGAAGCCAAGGAATCTAGGGCGTATTGGATCGTTTGCCAGTGCCGCGACGAAATCTGGCGCCAGCCCAGCCCGTTTCCGTGCCGACAATCCCGCCAAATCGACCACAATCCCCCCCGACAGGTTCCGCAGCCTGATCTGCTGGGCCAATGCCGGCAGGATCGAGCGGTTCAACGCCTCGTGCCGCGGCCCCGCCCGCCCGGCGCCGGCCAGCGCCCCACCGGCATCGAGGTCGATCGCGACCAACGCCGGCGTGGGCCAGATCGACAGCCTGGCACCGCCGGACAATTCAACGACGGGCCGCGACAGCGCGTCGATTGCCTCGGCAATATCCTCGTCGAAAATCGCGCTCGCCACCGTCACGCGATCGTCCAGCCGCAGCCGCGCGGCCATGGCCGCATCATCCACCAGCACGGCTGCCTCGGGGTAGCGCGCTGCCAGCCAGGTCACCGGATCGGGACCGCGCCGCACCAGTCCCACAGCACCGCTGGCGACAGCTTCATCCAACCGGGCGGACAGCCGAGGCCCTTTGCTCCCCTGTGCGGCGCGCGTGATGCGAACCGGCAGGATCGTGCCGGCGGTCAGCCCTTTGGCGCCCTCGCTATCGGGCAAGAAGCCCTCGGCGGCGCCCAGTGAGACGAAGGCGCCAGCCATCGCAGGCACCAGGGCGATCACTCGCCCCCGATACACATCGCCCACACCATCGGGCGCGCCGGGACGCCACAGCGCATAATCCAGCAGATGGTCGCCATCGACCACCGCCACCTGCGCCTCCCCGGGGCTGGTCACGACACGGATCGAAGCCGTCACGGCACCGCCCAGCCGTGGCCGCGCAGCAACTGCGCGGTTTCAAACAACGGCAGGCCGACAACGCCGGAGTAGCTGCCGGACAAAAAACGAATGAAGCTGGCGGCCTGGCCGTTGATAGCATAGCCGCCCGCCTTGCCCTCACCCTCCTGGGTCGCGACATAGCGATCGATCTGCTCGTTCGTCAGGCGATTGAAGGTAACCGCGCTTTCCACCAGCCTTTCAGTGGCTCGACCATCGGCGCCGGTCAGCACAATCGCCGTCATCACCCGGTGACGCCGGCCGGACAGCAAGCCCAGGCAGGCGCGGACCTCGTCCGCATCCCCGGCTTTCGGCAGGATGCGGCGGCCAGCAGACACAACTGTATCGGCGGCCAGGATCAGACTGCCGGCCGCATGCACCGCCGCCGCCTTCGCGCGCGCCATACGGATCGCATACCCGCGCGGCAATTCATCGCGGGCCGGGGTTTCATCGATGTCAGGGGAGACGACCTGATCCGGCGTGATGCCGATCTGCCGCAGCAGCATCAGTCGTCGCGGGCTGGAAGAAGCCAGAATCAGCGGGTGCGGATGGGACCCGCCGTGTTCGCGCATTACTTGAAGCGGAAGGTGATGCGGCCTTTGGAGAGATCGTACGGCGTCATCTCGACATTCACCCGGTCGCCGGCCAGCACCCGGATGCGGTTCTTCCGCATCTTGCCGCTGGTGTGGGCAAGGATGGAGTGTTCATTATCCAACTTCACGCGGAACATGGCGTTGGGCAGAAGCTCCATAACCGTGCCGCTGAACTCAATCATATCTTCTTTTGACATCAGACCCCTTGGTACTGTTGATTCGCCGGGAAGATGATATTCGGCGGGCGCAAGGTCAAGCGGCGTCATTGCCGCCCGGATCCCCAATCGGCCCGCCAGGCAGCCTCCAGGTAAAGATTGGTCGCCCGCTCGGGCGTATCGGTCGATCCGCGCAGGCGCTCAGGCCGGAACCCTGGCCGAACGCTGCTCCGGCTTTGCCGTCAGCCTGATACGGCCCCGGTAAGTCGATCAGCGGTCAGCATGTTGCTGCCCCCGGAAAGCTGGCCTGTGCCGGCGGTTAACAACCCCGCGACGACGCCGATCCAAACTCCGTCCCTGCCACCGCGCCGGGTCCGCTGGGTATCACTCATCCGCCAACCGCCAGGTGAAAACGAATGTCGAGCCGCGGGCGGGTCGTGAACTCTCAACCCAAATCCGGCCGCCGTTCTCGGTCACCTGCTTCTTGACCATCGCCAGCCCGATACCGGCCGATTCAAACTCATCGCGCGGTTGTAAGGTCTTGAAGATCACAAAAATCGCCTCGTGAAACCGTTCCTCGATCCCCGGCCCATCATCGCTGACACGGATTTCAGCAATCCGATCCAACAGCCGCATCGAAACGCCAACCCGGCCCTCGTCACGGTCATGGTGCTGCAGCGCGTTGCTGACCAGATTCTTCAACACCAGTTCGAACGGCGTGCGAAAGGTGCGGATTATCCCCATCACGCCTTCGCAGGTGACAGTGAAACCGGGCGCCGGGTCGAGCAGGCTGACGATATCCGCCACGCAGGCGGCGACATCCACATCTTCCGCCACCATTTCGCCGCGCCCAAGCCTGGCATAGGCCAGCAGGCCGCTGATCAGCATCTGCAGCCGAACCACCCGGCCGCTTAATAACCCGAGATTGTCGATCGTCTCGCGACTTGCCGTAGCTCCGACATCCTCCTCAACCCAGCGCGCCAGGTGCGCGATCGCCCGTAATGGGGACTGCAGGTCGTGCGAGGCGGCATAGGCGAACTGCTCCAGATCGGCGTTGGACCGTTCCAATTCGCGTTTCTGCTGTTCCAGCTCCCGTTGATAGGCTTTCCGCTCCTCCTCGGTGCGGCGGCGTTCATCGGCTTCCAGTTGCAACTTCTGCGCAATGCCTTCGGCTGCCACCCGATCCCGTATCTGATTGGTCAGCCGATGACCCAGCAGCGCCACGAAAATCATGGTGCCGACCAGCCACCACACGTGCATCTTCATTTCATGTCGCCAGGTGGTCAGCACCTCGTTCTTATCGAACGCGACGACCGTTGTCAGAGCGAAGCCGTCCACCCGATGAAAGCTGCCGATCTGAGGCCTTCGTTCTAAAACCGACGTGAATTCGGCGCTGCCGGACCGGAGGCTGTCCTCCAGCTTCGGGAAAAAACTGCTGTTTCCCAAACTGATGCCGATGTTCTTCTCATTGAACGGCCTGCGAACCATCAACGTGCCCTGGGCGCTGCCGAGCAGCATAATCCCACGCTCGCCGATTTCGAACGTTTCAAAAAAGCGCTGGAACAGATCGATGCTGATCGACGCGCCCACCACAGCGGCAAACCGTCCATCAGGATGGTTTATTCGTCGTGACAACGTTACGACCCAGACGCCGTCGAACTTGCCCTTGATCGGTGGTCCGATCAGCGCCACGTCCTCGTTATGATCGCGATGATACCGGAAGAAGTCCCGCTCGGCATAGTTCAGGTTGTGCAGTTCCTGAGACAGCGAACCAGTGGCCGAAGTGGTGATCACATTGCCGGCTTCGTCCAGCATGAACACCCGGTGAAAAAGCCGCTGGTTGACGACGCGCGACCGCATCCGCTGTCCAAGCCGACCGACGGCCGCGGGGCCGAGACCGTCCGCCTCAACCGTGTCCCGCAGCCCCTTAAGGGCGGAATCGGTGGTCTCAAACACGTCTTGCGCATGCTGGGCCAGTGAACGGGCAAGATTTGAAGTCTCCAGCCTCGCCTCGCGCAGGCGATTGTCATGAGACGTCCAGCTTTGTTTTAGGTCCAGTCCGATCAGTGCCAGGCAAACAAGCGCCAGGAACAGGACCACCCTGGCATAAACCGACAAATGCCGATCAAGCATAGGCGCGGCCGGTACCGGTTGGCAGCATCGACGCGGCCACAAGATTAGGTGACATTTTCGCGTCTTGGCGGCCCATCGCGAACCCAACGCCGATTGTCCGCCACCGTCCAGGTGGCCGATCTTGAGTTCGCCAGCGTTCGTTTTCCGCAGGCGGATGGTCTGGCTGAAGGCTATTCTGCACGTCGTTTGCACGCAGCAATGTCAGGCACGACGAGCTATAATAACGCAACTTCAAGCGATCCTAAAATCAGCCGCCGGTCTGGCAATGTCCTGGTGGTCCCACCCTGACGCCCGGTTCCCAAGCGTCCGCTGAGTCGGCTCACCAATTCATCGATTGGCGGATAACAGCTTATGGCACCGTCCGTCAGAATTTATCCATCGGGCACCCGCCGCAAAGACAACTCTTCTATCACGGTGTTCTTAAGAAATGGTTAACATTAGGCTTGGCGTGGATACATAAGCGTGACCAGCCAGCCGGTATTCGCCAAAGTTCAGGCTCGGTAGCGAAAATCTGAATACGGCCGTAGCCCCCCGCCGATCACATTACCCCGGCGCCCACACAGCCAATCCCCATTCAGCCAAGCCCACACAGCCAAGCCCCATTCAGCCAAGCGCGAGAACCGCGAAGCTGGCCAACCAGTGTTCACCCATGTATTCGCCACTGACATGCGGCAGGCTGGCATCGATATGCGCCTGTGCCGTTCGCAAGACCGCATCGGTATCGGGCGTGAACCCAGCAAGCGCTCGCCAACACCAGGCGCGGCTCAGGTTCAGGCCGTCCAAATGCGCGATCTTGCCATCGCTCCGGTCGCTCACCACGGCAGGTGTGAACAGGCTCGCGGGTAACGCCTGACCCAGCCGAGGCAGGAATCGGGCGAACCATTGACGGAATTCCGCGTCCGGAAGCGCTGCCCGCATGCATTCCGCCTCGATCAGCGCGGGGGATAGGAACTCATCACCGCCCGGCTCCCACGCCTGGCAGTCGGCATCATCGCCGTACCAACGCCGGGCCGCATCCGTGAGCACGCTGCGCAGGGCCGCGTCCTCATATTCCAGCCCCAGCCGCACGGCGAAAGCGGTGTTGGTGTGCACACCGGCGCGGATCGGATAGGTCGCGAGGGGCAGGAACGCGGTGAAGCGAGCAACAAAAATACGGGCGAGGGGCGCCAGCGCATCGCACCAGACCCGACCCTCCGGCGTCTCATGCAAGCCCAGCTCCGCCGCCAGCTTGAGCAACCACGCCCAGCCATAGGGCCGCTCAAAGCCGGCCGAGTCCGCCCGACCCAGATACGCGCATTCGCCGGCTATGCGGTCGGGAACCAAATGCGTGTCGAACAGCTCACGCACCGCCGACGCGTGCGGCATGCCCGGAAAACGCCGGTAAAGATGCGCCAGCATCCAGTACGCATGCACGCACGAATGCCAGTCAAAGCTGCCATAAAACACCGGATGCAGCGCCCGTGGCCCCAATGCATCCTGTGCACCGGACAGCACATGGTCCAGCTTGTTCGGGTATTCGCGGGTCACGTGCCGCAGGGCGATGGCGGCGAATTGGTCCGCACGATCCGGCGTAAGTTGCGTCATCAGCTTCCCCCACAGGCGCTCGGCGATTGCGATGCCGGCGCACTGACATCACAGTAAGGTCTCAATCACGACATCATGGAGGGCCGGGCGTGAATCTAACAGTGCCGGTGAAAGCAGTCCGCGAGCCAATCCCGGTCCCCGAATCGGACCTCACCCCTGCAACTTTGTTCGAGCGTGCAATTGCGCTGCGCGGCCTGCTGCGGGAGCAACAGGATCAAGCGGACGAAGGCGGCGCCTACTCGCCCGAGGTGCACGAGGCGTTCCTGAATGCCGGCTTCTACCGCGTCACCCAGCCCAGGCTGTTCGGCGGATACGAATTCGACCTCGGCACCAACTACCGGCTGATCGTCGAGATATCGCGCGGCCACCCGGCGGCAGGGTGGTGCCTGTCGCTGGGAGGGTCCCACGCCTATGTCGTCGGATCGCACTGGCCCGAGCAGGCGCAGCGGGAACTATTCGGCCTCGACGGCCATTTTATCGCGCCGCACCGGCCGGCCGCCATGGGCACGCTCAAACCCGTCGCCGGCGGCTACCTGCTGAACGGACAGTGGAATTACTGTTCCGGCATTCCCTACGCGACCCATCTGCTGTGCGGTGCGATGCTGGACACGGGGGACGGCCCGCCCGTCGGCCGCCAGGCGGTGGTGCCCCGGGCGGCGTTCGAAATTCTCGACGACTGGGGTGGCGACCGCACCCTCGGCATGCGGGCAAGCGGCTCCAACAGCGCCAGGGTGAGCAACGCCTTCGTCCCGGAACACATGGTCGTGCAGCTCGACTGGCTGGGTGCCAAGCCGGACGGAATGGAGAACGGTACGCCCGGAACGCGGCTGCACGGCAACCCGATGTATCTCGGCCGGATGATGGGGCCCTATCATTGTTCGCTGGTTTCGGTGGTGGTGGGTGCCGCCTGGGCCGCCTTGGACGAGTTCGAGGCGCTGATGCTGCGCAACCGCTCGCTGGCCGACCCCACTCTGCTCTGGGCCGATCACGTCGACTACCAGCGCCCCTTCGGTCTGGCGCTGTCGATGACCGAGGCCGCTGAAACCATCCTGTTCGGTGTCGCGGACAAGTACAAGGCGCTTTGCCAACGCTGGGCGCATGACCGCACCCCGATCAGCGTGGAGGATAACCTGCGCCTTTGGGCGCTCGCCCAGCAGGCCGGCGGCCTCGCCAGGCAGGCGGTCGAACTGCTGTTCCAGAATTCACTGTCGGCACCCACAAGAAAGGGCAGCCGGCTGGACCGGTATTTCCGCGACGTCGCGATGTACAACTCGCACGTCTCGGCGCTGCAGAACAATCAGGCGACCTATGTCGCACGGGCGCATTTCGGACGACCCACCGGGTTCCGGGGGTTGTAACCGGCACACTCCGGCGAGGGATCCGAGCCACACGTTCGTCAACCACAGTTGTCGGACGTCTGAACAGTCGGATGCCATGATGCGCTTTCGCGGCTCGGCGGCCGGCGTCGATCCGGCGGTGTCGCCAGCAGGATCGAGTCCAGCTTGTCCGTCGCAGTGGCCAGATACCCGACGGTTGTATCAACCGTCACGACAAGATCGGGGCAGGCCAGCAGAGCCGCCGTATCCTCATATTCATGGATTTCAAAATCTATATTGATCAACGACGCTCGCCCCACATACTGCCGCGGTTGATCCGCCGCGGGGTCTTTCCGGATCAAGAGCCGACGCTGTAACGGGCCGTTCGCCGGTTATGATGGGATTATCCACGCGGTCATCGGCCCCTCGGCGGCCGTAAACAGGCCGCGACGCGGTCACCAACAGCGTCGTATCGACGGCCCGATCGAACGTCAAATTTCGTATGATTAAGCTGCTGCAAGAAAACTGCCACCACGCCTCTTCCGCACAACATTTTGGATTTCAAATAATATTGATCACACCAGATTGGTCCGGTTTGCCGGGTTGTATCGCCGGTTGCCGCCGACGATCGATATCTTTTGGAACGAAGACAAGATAAGTAAAGAGTCCACTCTATCGGAAACATGGAAATTGACTAATGCATATTTTCATTCTAAAACCACGAATATAGACCCAAAATACTCCGATAAGTCGGAACATGATTCCCGATCGTGAAGCTCTTACACATTTGTGCATCGGCACCTCGGCGGGCAATACATGCTAAAATCTTACAATTAGTTTACTGCGGCGGGGCTTTTAATCTGCCTCCGAATTTGTTGATACTTCCTACATGCCCAGTGGTTTGTCAGTGTATTTGAAGATGTTAAAGATCAGTTCTTTATCCAAGTTATTGTCGATGTCTGGCGACCCGACCCCAACCCATTGATCTCTGGACTTGCTTGTTGGTGTTCATCCCGGACACGCGATGACGGGTTATCCGAATGAGCGACCTGGTGGTCCCGATCCTGCCGCCAAGTCCGCAAAGTGACGGATAAATCAACTCATGAAACCAATAGGTTGTAGATAGATCTTACGGTGCCATCCGTCAGGTTTTATCCACAAGACAGGAGTGCCGCGCGATGAAACCGACCATTCGTCATTCCAATACAGGGCATGAGTTTGACGACGCCGCTGCGTCGAAAGTTGCACATCATTCTGACGGCCCCGCTGAAAGATCGCACGGTGCAGGCGCAGATTGCCACGTCGATGACCTGGCCTGCTTTCTCCCCGGGACGCAGATCAGCACCCCGTTTGGAGCGGCTGCGGTTGAAAGCCTCAAGGTCGGCGATATGGTTCTAACCCAGCGAGGTGAAGCGAAGTCCATCACGTGGGTTGGCGCGGGAAAAGCCTTGGCAACCCGCGGCCAACGAAACGCGGCGACGCCTGTGGTAATCCGCAAAGATGCGCTTGCCGACAACGTGCCGAACCGCGATCTGCGAATTACCAAAGGTCATTCACTCTATATCGATGACGCACTGATACCGGTGGAATTTCTGGTGAACCACCGGTCCATCGCCTGGGACGACTGGGCGCGGGAGGTGGAGGTTTATCATATCGAGTTGACGGTCCACGACGTGCTGTTGGCGAACGGAGCACCCGCCGAGAGTTACCGCGACGACGGAAACCGTTGGCTGTTTCAGAATTTTGACAGTGGCCGGGACCAGGCGGACAAACCGCCGTGCTGTGCGGTGCTCACGTCCGGCCCGATCGTGGATGCCATATGGAAACGCCTTCTCGCCCGTTCCGGACCGCGGCCCGGCGTACCAATCACCGATGAACCGGACTTGCATCTGTTGGTGGACGGCTGCCGCGTCGAAGGCCGCATCCAGCCCAACGGGGTGCATCTATTCCGGCTGACAACACCGCCAACCGACGTCCGCGTGGTCTCGCGTGCCGGTGCACAAGATGAGCTGGGCCTCGCGCGCGACCCCCGTTTGCTCGGTGTTGCATTGCGGCGGATTACTATCTGGCAAGGGCACCGTGTGACGACAGTCGCCGCCGACGACCCGCGGTTGTGCGACGGCTTCCACGACTATGAGAGTGATAATGATTTCCGCTGGACCGACGGCGAAGCCGTATTGCCCGCCTCGATCTTTGGCAACGCCAAAGGTGCCATCGATCTGGAACTTCATGTCGCAAGTACGACAAAATATCCGTTGTTCGGGGACGAAGTCCGTGCGGCGGCGTGATTTATCTTTGCTGTAGTCCCCGGCTAGGCATTTGGCACGCCGGCACCGGTTTCCGATCGCATAGCAACGCGGGTCCCACAGCGAACGCGTTTCGTCGCACCAATCGGCCACTTCCACCCTATCGCGACAGGCCGCCTTCTCTGACGGGCGACACTAGACTCCCCGCGAAGTTCACAAGGAGAATTTGATGCCGACGGTGACAGTGCCCGGCGGAACCGATACGTTAAGTGCCGGTACCGGTATAACGACCCCTTCGCCAAACGGGCCTGGTGGAACTGATACGCTAAGCTCCGGCGCCGGTATAACGATCACTCAGCAAATTTCGAACGCCCTCGTGGCAGCGCTCAAGGAGACTACGCCTGGCTCGGCCTCGGTTTCCTACGATCCCGCTGCGGCGACAATCCCGGAACACTGCCCGGCGGGTGGATTGTCCGATACCATCCTCGGCGCCGCGCCCGTCCCAACCACTATTACTGGCTCGGGCGCTCACCCCGACAACAGTATCGTTGCAAACATAATCTCAACGCGTCCGATGATCCGATTGTTCGTCGGACCGGAAAGCGGCGCTTTCACTGCAACCGGCGCGATTAATCATAGTGGCGGATCCGATACGATCTGTGCTGCTGGCGTGAACACCACAATCAATGGTGGTGCTGACACAAAGCACTACATTTTGACCGGCTTTGGTCATGCGTTCGAAGCAGGTGGCACCGACACAATCTTCTCGCACAGGTCCGAGCATCTCATTGTCGGCACCGCGTCAACCGCAGGTTCGCCGATGTTCAACGAAAATGGCAGAAACGATACGATCATTGGCGGCGACAGGCCGACGACCGTTACCGCCTCGCCCGCCATGCAGCGTTGCACCGAGTCCGGGACCCTGACCTTCATGGGCGGTGCGGGAACATCCTCCACCTTCGGCGGAGCCGCCGCGGCGACGTTGAACCCGGGTCCGGGAACCTCACAAATGGCCGACGACAACGCGTTCGCCTATTTTGCGCATCCGGCCCATGGGGCGAAAGACCTCATCACCGACTTCAACTCGGCCGACGCGTTCTTCACTAAAGTTCATGGTACGGTTGGATCTAATCTCAATCAAAGAAGTCTTAGAGCCTGACAGGTCAAACCTGAACCTGTCAGGCTCTGATGCCCTGCTGAACGCCCCGACCTTCTGCTCGGGCAGCTTGGTGCTTAGCGACGGAACGACGATCACATTCGCCAGTTTGACCGCCGAAGCCACGCTGAACTGGAAGTTCCATTAGGACAGGTCGAATGGGCCGAGCGCAAGAAGCGCATTCGATAACGCCCTGACACGCAGGACGTCTATCTCTGCGGATAGCCCGGACTTAAATCGTTCCTTCGATATATACACCAGCGAGGCGCGGCAGAAGACATCTTCCCGCCTCGTCAGAGTAAAGTATGGCCTTCCAGAACGATGGCATCCCGAGGGTTTCCGCCCGCCACCCACCAGTAGTCATCTGTCGGGCCTCGGTTTCACCGAGCGTGCTCGGGGTATCAGCTATCGTGCGTCAGAGGCACCGCTTCCGCCCAAATCCGTTGTGTGGGACACGGGCCACTATTGCGCGTCCTCCAGCCATTCATCGTGGCGCGCCGCCGTAGACAGCCTACGCAAACGCGCCGCTCCCCGTTACCGTGGGCCTCGTTTCCCGCTGTCATGTTTCCGCACCGGCCGATGGCGCTTGACGATCCACCCGCGTCGTCAAAAATCATCGCTCTGCCGCGTCTGCCGAGGCATCCTCATGCAGCCGGATCAGGTGCGCCAGCATGCGTATCATCTCGGTGCGTTCGCCAGGGTCCAACGGCTCGAGCAGCCGTTCCTGAACCCGGCCCACCTGGGGTTCCACGCTGTCCAGGACCTGCGAACCCGCTGGCGAGAGGCGAAGCAGCTTGATGCGCTTGTCGTGCGGGCTGGGGCTGCGCAAGATCCAGCCCTTCGCCTCCAGGCGCTCCAGCACGTCGCCGAGCGTCGATCGATCGAATGCGATCAGGGACGACAACCGCGTGGCGTCCACGTCGGGATTTTCCCGAATGGCCGTCAACGCCGCGAATTGAACCGAGGTTAGTCCGGACGCCGCACATTCCTCGGCGAAGATAGCCATCGAGATCTGATGAACACGGCGGATAAGGTGGCCGGGCATCGAGTAAAGGTCGCTCATGGGACCCCGATGAAGCCGTTGGTTCGCCTGTCCCCTGCGGCCTCGATCGGCCGGTGCCGCACATACCATAATGCCCGGTTCGCGTCCCCGCTCGGCGCATGAATTCCCGGCGCCAAGCCGAAATGAAACTCAGGAAATCGCTTTCGACCAATCAGCACGCCGGATCTCTCCTTTCGCGACGACGGACGGGTTTCACCAAGCCGCCCCTTCGCGACCGCCTCTGTAGCACCAAGGACGATAGGGGCAAATAAAATTTGACAGGATACAGAATGACAGTATACGGTCTTTATCGACAGAACGAAGCGAGTGCCGTACAGGGCCACCGCCTCAGGCACGCGGGATGGTGACGTCCCACCGCACAGGGACGTTCGCTTGCATCGCGATGAAGAAACAAATTGGGGGAACGACAAAATGCAATTCTACCTCAACGGCTACACTCCGGGCGATCCCGACATACAACCGGCCGCCCCCGGGGCCGAGGTCCGCTCGGCGACCCTGCCCGACACGACGGACGTTCTCATCGTCGGCACCGGCCCGGCCGGGATGCTGCTGGCCGCGCAGCTTGCGGCTTTCCCCGGCATCACGACACGCATCGTCGATCGTCGCGAGGGTCCCCTGCAGGTCGGCCAAGCAGACGGCGTTGCCTGCCGCACGGTCGAGATGTTCGACGCCTTCGGCCTCAGCGGGAAACTCGTCCGTGAAGCCTACTGGGTAAACGAGACGGTCTTCTGGCGTCCGTCGCCGGAAGATCAATCGAAAATCGTCCGCACCGGGCGCGTGCAGGATACCGCCGACGGCCTGTCCGAATTTCCGCACCTGATCGTCAATCAGGCCCGCCTGCTGGGCTACCTGGAAGACTACATGCATAAATCGCCGTCGCGGCTTGTCCCCGATTACGGCTGGGAATTCGTTACCCTGACAGTCGAACAGGCGGGCGACCATCCCGTGGTCGTCACGCTGAAGAACGTAACGACCGGCGAGCAAACAACCGTCCGCGCCAAATATGCTGTCGGATGCGATGGCGCGCGCAGCCGCGTCCGGGACGCAATCGGTGCCGAACCGCGTGGCGACTTCGCCAACCACGCCTGGGGCGTCGTCGACATGCTCGCCGAAACCGACTTCCCGGACATCAGGCTAAAGGCAGCAATCCAATCGGCGGACGAGGGAAACATCCTGCTGATCCCGCGTGAGGGCGGCTACATGGTGCGACTCTACGTCGACCTCGGCGAGATCGACCCGGCAAACCGCGAAGCGTTCCGGCTCATAACACAGGAACAGGTCATCCAGACCGCCCAACGCGTGCTCCGCCCGTACACGCTCGATGTGCGCAGCGTGGTGTGGTTCGCCGTCTATCAGGTGGGCCAGCGCGTCACTGACCGTTTCGACGACATTACGGCCGCTCAGGCAGGGTCACGCCTGCCGCGCGTGTTCATTGCCGGCGATGCTTGCCATACCCACAGCGCCAAAGCCGGGCAGGGCATGAATGTATCCATGCAGGACGCCTACAATCTCGGCTGGAAACTCGCCTCCGTCCTCGAAGGCCGCGCCAGGCCGGACCTGCTGCGCACCTACACGGTCGAGCGTCACGCGATCGCGCAGGGCCTCATCGACTTCGACAAGGAATGGTCGAAAATCATGGGGTCACCCCCGAAGAACCCGGACCATCCGGAACGCGGGGGCGTCGATCCCGCGGAGCTTCAGGCTTATTTCGTGATGTCGGGCCGCTACACCGCCGGCGTCGCGACGCATTACCCGCCGGCGACCTACCTCACCGCCGAAGCGGCGCACCAGTCGCTGGCCGAAGGCTTTCCCATTGGTATGCGCTTTCACTCGGCGCCCGTCGTGCGCCTTGCCGACGCCAAGCCGGTGCAACTCGGCCACGCGGCCCGAGCCGATGGAGCCTGGCGCATCTACGCCTTTGCCGATGCCAGCGGCGAATGGCTGCGTGCGCTGATGGACCACCTCGCGCACGACGAACGGTCACCGATCCGGCGGTTCACCCCGCGCGGCGCGGACATCGACAGCGTCATCGACGTTCGCGGGATCTTCCAGCAAGGCCATCGCGACCTCAAGGTCGAGGAACTGCCATCGATGCTCCTGCCGCGCAAAGGACGGTTCGGGCTGATCGACTATGAGAAGGCCTACACCCCGGACCTCAGGAACGGTTCGGATATCTTCGACCTGCGCGGCATCGACCGGGCGAGGGGAGCCATGATCGTCGTCCGCCCAGACCAGCACGTCGCGAATGTGCTGCCGCTCGACGCATACGACGCGCTCGCCGACTTCTTCGGGCGATTTATGCTCGATCAGCACAAGGCGTGATCCGGCGCGGGAAATCGCGCCGCCCACCCGACAAAATACCCTGAAGGAAACGAACAATGACTGCAGCCGTGACCACTGTCGCGATGGCAGATGCTGCGCGTGAAGCGAAACAGATGCGCACCGTCGTCTGGGTGATGAGTCTTGCACTCGTTGGATTGCTGTTCGACGGCTACAACCTCGTCGTCTATGGCGCCTGCGTGTCGACCTTCCTGCGCGACCCGACGCAGCTTGGCGTCGTGACCCCGGCAACCGCCGGCCAGTTGGGCAGCTTCGCGCTCTTCGGCGTCCTGGTCGGAGCACTGCTGGCCGGGTCGTTCGGCGACATCCTCGGGCGCCGCAAGGTCATGCTGTTCGCCTATGCGTGGTTCTCGATCGGCATGGCAGCCACCGCGCTGACAGGCTCAGTTCTGGCGTTCGGCGCTATGCGCTTCCTGACCGGCCTTGGCGTCGGAGCGCTCGTGGCGACCACCGGCGCGCTGGTGTCCGAGTTCGCGCCGAAGAGCAAAAAGAACCTGTGCAACGCGATCGTCTATTCCGGCATTCCGGCCGGCAGCCTGATGGCCGCGGCGCTGGCGATCGTTCTCATGGGCGCGATCGGCTGGCGCGGTCTGTTCCTGATCGGTGCGCTGCCGCTCGTGACACTGTTCCCGCTTGCCTGCTTCAAGATGCCGGAATCGGTGGTATGGCTCGCTGCACGGGGCCGCACCGCCGAAGCGCGTGCACTGGCGGCGCGAACAGGTATCGATATGCCCGAAACCGCCCCCCTGTCAGCCAAGTCCATCGCCGAACGGATGGATGGCCAAGCGACCAGGGGCCAAGCGAACGAAGCCAAGTCGAGCTGGGCCGGCCTGTTCACCTCATATCCGTTTGCAACGTTCCTGCTTGGGCTGATGAGCGCCACCGGCCTCATGCTGGTCTATTCACTGAATACCTGGCTTCCCGAGTTGATGTTACGAGCCGGATTCGACGCTCGGGGCTCGCTTTCCTTCCTGATGGTTCTCAATGGCGGCGCAGTGATGGGCGCGCTCATGGGCTCCAAGGTCGCCGATCGCTTTGGCGCCAAACTGGTGGTCGCCGCCTGCTTCGCCCTTGGCGCCCTCGCCATCTTGCTGCTGACCGCCGGCTTTTCGCTCGGCACGCTCCTGGCCGTCGTGGCTGTCGTGGGCCTCGGAACCAGTGGTATCCAGACGCTGATCTACGGACTGGTCGCAAATTTCTACCGGACCAACGTCCGAAGCGCCGGCGTCGCCTGGCGCGCCGGCTTCGGCCGTCTGGGCGGCGTCGGTGGCCCTATCCTTGGCGGCTATCTGGCCGGCGGCGGCTTCGCGCTCGAAACCATATTCTACATTCTGGCCAGCGTGGCCGTGTTGGGCAGCATCCTGACCACTCTCGTTCAGTCATCCAGGAACAAGCGCCGCTATGCGCTCGCGGATGCCTGACCGAACCCCGCAGGAGAGAACGGCGCCCCGCTGCTCCGTGACGAGATACTAGGGCCTGTGACCGGTGACCACCCACAAAGGGTCACCCCCCACGGGACTGAAAACCGAGCCGCGTACGTCGGAAAAGCCCGCCGCCGCCAAATAGGCACTGACCAGACGCTGTTGGTCCGGCCCTGATAAAGCCTGCCAGATCGCAACCGCCTTGGTCGGGAAGCAGCGGTTGGAAAACGTTACGACAAACGGCGCACCCGGTCGCAGCACGCGAAGTATCTGCCGAAACACCTCCACCGGTCGCTGCAGGTATTGCACCGAAACGCACAGGCACGTCCCGTCAAACGAGGCATCATCCAACGGCAGCACCGGATCGGCATTCAGATCCTGGACAAACCAGCGCGAAAACCGCGCATTGGCGGCAAGTTCCTCGGCGTTCATGCCATGGCCAACCACCGAGGCGAAAGCGACCTCGTCAGGCAAATGGCTGACCCAGCTGCTCATCAGGTCCAGTATCACCCCGCCCGCCGGCAATGCGGCACGATAAGCATCCGTCACCGCTGCGATCGCACCCTCGTCGATATGCGTGACGAAGCGCGGAAAGGCGTAGAAATCCGCATCCGGCGACGGGTCCGCTTTATCGAATGCCGCTGGCGGCAAGCCCGGCAATTGCTCCATCCGCGGTCGCTCCATGCGCGTTTGCTCCATCTAATGACATATCGCGACGGCCGGCCAAAACGCCAGGGAGCTCGCGCTCGCGGGTGGAGACGAAGGAAAACCGGGCGGGCGCCGAGACAGCCTCGACGCGGTCCACGCTGCTTTCAGTCCCGCTGCTTTCCATTGGGCAAGAGAATGGTTCCCGAAATTACCGGATACTGAACAATACTGAAAGGGCGCATCTCTCCTGGCGTCGGGCCGGCCGACACTCACCGTCAATTCCAAACGGAAATAAAGGAGACCGCCCATGTCACGTATCGCTACGTTCCCGACCGTTGACGCAGCGCCCGCGGCGTCCCAGCCGCTGCTCGACGCCGTGAAAAAGCAGCTCGGCTCGGTGCCCAACCTGTTCCGCGTGGTTGCCAACAGCCCCGCTGCCCTCGAAGGTTATCTCGGCCTCAACGGCTCGCTTGCGAAAGGCACGCTCGACGCGAAGACCCGCGAACGTATCGCGGTCGCCGTCGCCGAGATCAATCGCTGCGGCTACTGCGTCTCGGCGCACACGTTCCTGGCCAAGAACGTCGTAAAGCTGGACGACGCCGAAATCACCGCGAACCGTGACGGATCGTCAACTGATCCCAAGGCGGCGGCAGCCGTTCGTTTCGCGGGCATGGTCGCTCGTGAGCGCGGTCATGTCTCGGACGCCGACGTCGCCGCGGTAAAGGCGGCCGGCTACGACGATGCTCAGGTCATCGAGATCGTGCTGCACGTCGCGCTGAATACCGTGACGAACTACGTCAACGAAGTCGCGAAGACGGAGATCGATTTCCCCGTCATCGAGCTTCGCCGGGCGGTCTGAACCCCGTGCCTCCCCGCCGCGACCCCGTCGGTCGCGGCGGCTGGCGACGCCGCATGAGAGGATGCCCTGGATCGACCGGCTGATCGGCGTGGTCTTCCTCGCCGCGCCGACGCCGCTTGGCCGCACCGACGTTGCCGCCGCCTGTTACCGGGTGGATGGCTTCACTGTCCGGCGAAGGGTCCGCTTCATCGAACGCCGCCGGCGGCAAGCCCGCTATTTGCTCCGTGCAATGATATATCGCAACGACCCGACCAAACCCCAGGAAGCGCGCGCACTCGGGCGGAGACCAACGAATACCAGCCGATGCCGCAAGAAAAGCCCGTCCGCAGCCGAAGCCAGCCCCGCTGCAGCACTGATCACCCCCAATCCGCGCTTTGACAAGGCAATGCCCACGGTTTCTAGTCGTGCCGCGGCGGCAAAGCGGGGAGGACCAATCAGGCATGCCGAAGCTGACGGATGACACGTCTTACGCCGATGCCCAACGCCTGTTCTCCACCGCTCGGTTGTGGGAGCTGTTCGACGGCGACCGCGATCGCCTCAACATCACCCACGAATGTGTCGATCGTTACGCTGCGACTGGCCGAATTGCTTTGCGCGTCGCCCATGCCGAAGGCCTCGACGAAACGATCGGCTTCGCAACTCTGGCCGCCTGGTCATCCCGGTTTGCCAATTGGCTGGCCCATGAAGGCGTGACGAAAGGCGACCGCGTGGCGATCATGCTGGAACCCTCACTCCCGTTCTACGCAGCCCTGTTTGGCACAATGAAATGCGGCGCCGTCGCGGTGCCGCTGTTTACCCTGTTCGGCATCGATGGCGTCCGCCTGCGCACCCGCGACTGCACGCCCACTCTGCTGCTGACCACGCCCCAGAAAGCCGAAATCCTAACCGACCTGAATGGCCCCCGCGTCGTCGCGGTGGATGCCGCATTCATCGCCGCCCTGGCAGAATTCCCGGATCGGTTCGAGCCACAAACAGCCGCCTCGGATCTCGCCATTTTCCAGTACACCTCCGGCACGACACGCGAAATGCCGGACGCCATCAAACACACGCACCGTGCCGTGGTCGTGGTCATGAACGCCGCACTGTATGGCACCGGCTTGCGTCCCGGCGACCGCTTCTTTTGCCCATCCTCGCCGGCTTGGGGCCACGGACTGTGGCATGGCACGCTGGCGCCGCTCGCGCTGGGGATCGAAACCGGGGCCTACGCCGGCAAGTTCAACGCCGAACGCTTGCTGCAGGCACTGCAGGATTACGCTTCGACCAACCTGTCCGCCGCCGCCACCCACTACCGGATGATGAAAGACACCGGACGCATCGGCGACTATCGCACAACATTGCAAAAACTGTCCTTCACCGGCGAACCGATCGACCACGACACCACGCTGTTTATCCAGGACGCATTCGGCGCCAAACTGTGCAGCATGTACGGCACGACCGAGGTCGGCGTCGTCCTCGCCAACTACCCAAGCGACCCCAACTTCCCCGTCAAACCCGGCGCGCTCGGTCGCCCCGTCCCGGGCGTCGAGGTCGAAGTGCAACGACCGGACGGATCAAGATGCCAACCCGATGAACTGGGCGAGATCAAGGTCCGCCGCCACAACGCCTGGTTCCCCACCAAGGATCGTGGCCGCATGGATGCGGACGGCTATTTCTATCACGCTGGCCGTGCCGATGACGTAATCATCTCCGCGGGCTGGACCATGAGCGCGGTCGAAATCGAGGACGCGCTGCTAGGCCATCCCGCCGTGCAGGCCGTGGCGGTGATCGGCGTGCCGGACCCGTTGCGGGGCCTGGCGGTGAAGGCCTTCGTCGTGCCGGCACCCGGCCATCCAACCGACGCGGCAACCGTCGCCAGCCTCCAGGACTTCGTGCGCAACCGCTTGAGCCAGCACGAATATCCGCGACTCGTTTCATTCGTAACCGATCTGCCGCGGACGCCGGCGGGGAAGATCAATCGCAAGGCCCTGCGCGACCAGGAAGCCCTCAGCCAGACGGAGAAAGCATGACCGCCGAACCCACCCGGCATTTCCCCAAGATTACCGACCAGGGCCTGGACGCGTTACGCGCCCGCATCAACGTCCGGATCGAGAATACCCTGGAACCGTGGTGCCATGAGGCGACGCGCGACAACATTCGGCACTACGCTCACGGCATCGGCGACGACAACCCGCTGTGGTGCGACCCCGCCTACGCGGCGAAAACGCGTTTCGGTGGCATCGTAGCATTGCCAAGCTTCCTGTTCGCCACAAGCCGTATTGTCTCAGGCTATGTCGGCGGGATCCCCGGCGTGCATGCCATGTGGGCCGGCGCCGACTGGGCCTGGCACAAGCCCGTGTTCCGCAATCAGGAAATTTCCACCGAAGCATGGCTGAAGCATCTGATCGAGCACGACACGAAATTCGCCGGTCGAGCCATTCAGCAGGTCTACCACGTCAATTTTTTCAATCCGGATGGCGATCTGGTCGCCGAGGCCGATAGCTGGTGTTTCCGCACCGACCGTGACCAGGCGAGAGAACAGGGGACCAAATACACCGAACTCCGCGACCGCGCCCCGCGCGTCTATACCCAGGACGATCTCGCCGGTCTCTACAAGCACTACGAGGCGGAGGAAATCCGTGGCGCCAGGCCCAGGTACTGGGAAGACGTTGCCGTTGGCGATGCCTTGCCGACCATGGCCAAGGGACCGATGACCGTCACCGGCTTTATCGCCTACGCCCAGGGCTGGGGCGGGCTGTACATCCGCGCGAACAAACTGGCTTGGCGTCAGGTCAGCAACCATCCCGGTCTCGGTATCCCCAATCGCTTCGGGATCCCCGACTGCCCGGAGCGGGTGCATTGGGAGCCCGAGTTCGCATTGATGGTCGGCGCGCCCGGCGCGTACGATTACGGCCCGGAACGATGTTCCTGGCTGACCCATCACCTGACCAACTGGATGGGCGACGACGGGTTCCTGCGCCGAGCCTCCTGCAAGATCCGCCGGCACAATCCCGAAGGCGATCTGCTGTTCATCGACGGCAAGGTCACACGGAAATTCCAGCAGGACGGGCGCCATCTCGTCGAAATCGAGCAAGCCGCGCACAATCAGGACGGCGATTTGTCGGTGCTCGGCAGCGGCGTCGTGGAACTGCCGACCCGGGCCTGATTTAACCCGCGCGCCGCCGTCCTGCCAGCCGCTTGCCCTGACGCGCCAGAACCGTGAGCCCGTTCAGCCGGGTCCGTCCGTTCCCGTGCAGCACGGCGATCAGCGCCGCGAACACCGATCCATCCTCAGGATCCGCCGGATCAAGGTGCGGCCGGAAGCGTCCGCGCCTGACAGTCACGCACTTTACCACTGTCATCTCCAACAGGCCTTCAGCACCCCGGGTCACGCCAAATCCGCTTCTCTTGCGTCCGCCAAACGGCAATCGGGGATCGGCCGTCGGAACAATGACGTCGTTCACCACGACGCATCCGGCCGCCACCCTGCCGGCCAAGGTACGGGCAGCCGGTTCCGGTCCAAATATGGCGGCACCGAGCGCATAGCTCGATCGTGACGCCAGCGCCAAGGCATGATCGGCATCGCGCACCGGAATCACCGGGGGAGCGACGGGAACCCGTTCGGCAAGCATCCGCTCGAAGGCCGCGGCCACGTCCGCCGGCACAAAAACCCGGCGCGGGGCGATGCACGTTTCCCCGTTGTTGAGCCGCACCCCATAGGCGACGGCCGACGCCGCCAGCCGCAGATCAGCGCCGGGCAGTACCAAAACCGGATCGTCACCGGACAGCTCCATCGTGCACGGCGTAACCCGGCCGGCCGCCGCCTGCAGCACCCGCACCCCCGTCTCAGCGCTCCCCGTCAGCACGATCCGGTCAAATCCCGCCGCACAAGCCGCTTCACCGGTCGCGTTGCTATCCTCCAGGATGGTCAGCACCCCCGGCGGCAAACCGGCCCGTCGCAGTAACAATGCGAACGCGCCCAACGGTGCCGCCCGCCCCGGAGCAGGCTTCGCGCAAACCCCATTTCCAGCCGTCAAAGCCTGCAGGATCTGCACGCCCGGAAGAAACAGCGGATAGTTCGCCGGCCCAAGCACCAGGACGGCGCCACAGGGCTCGCGGCGGATTTCGGCTTCGACGCCAACCAGCCAGGCCGGGCGGCCACGGCGCCCCAAGGGGCGAGGGGCCAGCAGCCGCTCCGCTTCACGTTCCAGAAAGCGAGCCGCTTCGGCGAGTGGCAGGATCTCCGCCACCAGCGTGTCAGCCAACGGACGCTGCGTGCCCAGGCTTGCCGCCAACGCCGTCGCTTCGGCCGCGATCAACCGGCGCGCGCGCCGAACCACAAGCAGACGCTTCCGTACAGGCGTTTCCTGCCATGCGACCGCGGCCTGGCGTGCCTGCTCAAGAATCTGTGATGTTATATCGACGCACTCGTCAGTCATAGAGACCCCTTACAGACCCGGATTCATCCCCAAATCCGCCAAGAAATAAGGATACAAAATAGATGCTTTGGCGGAACAAAACGCTTCGCGGAAGAACTCCAGAGATAGCCATTATCGGCGCCGGGCCGGGTGGTTTGGCAAGTGCCATGCTGCTGCGTCAGGCCGGTGCGAACGTTACCGTCTACGAGCGCCTCGACCACGTCGGCGGACGGTCCGCCTCGATCGACGCCGAGTCCGAAGCGGGCAATTTCCGGTTTGACCGCGGCCCGACATTTTTTCTTTATCCCCGTGTACTGGAAGAGATCTTTTCGGCCTGCGGCCGGACGTTGTCCGAAGAAATTGAAATGATCCGGGTCGATCCGCAATACAGGCTACTATTCGCCGACGGCGGCGTCATCAATGCCAGCGCCGACCCGCACCAGCTCGCCGCGGAGGTCGCGCGGATTTCGCCCCACGACGCCGCGTCGCTGCCCGCCTTCATGGCGGAAAACCGCGCGAAACTGGAAAAATTCCGGCCGGTTCTGGAAGCCCCTTTCAACCGCATCACCGACTATCTGTCACCGCAACTGCTGTCCGCGCTGCCGTTGCTGCGTCCGTTCCGCACCCTCGACCGCGACCTGCAGCGCTTCTTTCAGGACCCCAGGGTACGCCTGGCATTTTCCTTCCAAAGCAAATATCTCGGCATGTCACCGTTCCGCTGCCCCAGCCTGTTCACGATCCTGGCGTTCATGGAATACGAATACGGCGTGTGGCATCCACGCGGCGGTTGTGGCGCCGTCCTGACCCGAATGGCCGAAATCGCCGGGGAAATGGGCGCGCACATCCGGCTGCAGGAGCCGGTCGAGGAGATCCTGTTCGAAGGCAGGCGCGCGGTCGGCGTGCGGACCGCCAACAGGACCCAGCAGATCGATGCGCTGGTGATCAATTCGGATTTCGCCCAGACCATGACCCGGTTGGTGCCGGATCGCCTGCGACGTCGCTGGACCAACAAAAAGATCGCCAGGAAGCACTTCTCCTGTTCCACCTTCATGATGTACCTCGGCGTGGAAGGTGCGATCCCGGAACTGGCACACCACACGATCTTTCTGGCCAAGGACTACCGCCGAAACGTGCGCGAGATCGACGAAGGCCTGGTGCCCCCGACAGAAGCCTCCCTCTACATCCAGAACGCCGGCGTCACCGATGCCACCCTGGCCCCGCCCGGTCATTCAACGCTCTATGTTCTGGTGCCTGTAGGACATAATCGGCCCGGCGGCATCGATTGGGAAGCAGAACAACCACGCTTCCGCCAGCAAACCCTTGGTCGCCTCGCCCAGCTAGGCATCCCCAACCTGGAAAAACGCATTCGATACGAGAAAATACTCACCCCGCAGGGCTGGGAAAACGAGTTGCAGGTCTTCCGCGGCGCGACATTCAACCTGTCCCATTCGCTGGGCCAAATGCTCTACTTCCGGCCGCACAACCGGTTCGAGGACCTGCAGAGCGTCTACCTGGTCGGCGGCGGCACCCATCCAGGCAGCGGCTTGCCGGTCATCTTCGAATCAGCGCGGATATCGGCCCGCATGATCGCGCAAGAGTTCGAACTGGAAAACATCCCGGATACCAGCATGGCGCCAATGCCGGCCCGCGAAGAACCCGCGGTTGTCATGCCATGACCGACAAACTGCCGATCGCCGTCATCGGCGCCGGTCTTGGTGGCCTTGCCGCAACCTGCACGCTCGCCGCGCGCGGACATTCCGTCATCCTGTTCGAAAAGAACGACTGGCTCGGCGGCAAGGCAGCCGTGCTGGAGGCAGATGGCTTCCGTTTCGACATGGGACCAACCATCCTGACCGTGCCCGGCGTGCTCGCACGCATCTTCTCCGAAGCCGGACGCAAGATGGACGACCTGCTCGACCTGCGCCGGCTCGATCCGCAATGGCGCTGTTTCTTCGATGACGGCGCCGTGCTCGATCTGACCGAGAACGTCGATAAAATGGCCGCCACGATCGCCGAACGTTCCCCGAAAGACGCCGAAGGATACCGCGACTTCATCCAGCTTTCCGCTCGGCTGCACCGTATCTCCGACGGCTTCTTCTTCTGGAAATCGGTGGAGGATCTGCGCGACACGATCGACTTTCGTCGCCAGATGGACCTCGCCACCCTCAGCGACGTCCTCAGCCTGCGCATGGGCACAACCGTCGCCGGCACCATCCGCCGGCGCGTCCGTGACAAACAGGTCGCACAGATGCTGGATCATTTCGTCCAGTATGTCGGGTCCTCCCCCTTCGCATCGCCCGCCGTGCTGTGCAGCATCGCGCACATGCAGACCGACAAAGGCCTGTGGTACCCGATGGGCGGCACGGGCGCCGTTCCCGCCGCCCTGGCCACGCTCGCCCGGTCGCTCGGCGCCACCATTCGAACCGGCACCGGCGTCACCCGCGTCATCAGCGAACACAACCAAGTCGTTGCAATTGAAACCGAAACCGGGGAACGCATCGCGGTATCCGCCGCCGTCTCCAACATGGACAGCGTCCGCACGTTCCGCGAAATTGTCGGCGGCAAGCCCGCCGCGCAATTCGCCAAACGGTGGAAACGCGAACCGGCCTGTTCCGGCGTCGTGCTGTATCTCGGCCTCAATCGCGCCTACGACCACCTGCTGCACCACGACTTCGTCTTCTCCCGCGACCCCGAGGAAGAATTCGACTGGATCTACCGCAAGGGTGAGCCGGCGCCCGACCCCACCTGCTACATTGCCGCCCCCGCCCGCACCGAACCCGGCGTCGCCCCGCCGGGCGGAGAGGCGCTGTACATCCTCGTGCATACCCCATACCTACGTCCCCACCATGACTGGACCACGATGCTTCCGGTCTACCGCAAGGTGATCTTCGAAAAACTCGCCCGCTGCGCCGGAATGGCCGACCTGCAAGACCGCATCGTGTTCGAGCACGCCCTGACCCCGGCCGATATTCACGAGCGCTACCGCGTGCTGGATGGCGCGATTTATGGTCTCGCCAGCCATGGACGTTTCTTTGGCGCATTCAAACCCGGAAACCGGTCGCGCGACCTTGGCGGACTGTATCTCGCCGGCGGCGCGGCGCACCCGGGTCCAGGAATGCCCATGGCATTGATGTCGGGATGGATCGCGGCGGATTTTCTCGATGCTGACTTCCGAAATCGGTGCACGGCGTGCCTAAGGCCGACCCGCTCCGGGCGCGCTCAGCCGGCGCCGTTCGCGCATTTCAGCCTGTATCTGCGGTGGTATTTCCAGCGCAACTTCCATGCGGTCAGGATTTCGCGCCGATCGCCTGCCCGCGATGTCCCGCCCGGATCGCCCGATTATCGTCTGCTGCAACCATCCAAGCTGGTGGGACCCGGCGATGTTCATCCTGCTGATGCATATCCTGATGCCGGCCCGCGCCGGCTACGGCCCCATGGATGCACAGGCGCTGGGGCGCTACGGCGTCCTGCGCAAAATGGGCGTATTCGGGATCGACCCTGAAACCCGCGGCGGTGCCACGCATTTCCTGCGTCCGGTCTTCGCATTCTCAGCGATCCACGGTCAGTCCTGTGGGTCACTGCCGAGGGCGCATTTACCGATCCGCGCGTTCGCCCCGTGCACCTGCGTGGCGGCATCGCCCATCTTGCCCGTCGGGTGCCGCAAGCGGTCATTTTGCCACTGGCGCTGGAATATCCGTTCTGGAATGAACGCCGGCCGGAAGCATTGGTGCATTTCGGTCCACCGATTGACGCCAGTCAACAAACAGCGTACGCCGAATGGACCGCCATACTCGAAGCGGCCCTGACCCGGACAATCGATGAACTCGCTGCCATGAGCATCACCCGCGACCCGGCGCTGTTCACGCCGTTACTGTCGCGGCCGCTCCGGCATCGGCGGGATTTACGATCTGTGGCGTCATGCCGTCGCGATGGTCGCCGGCCGCCGCTTCAATCCCGCTCATCAGGTCTGAAGAATGATCGCCGACTCCATCGCATTGTTCTTCGCGCTCGGCCCGTTTCTCCTCGTTCTGGCGAACTTGTCCTTGTTCCGGACGCCACCCCTTGTGACCCAGCCAACGGAAATCTCTGTCGTCATCCCGGCGCGTAACGAAGAGCGCAACATCCATGACGCCTGCGCCGCGGTGTTAGGCAGCACCGGCATCACGCTAGAACTGATCGTGCTGGACGACCAATCCACCGACAACACCGCAACGATCCTGGCGGCCATCCAAGACCCTCGCCTGCGCGTCGCCTCCGTCCCGCCGTTGCCTCCGGGTTGGACCGGCAAGCAGCACGCCTGTGCCACCGGAGCAACCTTCGCCCGGCTATGACCTGATTCTGTTCGTCGATGCCGACGTCCGCCTTGCCCCCGACGCCCTCGGCCGGATCTGTGGCTTCATGCAAAAGGAAGCCGTAGGGCTGGGCAGCGGATTCCCGAGGGAACTCACCACGGGCTTCGCCGACGGGCTACTATTGCCCTTGATCCATTTTTTGCTCCTCGGCTTTCTGCCGATCGCGGCAATGCGCCGCTTGGTTTCCCCTGCGTTAGGTGCCGGATGCGGGCAGATGATCGCAGTCCGGAAAGACGCCTATCAGTTGGCAGGCGGACACGGTGCCGTGCGCCGCACCATGCACGACGGCATCATGCTCCCGCGCGCATTTCGCAATGCCGGCATTATGACAGGCATCTTCGACGCCAGTCGCTTCGCCACATGCCGGATGTACGCCAACACCGGCGATCTGTTTGAAGGGTTACTGAAGAACGCAACCGAGGGCATGGCCAAGCCGATCGCATTGCCGGTCTGGTCAATCATCCTGACGTGCGGGCAGATATTACCGTTGATCCTGCTGCTGACCCAACCCACCTGGCTCGCGGGCACCGCGTTGGCGCTTGGGATCACGACACGCTTGCTTCTTGCGTTCCGCTTCCGGGCCCCAGTCTGGAGCGCAATCCTTCATCCACTGGGAATCTCGGCCCTGCTCATCGTGCAGTGGGTGGCATTGTTCCGCCAGATCAGGGGCCGCCCGGCCACTTGGCGCGGCCGAGCCTACGCACCATGAAGCTGGCTGCGGTGATTATGCTGATTGCAGGTGCAGCGCCGGTAGCTTCTGTGCAGGTCGCCGTCAGTAATGTTCGCAACGCCAATGGACATGTCCTTGTGGCTGTATGCCTGCGAACCGAATTCCTCTCACCGCGTTGCCAATTCGCCGGATCTGCACCCGCCCAACCGGGGACGGTGACAGTTCACATTGCAGGCATTCCGCCCGGAACCTACGCTGTTCAGGCGTTCCAGGATGAAAACGATAACATGAAAATCGATCGCACCTTTTTTGGTCTGCCAACGGAAGGAATTGGCTTCTCCAACAACGCCGCCTTCAACTTCGGCCCTCCCAGCTTTCAGGATGCCGCCATCTCGCTGGGCGCCGAGGATATCCAACTTACGGTACGATTGCGCTATTTTACCGACTGATACCGGCGGCCCGCAGAGCTGGCCAGTATGCGCGTGGGGTTGGCGGGGCGGCCGCGCCCAAAGCAATAAGCTGCCGGCGGCTGTCGATCCATTCATGGGTCTACTACTGCTGATATATCGGTCCGATCCCAACGATTGGTTCTCCGGCGTCGCGTAAATCAGCCCGACAGATTAACGACTGGGCCAGATAAAATCTCCGGGCACCGGCTTATCCACCGGAAGGCTCATCCACCCTTGTTCGCCGCACCCCAGTTGTTCTCAAGGTTGCTGATCAGCGCTGGACTGAAATGGCACGCCGCCTGCTCGCGCGCATAAACCGCGCAGTAACGGCGGAACGTATCCAGCGGCTCAACACCAACACGAAATGCCCGGCGGTTGCCGATCGCACCCACCGCCCCGGCATTCGTCAGCATCGCCACCGTGCGCTCAATCGCCGCATCCATGTCCGCTCCCGGAACAATTTCGTCACAGATCAGCCGCCCCTCCGGACTGTCGCATTGCAGCCGCCGCTCGGCCTGGATCAACTGCCGCGCCAACCGGTCACCGGTAAAGCGCGGCAAGCGAAGATTGGCGGCCCCCGGAATAATGCCCTCCTTCCGGGCAGGCAACGTCATAAAGGCATCGTCCGCCGCCAGGACGTAATCCATGGTCAACAGAATTTGGCAGTGACCGCCAATCGCGAAGCCTTCGACCGCGGCGATCCAAGGCTTCTCGACACCCCACCCGTTCACGTCGTCGGGCACCATGTTCGCCGTCGCCACACCCCGGAAATACTTGTGCACGAACCCCAGTTCGCGCTGCAGATACCACAGCAACGGGATCGACCCCTGATACAGATGCGTCAGGTTGATCCCGCTGCCGAAAATCCGGCGTCCCGCGTATTTCGCATTTTGCACCGGCTGCCCGCGCAGCACCGCAATATCCGACCCCGGATCCAGCGTCGCCACGTCAACGCCAATCTCCATCGCATCAATCGTCGCCTGATCTTCCGCATTCAGATAACGCGGATTGCTGCTCAGCAGATGGACCGCCCGGCCGTGGCGTTCAATACGCACCGGCCCGAGATCGACGTATCCCTGTGCATCCAAAGCCGCCAATGCCGCCGTCGCCTCCGGACGAGGCAGCAGCATCGCATGACACAGATGGTGCCGCAGGCGGGATGCGCCAGAACATGGGCAAGCAGCAGGCTCTGGTTGATCTCCAGCCCGCTTTTTTCCTTCAAGGCATGACCGGCTTCCTCAACCAATTGCGCCTGCGTCGGCACCAACCCGGGATAGGCCGCGGCAGCCCGAACAACCAGATCCTCAACCCGGACGAAACGGCTCAGCCCATCGGTCAGCTTTGCATAAACCGCTTGCGCATTCTCCCGCAGGAAATGATCACACGCGGAACGATCCATCAACGTTGCTGGCATGGACGTCAGTCCTTCGGCCGGAGATCAAGCACCCGTTTCGCCTTTCCCTGCGAGCGTTCAAGCGTCCCCGGCTCGACCACCCGCACCTTCGTTGTAACCCCGGCAAACACCTTGATCAGATGTTCCGCACGCCGCTCCAGTTCCGCCAGTTCAGCACCGCTCAGTTTGCCGCCCAGCGCCGCTCGGGTTTCCACGACGACATCCAGTTCATCCAGGCTGCCGGGACGGCGCAGTTCCAGCAGATAATGCGGCGCCAGCTCGGTCTTCCTTTGCCAGCACCGCTTCGATGTTGGACGGAAAGACGTTGACGCCGCGGATGATCAGCATGTCGTCGCTGCGGCCGCTGATGCGGTCGATCCGCCGCATCGGACGCGAAGTGGGCGGCAGCAGCCGCGTCAGGTCGCGGGTGCGGTAGCGGATGACCGGCATGCCTTCCTTGGTCAGCGTGGTCAGCACCAGTTCGCCGGCCTGCCCGTCGGCAACCGGCAGGCCGGTGACAGGATCGATGATCTCTGGAAAGAAATGATCCTCCCAGAGCGTCAGGGCGTCCTTTCGAATCCGCGCATTCCTGCGCGACGCCCGGACCCATGACCTCCGACAGACCGTAGATGTCCAGCGCCTCGCAGTCCCAGGCGCCGTTCGATTTCGGCGCGCATGCCTTCGCCCCAGGGTTCGGCGCCGAAAATCCCGAGCCGCAGACTGCAGGCTGGCGCATCGATGCCCTGCCGGTCGAACTCGTCGGCGATGGCCAGCATGTAGGACGGCGTCACCATGATGATGTCCGGCTTGAAATCGTGATGATCTGCACCTGCCGTTCGGTGAATCCGCCGCCGACCGGAATGACCGCCGCGCCAAGATATTCGCCACCGTAATGAGCGCCCAGGCCGCCGGTGAACAGGCCATAGCCATACGCGACATGGATCTTGTCCGATGCCCGCCCGCCCGCCGCGCGGATCGACCGCGCCATAAGCAGCGACCAAGTTTCGATATCATTCTTCGTGTAGCCAACGACGGTCGGCTTGCCGGTGGTGCCGCTGGAGGCATGAATGCGGACGATCTGCTCCATCGGCACGGCGAACATGCCGAACGGATAGTTCCGCCGCAGATCTTCTTTGGCAGTCAGCGGGAACTTCGACAATATCCTCCAGGCAATGAAGATCGTCGGGGCAAATCCCCGCCGCATCAAAGCTGGCTTTGTAGTGCGGCACGTGGTCGCAGGCGTGGCGGACGACATCGCGCATCCGGGTCAGTTGCAAGGCACGCAGTTCATCGACGCTGGCAGTCTCGATCGGTTCGATGGAACGCATGACGGTCCCCTAAATCACCCCGGCTTCCCGTAACCGCTGCAGCTCGGCCTCGGTCAACCCAAGCCGCTGCTGGTAGATTTCCTGATTGTGTGCGCCAAGGCCCATACCAAGCCAGTTAACCTTGCCCGGCGTTTCGGTCAGCCGGGGCACCAGGTTCGGCACCGCCAGTTCCCCGACCCGCGGATCCTGCATCCGCAGGATGTTGCCGCGCGCAGCGTATTGCGGATCCTCGAATATCTCGTCGATCGAATAGACCGGCCCGCACGGCACCTGACTGCTGTTCGCAACAGTCGCATCAGGTCCGCCGCGATCCAGTGGTCGCCGTCCACGCCCCGACAGTCTCATCCACCAGCGCCCGGTCGCGCTCGCGCGCTTGCCAGCGTGCCCCAGGTCGCGTCATCGGCAAGGTCCGGCCGCCCCATCGCTTCCGCCAGCCGGGCGAAGATCTTGTCGTTCGTGCAGGCGATCGCGATCCAGCGGCCATCCTTGGTCGGATAATGGCTGTGCGGCACCACGTTGACCGTACCCGGCCCCATGCGCTGGCGAACATACCCCTTATAGGCGAACGCGGGAGCCAGCTCGTCCAGGATACGGAAGATCGGCTCATACAGCCCGATATCGACCACCTGACCGCGCCCGGTCTTCTCCCGCGCCTGCAGCGCCAGCAGCGTCCCCAGCGCGCCGTATAGCCCTGCCATGTAATCGGGGATCGTCGCCGACCCGGGTGTCACCGGCGCCCGGTCCGGATAGCCCGCCAGGAACGACAGGCCGCCAAACGCATTGCCGATCCGGCCAAAGCCCGGCCTGTCCTTGTAGGGGCCGGTCTGCCCGTACCCGGAAATCCGCACCATGATCAGCCTGGGGTTCACCTCGCTCAGCACATCGTAGCCCAGCCCCCACTTCTCCAACGTGCCCGGCTGGAAATTCTCGACCAGCACGTCGGATTCCGCGACCAGGCGCTTCAGCAGCGCCGCCCCGTCCGGCTTGCGCAAATCCAGCGTGATGCAGCGCTTGTTGCGCGATTCCGACAGCCACGGCAGCGAGTCGCCGCAATCCGTCATCGTGCCGAACCGGCGGGTCGCATCCCCAACCTTCGGCAGCTCGATCTTGATGACGTCAGCGCCGAACTCACCCAGTTGAGTGGCGCAGAACGGCCCGGCCAGGAAGGTCGCGACATCAAGGACCTTGCAGCCCTCCAGCGCTTGGACGTCGATCATCTTGCACCTTCCAGCACCCTGCGGGCGCGCTGCACGATCGGATAGTCGATGAACTGCCCATCAAGCTGTATGGACGCCAAACCTTCCGCTTCGGCCTTCTCGAATGCGGCCACGATGCGCTTCGCCTGCGCCACGGCTGTCGCGTCGGGTGTGAAGGCCGCATTGGCGGGCGCGATCTGGTCCGGATGGATGCACATCTTGCCTTGAAAACCCAGCGCCGCCGCGTGCCTGGCAGACGCTAGGAAGCCCTCGGCGTCGCGCAGATCGGCCCACACCGTGTCGATCGGCGGCTCCATCCCCGCCGCCCGCGATTCCATCACGCAAGCGGCACGATGCGGCAGCAGTTCCGCCTCCGAACGGGTCCACAGCATCCCCATGTCCAGGGTGAAATCGCCGGCGCCGAACGCCAGCCGCTTGGCGCGCGTGCCCGATCGGCAAATGCCGGAAAGATTGCTGAACCCAACCGCGGTTTCGATGATCGGGATCAGGTCGATCCAGCCCGGCGTGATGTCCCGTTCGCGTTCCAGATTGTCGATCAGCCACGCCGCGGTGCGCAACTCATGCGCATGTTCAACCTTGGGCAGAATGATGCCGTCCAGCCCAAGCCGCACGACAGCGACCAGATCACCGTAGCACCAATCCGTCGTAATGGCGTTGACCCTGACATAGAGTTTCCCGGTGCGGGGCATCGCCAGCGCCTTCGTGACGATCGGTCGCGTGGCAATTTTTTCCGAAATCGCAACGGCATCCTCCAGGTCCAGGATGACCCCGTCAGCGGCCAGGCCCAGCGCCTTCTCCACCCGTCTGGCATGATTGCCGGGCGCGAACAGCAAGCTTCTCATTGTGCGGCCTGCCGACCCATATGCCAGTCGGCCGCTCTGGGAATCGGCAAACCCAGGTTCTCGCGCAATGTGCTGCCACGGTAGTCTTTCTGGAACAGGCCGCGACGTTGCAGTTCCGGTACCAGCATGCGAACCACGTCCTCATAGGCGCCAGGCATATGCGTCGCCGCCAGAACGAAACCGTCGCAGGCCGGGGCGGTGAACCATTCTTCCATCTGGTCGGCAACGGATTTTGCCGTGCCACAGAAAACCTTGTGTTCCGCGATGGTGCCGCGCCCCGAGACCTCGACAAAATCGCGCACCGTCGGGTTCTTCTTGCCCGAAAATTTCACCACGCGCTCGCGGAAGCCATGCCACGAAAACCCGGCAAGCTCTTCATCGCTGAACGGCTCATCATATCCCTTCGCGCCAAAATCATAGTTCAGCACTTCAGATATCAGCACCAGGGCATCCACGGGCCGAGCGGACGCCTCGATAACGGCGCGCTTGGCCTGCGCGGCTTCTTCGGACTCCGCGACGATCACGTAACAAGCCGGCGCGACATGCACCTGGGACGGATCGCGTCCGGCCGCGGCAACAGCGCTCTTGAACGCAGCGTATTGCTGCTTGCCGGCTTCCAGGTTGTGGTGGATCACGAACACCAGTTCTGCCCACCGAGCGGCAAAAGCCTGACCCCGGCCTGATTGTCCAGCCTGGATCAGCACCGGATGACCTTGCGCCGACCGCGGCACGCTGAAGGGGCCACGCGACTTGAAGTATTTGCCGACGTGATCCAGTCGATGCACCTTCGTCGGATCCGCGAAACGATTGCCTTCCTTGTCCAGGATCAGCGCATTGTCGTCCCAGGTGTTCCAGTGGCCCATCACCACGTCCATGAACTCGTCAGCGCGGTCATACCGGGCATCATGTTCCATGTGTTCGGCAACGCCGAAATTGAGCGCCTCGGCACTATTCAGCGAAGTAACGATATTCCAGGCGACCCGGCCCTTCAGCATCAGATCCATCGTCGCGAACACCCGGGCGACATGGTACGGCTCATAATAGGTCGTGGAATACGTCGTCCCCAGCCCCAGCTTCGACGTCGCCATGCCCATCGCCATCAGAATGGTGGACGGGTCCATCTTCACCGCCCGCACGCCCGCGCCAACCGCATCGGCGTGATGGCCGGTGTACAGGTCAGGCAGCGCCAGCCGGTCATCGAAGAACGCAAGCTGGATCTTGCCGTCCTCCAGCGTCCGGGCAATCCGCTGGTAGTATTCCGGCGTCATGAAATCCAGCATCGTCGACGGGTTGCGCCACGATCCCGGCAGATTGGAGCAGTTCTGTGCCTGCAGGAACGCAACCAAAGTCATCATGCGGTTCATAAGGCCGTCTCGCTTTCAGATTGGAAGATCGACATCCAGCAGCGGGGCATGCTGCTGGCAGCCATAGACATCGGTATCGCCAAAATCCCCGGCCGGAACCAAACGAGGCAACGTCGCCTTGAACGCGAACGCGGCATCATAGGGCGTGAACAGCACCTGGTCTTCCGCCACCTGATACAGGCGGGCGAACAACGCCGGACACAGCACCCCGGTCGCCTTCACCCGCCGAAACGTTTCCGCGTCCTCGAACACCACATCGATGGTCAGCTCGAACGGACCGGCGTTCTTGCTCTTGCAGACCTTGGCGACATCCTTGATCAGCGCCATGTCACACCATCTCGTACTGAATAGGAAACGGCTCGACCGGATCATCCAGCTCCGCGACATGGTAGACGCTGAAACGATAAACCGGACCAACCTCGATATCGGAAGGCGAGAACGGGAACGCCATGTTGCCCTCCCGGCAAAGACGTCCCGGAAAGTCGGTGTGCAGCATGTTGGTGCGCGCCATTCCCAGGACCGCGCTGGCCATCTCCTGGCTCTGCTGGGAAACCACTTCCAGCACAAAGCCAAGTTCATGCGGCGTCGAATCGCGCAACGGCTCCCGCGCCGCCATCACCCCATCACGGCCATAGATCCGGATACCAAGCTGATAACTGTCCGCCGCAGCCCCGAACGCCGCGGCCTTGGTGGCCACCTCGCTGCGCACACTGGCAATGAAATCGTCCAGTCGTCCGATCAGCAACGGATCGCGGGTGCCGCAGACACAGACCGACCGGTATCCGGCCAGTTCGACTCCCTCCAGCTTCACCGTGTACTGTTCAGCCGGGTTCCACCGCATGCCGGAAATCCGCACCGCCCGATCACTGACCGCATCGAAACGACAATCCGAGGTGTCCAGCATCCCGCCCGGCTCGATATGATGGATCGGACTGCTGTTTTCATGCAGCGAGTGATTGGCGATCGACAGCGGCGTGCACCGCCGCGCCGGATTGGTCGGCTCACATTCAACATGATCCTCGCGCACCGTCACGAACAGGGAGTCATGGCCTTTCGGGATCGACGGCGTCGCGCCACATTCCAGCATCTTGCCGGCATACCAGGCCGGGGCAGGGGGCATTTGCGCCCGCGTCGCCGCGGCCGCCCACGAAGCCGGATCACTCGCCCGCCCGGCCAACACCACCTGAGCCCCCGCATCCAGCGCTTCAATAAACGGCTCCGGCCCCATCATGCCAACGATGCGCGCCGACCGGTCGACCACCGCATCCGTCAACGCCGGCTGACCCGCCAAAGGCCTCACCCGCCCCGCCGCCACCCGCCGCTTCACCGAGGCCTTGTCCTGTTCGGCCTGGATCAGCGCCATCTTGAAATGCAGCCCGTCCTCGCGCGCGATGTCACGTGCCATCGCCGCGACCAGCGCCAGGTGCGGCGCCCCGCCGGCGCCCCCAGTGGTCCCGATCACCACCGGAATTCCAGCCCGCACGGCCGCATTCAGCATCAGCCGCAGGTCACGGCGGATTGCGATCGGCGAACAGAACGGCTTTCCCGACCCAAGATAATGCGGCCCCGGGTCGACGCTGCCCCCGTCCACGCCAATGAAATGTGGCTGACGGTCCAGGCCGGCCTGCAAAGAGGCCTCCGGAAACCCGTACCCAAGGATCGCGCTGGTCGACAGCAGCCGGATTTCCTTGGTCATGCGTCGCGCTCGGCGTTTGGCTCGGCCATCGGTTCGCTTCCTCCGGCGAAAGGAATGCACCGATTTGGCCCGGTCCGGCAAGCCGGGCACCGACCCGCGATGGCAAAAGATACGATGAAATAAAGGAACCGCCCGGCGTCACCCACCCAGCCGCAACGCAATACTCCTCGCATGCGCCTGCAACCCCTCGGCTTCCGCCAGAGCCACCGCCGCAGGCCCGACCGCGTCCAGCGCCGCCTTCGTCGCCGACACGAACGTCGTCCGTTTCAGAAAATCGAACACCGACAGCCCCGAGGCAAACCGCGCGGTCCGCCCCGTCGGCAACACGTGATTGGGCCCGGCAACATAATCGCCCACCGCTTCTGGACAGAACGCCCCCAGGAACACCGCCCCGGCATGCCGCACCCGGGCAAACACCGCCTCGGGATCGCGCAGCATCAGTTGCAGATGCTCCGGCGCCAACCGATCCACCAGCCCAACCGCCTGCCCCCAGTCCTCCACCACGATCACCGCGCCATGCGCCTCCCAGCTCGCCCCCGCGATCGCGGCACGGGGCAGGGTGGGCAGCTCGGACAGCACCGCGGCGGCAACCGCGTCACCGAACCCGGCATCATCGGTGATCAGAATGGACTGCGCTGCCTCGTCGTGTTCCGCCTGCGCCAGCAGATCGACGGCGATCTTCCGCGGATCATTGTCGGCATCGGCCAGCACCACGACCTCCGACGGACCGGCGATGTTGTCGATGCCCACCCGGCCGAAAACCTGGCGCTTGGCCTCCGCGACATAGGCGTTGCCCGGCCCCACGATGCGATCCACCGCCGGGATGCTGGCCGTTCCATAAGCCAGCGCAGCGACCGCCTGGGCGCCGCCGATACGGTAGATCTCGGTAACCCCCGCCCGCCGCGCCGCCGCAAGTACCAGCGGATTCAGGATGCCGTCGGGGGTGGGGACGCACATCGCGATACGCGCCACACCCGCCGCGCGCGCCGGAATCGCGTTCATCAACACCGACGACGGATACGCCGCCTTGCCGCCCGGCACATACAGCCCAACCGCGTCCAACGCGGTCCACCGCATGCCCATCGTCACCCCGGCCGCGTCCGTCATGCGCAGGTCCGCCGGCAACTGCGCGCGATGAAACGCCTCGATCCGCGTCGCGGCAAGCTCCAGCGCCGCGGCCAGTTCCGCCGGGATGGACGCCACCGCGGCATTGATTTCGGCGGCCGAGATGCGCAACCGATCCGCCGTCAGTGTTTGCCGGTCGAACCGCGTGGTGTAGTCGATCACCGCCGCGTCGCCCCGGGCGCGCACGGCAGCAATAATGTCAGCGACAGCCCGGTCCACCGTTTCGGTGGTCTCGCGTGCCTGCGACAGCAGGGCCGCGAACCGGGCTTCAAAGGCGGGGTCGGTGATGGAAAGGCGGATCATGCAGCCGCTGTAGCCGATTTGGCCCCCGGCGTCATGACCCCAGAGTGCCCTAGCCGCAACAACCCTTCCCATCAGTCCCGGTCAAGCTGCGCGCTGCGCCCGCAACCCGTCGAGTACCCGGCAGCAGCACACTGGGATCGGGCCGCTTGGTGTAATCCGGATTGACCTCCGCATACCGGATCACGCCGTCCGTCCCGATCACGTAACGCGCAGGCATCGGCAGCGTCCACGCCGGGTCGTTGTTGAACGCCGGCAGGTCGTTCTTGAAACCCTTGTAGAGTTCAACAAGGTAGTCCGGAAGCCGGAAACGGATCCCCAGGGCCTCGGCCAGCCTGCCACCGGCGTCGCTCAGGACCGGGAAACCAAGCTCGTTCTGCCGCACCGACTTGCGGTTGTTGACGGCATTCTGCGGCGACACCGCGATCAGCGTCGCACCCCGCGCCGCGATCTCCGGCAAAGCCTCCTGCAGCGCCTTCAGCTCCATGTTGCAGTACGGGCACCATACGCCGCGGTAAAAGCTCATCACCAACGGTCCCCGCGCCAGCAGGTCGGCCGATTTCACCGCATGCCCGTCCGGATCCTCCAGGACGAACGCAGGCAGTTGGTCGCCGGCCTTCAGCGCCCGTCCAGCCTGACCCGACGCGATCAGTTCGGCGGTCGCCCGGTGCATCGTCGCGATAACCTGTGGCGGCGCGTTATAGGGCGGCTTGCCACCCTCGAAATCGGCCTTGAACGCATCAAGACGGTCTTGCAGACTCATGTTCAGGTCTCCTGAAAATCGACGACACCGTCGTCTTGCCGCCTACATGCGCCCGCCGTCGTGCCAGGACTATCCCGCCGGGACGGACATGATTTATCTGTCACGCAAATGACGGATCGCTTCCAGGAACTGACGGTCTTCGTCCGTGCCGCCGAAAGCGGCAACTTCTCCCGTGCGGCCAGCGAACTCGGCCTCTCCCAGCCATCGGTCTCCCGCATCATCACCGAACTGGAGGCCAGGCTCGGCTCCCGCCTCCTGCTGCGCACCACACGCCGGGTCGTGCCCACCGACGCCGGCGCCGCTTTCCTCCGCCGCGCCCGCCAGCTACTGCAGGACCTGGAAGAGGCCGAGGGCTCGGCCCGCGACATCGACAGCCTGAACGGCACCATCCGCGTGGCGATGTCGATGACCTTCGGCACCCGGATCGTCATCCCGACCCTGCCGCGCTTCCTGGCCGCTCACCCGCTGCTGCGGATGGAGATAATGATGTCGGAAAGCCGCCAGGATCTGATCCTGGACGGCGTGGACATGGCCATCCGCCTGGGCCGGCTGCCCGACTCCACCTTCGGCGCCCGCCGCTTGGCCAGCGCCCCCAGGCTGGTGGTTGCCGCGCCGGCCTATCTGCAGGCCCGCGGAACCCCCCGAACGCTGGCCGATCTGGCAACCCACGATTGCGTTTTCGGGCCGAGCGGATCATCCCGCCAGGGCTGGGCGTTCCAGCGAGACGGCGCCTACGTGCCGATCGAGGTCGACGGCCGCATCCACGTGGCAACCGGGGAAGGGATGATCGCCTGCGTCAAAGCCGGCCTAGGCATCGCCATCGCCTCGGCCTGGATGTGCCAGGCGGAACTGCAATCCGGGCAGGTCATCCGCTTGCTGGAACAGGAAACGCTGGAGCCAACCGACGTTCACGCCGTCTTCCCCGCCGGACCCCGCCCGTCAACCAAGGTGCGCGCGCTCGTCGAACACCTGGCATCCGAACTGGCGTCGGGCTGATCCGGACTGGAACGCCGCGTGTCAGGCCGGCATCGGCCGCCAATGCGCCAGCGCGCCGATTAAACCCGGTCAATCAAAGATTTAGCTTAACCCGCCGGTTCCAGCGCCGCACGAAACCGCGCGATCCAGGCGCCAATCGCCTCCGGCTGCGTCTTCAGCGCCGTGCGATTGACAATCAGCCGGCTGGTCACCTGCGCGATCACCTCTGTCTCCACCAGCCCGTTGGCCTTCAACGTCGACCCGGTCTGCACCAGGTCCACGATCATCCGGCACAGGCCCAGACCGGGGGCAAGCTCCATGGCGCCGTTCAGATGCACAACTTCGGCGTGAATGCCACGGCTGGCATAATGGCGGCGCGTGATGTTGGGATATTTGGAGGCAACGCGAACCTGGCTCCAGCGCGACGGATCATCCGTCCCGGCCGTCTCCCGCGGTTCGGCCACCGACACCCGGCACTTGCCGATGCCAAGATCCAGCGGCGCGTAAACTTCCGGATAGTCGAACTCCATCAGCACGTCGGCGCCGCAGATGCCGATTTGCGCAGCCCCGAAGGCGACGAAGGTCGCCACATCGAACGGGCGCACCCGCACCACGTCCAGCATCGGGTTATTCGTCGGAAAGCGCAGCCGGCGGCTGTCCTCATCGGCATAATCCGGGGACGGGACGATGCCGGCACGCGCCAGCAGCGGGCCGCATTCCGACAGGATGCGTCCTTTCGGCAGCGCCAGGATCAGTGGCGTCGTCACGTCCGGACCAGGAGAGGCCACCAGGGACGCCGGCGAGAACGGGACGGTCATACGGGCTCCGGCGAGAAGTGGCGCGGCTTGAAGTGCCGGGCCTTTACATCACCCACGCGGCGATCGGAAGCCTGCCGTCAGTAACGCTGGCTTGCGCGGGCGTTTCGCCGACCCTGAGTCCTGCATCTGCCGCCAAACCGCATGAGCACATTCGTCCGGCGCAAGCCGCCGGGAAGCGAAACGCGCCAACCCATTCCCGCCCAGCTCCTGGTCCGGATCACCCGGTGCAAGTCCCTCCACCGGCAGGTCCAGGCTCCGGCGCAGCCACAAACCGATCCACGTCACCCGCCGTCAGCAGCGCAAGTCGCAGCCGCGTCAGCGCCGCCGCGTGCTCGCGCAGCCTAAGCGCCATGGCATCGGCCTGATCAGCACGGGTGGCCCAGTCTTAATCATCAACCCAGCCGTAATCATCAGCCCGATCGCAATCATCAACAGTCGCAACATGAAGGGCGAGGATTTGTTTGCGGATGGCCTCTTGGACTGCCATCACCAGTACCCGAAATCGTTCCGCTCAATAAAGGCAACCTAGGAAAATATTCAGATCCTCATCACCCCCATGGTCGACAAAAGCCAAACTCAAACGGCCACATCGGCCAAACTCGCAGCTTGCAGACACCCCACCCGATAGTCATCCTCTGAACCGGTTTCGCAGGAAAGTGACACAGTCGATGGACCCGGGATCAGGGCGCGCCGGTCCCGCCCAGGCCGCCGGCCCGGCCAGGGAAACGCCGGTGGAAACGCCGGTTGAAACGCCGACGCCAACGCCGGCGCCCGGCACGTCACCCGTCGAAGTCGTCATCGTCGGCGCAGGCTTTGGCGGCCTGGGAATGGCGATCCGCCTCAAGCGGGCCGGCATCCACGACTTCATCATCCTCGAGCAAGCCACCAGGGTCGGCGGCACCTGGCGGGACAACACCTATCCCGGCTGCGCCTGCGACATACCTTCGCACCTCTATTCGTTCTCCTTCGCACCAAAAGCCGCCTGGTCAAGGCGCTATCCGGCCCAGGCCGAAATCCAGGCCTATCTGGAAGCCTGCGTCGACCAGTTCGGTCTGCGGCCACATCTGCGCCTGGGCCATACCCTGCAGGCCGCCCGGTTCGACAACGGCCTCTGGCGCCTGACAACCCATCCAACCCTGGACATCGACACCCGAGTGCTGGTGTTGGCCCAGGGCGCGCTGCACCGCCCGGCAATCCCGCCACTGCCCGGCATCGAGACCTTCGCCGGCCCCACATTCCACTCCGCACGCTGGAACCACCACATCGACCTGACCGGCAAGCGCATCGCGGTGATCGGCACCGGCGCGAGCGCGATCCAGTTCGTTCCACGGATCGCCCCAAAAGTCGCAGCCCTGACACTGTTCCAGCGCACACCGCCCTGGATCCTGCCAAAATCCGATCCCGCCACCAGCCCGTTCCGGTCCTGGGCGCTACAGCGCCTGCCGCTGTTGCGCCGGACCTTGCGCGCGTGGCTCTACTGGACGCATGAGCTCGGCGCGATCGGCTTCGTTGTGCTCCCGCGGCTGATGCGGGTCGCCGAACGCCAGGCCCGAACCCATGCCAAGCGGCAACTGGCCGACGGCGCGCTTCGACAGCGACTGACCCCAGCCTACAGCATCGGCTGCAAGCGCATCCTGCTGTCCAACGATTTCCTGCCCAGCCTCAACCGCCCAAACGTCCACGTGGTTACCGACCCCATCTCCCGGATCACCCCCACCGCCGTCATCACCGCCGATGGCGCCGAACACCCGGCCGACCTCCTAATCCTCGCCACCGGCTTTCAGGCGACCGACCCGATCGGCGCCATGCGCATCTTCAATCCCACCGGCACCACCCTTGCCGAGGCCTGGCGCGACGGAATGCAGGCCCGCCTCGGCCTCGCCGTCGCCGGCTTCCCCAATCTGTTCCTGCTCGGCGGCCCCAACACCGGCCTCGGCCACAACTCGATCGTGTTCATGCTGGAAGCGCAGATCAACCACGTGCTCCGCTGCCTCCGCCTGTTGCACCGCCGCCGCGCAACCTTGATCGAGGTAACGGCCGAGGCACAGGCCCGCTTCAAACAACGTTTGGACCGCCGGATGCAGCGAACCGTCTGGCTGTCCGGCTGCCGAAGCTGGTATCTCGACCGAAACGGCCGCAATACCACCCTGTGGCCCGGCTTCAGCGTCAGCTACTGGTGGCGCACCCGCCTTGTGTCAGAGCAAGCGTATCGCCTCACGGCCGACCCGCACCCGGCCACCCCACCAAACCACGGCTCGTCGGCATCCCCTGGCGCGTGACCCGATCTCGGCCGGCATAGCGCGAACTGCTATCCCCAGCGCCATCAGTTACGCTAACGTTCGCCGCCGACCACGCAGAATGCCGGACCGTGCCGCCCAATTTCGCCCACCCGCCAACTTTCGCACCCTTTTGGCCAAACTTCGCACCCTTTTGGCCAAACTTCGCACCCTTTTGGAGTGACACGTGATGCAGGGCTTCCTGCGAACCTACACCGACGTCGACTTGCAAACTCCAATGGATGCGGCGGTGGTGATCCCGACCGTGCTGCGCCCGGAATTGACGAACGCGCTGCACAGCATCTTTGCCCAACGCTTCCCCGGCCGCGTCCACATCATGATCGGCATCGACGCCATCAAGGGCGAACTGGACCTGATCGACGCCGCCTGTGCGGCGCGCCCGGCAAATTGCGTCGTGCAGGTGCTGTGGCCGGGTTTTTCCACCTCGGTTCGCAACGGCGGCCTGACACCGCCCGGCGACGGTGGGGCGCTGCGCGCGGTGCTGACCTATCTCGCCAATTCCCCCTATGTGGCTTATCTCGACGACGACAACTGGTGGCATCCCGATCACCTCGTGCAGCTTCGGCAGGCAATCGACAATGCCGAGTGGGCCTACGCACTGCGCTGGTTCGTGCACCCGGAAAGCCGCCGTCCGGTCTGCGTCGACATCTGGGAGTCGGTCGGTCCGGGGCAGGGGGTGTTTGCCAAAAACTTCGGCGGCTTTGTCGACCCGAGCTGCCTGATGATCAACAAGGTGGCTTGCCCGCTGGCGCCGCACCACTGGAACTTTCCGCTCAAGGTCGATCCGATGTCGGCGGACCGCAACGTGTTCGCGTTCCTCTCACGCTACCATAAACCCGCTGCAACCGGACAGCCCACGACCTTCTATGCGATGAACGCCAATGACGGCCGACACCCAATGAGGCTCCAGCTCATGGGCTCAGCCTATGAGCAGGCCGGGCAGCCCGCACCTGGCGAAGCCCCGTCAGCGGTATAGCCAGGCCGGCGCTGCCCTGGCGTCCGCAACCCCGCTATCCCAGGCTCGCCCGGTTGCGCGCCACCGTCCGCGTCGTCGGATGATCGGGGCCAAGCACCTTCGTATAGATGGACAGCGCCCAGTTCAGCGCCTCCCTGGCGGAAAACCCGTCACCCATGTCCTTCAGCACCCCCGCGAGGTTGTTGGCGTCCCGCGCCACATTCGGATGCTCCTGGCCCAGCGCCGCCTCATCGATCGCCAACGCCCGCTCAAACGCCGCGTGCGCGCCATCCAGGTCGCCGATGTCGTGCAGGATCAGGCCGAGATGGTTGATGTCGGTCGCAGCCTCGGGATGCTCCGCCCCAAGGGCGTCGGTGTGCAGCGCAAGCGCGCGCCGCAGCTGCGCCTGGGCATCGACAACCTCGCCCAGCTCATGCGACAGCCGCCCCAGTTCGCGCAGGTCGTTGGCCAGCTCCGGATGGTCGGACCCAAGCTGGCGTTGTCTGGCCTCGATCGTCTGCTCCAAATTATCCCGCTGCGCGCGAAGGTCGTTCAGGCTCGGCATGGCATACGTCCATTGTGGATAAAACACTCGGTGGAGACCATCTCTGGCGCATCATTCTGCCCGACACAATGCATCATTCTCCCACCACCTGCCATGGCGCACAGCCTGAACCGGATCAGATCGGCCAAGACATGACCATGATGCGCGAAACGACGTTAGACAGTGCAAATTTATACAATATCAATATGACAGCAACAAAAAGTGAGAGTACCTTTTGTTACGATCTAACCGTTGACGGAACTGCGTGGATACAGTGAGCTAAAGCTCATAATGCACACCGCGAGTATGGTGAGGCCAAAAAGCGTCCTTTACTGGCGCTCCGGGGGAGGTTTCGAGTGATGCTGACTGCCGCAGGTGCCAGCAATGCGCATTGTTCCGCGTCGATCAAATCCGAAACACATCGCTCCGGCCGACAAAATCCCGGATCTTTCGCCCGATTATCCACAACCGTCATGCGACGCGGTATGACGCGCATCGCCGGCTCGTCGCTCATCGGCCTGGCACTCGCAGCCGCGACAATGTTGTCGCTGTCCGCTTGTTCCGATCCAGGAAAAGCCTCGCTCGACAGTAATGTGCCGCTGGCCCGCGCACCGGAACTTGAAGGCACGGTGTCGCCAAGCGCCTTGGTCTGGCGGTCACCCGATCTCGCGGAGCATGAACGCGCGGCATCCTCTTACCTGATCCCGCCGGCAACGGTTTATCATGGCAAGGGCTCAAGCTTCGGAAACCTCAGCCCGCAGGAAATCGACGCGATCGCGAATGATCTCACACGTGAAGTCCGTGCCGCGATCGGACATCGTTTCAGGATCGTCAACACCCCGGGACCGGGTGTCTTCACCCTGCAGCTTATACTTGTAAAGGTGACGCCACCCGCACCCGCTTACATCAGTAACGGACCGTATGACTGGTCGGACGCGGTCATCGGCATGCCCGACGCGCAGAAGACAACTGCCGGGATGATGGTGGTCTCCGGGAAATTCATCGATTCCCCCAGCGGCAAGCTACTCGTTGGGTTCGTGACCCCGGTCAGCCCGCAAGTCATGGACATGGGCAGTCCGTCAGCGCTCGGTGCCGCGTATCGCTTCGCCCAGCTGGCAACGCAGCAATTCGCATCCGACCTGGTCGCGGCGATCGTGCGCCAGAGACAGCTCAACAAGGTCCCGATCGCCCAATAAATCGATCACGATATAAGTCGATGTCCAGATATCCGACGCCGAAGGGCGTGATGTCCAAGGATTCGACAATAACAAAAGGAGGAATCGATGAACAGACTGTCTTGGGGCGGCTGTCTGACGGCTTCGGCCTTGGCCTGCGCGCTGGCCGCTGCCGTTACGCCCGCCGCCGCGCAGACCACCAATGTGCCAAGCAAATTGGCTCCGGATACCGTGGCACCGACAGGCAATCCCAATGCGGCGGCACCAACAACCCCGCCGCCGCCGCAGCCTTCGGTGGACACATCGCCATTCGCCGCGGTGACCGCGTTCGGACAGACACTCAAAGACAAAGGCGTCTACCTCCAGCTCGGCTACAACGAGATCTTCTCTGCCAACGTGGCGGGCGGCCTGCAAACCGGCTTCATGCCAACGGGAGAATTGTTCTTCGGCACCGTCCTCGATCTTCAAACCATGGCCGGCCTGACCGGATCTTCAATCCATGTCACGTTTGACGAACGCAATGGTTACAATCTGAACGGCATCGTCGGCACCCAGGGCCCGCTGCAATCAAACAGTGGCCCAACTCGAGCGATACGCCTGTCGGAATTCTACTGGGAGCAAGGGTTCGATAACGACCGGTATGATTTCATCGTCGGCCGCACCAACCCGACCACGGATTTCGCCACCTCGGACATCGCCTGCCAGTTTGCCAGCAGCATCATCTGCGCGCAGCCCGGATCATGGTACTTTAGCAACAATAACCAGGCCTATCCCGCCTCGACCTGGGGCGGCCGGTTCAACGTCGTGGTCGTCCCGCACCTTTATGTCCGCGCCGGCGTCTTCGATGACGACACCAGCCAGTTGAACCCCAATCAGAATGGTTTCAACTGGAACACCCGCAACTCGAGCGGCGTGTTCGTGCCGGCGGAAGTGGGTTACGCGACCGGCTTCAGCGATGAACGCTATCCGGTGAAATACGATGTCGGCGGCTACTACGATGCCGCGAGTTACACGCCCCCCGGCGGCGTGCTGATGCATAACCGCAGTGCGGTCTATGTGCAGGGTCTGCAAACCGTATGGCGGCCCGACCCCAGCACCAATCAAAGCGTGCAGATCTTCGGTGGCGCGCTCATTTACAACGGCGGCGCGCCTTATTGGGGCCAATACTATGCCGGTGCCCTGGATCGCGGGCCGTTCCTGCAACGGCCGAACGACACCATCGGCATCCTGGGATCCTATTACGCGAACAACTCCAACGAGAGGCCGAACAAGCCGGGGCAGTGGATCTTCGAAGTGAACTATGGCTTCCAGGTCGTGCCAGGTGTGACGATCAAGCCGCTCGTCCAGTATGTCATCGCGCCCAATAATTTCCTCGCCGCCCCGGGATCAAAGGAACCGTCTGACGCATGGCTCATCGGCGCCCAGGTCGCGATCAACTTCGCGGAGATGGTGCACTTCCCGCAATTCGTGGCCCATTAGCCGGTCCGGTCCCGATGCCTGGGTCCCAGGCATCGGGTCAATCGGCCCACCCAACCGAAGGCCGTGAAAATCTTTCCGCCGGCGCAGCAACAGCCAGACCGCAAACACCCAAGCCCTCAAACCGGCCCATGGCAATATAGACAGCGAATACCCCGGGTTAGTCCGGCAACTGACCGGAATTGTCGTCGCAGACAAACAATCGTGACGGGCGGCGGCAACCGAAAGCGTCGCGCCGAATAATCCGTCCCTAGTCGCCTCGCACCCGCGGAAGAAGGTCGGCGGTCCACCTTAGCGCCATCACCCGCAGCGTCGAAGCCAACGGCCGATTCGGCCCGCGCGCCGTGTCGGCCGCCGCCACCAGCCCGGACAGGGTCTGCCCCCGGGCATCGGCCATTAGAACCAGCGTGTCCCAGAATTCCTCCTCCAACGCGACACTCGTGCGGTGCCCCGCGAGCGAGAAACTGCGTTTGATCAAGCCAGTCAGGCGTCCGCTCCGTGCCGTGGTCCGTGCTGCGTTCCCTGCAGCGGCTCCATACCGGCGACCACCGCGCTCGCCCGCGGCAAAGCGTAACCCGAAAGGGTTGCCGTGATCATTTGGGACAGGTCATTCGTGCCGAACGGCTTGGCAAGCCGCGGCAGCCCGCCGCCGTCGATGTCGTTGATGTTGGCATAGCCGGTGACCAGCAGCACGGACAGGGCCGGCTGCGTCATCCGCGCAAGCCGTGCCAACTCGACGCCGGTCATGTTCGGCATCAGGTAATCCGTGATCAGCAGATCGAACGCCGCATGCTGGCGAAGCGCCTCCAGCGCCGCCGGTCCTGACGGCGCCTGAATAATCGAGTGGCCGAGGTCCGCCAGCATCTCACCGGTGGCGAACCGCACCAGTTCATCATCGTCGACCAGCAGGATGGACAAGGCCCGGTCCGAACCTGCGACCTCTGCCGTGGAGGCCGGTTCCGCCGGCGCCGCCACATTCTGGTCGCTCAAACCTTGATCGGCCGCGCTTTGATCGACCGGCAGCCAGATGGTTGCCGTCGTGCCGTGACCCTGCGTGCTCTCCAGGGCCAGCATGCCGCCGGATTGCGCCGCCAGCCCGTGCACCATCGACAATCCCAGCCCGGTGCCTTTGCCGACATCCTTGGTCGTGTAGAACGGTTCGGCGGCGCGCAGCAGCGTCTCCCCCGACATACCCGATCCGGTATCGGACACCGACACGCGCACATAACGTCCGGCGGGCAGCCGTCCTTGGGCTTCGGCCCCCGTGGTGACGGCGCTCCCCGCAATCGTCAGCACCCCACCGTCCGGCATCGCATCACGCGCATTGAGGCACAGATTGAGCAGCGCCATCTCAAGCTGACCCGGATCGACCCTGGCCGGCGGCAGCCCTTCAGCGACGCTGACCTGCACCGTGATGCGCGAGCCGATGGAGCGGCCGATGGCCCCGGTCATGCCCTCGATCAGGCGCGCCAGATCCACCGCCTGGGCCTTCAAATGCTGCCGTCGGGCGAAGGCAAGCAGGCGGGATACCAGCGTTCGCGCCCGCTCCGCCGCCGACAACGCTGAGGCCGCCATCCGCAACGCCCGGGCGTCCTTGATATGCCGCCGGTGCAGCAAATCCAGCGTGATCAGGATCGGGGTCAGCAGATTGTTGAAGTCGTGCGCGACACCGCCGGTCAGTTGCCCCAGGCTTTCCATCTTCTGTGACTGAACCAGCTCGGCCGTTCGCGCTTCGACCCGGTTGTCGATCTCGGCAGTCAACGCCAAGACGGCGGCCTCCTGCTGGCGGGTGCGTTCGCGCTCCGCAAGCAGTTGCCGCTGATAGGCAACGCGCTCCGCGGCACTGGTCACCGTGACCCGGTAGCCCAGCGCGGCCCCATCGGCACCGTCCACCTGGCGCCAGCTTGCCAGGGCCGGCAGCAGCCCGCCGTCCGCGCATGCAAATTCAATCGAGATCTCATTCAGCACCCCATGCAATGTCAGCAGCGGGATACCATGCGTTTCGTAGAAGGTTCGGGCCTCCGGCGTCAGGATCGTCTGGATCCGGCGTCCCAGCAGGTCGGCACGAGTTTGTCGCAGCAGACCCAGCATCGTGGCGTTGACCCGGACGATGACGCCGTCTGGAAGCGTCGTGATGTAGCCGCACGGCGCGCGCTCATACAGTTCATCCAGAGTTTCAGGCGGCGGAGCGACCGTGCTCGGGTTTTCCGGTGCGATCACGGCTCAGGCCTTGAGCAAATGGCTGCCGGCGGTCGTCGCGGCCTGCGCCCTTGTCGCCATGGTCCCCTCAACAACCATCGATGCAATCCTGTCCACCAGGCGTCGCGGGACAAGGCTGCCACCCCACTGCGCGGTACGAGGGCTGGATGTGCACGTTTGCCACGGCCAGGGTGTCACGCAGCGCCCTGACCCACGCAAGGCAGAATTGGGTCTGTCACCCCGGCCGGACGCGACGACATTGGTCCGCCGAAGCACTGCCATTGTTGTATCCCTGTCGTTCGGGGCGTCACAAAACCCGTCAGATAACACCAAGCGCCAACTCAATCGCCATATCAAGGATCAAAAAACCGAGACACAGCGATGTCGGGATCATATCGATCTCATCCTGCTACCGTTTTCACGACGCTCCCGGAAAAACACCCTGTGCTCAGTTTGGCGACGAACCGCCATCGCACAACATCATCAAACATCTCAAATCGGTGTGGCCAAGCTCCCGACAGCCGACCCGCGTACTTCGGGGAAGCGTCCTCACCGGCAAGCAAAAGCGCTTACCGGGCCAAATCATACTCCATCGAAATATCCTTTCCGGTGTAGTCCGGCATCATCGCAGCCGAGATCAGGCTGATCACCGCGCACGCGGCGATATAGATCGCGACCGCGTAGCCGGTGTGATAGGCCGCGAACAGCGCGGTCGCGATCAACGGCGCCGGACCGCCGGCGATCACCGACGCAAGCTGATAGCCCAGGGAGGCACCGCTGTAGCGCAGGCGCGGCGTAAACGCTTCGGCGATCAGCGCCGCCTGCGGCCCATACATCATGTCGTGCGGGATCAGCGACAGCACGATCGCGACAAACACCAGCATCGGCGCCCCACTGCCCAGCATGGCGAAATAGAGGAAGCCGAACACCCCGGTCACCGCCGCGCCGATCAGGTACATCTTCCGCCGGCCGATCCGGTCGGAGATATGGCCCGACAGCGGAATGGTGACGAACGACACACACGAAGCGACCAGCACCGCCGACAGCACCAGTTCCCGCGACATGTGCAGCGCGCCGGTGCCATAGGCGAAAATAGAACGCGGTGAAAATATAGAACGGCGCCTGCTCGGCCATCCGCAACAAGGCCGAGAGGATGATCTCGCGCGGCTGCTTCTTGATCACCTCCAGGATCGGCGCCTTCTCGATCATTTGGTCTCGAGCAATTGCTTGAAGACCGGCGTTTCCAGGATGCCGAGACGGATCCACAGGCCGATGCCGATCAGGACGATGCTGAGGAGGAACGGCACGCGCCAGCCCCAGGCGATGAAATCGGCCCCGGACCAGGCGCTGAACGCCAGGATCACCAGGTTGGACAGGAACAGGCCCGCTGGCACGCCGAACTGCGGCCAGGAGGCGACCAGGCCGCGGCTGTGATGGGTGCGCGACCACTCCATGGCGATCAGCACCGACCCGCCCCATTCGCCGCCGACGCCGATGCCCTGCAGGGTGCGCAGGACGGTCAGGATGACCGCGCCCCAGATGCCGATCGAGTCGTAGCCGGGCACGAAGGCGACGAGGAACGTCGCGATCCCCATCAGCAGCAGGGTGGAGATCAGCGTCGCCTTGCGGCCGATGCGATCGCCGTAATGGCCGAAGATCGCGGCGCCGATCGGGCGGCCGACAAAGCCGATGAAGTAGGTGCTGAAGGCCGCGAGCGTCCCGGTCAGCGGATCGGCATTGGGAAAGAACAGTTTCGGGAACACCAGTCCGGCGGCGGTGCCGTAGATGAAGAAATCGTACCACTCGATGGTGGTGCCGACGGTGGCGGCGATAACCGCCTTGCGCAATTGCGCGCTATGCTCGCTGTCGGATAGCCCGCTGGACGAGACTGTGCTACCCATGGTTGATTACCCTCCCGGATCGGGCCCGTTCTGATGACAGGTGTCCCTGTTATGCCGGGTCAGACGTTCGTCAACGCCAGTTGGCGGACATCGGAGCGGTCGGCAGGCTGTAAGCCAAGCCTTTACTGTCACAAACCTGACGCTTCTCAAAATCACGAACATCAGCTTCGGACACGCTGTGACTTGTACGGCAAGTCACGCAAATGCAAACCAATCATCATTCAACCTGCGGATCCGCCGGACCGCCCGGCCCGAGCCACCAACCGGCTCACCCCGCCACGTCCATCACGAACCGGTTCGCGACAGGCCAGCGCACCGCCACGATCCCGTCAGTCCATCCCGTCAGGTCCCGAGACCCACAAATCCCGGAACCCACAAGTCCCAAGGCGTATAAATTCCACACCCGCTAATCCCGGCCGCGGCGTCAGCCGCGACCAGGACCACGAGGTGTCAGAGCTGCGCTTCGGCGTATTCGTAGTTCGCCAGGTTATCCAGCCAGTTCTGCAGGTAGTCCGGGCGGAGGTTGCGGAAGTCCAGGTAGTAGCTGTGCTCCCACACGTCGCAGCCCAGCAGCACCTTGCCCTCGCCGGTCGCGAGCGGGTTGGAGCCGTTCGGGGTCTTGGTCACCTTCAGCTTGCCGTCGGTGCCCAGCACCAGCCACGCCCAGCCGGAACCGAACTGGCTGACGCCGGCGGCCTTGAAGTCGTCCTTGAACGTCTGCACGCCGCCGAGGTCGGACGTGATCTTGGCTTCCAGCTTGGACGGGATCTTGCCGCCGTTCGGGCTCATGCATTCCCAGAAGATGATGTGGTTCCAATGCTGGCCGGCATTGTTGAACACCGGGCCGCCGGCGCTCGGCGGTCGACTTGACGATTTCGTCGAGCGACTTGCCCTGCAGCGCGGGGTCCTTCTCGACGAAGCCGTTCAGCGCGGTGACATAGGCCTGGTGGTGCTTGCCGTGATGCAGGTCGAGGGTTTCCTCGCACATGCCTTTCGCCCCCAGGGCGGTCTTGGAATAGGCGAGGGTCGGCAGTTCGAAAGCCATGATGTCCTCCAGATTGCGTTGCGGCGAGATGGCGCGGATGCGGCCGGGAACGCAGCGTTAGCTATGGCCAGCCCGGCGAGGCGTCAACCCTTGGGCCAGCCCCACGCATACGCCACCCGGCGGCAGTCTTGCCTCGTCCGCGTGAACCGCGCCACCACCCGGAGATGAACGACGCGATCGCCGCTCTGGTTCGCCGCCATGATCCCGACCGGTTCCTGACCGCCCTGTTCGCGCCGCCCGACCGGCGGGACTGCACTGCTGACGCTGTATGCCTTCAATCACGAACTGGCGCGCGCGCGGGAAGTCGCGAGCGAGCCGCCCCTGGCGCTGATCCGCCTGCAATGGTGGCGCGAGGTGGTGGAGGGCGAGGCGAAGCGGCACGAGGTGGCGACACCGCTGTCCGCGGCGCATCGCCGCCGGCACACTGCGACCCGCGGACCTGCTGCCGATCATCGAGGCGCGCGAAACCGAGGTTTACGGCGACTTCGAAACCCTGACCGACTGGCGCGCCTGGCTGCTGGCCGGAGCCGGTGGCCTGGCGGTCGCCGCCGCCGCCGCGTTGAGACGCCCCGGAGCCCGAAGCATCGCGTCGCTTCGGCGCCGCCTACGGGGTCGCCGGCCTGTTGCGCGCGACCGGCGTGCTGGCGGCGCAAGGCACCTGCCTGCTGCCGCGCGACCTTCTGGCACGGCACGGCCTCTCGCCCGAAGCCTTCATCGACAACCCCGGCGCCCCACCCGCCCGCGCCGCACTTGCGCAGGTCGCACGGGAAGGCCAGGCGCTGCTCGCCGACGCCCGAGCCGCTGCGATACCCCGCCCAGCGCTCGCCGCCATCCTGCCGGCGGTCCTCGCCAGACGCGACCTGGCCCGCTGGCCCGCGGTCGCCGTCCCCCGCCGCCTGGGCGATCGCCTCGCCGTGATCCTCGCCGGCCTCACCGGACGCATCTGAGCGGACGCCAAGCAAAATTGAATGGCACCTTGCCTCCGGCGACACCCCTGTCGCGACCCCAATCCACGCCCTGACGAATTCAGCGCACTCTGATCCCCGACCCAGGCGGCGCGCATCGCAAGCCTGACCGAAACGACCACGCAGGCCCCCTCGGTGCGATGATCCGAAATAATCCGTCCCTCAACGTCATCCGGCGCGTGTTTGTGCCCCTCGCGCCTTGCCTGACAGGCCTCATTTCAAAAGCGAGGGCCGCACGGGCCTGCTCGATCCCCGCCCGATAACACCCTCCCTCGAATTCCGTTCGGCGCCCCACGTGGTTCACGGGCGGCCAAGGGTGCACGCATTGTCAATTCACCGGATGCCCTGCTAAGCCGTGCGTGGCGATAATTTGTTATTGCTACGGAATGGTGAAGCGCCGGACCAGACCCAACCACGCCCAAGTTGAAACGCGCCTAACCCATGGGAGGATTTTGAAATGCACCACGAGACCCTGACCTACCAGGCCGACGGCCTGACCATGAAAAGCCAGCTCTTCTTCGAACCCGCATCCGGTCGCCGCGCCGGCGTCCTCGTCTTCCCCGAGGCCTTCGGCCTGGGCGAACACGCAATCTCACGCGCCGAACGGCTGGCAAAGCTCGGTTACGTTGCGTTGGCCTGCGATCTTCACGGTGACGGCCGCATCGTCGACGACCTGCAGGAGGCGGTCGGCCTGCTGCAGCCACTGCTGGCCGATCCAGCCCGCACCCGCGCCCGCGCTGCCGGAGGCCTGCAAGCCCTCACCGCCCGGTCCGAAGTGGACGCCTCCAAGGTGGCCTCGATCGGCTTCTGCTTCGGCGGCACCATGTCGCTCGAACTTGCCCGCTCCGGCGCCGACCTTAAGGCAGTCGTGGGCTTCCACAGCGGCCTCGGAACGAACGCGCCGGCAACCGACCCGAAAGCCATCAAGGCCCGTATCCTGGTCTGCATCGGCGCCGACGACCCGATGATCCCGCCCGAACAGCGCACAGCCTTCGAAACCGAAATGCGCGACGCCGGCGCGGACTGGCAGATCCATCTCTATGGCAGCACCGTGCATAGCTTCACCAACCCCGAAGCGGCAAAGCGCAACATGCCCGATGCGATCCGCTACAGCGCCGAAGCCGATGCCCGGTCATGGGCAGCGATGGAAGAGCTGTTCTCGGAAACGCTAGCCTAGCCGCGTACTGGCGCGCTGCGTCTGGCGCAGGCTTTGTCCTGCACCCGACGCGGCGCCCAAAAAATCTGCTGAATGCGACCGTCAAATTGGTCTTCCGGGCGAAGTCATTCGCCCCTCGGAATCAACTGGGCCTGCCTTTGCGCAGCCCGGTAACGGATGTCATATTCCACGCCGGGTGACATCCTTACGGCTTTGTCGCCGTCGGGAAGCTGAGCTTCCAGCGATCCGTCGCAATCGGTGCAACGAAAATTAAGGCCCATTTGCGGCGTCAGGCGGAATGTTTGCCAGTTACCGCCAGGATTGCGCACCTTGAGTTCCTGCGATCGTGGCGTGAGATTGCGGATCTCTACCTGGACGCAGTTGCCTGGACACTGGCCTGGCGCCATCTTCGCCGCCGGAGCCGCAACGATCTCCTGCGCGCCCGCTTGATGCACGTATCCAATTAGAAATAACAGACCTGCGACAATGCAGCGCCTCATGGAGTTTCGCCTTGATAAACCAACATTCGGCAACGTCCCGTATCCGTTGTTCGGGTCACCCACGAACTCAGTCTAATTCTCATCGGGTTCGAGCGTGTCGCTCGATTTCCGCCGCAACCTCGAGCTTGGCAAATCACCGGCTAAAGTGCCGCGGCCCATCAGGTAACCGATGAGCGTCGCGATTACGCTCATCGCCGGCTGCACCTGTTTTTCGCTGTAGCCGACGCCCACGAGCGCCACCACGGAAACCAGAATCAGGGTGGTGGAAAAAGATCGCATCACGTCCCCGGCAGAGATTCGTTCCGGTGCCCGCCAGAACAATGCGAACTGCATGATCAGAACAAGAAGCCCCAGACAGCAAAAGACCAGCACGAGATAAAACTCGGTTGGCAAACTTGCCGTCAGAAAACCGGATCCAGTATCTGTGCCATTCTGACCGTGGGCGTATCGGGCGAAGCCCACCGTCCCGACCATGGGAAGAACCAATAGCAGACACGCTATCAACCAATTCCGCCGCGGAGTAATCATTGGACTGCCTGAGTCAGAGGGGCAATTTCGGATCCGTCGAGGTCGGCCTTTTGCCAACCAAGTGGCGGAACGTGAGCTGGGAAGCGCCCATAGAGGACGGGCGTCTGAAACCGCAGCGATGCCGCGGACTGCCATTTCGTATATCTATCTGCATACATAACAAGTTGATCAATCCCGAGCCCGGGATAGGAACCAGATACCGCAACGAAACGCTCCGTCCAGCCAGACATATGATTGAGGCTGTCATAGGACGTACCGCCGGGGGATGTTGAATAGTTGATCAGTACTTCCTGATTGTCGGGAACCACCATCGTTGATTTACCAGTGCCCGCCCGACATGCATCGACCAGAACGATGCCGAAAGTCCCTCCGGCGACCAAAGACCGGAGGATTTGCTGGCTTCGTGCGATCGGATACAGATCCGACGCAAAGATCCGGTCTGCCGCCGGTGCATCAACAGGAACGAAGTAGTTCTGGCCCTGTAGCCCCATTCCGTGACCGGAAAAATAGATTATAACCGCTCGCCAGGCAGAATTCGTAAGAGCTCGACTGAAGGCGGCTTCCGCGCTCAGGAGTTCCTGATATGTCAGGTTGTAAGAATTTGTCACCTGAAAGCCGGCATGGCGCAGCAAGGCGGTCACGTTGGTCTTGTCGCTTTCGACAAAGTCCAGCGCTGGCCAGCCGTTTTTGTAGCTGCTGTTGGTAACGACCCATGCGAGCTTGTCGGATTCGCCTGGACGCGGCTGCGCGGACATCTGAACGATTGTCGGATCCGTCACATCGTCCTCGCACTTGGGCCTGCGGTTGGCGTTACTGAAGACGAAGTCAATATCGATGTTGTTATCGCGGCGGCCGATCTGTGCGTGATTGACGATCGCCGGATAGCACCTGACGGCCGCCTCAATCGTGATTTCTCCGACCGGCAGCATCACCTTCGCCACGTTGGTTGCAGGTAGAATGATGTCCTCGCGGGCGCCGACGCCGCTGATCTTGAACGACGTAATCGAAACATTGGACGTCAGCGTTGCGGGCACTGTCGCGCGAGGCCCAAGGCGAATGGCGTCGGCATCATACAGGCCGGAGGGTTTGGATGCCCCAGCAACCGGTGTGTCCAGGGGCGAGGAGCAGTTTGTCATGATCAAAGGCACCAACACCACCAGCGTCATCAACCTGGCCACAGCTATTCTTCGGGCCACCCATTCAAATCTGTGGTTCATCAGGTACAGTCGTGGCGGTGGGCGTTCGGGTCTCTATCCCAGGTCGCGAAGGTAAACTCGAACTGGCTCCACGGCCCAAAGCCGTCGGCGCTGGCTCGTTGTTCAAGTGGGCGGTAACACGGCGCCTGGGCGGTGATTTTGATTGCTTCGTGTGGGACCTTCACTTTGAGTGTTTTCGAGTCGCCTAATGAATGGCCGTTTATTGTGAACGCTGTGTTCTGCTTATTGGAGGTTAGCAGAATCGGGATCGACGAGTCCGGCGTTATCCTGGGCACGTCGGCGTCATCCGAGCTCCTGGATGCTATGTTAGGCAAATGGACATCGTTCAGCGCGTTGCTGTCACAGCCTGTCGTGAGCATTAGTAGTGCAAACACGCTGGCCTGCACGGACGATTTGCCAGGCCGCGCGACGTGTCCACGAGATCGTTGCATCGGTCAGTTCGTCCGGGTTGGAGAAGGGATGCTGCTGCCATTATATCTCTGGCCGCCCACCTCAACGACTTTAATGGCCGTGCCCTCTAGCTTGAAGGTGGTCCAGGAAACTGGGATTGGCGGTACCTGTGTCACGGAACTGGTTATAACGTAGTTGACGACAAAGTCCGCTCCGGGTTCCTGCGCGAGCGCTTTCTGTTGTAGATCGAGAAAGACTTCTCTCGTCATGACCGGCGCTGTAAAGCTGGTGGTAAAATATTTGTTCTCGGCGGAGACATGCCCGAGCGAAGAGTAGTCACCGTTGGGGTATGAGAATTTTGACTGGATATCGAGATCGCTTGTGGCTGTATTGCAGGAAGAAGTCGCCAGCAAACACAACAAAGCGGATGTTCTGACAGTTATATGGCGATTTTGGATCATGATCTGATTCCTTGTGGAATATTTCAATTTCTCGAATTGTCGGTCTTCGGGCGATACCCAACGGTCGAGATTTTAGCGGCCGTGCCTTCCACCGTGGCCTCAACATTATAGAATATTAGGCCAATGGGAATCATCGTGCTCCGTACTGTGAAATCGCCGTCTATGATCAGATCTCCATCTGATCCTTTCAATGCTTGTGTGTAAGCGTCCCGCCGCATTGTCGCATCACCGAACTGTGGCGTTTGGAACGGGCCAATATAGGTCCGGGTTACCACTGCCTTTACGTGGCCCAGTGGAACAATATTGCTGTTCGGTGTGGCAAAGCTGGACTGCGGTAGCGGTGCGTATATTGAAGGACCAGTACAAGCGCCTTGCATAAGTAAAATGAAAGCGACAACAGACAGTTTTCGTGCCATGGCACGGTTTCTCCTCGTTCCGAATATTAATCGCGATTCTCTAGTCGGCGACTAGGCTTTGCGCCTCTAAACAGAGGTTCCCAATTAGCTTTAAGCAAATCGTTGATTGCAGCGAGGCAAATGCCTGTTTACCGCGACTGCCTAGGGATAAAGAATGATTAAATCTCGGAATCACGAAATTTTGCCATCTGACCTATAGAATATTGAAACGCGCATGTTGCGATGCGCCCTCGCGGGCAGTCGACCGCAAATAATGTTGGCCCCGGAGGGCGTCAAAGATCTTGCTCTCCGACGGTCTATTCCCGGATAGTTCGAGAAAATTCGAAATCCGCCACCCAAGGCTGTACATTACCTCCGACTTAATCGCTTTCATTCCCGCTCCTCCGCATCCTTCACCCACGCCGGCAATTCCGCCGGCCCAGGCGAAGGAAAACGCAATGATCAACACACAGGAACTCGCACACCGGTACATCGCGTCGTGGAACGAGACCGATGCCGCCGCCCGCCAGCGATTGATCGACGTACTATGGACCGAGGACGGCCAGTACGCCGATCCCATCGCCGAGGCCGACGGTCGAAACGGCATCGCCGCCCTGATCGCCGGTGTCCAGACCCAGTTCCCCGGCCACCGCTTCACCCTGACCGGGCACCCCGACGGACACGGCCCCTATATCCGCTTCACCTGGGCTCTGGGACCGTCCGACGGCCCGGTGATCGCCCGAGGCACCGATTTTGCCGCCGTGTCCGCCGATGGCCGCTTCTCCCGGGTGACCGGCTTCCTGGACCAAATGCCCAGCGCCGCCTGACCCCGCCCGGCCAAGACGACCTGTGTCTTTCGTCACAGCAACGCACGCCACCAGGCTGCTAGTGCCGCCACATACCTGGCCAGGGCCCGATACCCGCACCGAGAACCGGGCTTCCAGTCCCGGGCCAGGTTCGACCAGACCGATTTTCAACCACCATCGCCGCCCCATAACAAACCGGCGGTCGACGACAAACCAAGGAGTCGTGACATGAAACCGTTATTCGCCGCCGCCCTCATGAGTGCCTCCACGCTGTTCGGCGCGGTCGCCGCCTCCGCCCAGGGACTCCCCCCAGGCTCGGTCCCACCGCAGTACGGCTCCCAGGCATGGTCATCGACCCGGCATATGTCGGCAGCCGATGACACCCGTATGGCCGATTCCAACCAGGCAAACGCCGGCCACATGACCATGCCGCGAACCGCCGGGCACAAGGCCGATCAGTCCGCGTCGTCGGCCGACGGAGGGTAAATCGCCTCCGACAGCAACGTGAAAAGGCCGGCCCAGTGTTCGGCCTTTTCACAACCGCCTCCCGACGATCTTCCCTCCACGGTAAAAAAGGCCGATGTTCCGCCCGATTTCCCATCCAGGCGGCAACACCCATGATCCCAGCCGACGAGACCTTCGAAAACACCTGGCCATTCCCGCCGTTTTTCAGCGAGGCAGCCGGCTTCCGGCAACACTACGTTGACGAAGGCGCCGGCCGGCCCGTCATCCTCCTGCACGGACAGCCAACCTGGGGCTACATCTGGCGCCGCTTCATTCCGCCGCTCGCAACCACCCACCGTGTCGTCGTGCCCGACCATATGGGCTTCGGCAAAAGCCAAACCCCGCCCGACCGCGAATATACCCTCCGCACCCACGTCGCTAATCTGACAGCGCTGATCGACGCGCTGGATCTCCACGACATCACCCTCGTGATGCAGGATTGGGGAGGCCCCATCGGCGTCGGCTACGCGGTCCGCCATGCCGAGCGCATCCACAGCCTCGTGCTGATGAACACCGTCGTCGGCTACGGCACCGCCGGCCGCCGCGACCTGCCCAATCCGGTGGACACACCCTGGTTCCGTTGGATCCGCGAAGGCCTGCCCACCGGCCGCACCGAAGCCGTCCTCTCCCAGCTCGGTTCCACCATCCTGTCCGTCATGCAGATCGTCGGGCTGGAGCGCCTGGACCGCGTCGACCCCACCTTCATCCGAGCCTATGGCGCAGCCTTCCCAACACCCGCCGATTGCAAGGGCGCCATCGAATTCCCCCTCGATCTGGCGCTCGGTCGGATCCGCGATTTCGTCCGCGAGGGCGCCGGAGGTGTCACAGCACTCCGCGACAAACCGGCGCTGATGATCGAGGGCATGCTCGACCGCGCCATTCCGCCCGCCCTGGCCCTGGCCGACTTCGCCGGCCTGTGGCCAAAAGCGCCGGTGATCCACGTGCCAGGGGCAGGACACTACATCCAGGAAGACGCGCCGGAGGTCGTAGTGCCAGCGTTACAAACCTTCCTGGCGATGCTCGATTAGTCGTCCAAGCTAACCCGTAACGCCCACGCCTAAGGTGAAACGGCCCACCAGACCAATAAATCCAGCCGTTCCACCAGTGCGGATTCCGTTCGTACAGCGGGCATAGACACGGACAAAGCTGGACGCCAAAAGAATAACACAAACCCTCCCCCTCGGGAGCCATCCCGACCCGGACAAGCCCAAGCCCTCAACTCACTGATCGCGGCAACCGCAACGGCAGCAGAAACAACGCCGCCACCGCCGCCCCAGCCCCGCACAGCAAAAACACCTGCACCGCCGGCAGCGCCGCGACGACCGGAGCGCTCAGTGTCGGCGCCGTCGCCTGCGCCAGCAGCACCGGCACCGCAAGCCAGCCCAGCATCCGCCCGTAACCCTCCGGCCCGAACAATGCCAGCGGCAAGGTGCCACGGTTGATCGTCATGATCCCGTTGCTCATGCCATACAGCAGCGCGAACGCCACCGCGGCGAACGGACCCCCCAGCAACAGCAAAGCTGCCCCGGCCGGAAACAACAGCGCGCCGAGGCGGGCCTTCGTCAGCACCCCCATGCGACCGCCAATCACATACTCCAGGACGCGGCCGGCGACCTGCCCGGGGCCGATCAACGCCGCGACCCCAACCGCCTCGGCCGCGTCAAGCCCGGTGCCCGTCAGCAACAACAGGATGTGCACCGCAATAGCCGAAGTGATGAACCAGCGAAGCGCGAAAAATCCCCCCAGCAGCAGCGCCCCGCGCCGCTGAACCGCGGACTGAACCGCCACCCCGACAACCCGCTCCCGCCCGGACCGAGGCGGCGCGCGCGGCACCAGCAGCCAGACCATCGGCAGGTTCACCACCAGCATCACGCCGGAATAGGCCAACAACAGGCCCCGCCAGTCCAGCCAGCCGATCAGCGCCGCGCCCAGCGTCCAGAACACGCTGCTGGCAAACCCCGCCACCAAGGTAATGCCCGTGATGCTCGGTCCTGCCTCCTGCCCCAGCAGCCCACCGACCGTGGCGAAGGCGGCGTCGTAAAGCCCCATCGACATGCCCAGCCCGATGATCGTCCAGCCCAGGTACCAGGCCACCAGCCCATGCGCCAAAGCCAGCACCACCTGGCCCACCGCGATCACCAGGATGCTGGCAAGCAACGCACCGCGCCCGCCATGCTGGTCGATCCATTTGCCCACGGCGGGCGCACAGGCTCCCGCCACCAGCAGCGCCCAGGAAAACGCGCCCAACAACATGAAACCCGGGCTGCCCCAGCGTCGCCGCCACCGGCCCGGCAATGATTGCCGGCAGATAGAACGTCATGCCCCATGACAAGGTCTGGTTGATCCCAAGCACGGCGCCGAGGCGAAAGCGGGATACGGACATCTCCGCAGCATCGCGCCCGTGCGCGAACACCGCGGCAAGCGAACAGCCCGGCCAGTTGTCGGTATTTTCTGAACCGGCTTAGAATACCGCAAATCCAACGGGAGCGTTCAATGAGCACACAGCCATTCGACTACACCGTCGCCGACTTCAACTATATCGAGCACGCCGACGGCCCGCAGCGCCTGCGGCTGTTCATGCCGGTGGGAGCAGGGCCGTTCCCGCTGGTCGTGGATTTGCATGGCGGCGCTTGGTGCAACCTCGACCTGAAGGACTGCGAATCCGCGCGACCTGACGCTGGTCGCGAGCGGGTTTCGCCGTCGCGGCGCTGAATTTCCGCCATGCCGGGTCCGGCTATCCAACTCGCCTGGTCGACATCAACTACGCCATCCGCTGGCTCAAGGCGCATGCCGGCAAGCTCGACCTGCGCGCCGACGCGGTCGGCCTCTCCGGCCAGAGCAGCGGCGGCCATCTGGCGATGCTGTCGGCGATGCGGCCCAGCGGATCCCCGCTATACCGCGGTCGCCTCCCCGGACGGTGCCGCGGTGGATGCGACCGTGCAGGCCGTCGTCATGCAGTGGCCGGTGATCAATCCGCTGTCCCGCTATCGCAACGCGGTGCGGCTCAAGAATTCCGCCAATCCCCCCGCCTGGGTCGGCGACATCCCAAGCCGCCATGACCTGTACTGGAAAACCGAGGCCGCGATGGAGGAAGGCAATCCCATGCTGATCCTGGAACGCGGTGAGAAAGCTGCTGCTGCCGCCAGCGCTGTGGATCCAGGGCCGGCCCGACCCGACGCATGACTACCGCGACCCGGTCGGCACCTTCGACGGCAACGAGCCCGAACGGTTCGCCGCACAACTACCGCAAGGCCGGCGGTTCGCTGGAACTGCTGTACATCGACAACGCGACGCGCGCCGGTGCAGCCTCCGACAACCCGACCGACCGCGTTCTTCCAACGCCGCACCTGACCTGATAAAACCGGTATCAGCCTGGGCCGGCGATCGACGGTGCGACGCTGATAGCAGCGCTTCAGCTCCAGGAAGATCAGCACCGCCGGGATCGCCGCGGCAATCCGGAACGTCGCCTGGAACGCCGCGATGAACCCGTCCGGCGCGTCCGCCCGCAGCGACTGGAAAATCAGCATCAGCACGGTCGCCCCGGTGACCGTGCCGATGGTCCGCGTCGCCATGCCCAGCGCGCCGGCGACGCCACGGTTGCGTGCCGGAATCGCGGCGGTGACGATGTCGAAATAGGCGACCTGGAACAGCCCCATGCCGAAGCCCTGGATCGCCATCGACAGCACCAGGATCGAGATGTCGGGCGTGCCGCCGGACAGCGAGATGCCGAACAGGCCCGCGCCGCTGAGAGCGGTGCCGGCCAAGCGCGATCAGCCGCGGCTTGATGACCCTTCGCCAGCCGTCCCGCCATCGGCGCGGCCAGGATGATGCCTGCACGGCGAGGCCGCCAGCACCAGCCCGCGCCATCGGCAGGGACAGGCCGGGGATGCGGCTCAGGTAGAACGGCGCCAGCAGCATGATGGAGAACGCCGACAGGTTGATCAGCACGTTGCTGACGTTGATCACCGCGAAATCGGCGTTCGCGGAACGGGCTGAAATCGATGATCGGTTTCGCCGCGCGCCGCTCCTGCCGGTAGAACAGCACGAAGCCCGCCACCGCGAGGGCGGCGAACACCGCCGTCTCCGGCCCCGGCGGGCGCAGCCGGTTCAGCGCCAGCAGCATGAAACTCAGTGCCAGCGCCAGCAGCGCGCCGCCGGCGGCATCGAACGGTTCGCGCTCACCGCGGGCCGGGCGGGGCAAGGTCCAGGCCAGCACAAACGCCGCGGCGGCGATCGGTGCCCGGAAGCTGAACACCGCGCTCCAGCCGAAGCGTTCGACCAGCGACCCGAACACCGACGGCCCCAGCGCGCTGCCGATGCCGAACATCATCATGTACCGGGCGAGGACCTGGGTGCGCATCGCCTCGGGGAACAGGCTGGTGGCCAGTGCCGGGCCGCAGCACAGGATCAGGCCGGCGCCGATGCCCTGGGCAACGCGGCCGGCGAGCAGGGCAGGCGTAGGTGGGGGCCAGCGCGCAGGCGATGAAGGCGATCGTGCTGATCCCGGTGCCGAACAGGAAGACCCGCCGGTAGCCCAGCATGTCGCCGACCCGGCCGAAGCGTCAGCATCAGGCTGGTCTGCGTCAGCACATAGGCGATGACGATCCACTGGATCATCGGGATCGGCAGTCCAAACCGCGCGACGATCGCCGGAAAGTCGATATTCACCGCCGAATCGAGCGGCACGACCAGCGGTCCCGAGCCCGACGATCAGCAACGGCCAGATCGGCGACCGGGTCTCCACCGCCGAAACCACCGGCGTCACCGGTAAAGTCCACCATGTGGCCGGCCGCGATCCGAAGCGTCCATCGCCGTAGTCGTGTCTGCAGTCCTCATGATCGGCCTAGGTCCGGCTGCCCGCGGCCCAGCCCGCGAGCGGCAGCATCAGGGTGGCGATGGCTGGGTCAGAATGCTTTCGCATGTCACGGACAAACGGTCCATCCGCGATCCCGAAGCCACGCCAACCCCAACCCAAATGAACCGGAGCAACGCGGCCGCCAGCCCCCCTGTGGGTCCGGCCCCTTGCGGGTCCGGGCCCCCGCCCTGGCCGCTAAGCCGCCACCGCCACCGGATCCATCCGCTGCTTGCGCAACAGCTCCCGGTACGGCCCCGGCCGCGCGGCCAGCGCCGACGGCGACCCGTCATCGATGATGCGCCCCTTGTCCATGACAATGATCCGGTCAAAGCTCTGCAACGTCGACAGCCGATGCGCGATCGCGATCACCGTCCGCCCGGTCATCAGCCGGTCCAGCGCCTTCTGGATCGCCTGCTCGGACTCCGTATCCAGCGCGCTCGTCGCCTCATCCAGCAGCAGGATCGGGGCATTCTTCAGCAGCGCCCGGGCGATCGCCAGCCGCTGCCGCTGCCCGCCCGACAGCTTTACCCCACGGTCGCCGACCATCGTCTCGAACCCATCCGGCATCGCCTCGATGAATTCCCGGCAATGCGCCATCTCCGCCGCCGCCAGCACATCCGCCTCGGTCGCATCGGGTCGCGCATAGCGGATGTTCTCCAGCACCGACCGGTGGAACAGGGAGATATCCTGCGGCACCACCGCCAGCACATCGCGCAGGCTTTCCTGCGTGACATCGCGGATGTCGTGCCCGTCGATCGAGATCCGGCCCCCGCACACATCATAAAAGCGCTGCAGCAGCGCCAGCACCGTCGATTTCCCCGCCCCCGAGAACCCGACCAGCCCCACCCGTTCGCCCGGTGCGATCACCAGATCGAAGTCGCTCAGCACCTCCGGCCGTCCCGGATAGGCGAAGTGCACCTGCTCGAACGCCACCTCCCCCGGACCGGCCGGCAGCGGCTCCGCGTCCTCCAGGTCCCGCAGTTCGTGCGGCGTCAGCAAAGCTGAAATCGCCTCCTCCAGCCGGGCGACATGCTGCGTCAGGTCCACCAGCGCCACCGCGAGGTCGCGGGTCCCGTGCAGGATGCCGAAAGCCAGCGCGGTAATCAGCACAAGGTCGCCCACTTTGGCCTGGCCATTCTGCCAAAGCAGGATGCCCCAGGCGACAACGCCCGCGGTCAGGAACGCGGTCAGGACCGCGTGCACCAGCCGTATATGCTCAAGGTAATACAGACTCCGGCGGCGCGCGGCCATTTCGGTTTCCATCCGGTCGCCGATCCGCCGCTGTTCCCGCACCGTCGCACCAAACGCCCGCACGACGTTGAAATTGCCGATGATGTCCACCAGTTCGCCATCAACCGCGGCCGCCTTGGTGGCGTAATCCCGATGCCGCCCCGACCCCTTGCGCGCCATCTGGTAAACCAGCGCGCCCAGCAGCAGCGCGATGCCCATCAGCGTTCCGGCCAGCGCCAGGTTCACCGAACCGATGAAGCAGATCGACAGCACCAGCGCGACACTCGGCGGCAGCACGTTCCACGCACCGGTGTTTTCCACCGTGAACGCCGCATTGGCCGTCGACGTGATCCGGCTCGCCAGCGCCCCCGGCAGCCGTTCGGCAAAGTAGCTGGGCGAATGCCCCGCCAGATGGCTGAACAGATCGCGGCGTATGTCACCGGTGACCGCCACAAACGTGCGGTGCGCGGCGTACCCGCCAACCCGCCACGCCATGTTGTCCGCCGCAACCAGCCCGCACAGCAGCGCAAACGCATACCAGACCTGATTTCCGGCCGCCTCCCGCCCGGTGGCGACGATGTCGATCAGGTGCTTCATGCCGTACTGCGTGGACACGCTGCAGGTCACCGCTACCAGCATCGACAGCAGTACCCGTCAGGTGCCCCGCGGGATGGCGGCGAACATAGGTGAACAGAAACGCCAACGGCCGGCCCCGCAGGGCCGGTAAAGTGTCGGAACGCGAGGCAGAAGCCTCCAGAATATGCCCCATGGCGACGGCAGGCTCCTGTAGCCGGGATAAGGACGCGGACCCGGACCGCCTGGGCTTGGCTTCGTTATGGTCGCCCCAAGATGCACATCCCGGTTTAATCTCCCTGCAAGGGAGCGAACACGCCGACATTTCGCCACATTCAAAATATATAACCAACAATTGATAGACGCTCATGGAACCCGAAGTCAAGCACAAGTCATGTGAACCCGATCACAAGAAATACAACCCGTCAACGCCAATAACCCACAGTATTGGGATAAGTTATACATGCGTATCGCCCAGATTTCGCCGCTGTTTGAGGCCGTCCCACCCAAGCTTTATGGCGGCACCGAACGAGTGGTCTATTCCCTGACCGAGGAATTGGTCGCGCTCGGCCACGACGTCACACTGTTTGCCAGCGGCGATTCCATCACCTCCGCCACCCTCGCACCCATGCGGGAACAGGCACTCAGGCTCGACCCGACAGTAAAAGATTGGGTAGCGACCTACTATCGTATGGTCGAACTGATCTATCGTCGTAAGGACGAGTTCGACGTTATTCATTTTCACATCGACTATTTCCCCCTGGCCCTGTTCAGCCGCCAGCGAGTGCCGTTCCTCACCACCATCCACGGCCGCCTCGATATCCCGGAGTTCGTCGATACCTACCGCACCTTCGCCGACTGCCCGTTCGTCTCGATCTCCGACAGCCAGCGCCGGCCGATCCCCGACCTCAACTGGGTTCGCACCGTGCTGCACGGCATGCCGGCCGGGCTGCTGACGCCACAGCCGGTCAAACAGGAATACGGTGCCTTCCTCGGCCGCATATCACCGGAAAAAGGCGTCGATCGCGCCATCAGGATCGCCGGCAAGGCCGGATTGAAACTGAAGATCGCCGCCAAGGTCGATAACGCCGACAAGGAATACTACGACACCCTGATCAAGCCGCTCATCAAGGGCAATCCGGACGTCGAGTTCATCGGCGAAATCAACGACGCCCAGAAACCTGCCTTCCTCTCCGGCGCCCACGCCCTGCTGTTCCCGATCGACTGGCCGGAGCCGTTCGGCCTCGTCATGATCGAAGCCATGGCCTGCGGCACCCCGGTCATCGCGTTCAACTGCGGCTCCGTGCCGGAAGTCATCGACCCGGGCGTCACCGGTTTCATCGTCAACGACATGGACGCCGCCGTCGCCGCCGTCGGCAAGGTGCACACCCTCGACCGCGCCCGCGTCCGCGCCACCTTCGACCGCCGGTTCACCGCCCGCCGCATGGCCGAGGATTACGTCGATGTGTACGAAACCCTGGCCCAGCCCGCCCGCCGTCTGCACGCCGTAACAGCCTGACCCGAACGAACCCAACGCCTGACGTGAACTACCAACGCCTGACGTGAACTAACAGAACTCCACGCCCGCGACCAATCTCTGGGCAGAAGGGGCCGCAAGCCCCTTCACCAACCCAGGCCTGCCCGCCGCGAACACCGGCGGGCAAGGCCCGGGCCTTGCTGTATAACGCCCCGATGCAGCGCAGCCATCTCGGCCTGAACGGCCTGAACTTCTTCACCGCGGCGGTCCAGGCCGGCTTCGGTCCCTTCATAGCGGTCTGGCTGACCCAGCAAAACTGGAGCCTCACCGACCTCGGCTTCGTGCTCAGCCTGGGCACCTTCGCCGCCCTGCTCGGCCAGTTGCCCGGCGGCATGCTCGTCGACCAGATCCACCAGAAGCGCCGCGCCGCCGTCGGTGCCCTGTTGGTGATGGGCACCGCGGCCATTTCACTCTCGCTGTTTCCCGCCTGGCCGGTGGTCTGGGGCGCCGAGGTCGGCCACGCCCTGGCAAGCTGCGTCATGACGCCCGCCATCGCCGCCCTCACGCTGTCGGTCTGCGGCCAGGATGCCTTCAGTCAACGCCTCGGCCTGAATGCCCGATACGCCGCCATGGGCAACGCAGCCTCCGCCGCTCTTTTGGGTGCGGCCGCGGTCTACATCTCGCAAGGCGCCGTCTTCATGGTCACCGCCGCCCTGGTCGTGCCGGCAATCGTCGCCGTCCTGATGATCAAGCCCGCGGAACACATCGACCCGCACGAGGACCACCCCGCCCTGAAACATCCCAAACAGCGCGAGCATCGGCCGTGGCAAATCTTTGCCGAACCGGCGCTGCATATCTTCGCGGTTGCCGCGGTGTTGTTCCAACTGGCCAACGCGGCACTGCTGCCACTCGCGCTGAACGGGCTGACCTTGCGTCACGACGCGCCCGGCTTCCTGGTCTCCGCGACCATCATCGTGCCGCAAATCATCACCGCCGTGCTCGCCCCCTGGGCCGGAACGCTGGCTCAGAGCATTGGCCGCCGCCCGGTGCTGCTGGTCGGCTTCGCGGCGGTCCCGCTCCGGGCACTGCTGTTCGCAACCTTGCCCAGCGCCCTGCCGCTCGCGGCATTTCAGGCCCTGGACGGGGTAAGCGCCGCGGTGTTCGGCCTGATGCTGCCCCTGATCGCCGCCGATACCACCAATCGCACCGGCTACCTTAATCTGGCGATCGGGTCGCTAGGCCTCGCGGCCGGAATCGGCGGCACCTTCAGCACCCTCATCGCGGGATGGATCGCCGACCACTTCGGCGCCCCCGCCGCATTCTTCGCCCTGGCCGCCGCCGGCACCGCCGCGGTTGGGCTCCTGGCCGTCGCCATGCCCGAAACCCGTCCGCCGCCCAAACCCCAGACGCGCATGCGGGATGCTCAAAAAACAACCCAACCCGCCTGATCCACTCTTGCACATCCTACCCCCCGGATGCCTGATAGCCGCCTGACGTGCCAACGGGGGAAACCATGGACCAAGCCGAAGCCAAGCATCTTTTCGAACCCACAGGCGACTTCCAGTGCCTGCATGAGTTCATCCCCGCCGCCCGCGCCAAGCTGTCCGACCACATCTGGGGCTACCTCGTCGGCGCCGCCGAAACCGAAACCACCCTCCGCCGCAACCGCCTCGCCCTCGACACCCTCGCGCTGCGTCCCCGCGTTTGCGTCGACGTCTCCAAGATCGAGCTCGGTCACCACCCTGTTCGGCCGCAAGCTCCGGGTGCCGGTCATCCTGGCCCCGGTCGGCTCGCTCGAATCGTTCCATCCGGGCGGCGCCGCCACCGCTGGCCGAGCCGCGTCGGCATTCGGCATCCCGATCATGGTCAGCTCAGTGACCCACCCGGGCCTCGAGGAAGCCGCCGCTGCTGCCACCGGTCCCAAAATCTTTCAGCTCTACGTGCGTGGTGACGACGCCTGGATCGACGACATCGTCCGCCGCGCCGTGGACACCGGCTACGACGCCTTCGCGATAACCGTCGATACCGCCGCATATTCAAGGCGGGAGCGGGATATCGCCGGCCGCTTCGTCAAGCCCTGGCGCGCCGTCGCCACCGGCCAAAGCTACCAGGCCGGCTTCAGCTGGGACAACGTCAAGCATTTCAAGGACAAACACACGATCCCGCTGATCCTGAAAGGCATCGCCACCGCCGAAGACGCCGCCCTCTGCTGCGAGCACGGCGTCGACGGCGTCTACGTCTCCAACCACGGCGGCCGCCAACTGGACTACGGCCGCGGGTCGATGGACGTGTTGCCGGAGGTCATGGCAGCCGTGCGGGGCCGAGCGAAAGTCATCATCGACGGCAGCATCTGCCGCGGCACCGATATCGTCAAGGCGATCGCGCTCGGTGCCGACGCCGTGGCGATGGGCCGCATGTACTGCTACGCCCTGGCCGCCGACGGTGAAGCCGGCGTGTACAAGATGCTGGAACTGCTGGAGCATGAATTCGGCGTCGCCATGGCCCTGTCCGGCGCCCGCACCCTGGGCGAACTACATCCCGGTTACGTGTTCCGCAACGCCCCGCAGGTCACCCAGCCGCACGCCCACAGCGCCTTCCCCCTGCTGCAGCCGACGCCAGAATATCGAGAATAATACACGCATGTTTCCAGCCGCGCCACCTTGACGCCCAGGCGCGCGTGGACCATTCACGGTTTCACGATCTAAGCCGCGCTGCCTTGGCTCCAACCGATGCAACTGTGCCATGATCTCGACGTTTACGGCCGGCTTGATTGTTACCGAGAGGCTCCATGGCACGTTCACCATCCCGTAATCCGCTTGCAATCGACCCCGAGCGCGAGCAACGCGTCCGCGAGCGTGCCTATCATCTGTGGGAAGCCGACGGCAAACCCCACGGCCGGGACGTCGAATACTGGGAAAGGGCCCGCGAACTGGTGGGCATGGAAGAAAGCGCCGGTAGTGGCCTTCTGCCAAACCCGCAGAACACACCCGAACTCGCCCAGGGAAACAGGGATCGAGGAAGCCTCCATTCAGGAAAACCTCGGTGAGTTCCCCGACCGTCTCGCCGATCAAGGCGACGTCCAGCCAACGCCATCCAAAAAATCCCGCCTTGCTCAACCGGAGCCGGCTCCGGCAACGCCACCGGCCCAAACGGTGCCGGTCCCAGCAAAGCCATCGGCAAAACCGGAGCCGGCTTCGACAACACCACCCGCAAAGCGGAAAGCGCGCGCAAGGCCAAAAAAGCCTACTTAATATTCACGCTGCAGTGTCGTGACCGGTTTTTCCCACTTTCTGCCCATTTAATGCCACACCCGTCCCGCATCTTCCCGGCGAACACAGACGGAGACACTTGGTTCTCCGCGGGGACAGGCAGATGCGATTTTTCAGAACTTATGGCCGGGTGCTCGGCCTTCTCGGCCGGGATATCCGCGTAGCGGGCTTCCTCGCCTTCGCCAATCTCATGGTTGCAGGCTTGCAGTTTCTCGATCCGGGTCCTGTTCGGCCGAGTCGTCAACCTGCTGTCGCGGTCAGATACCCTGCCACACGCGCAGCTATGGCATGAGGCAGCGATCCTGCTGGGCGTCTGGGTTGCCGTCGGCATCGGCGGCATCGTCAGCAATATAGGCGTGGCGGTACAGACCGAACGTCTGGCACATCGTCACCGTATCAAAAGCATGGGCCGCTATTTCCGGCACGTCCTCGCCCTGCCGCTATCCTTTCACGGCTCCACCCACTCGGGCCGCCTAATTAAGGCTATGCTCTCCGGCACCGACGGCCTGTTCGGCACCTGGCTGGTGTTCTTCCGCGACCAGCTCTCCACCATTCTGTCCGCCGTCGTGCTGCTGCCGATGACGCTGTTTCTCAACTGGCGTCTTGGCCTGGTGCTGATCGTGCTGGTCTCGGTGTTCCTGGTGTTCACCGCGATCGTGGTGAAAAAAACCGAAACCGCGCAACGCCGCGTCGAAGGCCTGAACTCGTCGCTCGCCGGCACCGCGCAGGACGCGCTGTCGAACGTCATGGTGGTCCAGTCCTTCACCCGCCTGTCAGCCGAGGCCCGGCTGTTCAGCGACATCGCCAACCAGGTCATCCGCCATCAGTTCCCCGTCCTGAACTGGTGGGCACTGGTCAACGTCATGACCCGCGCCTCCAGCACCCTGGCCGTCATCGCCATCGTCGTCGTCGGCACCTGGCTGCACATGCAGGGCATGGCCAGCGTGGGCGAGATCGTCAGCTTCATGGGCTTTGCCATGCTGCTCATCGGCCGCCTGGAAACCGCTGCCTCCTTCGTCTCCTCGCTGTTCTTCAAGCTGCCGGCCCTGGAAGACTTCTTCCGTATCCTCGATGAACGCAGCAGCGTGCCCGAAAAAGACGACGCCCGCATCCTGTGGGCGCCCCGCGGCGACGTCCGGTTCGAGAACGTTTCCTTCGCCTATCCCGCCGCCACCGACAGCCGGGTTCTCAGCAACGTCAGCTTCGAAGCGAAGCCCGGCAGCTGCATCGCCCTGGTCGGTCACACCGGCGCCGGAAAATCCACCGCGATGACCTTGCTCCAGCGCATGTGGGACCCCGTCGCCGGCCGCATCACCATCGACGGCCAGGACCTGCGCGATATCACGCTGGATAGCCTGCGCTCCAACATCGGCGTGGTGTTCCAGGAAAGCCTGCTGTTCAACCGCTCGATCCGCGACAACCTGATCGTCGGCCGCCCCGACGCCACCAACGAGGACATCGAACGCGCCTGCCGCATGGCCGACGCCCACGAGTTTATCGTCCGCCAGCAGAACGGCTACGACACCATGATCGGTGAACGCGGCACCACGCTGTCGGGCGGCCAGCGCCAGCGCCTCGCGATTGCCCGCGCGCTGCTGAAGGACCCGCCGATCCTGATCCTGGACGAAGCCACCAGCGCGCTCGACGCCGCAACCGAGGCTCGGGTCAGCAAGGCGCTGAAGACCCTGATGGCGGGACGCACCACGTTCATCATCGCCCACCGCCTGTCCACCGTGCGCGACGCTGATGAAATCCTCGTGTTCGACGGCGGTCGGATCGTCGAACAGGGCAGCTTCAATGCGTTGCTCGCACGTCGCGGCCACTTCGCGGATCTCGTCGAAACCCAGCTCTCGCCAGCAATGCCGGAGTTGCAGGCACCAGAGTTAGTGGCGGCGGAGTGATCGGCGGTAAAGGACGTGTGACTGTGTGGATCGAGGTAATGCCAGCTATTCTAATGACGTTGTTGCATCCATATGCGGAAAATGGAAACTCGTCATGCTACGGTTGGCGTTATTCTTTCTTGTTGTCTCGATCGTAGCAGCGATATTCGGTTTTGGCGGGATCGCTGCTGCGTCCGCTGATATCGCTCGTATCCTGTTTTTTATCGCGATTGTCGTTTTCGTCGTGTTACTGGTGGCCGGTTTGATGGCAGGCAGTACTCTATGGTAGCAATCTATGCTGCACTGCACGGCTAGAAGTTGCAATTAGTCACGCGAACGGCGCATGCTCCCCAACTCAATAGGCTGAGCGTGCGCCGTTCCTTGTGGGCGCCCGCACACCTTAACATCAAGGGGCAGAGCAATGACTGTTGCTGCGATCCTAAAGCATAAAGGCTACGCCGTCGCCACGATCGATCCCACTGCACGGGTCTCTGAGGTCGCGCAGTTGCTGTCGGAACGCCGCATCGGTGCGGTCCTGGTTATGGATACCGGTGAACAGATGCTTGGTATCGTCAGTGAACGCGACATCGTCCGCTGCCTGGCAGCCAATGGTGCCCGCACACTGGACATGACCGCGGGTCAGCTCATGACGCGGGCGGTGCAGGTCGCCCATCCCGACACCACGGTGGCGGAAGCGATGCGCATCATGACCGCCGGCAGGTTCCGGCATCTTCCGGTCGTGGACCATGACACGCTGGTCGGAATCATCAGCATCGGTGATGTGGTCAAGGCCCGTATCATGCAACAGGACACAGTGGTCGAGAGCCTGACCGCCTACGTAGCCGGTTCGGCATAGCAGCCGGCCCCAAGAACCACCCCAGACCAAGGGATCAAAGGGGCCGTCGGTCCCTTTGCGGGTCCAGGGCAGCGCCCTGGCCTGGCATCCAACTCATCACTGCGGCACGTAAATCCGCCCATCAAACAAACGCCGCGCAGTGCGATAAAACGCGCCACTATGGGCGATCCACCCGCCAGCGGCATCGCGATCCACATCCGCCCCAACGGTCAGGATTCCCGAAGGCATCCCAATGCGGATCGCACCCTCGGGCTCCGCCGCCAGCGCCTCGAACGCCAAGGTCCCGGTAATCCGCGCCGCAACCGCCGTGCACAACGAAGACGTCACCGGCAGTGCCCGATGCGGCTGCCCGTTGGAGATAAACCGCGCCGTCAGATCAACCTGTCGCGCGAGGATCGGCTCACCGGAAAGGGTCGGCGCGTCCATCGCCGGTGCGACAAAGCCGATCGCCGGGCTGCCCCGGGTCTGCCGCGCCTCCTCTTCATTGCTGGCAAGATCCATCGCGACCGCACCGGCCCGCCGGATGTTCTCCAGCCGAACAAGCAGGGCAGTGTTGGTGTCCAGCACATCCGGCAGTTCCGTACCCGTCAGCCCGACATCCCGCGCCCGAACGAGCACGCACGGTTTGGCGGCGTCGACCAGCGACACCTCGATCGAACCAACGCCCGGCACTTCCAGCCGGTCCCGCACATTGCCCGTCGGCAACAAGCGTCCCGTCCCGGCACCGCCCGGCGACAAAAAGTCCAGCCGCACCGGCGCCCCGGTTCCCGCGACACCCGGGATAGCCAGATCGCCATCCGTCGCGGCCCGTCCGTCAGCCAGAGCAAACGTCGAGCGAATGATCTTGCGCGTATTCGTATTGAAAATCCGCACCACCGCGGTATCGCCGTTCGGTCGCACCATGCCCTCATCGACCGCGAACGGCCCGACCGCCGAGGACATGTTGCCGCAGTTGCCGCGGTAATCCGACCAGCGGCTCCCGGATCTGGACCTGTGCAAATGTGTAGTCGATGTCGGCGTCATCCCGTGCCGACGGCGCCAGGATGCAGATCTTCGACAGCGACGATATGCCGCCGCCCATCCCGTTCAGTTGCCGCCCGTTCGGATCAGGGCTGCCCATCGCCGCCAGGAAGATCGGGTCCCACGCCTCCCGCGCCGGCAAATCCCGCTCGTGGAACATCACCGCTCGGCTGGTGCCACCACGCATGAACACGGCGGGAAGGGCAAGCAGCGGCACTTCGGTTCTCCTGAGCAGCCAGACCACATGACGAAAACAAGTCTATATCACAGGATCGTCCGAACGCCGAACCCCCCCGGTCAAGGGCCGGATCATGCTTACCCGCAACGCCCGCGCATTGACCCAGAGACTGTAGGGGCTGACCAGAAACTGGCTCACCGTCCAGATCAGCACCGCACACCAGGGATCGGTCGGCCGCAGCAGCAGCACTGCGGTTGCACTGGCGATCAGCCCAGCCAGATTGGCATACAAAGCGAACCGCGCCTGTCCGGCGGCAATCAGGGCCACGCCTGAGGGAAACATCAGCGTGGACCATGCCATCAGCGCGACCAGCGGCATCGCCGCCCGGCCTGTTTCCGCCCAGATCGGGCCCATCAGCGCGGCAACGATCCAGCTCAGCCCGATCCCCAGCAATGCGCATAACGGCAGGAGCACGGCAGCACATCGGCGAAGCCAGCGATCCACCTCCGCCAGCATTGCACCACGGTCATGCTGACAGGCCGCCATGGCAGGCAACATAAGGCGCCACAGCGCGGTGAAGCTGAGTTCCCGGACCGTATCGACCAGGCGAAACGCGATATGCACCTGCCCGAGCACCGCGGTGCCCGCCGATCCGCCAATCAGCACCGCGAACAACCGGTACCGTGCGATCAGCACCAGCGTCGAAGCCGTGAGCGGGATGCCGACGGCCAGCAACGATCGCACCGCAGCCCATTGCAGGCAGCGGGACGGAGCCCAGCCGCGACCCAGCAGCAACGTCAGCGCGCCGGCGGTCGCGCTGACCGCCTGCTGGCACACCAGCGCCCAGGCGCCGGCTCCGGCAAAGGCCGCGAACATCCCCGCGGCGGTTCCCAGCCCCTGTCCGATCAACGTGCGCAGCGCGAGCCGCCGATAGGCCCGCTCCCGCGTCAATATCCCCTGGATCACGCCTGCCGCGCCAACCAACGGCAGCGGCAGCGCGAGAACCAGACCCATCAAGACCAGGCGGTGATCGCCGATCATCTCCGCAAGGCCCCATCCCGCACCAGACTGCAAGATCATCGCAAGGCAACCGACAACCGTGGACGCCCAAAACGCACTGGACAGGATCTGTTCACTGACCGACGCACGCTGCACCAGGGCATCGGCGAAAAGCGCATTCACCACTACCCAAAGAACGACATGAACCGCCGTCGCCGCCGCACCGACTCCAAGCTCCGCCGGCCCCACGATCCGGGCAATCGCAAACGAAGTAACGATCGACAACAGGGCAGACACGCCAGCCTCGAGCCCCGACCAGAAGGCGTCATGCCTCACGCCGTCCGTCCCGCCACGCCAAGCGGCGCCGGCCCTGTGATCCGGTCCCGCGGTTCGAAGGACGCTATAGTGTCAATAGTATCGACTTCCGGTTTGGACGGCTTGCACCAAAAGCCCCATCTTGGCCGGCGGCCTGGCGCAAAGGGCAAAACACAATACCGGGCAGCGCCTTAACGGCCGGTTAACAGCGCGGCGGCGCAATCTGTGTTCGATCGCCCCGGGCATGTCAGCAACTATCACCCTGGGATCCGGCCCGGGAGGCAATCGTCCAGTAATGCCGCTCGAGGTAAGCTCGCATGTCGCGGCCGTTCGTGCCGAAAGCGTTATCCCGTCGTCAAAGCGCGCCAAGCCGCGCTTAAAAGCGGTCGGTCAGCCAAGCTATCAGCCGATGTCGCGGGGTTGGTCGACCGGACCCCGCGCTATCGCCAACCAGTCCGCTCCTGCGATCGGCGCGAAATACAGTCTCAACTCATCAGCTCCCAGCCCATCAATCACCGTTACTTAGAAAAACCGATACTTTGCCGCAATCGGAACGGCTCAACGTGATTACGGTCAACATACCCCGCATGGCAAAGGTCGAATCTGCTTGGCCGGCCCAGTTCCGAACCGCGGGCGCCCTTTGTCAAACGACTGCACCCGCTCCGAGGCGACGCCCTGCCAGATCAAACCGGCAGCGGCAATACCCGCCTAGAGTGCGAACGTCTGAGGTCAACCCAACCTCGGACGTGAATCGCCCTCTCGAACGAAAAGAGTCCTGAAGCCTGATAGCTTCAACCTGAATCTATCAGGCTCAAAAACCGACCACCAGACCGCCGCAGGCTCGCCAGCGAAACCACCGCAACAAACGGCGCCAGCCAAACGATCCGGCTTTGATAACGGTCATGCGGCGCCGACAGTCCCCCGGTAATGGCGGCACTCACCGGCAGAGCCACCAGCACAACAAGCAGAAACCCACCGCAGGCCGCCCGTCGTCGCCACGCCACCGGCAGCAGCAACGCGCACCCGATCATCCCCGCAAGCCCAACAACCCAGTGGATCTCAGCCACCGCCACCGGCACCGTCAGAACCCCACGCTGTTGCCGTGCCGCCGCATAAGCCGCCGCCTCGCGCGCCGGAAAGTCACGTTCGATCCAGCCCGAAACCTCCGCCGGCCACGCCGTCAGCCCGTCGCCGCTTTCGAACCGGCTCAGTTGCTCCAACGTATTGCGCAGCGCCGCCCAAACCGCGCCAACCGGATCAGCCATCAGCGCCGCGCCGACAATCGCCCCCGCCTCCGCAGAGACAACCTTCGCCCCGCCCGCCCGGCGCAACGGACCATCCGGTGTCCAGAGAAATTCATCCGACGTCGCCGGGAAATCGCCAACGAACGGACACAGCCGCCAGCCCGCCACCGGGCAATCCCGTCGCAGCACAGCCATACCCGGGCCATCATAGATCACCCGTGCGAGCAGGAAGACATTGCCGAACGGCGAAACCGCAAAACGCCCGTGCGCCACCAGATTGACGGTGCAAAGGCCGACCACCGCCAGGGCAGGGGGCAACACAATCAGCAGCCAGCGGCGCATCGGCCACACAGCCACGACATCCGTCCCGCCCGACACCCGCCAGCCCACACTGCCAGCCCGAGGCGCCGAGGCGCTCGCACCCCCCTTGTTCTCCCAACCCGCCCGCAACGGACGGTCCGCCGTCGCACCCTTCCACCCCCACCGCACCACGACAATCAGCCCCAGCAGCGCAAAGGCCAGTGCCACACTCGATTGTTGGCTGGCGATCATGAACGCCGCCAACCCGCGCCAGACGCACTTGCTCCCGCGCGACAACCGCTCCGGCACCCACGCCAGCAGACACAGCACCAGATCAGCAGCGGCGTGAATACGTCCGGCATCAATTCGCTGACGATCCAGGGCAGCCATGTCCCCACCGACAGCACCGCCAACCCCGCCGACGAACGCAACCGCGGAAACCCCCGGCACCAGCACGCGGCAGACCAGCCAAAGCACCCAGGCCGCCAGCAACGCCTGAACGACCAACACCGGCCAAACCGTCACCGTCGCGTGCAGCGGCAGCATGAACAATGAGTAGAACACCGGCCGATCCCAGCCGGCATAACGGTGAATGGCCTGCGACAGATACGTCCCGGTATCGGCGAACACGATCGGATACCCGTTCCACACCGCCGGCCACAGCAACAAAGCCGCCGCGGCCGGAATCAGCGAGAACGGGCGTCCGGTCAGTCGCCATAGCCATCCGGATGCGACTTCCGCCAGGCAAAGGCGGTCGCCGACGATATCGTCCAGATCGCCATGCACCGGCCGCCAGCCCGCCTGCTGCGCCCGCTGCCGACGACGCCACCAGCACCGCGGCGTCACCCGCTCGGCGGCCAACCATCCGATACGGCACCTTCAACCCGGACACCCGCTCGACCGAGGCGATCACCTGCCGGACCGAATGACCGGCGCCGTTGCCCAGGTTCCAGACCACCGGCCCTGCTCCAAGGCCTCCACCGCCAGCAGATGCGCCGAGGCCAGGTCGGACACATGGACGTAATCGCGGATGCAGGTGCCATCGGCGGTCTGGTAGTCGTCGCCGAACACATCCAGCGCGGCCCGCCGGCCTAGCGCGGCGTCGATCACCAGCGGGACAAGATGCGATTCCGGCCGGTGGTCCTCACCCAGACGCCCGGCCGGATCGGCGCCGGCGGCATTGAAATAGCGCAGGCACGCATAACGCAGACCGTGCACCTGGCCGGCCCAGCGCAACGCCCGCTCGATCATCCATTTGCTGTCGCCGTAGGCCGATTGCGGATCGATCGGCGCGTCCTCCGGGATCGGCGCGTCGCTGTCCAGGTTGAACAGCGCGGCGGTGGAGGACAGCACGAACCGGTCCGACCCCATGCCGCACGCAGGCGTCGATCAGCCGGATGCCGTTCGCGGCGTTCTCCAGCAGGTAGCGCATCGGCATGCGCATGCTCTCACCCACCTGCGACAGCGAGGCGAAGTGGAACACCGCATCCCACGGCGCCATCCGCCCAGCACGGCGTCGATCGTGTCAGCCGTCGGCGAGATCGCGCGACGACCAGCCGTGCGCCCGGCGGCACCGCGGCCGCGATGCCCGGTCCGCAGATTGTCCAGCACGGTGACGTGGTCACCCCGGTCCAGCAGGGCGGCGACCAGATGGCTGCCCACATAGCCGGCCCCGCCGGTGACCAGAAAACGCTGCGTCATCAGACCTACCCCCGGAAATACGCCTTTGTAGCGACGGTGATATACCCCCGCATCGGCGTAGCCGGAACGAAGATGCACGCGCGGATCGACCCTTGTCAGCACAGTTCCGATAATTTTGGCGTGGGCGTCACGCAGCACCTCCAGCGCATGCAGTCACGGTCTTGGCCTGGGTGGAGCGCCAGCGCACGCATAACAGCGTGGCATCGGCCAGCGACGGCGGCGACCCGGGCCTCGGTCATCGCCTCGACCGGCGGCGCGTCCAGCAGGATCAGGTCGTAATCCTCCCGCACCTCCGCCAGCAGCTGCCGGATCTCGTCGGACAGGAACAGGCCCAGCACATCGCCGCCCGGTTTGCCGCCGGCAATGAACTTCATGCCGGTGATCGGATCGTCCTGCAGCGCCTCGCGCCATTCGAGTCTCGCCGCGCAGCACCTCCGTCAAGCCCGGGCGAGGCACTGCCGCCCAGCCGGTGCTGAAAGACGCCTGGCGCAGATCGCATTCGATCACCAGGACGCGCTCGCCACCAAGCTGCGCCGAGCGGCCCAGCGCCAGGGTCAGCAGCGATTTGCCTTCGGCCGGGCGGGCGGCGGTGACGGTGATGATCTGCGGATGGTCGATATCCAGCGACACGCCGGCGCGCAACGACCGGACCTGTTCGGCGAACGCGGTCAGCGGCCGGCGCACGACATAGTCGTGGATCTTCAGGTGCCCCAGCGCGCGCTTGCCCACCTCCGGGATCAACGCGAGGCACGGCACGCCGGTCAGCATGCCGCACCTCCTCGCCACTGTGCAGCGTGCTGTCCATCAGTCTGCAGCACATACACCAGCACAGCCCCAGGAACACGGCGGCCGCCGACCGACGCCGCCATGGTCGGCATCGGCGCGCGGAGAGGTCGGATGTTCCGGCGGCGATCGCCTGCGATATCTCATGCGCCTCCGATGATTCGACCGCCGCCTGCTGCGCGGTCTGCTGGATCCGGTCCAGCACCGCCTGCAACTGCCCGCGTGCGGCATCCAGGTCACGGGTCATGGCATTCAGCGGGATCTGCGCCTTGTCGGCAGCTCTGCGCAGTCGGCCTTGGCCTGCGTCAGCAGCCCCTCCAGCGTGGCCACCCGATCCGTCGCCGCGCGCTGCTCCGCCTCCGTCGCCGCGACGACCCGGGCGATCTCGGCGTTCAGCGCCCGCTGCCCATCGGCGATATTGCCGAACTGAGGCTCTGCACATCGGGATGGGCGCTGCCCAACCTGGCTCTGCTGACGCCTTGCATCTGCCCGGCAAGCTGCTCCAGCTGCGCGCGCAGCTGCACCACCGACGGTGCCACCGCCGCCTGCGCCTCCGCGCCCGCCTTGCCCGCGTGCCGCATCCAGCCGAGCATTCGCCGCCGCCCGTTCCGACTGGGCTTTCACCAGATCCTCGGTCAGATGCGTGATCTCTTCGGTTGTCCGGTGCCGGCGTGCATGCCCTGGCTCAGCGCATGCTCGCCGCGGTAGGCCGACATCCGCTCCTCGCGCCTGACGCACCTGCCGGCGTAGTTCGGCGGCCTCCTGCTCGCAGCAGCGCGGTGGCGTTATCGACCAGGCGATGCTTCGCCGCATACTGGTCCTTGATATAGGCGTCCATGGCGTTGTTGACCGCCGCCGCCGCCACCATCGGGTCGGCGGCAACAAAACTGACCTCGACCACGTGGGAAAAATGCGACCGCCGTCGCATGCAACCGCTCCTGCACCGCCAGCAATGTCCGGTTGCGCGACTGATCCGGTTTCGGCCCGTAGACCGGCTCAGCCGGCGGCGCATCGGTTTCCATCCCCAGCAGCCACTGCACCCAGACGACAGCATGGTGACTGAAACCCGGCGGCCGCAGCGCCACATTGAACTCCGGGTTGTCGAACAGATTGCCCCGGTCCGCCACCTTCTGGGCGATGTGCAGGCTGTGCAGGATTTCCGCCTGGCTGGCCATCATCGCCTCAGTCGTCGGATCCTCCCGTAAAATACTCTGCAATTCCCGCAGCTTGTAGCTGCTGGGTTCGTAGATCAGCGAACCCGAGGCGGTATACAGCGGCGTGATCTGCTGCAGCGTCAGCCAGGCGCACAGCGGCACCAGGACGATGGTCGCGATCAACGTCTTGCGCCGCTGCCGAAGCGCCGAAATAAACCCGGACAAACTCTCGGACGACAAGTCGCGCTGCGGATCAACAGGCGGGCGCCGGGGTCCCCATTCCGGGACAGGCGCCGCTCCCGCGGGATGAGCGGCCTTGTCGAGCATCCGCGTTTATCGGCCTTTCAGGTCATGCCCATGGCGCCACGCCCGGGCAAGGTGAAGCTGCACACCCTCGTAGGCCAGGAATGCTTAAGATTTTCCTAACGCCCGCCAACGCGCGGATACCGCGGTAAAAATTTCTGCCGCGACGTTAACCAATCATTAGCAAACACCGCGCTATACCTCGGCTCGCCGGAAAGCCGGAGACGTGCCTACGACCCCAAAATAGGGTTTTTTCCCATCGTGCGATCATTCGCCTGCGTCCTGATCTGCCTTATCGCTGCCGCTTGCGCACCAGGGCGCGGCCTGCCGGACCTCCCCTCGGCCGCGCCCAGCGCCTACCGCCTCGGCCCCGGTGACGTCATCCGCATGATCACCTTCGGCGAAGACTCCCTGACCGGCGAGTTCCACGTCAGCGACACCGGCAAAATCGCCCTCCCCCTCATCGGCTCCGTGCAGGCGTCCGGATTGTCCCCCGATGAACTGGCCGCCCAGGTCCAGGAAAACCTGATGCAGGCAAACATCCTGCGCGCACCCTCGGTGTCCGCCGAGGTCATCACCTACCGTCCGATCTTCGTTCTCGGCGAGGTCAGCAAACCCGGCCAGTACCCCTACCAGCCCGGCATGACCGTGGTCACCGCCGTCGCGGTCGCCGGCGGCTTCACCTACCGCGCGATCGACGATTATGCTTCCGTGGTACGCACCAAAAACGATACAGCGATCGAGGCGAGGGCAACCCGCCAAAGCTTCCTGCAACCCGGCGACACCATCACCATCTACGAGCGCAAATTTTGAATGTTCGCCCCGCTATAGCCTGCTTCCTCGCCGTCACCGCCGCCATCAATACCGCAACCGCGACCGTCCCCTCCGGACCGGCACCGGGACCGTTGCATATCATCGGCGGCCCCAACACCGGCGGCTGCATCGCCGGCGCCGCCAGCCTGCCGTCCGAGGGACCCGGTTTCCAAACCATCCACCTCGACCGCAGCGCCTTCTGGGGCGCCCCCCAGACCATCGCCCATCTCAAACTGTTCGCCCGCGAGGCAACCCAGGCGGGACTGCCGCCACTCCTGATCGAGGACATCTCCCGCGCCCGCGGCGGACCCATGCCCGGCGGCCATGTCAGCCACCAGATCGGCCTCGACGCCGATGTTGGCCTCGACATGCGTCCCCATCCAAAACTCTCGCCCGGCGAACGGGACGCGATCGAACTCCGCAGCATGGTGCGGCCCGACGCCCGCGACATCGACCCGGACGCCTGGTCGCCGCGCGTCACCACACTGCTCCATATCGCCGCCAGCCTGCCGGAGGTCGATCGCATCCTGGTCAATCCCGCGATCAAGCAGCAACTGTGCCGCGAGGTGACCGGTGACCGCTCCTGGCTCACCCTGATCCGTCCCTGGTACGGCCATGCCGCCCACATGCACATCCGCTTCCGCTGCCCAACCGATCAGGCCGATTGCGTCCAGGCCGCGCCACCCCCGCCCGGCGACGGCTGCGACGCCACCTTGCAATGGTGGTTTGATCAACTGAACGCCCCGCCCAAACCACCAAAACCATACCAGCCGCCGCCGCTGCCGCCGGCTTGCAAGGCCATCCTCACCGGTGGATGATCCAGCCCGCCGGATCGCCCGTCCGCTGTCCGGAAAATGCCGGATGCGAATTGGCCGGTCCCGCGACTGCCACACCGCGAAACCACCTTCGTGGCCCGCCCCCGCTTGACCAGCGTCGCTGCCTTGGCCACCGTCAGTCACCACATTTGAAAGGACATCTTCATGGCGACCCATGAGGGCCTGCGCTTCGGCATCTTCCTCGCCCCCTTCCACCGCGTCGGCGACAACCCCACCCTGGCCCTCGGCCGTGACCTCGAACTCATCCAGTGGCTCGACCAACTCGGCTATGACGAGGCCTGGATCGGCGAGCACCACTCCGCCGGCTGGGAAATCATCGCCGCGCCGGAAATCTTCATCGGCGTCGCCGCCGAGAAAACCCGCCACATCATGCTGGGCTCCGGCGTCACCAGCCTGCCGTACCACCACCCGCTGCTGGTCGCCCAACGCTTCGTCCAGCTCGACCACATGACCCGCGGTCGCGCCATGCTCGGTTGCGGACCCGGCGCCCTCGTCTCCGACGCCTACATGATGGGCATCGAAGCCGAACGCCAGCGCGGCATGATGGACGAATCCCTCGGCGCCATCATGGCCCTGCTGGAATGCAAGGAACCGGTCAACATCAAGACCGACTGGTTCGAGCTGCGTGACGCCCGCCTCCACTTGAAGCCCTACACCAAGGGCGGCTTCCCGATCGCCGTCGCCAGCGCCACCACCCCATCCGGCGCGCTGACCGCCGGCAAGCACGGCGTCGGCATGCTCTCCCTCGGCGCCGGCCTGCCCGGCGGATCGGCCAAACTCGCCGACTACTGGAAAATGAGCGAGGCTGAAGCCGCGAAATACGGCAAGACCATCAAGCGCGACGACTGGCGCCTGGTCGTCAACATGCACTGCGCCGAAACCGACGAACTGGCGATGGAGGAAGTCCGCCGCGGCGAACGCGTCGAAACCCTCTCCTATTTCAGCGAAACCCTCGGCCGCCCGCCGATGCGCAGCGAAAACCCCCTGGCCGAGGGCCTCGCCGCCGGCTCCACCCTCGTCGGCTCCCCCGAAACCATCATCGCCGGCATCCACCGGCTGCTCGGTTTCACCGGCGGCGGGGCAGGGGCCGTCCTGTTCCGCAGCCATGAATGGGCCAACCGCGAGCAAACCCTGCGCAGCTACGAACTGTTCGCCCGCTGGGTCATGCCGCAGTTCCAGGGCAGCCTCGATACCACCATCGGCTCCCGCGAATGGGTCAGCGAAAACCGCGCCGGCATCTTCGGCCCATCCATGGGCGCGATCCGCAAAGCCTTCGTCGATGCCGGCCAGGAAGTGCCCGATCACATGCGGATGAAACTGCACACTGGGAAGTCGAACGTCTGACGGTTGCCGCCAGCGGATCCGCTGCCACGGTCAACCCGATGCAAATTTGATGTGTAACGGATAGTGATACCGGAAACCACAAGATAGGCCTGCGGTGTCGCACCGCTTTCGCATCACAGTTGCCGAACCTCGTGTTTGCAAGCAACAAGCGCCGCGATGCATCACAAAACCAGTCGGCACCGAGCCGGCTGGTATGTGGGCCGGGCTAGCCGCTCTCTGCGTAGTCGCCGCGATATCGGCTGCACGGCAGTTGACAAAGTGCGTCAAGGCTTCGGCCGGCCGATATCCGACCGGTTTCAGGCTGGCGAACGTACGCCGGATCGATCGGCCTTTTTTTGAACAAAGGAAAGCGCGAGCCGTCGATCTCCACGGCGGCCGCGCATCCCTTGCCTAACCGATCAAGCCCAACACGAACGATGCCGCGGACGCATATCCCGGTGCCACGCGGATCGCAGCAGAAGCATAGCCAGGAGCCATGGAATCACTTCGGAAATATCAGAAAGATCTCCCACAACCATTCCAGAACGCCACCCTCGACGACGGCCGGTGCCAGTCGCTCACCAACAATGGCCGCTTCACCCGCCGCACCAGCTTCGCCGGCCACGAACGCTCCGGCACCTTCCTCACCTGCGGCGGCAGCGGCGGGTCCGGGGATCTTTCTCGCCATCTCCGCGTCTTCGATCGCCTTCGGTGCCTCAAAGGGCTCGTCGGCCATGCCACCGCTCCCCGCCTCGGCTGGTGCCGCGTTCTGCGACTTAATCGGTGGCATAATGACAATATCGTTGTCGCTGAACTGCGACACCACGCCGCCCCGACTTAGCCCGGCCGGACCGCTATAGGCATAAGGAGCGTAGTAGGGGCGCGCGCCATAGTTGTTGGGGATAGGGGCGTAAGTCGGGTATGCCGGTTGGCCGAGGCAACCGGCGACCGACAGCGGGATCAGAGCAGGCGCCAGAGTTCTCGCTGCCGACTTCAGCCACGATTGGATCGAGTTGCCTTTGCCTCCTTCCGAACGGTTCTTCATCACCACAAGTCGCCCGGGGTCAACCTTTATATTTGTCATTTTTACCTCTGCCATGAAGTGCGGGTGCGCGACCAAACAAAGGAATTCCAGGCGAAAGCAGTCGTTGGCACCCAGTATTATGTATATAGCAAATAATAGGTCATTTGTCGCTGAAAATCGAACAAATTACCCGATTTTGTATTTTGCTTCATCTTGTATATCGGAAATTGTACTGAGTAATGTTGTGCAGGCAGTGCAACGCCGCCAATCTTGCGCAGTCTGCGCAAAGTTGCTTAACATACCACGCTCTTTGTGAGGTAAAACGGTGCGAAGGAAGGAAAATGAATGACGCTGATCCTTCAAGGGACAGGGCAAGAGAAAGATTCACAGCGATTGTTAAAGCGCGGGTCGAAGAGGACGAAATATCCCGGCACGCCGACCTGCTGAATGCCAGTGAATCGTCTGTACAAAACTGGAAAAATGGAGCCCATACCCCGAAAACCGCACGCCGTCGGCAGGACATATACCAACGGCTCGGCGTGCCACAGAACCTGGAAAGCTTTACCGAGACCGAGTGGCATGATCTCCGCAATAAACTGGCAGCAACTGTCAATTACGCGAAGCCGCCAAGTGACAAACCAGGATGGCTGCATTTTCCTGAAGACCTGGAGCGCTTCGAGGCCAGCGTCAGTGTAAACACAACCGTTATCGTCATGACACTGGACGCGGAAGATGACACATCGTTAAGCAATATCAGGGAGCTGGTCCAAAAGAACATAACGAGAGGCGTCAGTTATCTCTATGTGATCCCCCGCGACTGTCAGAAAAAGAACGACCTCATCAGGTTCGCCCGCTACGTCAATGACCGTCGCTCGACCAAATGTGGGTATATGAAGGTGATGGTTGCTCACACCAGTATCGTGGATATCGAATGGTCGCTAACCGACTATGTATGGCTTGTTACGAAACCCACTTTTGTCTTCAACCGGCAGACCATCGCTAATTTGGACGTCGATGACATCGACCAGGGTTTCGAACAACTTTACAAATCAAGTGACGTTCTGCCGCCCGACCACCGTTCGGCCACCCCGCATAGACGGATTTGGGTTTGGATATCACACCGCAGACAACTCCATTTTCTAAGACTTATGCGGATTTGGAATGAAAGGGCGGAGTGGTTTTAGTGTAGTCGTGGACGTCGTTGCACCCGCGATATGCTGCCTACCAAACAAGGCAGTCTGCGATAACAGAAGCGCCCAGGCATCACGCGGCCAAACTCGAGCCCAACGGGGACTCTGGTCATGCGTCAGACGTGCTGCTGTTTCCGGGCAGGAACCGTCTCTATCCCGCCAGCCGGCAACCCTTCTCCGTCGCCTTGATCTGTAGCGCCAAATACCTCGACTAAATCCGCACCTGCGGCAATCCGCCCAGCCGCGAACCATAGCCCCGGCTGCCCTGTCCGTAGCGAAATGTCGCGTTCATCACCGACCTGATCGAAGCCCCCCACCGGACCGCTCCTGTTGGCAAAGCTGCGCCACATCCTGCTGGCCCTTGCATGCCGTCGCAGCCACCAACAAATCGGCCTTGGCAATTCGGCCGTTCTTCATCTGCACGCCTTCCGGAACAAACTGATCGACGTCGCGGTCCTGTATCGCGATCTGACCCGCCCGCTGTGGCGTCGCGACACAGCGGCGTTAAACGGCTGCAGCCAACCGGTCGAGGCCGCGCCGTCAGGGTTGGTGACGGTTTCCCCTTCGGCGACCTTTCAGTAGCTTGTCCTGTAGACAGTCCGCCGGCGAAGAACTGGCACCGGAGCGCCCGGGTCAACTAAACCCGCGAACTCGGCCGGTAAAACGGCTCAAACCGCTCCGGATCGATATAATCCGCATAGAACGCCTTCACATGCGGCAGCAACGCCTTCGACAACCCCCGCCGCTCCACCTCATCATCCGTCAGCGCCTTGCTCAGTTCCTCATGCAACGCCACCAACGCCCCGTCACGGTCCACCCGCATGAACCGCCCGTCCGCGTAAATCACCTCGCCGTCGCAAATAACGCTGCGCACACCCTCGGTTTTCGCCCGCAGCAGCACCGCGTCCAACAGCGGCGTCGACTGATCCAGATACGGGTAACTGATCTGCCGCCAGTCCATCAGCACCATGTCCGCGGCCTTGCCCACCGCCAGCGTCCCGATCGTGTCCCCAAACGCCGTCGTCTTCGCCCCGCCCGAGGTCGCCATCCGGAACACCTGCGCCGCCGTCGGCACGCTGTCGTCCATCCCCGGCACCCGATGCGCCCGCAACACCATCCGCATCTCCTGCAGCATGTCGCGATCGTCGTTGATCCCGGCTTCATCGATGCCGATCGCCGTGTTGACGCCCCGCGCCTCCAGCACGTTCAGCGCCGCCACCCCGGACCGCAGCCGGAAGTTGGAGGAGCAGTTGTGGCACACGCAAGTCCCCGTCGCCGCCAGCCGGTCGATGTCCTTGTCGTTCAGCCACACGCCGTGCCCAAGCGTCATCTGCGGCCCCAGCAGTCCGAACCGGTCGATATAGTCAACCGCCGAACAATCCCCCCGCCGGCGCGCATATTCCTTCTGATAAGCCGTCTCCAGCAAATGCATATGCAGCGGCACGCCATACTGCCGCGACATCTCCGCCAGCCGGGTCAGTGCCGTATCCGAACACCAGTGCAAATTCGCCGGCGCCAACTGGATCTTTGCTCGGCGGCTGCTCTGGTGCTGCCCGTGCAGGTTCTCGAACAGCGCGACGTAATCCTCCAGCGTCAGTTCAAGCCGGTCATACCAGCGCTGCATAACCGGCCGCAGCTCCGCCGGCAGACTGGCCACAAAGGCATCGTCCGCCTGGTAAACCAGCCTGTTCTGATCCCGTACCGCAAAAGAGTACGAAACCCGCATCCCGATATCCCGATACGCTCGGATGACATCGTTCGAGCCGTTTTCCACCGAAGCCAGATTGCCCGGCACCCAGCCATGAATATGCTGCACGGTGGTAATGCCCGACGCAATCATCTCGAAAGCAGAATACAATGTATCCAGATACAGATTGAGGTTCCGGGAAACCATCCGGGTCACGAACCAAAGCTCCAGCGGCATATCCGGCGACCCAAGCTGGAACGGCGTCAACCCCACATGATGATGCCCGTTGACAAAGCCCGGCAACAAAATCTCGTTGCCCGTCCCAACAACAGGCACATCAGGATGTTTCGCTGACAGATCGGCAAAGTCCCCGATGGCGGTGATGATGCCATCTTCCTGCAGCACCGCGCCGTCCGCGATCTCGTGCCAATTGTTACGATCGATCGCATGCGTAATGACAGACCGGCCGCGTATCAAAGATCCGGACATTTTCAAAACTCCCTTAGCTGCTCAGGATCGCTTCCTGTTCCGCAAACGCCCGATCCACTTCATCCCGCAGTTGCTCGGTCAGGTGACGCCGCAGCGCATCCGCTCCCGGACTGAATAAATCCCGCGGCCGAGGCAAATCCACAGGCACAATCGTCTTGATTCGTCCAGGCCGAGCGGTGAAAACCACAACCCGATCGGCGAGTGCAACGGCCTCGTCGATGTGGTGCGTCACGAACAGCACCGAAGCCCCCGAAGCCCCCCAGACATCCAACAGAAAATCCTGCATCTTCGCCCGCGTCTGCACGTCCAGCGCTGCAAACGGCTCGTCCATAAGCAAAACCTTCGGCTGCATCGCCAATGCCCGAGCGACTGCGACACGCTGGCGCATGCCGCCTGATAGCTCGTCCGGACGCTTGTCGATCGCCTCGATCAAACCGACACGCTGCAGCGCCAGCCTCGCGGTTTCCTTCCGCCTCGCCTCCGGCATGCCGGCGATCGAAAGTCCAAACGCCACGTTCTGACCAACCGTCAGCCACGGAAACAGCGACGCCTCCTGAAAGATCAAGCTGCGTTCCGGAGAGGGCGCCTCAACACGATCCCCAAACGACCACAGCTCCCCGCCGGTTGTTTCTTCCAATCCCGCAACAAGATAAAGTAGCGTCGACTTGCCGCACCCCGACGGGCCCAGCAGAACCACGAACTCGCCCGGCGCAATCTCCAGGTCAATCCCGCGCAACGCCTCATGCGCCCGCGGCGTGCCCGGCGCCCAAACTTTTCCTAGGCCGCGGCACACAACCGCGCTGCGCGACGAAAACGGCAGCACCGGATCAGAGGCCACGCAGCACCTCGGCACTCTGCGGCACCCAGTAAAGCAGCTTGCGCTGTGCCAGCCGCATCGCGAAGTCGAACAGGAATCCCAGCACGCCGATCAAGGCGATGGTGAAAAACACCAGTGATGGATTGAAGGTATTCCGCGCCAGCATGATCACCTGGCCAAGGCCGTAGCCGACGCCGGTCGCCTCGGCGACAAGAACCACCATCCAGGCCGCGAACAGATTGAAGCGCAGCACAACGAACAACTGCGGCAGAATGGCCGGAATGATCACCCGCAGATAGGTCTGTCGCTTCGAAGCCCCCATCGTCCGAGCCACATTGATGAAATTGCGATTGACGTTGTCGATCTGGTTGATCGTCGCCAGCACCATGTGAAACAGCAATGCGATCACCACCATGAACACCGCGGGCCCATTGCCGATGCCAAATAGAAAGATCGCCACCGGCAGCCAGGCGATCGGCGAAACCGGCGCCAGCAACGTGATGGTCGGCAACGTCAGCCGCCCGAACAACCGGAAATAGCGCGTGGCCACGCCGATCGAAACCGCCAGCACCGACGCGATCACCAGCCCCGCGAACACCCGCCCGGTCGTTGCCAGTATAGTATAGAACACCGCCACCGACGGGCTGGTCCCGCCACCCTGGCCAGCGCCGATCTGCCAGCGGTTGACGGTATTGAAGAACTTCGCCTGGTCGGCAATGCTGCCGATGAAGATATGCGGCGGCGGCAGCAGCTTCGGCATCCGCCCACCCCACCGCCCAAAGCAGTTCCCAGATCCCGGCGAACAGCCCGATCGAGGCCGCGCCCCACAAAAACCGTGGCGCCGCCGCCCGCACCGCCCCAAGCCAGCGCGGCGAAGACGGCGCCCGCCGCGACGGCAAGGCGACGTTCTGGGTAATCGCCGCCATATCAGGCCGCCTTGTATTTCAGCTGCCCGTAAAGCTCCTTGTTCTCCTCGATCACCGCCTCCAGCAACGTCCAGTCGATCGCGTCACGGCCGGGCTTGTTCTTGATATAGCCCATTTCCATCATCGAATTCGTCGCGGTCCAGGATGAACTGCGTCTGGCTGCGCGCATCGACCACCGACGGCTGCTTCGACATCGCCATCTTCGCGTTCTCCATCGAGGTCTTGTAGTACGGCCCGACCAGGATCTTCAGCGTCTCATCCGGCTTGGTCTCCGCCATGCATCTGGGCCTTCATCATGCCCTTGATCAGCGCCTTGATGCCGGTCGGGTTCTGCTTGATCAGATCGTTGCGCACCGCCAGCACGCAGTCGGTGTAGCCGGGGCCATAGATGTCGCGTGCCGTCCGACAGCTTGACGCTGCCCTTGACGTCGTTCAGCAGCGCGGTGCCGTACGGCTCGATCGTGCAGATCATGTCCAGCGCGCCGGCCTTGAACGCCTCCACCGCTTCGGGCGTATTGCCCATGTAGCGGACGGTGATGTCCTTGAAGTTGACGTTGTTCTTCTTGAACCAGTCGTACGGCAGCACTTCCAGCGTATCCATCTGGAACGTGCCCAGCGTCTTGCCCTTCAGCTTGTCCGGGCGTGTCGAGGCCGGGCTGGGCGACCAGCACGCAGCCCTCGATCCCGCCGCCGGCGACGATCGTGACCGGCGCTCCGGCGTTATGCAGCGCGATGAAGCTGGTATACGGCATCAGCCCCGCATCGACCTGCCCGGTGCCCAGGAACGTCACCATCTCGGCCGTGGTCGGCGTCATGACGAAGTCCATGATCAGGCCGTCGTCCTTGCGCGGTCTGCAGCGCATTGGCCAGGAAGTAGTTCAGGTTGCAGAAGCCCGACCCGTGGATCGACTTGATGTGGCTCTCGGCCGCATGCGCGAACCGCCAGGCCGGGCCCGACCGCCAGGGTCAGGGCGCTCGCCGCCGTCGCCCGCAGGAAGCCGCGCCGGTTGAATCCATCGTCCGAGAGCAAGACCTAAGCCGAAAGCCGTTCCGGTTCGTTCGCACATGACGTCTCTCCGCGGTTTGCTTAACGCTGGAAAGGCTGCATGCGATCGCCGTGCCACGGCTATTCGCCGGACCGAACCACACGGTCAGCGAGACGTCGCCAGAAAACAGGCGACTGCCCGTTAATCAGGCAGCAGACACAAACGAGATCCGGCTCCCCTCGTAAGGAAGCCGGATCGGCGTAGTCAAACAAGTCGCGCTCTACTCCGCCGCGACCTTCTGCACCGCGATGTCGGTCGAATACCGCAGATGCACCGGCGCATTCGCCTCCCACGGATCCTTCAGCCCGAGCTCGGCGCCGTACTCCTTGATCGCCGGCATGACCTCCTGCACAGCAACTCGATGCAGCGGCGGCGGTCCTCCTTGCTGACCGTGCCGTCGTTGGCCCAGATGCCCATGATGCCGGGACGCGTCTGCTCGACCAGGTATTTCAGCCGCTCGATCACCTGGTCCGGCGTGCCGGCGATGATCATCGTGTCGGCGACCTGCTCCTCGAAGGTCGGGTTGCCGCGCGGGTTCTTGGCGCGCCCGACGGCGAATTCGACGAAGCCGCGGCGGCCGGACGGCGAGAAATAGCCCGACGGATTGGCCCAGACCGGATGCGCCAGGCCGGTGAACTCGCCCTGCATCCACATGAACTGGCGGGCGTTCTGCAGCGCCTTTTCCTCGGTGTCCTGCACATGCACGCGGATCAGGTAGCCGAAGTTCTCCGGGCCGGCGCGTATAGCCGACTTCGGCGGCGGCCTTGTGAGTAGGTTTCGAGGATCTGTCTTGGTCGCATCGATCGCGGTGTTCAGCGCGATGTACGGATAGCGCTGCTGCGCGGTCCAGATCACGGTCTCCTTCGACAGCACGCCCGGTATCCACACGCGTGGATACGGCTTCTGCAGCGGCACGCGCCCACGGATTGACGACGCGATGCTGGTAGTGCGTGCCTTCCCAGCGGAACGGCCCGGGCTGCGGTCCAGATCTTCTGGATCAGGTCGTGCGCCTCGATGAAGCGTTCGCGGTTGAAGGCCGGGTTGACGCCGTTGGCCAACTGCTCCTGCCCGCCGCCGCGCACGAAGCCGGACACCAGCGCGGCCCTTGGAGATCATGTCGATCATCGCCAGCTCTTCGGCCAGCTGCACCGGATTGTCCGACAGCGGCAGCGGATTGCCGAGGATGACGATCTTCACCCGCTTGGTCACCGCGGCCAGGATGGCGGCGAACATGTTGGTCCGCGCCTGCATGCAGAACGGCGCGTTGTGATGCTCGTTCAGCATGATGCCGTCGGCGCCGCACTCCTCGGCCAGGATGTATTCTTCCAGGTATTCGTTGTACAGCCGGCTGCCCTCGACCGGGTCGTAGTGGCTGTTGGAGAAGGTCAGCGCGGTCGCGCCGTAGTCGAGGCCCGCCTTCGCGTCGTAGGCCGACATCGGCTGTTCGGTGAAATACATCATATGCATGGGAAAGCCTCCTTTCAGTTCGGTCAGTTGCGTGACAAGAAATCGATGTCAGCTTGGCGACGGCTCGGGCTTTTCCATCTCGGCGAAATGGCCGCAGGCCGGAATGGTTGTCAAGGTCGCGTCGTGCAGCGCCTTGGCATAAGCCTGCCCGGCGCTGATCGGCACGATCTGGTCGTCGTCGCCCCAGATGATCAGCGCCGGCGTCCGCACGCCGCCCAGCAGATGCGGCAGGGTCTGGCTGTACATGTAGGGCTTCCACGCGGTGCGGAAACTCATCTCGCGGGAGATGTCCCACGCCTCCAGCTGGTCGGTGGAGACGTCGCCGTAGACCGCGGCGAACGCGGTCTGGTCATGGAAACCGGCGCGCGGATAGTCGAGGTACGAAACGATCGCCTGGTCGGCGATGTCGCCCTCCGGCGGCTTGATGCCCATCGCCCCCACCAGCACCAGCTTCGTAGACGGTGGGCGCCTGGCTGGCCATCTCGGCGGCGATCCAGCCGCCGAAGCCCAGACCGACCAGCGACACGCCGGTGGCGCCCAGGTCGGCCAGCAGCCAGCGCATACATCGCGGCGATGTCGCGCGGGTGGCGCATCCACTGCGGCCGCTCCGACTTGCCCCAGCCGGGATGGTGCGGGATCACGCACGTCGAATTTCTCCGCCAGCGCGTCATAGAACGGCAGGCGGTCGACGGTGCCGATGTCATGGTGCAGCACCAGCACGGTCGGGCCGTTGCCGGCACGCGACATGTGCAGCTTGATGCCGGCGATCTCTTTGACCGTCTCGGTCCAGACGACGCTCATTCTTGGTTTCCCCTTTGCGGACTTCGGCGGCAAGGATACTCACCAGTAGCGCGGTCTGTCCAATCCAAGTGGACTGGATCACGACTGGTGAACGATATCATCCGCCATCGATCCATGTCAGACGGTGCCCACCGGACGTAACCGGCATGCCACGGCATCGATCTCGGTTTCGATCTGAATGGTCGTGTGGCCGATGCGGAAACGTTCATGCAGCCCAGCCGCCAGCTCGTTCAAATTCCGTTCGGCCTGACCGGGCTCGCAGACCAAATGGGCGGTCAGCGCGGTCTCTGTTGTGCTCAGGCCCCAGATATGCAGGTCATGCACCTCCTGCACGCCCGGCAGAGACGCCAGCCAGTCGCTGACCTCCTGGTGCGTCAGCCGAGCGGGCACGGCGTCGAGCGAGAGATCGAGCGATTCCCGCAGTGTGCTCCAGGTGCCGGCGATGATCACCACGCCGACGCCAAGGCTGGCGACGGGGTCAAGCCAGGTCAGCCCGGTCAGCCGGATCGCCAGTGCGGCCAGCACGACGGCGAGCGAGACCAGCGCATCGCCGGCCAGATGCTGGAACTGCGCCTTGATGTTGAGGTCGCCGTCCCGGTCCCGCATGAACAGCAAGGCGCTGCCGCCGTTGACGATGATCCCGGCCGCCGCCACCGCCATGACGATGCCGGAGGTGACCGGTTCGGGCTGCATCAGGCGGCGGATCGCCTCGATCCCGATGCCGCCAACGCCGACCAGCAGCACGGTCGCGTTGATCAGCGCGGCGAGAATGGAGGTGCGGCCCCAGCCATAAGTGCGGCGGGCAGTCGGCGGCCGGCGGGCCAGCCAGGCGGCACCCCAGGCCAGCAGCAAAGCCAGCACGTCGCCCAGGTTATGGGCCGCATCGGCCACCAGGGCGACGGAGTTGGCCATCACCCCGAACCCCGCCTCGGCGATCACGAACGCCATGTTGACCGCGGCGCCGGTGGCGAAGGCGGCATCCATGCGGGCCGGCGCATGGTGATGATGATGCCCGTGTCCCGCATGGTCATGTCCCCCATGGTCGTGTGCCCCATGGTCATGCCCCCCATGGTCATGGTCATGATCGTGGGGATTGGCGGGCGGCGTGTGCTGGTGCTGATGTGGCTCTGACATGGGTTCAATTTTGCCATAGGATGACTGATCACGCGACATGTGAGCTCATTCCGCTATTAAAATGACGAACTGGTGATGAGTCTCGCTCATCTGGACGCCTATGTGGCGTGTTCACTGTTAAACCTCCTGGAAGGCCTTCGCCGTACGCCATGCTGGCCGGTTCGATCACGTCCTTGCTGGCTCTGGCCGGCCATTCCGCATGGTTCCAGGCCGGCGCGATTATTATTGGAACCTTCATCCTGGAGGATGCGGCCACTGTCGCCGCCGCCATGCAGGTGGAGGATGGCGTGCTGCCATGGTGGCTGGCGCTGATCTCGCTGTACGCCGGGATCGTGCTGGGCGACCTTGGGCTCTATGGCCTGGGGCGGCTTTCGGCGCTGGTTCCCTGGGTTGCCCGGCATTTGCCGCCGCACCGTCAAGAGACGATCCGTGCCTGGATCTCCGGGCGGATCTTCAAAGTGGTGCTGGTCAGCCGGTTTTTGCCCGGGCTGCGGCTGCCGACCTACACCACCTGCGGGTTCGTTGGCGCGGATCTGCGGCAGTTCACCTCGGCGGCCATTGTCGCGACCGCCTGCTGGACCAGCCTGCTGTTCGCGGCCTCCCTGAAAGTAGGACATTTCCTGATGGATCATCTGGGCGCGTGGCGCTGGGCCGGTGCTGCCGGCTTCATCGCCTTCATCATCCTCGCCGGTCGGGCCGCCGCCGCTGGCATGCAGGCGGCTCGGCGATGAGAATGGGGGGTGAGAATGAGGCGATGAGAACGCGGCTATGAGGATCGGGCCATGAGCATGCACACCGCCGTTTCGGCCCGCCCCGCGCTTGGCGAAAAACGTGGTAACCCGCTGTCGTTTTTCGAGTTCTGGCCAGGTTGGCTGTTCTATACGCCGGTGGTGATCCACTGGCTGCTGCTGGGTCTGCGCTATGGCGATTTCAGCCTGCCGACGGCGGCCAACCCGCGGATCACCACCGGCGGCCTGTGCGGCGAGTTCGAAACTGTCGATCCTGGATCAGGTCGGGCCGGATGCGCAGGCACAGGTGGCTCCGGCGTGCGGGGTGCTGGCGCGACCGGGCGGCGCGGACGCCGCGGAAGCCGCCATGGAGTCCTTCGGCCTGAGCTATCCCGTGGTGGTCAAGCCCGACATCGGCTGCAACGGCACCGGGGTCCGGCTGCTGCGCGACCGGGACGCGCTGGTCAACTACCTGGACGTTTTCCCGGCCGGCGAGACAATGGTGCTGCAGCGATATGTTCCGGAACCTAACGAGGCCGGCATATTTTATGTGCGGCATCCGGATCAGCCTGCTGGACAGATCACGTCGTTGACCATCAAGCATCCGCCGGTCGTCGTGGGAGACGGGCGTTCAACATTGCTCGACCTGATCCTGGCGGATGAGCGGGCGAGGCTGGTGCCACATCTGTATCTCGATCGTTTGGCAGACCGACTGGATACCGTTCCGGTGCAGGGCGAGACCGTGCAATTGGTCTTTGTTGGCAACCATTGCAAGGGCTCGATCTTTCAGGACGGGCGGGGGTTGGTCACGCCGGCGCTGACCGAGGCGATCGACCGGCTGGCGCGATCGCTGCCGGATTTCTATTTCGGCCGGATCGATGTGCGGTTTGATTCCATGGCCTCCCTGCGTCGGGGGACGGGGTTTACCGTGATCGAGATCAACGGCGCGGGTTCCGAGGCGACGCATATCTGGGACCCGTCCACGAAATTGCTGGATGCATGGCGGACGCAGTTCTTTCATTACGGTTCGGCGTTCCGCATCGGCGCGGCCAACCGGCGGCGGGGGTTCTCGCCGTGCGGCGTGCGCGCGATGTACCGGGAATGGCGCAACCAACGGCGGCTGTTGGCGATCTATCCGCTGAACGATTGACGCCGGGCCGGCCGTCCGATCTTTGTGCGCCTCGGTCCTTTGCCTGCAGGAGATCGTGTTGAGCGCGCAGCACCATGAGCCGCCGGAGATCGAGGAACTGGAGCGGACCGCGGCCTGGCGGCTGCGTCTGGTCGATGCGGATCCCACGGACACGGTCAGCGCCGCCGCCGCGCGATTGCTGGAAGAGCTTGCGGATGATTTGCGTGGCAACGACCATGCCGCGCTGTGGACGGAGCTGGGGTCGATCGGGAACTGGCTGGGCGAGTCGGATGCGATCTCGGATTTCGCCGAACTGGCTGGCGAGTACCGAGCGGCGGTCGGGGTTTCGGTGCACCCGGCGGATGGCGCGGCGTACCTGCGCGGGCTGCTGGCGATCGGCCAGAGTTCTGATTGGATAGCGCGGTCGGATAGAGTGATGGTGATGCGCATGTCGCACCGGGCGGTGCAGGCTTGGGTGGAAATCCACTAAGCTGCGGCATCGAATTGGCCGGAGCCTTTCATGGACACCATACAAGCCCTCGTTATTGCCATTCTTCAGGGGGCAACCGAGCTCTTTCCTGTCAGCAGCCTGGGGCATGCGGTGGTGCTGCCGGCGCTGCTGCACTGGGGGATTGACCAGCGCTCGCCGGAGTTCCTGCCTTTTCTGGTGATGCTGCACCTGGGGACGGCGACGGCTCTGCTGGGTTATTTCTGGCGCGACTGGTGGGCGATCACCACGGGCGTGCTGGGCATTGGCGGGGCGCATCAGGTGCAGGAGAGCCGGCGGGTGTTCCTGCTGGTGGTGATCGCCACCATTCCGGCGGTGATCGCCGGGTTCCTGCTGGAAAAATTCGTCCGCGGGTTGTTCGGCTCGCCGGTGGTCGCGGCCTCATTCCTGGTAGTGAATGGGTTTCTACTGCTGTTCGGCGAGCGGTTGCGTGGCGGTGGCGGGGCGCAACGGCATCTGTCCTCGCTGACGCGGATGGATGCGTTCACCATCGGCTGCTGGCAGTGCACCGCGCTGATCCCGGGGATTTCCCGGTCGGGGGCGACCATTGTCGGGGGCCTGCTGCGGGGGATCAACCATGAGGGCGCGGCGCATTTTTCGTTCCTGATCGCGACGCCGATCATTTTGGGGGCGACGGTGCTGGAGGTGCCGAAGCTGATGCACGAGCATGTGCCGGCCGGGGTCCTGACCATGTCGGCGATGGCCGCGGTGGTGGCGGGGATCACCGCATTGCTCAGCACCGCGTTCCTGATGCGGTATTTCCGGCAGCATGATTCGTGGGCGCTCAATCCGTTTGCCTATTATTGCGTTCTGGCCGGTGGATTGAGTTTGGCGCTGTTGTTCCTGCTCTGATGGGGCTGATCGCGTGGCTGATTGTTTGCTACGCGTTTCTGTATGCGCCGATCGGGTTTCTGGTTGTCTTCAGCTTCAATGACTCGCGGCTGGTCACGGCGTGGTCGGGGTTTTCGACGCGCTGGTATGCCATCCTCTGGCATGATCAGACGCTGATCGACGCTACGTTCCTGTCGCTGCGGATCGCGGCGATGTCGGCCTCCATCGCGTGCGTGGTGGGGGCCGCGGCGGGGTTTGCCCTGGCGCGGTTTGGCAGGTTCCGCGGGCGGGGGTTGTTCGAGCTGGGTTTGGCGGCGCCGCTGGTTATTCCGGAGGTGATCACCGGGCTTTCGCTTTTGCTGTTGTTCGTGACGCTGGAGCAATTGACCGGGTGGCCGGCGGGCCGCGGGGCGGGGACGGTAACGGTCGCGCATGCGTCGGTTTCGGTGGCTTATGTCGCCGTGGTGGTGCGGTCCCGGTTGGCGGATGCGGGGGTGGAGCTGGAGCAGGCGGCGATGGATCTGTATGCGCCGCCCTGGCAGGCGTTCGCCTTGATAACCCTGCCTTTGATGGCGCCGGCGTTGATCTCTGGGTGGCTGCTGGCGTTCACCTTGTCGATGGATGACGTGGTCGTGGCGAGTTTCACCTCGGGGCCGGGGGCTTCGACACTACCTATGGTGGTGTTTTCGGCGACGCGGCTGGGGGTTACGCCGGAGATCTATGCGCTGGCGACGGCGATCGTCGCGGTGGTGGCGACGGGGTTGGCGGGATTTGTGATGTGGGGTTTCAGGCGCGGGCGCCTGAGCTGAGGAGGAACAGGATGAGTGGCAAGTCTGGCGGCGGCGCTTACAATGGTGTCGCCCAGGTTCTGCACTGGCTGATTGTTGGTTTGCTGGTGTTGCAGTTCGCGGTGGCGTGGTCGATGCCTGACGTGCATCGTGACACCAAGCCGGTGGACCTGATCGCGTGGCATCTGTCGATCGGGGTGTTCATTCTGCTGGTGATGCTGATCCGGTTGGGGTGGCGGGCGGTCAGCAGCGTTCCTCCGGCGCCGGTTGATCTGACGCCTGCGCTGCGGTTGCTGTCGCGGGCGACGCATTTCCTGCTGTACGGGATCCTGATCGTGTTGCCGTTACTGGGCTGGATCAATGCCAACTCCAGGGGGTGGACGGTGCGGCTGTTCGGTTTCATTCCGCTGCCCGGGTTGGTGCCGTCCGGTTCAGAGTGGGGGCATTCGATGGGGGACCTGCACATGAACCTGGCGATCGTGCTGCTGGTGCTGGTCGGTCTGCATGTCCTCGGGGCGCTGTATCATCAGTTCGTGCTGCGCGATTCCCTGTTGTGGCGGATGCTGCCCGGGCGTGCCTGAGGGGCGCGCGCCTGAGGGGGGTGTGCCTGAGTGGGGTGTGGGTAATGGGGGGTGACCGAGCCTGAGGTCGCGGGCCATGGCGCTGAGCGCGGCGATGCGGATGGTTTGGGTCCGGCGTTGCTCGGGTGGCAGCCTGGCGAATTCGCGGGCGGATTCGGCGGCGACGTCGGTCATGGCATCGGCCCATGCCAGTTCGCGTTGACGGTCGGGGTCGGAGGGTCGTTCGGGGGTCTGGGCCTGAAGGGTCTCGGCCTGACGGGTTTGGGCCTGACGGGTTTGGGCCTGAAGGGTTTGGGCTTGTTCGAGGGCGGCGAGGGCCTCGGCGTGGGCGGGTTCGTCGTTGGTGGATGCCGGCGGGGTGTGGGTTTGCAGGCTGCGCTGGGTGGAGCGGCTGAGGGCGTTGGCGTTGCCGCGCAGCTTCAGTTTCATCGACAGCGATGCGTCGGGGGCGGCGGACAGGCGGAGTGCGTCCAGGGATGCGATGGCGAAGCCGACGACCTGGGCGATGGTGACGAGGTTGCCCTGGCCTCCGGTCTGGTAGGCGGCGATGGCTTCCTGGGCGGCGAGGCGGGCAAGCTGGATGTCGGCGACGCCCGCAGCCAGCAGAATTGGGGCGAGGAAGCCGAGGATGACGTCCAGGAGCGGGGATGCGGCGGGCTGGGCCGGGAGGGCGGCGTTCATGCTTGGGGGTCCGATTGCTGCTGGCGGATGATGCGTGCTGGGGGGCGATGGGTGGCGGTGCGCGATGAGTGCTGGTGAGCGATGGGTGGTGGCGCGCTACGGGATCAGGTCGCCGGGGCGGACCGGGCGGATCTTGGGGTATTTGTTGACGCCGTTGCGTAGGTTTTCCGCGTATTCGCGCTTGTACATCAGGCCCAGGCGGCGACCGATGTAGGCGGCCTGCTGGGCGGTGGGGTCTTCCGGCATGATCATGCCGCCGCCGGGCAGGATGCCCTGGATGTTGGCGATGTCGAGGCCGTGGTTTTCGGCTTCCGTCCGCTCTCGTTGGATCAGGTCGCGGGTGATGGCGAGGCTTGCGGGCGTCCACTGGGTGGGCGGCGCGGGTTGGGGGCCATTGTCCAGATCATTGCCGGCAGTGTTGCCGGGGTTGAGGGCGCCGGGATTGCGGGAGCCGGGGCGGCAGCGGTGTTCGATTGCCTGCATGAAATGCGTCGGGTCGGTGTCGTTCCAAAGGCGTGGGGCAGGGCGGCCGACCGGGACCGAAAGCGGTTTGGCCTGGCGACGTTCGATGGCCCTGAGCAGGGTATCGAAGGTGCGTGCGGCGGAGGCGGCGGTGGTGATGTGGCGGGTGCTGTCGCCGTGCGGGCGGCGGAGGTTCATGCCGATGCGCCAGCATGCGGCGGCGGCGTGGTAAGCGGAGACGGCCTGGACGCCGAGCATGACCTCGATTTCGTCGCGGGGGTGGAGGGCGGAGAGGGCGCGCAGGGTGCTGTACATGCGCCGGTATCCTGATTCCTGCGATTCAGCCGGGTCCTCGAGCGGGAGTGCGCGCATGAGGGTGCGGACGGCTTCGTGCATGAAGCCTGGGTTGATCGGGCTGTTGTCCTGGAAGATGGCTTCGGGGTCGTAGGGCGGGGGGTCGTAAGGTTGGGGGTCGCAAGGTTGGGCGGCGGGTTTGGACATCGGGTCTATGTTCTTGATATGTTCTAAATGGTGGTGGAGATGGGGAGCGCGATGGCTGGCGCAAGGGGCGGGCGGGATTTGTTTTTGGTGTGTGGCGGTGGTCGGACGGGTGTATTGAAGACCGGCGCCACCGGCGTGACGGGATCGGCTGGTGCCCCGGTCGCTCGATTGGCTGCTGCGCGGGTCGCGGTTGTTGAGCGAGGTCAATTCGGGGCGCCTGCACGCGGCCTATCCTCTCAGATACCAGCGAACAGTCGGGGACAAACATCGTTTGATGCCAGAATCGACAACGAGGCCGATCTCGGAGGTGTTGCGGCAGCCGGCGACCGAGCATTTGCCGGCGTTGGTGCTGCCCCCGGAGAGGCCGCCTGTCCCGGGTCGTGCCAGGCGGAACTGGGTCAGGCCGGCCTTGCTGCTGTTGGTGCTGATCGTCGGCGGTATCGGTGGGATCTATTGGTGGCTGCATCCGCGCGATGTGTTGCCGGCGGGCATTGCCTGGAGCAACGGGCGGCTTGAGGCCGACGAGATTGATATCGACACGAAGTTTGCCGGGCGGATCGCCAAGCTGCTGGCGGATGAAGGTGATATAGTAAAGGCTGGGCAGGTGTTGGCGGTGATGGATACGCAGGACCTGCAGGCGTCACTGGATAAGGCGGGGGCGCTGGTTTTGCAGGCGCAGCATTCGCTGGATGAAGCGCGGGCCAACCTGATGCAGCAGAAGACGCAGGTCCGGCTTGCCCAGCAGGAGCTGGATCGCGCGCGATTCCTGGTGCCGAAGGGGTTTGAGACCAAGCAGGTGCTGGATCAGCGCGAGCAACAGATGGACAGCGCTGTGGCGGCGCAGACTGCCGCCGAGGCCAGGATTGGTGCGGCGGTGTTCGCGTTGAAGGCCGCTACGCACGATGTGCAGCTTTACCAGGTCAATATCGCCGACAATACACTTGTGGCGCCGCGGGACGGGCGGGTTCAGTACCGCGTGGCGAACGTGGGGGAGGTTTTGCCCGCGGGCGGCAAGGTGTTTACGATTCTCGACACCGGGTATGTCTATATGGACGTCTATCTGCCGACGCTGGACGCCGGCCGGATCAAGCTTGGGTCTGATGCCCGCGTCGTTGTCGACGCCTATCCGGGGCGCCCGATTCCAGGCCAGGTGGCGTTCATCGCGTCGCAGGCGCAGTTCACGCCCAAAGAAGTCGAGACCAAGGACGAGCGCGACATGCTGATGTTCCGGGTCAGGGTGCGGATCGACGCCGAGCTGTTGCGCACCCGTGCGGCGGCGGTGCGAAGCGGGCTGCCGGGCGTTGCCTATGTTCGCACCGATCCGCAGGTGGCGTGGCCCGCCAGGCTGCAGGCTGACGCGACGAAATGAGCGGGTGCGGCGACACGGCCGCGCGTCTGGGTGGTGTCAGCTTGCGCTATGGCAAGGTGGTGGCTTTGGATGCGGTCACGCTCGATCTTCCGGCGGGTCGGATGGTGGGGCTGATCGGGCCTGACGGGGTTGGAAAATCGTCCGTGCTGAGCCTGATCGCCGGGGCGCGGCGGATACAAAGCGGCACGATCGAGGTGCTGGGGGGTGACTTGTCGCTGGCGGCACAGCGGCGCGAATTGTGCCCGCTGATCGCGTATATGCCGCAGGGGTTGGGCAAGAACCTGTATCCCGACTTGAGTGTTGTTGAGAACATCGCGTTTTTCAGCCGCTTGTTCGGACAGTCCGGGTCCGAACGGGCGTGGCGGACCGCGGCGCTGCTGGCGGCCACCGGGCTGACGCCGTTCGGTGACCGGCCGGCCAAGAAGCTTTCGGGCGGGATGCGGCAGAAGCTTGGTCTTTGCTGTTCCTTGATCCATGACCCTGATCTGCTGATTCTGGACGAACCGACGACGGGGGTTGATCCATTGTCGCGCCGGCAGTTCTGGGAACTGATCGCTTCGATGCGGTCGCGCCGGCCCGGCATGAGCGTTCTGGTCGCCACCGCCTATATGGAGGAAGCCGAACGGTTTGACTGGCTGGTGGCGATGAACGGCGGGCGGGTCCTGGCGGCGGGCTCGCCGGCGGATCTGAAGAAAAGCACTGGCGGTGCAACGGTTGAAGCGGCGTTCGTGGCACTTCTGCCGCAGGCGCAGCGACCTGAGGGTGGAACGATCGCGGTTCCGCTACGGCGCGATGCCAACAGCGAGCCAGTGATTGTCGCCAAGGATCTGACCTGCCGTTTTGGCGACTTCACCGCGGTCAGCAAAGTGAGTTTCAGTATCGGGCGGGGGGAGATCTTTGGGTTCCTCGGGTCCAACGGGTGCGGCAAGACGACGACGATGAAGATGCTGACGGGTTTGCTTCCTGCCACGGAAGGCACCGTGCGGCTGTTCGGCGAGCCGTTGGACGGCAAGGACGGGGCGATGCGCGATCGTGTCGGCTACATGTCGCAGTCGTTCTCGCTTTATACTGAACTGACGGTGGAGCAGAACCTGACGCTGCATGCGCATCTGTTTTATCTGCCACTGGACAAGGCAACCGCGCGGATTGCCTACCTGACCACCCGGTTTGGGCTGACTGAGTATCTGCATCAGCGCACGCAGGATTTGCCGCTGGGCATTCGGCAGCGGCTGTCGCTGGCGGTGGCGATCGTGCATGAGCCGGAACTGTTGATCCTGGATGAGCCGACGTCGGGGGTCGATCCGCTGGCGCGCGACCGGTTCTGGGCGTTGCTGATCGACCTGTCGCGCAACCAGGGTGTGACGATCTTCGTGTCGACGCATTTCATGAACGAGGCGGAGCGGTGCGACCGTATTTCGTTGATGGATGCGGGGCGTGTGCTGGCCACCGACACGCCGGCCGGGCTGGTCAAGGCGCGGGGCACGGCGACATTGGAGGATGCGTTCATCAGCTATCTGGAGGAGGCCGCCGGACAGCGTGAAGCGCCGCCCGATGCGCCTTTGGGGGAGGTGACGCGGCGAACCGGCGGGTCCGGGTCGTGGTTCAGTTCGCGGCGGCTGCTGGCCTATACGATCCGTGAGACGCTGGAACTGCTGCGTGATCCGATCAGGCTGGGTTTCAGTCTGTTCGGGACGGCCCTACTTATGCTGGTGTTTGGGTTTGGCATCTCGACCGATGTCAACAACCTGTCGTTCGCTGTGCTTGACCGGGACCAGACGCATGAGAGCCGAGCGTATCTGGAGGAACTGAGGGGCTCGTCGTATTTCACCGAGAAGGCGCCGCTGGTCGATTATGCCGATCTCGAGCGGCGGCTGCAAAGCGGCAGCGTGGAGGCCGCGATCGAGATTCCGCCGGGTTTCGGGCGCGATATCAAGCGGGGACGACCAGCCCAGGTCAGCGCGCTGATCGATGGCGTCGATGCCGTTCCGGGCGCAGACGATCCGCGGATATCTGCAGGGCGTGCACCAGGCCTATTTGGTGGATCCGGCGGTGACGACGACGGTCGCGGCGAATGCGCCAGGGGCGGACGTTCGAGCTGCGGTTCAAATACAACCAGGATTTCGACAGTATCTTCGCGATGGTGCCGGCGATCATATCGCTGTTGCTGGCGCTGTTTCCGGCGATCCTGATGGCGCTTGCGGTGGTGCGGGAGAAGGAGCTTGGTTCGATCACGAACCTTTATGTCACGCCGGTGACACGGCTGGAGTTTCTGGTCGGCAAGCAGCTTCCCTATGTTGGCATCGCAATGATCAATTTCAGCGTGATGTTCCTGATGGCGTTGTTCATCTTCCAGGTGCCGCTGAAGGGAAGCTTCCTGGCGCTGGTGCTTGGGGCGCTGATCTATGTTTGCACCACAACCGCGTACGGGATGCTGATCTCGGCGTTCACCCGCACGCAGATCGCCGCGCTGTTCGGCACCGCCATCCTGACGGTGCTGCCGGCGACGCAGTTTTCCGGCATGCTGACACCGGTGGCTTCACTGTCGACGGGCGCGCAGATCATGGGGCGCGGCGTTCCCGATGAGCTATTTTCTGCCGATCAGCGTGGGGGCTTTCACCAAGGGTCTGGATTTTTCCGACCTTGGCATGAAGCTGCTGGCGCTGGCGGCGTTCGTTCCGATCCTGTTGCTATTCAACTGCCTGCTGCTGCACAAACAGGAACGCTGACGTGCGCAAGCTGTCGAACATCTTCTGGCTGGGCACCAAGGAACTTCGCAGTTTTTCGCACGACTTTGTGCTGCTGGGGCTGGTGATCTACGCGTTCTCCTTCGCGATCATCGCGCAGGCGCGGGATAATTCGCAGGAGCTGCAGAACGCTTCGATCGCGATTGTCGACGAGGACAACTCGACGCTTTCCCGGCGGATCGCGCATGCGTTCCTGCCGCCGTATTTCAAGCTGCCGCAGACGATCGCCGAGCGGGATATCGGGCGATTGATGAACGCGGGGCGCTATACGTTCGTGGTGGATATTCCGCCGCATTTTGAGCGCGATGTGCTGGGCGGACGCCGGCCGGGCATTCAGGTGGATGTTGACGCGACGGCGATGGTGCAGGCGGGGCTTGGGTCGGGTTACGCGCAGCAGATCATCACGACCGAGATGGCCGATTTTCTGTCGCAGGCGGAAGGTGGGCCGGTGCCGCCGGTCGATCTGGTGGTGCGTATCGCTTTCAACCCAAATGTCACGACGTCCTGGTTCACCAGCGTGATGGGCATCATCAACAACGTGACGATGCTGGCGATCATCCTGTCCGGGGCGGCCATCGTGCGTGAGCGCGAGCATGGGACGATGGACCATTTGCTGGTGATGCCGCTGACGCCGTTCGAGATCGCGATGTCCAAGGTGTGGGCGAATGGTCTGGTGATCACGGGCGCGGTGGGTTTGTCGCTTTATATCGTGGTGCGGACGGTGCTTGGCGTCCCGATCGCCGGGTCGATACCGCTGTTCATGGTCGGTGTGGTGATCTACCTGTTCTTTGCGACGGCGATTGGCATATTCCTGGGGACGGTCGCGCGGTCGATGCCGCAGCTTGGGCTGCTGTTCATGCTGGTGTTTCTGCCGATGAACATGCTGTCCGGCAGCAACACGCCGCTGGAGAGCATGCCGCGCTGGCTTGCGATGGTGATGCAGGCGTCGCCGTCGACCCATTTCGTGTCGTTCGCGCAATCGATCCTGTACCGCGGGGCGGGACTTGACGTGGTGTGGCCGCAGTTTCTGATCACCGCGCTGATCGGTGGGCTGTTCTTCTGGATGGCGCTGCGCCGTTTCCGGTTTGTCGCCGCGCAGGTGACGTGAGGGTTGCGGGTGCGTTTGGTGTTGGGGACGTATTCAGCCTGACTGTTCCGGTCAGGCTGATGTTGCTCCAGCAAGGTGCGGGGGCCGCGATATGATTGGGGCCCGTCGGGTCTACAGAGCTTCGATTATGGAGTCCGGGGTCCGACTGAAGGCACGGATCAGATCGGCCCGGCTGACGATGCCAACGAGCTTTTTGTCGTCAACGATGGGCAGTCGCTTGATGCGGTTCTGAACCAGCAGGTCCGCCAGTTGCGGGATGGTGGATTGGGGCGACGCGGTGATGACCTGTGTGACCATCAGTTCGCTGATCCTGCGGTTTTCCACCTTGATGCTGTCAAGGAAGGATGGGGCCAGATCCTCGCCCTCGGCCAGCAGATTGAGCCACCAGGCGCGTTTGGTTTTGTTTTGCTCGCCGGCCGGTTCGATAAGGTCGCCTTCGCTGACGATGCCGACGACCATGCCGTCCGGGTTACACACCGGCACCGCGCTGATGTCGTGGTCGCTTAACAGCCTGGCGACTTTTGCCACGGTGTCATCCGGTTTCGCGGTCCTGACGTTTGTGGTCATGATGTCCGCGGCGGTTAGCGACATTGGTTCCTCCTGTGGTGTGCACGCTGGGCTGCCGCGACCGGCATGGGCCTATTGATATTCCCCATTGCCGGCGGGCACAATTTAGATTCCGACGCTATTCGGCGGGTCCACCGCCCATGGCGGATGCCGGCATCGCGGCGGCTGGGTAGGGTGACTGGAAGGCCGGCTGGGCCGGTTCGGGGGGTGTGTCGGCCTGCACGGGGCGGCCGGCGGCGGCGGGTTGGCCACCGGTCATTTCTTCCCAGACCCCGAGTATGCTACGGGCGGTGACGTCGGCGACGAGACAGTGCCCGGTTCGGTCCACCGCGGTCAGCGCGGCCTCGGGGTCGCCGGATACGCGCTGGAGCGATCCGTTGATGGTCTCGAGGCAGGCGAGGACCTGATTGACGTTCTGCAGGCGGCAGTGGCGCATGATGTCATTGACCTGGAGCACTCGCAGGCCCTGCGGCGACATGGCGAAAGGTTCGCGCGCCAACTCGAAGAACACGGTCACGACCGGCAACAGCGGTTGGATCAGCGACAGGATCGCCTTTACTTCCTCGGCCTGGCAGCCGACCAGGTGGCGGCTGGGAGGTTCCGCGGCGTGGGGCTGCGGGTATTGCAGTCCCAGTGAATCGGCGATCTGCTGTTCGAGCCAGCGGCGGACTTCTGGTGGCGCGCCTCGGAGTTGTTCGGGCGATAGTGTTATTCCAACCATTTTCAGTTTCCCTGATTTTGAGGGGGTGAAAGGGAGCGCGGTGTCACGCCCTTTCACCGGGACGCTCAGGCAGCCGACTTGACTTCGATTTTCTTGGGTGCGGCCGTTGCCAGCTTTGGCATCGATATATTCAGCACGCCGTTGGCGAATTCGGCGGCGATCTTGTCGTGGTCGACACCTTCGGGCAGCGAGAACGATCTGCGGAACTGCCCGTAGCTGCGTTCGGTGAGGTGATAGTTCTTCTGCTTCTCTTCGTGTTCCTGCTGCTTTTCGCCAGTGATTGTCAGGGTGCCGCCTGCCACCGAGACCTGGATGTCCTTTTCGGTCAGGCCCGGCAGTTCGGCGCTGATTTTGAACGTTGCGTCGTCTTCGGTGATATCGACGGCCGGGGACGGAACCGAAAGCGCCTCAACCAGACGGCCGGGCTGGAACGGTCCGGCGCCGAATCCGGTGTAGAAACGATCGAACAGCCGGTCCATTTCGGTGCGAAGTGAGCGCCAGACATCGGGCGTGCTGCTGGGAGCGGGAGCCGCCTGCTTCACCGGGACGGGTGATGTTGCCATAATCGACCTCCTATTTGTTCACCGGGCGTTAGATCGCCGGTGCGGGGGCATTGTCCCTGTGATGAGCAGGGGCGGCATTGACCCAACGCAACAGGGCGATCCGGCGGGGTGATTTGTTGTTCACGGAGGCGTGTGGGGGTGCGCGGCGGGTGACGGATGGCCTCGGGGCGGGGTGGGGTTGGGCAGGGTGGGGTTGGGCGGGGTGTCGTCGTCGAACAGGATCCGGTTTGCCGCCCCGTCCAGGTCGTCGGTACTGGCCGGTACGCAGCGACCAGAGAAATGTGCCAAGACCGCAGGCGGCGACGGTCAGGCTGACGGCGAGCAAATACAGGATGATGGTCATACCGCCGGCCTTTGCTGTTGACCCATGACTGTGTCATCGGCCACGGGTCGCTGATTGATTTTGCGCGTGGCGTGGGGCCGCGGGCCGACGCGGTGGAGGCGCAGGCTGTTGGCCATGACCAGCAGTGACGAACTCGACATCGCGACGGCGGCGAGCCATGGGGTTACCCAGCCGGCGATGGCCAGCGGGACCATGATGAGGTTGTAGCCGATCGCGAGGACCAGGTTCTGCCGCATCACCGTCTTGGCCCGGCGGGCGGTTTGCAGCGCGTCGAGGACGGGGTGCAGTTTGGCACCCTGGAAGACCAGGTCGGCCACGGTCTGGCTGATATCCGCGGCGGTGGCGGGCGAGGCGGAGACGGACGCGGCGGCGAAAGCTGGGCTGTCGTTGATGCCGTCGCCGACCATCAGCACTTTTTGGCCCTGGGCGCGGGCGGTTTCGACGATGGCGACCTTGTCCACCGGTGTGCGTTCGGCCTGCAAATCATCGATACCGAGCATGGCGGCGATGCGGCGGACCTGGTGGGGGCGGTCGCCGGAGAGCAGCTTCATGGTCATTCCCATGGCGCGGAGCTGGGCAATGGTTTCCCGGGCATCGATGCGCGGGCGCTCGTTGAAGCTGAAGCGAACCGGTGGCATGGCGGGTCGGGCCAGCCATAGCTCGGGTCCGGCCTGGGGTTCGTCGGTATCGGCTTCGGGGATGTCGCAGAACGATCGGCTGCCCAGGCGGATCTCCCCTGCGGGCGTTGGCAGGCTCAGGCCCTGGCCGGGATGTTCCTCCACGCCGTCGGCTGGCATGGCGGAGCCGCGCGGCGGCGACCAGGGACCGGGCGAGCGGATGGCGGCTGCAGACTGCCAGCGTAGCGGCCTGGCGCAGATCCGCCGGGTCGGGATCGCTGACCAGGGCCAGCAGCGGTTCGGTCAGCGTGCCGGTTTTGTCGAACACGACGGTGTCGACCTCGGCCAGTCGCTCCAGCGCGGTCGGTGACTTCAGCAGCATGCCGCCGCGGAACAGGCGGCCGGTGGCGATCACCTGCACGGCGGGCACGGCCAGCGCCAGGGCGCAGGGGCAGGTGATGATCAGCACGGCGCTGGCGGTCAGCAGCGCCTGGCCGAGCGAGGCGCCGGCGACGAAGAACCACCACAGGAAGGTCAGCAGCGCGCACAGGTGCACGGCCGGCGCGTACCGTCGCGCCACCCGGTCGGCGAGGACGACGAAACGACCGCGGCGGGTTTCGGCGGCCTCGATCAGGCGGACGCATTCGGCCAGCAGGGTGGCCGCGCCGGTCGCGGTGGCGCGGATCGTCAGGGTGGCGCCGAGGTTGAGCGTGCCGGCGAAGACGGCGGTGCCGGGGGCGGCGTTGACGGGCAGGCTTTCGCCGGTCACCAGGCTGGTGTCGAGAGCGGTGGCGCCGCGTTCGATGATGCCGTCCACGCCGATGCGTTCGCCGGTGGCGACCAGGATGCGCTCGCCGGGTTGGACCTGCTCCTGCGCTCGGCGGGTTGTGGTGCCGTCGGGCTGGAGCACGGCGACGTCGGTGGCGCGGAGGGCGAGCAGTTGTTCGGCGGTGGCCCGCGCCTGGCCTCGGGCACGATGATCGAGCACGCGGCCGACGAGCAGGAAGAACAGCAGGGTGACGGCTGAGTCGAAATAGGTGTGGTCGCCGCCGTTGATGGTTTCCGCCAGGCTCATGCCGGTGACCAGCAGGACGCCGAGGCTGATCGGCACGTCCATGTTGGTGCGGCGCTGCCGCAGGGCGGCGAGGGCGGAGGCGAAGAACGGCCGCCCGGCGTAGGCGATCGCCGGCATGGCGATCAGCGCCGAGACCCAGTGCAGCAGCGCCATGCGTCGCCGGTCCGATCGGATCGAGCGACGCCGCCCTGGCCGGCCCAGATGCCGATCGAGATCAGCATCACGTTGCCGGCGGCAAATCCGGCGACGGCCAGGGAGCGCATCAGCATCCGCCCGGTCCGATCCTGCGTGGCGGCCAGGGCCGAGCTGTCGAACGGGACGAGGCGATAGCCCAGGGCCTCGATCCGCCCGACGAAGCGGTCGGCATCCTCGTCGGGACCGCGCCAGGCCAGGCGCAGGCGGCGAGTGGTCATGTTGACCCGGCCGGCCGACACGCCGGGCTCTTTGGCCAGCACGGATTCGATCAGCCAGACGCAGGCGCCGCATTGCAGCGCCGTCGACGGCGAGCGTCAGTTCCTTCGTGCCGTCCGGTTTGGCGACGATATGCCGGGCAAGGTCCCATCGTTCGGCCGGTTCCGGCCGCAGAGCGCGAGCGCCGACGGCGAGCACGCGCTGCTGGTAGTAACGGCCGAGACCGAGGCCCTCGATGATGTCGTGCGCGGCCGCGCAGCCAGGGCAGCAGAATGGACGCCCGGGCGCGGTGGGCAGGCCGCAATGGGCGCAGACCGGTGTCGGCCGCTGCCAGGCGGCGATCGCGCGAGCGCTGACGCCCATTACTTTACGAGCCAGCGCCGGGTCGCTCGTACTGCTGCCCGTCGGCGTGCGAGGGTCAGCATGATGTCCCATTGGCCGGAATACAGCGAGGTGTCGGACTGATACCGGCCATCGCCGATCGGTCGGAACGCCAGCGCAGTGGTGCCGACAGGACCGACTGGCCGCTCGGCCTGCGCATCGATCGTCGTCGCGTTCAAGCGGCGCGCCGTCGCGGTCGGTCAGGCGCAGCACCGGGAATTGGCCGTCGGCCAGGCCCGGCCTCGACCTGCCAGCCGAGGGCGGCCTGTTGCTGCGCCGTTTCCAGCACGCGCTTGTATTCGTTACTGAGGTCAAAACCGTCGTTTCCGGCGACGCCGGGGAAGGTGCTGTAGGCGTCATAGACCATGTAGCACGTTCACCAAGAAGACGACACCCATCGTGGCGATCAGTCCGATGGGGAAACCAGCGCCATACCGGTTGTGTTCATTTTGCCCTCGTTGCCGCGTATCCCTGGCGGACCCATGAAAGTCGAGTGATAGACAGTCTGTCTTCCCGTGACGGTGTCGCGCAGCACAAAATCGATCGGTTGCGACCCATCCGTCAACGCTGGGTCGGCCGGCGGTGACCAGCACGCGGAAGGTGTCCACCTCATCGGAGGCGCTCTGCAGACGCAGCACCGCGACCGGGCTTCGGATCGGCCTCGGCAACAACCAGCCTGGCGCTCGGGCAGGCCGTCCGACGGTGAGATCGAACGTCGGCGTGGAGCTGGCGTCTTGTTGGCGATCTTGATGGTATAGCCGTTGCGGAGGCTGCCGTCGGCCAGCGGCACGAAGACCGGGCGCGCGGTCGCGTTGGACCGACAGCCCCACGGTGGATCGCGCCAGCAGCGCGGTGGTCATGCCGACCATGCCGGCGAGCAGGACCGCGAGGTAGATGATGGTGCGCGGGCGGATGATGCCGGATCGGCTCGTTGCCGCCCGGCCTTCTTGGCGGCCTGGCGCGCCAGGGTGTCCCAGGTGATCAGCCATTTGTCCTTGATGGGTGCGCTCCATCACGTGGTTGCAGGCGTCGATGCACAGGCCGCAGTTGATGCATTCCAGCTGGATGCCGTCGCGAATGTCGATGCCGGTGGGGCAGGCGGTGACGCAGGCGCCGCAGTCGACGCAGTCGCCGGCAAGCGGGGCTCCGACAGATGGGGCTCCGGCAGATGGGGCGCCTTCGTGGCGCTTGCCGCGGCTGCGTGGCTCGCCGCGCCAGCCCTGGTAGGTGACGGTGAAGCTCTGGTCGTCCAGCATCGCCGACTGGAAGCGCGGCCAGGGGCACATGTAGGTGCAGACCTGCTCCCGCGCCCAGCCGGCCAGCAGGTAGGTCGTGACGGTGAACAGGCCGGTGAAGAAATAGACCTGGGTTCGAGGCCGGTTCCGGTCCAGAACTCGACCGTCACAGTCGGGGCGTCGACGTAGTACATGATCCAGGCGCCGCCGGTCCAGAAGGCGATGGCCAGCCAGATCGCAGTGCTTGAGAAACTTCTTCCAGATCAGTATCGGCGTTCAGCGGTCCGGCGTCGCGCTGCATGCGTTCGTTGCGGTCGCCTTCGATCCAGCCGTTCGACCCACATGAACAGGTCTGTCCAGACCGTTTGCGGGCAAGTGTAGCCGCACCACAGGCGGCCGAACAGGCTGGTCACCAGGAACAGCGCGACCGCGCCCAGGATCAGCAGGCCGGCGAGCAGCCAGATATCCTGCGGCCACAGTTCCAGATCGAAGAAGTAAAACCGCTCACGCGAGATATCCAGCAGCACCGCCTGGGTCGGCTGCCCGGGACCGCGGTGCCACCTGCAGCCAGGGCAGCAGATAGTAGATCGTCAGGCAGGTCACCAGGATGGCCCATTTGGTCCTGCGGACCACGCCATGCACTGTCTTCGGGTAGACCCGCACACGGTTGGCATAGAGGTGGTCGCCCGCGGCCTCCCGCTGCAGTTGCAGGCGGCGCTCGATCCTTGCTGATGCGTGACACGAGGTGCGTCCTTACTCGCCGCCGCCCAGGGCGTGGACGTACAGCGTCACCGCCTTGATCGTCGCCGGGTCGAGCCTCGCGCCCCAGTTCGGCATCACGCCCTGGCGCGGCAGAGTGACCTGGTTGCACGATCGTTTCCCTGGTGTCGCCATAGAGGTGGACCTGGCTGGCGAGCCTGGGCGCGCCCACTTCACGGTTGCCCTGGCCCTGTTCGCCGTGGCAGGCCACGCAGTTGTCGGCAAAGATCTTGGCACCGGCCGACGACGTCCTTCGGTCGCCGGGGTGGCCGTAGAACGTTGTCCAGACGTAGTCGGCGACGGCCTGGATCTCCGCCGGCTTCAGCACGCCGTCGGCGCCGAAGCGCGGCATCGCGCTCTGGCGGGCGTCGGGGTCAGCGCTGCGGATGCCGTGGGTGATCGGTCTGCTGGATGTCGGCCAGCGTGCCGCCCCAGATCCAGGCGCCGGCGGCCAGCGCCGGGTAGCCCGGACTGCCGCCGCCGCCCGCGCCGTGGCAGGGCTGGCAGTTCTCGGCGAAGGTGATGCGGCCGCTGGTCAGCGCGACCTCCATCAGCTCCGGATCGGCCTTGATGGCGTCGAACGGACAGTCGCCGCGATCTTGTCCATCGCAGTCTTTCCGCTGGGCAACGAGCTTGCCCACTTCGGCATCGACCGTTGCTGCGCTGGAGAATAGCCGAGCAGCCCGTGGAAATAGCCTGTGCCATAGGGGATCGACGGGTACAGCACGAACATGCCGACCGCCCAGACGATGGCAGGCGATGAAGACGTACAGCCACCATTTCGGCAGCGGCGTATTCAGTTCCTTCACGCCGTCCCACTCATGGCCGGTGGTGTCCTGGCCGGAGATGGCGTCCTTTTCGATCTTGGTCGGCACTACACATCATCCTCGAACGGAATGCGGCCCTGCTGCTCGATCTTTGCCTTGCGGCCGGGCCAGTAGGTGGACGGCGACGATCGCCGACGAACACCACGGCCATGATCACGACGAGGTAATGTTCAAGCCACTGCGAGATGCGTCATTGCTGCAGCCTTTCCGTGTTCGTGTCGGCGAAGTTCACCAGTGTGCCGAGCATTTGCAGGTAGGCGACGAGGGCGTCGGCTTCGGTGACCTGATGGCCGTCGCCGGCCGCGACGATGTTGGCTTTCGGATAGCGCGCCAGCAATTTGGTGCTGTCGGCGTTCGCGATCGGCCTGCGCTCGCAGATCGGCCCTGGCGTTGGCGATCTCCTCATCCGTGTAGGGCACGCCCACCACGCGCAGCGCCCGCATCCGGTCCTGGATGTCGCTCAGGTCAAGCGGGGTTTCGGCCAGGAAGGCGTAGTGCGGCATCAGCGATTCCGGCACCACCGCCTGGGCGTTCCTCAGATGCGCGTAGTGCCAGTCGTTGGAATACTTGCCGCCGACGCGCGCCAGGTCGGGGCCGATGCGCTTCGATCCCCACTGGAACGGATGGTCATACATGCTCTCGGCGGCGATGGAGTAGTGGCCGTAACGTTCCACTTCGTCGCGCAGCGTGCGGATCTGCTGGCTGTGGCACAGGTAGCAGCCTTCCCGCACGTAGATGTCGCGGCCGCGCAGTTCGAGCGGCGAGTAGGGCCGCATGCCTTCCACATGCTCCACGGTCGTTTCGATGGTGAACAGCGGCACGATTTCGACGATGCCGCCGATCGCGACGGTCACCAGCGTGCCGAGCAACAGAAAGATCGCGTTCTTCTCGAACCATTCGTGACGGATGAACATTGTCTCAGGCTCCTGCCACGCCAAGATGGGATGGTATGGCCGACGCGGCGAAGCCATGGCGCGGTAGCTCCGTGGTCGGGCTGGTGACGGTGCGGATCAGGTTGTAGACCATGATCAGGGCGCCGATCAGGAAGACAGACGCCGCCCAGCATGCGGATCACCATGAAGGGGTGGACCGCGATGACGGATTCGACGAACGAGTATTGCAGGAACCCGAACTTGTCGTAGGCGCGCCACATCAGGCCTTCCATGATCCCGGCCACCCACATCGAAACGATGTAGAGCACGATGCCCATCGTCGCGATCCAGTAGTGCCAGGAGGCCAGCCGGGCGGAATACAGCGCCTTGCGGCCCCACAGCACCGGCACCAGGTAGTACATCGCGCCGAAGGTGATGAACGCGACCCAGCCGAGCGCGCCGGAGTGCACGTGGCCGATGCCCCAGTCGGTGTAGTGCGACAGCGCGTTGACCTCGCGGACCGACATGACCGGGCCTTCGAAGGTGGACATGCCGTAGAAGCCGACGGCGGTGACCGAGAAGCGCAGGCCCGGATCGGTGCGCAGCTTATCCCAGGCGCCGGACAGGGTCATGATGCCGTTGATCATGCCGCCCCAGGAGGGCATCCACAGCATGATCGAGAACGCCATGCCGAGGGTCTGCGTCCAGTCGGGCAGGGCGGTCCAGTGCAGGTGGTGCGGGCCGGCCCAGATATACAGGAAGATCAGGGTCCAGAAATGCACGATCGACAGCCGGTAGGAGTAGACCGGCCGGCCGGCGGCCTTCGGGATGAAGTAATACATCATGCCCAGGAAGCCGGCGGTCAGGAAGAAGCCGACCGCGTTGTGGCCATACCACCACTGCACCAGCGCATCCTGCACGCCGGAATAGGCCGAGTAGCTCTTGGCCGAGTACATCGAGATCGGGATCGCGGCGTTGTTGACGATGTGCAGCACGGCGATGGTGATGATGAACGCGAGAAAGAACCAGTTCGCCACGTAGATGTGCGGCTCGCTTCCGCTTCAGGATCGTGCCGAGGAAGATCAGCAGGTAGGATACCCAGACGACCGTCAGCCACAGGTCGATATGCCATTCCGGTTCGGCATATTCCTTGCTTTGGCTGAAGCCCATCACGTAGCTGAGCGCAGCCATGACGATGAAGAACTGGTAGCCCCAGAAGACGAAATTCGCCAGCGCCTCGCCGCCGAACAGGCGGGCGCGGCAGGTGCGCTGCACGATGTAGAACGAGGTGCCGAGCAGCGCCGAGCCGCCGAAGGCGAAGATCGCCGCCGAGGTGTGGACCGGGCGCAGGCGGCCAAAATTGGTGAAGGAAAGCCCGAGGTTGAGCGAGGGCCAGGCCAGTTCGGCGGCGATATAGACGCCGACCAGGAAAGCGACGATGCCCCAGAACATCGTGGCAATGACGAATTTCTTCACGACGGCGTCGTTGTAGATGACCGGCCGTTCGGACCAACGCGATCACATCAGACATGGGCGTGTTCCCGTGCCGCGGCCGCGGACTCGCGTCGACGGCGGTCGAAATGGCGCTTGATCAGGCCGAAATCGAACACGACGGCGAACGCGCACAGGGCAAGCCCGAAGACATACATCTCGGCGTCGGCGGCCCCGGCGACGAGAAACAGGCCGATCAGGCCGAACACGGCCATCATCAGCCCGACGATGAGGTCACTCACGTTGCTTTCCATCAGCACCTCTCCTGGCGGTCGGAGCGCAACATTGCGCCGGATGCAGGCGGGTTAACATTGATCCAGATCAATGCGAGTGCGGCACGGTGGGCCCAGGCATCCATCGATGATGCTGGAAAGTCTTCATTGGCTGGGCGAGCTTGTGCACGCCCGACACCGCTCTGCAGGGCGGCCTGCTGCTTGGATTGTTCGCTGCGGGCGCGGCCGGCAGTGTCGTCCATTGCGGCCCGATGTGCGGGGTGTTCGTGCTGGGTCAGGTGTCCGAGCGCATGGCGCGGTTGCCGCCCGCGCGGCTGTGCGAATGGCAGCGGATCGGGAACGGGTTGTTGCTGCCGTATCACCTTGGGCGGCTGACGACCTATGCGGGGCTGGGCGCGGTGGCGGCGGCCTCGGCTTCGGTGTTTGGACAGCGTGGGTGGTTTGGGAGGCTGTCGGCGGGGCTGCTGGTGGTGGCCGCGCTGCTGTTTGCGGGGACAGGCGTTGGGCGGACTGGTGCCCTGGACGGATCGGGTGCCGCAGTTTGGGGTGTCACGGTTCTGGGTGCGGCTGATCGGGGCTTTGACCCGGCGCATCGACCGGGGATCGGTGGCCGGGGAATACTTGCTTGGAGTGGCGCTTGGGTTCCTGCCGTGTGGTTTCCTGTATGCGGCGATTGCCGCGGCGGCGGCGACCGGGCGGGCGGAGATGGGGGCTGCGGCGATGGTCGCGTTCGGGTTGGGCACGGTGCCGGTGCTGGCGGTGATCGGGGTTGCCGGCCATGCGGCGGGACGGCACTGGAACCGCCGGGTGGCGGCCTTGGCGCCGGCGCTGATGCTGCTGAACGCGGGGTTGCTGCTGGTGTTGGCGTGGCAGCGATTGACGTGAGGGTGTGGGGATGACGCGGGTGGATTGAGGGCGTGGAGGACGCTATACGATCCGACGGATTGTGCCGTGGGGTTTGGGCCGCGAGCCGTTGATCGGGTGGGCAGCTTCGGGCCTGAACGCCGGGGGCCGGGTTGGGGCGCGCAATGGTGAATGGCCGGATGGGCGAGCGAGCGTTGGGTCAGGTGCACATTAGCTGAAACTGACGTGCATAGGTGGCCGGCGACGCAGGACCCCGGTGTTCGACCCGAGAGGTTCAGCGACGATCGTCATGCAGCGAGTATGAACTCCCGGATTGCGCTGAAGACACGGCCGGGATTATCGGCAGCGACGTTGTGGCCGCAATTCTTCAGGCGCTCGAAGCGGACCAGGTGCGGTGGAATGCATTGAGCCGTCATTTCGCTGAGAGCGACCGGCGTGATCGGGTCGTCCTCTCCAGCCATCATCAGCACGGGACAGGTAATTTTGGCTAGGTCTTGCCGGAAGTCCATGCGACCATGCTCGTTGCCGGGACCGTTGAAGTGTGCGGCAACTTCGGTCTTTATGATGGCCCGGGCCAGCCTCTCCTTCGATGATGGATCCTGGCGCTGATTGTAGAAGGGCATACATTTGGCAATGTAGTTGGCTCCCGCCTCGGCGGTCGGATTGGTCCAGTAGTCTGCGGCCAGGGCGCCGATTTGGGGGCCGCCAAGACGGGCGAACGTCTTGAAGACAAGTGGGAAATAGATTTTTGCAACAGTGCTTAAAAGGATCAGTTTGCCGGGATGTGCGGGATAACGTGTGGCATAGGCCTGGGCCACAAAGCCGCCGAATGACAGGCCGCAGACGATCGGTTTGATAATACCTAGCGCGTCGCAAAGCCCTTTCACGTCGTCGCCCCATTGGGTGAGATTCCAGGTCGCGGGGTCCGCTCCGGTGCTGCGGCCGTTGCCACGGTGATCGTAGTAGACGATTTGCGCGACATCGCTTAGCGCAGAGAATGCGGGTTTGAAACCAGTATGGTCGAATCCGGGGCCTCCATGCAGCAGGAGAAGGGTCGGCTTTTCGGTCATTTGGTCGCCGTTGGGGATCAGGCCGGCGTTTTCCACATCGACGTACAGTTTGGCGCCGTTTACTTCGACGAGCATGGACTGATTACCTTGGTGGATATCGAACGATTTGGCCTACCGGACCAGTGCCGATCAAGTAACCAGACGACCGGGGCGAGGCTGACTGCGCTACGCGCCAGCTGCGGAGCTTGCCGGGACGGAGTTGGCCCTGGACCATGGGGCCGAGGTTGAGACAGCCGCTTCGCGCGTGCAAGTGGTCATGGCGTATTGGCCGATATCCAGAGCGGCCGCGGCATGAGACATTTTTTAGGCCACCGTAAGGTTGCTTGTGGCACTGGGACGGCGTCCAAGGGCTCTATTGGAGCAGGATGACCGCGCGGCGCTGTTCTCGTCGGGGGCTTCCGGGGAGATCCCGGATGCCGTGCGCCGCCAGTCATCTATCGCGCGTCGAGCCGTTTATTATTGCGCGCCGACGACGGCGGATTTTTTGGGTTTCCCGTGCTGGCTGGCGGATTTTCCGCGATGATGTTCAGAATCTCCTGTTCGGCTTGATGCCAGTTGACCACATCACGGCCGTGCGGGCAGCCCTGATTCTCCCACAGCACGTAGGCACGTTCGGCGATCAGGTGGTGGATGGCTGCTTCTTTGGTTGGTTTGTCGATCTTCATCTTCTGCATGGTGAGGTTCCTGCTGACGGTTCCACCGGTGAGCGGCTGTTTCGGTGGCGTGTCGGTTCAATGGTCTCTCAGGCTGAAGATATACCCGATCAGGTCGTCGGTTTCCTCGCGGGTCAGATGCAGATCAGGCATCCGGTTGTGCGGTGTCTGCAAAAAGACGCGCAAGGACAACGCTGTAATGGACTTGGTATTTGCTATCGCCTTGAAGGGCGGCGCGCCGGTGCTGGTGGCGGCGTGTGAGGCCGGGTCGATGACGTGGCAGTTCACGCACCAGGTCGACGCGATGCGATGACCCTCGGTTGGGTCGCCGATTTCATCGGCTGCCCGTGACGCCGCCGAGGGTGGCAGCAGAAGTCCGGCGGCCAGTAAGCCGAACAACAGCGACTGTTTTGTGTGGGATTTGACCATCGTGGTGAATTCTCTGTCTGTTGCCGTGTTCGGGGGTGCCGTGTTCGGGGGCGGCGGCCTTGGATCTTTTGCGGGCCGACGGTCTGCAGTCTGACGCCTTGTTGTCTGGGACTTCGCCGGAAGCCCGTGAAGCGATCGTCGCAGCTTAACACACAATCGATCATTTCCATTGATTTTGATCAATGATCGCGGATCAGGAAGCGTGGGTTGAGCGGATGGCGACTTTTTTCGTTTTGCCGGATCGCTCGGGATTGATTGGGGCCAGTCTGGCTCTGGAGGCGGCAATGTTGGGTAAGTAACGGTTGCCGTGGGATCGGGTACGGCCTGGCCTGCCCAGCTTTGGGGCTTGGGTGTTATTGGCAAAGCGGCGGCGGAGACCGATGCTGGCTGGGTATCAGACTTTGCCGCCGCGAGGCGTTGCGGTCACCGATTGTGCTTTTTGCGGCATGCGGCGAAGGCTTCCAGGTTGGTTTCATCGGTTGGTGGGTAGAGACCCAGGGTTTTCTGGCCGGCGCGCACCCGCTCGGTTACGAAATCTTCGAAGGCGGTCATTTCAGTGGCCTCGTCGGCGATTTCATCGGCTAATCCGGCGGAGATGATGATAACGCCGTCGGCGTCACCGACGACGATGTCGCCGGGGAAGACCGGGGCGTCGCCGCAGCCGATTGGCACGTTGATGTCGATCGCCTGATGCAACGTAATGTTGGTGGGGGCCGCGGGGCGGTGATGATAGGATGGAATGTCGAGCTGGGCGATTTCCGCGGAGTCCCGGAAGCCGCCATCGGTGACGACCCCGGCGACGCCGCGCACCATCAGGCGGGTGACCAGGATGCCGCCAGCTGATGCGGCACGGGCATCCTTGCGGCTGTCCATGATCAGGACCGCGCCCGGTGGGCATTCCTCGACGGCGCGGCGCTGGGGATGGCTGTGGTTGCGGAAGACGGTCATCGGGTTGAGGTCTTCGCGGGCGGGCATGTAGCGGAGCGTGTAGGCCTCGCCCACCATGCTGCCGTCTTTGGGGTGGCCGAGCGGATGGACGTCCTGGACCATCTGGTTGCGCAGGCCGCGTTTGTAGAGGGCACTGGACAGGGTGGCGGTGCTGACGCGTTTCAGCTTGTCGCGGGTTTCCGGTTTCAGGTCGGACATGGGTCGTTCCTTAAAGGGCATGATTGTTGCGGCTCACCCTGGCGGGTGAAGTCCGACGGCCGACGGGGTGGGATTTTCTCCGCCAGCTGTCGATTGGGCAGACCGGTCCAACCGACGTCCGGGAACAAGGGGGCGGGATCGGATCACGAGGATTGCTCGCCAGAGCAGGGTGATACGTCGCGGTATGCCGGAGGTCGCCGATTGACGCCACGCAGCGGGTTCGTGGCGCGGCCTGCGCTGCTCTGCGATCGGACACTAGAGCGGTTTCAGGCTGACCGGAATCGCAGCCATGCAAAAATGGAGGTTCCGAAACACCCCCCAGGGACAATTCGTAGGTCTCCGGTTTTCGATCACTGGAGGAACAGATGCTGTGGCGGCGCGGCCAATCCTATTCGCAGGATCTTCGGGAACGTGTCTTCGCGGCTGCGGACGATGGTGAGCCGGTCGGCCGGATCGCGCTCCTTCTGCGTGTCAGCGTCTCCTATGTTTCCAAGGTGCTGTCGCGCCGTAAGCTGACGGGTGAAACGACGGCGCGGGCGCAACGCTGCCATGTGGTCCCCAAGCTGAGCGGGCTGCATTCGGCGATCCTGGCACAGGTGACCAGCCGTCCCGATGCAACAATCGCCGAATTGCGTGCCTGGCTGCTCGAGACGCACCAGGTCTCAGCAAGCATCGGCCTGATGAACAAAACGCTGGCTGAGCTTGATCTGACGTTTAAAAAAAGTCCCTCCATGCCGCCGAGCAAGCGCGTGAGGACGTTGCCTCGGCCCGTGTCGAATGGCGCCAGCAGCAGCCCAAGCTGATCCCGTCAAGGCTTGTTTTCATTGATGAAACCTGGGTGAAGACCAACATGACGCGGCGCTATGGCCGGGCCAGACGTGGCCATCGTCTGGTCGACGCCGTGCCGCATGGGCACTGGAAGACGACAACCTTTGTCGGCGCGCTTCGCTGCGACGGCCTGACCGCACCTCTGGCCATTGATGGCGCGATCAATGGAGAGCTGTTCGTGGCCTACGTCGAGCAGGTCCTGGTGCCGACACTGAAGCCAGGCGATGTCGTTATCATGGACAACCTCAGGGTCCATAAAGCGGCCGGCGTACGAGAGGCCATCGAGGCCGCGGGCGCGAAGCTGCTGTTCATTCCGCCCTACAGTCCCGACTTGAACCCGATCGAGTTGGCATTCTCCAAGCTCAAGGCGCTGCTACGAGCCAAAGCAATCCGCACCGTCGATGCCTTATGGAACGCGCTGGGAGACCTATGCGACAACTTCAGTCCCACAGAGTGCGCCAACTACTTCCGCCATGACGGATATTTCCAGTCAGCCTGAAACCGCTCTAATAAATAGCCGGTTCGGGGACGGGAGCGCCGAAGTCGGTGCGCAGGAAGTCGAAGTCGCAGCCCTTGTCGGCCTGCTGGATGTGCTTGGTGAAGACCCAGCCGTAGCCGCGTTCGAAGTGGGCCGGCGGCGGGGTCAGGGCGGCTCGGCGGCAGGCAAGTTCCGCGTCGCTGACTTCCACGCGAATGCTACGGGCGTCGACGTCGATACTGACGATGTCGCCGGTTTTCAGCAGCGCGAGCGGGCCGCCGACGTAGCTTTCGGGGGCGACGTGCAGCACGCAGGCGCCGTAGCTGGTGCCGGACATGCGGGCATCGGACAGGCGCAGCATGTCGCGATGGCCCTGTTTCAGCAGCTTCTTCGGCATCGGCAGCATACCCCACTCCGGCATGCCCGGGCCGCCCTGAGGGCCGGCGTTGCGCAGCACCAGGACATGGTCGGCGGTGATGTCGAGGTTTTCGTCGTCGATGGCCTGCTTCATTGACGGGTAGTCGTCGAATACGATGGCGGGTCCGGAATGCTTGAGGAATTTCTGGTCCATGGCAGCCGGCTTGATGACGCAGCCGTCTGGGGCGAGGTTGCCGGTGAGGACCGCGAGCGAGCCTTCGCCGTAGATCGGATTGTCGACGCCGCGGATGACGTCGTGGTTGAAGATACGGGCGCCTTCGATGTTCTCCCCCAGGGTCTTGCCGCTGACGGTGAGGCAGTCGAGGTGAAGGTGCTGGCGGATGTTCTGCATCAGCGCGCGGATGCCGCCGGCGTAGTAGAAATCCTCCATCAGATAGGTGCTGCCGCTGGGGCGGACGTTGCCGATCACCGGCACCTGGCGGCTGAAGCGCTCGAAATCCTGCAGGCCGATGTCCTGGCCGGCGCGGCGGGCCATGGCGATCAGGTGGATGATGGCGTTGGTCGAACAGCCCATGGCCATGGCGACGGCGATGGCGTTTTCGAAGGCGGGGCGGGTCTGGATGCGCCGTGGGGTCAGGTCCTCCCACACCATCCCGACGATGCGGCGCCCGGATTCTGAGGCGAGGCGGATGTGGCCGGCGTCGGCGGCGGGAATGGAGGAGCCGCCGGGCAGGACCATGCCGACGGCCTCGGCGATGGCGGTCATGGTGCTGGCGATGCCCATGGTCATGCAGGTGCCGTAGCTGCGGGCGATGCCTTGCTCGACACCCAGCCAGTCCTGTTCGGTGATTTTGCCGGCGCGGAGTTCATCCCAGTATTTCCAGCCATCGGAGCCGGAGCCGAGGAACTTGCCCTGGAAGTTGCCGCGCAGCATGGGGCCGGCGGGCAGGTAGATGGCCGGGATGTTCATGCTGGTGGCGCCCAGCAGCAGAGCGGGGGTGGTCTTGTCGCAGCCGCCCATCAGCACGGCGCCATCGACGGGGTGGGAGCGGAGGAGTTCCTCCGTCTGCATCGCCAGCATGTTGCGATACATCATGGTGGTCGGCTTGACGAAGCTTTCCGAGACCGAGAGAGCGGGGAGCTCCACCGGGAAGCCGCCGGCCATCAGGATGCCGCGCTTCACGTCGTCGACGCGCTGCTTGAAATGGCTGTGGCAAGGCTGCAGGTCGGACCAGGTGTTGATGATGGCGATGACCGGCTTGCCGGCCCATTCCTCGGGTGCGTAGCCCATCTGCATGGCGCGGGAGCGATGGCCGAACGATCGCAGGTCTGCCGGGCCGAACCAGCGGGTGCTGCGCAGTTCGGCTGGGGTCTTCGACGGGGTGGCGGTATCGGGCACGGTCGGATCCTCCAGTGAGCCAGGCGATTTTGTCGTCTACTGCCGAGCAGCGGAGGATGCCATTCCCCGTGATGGGGAGGGGGGCGGGAAATAGTTGGTTGGGTGGACGGGCCTCGCGGGGTCGCATGCATTTGCGTGCGGTGCTTGAGGCGTGTGCTGTCATTAACTATTGCAACCATTTTATTACATTAATGTACTTAACTCATACTCATGGTCGTGGTATTACAATTATCAGGCATAGTAACAATCGAACAGGCAATGATAATGCTTGAATACAACGATATTCTGGACTTTGGTCCGAACGGATGGAACCGCGAGGCCGTGTCGGTGGTGGCGGATGACGCGGCAGTATTTATCAGTCGATAGGCGGGAGAACGGTTCGTGGCAATTGTTGAGACTAACAGTTCGGTAGTCGGGGCCGGGGCGGTTTCGATCGGTTTAGCGCAGCTTTTCACGGTCACGGCGGCGGCCAACAATCCGACTTACCTGGTATTGTCTGCGCTCGATCGTAATGAGTATAGCGCCGGCGCCAGCGGTGCGACCGGCAGCTTGTCGGGCAACGGTCATACATTGGGGTTCACCGGCATCGACAGCGATGCGCGGGGTGCCGGGATTGTCTTTACCTATCAGGCGTCCAGCGGACGGTACTACAGTAGTATTTATGGTTATCTTGACCAGCTTAATTACAATCTGTCGGACAGCCTGGGCGACGTGACGAATTTGTCGCTGTTCGGGACCAATAACCTTTCGCAGGCGACGGCTTACGCCGCTGACGTCTATTCGTTGATGCAGGTTGATGCGGCGGGGTATCTGGGCAGCGCCACGGTGGTGACGCAGCCGAAGTTCACCGGCACGGTTCCGGCCCAGGCGACGCCTGACTTGATTGCGGCCGTGGCGGAGAGCTTTGTGGGTCAGGCCTGGAACATGGACGGGTGCTGGGTCTTGACCAGTACCATTGCGGCCGAGGCGGGTGCGTCGCTGCCGGTGCAGAGCACGCTGATCGGGCAGGCCGGGCAGTCGAACGGTGAATGGTTCGCGGTGTTCAACGGGCCGACGGGTCAGTCGGGCAACTGGCAGTCGATGGTAACGGCGGGCGAAATGGTGGTGATCGGCACGCAGGGGGGCGGTGGGCACATCACGACCTGCGTCTCCGGTTCCGGCAGCTCGGCGATGCTGGTGGACAATATTACCTACGAGAACAGCGCCGGGCAGATCCTGAACGCGGCAAATGACGGTTCGTCGAGCGATATCATCGTGGCGGCGCCGCACATCGCATCGCAGGAATGGGCGGGCGTTCAGGCCTCGTCGGTGGTGATCTATGAGTTGGATACGCCGATCGTTGCTGCCCGGGTTGCGTCGGACAGCTTGCAGTTCCTGGGGTTGCAGGGGTTGGGATCGCTGTTCACCGCGACCGATCCGGCGGGGAAGGCGATCAGCGCGTGGCAGGTCTTCGATACCGCGGCCACCGATTCGCTGTTGGTGAACGGGTCGGGTGTGCAGGACCATTCGGCGTCGGCGGCCTTGACGGTGACCTCCCTTGCGGCGGTTTCGATGCTGGCGGGTTCGGTGGCGACCACGGATACGCTGGATGTCCGGGCTTATAATGGCAGCTACTGGGGGGACTGGACCTTGCTGGGGGTCTCTGTCGTGCCATCGGCGTCGCCTGCGCCTGCGCCTGCACCGGTGCGGGCGCCTCCGGTATTGGTGGCGCAGACGGCTGGTCAGACGTGGAAGGGCGGAACGGCGGTTGCGCTGGCGTTGGCGGCGAATACGTTCAGCGACCCTCAAGGGGAGGCACTGACCTATACCGCGGCGTTGGCGAATGGTGGGGCGCTGCCGGGCTGGCTGAGTTTCAACGCTGTGAGCAGGAGCTTCAGTGGGCTGGCGCCGACGACACCGCAGGCGCTCAGTATCGTGGTCACCGCGACGGATAGCAGCGGGTTGTCGGCGATGGACGCGTTCTCGGTGAGTGTGCTGGGTCCGCCGGTGGTCGCCGCGGCGACGGCAAATCAGACCTGGACGGCGGGCAAAGCGGTGTCGTTGGCGCTGGCGGCGAATACGTTCAGCGATCCGCAGGGGCAGGCGCTGACCTATACCGCGACGCTGGCGGGCGGTGGGGCGCTGCCGGGCTGGCTGAGTTTCAATGCGGCGACGGAGACGTTCAGCGGGACAGCGCCGGCCACGGCGCAGACCCTACGGCTTACGGTGACCGCAACGGATACCAGCGGGTTGTCCGCGTCGGAGAGTTTCAATGCGACTGTGCAGCCCCGCACGCCGGTGATCGCGCCCGGGATCAGCGTGACGGCGCAGACGGGGAGCCAGACCTGGACCGATGGCCAGAGCGTCAATCTGGTGTTGCCGTCCAACACGTTCACCGACGCGCTGGGTTTGAAGATGACGTTCAGGGCCTATGAGACGTCCGGGGTGAACGTCACGTCCTGGCTGCGTTTCAATCCGGTCACGCAGGATTTTTACGGTGCAGTGCCGCGCAATGCCACGGGCTCGGCCGTGATCGAGGTCATCGCGACCGATGCTGCACGTATGTCCGCGGCCGATTTCTTTACCGTGACGCTTGCGCCGGCGACCGGGCATGCGACGTCCGCTATCGTGACGCCGTTATCAGGGTCAATGGGTCACGTGTCGGTGCCGCAGCCGATAGCCGTATTGCCGGCCCATGGCTGAGCGCCCGGCGATTTGGATGCTGGCGGCCCACGGCTGAGCGCCCGGCAATTTGCGTGGTTCCGGGCTGCGGTCAGGCGGCCGGTGATTTGCGTGCTGCCGGGCTGCGGTTAGGCGCCCGGCGATGGGCGTTCGCGGATCAGTAGCCTCGGCGCCGGCGGCCGGCCGGGGTGCCGAAGGGATCCGCGGCTGAGCGCAGCCGCTGGTCCTGAGCGATCCATCCCTGTGCGGCCGCTTCGGTGGCGAAGCCGGCCGCGGTTTGCGGCAATGCTCCGACCCGGATGATTTCGACCACGAAGCTATCGTCTTCGCGGTGGACAATCTGATACGAGGTGTCTGCCATTACTTATCATGCCATGACAGTGCCGGGTTTGCACGTGACGGTTGATCGAGCCTATCCGGTTTCATGGTTCGGGGCGAACCATGGCCGCGTCCTCGGCCTTGGAGACGATTCCCGCGGCCCGCTGGACGGTGATGTCCTTGAGAACATGGACACCACCCGACGCCGTCGCGAGCTTGACCGCACCCTGCTCGTCGTAGATTGCCACGACGTGCCGAAGCTGGACCACGACCAAGCCGCCGCCGGCTGCCTCGAAGGTGACCCAGCTCACCTGGCGCCGCGGGAAATCATCAGCTTGATGTAATCGGCTCGGCTTGTGCCATCGTATGACATGCCGAACGGCTTCTTTTCGGTGGTGCTGGGCTTGGCTTCGGCGGCGGGGGGCTTGGCCCGTTTCATCCGAGCGTTGGTGGGCGGCACGATCGAGCGTGCCACGGCGACGCTAAGTTCAGTGGCCTGGCGGTTTGACCCTTCCGAGCGACCCTCGCGCCAGGAGGCGACGTCCTTACGCAGTTGGTCCTTCATGGCGTCGGCGGTTTCGTCGGCGTGCACCGCATTGGCATGACCGGTGTCGTCGTGCCTGGCGTCAACCGGATCGTGGCTGGACTGCATGGGTTCGTCGTCGGGCGCTATGCTCATGCGATTTTCCTTCTGTTGAGTGGTCGCGTTGGTTGCACCAACGGCGTGGCCTGCGCCAGGGGCGTTAGGGCAGACAAGTTAGCGATCAGTTCAGGTCAGGCGGGCGACGAATTCTGCCCCACGCAGGCAAACGTGGCTGGGGTGTGGAGCGATGCTTACGTCATGCGAATAGACCCATCATTTGTGCATGATCGCAGATAAATGCAAGTCCGGAGTGATGGGTGTCTGGCGGGATGGTCGAGAAGGCTGTATGCGTGTTCCGGCTGATCTGGCGACTGACAAGCCGACAGGCCTTGCTGAACGCCGCCGTTTCAGGCTTCCTCGAAAGACGACGGCAAACGTCCCGCGCGAAAAATAATTGTGGGCTCGTCGTCATAATCGCCCAGTTCGGCGTCTCCCGAGGTTGAGAAAGCGACGACTCCGGCGCGGGTGGGCACGAGATCCTCGGCTCGTTTACGGGCCACCTCCGACGACCGGCAGCGAACCGGGGTGTCAGCGGTGAGCCGAGTGCCTTTGCCAGCCTTGAATGCCTGCACGAGATAAAGGGTCTCACGCGCCATGGGATTTTTCTTCCTAACCTAGAGGCCAGAACCTGAGATGCGAGAACCTGGGATGCCAAACCTGGGATGCCAAAATTTGAGATGCCAGAACCTGGGATGCCAGAGCGAGAGATGCCAGGACCTGAGATGCGAAAACCAGTGATACCAAGACCTGTGATGCCGGCCAGGGGCCACGTCTGACCAGTCAATGTCGAAGCAAGGGAATATCAATGCAAATCCGGGTTGGGTACGAAATCGTCTATGACTGCGTTCAACCCACGCCGATGGTGTTGATGCTGCACGTTCACCACTCCCGAGTCGGCGACCTCGTTGTCCCTGATCATTTGGTGACAGAGCCGGCGCTTCCGGTCCATGCCTATCGCGATTTGTTCGGCAACTGGTGCAGCCGCATCGTGGCGCCGGCCGGGCGGACGCGGATTTCCAGCACCGCCGTGGTCAACGATGCGGGCTTGCCGGACCCGGCTTTTCCGGATGCGCCGCAGTACAATGTGGAGGATTTGCCGGACGATGTGCTGATGTTCCTGCTTGGCAGCCGCTACTGCGAGACCGACCGGCTGTCGGAAACAGCATGGGCGATGTTTGGCCAGGCGCCATTAGGGTGGGGCCGGGTTCAGGCGATCTGCGACTTCGTGCACAAGCATATTGTCTTCGACTACCTGGCGGCGCGTCCGACGAAGACGGCCTGGGAAGCGTTCAACGAGGGCAGGGGGGTGTGCCGGGATTATGCCCACCTCGCAGTGACGCTGTGCCGCTGCATGAATATTCCGGCGCGGTACTGCACCGGGTATCTGAGCGATATCGGGGTGCCACCGCCGCATTCACTGATGGATTTCGCCGGCTGGTTCGAGGCGTATCTGGGTGGCGCCTGGCATACGTTTGATCCTCGTAACAACAGGCCGTTGTTCGGGCGGGTGCTGATTGCGCGTGGCCGTGATGCGGTCGATGTGCCGATCAGCAATACGTTCGGGCCGAACACCCTGGTCAGTTTCAAGGTGGTGGCTGACGAAGAGGTGGCGGGCACGTAGCAGACGGCACCAGCCATCGGCGGGCGTGCGTTATCGGCCGCTTGTCTGGAAGCGGCCGCTTCGCTCACCGACGGGCCTGGCGGTTGCCTGCGACACGGTTGCCTGCGACGCCGTTGCCTGGGACACGGTTGCCTGCGACGCCGTTGGCCTGGGACCGGGCGGGTGGCATCGATGCCCTCGACGCGCGGCCACGTTCGGTGGCGGGGGTTGGCAGTCAATGCCGGGCGAATTGAAACTGGACGCGGCCGCTTATGCGGTTGGCGTTTCGGGTTGGTCGGTGCCGGACAGCCTACCTCACCGAGCCTCCTGGAAGAGCTTGGCGCGTCCTGCGAGGTTTATTCGGGCGGGGATTTATCGGGGTGTTGGGGTGGGGTTGCGGGCAGTTCCCGGGCTTCAGCGGCTTCCGCGGTGACCTCGGCGGAAATGCGGGCGAGAGCGCTTTCGAGACCGCTTGGGGTAGCGGTTGATAGTTCCTCGGCGGCGCGGCGCAATGCCTCGCGCCGGATCAGGCGGGATGTCAGCGTGTCGAACGCCGGATCGGGCTTGTCTTTGTCCACTGTCCTGGCCTCCCGGCGGCATCTGCCGCACGTCTATTAATCTCGGCGGCGTCCTCCGAGGGATCATTAATCCCGGTGGTTTTGCCGCGCCTGATAGAAGTGGTGTGACTGAGGGAAGGTGCAATCAGCCGGGGCTTCACAGCGCCCGATCGAGGCGATGTAGTCCTCGTTTTACTGGCCGCGCGGGCGGTTGGTGTTCCGAGATTGGAGCAACCTCGGACGATGACGTGCGGATGCCCCGACCCTGACGTTCGTTATCGTGAGAAACGACAGGGGCGGGACGCCGCACGCTTTGTGTTCAGGCTGCCGACCGCCCGGTTGTTCGCCAACCGACGTTGACGAACAACTGACCCGGCACGCTGGTTAGTTATGGTTGTCGGTCGGCGTGGCCGGATCGACGTGGTCGCCGACCATCGCCTCGGTGGTGATCATCAGGCCGCCGACGGAGGCTGCGTTCTGCAGGGCGCAGCGCACGACCTTGGTCGGATCGATGATGCCGGCCTTGACCAGGTCCTTGAACTCGCCGGTCTGGGCGTCGAAGCCGTAGTTGTATTCGTCCTTTTCCAGCGTCTTGCCGGAAATGACGGCGCCGTCCTCGCCGCCGTTGGCGGCGATCTGGCGCAGCGGGGTCAGAGCGGCCTTGCGGACGATCTCGATGCCGACGCGCTGATCCTCGTTGTCCGCCTTTCAGCTTCAGCAGGATTTGCGAGGCGCGGGCCAGGGCGACGCCGCCGCCGGGAACGATGCCTTCCTCGACCGCGGCGCGGGTGGCGTGCAGGGCGTCGTCGACGCGGTCCTTACGCTCCTTCACTTCAGCTCTCGGAGCTGCCGCCGACGCGGATGATGGCGACGCCACCGGCCAGCTTCGCCAGGCGTTCCTGCAGCTTCTCCTTGTCGTAGTCCGAGGTGGTTTCCTCGATCTGCGCGCGGATCTGCTTGCAGCGTCGCCTGGATGTCGGCCTTCTTGCCGGCACCTTCGACGACCGTGGTGTTTTCCTTGTCGATCAGCACCTTCTTGGCGGTGCCGAGCATGGCAAGGGTGACGTTTTCGAGCTTGATGCCGAGGTCTTCGCTGATCACTTCGCCCTTGGTCAGGACGGCGAGATCCTCCAGCATCGCCTTGCGGCGATCGCCGAAGCCTGGTGCCTTCACGGCCGCGACCTTCAGGCCGCCGCGCAGCTTGTTCACCACCAGTGTCGCGAGGGCCTCGCCCTCGACGTCCTCGGCGATGATCAGCAGCGGACGCCCGGACTGCGCGACGGCTTCCAGCACCGGCAGGATCGACTGCAGGTTGGACAGCTTCTTCTCGTTGAGCAGGATGTAGGGGTTTTCCAGCTCGACGGTCATCTTCTCGGCGTTGGTGATGAAGTACGGCGACATGTAGCCGCGGTCGAACTTCATGCCCTCCACGACGTCGAGTTCGGTCACCATGCCCTTGGCCTCTTCGACGGTGATGACGCCCTCGTTGCCGACCTTCTGCATCGCCTCGGCGATCATCTTGCCGATTTCCGGCTCGCCGTTGGCCGAGATCGTGCCGACCTGGGCGGTTTCCGCCTGGGTGGTGATCTTCTTGGCTGCGCTTCTTCAGCTCCTCGACCAGCGCGATGACGGCCTTGTCGACGCCGCGCTTGAGGTCCATCGGGTTCATGCCGGCGGACACCGCCTTGGCATCCCTCGCGGACGATCGCCTGCGCCAGCACGATCGCCGTGGTGGTGCCGTCGCCGGCGATGTCATTGGTCTTCGAGGCCACTTCGCGCACCAGCTGGGCGCCCATGTTCTCGAACTTGTCGGACAGCTCGATTTCCTTGGCGACCGACACACCGTCCTTGGTCATGCGCGGCGAGCCATAGCTCTTGTCGATCAGCACGTTGCGTCCCTTGGGACCCAGCGTGACCTTCACGGCCTCGGCGAGCATATCCACACCGCGCATCATGCGCTGGCGGGCATCGCCACCGAACCGAACGTCCTTGGCAGGCATTTGCGTATCCTTCCCGAAATCATATGCGTAGCCGGCTCGTCATTCGGATCACCCGGTGACGAGGGTTTTCAGTCGTCGCCAGACGAGGCGCTGACCGGAAGGGGCGCTGACTGGCGTGCAGGCGGGTGCACAGGGACCGCCGCGACAAAAATACTTGGCCGGCGGGGGTCTGTTAGCACTCATCGCCATAGAGTGCCAGAGCTAAAATTTGGGCATGGCGCGGATTGTCGAGCGACCCGAGAGTTTACATTTCATATGCAACATTATCCCGATGTTCGCGTCGATATTTGATGTGAACGAAGAATAAATGGCGTGAACGGGCAAAGTTGCGCCAGATCAATGACCGAACCGGGTTCGGTGCAAAAGCTACGCGAAGCCGACCGGGGAGAGGTTCTTTATGGGTTCAAAATACTGGCGTTCAGCGTATGCGCCGTTGGCAATGGTGGCAGCGCTGCTGCTGTCGGGCGGGCGGGCGGAGGCGATTCCCGCCTTCGCGCAGCAGACCGGTGAGCCCTGCACCGCGTGTCATATCGGCGCCTACGGGCCGCAGCTCACGCCGCTCGGCCGGGCGTTCAAGATCGGCGGTTATACCCAGAAGGGCGGCGAGGGGTGGGCCGCGAACGTGCCGCTGTCGATCATGTTCACCGGGTCGTTCACCAACACGGCGCTCGATCAGAATCCGCCGCCGCAACACTACGGGCCGAACAATAATTTCTCGCTCGACCAGATCAGCGGCTTTATCGGTGGGGCGATCGGCGAGCATACCGGCGGGCTGCTGCAATTTACCTGGTCGGATGTCGCCAACACCTCGCACGTCGACAATGTCGATTTGCGGCCGTACACGACCTTGCTTGATCTCGGCGGCAAGGAACTGCGGCTCGGCACGACGCTGAACAACACGCCGACCGTGCAGGATCCGTACAACACCACGTTCGCATGGGGTTTTCCGTACATCACCTCGGCGATCGCGCCGACCCCGGCAGGTAATCCGATCCTGGCCGGTGGTTTCGGCGCCAATGCGATCGGGTATACGGCGTATGCCTGGTATGACAGCAAGCTGTACCTGGAGGGTGGCGCCTACAGCAGCCTCAGTCCGTGGGTTCTCGCCCGGTTCGGCGACGATTACGGGGTTGGCAGCACGACCAGTCCGGCGCCTTACCTGCGTGCCGCCTATGAATGGCAATGGGGGAAAAGTGCCGCGCATGTCGGAGCGTTGTTCATGCATGCCGACGTTGATCCACCAAGCGGGGTCCCGTACCAGACGACGGGTGTGGGGGGCGCTGATCATTACACCGACTACGCCTTCGATGCCGGATACCAGTTTCTGGGCGACGGCACGCACATTGTCACCGGCCAGACGATTTTCACTCACGAAGACCAGAATCTGCGCGGATCGGCGGCGGCGACCGGTTTTTCGGGGACGCATTACAGCCTGAACCAGATCCGGGCCAATATCGGGTACTGGTATCAGAACACCTATGGACTGACGGCGGGCTGGCAGAAGACCTGGGGTCCGGCGAACCCTGTGCTGTTCGCGGTGACCGGGGCGGCCAGCGCCAACGACAAGCCTGACAGCAACGCGTTTATCATCGAGGCTGACTGGGTACCGTTCGGGAAGGACGGCTCGCTATGGGCGCCGTTCATGAACCTGAAGCTTGGCGTGCAGTACACCGCCTATACGCAGTTCAACGGCGGCACGTCGAACTTTGACGGAGCGGGCGGGAAAGCAGTGACAACAATACATTGCTGCTGTTCGCCTGGCTGATCTTCTGATCGGCGAAGGGCGTTCGCACAGAGCGGAGACAGGGACATGCATTCAGGATCGCTCAGGCTGTTGGCGTTGATGGCGCTGACAGCGGCTATGTCGGCGGGGCAGGCCGGGACTGTCAAAGCCCAGCCGGAGCCGCCGCATCTAATTCCGCAGTCATTACAGATTGCCCACAAGGAAACACTGGAGCAGCTATCCACCCTGGCCCGGCGCAAGGGTCCGGTCGGCGTGGCGGCGGGGAACGCGCTGGTGGTGTATAAAAAGCATATTGCGCGGGAAGAGGCATTCATTCTGCCGCCGCTGACGTTGTTGCCGTACCTGGCGGATGGAAGGGTGACGCCGGACATGGCGTGGGCGTTGGCGATGACGGACCGGGTCAGAGCTGAGCGCGAGGAAATATTCGAGGAGCACACGCGTCTGACCGAGCGGTTGAGTGTGCTCGCCGAGACGGCAATGAAGGCGCACGACAAGGACGCCAGGGAATTCGCGGAGGCCGCCACGGCTGATTTGCTGGCCGATCTCGAGATCCTTGAACCGACTTTGCTGTTAATCGGCAACACCCTGCGGGCCAAGCTGCCCGCGGCGCATTAGGGCGGGCTCAGGTTGGACCTGTCGCAGTCTGAATTTCTGATGTTGGAGAGGGCGCTTCATGTCCGCGGTTGGATCAACCTCGGACGATCGCACTCCAGTCGCTGGCACACGAGGAGCTCGATCATGTCTGGGCGCAGTATGTTGTTTCTGGTCGCGATGGGCGGCGCGCTTGTTGGCGCGGTGTTCAGTCAGCCGGCCTGGGCTGGAGATGCCGGGGCGGGCAAGGCGGTGTTCCAGTCGTCCTGTTCGATTTGCCATTCGGTGCAGCCGGGGCAGAACAAGATCGGGCCGACCCTGTTCGGCGTGGTTGGCCGCAAGACCGGGGCGGTCGCCGGCTACAGCTATTCGCCGGTGAATTCGGCGGCGGACCTGACATGGGACACGGCGACGCTGGACAAGTATCTGGAGGGGCCACGGGCCATGCTGCCCGGCACGAAGATGACCTTCGGCGGCGTCAAGGATCCCACGAAGCGCGGTGATCTGATCGCCTATCTTGCCACGCTGAAATAGGGGCCGGCGCCATGGAGATCTCGTTCCGGGACCTGATCACGGTGCTCCATGGGATGGGTTTCGGCGCACTGTTCATGCTGGCGTTTTCGGGGGCGATCGGGGTGATCTACGCGACGTCGGTCGCAGGTGCGCAATGGCCGCGGTCGCGGTGGAACAACCGGATGTTCCGCTTCTATCTGATCAGCATGGCCGCACTTGCGTGGATGGCGACGCTGTCGGGTGCTTATATCATTTATCCCTGGTACCGAGCGGCGGCGCCGGCTGGCACGACAGACTTGTCCGGCTACCCGCGGATGCTGCTGCTGTCCAGTCCGCTGACCTCAGGGTGGCATACCATCGGGATGGAGTGGAAAGAGCACATCGCCTGGCTCACGCCGATCGCGATGACGATGGTTGCGTATGTATTCATCAAGTATGGGCCGGAGTTGGCGCTGCATCGCCAGATGCGAAATGCGGTTCTGGGTTTTACGGCCGTGGCGTTCTTTTCGACCGCGGTGGCTGGGGCTTTTGGTGCGTTTCTGGAAAAATATGCGCCGATCCGGGGTGGGACGGAAATCATCTTGTTCCGGGACCAATAGCGTGACGGCGGAACGGTCGGAGCGGCGGGACAGGCTTCCGACGGGTCCGGGCGCGGCGGCGATTCTGGCGGCGGGTATCGGATCGCTGGCGCTGGGGGTGTTGGCGTTTGTCGCGGACGCGTTTCCATCAGCTAGCCGGGCGCTCAATTTCTGGAGCCCGACGGGTGCGCTGTCGGGGGTGACGGTAACCGCGATCGCTGTTTGGCTGCTAGCCTGGCATGGCTTGTGGCGACGCTGGCGGACGCTCGATATCGGGCTTGGGCCGGTCAACCGGGCGGCGTTCCTGATGCTGGCGGCGGCGCTGCTGTTGACTTTCCCGCCGTTCGCGGACCTGCTCCAGGGTCGGTAGTCACGGGGGATCCGGCCTTGCTGCGCCGCTCATTGCTGAAACACGCGGGATCTCTGAGCATCGCCGCGGCGTTGCCTGGCGTTGCGCATGCGGCGGAGGCGCCTGCCGATCATACGCTGCGCATCGGGAACGGGCTGGTGGAGCTGGCGCCGGACCATATTGTCTCCACTACGTTGTATAACGGGCAGTTCCCCGGGCCGCTGCTGCGCCTGCAGGAGGGGCAGCGGGTGGTGGTCGATATCCATAACGACACCGACACGCCAGAGCTGGTGCACTGGCATGGGCAGATGATCCCTGCCGAGGTGGACGGGGCGGCCGAGGAGGGGACGCCGTTTGTGCCGCCGCATGGGATGCAGCGGATCGCGTTCGTGCCGAAGCCTGCCGGGTTGAGGTTCTATCACACCCATGTCGTGGCGGGCGGGGATCTCGGCCGCGGCACTTATACCGGGCAGGCGGGGCCGGTTTATATCGAGCCGCGGGACAATCCTGGCGGGTATGATCGCGAGGTCTTTCTGGTGCTCAAGGAGTTTGCACCGAGCTTCAGCCGGGGCGGCGACATGGCGATGGAGGCGCTGGCGGGGGCTCCGATTCCGGCGTTGCAGCGGATGGGGCAGGCGGCGGATGCGGCTGCCACGGAAAAGGCCAAGGGGTTTGAGGTCGGGTATGATCTGTTCAGCATCAACGGGCGGATGCTGGGTCATGGCGAGCCGATCCGGGTCAAGCGGGGCGAGCGTGTGCTGTTCCATGTGCTGAATGCGAGCGCAGGTGAAATTCGCAGTCTGGCACTACCGGGGCATGTGTTTCGGGTGGTGGCGCTGGATGGCAATCCGGTGCCGGTGCAGGCGGAGGTTCCGGTGTTGTGGCTGGGGACGGCGGAGCGGGTCTCGGCTGTCGTCGATATGGTCAATCCCGGCATCTGGGTGATGGGAGACCTGTCCGACGATGACCGGGGGCATGGGATGGGGGTTGTGGTGGCGTATGCCGGGCGCACCGGCAAGCCGGTTTGGCTGCGGCCCAAGCCGTTCCGGTGGGACTATGCTCGTTTCGGCAAGTCTGGCGCGGTGGCGGTCGCTCCGGACGAGACGATCGAGATGACGCTGGTGAAGCACAATGCCGCCGTGGGCGGGTTCAATCAGTGGACGATCAACGGCGAGGCGTTTTCGATGCAGACGATGAAGCCCGGCTTCACGCTGCATCAGGGGCGGCGGTACCGGCTGAAGATCCGCAATGCAAGCGACGATGTGCATCCGATGCATCTGCACCGGCACAGCTTCGAGCTGACGCGGATCGGCGGCAAACCGACGGCCGGGGTGATCAAGGATGTGGTGATGGTTGGCGGCTTTCAGGAAGCCGCGTTCGACTTTGTCGCCGATAATCCGGGGCCGACACTGTTTCACTGTCATCAACAGTTGCATATGGATTTCGGGTTGATGGCGCTGTTCAATTACGCATAGGGGATGATGGCGCGGTCGGGTGGTTGCGTCCGGTTGCTGCCTGGTCGGGTGCCGCGGGGTCTGTCGATGCGGGTTTCCGGGCTGCGTGGATTGAGTTCAAGCCGCTCAAGTAAGGAGTTACAATCTATACCGTAATAATAAATGCGTGATTGCATCGGTGGCGAGACCCTGGTGCGGGTTGCTGTTGTATGCGATGCCGTCAAAGAGCGACCGGATTGCCGCGGCTCGGGACGATGCGCGGGGGGCGCCGCTGCGTCTCTGGAATGCCTTCAATCAAGCGGATGTATTTCCCGCGCGAAATACCATATATGATGCCGCTTTAGCACGGGTGGCAAAATTGGCGGCAGCAGAAATCACGACGGCGATGGTATCGGCGGCGTTTGGGGCGACAGCGGCGCAGGCGAAGCCGCGTGACGGAGATCCGTTTCAATCGGGTGACTTCGTGGTGTACCCCACGCACGGCGTTGGCAAGATCGACAAGATTGGGTCGGAGGAGATCGGCGGCCATAGGCTGGAGCTGATCTACATCTCATTCGATGAAAACAAGATGACATTACGGGTTCCTGTTGCGCAGGCGCGCGCGACCGGGTTACGGAAACTCGCCACGCCGGACGTCATGGCGCAGGTGATGACGATTCTGGCCGGGCGCCCCAAGGTCAGCCGGATGATGTGGGCGAAGCGGGCGCAGGAGTTCCAGGCGAAGATCAACTCGGGCGACCTGAAGATGGTTGCGGAGGTATGCCGGGATCTGCAGACCGTGGCAAATGGGTCGGCCCCCAGCTACAGCCAGCGCAACCTGTTCGAGCTTGCGATTGATCGGCTGGCGGGTGAGTTCGCTGGTGTGGTGGGGACCGACAAGGCAGATGCGATCGTCAAGCTGACTCAGATGTTGACGGATGGACGCACAGCCGATACCGCCCGGTCGGAGCGGGCACGCGGGGATGCCGAGGCGAAATCACCGGATCTGACCGCGGCGTCGGTGTAGAACCAGCGGGACAGATTCTGGCGACGTAACAGGTCTGTCTTGCGCGTGGACGTGACCCGCGAACTTAAGCCCGCCTGGGCGGGCGCTTCATCCTGGGGCGTTCCGTAAGGGATCCGAGAGGGGAACCATGGTTTTCAAGCCGAACTACAACCAGCAGCGTGCTGAGCGTGACCGTGCCAAGCAGGCGAAGAAAGAGGCGAAGCTGCGGGAGCGGGAAGACGCCGCGGCGGTGCGCCGCAAGAGTGAGCAGGATGAAACGGCGCCGGCGGCCTCGACTGCCGAGGAGCCACGGGGCTCGTGAACGGCGCCATGAGCAGAGGTCGGTTCCGATGAAACGTCGCAACGAGAGCACGTTCGTGCTGTTCGATGTCACCTATGTTGATGGCACCGTTACGTCGAACCGCAAGGTTCTGGGTTCGGTGCTGCGGGGTCTGGACGGTGATGAGGCGGCCAAACCGGTGATCGAGGCGCAGGACCGGGAAATCGGGCTGGCATCCGGGCGGCCGCGGGGTGAGATCAAGTCGGTGGCTCGGACTCGGGTTTGAGGCGCGGGGCCGGATTGCCAGGCGGGAGGGTTGGTGATGCAGCAGGCTCCACCGCGGGTCAGCCAGATCCTGGAGACGTCGCTCTACGTCGATGACCTGGAGCGTTCGCGCGGGTTTTATAAGCGGGTTTTCGCTTTCGTCAGCTTGTTCCATGACCAGCGTATGTGCGCGATGGAAGTGCCGGGGGAGCAGGTGCTGCTGCTGTTCAAGCACGGTATGACGGATCAGCCGGCGCCGGGACCTGGCGGGATGATCCCGCCGCATCACGGGCGTGGTGCGCTGCATCTGGCGTTTGCCATTCCGTTTGGGGAGCTGGCGGCGTGGCGGGAGCATCTGGCGCGCCAGGATGTCGCGGTGGAAAGCACGATCGTGTGGCCTCGGGGCGGGACGAGCCTGTATTTCCGCGATCCTGATGGGCATTCGCTGGAGGTGGCGACTCCTGGGCTGTGGCCTAACCGGTAAATCCGGGGAATGGCGGCGATCTTGTCTGATGCCTTGCGGTGGATGGCGCCTGAGTGAGGGTCGTTCGGTGCGTCGCGAACGGAGATAAGGTCCGGTTCCGTGCGTTGGTGTGCGCAACGCGGTGTCGAGGACCGAGTGGTCGGGGCGTCAGAGACCCGGTCCGGTTTGCGGCGGCGTGGTGCTTTGGCGGTGTTGACGACGGGGCCGCGTCGGACATGTCTGGTGGCAGCGGGGCGTCGTCGCAGCCGGGCATCGTCGTTGAGGCTTTTGGTCCGGCCTGCGCATTTATGCTGTTCTCGCTGACCTGCGTCGCTCCGAGTGGATCGGGCTCGGTGTGGCGGATGCCGAAGCGCGTGGTCAATCTATTCCATGTCCTTCCCATCATCGCCGATGATACCGATGGCGAACGGCTGGGATCGTTGGATGGGTCGGCCGTTCAGGGCGGGCGCTGCTCGGGACCAAGGCCCGGCCCAAATGACCGGTGAGCGACCATATTGCCAATACGGTCGTCATATTTTTCCGACTTTTTCCGGCTCGTCGGGAAACGCGACGGCGGTAAAGTGCATTAAGGTTGGTACGAACAAAACCTTCCGGGCCAGGGAAACATTCTCTCGCGCCAGAAAGATTCGTAATGTCAATTTTTTGGATCAAATTGGCCGCCGTCATGGGCGGCTGGTTGATTGTGGCAATCATCGCCGGACTTCTGTTTGGTTTGCTGGTGAAGGGTGGCAGTCGCCTCGCGAAGCAGGATCGGCGTCGTCAGATGACTATAAACGCGCTCTGCGATCTTACTCGGTCGAAGAGTATAGTGAAGGCCGCGGATGCCCCGCCCGCCGACCAGACCATGGTCCGAGGCGATACTTCTTCCCATCCGTTCGAGCAAAAGATCCAGGAGTGATCGCGGCAACCAACTCGCCCTGATATGGTCTTGGCAAGGCGAAGCGGTAGGCGGTGTATCCGATCTCATGAGGACCAACCCGGTCAGCCATAAGGTCGCTGACCCGACGGACTTCGTGGGTGCCCACTGCCGTTAACGGCGAGGGCGTGCAAGCCCGCTTGGGTCGTGACGCTGCGGTCCCCTGTCGCCGCGTGCTGATCGTTTGCCGGACGAAGGGCGAGATAGCGATGACGGCAGGTGTGTTCGAGCGTGTTGTTAAGCATGGCTTTTCGCAGCTCCCGGATGGACTGCACGGTCATGCTGTTCCAGCGCCTCTGCTGTTCCTGCTCACGCGCATGGTCCAGCGGCCGTGCGACGGGCATTATTTAGGATGCTCCGGGTGACGAACCGCCTTGTTGGCAAACATTGCTTCGGCCGATGCCGCGCCGACGCTGCACCTGTTTGCACGCCAGGTTAGAAGCGCAGCCGCTCGATCTGTTAAGACATTTTTCATACTTACCTGCCACGATCCGGCTGAATTACTTGGCGGGTTACGGATAATGCTGAAGCGCGGTTCAATTCTTTTCGCAATGCGCTCGATTGGGGGGCGCATGCATCTTGCGACCGCCACCGCGATCGTCGCGATAACGGTTTTACTGACGCTGGTTTACACGGTGGAAAGCGCGCGTATCGGAGAGGCGCGGGTGGCTTTGCTGCATTCCGCGGTCGACGCCGCGACGACCATCGCCGAGGCATATGAAAAGGACGAACAGGCCGGGCGGCTGACCCATGAGGAGGCCGTGCGCGGGGCCGTCAAGGCTATCGGCGCCATTCGCTATTTCGGGTCCGAGGACCCTCTGGATCAACGATCTGCAGGCCCGCATCGTCATGCACGCGGTGAAGCCGGAGTTGAACGGCAAAGACCTCAGTGACTTCAAGGACCCGAACGGCAAGCGGATTTTCGTTGCGTTCGCCGATATGGTGCGCGCGCACGGGTCGGGCGTGGTCGACTATCTATGGCCACGGCCGGGGTCGGATGCCCCGGTGCCGAAGCTGTCCTATGTCCGGGGTTTCACTCCCTGGAGCTGGGTTATCGGGACCGGGGTTTATGTTGATGACCTGGTGACGGCACGCCGGCACATGGCATTGACCCTGCTGGGGCTCGGCGCCGCGGCCGTCGGGCTCGTCGGCGGGGTGATCTGGCTGCTCGGGCGAAGTGTCGCGCGTCCCACACGCCTGCTTGTTGACGTTACGGCCCGGCTGTCGCGTGGGGAGTTGACGACGGCGGTGTCGGGACTGGACCGGCGTGACGAACTGGGCGATCTGGCGCGGGCGCTGGAGGTGCTCAAGGCGGGGTCGCTTGAACGCCAGCGGCTGGAGGAGGCAGCGGCGCGTGAACGCTTGGCCAGGGACCGGCGCCAGGCAGCGATGGATCGTCTGACGCGTGATTTTGGCGAGGTGATCTCCGGCGTGCTCAGCCGTCTGACCGAGGCGGCGGGGAAGATGTCGGGGACGGCGCGGTCGATGACCGAGGGGACGGAACGCACGCGCAGCAGCGCGACCCAGACGGCCGAGGGGTCGACAGCATCGTCACGCGATCTGACGACGGTCGCGGCGGCAACAGCGGAACTTTCCGCCAGCGTCAACGAGATCGCACGTCAGGTGGCCAATGCCACCGCGGCCACGCAGGAGGCGGTTGGACGGGCTTCGGAGACCGATGCCACGTTCGTCCATCTGGCGAAGATGGCGGAACGGATCGGTAACGTCGGCGGCTCGATATCGGCGATCGCGGCGCAGACAAATCTGCTGGCGCTGAACGCGACGATCGAGGCGGCACGGGCGGGTGAGGCAGGCAAAGGTTTCGCGGTGGTCGCCGGCGAAGTGAAGGCGTTGGCTGCCCAGACGGCGCGGGCGACGGCGGAGATCATGGAGAATGTGACCGCCATCCGGGGTGCGACCGAGCATACGGCCGGGGCGATACGCGAGGTTGGCGCGGCGATCGGGCGGGTCGACGCGGTGTCCGCGGCGATCGCGGCGGCGATCGAGGAACAGGGTGCGACGACCAGCGCGATTGCTGAGAGCGTGCAGGCGGTTGCCTCCACCAGTGAGCGGACCGCGTCGGCGATGGCGGACGTCGCGGCGATCGCCGATGGGACCGGGGACATGAGCCGGATCGTGCTCGCGGCATCCGACGATATCGGACAGGTCGCCGCCACGCTTCGCAACGAGGTGGATCAGTTCCTGCGGACGATGGCGCAGGATGAGACGGACCAGAGGCGGTACGAGCGTTTGCCGGGGAACGACGCGCCTGCGACGCTGATCGTCGGGGGATCGCAGCGGACGCCGGCGGTTGTGGATAATATCTCGCGCGGTGGGGCTGCGTTGCGATCCTCGTTCAAGGCGGAGGCCGGGGTTGAGGTGAAGGTGTTGCTGCCCGGGTCTTCGGTTGCGGTGGATGGCCGGGTCGTGCGGCATGCGAACGGCACTGTTGCCGTCGCGTTTCGCCAGGATGACGTAACCCTGCGCAACGTCGACGCCGCGATCGGCAGGATCGTTGCGGGGGAAGCTACCCGATTGATCGCCTGAGGCAGGCGGCCGGCGGTGTCGCTGCGGGGCTGCGGCATCCGGCTTTGGCCGGCAAGTGTCTGGCGCGCGGCTCAGCCAGCAAGATGGTTTGGTCAGACTGACGGTGGGGGTGTCCTGCTCGCCGGATAAGCGAGGCAGGACGGCTTCTTTTTGTACCCTGGTTCAGCGATACCAGCGGCCTGAGACCCATTCCCACCTGCGGCCATCCCATGACCAATGTCCTGGCCGCCAACGCCAATCCTCGGCCCGGCCCGGTGGCGGCGGACGATCCTCGTGGCGTGGCGGCGGCATGTGCGGCCGCTGGGGTGGTTGGTCGCGATGCGGCGGACCCTCGGGTCGGTGATCTGGCGGCGGGCCTTCATCATGTCGTTCGGGTCCCGGCTGGGCGCGGAGCGCGGCGAATGGGATCGCGGCGAACGGGATCAGCGTCGCTGCCAGGCTGGCGCGTATGAGTTTGCGGCGATCGATCATCAGGGCTCCATGTCCGTCTTCAACGGTGGAGACGTGGTCGATCGAAGCCGGGGCAGCTATTCAAGTTCTTGGTACTGATTGTCGGCGCTGGCCGGAACCTGGCGGTGTCGCCCGTGCGGTTCCTGTGGATCACCAAAGGTCTGGCTTGGCGCCAAAGAACGCCAGCGCCCGCGGTCAGGCCTTGTCGCCGCCGAACGCGGCTCGTCGGGCTTCGGTGGCGAGGCGGTCGGCGCGTTCGTTCATGTCGTTGCCGTCATGTCCGCGGACCCATTTCCACTCCACCCGGTGCATTTCCTGCGCCGCCAGGATGCGCTTCCACAGGTCGATATTGGCCACCGGATCGCCCGAGGCGCTGCGCCAGCCCTTGCGGACCCAGCCGGTGCTCCAGCGGGTGATGCCGTTCTGCAGGTACTGGCTGTCGGTGTGGACGATGACGTGGCACGGACGCTTCAGCGATTCCAGGGCCATCGCCGCAGCGGTGAGTTCCATGCGGTTGTTGGTGGTCTCCGGCTCGGCGCCGGACAGTTCCTTCACCACGTTGCGGAACGTCAGGATCGCCGACCAGCCGCCGGGTCCGGGGTTCGGCTTGCAGCCACCGTCGGTCCAGATCTCCACCACCTTGTCGGGGTCGGGCGGCAGCGACACGACGATCTCGTCAGAGGCCATAGGCGCGTCCATCCGTCGCTGAGAGGTGAAAGCGCAGGCGGCGGAGATATTCCAGCGGGTCCTTGCGCGTTACCAGCGCGCCCGCTGGGGTGTTCAGCCAATCGAACAGCCGGGTCAGCAGGAAGCGAATGGCGGCCCCCTGGCACAGCACCGGCAGCGCGGCCTGCTCCGCCGCCGACAGCGGCCGCACTGCTTGATAGGCGCGCCAGCAGCGCGCGGCTTTTGGTCACGTTGAAGGCGAAATCCGGCTCGAAGCACCAGGCGTTCAGGCAGACGGCGATGTCGTAGGCCAGAGGTCGGTGGCGGCGAAGTAGAAGTCGATCACGCCGGACAGTTTGCCATCGAGGAAGAAGACGTTGTCGGGGAACAGGTCGGCGTGGATATGGCCAGCCGGAAGGTTTGCGGGCCAGCCGGGCAGGATCGCGTTCAGGGCGTCATCCAGTTGCTGTGACCAGCCCGGGCTGGACGTCGTCGGCATGGGCGCGGCAGCGATCGAGCAGCGGGGGCCAGCTTGCCGGACCGAGCGCATTGGCGCGTTTCGGGGCGTAGCCGGCCCCCGCCAGATGCAGCGTCGCCAAGGCAGTGCCGACCGGTCCGCAATGCGCCTGGCGGACACGGCGCGGCCAGACGCCGGGCAGGAAAGTGGTGATCGCGGCGTGCTTCCCGCACAGATGCCGCAGCGCCGGAGCCGTCGCGGCCACGCACCGGCTGCGGGCAGACCAGGCCGTGCTGCGCCAGATGCTCCATCAGGCCGAGGAACCACGGCAGGTCGTCCGGATCCACCCGCTTTTCGTAGAGGGTGAGGATGAAGTCGCCGCCGGTGGTGCGAAGGGAGTAGTTGGAGTTCTCCACGCCCTCGGCCATGCCGCGGAACGCGACCATGGTGCCGATGTCGTAGTCGGCGAGGAAGTCAGCCAGGGCGTCATCCGTTACGTCTGTATAGACTGCCATCAGCGGGCGGCCGCGACAGGGAGTTGGGCGCCGTCAGGTGGGGCGTCGTCAGGCCGGGCACCATCAGGTGTTGGCCGCCGCCGGATCGGGCTGGTCAATGCGTCCAGTTTTCGATGCGGCCGCATTTGAAATTGTCGGCGTAGGCCTTGGGCTTGATCCGGCGGGTCTGCGGCAGTTCGACATCGTACTGCAATACCGGCGCGGTCGGCGTAGGCGATGGCTTCCTCGCGGGTGTCGAAGAACAGCTTCACCTGGGTCTGGGTGTCGCCGCCGCCGGTCCATCCCATCAGCGGGTCGGCGCGGCGTCCATGCGATGGTACAAATTCCAGCGCCCAATCCTGCGTTTTTGCCCAACCGGACTGCATCGCGGTCTTCGGTGGCTGAAAAATGCGGGCACGCATGGACAGTATCTCCGTAAGCTTGAGCGTGAACGCACGCGCCCCGTATCCGATGGGCGGTGATCACGCGGTCAGACACGTTGGTCGGGGCGGCGGGACTCGAACCCACGACCTCCTGTACCCAAAACAGGCGCGCTACCAGGCTGCGCCACACCCCGACGGTATGAAGCGGCCGGACCCTATGGTCGGCGGCGTCCTGATGCAAGGAGCAATCGCTTCGGCCGGTCATATTCGGGTTTCCGGGCGCGGTATTCAAGCGGCGTGACCGGCGCGGCGGGGATTATTCAGGGCCACCTGGCCCCCTGATGTTGCCGGTCAGTGTGTTGCCCGTCAGCTCGGCCGGCGTGGCGGTGCTGTTGCGGACGAATATGGTTCGGCCGGGCGCGTCGTTGCGGAACACATTGTCGCGGATGACCAGGCTGCCGGTGGGATTCCTGACGCCCTCCGCACCAATGGAGATGGCAACGCCTGGATTGCTGCTGCGCGGCCCCTTTTGCATCGTGTTGCCCTCGATCAGCACGTTGCCGCCGTTCGGGATGTCGATCAGGTAGCTGGAGGTGCCGCTGGGCCCATCCTCGATCCGGTTGTCGCGGATGATGGTGTTGCGGGCGCGCGACTTGATGTGGTGGGCGATCCTGGTGTCGAGAAAGCTGCAGCGTTCGATGTCCAGCAGGCCGATCGGTGCGCCGGCGTAGACACCATGGGCGCAGGCCTCGATGCAGGCGCCGTTGCCGACGAACGCGCTGTCGGTGATCCGCAGGACGCTGTCCGGTCCGCCGCCGGCGAGGATGCCGTTTTCGTTGTTGAGGAAGCGGCTGTGCTCAACGGTCAGGTTGGCGCCGGCGGCGCGGATGCCGGCGCCGTTGTGGTCAGGGACGGACGCATCGGCGAAGGTGATGCCGCGGATGGTGATGTCGGCGCCCTCGGTGATGAAGATGGCCTTGCCGGCGCAGGTCTTGCCGGCGATCAGGACGCCGGGACCGGTTGCCTCGATTATCAGGCGGGATGCGTTCCAGATGGCGCAATCGGCGTAGGTTGCGGGATCGATGCGAATGACATCGCCGTTGGCGGCGACGGCGGCGGCCTGGCTGGGCGCTTTCAGGTTGCGGGTCGGTCCGACCACAAGCTCCCGCCCGGTGGCGGGCAGGCTGCAAAGCATTGCGGCGGCGAAAGCGATTGCGGTATGGCGGGGCCGGATCATTGCGGTCGTGTCGGCGGAAGGCTTCGGGCAAGTCAAGGTGAAACGCGTGGGCGGACAGATGGCGGGCGACGGCCGGCGGGCTCCGCTGGTGGCGCATGTGTTTCCGAGCTTCGCGGTGGGTGGCGCACAGGTGCGGTTCGCTGCGGTCGCGAACCATTTCGGCGACGGGTTTCGTCATATCGTTGTGGCATTGGATGGAAACCTGGCGTGCCGTGAGCGGCTGCGGCCGGATCTGCAGGTGACGTTTCCGGTGGTGGCCGCGCGCAAGCACGCGATGCTGTCGAATGCCTGGCGGTTTCGCAGGTTGCTGCGGGACTGGCAGCCGGATGTGCTGGTCACCTGCAACTGGGGCGCGATCGAATTCGCCCTGGGCAACATCGTGCCGGTCACCCGGCACCTGCATGTCGTGGACGGGTTCGGGCCGGAGGAGCGCGACGGTCAGTTGGCTCGGCGGGTGTTGATGCGGCGGGTTGCGCTGGGGCGGACGCCGGTGGTGCTGCCGTCGCGCAATCTGGTGCGCATCGCCACGGACGGCTGGCGACTGCCGGCAAAGGTCGTGCGCTATGTGCCGAACGGGATCGATCTGTGTCGGTTCTCGACGGACGGGTCACGCCGTGGATTGGCGGAGCCGGTGATCGGGACCGTGGCGGCGTTGCGGACGGAGAAGAACCTGTCGCGGTTGCTGCGCGCGTTCGCGACGCTACGGGCGGGACGGCTGGTGATCGTTGGTGACGGTCCCGAGCGTTCGGGGCTGGAGGCGCTGGCGAGGGGGCTGGGGGTGGCGGAGCGGGTTCGTTTTGCCGGGCATCACCAGGATACTGCGGCGTTTTACGCGCAGTTCGATGTTTTTGCGCTGTCATCGGACACCGAGCAGATGCCCTTATCGGTGATTGAGGCGATGGCCAGTGGGTTGCCGGTGGTGGCGACCGCCGTGGGCGACGTGCCGCTGATGGTGGCGGACGAAAATACGTCGCTGGTGACGGGGCTGGATGTCGGCGCTTTGGCCGGGGCGCTGGCTTCGGTGGTCGGCGATCGGGAGGCTGGCCGGAAGATTGGTTACGCCAATCTTTTGAAGGCCCGGCGCGATTTCGATCAGGCCGCGATGTTTGCGGCCCATGGCGCGCTCTGGCGCGGGACGCATGCGGACGCATGACGGTGGTTCGAGTGTCGGGGGTTGCCGATTTCGCCGCGCTGGGCGCGCGCTGGCGGGAGCTCGAGCAGCGGGCGGCGGGGTCGTTTTTCCAGAGCTGGACCTGGGTGGGCTGCCTGGCCGCGGAGCGATTTGCGGACCCGGTGCTGGTGGAGGCAACCGATGCGGGCCGAACCGTGGCGCTGGCGTTGTTCAACCGGGTGCGGCGATGGATTGGGCCGCCGAGTCTGCATCTGGGCGAGAGTGGCGATGCCGAGCTGGATTGCCCGTATGTGGAACAGAACGGCGTGCTGGCCGAAGCCGGGCGGGAGGATGAGCTGACGGCGCTCTGCCTGGGCGCGGTGGTCTCGGCGTACGATGTGACGTTGTCGGGGATTGGCGCGCCGGTGCTGGCGGCGGTTCGTCGTGTCGCTGGTTTGGTGGTGGTTGGGCGGACGCAGGCCTCACCGTTCGCCGATCTGGCTCGGCTGCGGGAGGGTGGGGCGGATTATCTGGCTGGACGCAGCGCGAACACGCGGCAGCAGATCAGGCGGTCGGACCGGTTCTATGAACGCGAGGGGCCAATTCTGCTGGAGCGGGCCGGTTCGGTGGCGGCGGCGCACGCGATGCTGGAGGAAATGGCGGGGCTGCATCAGGCGGCCTGGGTGGGCCGGGGGCATCCCGGCAGTTTTGCCCGGCCATTCTTTCTGCGGTTTCATCGGGCGCTGGCGGCGGCGGCGGTCCCACGCGGTGAACTCATGCTGCTGAAGATGACATGTGCCGGGACGACGATTGGTGTCCTGTACAATTTCGTCTATCGCGGGCGGGTCTACGCGTACCAGAGCGGCTTTGCTTACCGGCGGAATGAGCCTCAGGCGAAGCCCGGCCTTAGCTACCATCACCGTGCGATCCGGTATGCGGCAGAGCAGGGGAGTGAGGTGTATGACTTCCTGGCGGGTGAGGATCGCTACAAACGCAGCCTTGCGGACGGGGCGCATGTGCAGATCTGGGCACAGGCGGGTTGCCAGTGGTCGGTCAGACTGTTGTTTCACCAGGGGTTGGGGATGCTGCGGCGGCGCCGGCTATTGGACCGGACGACAGACTGATGGCGGAAAGTTTCTGTATAGGGTACGAACTGCCGGATGATGGAGGTCGAGCGTTTGCCATGCTCGCGCTGGGCTTGTGTCGAAAAATGGTTGCGTATTATCAAATATTACGCTATATTGACTGCGACAGGATCAGGGCTGACGTTTGAGAGTATTACTGGCATCCGCGACCTCGTTGCTGGCTCTTGTCCTGGCTGACCGCCAGGCCCTGGCAGTGCCGGTCGTCAGCGCGAGCCAGCCGGCTGGGTTCGGCAATGTGCTTGTCGGCACGACATCCGCGGCGGTCAGCGACATGGTTACCGTCAGCGGGCAAGCGGCCAACACCACCCTGACCGTTTCGGCCGGCGCCGCGCCGTTCAGCGGACCCGGACTGAACCAGACGATCAGCGGCACGTCGCGCACATCCGCGACAGTCAGCTATACTTTCTCCCCGGCGTCCACCGGTTCGTTCAGCCAGAATTTGACTGCCACCGATACGAGTCCCGGCAGCAACTCGGTCACGCTGACGCTGACCGGGACGGGGGTGGTGCCTGTGGAGTCGGTTTCAAATCCCACAATCTATGCACGGATCGGCGGCGGCAGCGGAAGCGGCGTGGTCACCGTCAGCAATACCGGCAACGGCAACCTGTCGGGGCTGGGGTCGGTCAGCAACCTGAACGGGTCGGTCAGCAGCTCCGTGCTTGGTAGCGGGTTCACCGCCAGTGCCGGCAACCCCAGCAGCTTCAGCCTGGCGGACGGTTCCAGCAGCACTCTGGGCTTTACCTATACGCCGGTCAGCCGCACGCCTGTCACCTCCACCGTGAGGATCGCGTTCAGTAATGGCAACGCGGCGGGAAACAACCTTTCGCAGTCGGTGGCGGCGACAGTGACCGGGCAGGGCGTTGGGCCGACTTACGCCAGCGCGCTGACCAACCAGGGCTCGACCAAAGGGAGCGTGGCCGATACGCCCACCCCGGTGGCGCTTGGAGTGGCCGGGGCGGCGTCTTCCACGATCTCCTTCGGGTCAGTCGGCTACAAAGCGTCCCAGACACTCTATCTGTGGCTGCAGAACACCACGACCGACGCGAATGGCGGCAACGCAAGCCTGACCAACCTGACGATCGATCGCTATGCGATCTCGGGTCCGAATGCGTCCGCGTTCAGCATCGCGTCGCTGTCCCCCGGGTCGGTCATCGCCGAAGGCAGCACGTTGATGGTGCCGATCGTGGTGACCGGGACGACCGGCATCGGGGCGTTGAACTCGACGCTGACCATATTCACCGACGAGTTGACCGGGCTGGGTGGCGCCGGCGACACGTTCACCTACGCGCTGGTGGGCTTCAGCGTGCCCGAACCAGCCTCGCTCGGTGTGCTGGGCACCGGGATTGCCGGGCTGGGCTGGTTGCGTCGGCGACGTCAGGCTGTTGGTTGAGGGCGCGCCGCGACGGTTGTTGGCCCCGTGGGTTTGGGGATGGCAGGTCGCGGGATGGCAGGGGCGACCCAGTGTAGCATCCTGGTGCGAAGGTGGCCGGCGGCATGGCGCAGGAGCGCGGCGGCCCCTGACGGCGTCAGCGGATTGACCAGAAGCACGCCGATGCGCTGCTGGCGCTGGGTTGCCCAGCCCTGTTTGTAGGTGTCGTCGCCGCGTCCGAAGTCGACGTGGGTGATGTGTTCCTGATCGAGCAGGTGCCGCAGCATCAGGGCGGTGAGTACCGTGCCGGGCGAGTGGATCTTGCAGGCCTCGTCATGCGCCAGTTTCAGAACGATGGCCTGGCCGCATTTGACCGCCCATAGCTGCACTGCGACGGGGTCCGCGCCGACTGACCAGACGCCCAGGCGAAGCAGGCCGAGCGCTGCGAGGGCTTGGATGAGGGCGGCGTTGAAGGTGGGATGGGGTTCGGCATCCTTCCAGCTTTTGCGATAGACGGCTTCGAACGCGGCGGCTGCCTGATCGATCTCGGCGGGCTGGGTGAAGAGGTCGAAGCGGGCGTCCGGCAGTTTCTCGGCCCGGCGCAACCGGCGGCGGATGGTTTCGCGCAGGGCGCCGGGGCGGCGTTGCAGGTAGGCGGACCAGTCCAGAGCGGTGACGTCCTCGTGCCAGTTGCCGAAGTGCTTGAACCGCAGCGTGTGCAGGCGGGCTTGGCGAGCGCCGGCTTCAAGGTCGGCCAGCCCACTCCACTCGGCGGGGAGCGCATCGAGGCGTACGGTCCCCGCGGATCTGCACAGACGCGCGAATGCGGTCATGGCGGCCAACCGGTCCGGCTGGTCCAGGCCAGCGGCCAGGAGGGGGGTGTACTCGCAGGAGTAGGGGGTGGTCAGGCTGGCCAGTCTGCCGTGGGTTTGGAGCATCGGGCACAACGCGGCGATTCGCCCGGTGATGCGGACCACAATGAAGCAGGCCTCCGCGCCGTGTGGCATGGCGTGGGACAGGACGGTGTTCCACCATGTCGGGCTTGAGAAGATGCCGGCGGCGGCGTCGAGCAGTTGCCGGGCTTCTGGCGGAAGCTGGTCGATTGTGGCGTAGGTCTCGGTTTCAGCGAAGTTTGTACCACGCATACCCGATCCATTCGTGCAGGGCGAAATAGCCGGTCTGCCAGCCGGACGCGCGGGGCAGGAAGTCGGACAGGTCGGGGCCGAGCGGGTCATCCAGCGCTGTTGGCGCGGCGGTGACGGTCAGGCCGGTGCCCTGGAACGCGAGCATGGCGCGGCGCATGTGCCAGGCGTGGGTTACGACGTAGACCGAGGTGATGCCCAGCGGGCGCAGGATATCGGCGCTGAAGCGGGCGTTTTCCCATGTGTCCAGGGATTTTGCCTCGACCCAGCGCGCCGGGGTCTGGAAATCGTCCTTGAGGCTTTGGTCCATGATGAGACCGACGGGCGGGGTGCGCGGCTGCGTGGTGCCTCCGGTGACCAGGATGGGCAGGCCGGTGCGGCGTTGCAGTGCGGCGGCGGTGCGCAGGCGGTCGAGGGTCAGCATGCCGGGACGTATCCCCAGCTTTTCGTTCTGTGCGCGGATGATTTCGCCGCCCAGCACGATGATGGCCTGGGGTGGATGATCGGCTGGGGGTGTGGTGGGGAAGCCGGATTCCAGTGCCAGCAGCAGGCTGGTGGACACCGCGGGCATGCCGAGAAGGATGAGCGCGATCAGGGCCGTCCAGGTCAGCCGGCGGCCGAGGCGTTGCCAACGGCCGCGCAGCAGCAGGCCGCACAGCATCAGGATGACAAGGCCGGTTGGCGGCAGCGCCAGCGTTACAAGAGTCCCTCTCATGATATGGTTATTCGGCCGAACCGGTCATCCATGCCAGAACTTTGCTCAGGCCGGTGCGCAGGGGCACACGTCCGGACAGGCCCAGGACTGTGTCGGCCAGGGTTGGCGCGCCGAGGGAGTGGCGGATTTCGCCGGCGCGGGGTGGCGCCATCTGGGCACTAAGGGGATTGCCGGAGAGTTCGGCGATCAGGTGTGCCAGTGCCTCGACCGATGTCGGGACGCCGGTGCAGACGTTGAACACCGGGGCGATCGGCCGGGCGCAGCGCCATGGCGGCGAGCAAGCGCCTGGACGACGTCGGCGACATAGATGAAATCCCGGGTTTGCTGGCCGTCGCCGTAGATCTTGATGGGCAGGCCGGCGGCGATGCGCTCGCAGAAGATGGAAATGACCCCGGAATAGGGGGATTTCGGGTCCTGGCGTGGGCCGTAGACGTTGAAGAAGCGCAGTCCGATGGTTGGGATGCCGTGCACGTGGCTGGCGACCCTGGCGTGCAGTTCGCAGCCGTATTTGTCGGCGCCGTAGGCCGAAAGCGGCGTCCGGGGTTCGGTTTCCGCGATCGGAATGGTCGCGGCGTCGCCGTAGACGGCGGCGGAGGATGCGTAGACCACGGGGATTTCGCTGCCGTGGCGCCGGATGGCGTCGAACACGGTGATCGTGCCGGTGAGGTTGGCGCGGTGGGTGCCGAGCCAGTCGGTGACGCCTTTTTCGACCGAGGCGATGGCGGCGAGATGGAAGCAGCCGTCGACACCGGCCGTGGCCTGGGCGACGATGGCTGGATCGGCGACGTCGCCTTCGATCAGGGTCGCGGCGGCGCGGCAGGTTGCTGCGGCGCCCGGTCGACAGGTCGTCCAGCACGCGCACGGTGTCGCCGCGGGCAACCAGGGCGTCGCACAGGTGCGAGCCGATGAACCCGGCGCCGCCGGTGACCAGGTAGGTGCTCATGGCGCGGCGGGTGCCACGTCCTGGCGGGCGATGCCGGGTATCAGGGGCTGATCAGGCGTGCGGTTGCAGCACCTGGCGCAGGACGGAGCCATCGGACAGGCGGTCGAAGCCGTCGTTGATCTCGTCAAAGGTGATGTATCCCGAGCGCAATTTTTGCACCGGCAGTTTGCCACGTTGGTAAAGCGCGATGAAGCGCGGAATGTCACGTTTCGGGACGCAACTGCCCATGTAGCTGCCCAGGATGCTTTTCCCGTCGCTCACCAGCGCCGAGTGCAGGTAGGAGAACGTTGCGGTGCGTGGCGGGCAGGCCGGCGCTGACCACCGTGCCGCCGCGGGCGGCGATGGCGTAGGCCAGGTTCATCGCCGGGATCGAGCCGGCGGTTTCGATGACGTAGTCCAGGCCGCCGCCGGTGGCCTGGCGGATTTCCTCCACCACATCGGCGTTGCCGGCGAGGAACGTGTCGGTGGCGCCGAGTTCGCGGGCGAGGCGCAGTTTGTCGGCGTTGAGGTCGACCGCGACGATGCGTTCGGCGCCGGCGACCACGCCGCCCAGCAGCGCGTTCATGCCGACGCCGCCGAGGCCGACGACCGCCATCTGGCCGCCCGGCGGGCACCTGGGCGGTGTTGAGCACGGCGCCGACGCCGGTGACGACGGCGCAGCCGAAGATCGTGGCGTCCTCCAGCGGCACGTCGTCGGGGATTTTGATCAACGCGTTCTGCGAGACGACGGCGTATTGGGCGAACACCGACAGGCCGCTGTAGTGGTAGATCGGCTCCCCGTTCAGCGACAGCCGGCGGGCGCCGGAGATCAGCGTGCCGTTGGTGCGCGAGGTGTTGGAGCTCTGGCAGAGGTTCGGCCGGCCGCCGTTGCAGTAGCGGCAGTCGTTGCAGCTGGTGACGAACACGCTGATGACGTGGTCGCCGGGCTTCAGGCCGGTGACGCCGGGGCCGACTTCCTCGACGATGCCGGCGGCCTCGTGGCCGGGGATGGTGGGCAGCTTGCGCGGACGCAGGTTCTCGATGGTGGAAAGGTCGGAGTGGCAGAGGCCGGCGCCGATGATCTTGTACAGCACCTCGCCGGGGCCGGGCGGGTCGAGGTCGACGGTTTCGATCGTCATCGGCTGGCTGGCGGCGTAGGGGCGGGGCTTGCCCTGCTCGCGCAGCACGGCGGCTTTCATCTTCATGGCTTGATCCTTGGCAGCGCTGGCTATTTTGCCTGTTGTGGCCGGTTCGGCAAGGTGCGCACCGGGGTGGCGATGACGGCGGCGGGTGTGGTTACGGCGTCGGGCGTGGCCGGCTCGAGATGCGAACCCGGTCGTGGAGATCGATGCGGATGCAGAATTACACGGAACGTCGCTTGTCTGGCGTCGTGATCCGTGGGTGATTGCGCAGCCGGTGGGAGGCGATCACCGGGATGGTTGCCGGCACCGTTCAACAGGGGCGGGACATGCGGGCGAACGTGCTTTTAACATCGATTCTGGTTGTAGGATTGACCACCGCGGACGGGGGGACGCAACAACCTACCGCGGCGGACACATCTGGCGGGGCGCACGCGCCGGGTGAAGCGCAAACAGCGGGCGAGGCGCTTTTCCTGGCGCAAAATCAGGCCGCGATGGACAGGATGATGGCGGGCATGAGCGTCCGCCCGGCCGGCGACGTGGACCAGGATTTCACCGCCATGATGATCCCGCATCATCAGGGCGCCATCGACATGGCGCAGGCCGAACTGCGCTACGGCCACAACGAGCAGCTACGGCGCATCGCTCAGGAAATCGTGGTCGAGCAGCAGCAGGAAATCGCGGCGATGCGACTGGCGCTGGGACAACCTTTGCCCTCTTCGGTCGCGTCGCCTGATCAGGTTCGGCCCGCCCCGGTCACGCCGCAAGGCCCGGCTGGCCCGCAAATGGACATGCAAAGGCACGATCATCATGCACAATAGATTTCTGTTCCCGAAGATTCCTGTTCCCGGCGCTGCTGGCCTTGAGCGTTTCAGCGGCCCCTGCCGCGTGGGCCGGGCAGGCGCCGGGCAGCGCCACGGCACCGGACATCGCGATCAGCCACCACGATCGCGTCTATGCGGCCGAACAGTTTTCCAACACCGTCTCCGTCATCGACCCGGCCGATAACAAGGTGCTTGGTGTGATCCGGCTTGGGGAGCCAACGCCGGCCAATTTCAGCCCGCTGTACCGGGGGCAGTTGCTGGTGCACGGGATGGGTTTCTCGCCCGATCACCATACCCTTGCCGTGGTGTCGATCGGTTCGAACTCGATTTCGTTCATCGATACCGCCACTAACGCGGTCAAGCACGTGGCTTATGTGGGACGCTCGCCGCATGAGGCGTTCTTCACGCCGGACAACAAGGAAGTCTGGGTCACCGTGCGCGGCGAGAACTACGTGAGCGTGCTGGACGCGGCAACCTATGAAGAGAAGACCCGCATCACCGTGCCGAACGGTCCAGGCATGCAGATCTTTTCGCCGGACGGCAAATACGGCTATGTCTGCTCGTCGTTCAATCCCGAGACGGACGTGATCTCGGTAGCCGATCATCAGATTGTCGGCCGGGTGCAGCAGGTCAGCCCGTTCTGTCCGAACATTGCCGCGTCGGCGGATGGCAGCCAGGTCTGGTTCACCTTGAAGGACATCGGCAAGACGCAGGTCTTCGACGCTCGGCCGCCGTTCGCGCTGCTCAAGACGCTCGACACCGGGCCAATCACCAATCACGTCAACTTTGGGACCAACGCCCATGGCAGCTTTGCCTATGTGACTGTGGGCGGCCTGAACGAGGTGCAGGTGTTCAACACCGCGGATTTCTTCAAGGTGGCGACGATACCGGTCGGCAAGCTGCCGCATGGAATCTGGCCGTCGGGTGACGGGACGCGGGTTTACGTCGGGCTGGAGAATGACGACGGCATGGTCGCCATCGACACGCTGTCCAATACGGTGATCGCGACAATGCCGATCGGCCAGGCGCCGCAGGCGGTGGCTTACGTTCCGGACGCGGTGCCGGCGGGTGACGGCACCCAGAACCTGCAGCCCTTGGGAATCGCGGGCATGGCGACGCATCTGACGCTGGTCCCGGTGGCAGGTGGGGCGCCCGCGGGGGGTGGGGTGCCGGTGGCGGGTGGCGGACCGGCGCCGAGCAACGTGACGCTGTTTGACCAGGGGCTGTTGCAGGTGCTGCAGGCCTCGGTCACCGGGCTGCAGCCGAAGCAGCCTTACGTGCTGGCGCTGGCGGGGGACAGAACCGGGGCTGGTCCGGTCGAACCGCTCGCCAGTTTCATGACCAACCCGGCGGGCGCGGCGATCGTGGATGCGGTTGGGCCAATCCGGCAGGTGGAGCAGCCGTCGGCGACCGGCCCGCGCCGGTATCTGGTGATCGTCGCGGGCGTGCCGGCCTCGGTCGGGAGCGTGGTGCAGGCGCAGGCGGATTAGGGTGAGGCGGGGGCTGCGGGGTGATCAGCCGCCGCCGCCCTCAAGGCCGGTTTGCTGGGGATGGCTGGCGGCGTTGCCGAGGGGGGCGCTCTGGCCGGCGATTTCACTGCCGGCCTGCAGGCGGCAATCCTTGGGGACGCTGCCGGGATAGCGGTTCCAGGTCTGGGTGTGACCGAGCAGGGGAATGCCGAGAAAACCGCGCAAGGCAAGGTTGCCCTGCGGGTCAAGATGCAACTCCACACCGTAGATGCCGCCGTTGCGGGGATCGAGGATATGGCCCTTCCACAGGTTCGGCTGCACCTGCCTGGCGTCGGTGATCAGCGGCAAGTGGCACTGCGAGACGCCACGGTAGTCCACCGGTGTCGGATCGTTCGGATGATCGAGGACGATGCCAGCGATCTGGGCGCACAGGCCGCCGTCGCAGGACGAGATGCGGATGACGCCGCCGCGGTCCTGGGTCAGCCACAATCCGACCAGCGCGGGTGCGGCGATGGACGACTGGACGGACAGCAGCAGCAGGGCGACGGCGAGACATCGGAGCATGGGTGTTACATGGAGGTGCTGTCGCGGAACCGCACGCCAAGGGCGGTCAATCTGTCGCGTGCGGCGTCCATGGTTGTGCGGCCGACTGAGGTGTTTCGGCCGTCTGGGGTGGTGGTGCCGTCGTCTGGGGCGGGAAGGTTGATGGCGCGGCAGGCGTCCTCGACGATCGTTACGGTGAAGCCGAGGCGTGCGGCGTCCTCGGCCGACCAGGCGACGCAGAAATCGGTGGCGAGGCCGCACAGGAACAGTCGCGAGAAGCCGCGCTGGCGGAGCCATGCATCCAGTCCGGTCGGTGTCTGGCGGTCGTTCTCAAAAAACGCCGAATAGCTGTCGAGTTCGGGCCGAAATCCCTTCCGGATGATGGCTTCGATGCGGATCTGATCGATATCGGGATGGATCGCCGCCGATGGGGTGCCGGCGATGGCATGGTCGGGCCATAAAATCTGTCTGCCATAAGGCATTTCGATCGTGTCATAAGGCTGCCGACCAGCGATGGGCGCTGGCGAAGGAGGCGTGATTCGCAGGGTGCCAGTCCTGCGTCGCGAAGGCGTGATGGAATTGCCGCAGCAGACGGTTTATAACCGGAATGATCGTGTCGCCGCCCGCCACCGGCAGTTCGCCGCCGGGCATGAAGGTTGGCTGCACGTCGATCAGTCCGAGAATATCGGTCTGGGGATCGATCTGCATGTGCTCTCTCTGTGCAAGACGATATGTTGGCGGTTAGTTTCATCTGATTGGACTGGACTAACAAGAACACCAGGAGAAAATCTTAATGCTACGCTTTTCGCTGCCGGTGATTGCGGTGTTTACTGCGTTATCCGCCTCGCCTGCCGCCGCAGCGACCTTCCGTTGGGCAAACGATGGCGACGTCAACGCGATGGACCCGCAGACACGGCAGGAGACGGTGCAGCTTAGTTTCCTTGCCAACATCTATGAACCGCTGGCTCGCCGCAACCGCGCGTCTGGCGCTGGAGCCGGCGCTGGCGGCATCGTGGGAGCAGACCTCCCCGACCGTCTGGCGCTTTCATCTGCGGCCCGGCGTGAAGTGGCAGGATGGCTCCCCTTTCACCGCCGATGACGTGGTGTTCACGCTGAAGCGGATCCTGTCGCCGAATTCGTCGATGCGCGCGCCGATGTCGCCGGTGAAGGAGGCGCGCAAGATCGACGACCTGACGGTCGATTTCGAAACCATGGTGCCGGATCCGATCTTCCTGCAGGAGCAGACCAACCTGCTGATCATGTCGAAGGCGTGGTGCGAGGCGCACAACGCGGCCGAACCGGTGACCATCGGCAAGGAGGACAACTACGCGCTGCATAATGCGATGGGCACCGGGCCGTTCCAGCTGGTCTCGCGCGAGCCGGACCGCAAGACGGTGGTGGAGAAGAACCCGCTGTGGTGGGACAAGCCGGAGCACAACCTCGATCGGGTGGAGTTCGATGTGATCTCGTCGGCGCCGACGCGGGTGGCGGCGCTGCTGTCGGGTGAGGTGGACATGATCTACAGCGTCCCGCCGCAGGACATGGCCCGGATCAAGCAGACCGAGGGGCTGAAACTGCTGCAGACGCCGGAGCTGCGGACGATCTACCTGGGCTTCAACGTGAGCCGCGACGAGCTGCCGAGCTCCGACGTGAAGGGGAAGAACCCGTTGCGGGATGTGAAGGTGCGGCAGGCGGTGGCGCTGGCGATCGATGAGCCGCGATTGCCAGCCGGGTGATGCTGGGGCTGGGCCATCCGACGTGGGAGATGTGGGGGCCGGGCGTGAACGGCTACGACGCGGCGCTGGATGTGCGGCCGAAGCCCGATCCGGCGAAGGCCAAGCAGTTGCTGGCGGAGGCGGGCTATCCGAACGGCTTCCGCGTGGGGCTCGACTGCCCGAACGACCGCTATGTGATGGACGAGCAGATCTGCACCGCGATCGTTCCGATGCTGGCGCGGGTCGGCATCAAGGTCGATCTGACATGCGCAGACCAAGTCGAAGTTCTTCAGCCAAGATCACTGTCGCCGAACTACGACACCGATTTCTACATGCTGGGCTGGACGCCGGCGACGTACGACGCGCACAACGTGCTTTACACGCTGCTGGGGACACGCGACGGCAAGCGGGGCGAGGTCAACGTCGGCGGCTACTCCAATCCGGCGCTGGACGACCTGATCGAGAAGATCGGGATCGAGACGGAGCAGGCGAAGCGGTCGGCGATGATCCACCAGTCGATCGACATCCTGCAGCGGGAAGTGCCGACGATCCCGCTGCACCAGCAGGTCATCGTCTGGGCGGCGAAGGCAAACGTCGACGTTGCCCAGCTGGCGGATAACTATTTTCCGTATCGTTATGTTATCGTAAAATGATGTGGTGGCGGAGTACGTTACTGAAGTGACGGTCGGGATCGCGTTATACCGTTTCGATCTCGACCGGGAACAACGCGCTGCGTCCGTCCACGTGCAGCAGGTGGTAGACGTTGAAACGGTAGGCCGGGCCCAGTGACACCTCCGGCGGGGTGAACGGGAACGCGATGTTGCCGGCGGTCGACAGCCGGCCGGGATAGCCGAAATGCAGCAGGAACTGCTTGCAGGTGCGCACCACCTCGGACGCGCGTTCGCGGGTCGGCGCGATGCACTCGCCCATGATGAACACCTCGCCCGGCGGCGGCTCGTTTTCCGGCACCACCATCCGCACGCCATCGATGCCGTAGACCCGGAAGCGCAACGTGTAGTCCATGCGGCTGCTCCTCGCAGACCAGGCTTTGCACCAGGTCGGCGACCTTCGGCAGCAGCGCCTTGCACTGCTCGATGAAGCGGGGATCGGCGGAACCGCACAGCAGCACCGCCCGCTCGCCAATCTTGCACGCGCCCTCCAGCTTGATCGTCGGGCTGTGTAGTGTCGCGCCAGGTCGCGCCGCTGACCCGGGCGCGGCGGTCGTCCACCGCCTCGTAGTGCGCATGGGTCAGGTCGAGCGTGCCGTCGGGTTCCTGCATGGTGAACGGGATCGGCTTGCTCATACAGGCTGTGCGCGGCGACCGATGTCGGCGTCGCCCGGCGGTCCGGGTTCATGCTTTCGAGGACGAAGCCATCGTGATCGAGTTCCGCCAGGATCGGGTCGCGGCCGCCGGGCACGCAGCACAGCGAGCCGCACTCGATGATCTTGGCCATGTGCATGGCGAGCCCGACGGGGAATCCCAACAGCGCCGGCAGCGACGCGAAAATCGCGGTGTCGCACGCTCGGCCGGCCACGATCACATCGACATCGGCTTCAAGCGCCTGGCGAAACGGCCCCATGCCCATCTGGCCGACGATGTGGGCGGCGTCGGTCACGTCCGCCTCCGTCAGCGCCGGCATGCCGTCGAAGCTGGTGACTTTGCCGGAACGAACGGCGTCGAGCAGCACGGGGCGGGGGATGTCGGCGCGCATCACCGCCATGCGGAAGCGCAGGCCGTCAGTGCGGGCGATGTCGCGCAGCATCGCCAGGGTGGCGTCCAGGTGCGGGCCGGCGCCGGCGGACCCGGCCGATGCCGATGACCAGCGGCACGTCCAGCGCGCGGGCGGCGCGCAGCACGCGGCGCAGGTCGCGGCGGGTGGCCTCGGGCGATGTCGCCATCTCGCCTTTGCCGAGATAGGTCGGGCCGATGTCGATCGATCCCATGTCGCAGCCGATCAGGTCGGGGCGGCGGTCGATGCCGGCTTTGAACGCCGCGGCGGGGATGCCGTAGCCAAGCTGCCCGGATGCGCCGAGCAGGCGGATGGGGCGGCGGGTGCCGGCGGAATTCGGCGATGACGCGGCCGGATGCGCTCATATCTCGATCCCCAGCAACGGGGCGTGCTGCTGCGCGCCGTAGACGTCGTAGTCGCCCGGATCGCCGGCCATGATCGCTGCGCGCCATGACGATCTTGATGGCCCGGCCGACGGGGTAGGGGATGATGGTCACCTGGTCAGGCGGAACGCGGTAGAGGCGGCCGATCGCCTCGGCGCCCAGCGCGGGGGACTGGGCGACGCGCTGATAGTCCGTGTCGGAGCCGAACATGATGTCGAGCGTCAGGCGCCGCGGGCCGGCGTTCTTGCTGCGGATGACCTGGGCGATGTCGGAGAGTTTCATGGCCGGTGCAACTCCGCTCTTGGACGGGTGACGGTGCGGATGCCGTGCTTGAACGCGACCAGCGGCGCCTTGACCTCGGCGATCGCTTCTTCGGGCGTGGTGGCATCGAAGATCACGATGTCGGCGGGATTGCCGACGGCAATGCCGTAGTCCCTCAGGTTCATCAGCCTGGCGGACCGCGTCGGTCAGCATGGCGAAGCATTCGCGCAGCCGGTCGGCCTCACCGATCTGGCAGACATTGGCCTGCATGTTGGCGATGCGGATCAGGTTGCCGTCGCCCAGCGGGGTGAACGGGTTGAGGATGTTGTTGCTGGAGATCGAGCAGTTGACGCCGTTTTCCACCAGCACGTTGGCATCGGCCACGCCGCGCCGGACGCTGTGGTCCTGGTCGCGGCCCATCATGTACAGATCGGTGGCAGGCAATACGGTGACGGCGACGCCGGCGTCGGCGATCTCGGCAGCCAGCCGGCGCAGGTCCGGGCGGCGGCAGGGTCGAATACTTGCAGCCATGGCCGACGGCGACGCGGCCGCCCAGGCGGTATTGCTTGGTCAGTTCGCAGACCAGATGGATGTCCATGTCCGCCGGGCTGTTGCCGGAGTCGAGATGCATGTCGATGTCGGCGTCGTATTCGCGGGCCAGGTCGAAAATGCGGTGGATCTGGCCGCTTTTGTCGGGGTCGTAGTTGGGGGCCGCGCCGATCACCCTGGCGCCCCGCTTCAGCGCCTGGACCAGCAGTTCGTCGGAGCGGCTGGTTGTTGGTCAGGCCTTCCTGCGGGAACACGCACAGCTCGATGTCGATCGCCCAGGCGTAGTCGCGGCGGAGCTGTTCCAGCGCGTCGAAGCTGCGCATCTCCACGCCGGCGTCGAGTTCGACATGGGTCCGCATGCGGGTGGTGCCGTGCTTGATGCAGTTTTCCAGGGTGATGCTGGCGCGCTGGTAGACGTCGTCCTCGGTGAAGGTGTGCTTTGACGGCGGCGACGCGGGGAACGGCGTTGGCGTTGCGGCCGTCCTCGGGCGGGCAGCGGTCGATGATGCGGGTCTTGTCGAGATGGATGTGGGTTTCGACCAGGCCCGCGCAGGCCAGGTGGCCCTCGGCGTCGTAGGATGGCGCGTGCTGGCGGGCAGGTTGGGTTCGATCGCGACGATCTTGCCGGCGGCGATGCCGATATCGACCGGCTGGTTCGCCGAACAGGCGGGCGTTGCGAATGACGAGGTCCATGCTGTCCCCTCTTGATAGGACGGCGCAGCGTGCCAGCCGAACGATGTGGCTGTAAAGTCTCAGAGGCGGCCGAGCAGCCAGCCGCAGTAGGTGGCGATGACGCAGAGGATGACCGAGCCGATGGCATAGCCGAAGGCGGCGGTGACATCGCCGGATTGCAGCAGTTCCAGCGTTTGCAGGCTGAAGGCGGAGAAGGTGGTGAAGCCGCCGCAGATGCCGGTCATCAGGAAGATGCGGATGTCGGGATGCATGCCGACCCGGCGGGCGTCAGTGTCATGCCGGCGACCAGACCGATGACGAATGAGCCCAGCACATTGATCAGCAATGTACCCCATGGAAAGCGGGGCCCGTCAGCGCCGTCATGACGCTCGCCAACCAGAACCGACCGACGCTGCCGATTGCGCCGCCGACTGCCACCGCGACCCATGCTCCCATCGATGCTGCACGCACCGCTGCATCGGTCGTTGCGTGGCCAGTGAGCATCTGCCCATTTTGCCTGAACACGCCTGCCAGAGGGCCATGCCGTAGTCGAACGCGAACGGCGTCTCAGCCGGATAGCGGCGGTCCTGTGCACTGCACGCATGGCAATCAGACTGGAATCCATATGATAACGCGGCTTATGATGAGCTCAATCGAAAGGACGCGCCCATTGGACGAATTTCACCGCGATCTGCTGTTCCTGCTGCACGATGTCGCCCGCCTGCTCCGCGTCGACGCGGATAAACGGGCGCGCCTGCACGGCATGACGCGGGCGCAGTGGGCGATCCTGATCTGGCTGGAGCGTCAGCCGGGCATCTCGCAAAAGGAATTGTCCGAGACTCCTGGAAGTCGAGCCGATCACCGTCGCCCGTCTGATCGACCGGCTGGAAGCGCGCGGCATGGTCGAGCGCCGTCCGGACCCGCGCGACCGGCGCATCTGGCGGCTGCATCTGCTGCGCCCGGCGCGCGACGTGTTGCACGAGATCGACGATCAGCGCGCCGACATGACGCGCATCGTGACCGCCGGGATCGACGAAAAGTCCATCGAAATCATGACTGAGGCATTGATGCGGATGAAAGCGACCCTGACCCAAGAGGCCCATGCATCGCGCCGGGGCGCCGATCCGGCCGTGACCGAAGCGCGGGAGGCCGTTTGATGTCTCAGGCCGCGATCTCCGGGCCGGCACCCCGGGTGTCCGATCGTGTGACCGACGCGCCGTCCCGCCGCCGGATCGGCCGCGGCGCTGTTGCGTCCGATCCTGATGCTGGGCGGTATCGCGGTCGTCATCGTCGGCGGCCGGCTACTACTGGCTGACGGGCGGCCGAGTCGTGTCGATCGACGACGCCTATGTGCGGGCGGCGAAGGAGGTGATCTGCCACCGACGTGTCCGGCATCGTCGCCGTCGGTGCCGGTGCATGAGGGCCAGCGGGTGAAGAAGGGCGACGTGCTGCTGCGGCTTGACCCGCGGCCGTTCGAGATCGCCCTGGCCGGCGCGACCGCCAACCGCGACGGCATGGTCTCGACGCTGAACGCGATGAAGCTCGACTACAAGCGGATGCTGCGCGAGGTCGACGTCAAGCAGGCGCAGCTTGAATCCGACCAGGCGAGTTTCGACCGCTATGCCGGGCTGATCAAAAGCGGCGGCGTGACCCGGGCGGATTACGACAACGCGCGCTTCCTGCTGATGGCCGACAAGCAGGCGGTCGAGGCGCTGAAGGTCACCGCCGGCGGTGCAACTGGCGCGGCTGGGCGGCGATCCCGAGGTCGATGTGCAGAACGATGAACGATTACCTGCAGGCGCAGGCCCGGGTGGATGAGGCCAAGCGGCAGTTGGACCACACGGTGATCTACGCCCCGTTCAGCGGGATCGTGACGCAGGTGGAAACGGTGCAGCCGGGCATGTACCTGGCGGCGGCGACCGCGGCGTTCGGCCTGGTTTCGACCGATAACGTCTGGGTCGAGGCCAATCCGAAGGAAACCGAACTGACCTATGTGAAGCCGGGTGATCCGGTGGATGTGACGGTGGATACCTATCCTGGCCGGACCTGGAAGGCCGAAGTCGAAGCGATCGCGCCCAACAGCGGGTCGGAGTTCTCCGTGCTGCCGGCGCAAAACACCTCCGGCAACTGGGTCAAGGTGGTGCAGCGTATCCCGGTGCGGATCAAGGTCGAGCACAAGGACGGCGATCCGGAACTGCGCTGCCGGCATGAGCGTGGTCGCCGACATCGACACCGGCCATCACCGCAGCTGGCGCGACCTGTTCTAATGTCCGGATGCGACGCGCTGCGTGCGCAGGGCTCGACAGCGTCGCGCGCACCGCCCGCGGAGACGGGCTGTCGCCGCAACGGTCCCGCACGGCTGATCATCACGCTCTGCACCGTGGGTGCGACGCTGATGCAGGCGCTGGACCAGACGATCGCCAATGTGGCGCTGCCCTATATGCAGGGCAGCCTGTCGGCGACGTATGACGAGATCACCTGGGTCCTGACCTCCTACATCACCGCCGCGGCGATCATGACCGCGCCGGTGGGATGGCTGGCGTCCCGGTTCGGCCGGAAATACCTGTTCATCACCTGCCTGGTCGGCTTCACCGTCACCTCGATGATGTGCGGCGCGGCGCAGTCGCTGACGCAGATGGTGGTGTTCCGGCTGTTGCAGGGCGTGTTCGGCGCGGCGCTGGTGCCGCTGTCGCAATCCACCATGATGGACATCTACCCGGTCGAGCAGCGCGGCAAGGCGATGGCGATCTGGGGCGTCGGCGTGATGGTCGGGCCGATCCTGGGGCCGACGCTCGGCGGCTACCTGACCGAGATGTACAACTGGCGCTACGTCTTCTACATCAACCTGCCGTTCGGCATCCTGGCGACGCTGGGCCTGGTGTTCTTCATGCCGCGGTCGTTCGGCAACTTCAACCTGCGGTTCGACTGGATCGGCTTCGGCGTGCTGTCGCTGGGCATCGGCGGGCTGCAGATGATGCTCGACCGCGGGCAGGACCAGGACTGGTTCACCTCCACCGAGGTCATCGCCGAGGCGGTGCTGGGCGGCCTGGGCGTCTACCTGTTCGTCGTCCACATGATCACGGCGAAGAAGCCGTTCATCCCGGTCGCTGCTGTTCAAGGACCGGAACTTCGCCGCCGGGCTGGTGCTGATGTTCGCGACCGGGACGATCCTGGTGTCCAGTTCGTCGCTGATGGCGCCGTGGCTGCAGAACCTGGCGAACTATCCGGTGGAGACGGCCGGGCTGATCATGGCGCCGCGCGGCATCGGCACGATGACGGCGATGATGACCGGCGGCCGGCTGTCGAGCAAGATCGACCCGCGCAAGCTGATGGCGGGCGGTATCCTGATGCTGGCCTGGTCGATGTGGGAGATGACGACGCTGGACGCCTGACGTCTCGCAATGGACGATCATCATGACGATCATGGTGCAGGGCGCCGGGCTTGGGTTCGTGTTCCTGCCGCTGCAGGTGCTGGCGTTCGCGACCTTGCCGCCGCAGTACCGCACCGATGGCGCTTCGCTGTTCAGCCTGTTCCGCAATATCGGCGCGGCGGTCGGGGTGTCGGTGACGTCGTCGATGCTGGCGCACAACACGCAGGTGCTGCATGAGTCGATCGGCGCGTCGGTGACGCCGTTCAACCGAGCGCTGCAGGGTGGCGGCGCGGTGAGCCAGACGTGGAATCCGATGCATGCGCACGGCGCGGCGGTGATGGACCAGATGGTCAACCAGCAGGCGCAGATCATCGCCTATATCGACGACTACTGGATGATGATCTTCACCACGCTGCCGTCGCTGCTGCTGCTGTTGCTGTTGCGCCGGCCGCGGTTGACATCAAGCGCGCCGGTCGAGGCGCATGCGGCGATGGATTAGCAAGTTCAGGCTGCAGCAGGAATGAACCGCCAGTTGTTGGGTCCGGTGCGCTCGATCAGGGTGCGGCCGTGGCCGAACGGCTCGCCGGTGAGGCCGCGAATATGGACTTCGATCCGGTCCACGTCGATCTTGACCACCAGCATGTTGGCCTCCGCGAAACCGGGTGGGAAGAATGCGTTGGCGGTTTCCGGCCACAGGCTGCCTATCTCCGCCGGGTCGTCGCTCAGGGATGCCTGGCCGCCCAATGCGACGTAGGCGTCGCCGGACGCATCCTGATAGGCGAGCGTAACGCGCGGTTCACGTCTGATCTCGGCGATTTTGCGGGAGACTTTTCTGCTCAGGAATTGGCGGGTCCACTCATCGTCATCGGGCAGACCGGGTAACAGGCGAACGGCGCGGGCGTGGGCGCCGCCGTTCTCGGCCTGGGTTGCGATCCAGCCCTTGTGTACGGTGCTGATGGTTTGGCGCGCGGCTGCGAGCAGGCGGGCAATCTGATCCATGTTCAGTGTGGAGAGATCGGCCATGGTGCGTCTCCTGGGCTGGTTTGGTCGAAGCTTAAACTGGTGTTGACGGGTGAGTCTAGAACATTCATTCTAGAGTGATGGTTCGCACTGTTTTCACTCACGCGGATTTTCTGGATGCGGCGCTTGCACTGGTGGCGGAGCGGGGACCGTCGGCTGTCACGGTTGGGGCGATTACCGGGCGGCTCAAGGCGCCGACCGGGTCGTTTTACCATCGGTTTGCCTCGCGCGATGCGCTGCTGGCGGAGCTTTGGTTCAAGACGGTGCTGCGGTTTCAGGAAGGGATCGAGGCGGCGCTGGAACTCGGGGATGGCTTGCGGGCCGCGCTGCACACGCCGGCCTGGGTGCGGGCCCATCTGGATGAGGGGCGGTTGCTGCTGCTGTATCACCGGGACGATTTCGTGCAGGGGACGTGGCCTGAGGCACTACTGCAGGGGCTTGCGGATCAGCGCCGGCGAGGCGAGGCCAGGATCGAGCGGTTCGCTCGGGCCACGTTTGGATGTGCCGGGCCGGACGAAATTCGCTGCATCCAGTTTGCCCTGGCGGAGGCGCCGGTCGCGGCGGTGCGGCCGCATCTACAGCGTCGCGAGCCGCCGCCTGCGGTGGTCGATCGGTTGATTAGCGATACGTATCGGGCGGTGATTGAAGGTCACCGGGCGCGACTTGGGTAGGATCGCTCAATGCTGGATGGCGCAGTGCCGGTGTTGTCTGGCTTGTCGACGGGCTGGCGGTGCGGTGGCGCGATGTCAGGCTGATCGTAGACGCTCAGAACGCTCCGAACATTGTATGGGCGGTTTCGCCAGCCATGGTGGTCCGGTTGGGCTGGCGCTGCGCAGGTCGCGCCCGTGAGAGAAGGGTGAGACGTCGCGGTATGCTGGACGTGGCCGGTTCACGCGACGAAACGGCTTCGCGGTACGACCCGCGCTGCTCTGCAACCGAACGTTATCCCGGCGGCCTGAGGGGCTGACCGCGATGGGGTTGGGTTGGCGGCGCGGCTGCCCGCAAAGTCAGTAAGAAGCCAGCGGCTGTTGACACGTTCATGGTTCGACAGCCGCTGGTATTAGGCGCGTACCGTTGCGGCCTCCGGCAGGCGCATCCAGGGCGGAACGCGGGGGGTTAGTGTCGCGTCGTCGCACTGCAGGGGCTTGCCGAGAGCGTCGAGGCGGACGGACGCCAGGCCGATCGTGTCTCGGCCGGAGCGCATGGTGCCGACCTCGACGCCGTTGAGCAGGATCGGGCTGCCGGGCGCGGGGAGCGTGCCTTGTATTGAAACAGGAACGAGGCGGCGTTTGACCAGGCCGCGGTATTTTGTGCGCGCGGTCAGTTCCTGGCCCATGTAGCAGCCTTTTGACCAGGAGACGCCGGAAAGCTCGTCGAAGCCGGCCTCCAGCAGGACGCTGCGGTCCGCTTCCATGTCCTTGGAGCCGTCCGGCAGGCCGGCTGCGAGGCGATTGCGGTCCCAGTCCTCGGGCGTCGCGTTGGTGGCAAGGGGGGTGGGGGACAGGATGCGCCAGCAGAAGTCGGGTAGTCTGGGGTCGGGGGCGATGATGCCCTGCACGTCCGGGCGCTCTTGCCAGGCGACGTGGACCTGCAGCGCGGGCTGGGCGTGGAGTTCGGCCTTCATGCGCAGACGGTAGCGCGACAGCCGCTGGAGAATGAGCGGAATCTGTGCGGCCTCGCAATCCAGCAGCAAGGCGGCGGCGTCGGCGAAGACGAAGAAATCGGCCAGCCACTTCCCCTGTGGCGTCAGCAGGGCGGCCCAGACGGCATGGCCGGGACGGGCTGCCTCTATGTCGTTGGAGACCAGACCTTGCAGGAAGCCGACGCGGTCGTCGCCTTCGATGGCGATGACGCCTCGTTCAGGTAGCGCGGTGAGTTGAACCATGGCGTATAGTTAACGCGAGCGGGGCGGTTCGCAAGCGTGCGGCTTCATTGCGGGTAGCAGGTCTGTCCAGGCCGCGCGGCGAGCGTGGGCGTGGCTGGCCAATGTGGCCTGGGTCAGGAACGCCTGGCGGGCGCCTGATGCGATGGTTTGGCGGAGGGACTGGTTGCGGATCAGCCAGTCCAGTGCGGTGTGCCAGGCGCGGGGGTCGTTGGTTACCAACTGGCCGGCGGGACCGTCGGCCAGCGATCCGCGGTACACCGGCGTGTCCGACGCCAGAACGGCCAGGCCGATGGCGGCGTAGTCCATCGCCTTGATCGGGGATTTGCTTAGGTTGAACGCGGTGTCGAGCAGCGGGGCGAGGCCGATATGCCAGCGCGGCTGGGTCGAGGTCAGCCAGTTGACGAAGCCCGGATAGGATCTTGAGGCGTGGGTCGTCGGGCCGATGCGGTTCAGGGTCGGTGGGAGTTCGCAGCGGCTGGTCATCCCGAGCACGTCGATGACGATCCGGTCGCCATATTCGGACTTCAGCCTCAACAGGGCGGGCTCGATCATGGCGAAATCCCGGTCGTGGGTGCTGGTGCCCATGCACAGGATGCGCACCGGGTCGTCCCGGAAGGCGGTGGGTGCGGGGGTGTGGGTCCAGATACGCTCGTCCAACCGGTTCTCCATCACCAGCGCGTCGGGGCGGAGTGGCGCGAGGCGTTGGGCGAGGCCCGGGGTCGACAGCCAGACGGCATCGGCAATCGTCAGCATGCGGCGGACGGTTTTGGCCAAAGGCCGCAGGGTTTTGGCGTCGGGATGGGTGGCCGGGACGTTGAGCAGGTCGTCGTCGAGGTCGAACAGCAATTTCGCGCCGGTGCGGCGGGCGTGGTCAGCCAGCCGGTTGGCCGTGTCGGGATCAGGGATGGCGTGGCGCTGGGTGACGATGACGTCAACATTGTAGTCGAAGATGGTTTCGGGGTTGGCCAGGACGATGTCGAACAGGCCGGCGAGCGAGGGATGGTCGAGCGGTTGCAGCAGGCGGATGTAGGCGCATGGGGTCAGCCCGCCGGTATCGTAGCGCTCTGGCACGATGGCGATCCTGGGTTTGGCGGCGGTGCGGGTGGGTGCCTGGTCCGGCCGGCGCTGAGGCCCGGTGGTGCACGCCGCTGTCCGGCTTGCGACCGGGGGTTCTTTTCTTGTCTGTAAGTAACGATCAGAATAGAAATCCGACATTGCCAAAGGGCGTGCTGTCCGCGGTCGGCCGCGGCGATCCTGCAGGGCCGACTGGACCTGCCTCAAACGTGCTCAGCCAGCCCTGGGCCGGGGCTCGGTGGTCCACCAGCCAGGTCAATGGACGGCCGGACAGGCGTTCCGGAAAGGCGCCTAGGTCGGTGGCGACGATGGGCAGGCCGGTCTCGATCGCTGTGCCGAGTGTGTAGCTATAGGTTTCCGGCGCGGCGGATGGGAACCAGAAGACGTGCGGGTTAATGCGTCGCAGTATGGCTGCCAGGTCGCGGTCCTGATATTTGCCGGTCACGTTGATCAGCCGAGCAGTTTGTCGGGGGAAACTGGCTTCGAGGTGACCGGCCAGATGAAGTTCGATCGTTCCGGGCGCGGCGGCCTCCGCGACCTCGGCCACGGTGCGTGCGCCTTTGTGGTTGGCGAGCACACCGAGCAAAACGATTCTGAGGGGTGGGACGGGATGGGTCGGCAGATGGGTTGACCAGCGGGTTTCATTTTGTTGTTTATGAGAAACGACAATCGCTCGGCTGGCCATGCCGTAACGATCGAGCCGATGCTTGACGTCTGTGCTGGGACAGATGACCCTGTCCGCATCCATGAACTGCCAGGCCCAGCCGCTGCGCCAGGATGTGATGTCCCTTGCCCCATGCGAGCTCTGATCGGCGATGCACGCGTTGCAGGCGGCCGGACCTGGCTCGCCGCAGTAGATACCCTCGGGCCAGCGCAGCAGGTTGATCTGCGGGCAGATCGCGAAGTAGTCGTGCACGGTTACGTCGAATGGCACGGCGAGGCGGTGGATCAGGGTCCGGATGTCGAGGTCCATGCGAACAAGATGGTGGATATGGATCCGCGAGACGTTCATCGACCGGAGTATTGCGACTATGTCGTCAAGCCGGTCGGACGGTAGAATCAGAGCCGGGTGGTTCGGCAGCGAGGGGACGGACAGGGCGGCGCCGCGATCCGTGCCCTCCAGCAGCAGGATGCGGGCCGTGTGGCGATAACGCTGTATCAGACTGTCGATATGGCGTCTGTACGCCGCCGCCAAGATTGTGGGTGACCATCAGGATGACCGGCAGTTGCGATTGGCGGAGCAAAGCCGCAGTCACGGCGAACAGGTTGGGGACGATGGGCCCGGTGGTGGCCGGCCGGGGAAGATGGCCGTTGTCCCGGGCCGGGAGGTGCGGCGATGGATCGCTGATTCCATTGCGGTAGACAAACGTGTCGCAGGCCAGGCGGTGATGCCAGCCGGCGGCGATAGTGCGCTGGACGAAGCCGGTGTTGTTGCCGGGATGGGGCGCGAAGGGTTCGACGTCAAGGGCGGCGCGGCGGATGTACAGGCAGTGGCCCGATACTTCCGATATAGATACAGAACGACCGGCATTGGCGGTTTGGCAGGCTTCGTCGATTTGGTCCGGAGTTTCGCCAAATCCGGTCAGGCCGTTGGCATCGTCGGTGTTCGATAGCGGCGACACCGTTGCGATGCCCGGCTTGGCATAGGCGTGGCAAGTGAGCCGGTGCAGCCAGCCTGGAAGCACTTGGATGTCGGTGCTCAGCAAGACCACGTCATGGGATTCCGCGGCTTGTATGGCGATCTCGGCCGCGGCCGCGGGATGCAGCTTGCGGCGGTTGTGGATGAGATGGATCTGGCCCTCGGCTGCCAGTTCCTGCAGCCAGGCGGTCAGTTCCGGCTTGGTTGAGCGGTCGGTGGTGACGATGATGCGGGCGAGCGGGAAGCTGCGGTCGGCCAAAACCGAGCGAATGCAGTGCCGGGATTGTTCGGGGCTGTGGCGGACCGGGATGATCACGTCGGCGAAGACGCCGGCGGGTGGCGGCAAGGGCTGCGTCTCGGCGGGGAGGTAGTCGCGAATATCGATCGTCGGCTCGGTCCTGTAGCCGCGTGCCTTGCCGATCCGAAGGTGATGGAGCAGCGGGTTGGCGGCGGCGTCCGGATGCTGGCCGGCGTAATAGGCGGCGTCGAACCTAGGATGCGGATTTCGTAATTCGGCCGCACCGGCCTGCAGGTAATGGGTCAGCGGGTTCAGGCCGCTGGCGGCGACGTCCGGATAGTGCTCGATGTACCAGGCGCCGTCGAAGTATGCGTTGGGGTTGCGTTTCTCGGCGGCGCCGTAGCGGGTGAAATGCTGGACCGGGTCCAGGTTGGCCGCGGCGATGTCGGGATAGCGCGCGAGGTACCAGTCGGGATCGAGAAGTTCGATAAGCAGACTGACGAAATTGGACGCGGCGAAGTCAGGCGGCGGCATCGCTGCTCCGCGCGGACAGCAGGCGGCACAAAGCTTGCTGCCGTATGGCGGCCTGGCTGGCGAGGCTGGCAGATGCCATGAACGCGTCGCGTGAGCGGGCGGCAATCGCATGGCGGGCGTCGCGGTTGCGCACCAGCCAGTTCAGGGCGGCATACCAGGCCTCGGGGCTGTTGAACACGAGCTGTCCAACCGTGCCGTCGGCAATGGAGCCCTGGTAGGCCGGGGTGTCGGACGCCAGGACAACCAGGCCCATCGCGGCGTAGTCCATTACTTTGATCGGGGACTTGCATCGGTTGAACGCGCGTATCGAGCAGGGGCGCCAGGCCGATATGCCAGGGTGGCTCTACGGAATTCAGCCATTGGACGAAGCCCGGGATAGGATCGCCGGGCGTTTGCCGGGGGCCCGAGGCGGTTCAGGCCGGGCGGAAGGTCGTTACGGCTGGTCATGCCAATGATGTCGATGGCGATGCGGTCGTTATACTCGGTCTTCAGGCGGGTCAGCGCGGGTTCGAGCAACGCGAAGTCGTGGTCGTGCGTGGCCGTCCCCATGCACAGGATGCGCACCGGCTGATCGCGTAACGATGGCATTGGCGGAAGCCAGATCCGCTCGTCGAGGCCGTTGGGCATGATCGTGGCGTCGGGACGGAGGGTCGCCAGAGCTTCGGCAAGCCCCGGGGTGGAAAGCCAGACAGCGTCGGCGATGTTCAGCATGCGGCGCACGATCCTGGCGCGTGGGCGCAACGCCTGGGCATCGGGGTGGGTGCGGGGGATGTTGAGCAGATCGTCGTCAAGGTCATAGACCAGCGTTGCACCGGTGGCGCGGGCATGCGCCGCGAGGCGGTCGGCGGTTTGCAGATCGGCCATGGCGGACCGCTGGGTGACGATAATGTCGGCCTGCATGATCGAACATCCTGGCCGAGGTGCGTCATCCTGACGTCGAAATGCTGGCTGACCGACGGGTGATACAGCGGTTGGATCAGGCGGATGTAGGCGCAGGGCGTCGGGAATCCGGTATCGAAACGTTCTGGTACGACGGCGATGCGGGGCTTGGCCGGTTGGGCGCGCCGGCGGATCGGTTTTCGCCTTGCTTGCGGGTCGAGGTAGTGCGTCGCGTAGAAATCAGCGACTGCGGGGCGCATGGGCGGATTGCCGGCGGCGGTCCGCAGCGCCGCTGCTGATCTGCGCAAAGAGCCTGATCCAGTCCGGCGGTGAGGTGTTGATGTCGGCCAGCCAAGTGAATGGGCGTCCGGCAAGGCGCTCGACATGCGCGCCGATGCGGCAGGCGGCGATGGGGATGCCGGCATTGATCGCCGCGCTGAGTGTGTAGCTAAAGGTTTCGGGCCAGACGGCCGGGAAACCAGATCAGATGCGGGGCGATCGTTTCGATCAGCGCGGGCAGCTCGGCGTCCTGGTATTTCCCCGTTATTTTCATGCGTTTCAGCGCCAGGCTGGAAAAATCACCGTCCGTATGGCCGATCAGGTGGAGCTCTGTCGTTGCGGGATCGATCATTTCGGCGACCGAGGCGACGGTGCGTGCCCCCTTGTGGTCGACCAGGGTGCCGAGCACGGCGATCCGGATCTTGCCATCACCGGACTTGCAATCAGTGGGCGGCACGACGTGCAGCGGCCAGGGTGCAGCGGCAACGGCTTCGTGTGGGGCATGGACGGCATTTGCCGCAAGGCCGTGGCGCTGCAGCCGTGACAGCACGTCGTGGCTGGGACACAGGACCCGGTCCGCCTCGTTGAACTGCCACGCGTGTTCGGCGCGCCAGGTGACGATGTCCCGGGCGCCGTGCGAACTGCGATGGGCGATGCAGGTATTGCAGCCGGCGATGTCCGGTTCCTGCAGTAGAGGCTGTGACGCCAGGGCAGGAGATTTATCTGCGGGCAGATCGCATAATAATCGTGCACGGTTACGTCGAACGGCACGTCCAGGCGGTGAATCAGCGTGCGGATATCCATGTCCATGCCAAGCAGATGATGGATATGGACGCGCGTCAGATGCATCGATCGCAGCAGCGCGCACCAGGTCGTCGAGCCGTTCGGGCGGCAGCGACAGGACCGGGTGGTTGGGCAGGGCGGGGACGGACAAGCGGCGCCGCGATCCGTTGCCTGCAGCAGCAGGATGCGCGCGCGGTGTCGCGGTAACGGGCGACCAGGCTGTCGATGTGCCGCCGCACGCCACCGCCCAGGTCGTGCACGACCATCAGGATCACCGGCAGCCTCGACTTGCCGGAACAGCCCGGCGGTGATCGCGAATCGGAATGGCACGACCGCGCCGAGGCCGACATGGCGGGCGACGTCGCGGTGATAGTTGGGATATCGTTCCAGTATCAGTTGCATTGCGCGGGCGACCAGCTTGTTCGCTCGGTCACCGAAGCTGACCGAACCTTTGTGGTAGACGAACGTGTCGCAGGCGAGACGGTGCTGCCAGCCAAGGGCGGTGGCACGCAGGCAGAAATCGTTTTCCTCGCCGTAACCGACGGTGAAACGTTCGGCATCGAACGGGCCGACCGCGTCCAGGGCGTCGCGGCGGATATACATGCAGAAGCCGACGGTGGTCGGGACGTCCGACCCAGCGACCGGCGTTGACTGTTCGGCAGATTTCATCGAGTTCCTGTAACGGTCTGGCCGAACGCGATCGGGCCGCCGTCGTTGTCGGGATAGCTGCAGATCGTGGCATTGTTGGAAAACGGTGAGACCGTTGCGATGCGGGGATGCGCATAGGCCTGGGCGGTCAGCCGGGACAGCCAACCGGTCGGAACTTCGGTGTCGCTGTTCAGCAGCACCACGTCGCGGCTGCCGGCGGCCTCCATGCCGCGGTTGACCGACGCGACGAAACCGACATTGCGCGGGTTGCGGATCAGATGGATCTGGCGCTTCGCGGCCAGGTCCTGCAGCCAGGCGGACAGTGCCGGTTCCGGCGAGCAATCGTCGACGACGATGATCCGCCCGAGCGGTTTGGTCGGTGTCGGCGAGGACGGAGGTAATGCAGCGCCGGGTTTCCTCCAGGCCGCGATAGACCGGGATGACGACGTCGACGACGATCTTGCGCCGCATCGGCGATGGGGCGTGCAGGGTGGGCAGATAGTCCCGGATATCGATGGTCGTTTCGGTCGGAAAGCCTTGGGCGAGACCGGTTCTGAGATGGTAAAGCAACGGATTGGCAGCGGCGTCGGGATGCTGGCTGGCATACCAGACTGCATCGAAATTCGGATGCGGATTGCGCAGTTCGCCGGCTCCGGCCTGCAGGTAATGCAGCAACGGATGGATGCCGCTGGCACCGACGTCAGGATAATGCGCGCAGTACCAGGCGCCATCAAAGAACGGGTTGGGATCGCGTCTTTCGGCTAATGCCGTGCCGGATGAAATGCAGCACCGGGTCGAGATCAGCCGCGGCGACGTCGGGATATCGCGCCTGATACCATTCGGCATCGAAAAATCCTTGCATCGCAGCGCATGATCTCGGCGTCGCCGCTGATCATGCTGCGGCGGTTGCGGCGGCGTTTCGCCATGGTCTAGGTTCTATGCGAACAGGCGACTTAACAGCGCCGCGTCCGACGGGAGCCGACTGCATGCGGGATTCTGCGTCGCGGCGAGGCGGAAGCGGTTCGGCCCGTCGCTCATGGCGCTTTCGGTTTCAGAACGGAACTGGCGCATTTCATTGTCCTCCCCCCACGGAGCGCGATAGCCCTGCTGTCCCATGATGCCAGTTGCCAGCTTGAAGTTTCTTTCCTCCTGCTCGAAATCCCGGAAGCTTGGCGTATCGACGACGCTCAGGTCGCCTTTGAGCAGTTGAAAGGTGACGACGTCTTCGCCGTCGCGCCGCTCATCCGTGCCGCCGTAGCCGACCCGGACGAGGCGGCGCGAATGTTCCACATGTTCGTGTCCGTAGCCTTTGAAGCGGCTGTCGAAATAACCACCGTATGTCAGGGCGTCGCGGGAATAGGCGGCGCATTGGGCGGTAACCATTCTGGAGAGCACGGGGTCGGCGATCGTTCCTGTGCCGGAGAGAATATGCGCGCTGCATCCAGTCGCTTGCGTGATTGACATGACCCCAGCGCCGTGTGGCTTCGATCCAGTCAGCTTCCCAGCCGGGCTGGGTCGGCCTGGTATCATCTTCCAGCAGGATCACCGTTTCGCAGCCCAGCATATGCGACAACAGAAACAACGCGCGGTTCTTGTTCCAGGCGATTCCCATGTTGACGCCGGTTATGACCGGGACCTGCTTTCGCGCAGCATCTCCAGCGTGCCGTCGCTGGACCCGTCGTCGGCGACCACCAGCGCGGTATCCGGGTGACGGGTCAAGGCGCGCACCCGATCGATCGTATCGCTGACAATCTCCTTGCGGTTATAGGTGACGATCCCGATACCCACCGGAAAAGACATTGTTCGCCCTCGGCAATCCAGGGTTGTTCCTATACGGCGACGGCTTAGGCGCCAACAAGCAACAAAGCGCCGGCGCCGAGGCAAGCAACAGGATCGGGTTGATTTCCGTCAGGCTGAACAAGGCGGAGCTGACAATTGTCACGCCCCAGCGGCACCCAGCCGTGTTCGGTGCCGCGCATCAGCGCCAGGCCGCTGGCGAAGGTCAGACCGACCGCGACCGGGGCCAGCGCGCGCTCCACCACCGCGCGCCAGGCGGACCGTGCGGCTCGGTGCCAGTAGCGGGCGACCATATGCACCGCCAGGCAGGATGGGCGCGAACATTGCGACGAAAGAGACCGCGGCGCCGGCCATGCCGGCGGCCTTCAGGCCGATCAGCACGACGATCAGCGATCCCGGCCCGGGCGCGGCGCGGGAGATCGCGAACATGTCCAGGAACTCGCTGCGCGGTCAGCCAGTGATGCTGATCGACGGCGGCGCGCTGCATGTCGGGGATCACGCCGGCGCCGCCGCCGAACGCCAGCATCGACAGCCCGGCGAACAGGCCGACAGTTGCAGCAGGACCAGGCTCATCGCGGCCGGGTCAGCCAGGCCGCGAGCAGGCTGACCGGCATCATCACCAGCAGCACGTGCACCAGCGGGAAGCCGAACATGCCGATCGACAGCGTGACGACGGCGGTGATGACGACCGGGATCAGTCCGCGTGATGTTGCGCCGCGCCAGGCGGACGCCGGTGCCGAGGTTCAGGCCGATCGCGACCGCGCCCATGCCGCCCAGCGCGCTGCTGAGCCAGGCGCCGCCGGCATGGCCCTGGCTGTGCAGATACAGAGCGCCGAGCGCCAGCACGATGGCCACCGGCAGCGCGGTCAGGCCGCAGAAGCAGGCCACCGCGCCGGCGGTGCCGCGCATCTGGGTGCCGATGAACACCGCGAGGTTGACGTTGGTCGCGCCGGGCACAAGCTGCGACAGGGCGTAGCCGGACAGGAACTGCTTGTCGTCCAGCCAGCCGCGCTTCTGCACGACCTCCCGCCGCGTCCAGGCGGCCAGGCCGCCGCCGAAGCTCATCATGCCGATGCTGACGAAGCTGATGAACAGCGACGCCAGGGACGGTTCGGCGGGGGTTGGTCGGATTCCCCATCGCGGCATTCAAGCCGGTCCGGTGTAGGGTGGACAGAGGAAACGATGCAGGAGGCAAGAGGATGGAATACCGGTCGTTGGGTCGCAGCGGGTTGAAGGTCTCGCCGCTGTGCCTCGGCACGATGATGTTCGGCGGTGCGACGGATGAGGCGACGGCGGCGCCGGATCGTGGCGCGGGCGCGCGATCAGGGGGTGAATTTCATCGACACCGCCGACGGCTATAATGGCGGGCAGGTCGGAGGAGGTGGTCGGGCGGGCGATCCGCGAGCACCGGTCCTGGTGGGTGCTGGCGACGAAATGCGCCAATCCGACGGGGCAGGGGCCGAATGCGCGCGGGCTGTCGCGGCGGCATGTGCAGCATGCGGTGGAGGCCAGCCTGCGGCGGCTCGGCGTCGACGAGATCGACCTGCTGTATCTGCACAAGGAGGATCACTCGACGCCGCTGGCCGAGACGGTGCATGCGCTGGCCGACCTGATCCGCGCCGGCAAGATCCGCTATTTCGGCGTGTCGAACTACCGAAGCTGGCGGGTCGCGGAGATCTGCCGGCTGTGCGACGAGGCCGGGATCGACCGGCCGGTGGCCAGCCAGCCGCTGTACAACGCGCTGAACCGCGAGGTGGAAACCGAGCATCTGCCGGCCTGCGGGTATTTCGGGCTGGGTGTGGTGCCGTACAGCCCGCTGGCGCGCGGGCGTGCTGACCGGGAAATATGTGCCGGACGTGCCGCCGCCGGCCGGGACGCGGGCCGGGCGGCAGGACCGGCGGATGCTGGAATCGGAGTGGCGGCCGGAAAGCCTGCATATCGCGCGGGAGATCGCGGAGCATGCGCGGGCGAAGGGCGTGTCGCCGGGGCAGTTCGCCTTGGCCTGGGTGCTGAACAACCGGTTCGTCACGGCGGCGATCGGCGGGCCGCGGACCGAGGAACAGTGGGAGGATTATGTCGGCGCGCTGGCGTGCCGGCTGGATGCGGAGGACGAGGCGCTGGTCGATCGGCTGGTCTCGCCGGGGCATCCGTCGACGCCGGGCTACAACGATCCGGCCTATCCGATCGAGGGGCGGGTGGCACGGAGCGGTGACGAACGGGGCTTCGCTTTGCGCGGATTTTTGGTATGAGGGTTCGAGTGTCCCCGTAGCTCAGCCGGATAGAGCACCAGATTCCTAATCTGGGGGCCGTGCGTTCGAATCGCGCCGGGGACGCCAAACTGACTGGTTTAGTACGAAATTTGGGGTGGGAAGTGAAATATCATTTTCCGGTTCCAATCATGTTCGGCAACGACTGGCGTCGCGACCGCAGGATTCCAGGATGATCATGCCGTCGCGCTGCTGCCGCTACATGATTTCCTGGTGATAACGCCCGCTGCTTCCCAGACCTAAACTGGCACGTTGGGACATCGCACGATTGCAAGAACGTCCAGGATGACACTGGACGCCTTTATTGGCCTGCGTCGGGCGCGCGCGGCGGTTAGCAGCGGGCCGTCCAAGGCAGGGAAGACGGGCTGCGCCGTTACAAATCGTTGGTCTGATCAGAGCGCTTGCGGCACTCTGAAGGTTCGGTACACGAACCATTCGGGCAGACACATCCTGAAATAGAAGGGTGCGCGGGAGACCATTCCCATTTAATATGGTCTGTATGGGTGTATCAACCTTGGGTTGTCATCTGGATTGGCGCAAATGTACGGAAGGAATCGCTCGCCATGGTCAACCCCGAAAGGCCCTTCGGGGACAGCAGTGGCTGGCTCGTGGTGTCGTCCATCATCCTCCTCCTGTGGAGTGGCATCGGGTTCAACCTATGGAATGAGCATCGAGTAGACGAACGGGAGGCCGTGGTTGATGCCAGCAACCTCGCGCGCGCCTTTGACGAAAATATCATGCGCACAGTTGAGGCGATTGATCAGACACTGCGATTCGCGCGTGAGGCGTATGAGCGTGATCGCGCTGGATTTAATGCGACGACCTGGATGCGAGAGCACCTGTTCCTGAGGGGCTTGGAGGTTCAGACGTCGATCGTCGATCGCAATGGAAACGTGATTTGGTCAACCTTTGGGCCGACGGGCGCCGTTAATATTGCCGACCGAGAGCATTTCCGGGCGCAAGCGGCGAGTCAGGTTGACGCGCTGGTCATCAGCAAACCTGTGCTGGGGCGCGTTTCCAACAGAAAATCCATTCAGTTCGTCAGAAAATTGCTCGCGGTGGACGGCGCGTTCGATGGGATTGTGACGATTTCCGTTGATCCTGATTACCTGTCTCGGTTCTATCGATCGGTCGATATTGGCCGAGGCGCGATCGTCTTGGCGAATACCGACGGTATTGTACTGGCGCACGCGCCCGGCACCGACCTCACCATCGGACAATCGCTTTCGCCTGAAGGGAAAGCTCAAGTATTGGGAGGTGCCCGAAGCGGCATTGGCCATATCGTTAGTAGTCTCGACGGTGTCGAACGAATAATCAGTTTTCGCCGCCTGGAGCGCTATCCGCTTGTGCTTGTCGTTGGGTTGGCGGTCGACGACATCTTCGTGGCTTACAGGCGAAACCTGAGGCTTTATCTCATTGTTGGCGGGCTGCTGTCGGGCGCGATCATCGGCACCGCCTGGATCATGGGTCGTCAGCGGCGGTCGTTGCGTGACTTACGACGTGAGCATGCTTTCACCCTGGCAAATATGTCCCAGGGTATCATCATGATCCGAGCTGACGGCAGTGTGCCCCTGATCAACCAACGCGCGATCGACTTGCTTGGATTACCGCCATCATTGATGGCGCGATGTAAAAACTTCCAGGACATCGTCGATTGGCAAGTCGCCAATAATGAATTTATCGGGTCTGAATTAAAAAGCCCTGGGATCTTTCGTTCACTTAAAGAGAACGGCATTACAAACGGGACCTATGTCTACGAACGCGCACGACCAAATGGCATGGTTCTGGAAATTCGGACCCATATCCTTCCTAACCGCGTCGCAGTCCGAACCTACACCGATATCACCGAACGGAAACGTCAGGAACAGGCCTTGGCGGAGGCACAGGTACGGGCCGGGCAAGCCGAACGGATGCAGGCGCTGGGTCAGCTTGCGGGCGGGATTGCACATGATTTCAATAATATACTGCAAGTTATCCAAGGCAGTGCCAGCTTGGTTGATCGCCGATCTAACGACCCGGCCGGCGCGAAGCGGTTGGCGCAGATGATTTTGGACGCCACCGCACGGGGGTCATCGATCACACGGAGGTTGCTTGTGTTTGCCCGTCGGGGGGAACTCAAGGCCGAAGCGGTGGACGTGGGCCCGCTACTGAATGGTCTCTGTGACGTCTTGAGTAGAACCCTTGGTAGTTCGATCAAGGTCCACATTGCATTGAACGACGATCGTTTGCAGTTGCTGGTCGACAAAGGACAATTTGAAACCGTGCTGGTGAATCTCGCCACCAACGCGCGAGACGCCATGCCACAGGGGGGCACGCTGACCTTTACTGTGACCGCCGAGACGGTCGTGAAGACGACGCCTTTAGCGGTTGACCTCCAGCCCGGTCGCTATGTGCATCTGGCTGTCAGCGATACCGGCAGTGGCATGGACAAGGCAACGTTGGCGCGGGTACTTGAGCCATTTTTCACCACCAAGCCGATTGACAAGGGCACCGGTCTCGGACTGCCAATGGCCAAGGGATTCGCCGAACAGAGCGGCGGCGGCATCAAGATTGAGAGTATTCCCGATCGTGGCACGACGGTGCATCTCTGGATGCCAGCGTTGGTGTCTTCTCTGCCGGCACCGCAATGGGACCTCACGACCCGCCGCTTCGACCAACAGGCCCGTAAACGTATTCTGCTGGTCGACGACGAAAGCGCGGTGCGTGACACCATGGCCGAATTGCTGGAGGATGCCGGGTTTAGCGTTCTGATTGCGACAAGCGGGCCGGAGGCGTTGGACCAGCTGACTTCAGGGGCGATGGTCGATCTTTTGATAACGGATTTGTCGATGCCCGAAATGGACGGTTTGACGATAATTCAAGAGACGCATTGCAGGTATCCCGATTTGCCCGTCATCTTGCTAACGGGCTATGCCGGGGACGGCGCACAGTTGGCAGTCAGCGGCAGCATTGGCGGCGCGTTTGTGCTTATGCGGAAACCCGTGACCGTGACGCAACTCATCGATCAGATCGAGGCGTTGTTGGCGGTCGCTATGCCGCTTGTTGAACCTTTAAACTGAGTGTTGTGCTGCGGACAGCATTCCGTCCAGGCAAACGGCTCCTGTCAGGCAGAGCGGTTGCGTAACCAAGCTGGCATGCAGCTACGAGCCTGGTCCGATAGGTGCCGGTCCTGAATCTTCGCCGACCCGACGTTGGCGGATGCGCAGCATTCGTGTTGGTTGGCGTGACCAGCGAAGGCAGGAATCCGGCGGCGGGTGAGTGCGTCAGTCGTCGAGGTTCCGCGTAACCCGCGAAACTCCCCGCGCTGCATGCGCGCGATGTGAACGAGCGTGTGCGGACGGATGCCAAAAACTACACCCGCATGCCGGGTGGCCTCGATTGCCGCTTTGAGTATTTTGGAAATGACCAATCGGTCGATTCCGCAATGATTATGGTTCAGTCCGAAAATCGCAGAATTCCCTGAGCGCTCTGAGGCTGACTGAAAACGTCAACGCGCTTTGTCGCGGCGAGCAACCTTATCACGCCAACTGTTTCAGTACGGCGATGTTGGTTTGATCTGGGGATTGTGTGTTCGAATCGCGCCAGGGTCGCCGCCTTTTTGTGTTACGGTCGATCGGTGCCGATCACATCAGCCAGCGGGCGGCGGCGGCATATCCGGCCCTTTGGGTTGGCGGGACGGCATGGGTGGAGGTCTCTTCGGCAATCATCGCGGCGACGACGTCGCGGCGGTCGGCTTTCATCGCTGAATTTATCAGGATCTGGCGAAACAGGTCGCGTTGGGCATTGCTGCCGCCGAGCAGGCGAATCTGGTCGAGGCGGGGCTGCAGGAGGGTGACGACCGTTTCGTGCTGGCCGCGGCGGTGGGCGAGGCCGGCTTCGCACACCGGCACGACCACGTCGGCGATCGCGGCGGCGTCCCATCGCGACCGGTCGTTCGCCTGGTCGCGCAATGCAGCCAGGAAGCGCGTTGATGCGGCGTCGCGGCCCGTCGCGGCCAGCGCCAGCATCAGGTGCGGCGGCAACAGCAGGTAGGCACTGTCACCGATCCGGTCCTCGGCCTTGTCGGCGAGTTCGTTCCACCGGGCGCCGACATCGAGGCCCAGCTGCTCCAGGCGCCAAAGCAGGGCGGTCGCGTTCTGGAGGTCGTTGAACTGGTCCGGCGTGGCCTTGGTCAGCGGTGCTTCCAGGTTGCGGATGTTGGCGTCGTAGCTGTTGAGCACAGCGTCGTGCTGGCCGAGATCGAGCTGCATGAGCGCCCGATGCCACCAGAGATGGTGCACGAGGTTGTTGCCGATCGGCCAGTATCCGGTTTGCCGGGCAAGCCAGTCGTTGCCCTCATTCGGGCGGCTTTCCATTTCGAGAATGTGAGCCTTGACGTGATGCGCGAAGAAATTCGTCGGGTCCTGTTCGTAGGCCTGGTCGATCGCCCGCTCGGCGCCGGCGGTGTCGCCGGATTCCTCGTGTGCGAAGGCCCAGACGGACTGGAAGCAGTCGTATCCGGGCAGTTCGGCTGACCAGAAGGGGGCGAGGCGGTCGACTTGTTCCAGCACGATCTGCGTGTGGCCAAACCGGAAATGCGCGCTGTCGCTGACGCGGACCGCCAGCAGGTCGGTGGGGTCGGCGTCGAGCAGGTCCCGCCAGATGGCGAAGGCTTCCCCCAAGGCGCCGCGCTGCCATGCCGCCAGGGCGGCGACGTGGCGTTGCTCGCGCTTCGTCGCTGTGGCGCAGGCGGCCTGGGCCGCGGCGAGGCTGGTCGCAATCGCCCTTCGATGGGCCGGATTGGCGCCTGCCAGCAGCAGATAGCCGCGGATGCAGTGTCCCATGACGAAACCGCGGTCGGCGGCGAGCGCGTCGTTCACAAGGGCCATCGTGTCGGCGTGGAATTTCAGATAATGTTCTACGGCACGATCGAAAAGCGCTGCGGCGGCTGGGCTGTCGGTGGACAACTCCAGGCCGCGTGCGTCGCGGTTCATAGCACATCCCCTATCTGACGGACTGGTTGAGGCTGACGATGGCCCACGTTCAAGGTTCCTGCAACGGTTCTTTGGCGCGCGGTCCTATCGCGCATCAGGGCCGGCGGGAGAGCTTGTCGACTGGGTCAGGAAGCTCCTACGTTCTCCCGCAACACATCGACGTCGCGGCGTGCATTTCGGTTGCGTATCGTGGCCACTGAGGTGACCGGCGCGCTGGCCGGGCGGGCTGGCGAACAGGGTGACAACGAACGGCGGAGGAAACGGACATGCCTATGATCGGGGACCTGCTGGCCAACGCCATGGCCGGAATCGCATTTGTCGGCTGCGCGATGACCAGCGTGGCGTCGGCCCAAGGCGGCCAGCAGGGTGGTCAGCAACAGGGTGGTCAGCCGCAGGCGCGGCGGCGGGAGGTCGTTGTCAACGGCAAGCGGGTCAAAACCATCGACGTGCACGCGCACTGCATAGTCCCAGCGGCGGCGGCGCTGATCAACCATCCGCTTGAAGCACCGGGATTGCTGATGAACGATACCAGCACCCGTATCGCGGCGATGGATGCGCAGGGTATTGATGTCGAGGCACTGAGCATCAACCCCTATTGGTATCGTGCCGAGCGCGACGTCGCCGCGGAAATGATCAAGCTCCAGAACGAGACTTTGGTCGAATTCTGCTCGGCCAGTCCCGACCGCTTTGTTGCTTTTGCGACTGCGGCCTTGCAGCACCCCGACCTCGCCGCGCAGCAGGTTGAATACGCGGTCAAAACGTTAGGATTTCGTGGCGTCGGTGTTGCCGGCAGTGTTGCGGGCGAGGAACTGTCCAATCCCAGGTTTCATCCGTTCTGGGCGAAATGCGAGGAACTTGGGGTCCTGGTGTTCATGCATCCGCTTGGCACCCGTGAGTTGGAGCCAAGTGGGCGGCTGGGCGGCAGCGGCCTGCTGACCAATACCATCGGCAATCCGCTGGAGACCACGATCGCGCTTTCGCATCTGATCTTTGAAGGCACACTCGACCGCTTTCCGGGGCTGAAGATTTGTGCCGCGCATGGTGGCGGGTTTTTGCCGTCTTATGCCAACCGTTCTGACGCGGTGTGCCGGACCTTTCCTGACCGGGTCGGCCCGTTGCCGAAGAAGAGTCCGACGGCGTATCTTCGGGATGGGCAGCTCTACTTCGATACGATTGTGTTTACGCCTGAGGCGTTACGCCACCTGATCGCGGAAACCGGCCCAGGCCAGATCATAATCGGGACCGATTATCCGTTCCCCTGGACCAGCACGGAGGTCGACCTCGTGCTCGACACGCCGGGGTTGAGCGATGACGAGCGGATCGCGATCCTTGGCGGAACCGCGGCGCGGTTGCTGGGGATCGCTTCCTGACGGCGCGAGCCGGGATCAGCCCGGTGCCATGAGCCCACTGCCATGAGCCGGGCGCCATGAGCTTGGTGCCATGCCTTTTGCAGCGAGCTCCTGGATCGCCTCGGCTTTCTTCCTGAGGTGCGTCCGATTCATGCCGCGCAATACGTTCGGCGGCTGGGGAACCGGATGCTGTCGTCCCCGGCGATCTCGAACCGATCGCCCATGGGTCACGGAAGTCAGCAACGGACAGGGTGGCAACACCGTTTGGCGCTTGTCAGGGGCTTCGTGCCTAGGGGCCTGCAGCCTCTTGGAAGAAGAAGCGCGATTTCGGCTGCGCGACCTTGGTTAGCATCCGTAACAGATTCAACACAGATGCTAACCTGGTCACGCGGGCCACGCAGAGAAGCCTAACCGGCGTTATACCGGCATGACGACCTCGACCACCTCAAGGTCAGCGGTCATCACCTTGCCCCGGGTTTCCGGCCCCAGGTACACCGCAATGACATAGACGATCAACGATCCGACCGTGCCGTACATCATCGGTGTGGCGAATCCCATCTGCTGATTGACCGCGAAGTAGGTCAACAGCGGGGCGACGGCCGCACCCCAGACGGCGCCTTGGTGATATACGAAGCCGGCGGCGGTGGCGCGAACCTCGGTGGGAAACCGTTCTGACAACCAGCCGGGGTTGAGCGCATCCTTGCCGCCGACGAAGCAGATCGTCAGCAGGAACAAGCCCAGGAACCAACTCGGGTCAGTCGTCATAAGATAAAGCGGCACGAGGAAGATGGCGACGGTACAGGGGATCATCAGCGCCCACCGGCGCCCGATCCGTTCCGACATGGCGCCCCAGAAACTGCTCGCGGCGAACGTTATGATGTTGCCCCAGAATACCGGGACCGCCACCTGGGCAGGCGTCCAGTGCAGCTCTTTTTGCAGATAAGTGCCTAGCATGGCCCAAATCGCGTAGTAGACGCAGAAATTCGCGCCCATCCAGACGCAGCCGGTCAGGGTGTTAAACAGATACTTGCGCTTGAAGATGGCGAACAGCGGCAGCGTGACCTGTGTCTGATTGACATCCTGTATTCTCTTGTTTTCGGTCCAGACTTCTGGCTCCTTTACATAGAAGCGGATCCAGACGCAGGCCAAAGCCGGCAGTACGCCCAGTATCAGCATACCACGCCAGCCGTAGCCCTTATGCCACGCTTCGAGGGGTCCGTACAGGAAGCCATACGCGAGCGCCGACAACGCGAAGCCCAGCCCCCACGACCCCTGTAGCACGCCGGACATGAGACCACGCGACCGAGCCGGCCAGGATTCCATTGCCAGTGCCGCGCCTGCCGGCCATTCCGCCCCCATCCCGATGCCCAACAGCGCCCGGACCACAAACAGGAAGGTAAAGCTGGGCGAGAACCCGGCGGCGAAGTTGCAGACGGAATACCAAAGGATGGAGATCATCAGCGGCGCTCGGCGTCCCATTCGGTCGGCCAGCCAGCCGGAAGCGGTCGCGCCGCCCAGGCGCATGATCAGGGTGACCGAAAAGACCGCGGTCACATCGATGAGCGGAACCCCGAATTCCTGTGCGATCGGCGCCATGATGAGAAGGAAGACGGTGAAGTCGAAGGCATCCAGCGTCCAACCCATCCAGGCGGCGCAGTAGGCGTACCACTGGTCCTTGGTGGGTTCTTTCCACCAAGGAATACTCTGTGCGGTTCGGCTAGATCCAGACATTATTTTGAGTCCCCTGCGTATTGTCATTATTTCCCGGACGAGCTCTTTGTTGGCGCGTCTCATAGATACTATAGTCACGCATGGCAGCCATGCACAATACCCACTGGTGTCGACGGAGGGGGTTCGGGAACCCCGAGCCTTGTCCCGTCCGAGGGCGTTATTGGTAATGAGTGTGTCGGCACGCTGATAAAGCTGCCCAATCAAACAAAGATTTAGGACTGGTCCAGTGCATCGCGCTGTAGCAATTATTGTTGAACAAGCCCTCAATGTTGTCGGACGTTCTCCAGCAGCGGGACGGGTGGGCGGTCGAGCCGGCTGTATGGAGCTTTGTCAGGCAGCGGATTGATGCGACGCGGTTGGGCGAGCGACCCGGGTTTGCTTTATTGTCGGGGCTTTTGTGGATTCCGGTTGACGTGGCTGCGAATGGCGGTGCTAGAGGTCGGGCACTGTCAGGACTTCGTAGGCTCGATCTTCCATGCGTCTCGATGTTGCGTGGCGCATAGCGTTCCGCGTTGCTTTTCCGATCGCCCGTATCTGGTGGAGACTGGTGCGCCAGCGGCATGAGGGCGCACTGGTCGCAGTGTACGTCGGTCAGGCGTTGCTTTTGGTGCGCTCGTCATACCGGATCGAGTGGAATTTTCCGGGCGGCGGCGTGCGGCGCAATGAAACGCCTGAAGCGGCGGCGCGGCGTGAGCTGAGGGAGGAGATCGGGCTGGCGGCGTGTCCGCTGCTTCCCGTGGGTATGGCGTGTGGCCTCTGGGATGGTCGACGGGACCGGGTCTATTTCTTTGAACTGCGGCTGGCCCGACTGCCCGAGCTGCAGCTCGACAACCGTGAGATCGTCGACGCACGGCTGGTTGCGCCGGATGAGCTGTCTGATCTGGCGCTGACCGGTCCGGTTGCGGTTTATCTTCGCCGGACATCTTCATCGCGGCGCACCGAGGGCTGATTTATTTTCGGTGTTGGGGGATTGCGCGACCCGTGGTGCGGTGGCGGTTCACGCCTGTATCTCGAGGCCAAGGTCGAATTTTATCGTTATATATAAGTAACAAAAGCGGCATTCCTAACCCGATCAGCCGGTTATGGTTGCTGGCAAACACGGGTGAGGTCATTCTGGCGGCGTTCCTGCTGGACGGGTGCGGACCGACGATGATTGCGCTGCCTTGCATTGCAGGCTCAGATACCGGCGTTGAAACTTGGCCGAGGGAGTGAAGCGATGAACGAAATACCGATCAACGCCCCGAATCTGTGGCGGCTGGAAACGCCCGGCCACTCCGGCTGGGAGCGCACCGCCCGGGTGGGCGATCCGAAGAAATACTTCATGGTCTCCACCGACAGCCACGCCAACGAGCCGCCCGACCTGTGGGAAAAGCGGATCGACGCGAAATACCGCGAGCGCGTGCCGCGCATCATCACCGACGAGCAGGGCGTGCAGTGGCGCTACTGCGAAGGCTATCGCCCCGACCGCGTGCGGGTCATGAGCTTCGAGGGCGAGGACTGGGTGCGCTCCAAGGCCGGCGCCGACGTGCAGGACCGCATCCGCGACAACCGCGCCGACGGGGTGGATGTGGAGATCATTTTCCCCAACAAGGGCCTGGCGATGTGGGCGACGCCCGGATCCGGTGTTCGCCAACGCGCAGTGCCGGGTGTGGAACGACTGGGCGTGGGAGCAGTTCGGCCCGCATCCCGACGCGATGCTGCCGGTGGCGGCGATCGCCACCGGCGACCTGGAAGGCGCGATGACGGAGATCGAGCGCGTCGCCAAGCTGGGTTTCCGCGCGCTGTCGCTGCCGTGCAAGCCGATCTGGGGCGGGCATGACGTCGACCACGTCAACTACAACCTGCCGCATTTCGATCCGATGTGGCGGCTGATCGAGGAAGCCGGACCTGCCGATCACGTTCCATGTCTCCACCGGGCGCGACCCGCGCGCGGCGCGCGGCAACGGCGGCGCGGTGGTCAACTACGTCACGCACTCGCTGGCGCCGACGATCGAGCCGGTGGCCAACCTGTGCGCCTCGGGCGTGCTGGAGCGTTTCAAGGGGCTGCGCTTCGCCACCGATCGAGGCCGGGATCGGCTGGGTGCCCTGGCTGCTGGACGCGATGGACGAGGCGTACCGCAAGCACCACATGTGGGTGCGGCCGAAGTTGCAGGGCCTGCCAAGCGATTATTTCAAGGCGCATGGGCTGGCGACGTTCCAGGAGGATCCGGTCGGGCTGCACCTGGCGGAGCAGTTTGGGCTGATCGACAATTTCGCCTGGGCGAACGACTATCCGCACCACGAGGGGACGTGGCCGCACTCGGCGGAGGCGATCGAGCGGACGATGCCGAATCTGACGGACCCGCAGCGGGCCAAGATCCTGGGGCTGAATGCGGCTCGGTTCTTCAAGCTGGAGGTGCCGGAGCACCAGCGGTTCGCCGCCTGATAGCGGGCAGCCGGGCGGGGGTGTCCTCTGCCCGGCTGATTGTTCCGGACTGTTGGGAACGCGCGCTCGACTGGATTGGAAAATCATAAGACGGGGAGATGACGACCATGCCGTACGATGCCCTGCGGACGATATTGCCCAGCATTGGCCTGCCCGCCGGTCGGGCTGATAACGTTACGTTCATGGGCGGCAGCGATCCGATCCTGCCGACGCCGTTTCGGGTTGGCGTGGCCGGCGCGGCAACCCTTGCGGCAACCGGGTTGGCAGCGGCCGATCTGTGGGAGCAACGAACCGGCCGTCGCCAGCGGATCGGTGTCGATGTGCGACAGGCGACGGCGTCACTGCGCAGCGGCCACTACCTGAAGGTCGGCGACGGGCAAGTGTCACCCGGACGCAATTCGATCATGGGGTTCTACCCCACCAAGGATGGCCGCTGGAGCTATGTTCACGCAAATTTCCCCAATCATCGTGCGGCGGCGCTGGGTGTGCTGGGCTGCGAGGAGAACCGGGAAGCGGTGGCGCGGGCGGTGGCTGGCTGGAATGCCGCTGACCTGGAGGAAGCCATTATCGCCGCCAAGGGCGCCGGTGGCATGGTGCGGACAAAGGCGGAATGGGCGGAGCATCCCCAGGCCGCCGCGATTGCCGCGTTGCCGTTGATGGAGATCGTGCGGATTGGGGATAGCCCGGCGGAGCCGCTGCCACGTGGTGACCGGCCGTTGTCGGGGGTCCGCGTTGTTGATGTCACCCGGGTGCTGGCGGGTCCAACCTGCGCACGCACGCTGGCTGAACACGGTGCGGATGTCATGAAGATCAGCGCCGCACATCTGCCTAATCTCGGTTATCAGGAACTGGACACGGGTCATGGCAAGCTGTCCACCTACCTCGATCTGAGGCAGCAACAGTATGTCGATACGCTGCGCGACCTGGTGCGGGCGGCGGATGTGTTCTCGCAGGGCTATCGGCCGGGCACGCTGGGTGCGCGTGGGTTGTCGCCGGAGGATTTGGCAGCGATCCGGCCGGGTCTGGTCTATGTGTCACTGTGCGCGTTTGGTCACACCGGCCCATGGGCTTCGCGCCGCGGCTTTGACACTGTTATCCAGTCGGTCAGTGGGATTACCGCACGGCAGGGCGAGGTCTTTCCGGGCAAGACACCGGGGCCGCAGTTCTATCCGGTTTCCGCCATTGATTACTGCACCGGGTACCTGATGGCGACAGGCGCGATGGTTGCGCTGAAACGCAGGGCGGAGGAAGGCGGGAGTTGGCTGGTGCGTATTTCGCTGGCTCAGGTGGGGAAATGGATTGTCGACCTGGGGGAAGTGCCGGCTGAAGCGCTGGGCGACGTGCCGGCGGAGTTTACTTCGGCCGAACTTGATCGCTGGTCGATGACGAGCGACACGCCCTCGGGCCGGTTGCGGCATCTGGCGCCGGTGGTGCAGCTATCCGAGACGCGGCCGTACTGGGCGCGGCCGACGGTTCCGCTCGGGTATCATCCGCCTGTCTGGCCTGCATAGGCTTGGATCGGTGAAATGACCGCCGTTTTGCCTATTGACAAGTTTCTGCCTTGAGTTCTCGCATCAACATGCTCACCGCCCAACGCGGGGGCCCGCGACTGGGAGCGCACGTCATGTCGGTTACGCAGCTTGGTTCAGACGCCTCTATTGCCGACCTGGTGCCGGCGGAGGTCGGTCCGCTGGAACGACGTCACATGCAGTCAGCGGCTTTTCGCGCAGCATCGGACAACACGAAGGTAACCTCCACCCACTGGCACATCGCCGCGGCGAATGGCCTGGGATGGGGCTTTGATGGCATGGACGGGGTGATTTTCGCGGTCGTTTCGCCGTTCGTGATCAAGGAGTTCGCAGTTGACCTGAGCACCTATCGATCCGGGGTGCAGATCGCGATGCTTCTCGGGATCGTCGGGCTCTATTTCTGGCCGTGGCTGGCTGACAAATTTGGCCGGCGCAATCTTCTGGCCATCAACATCGCGATGTTTTCGATCTCGATGCCGCTGGTGGCACTTTCATCCAGTTTCTGGATGTTCGTCGCGCTGTATGCGCTGGTCCGTTTCTCGTTAAACGGCGAATGGGCGATCGGGTCGATGCTGGTCGCGGAAACATGGCCGGCGCGGATGCGGGGGCTGGTTATCAGCGCAGACCGCTCGACCTGGGGTGTTGGCGCGGCGCTGGCCGGCGGTATCGCGGCTTACATTATCGAAGGCTGGGGCTGGAGGGCTGCGTTCATTCCGCCGGGGGTGATCGCGTTGATCGCGATCTATGTGCGGTTGAAGTGTCCGGAATTGCCGTACTGGGTTCGCACTCAGGACCGCAAGAATTGGCTGAAGGAACGGTTGGCGCGTGGCCAGATTTTATCGGCCGACGATCAGGTTTGGTACACCAAGGCGGACAAGGTGGGGATCAGGCAGTTGTTCATGCCCGATCTGATCGTAAACACGTTGCTGTCGACGTTCGTTGCGTCCACCGCGGTAATCGCGTTCAGCACGGTTGGGTTGTGGATGCCGCTGTTCCTGAAGGAACAGCACGGTTTCAGCGCGGGCGAATACGGCAGTTTCTACATCTGGTGGGGACTGGTGGGCGTGACCGGCATCTGCTTTGCCGGCTGGTTGATCGACAAGCTGGGCCGGCGGCTGGGGTTTGCCTTCATGTTGCTGGAAGCTTCGGTTTTCATGACCTGGTGGATCTTCGCCACGGGCAAAACCGAGCTGATGGTTCTGGGGTTGTTGTGGGGTTGGGGCTTCCTGGGGGTTTGGGGGCCGATCACCGCCTATACGGCGGAGATGTATCCGACGCGCATTCGTGGTGTGGGCAACGGCTTTTCGTGGACCATCGGCATGTTCTGCGGCTACGTGCTCTGGCCGTTCGTTTCGGTTTACCTGCGCCAGGTCACCGGTTCGTTTCAGGCGGCGTTCCTGCTGATTCCAATGATCATGGTAATCCAGACCTTGATCATCTGGTTGTACAGCCCGGAATATGCCCGCAAGGAACTGGATGAGATCGCCATTTAGAGCCTGATAGTTTCAGCTTGAACCTATCAGGCTTTAAGTCTCCTTGGTTTGAAAGGACCATTCACGTCCGACGTTGAGTCAACCTTGGACGATCGCACACTAAGGCGCTTCGAGATCGGTCAGCAGACTGGGCAGGAACTCCGCCACGGTTGGGTGGATGTGGACAACCCGTTGCAGAATCGTATAGGGTGCCTTCGCGTACATCAAGTCCAGGATGCAGTGCACCACTTCGTCGCCGCCGGTTCCCAGCAGCGCGGCGCCGAGGATCTCCTTGCTATCGCCATCGACGATGATCTTCATCAGGCCTTGGGTTTCGCCTTTCTCATAGGCTCGGGATACGCTTTTCATCGGCAGGCTGCCTACCAGAACCTTGTGGCCGGCGGCCAAGGCTTCGTGTTCGTTCATGCCGACGCGCCCGAGCGGCGGGTCAATGTAGAGTGCGTAGGCGGTGATGCGGTCGCTGACGCCGCGGTTGGCGCCGGACAGCAGGTTGTCGGCGACTATTTCAAAATCGTTATAAGCGGTGTGAGTGAAGGCGCCGCGACCGTTGCACTCGCCCATCGCCCAGATATTGGGAATGTTGGTGCGCAGGGCGTTGTCGACCTGGATGTAACCCTTGGCGTCGACCGAAATGCCGGCTGCGTCCAAACCAAGATCGTCGGTGTTAGGGTGGCGGCCGACCGCGATCAGGACATGGGAGGCTTCGATCGTGGCGGGGCCTGTCGCGTCCTCGACGCTGACCTGGATACCGGGCGCGACCCTGGTGGTTCTTGTGCTCAACCGGACCTCGATGTCCTCTGCTTCCAGGATCTGCCGGACGGTGTCGGAGATTTCCAGGTCCTCGCGGCCGATCAGGCGTGGCGCTGCCTCGATCACCGTCACGGTGCTGCCGAAGCGGCGGTACATCTGCGCGAACTCCAGGCCGACGTAGCTGCCGCCAATCACCGCCAGATGTTTAGGGACATGATCGAGGTCCAGGATCGTGCTGCTGGTCAGATACGATATCGTATCTAATCCAGGAATTTCTGGCGTTGCGGGCCTGGCGCCCACATTGATGAAGATGCGTTCGGCGCGCATCGTTTCATCACCGGCACTTACTTCGTGGGTCGAAACGAAACGGGCATGGCCTTGGACGACGGTGATGTTCGGGGCCTTGCGCAGAGACGTTTCGACCCCGGTGCGGCTGACCGCGACGATGGCATCCTTGCGGGCCTTGACCTGCTGCATGTCGACGCCGACGGGTCCGGCGATCGTTACGCCATATTGGCTGGCGCGGCGGGCCAGATGGGCGGCGTAGGCGCTGGCGACCAACGCCTTGGTCGGGGTGCAGCCGGTGTTGATGCAGGTGCCGCCGAAGTGGCCACGCTCGATGATTGCCACACGGTTGCCGGCGGCGGCGAGGCGATAGGCCAGGGATGGTCCGGCCTGTCCCGTGCCGATAATGATGGCGTCGTATTCGGTCATCGCTGATCTCCCATCGCTGATCTCCAGATCTTTGCAGGCGATTTAAGCGCGGTGACGCGGGGTGGCCAATCATCATGGCCGGAGCGGTCAATCCGCCAGCGGCCGATCCGGTTGCATGCGGAAGGCGAGTCCGGCTCCAAGCAGCAGCAAGACCATCGATGCGACAAATGGCAGGGTGCGGCTGCCTGACACGTCGATGATCACGCCGACAACGGTGGGCGAAATAATGCCGGCGATGCCGAACCCAAGGTTCATCAGCCCGCTGGCCTTGCCCGCGTGGCCGGGGGCGATATCCATCGGCACCGACCAGATTGGTGCGACGACGAATTCCAGCGCGAAGAACGCGAGCGCCAATGATACCGCGACCGGCCCGACCTGGTGCGTCAGAAACAATGGCAGCATAAACACGAACGCACCCAGCAAGCCGCCGGCGATGACCCAGGCTCGGGCGCGGTGGCGGCTGCCGGTGCGCGTGAGGATGCGGTCGCTCAGCATGCCGCCCAGGGTGTCGCCGATGACCCCGGCCAGGAAAACGCCTGCCGAGAAGATCGCGGATTTTTTCAGGTCCTGATGATATTCGTTCTGAAAAAAGCTCGGTAGCCAGTTCAGGAACAGCCACAACATCCATCCGTAGCAGAAGTCGACGGCGGTCACGGGCAGCATGCGGAGGGTCAGCCGTCGCCAGGGAGTGGGGGTCGAACGTGTCGCGCTGGCGCGTGCGGTGGGAAGCTTTGGGGCATCGCGAAAAAGCCAGCCCCAGACTGCGACCCAGACCAGGCTGCAGGCGCCGAGTATGACGAATGACGCACGCCACGACAGCAGCAGGATAAGCGCCGAGATCACCGGTGGTGTCAGCGCATTACCCAACCGTGCCGCCGAGTGGGTGATCCCCTGTGCAAAGCCCCAGCCTGACGGCGGCAGCCAGGACGCCATCGCTCGGGTTGCGGTCGGAAAGGCCGCGCCTTCGCCGAAACCAAGTGCCAGGCGCAGCGCGAACAGCGAGGATAGGCCACCCGCCAGTCCGGTCAGCATTGTCGTGGCCGACACGATCAACCCGCTTGCCAGCAAGGTCCGGCGCGGGCCGAGGCGATCGGCGATCCAGCCGCCGAAGATCTGAAAGAACGCGTAGGGATAGGCGAAGGCTGAAAACACCAAGCCAAGCTGGGTGTTCGACAAACCGAGCTCGGTTTGGATACTTGTTGCTGCGGTCGCGATGTTTACCCGATCGATGTAGAACAGGAAGTACATCGCGCAAAGTAGCCAAAGCACCAGGCGTCCCGAGCGTGGTGGTGCCGGAATGATGCTGGTGTCGGCTAGCATCGGCGGGTGATTGGTTGCTGAATCCCTGACGTAACCGATCGCGGACGCGAAGCTCGGTTCACGATTTTCGGTGATCGGACGCGGACCGTTTTCATGCTGCCGGTGTTTATGCGGCGGGCGGGGTGGAGCCTTTGACCTGGGTGCGGTGCATGACACGTCGCGCCGAAGGATCGAACGGATCGCGGCGGTGCATGGTGCAGCGGTTGTCCCAGAGCACAAGGTCGCCGACCCGCCAGTGATGGGTGAAGCTGAATTCGGGCCGGGTGGCGTGGTCCCATATTTCATCCAGGAGAGCTTCGGATGCCGGCAGGTCCAGACCCTCGATCCACGCCATGCGGCGGCGCCCGAGATACAGCATGCGGCGTCCGCTATCGGGGTGGGTGCAGACCAAGGGGTGAAGCATGCCAGGGGCCTGCCGGGGATCGTCCGTCGGAGTCACGCCTTGGCGGACATAGCCGCCGCTGTTGTAGGTTCCGTCATGTTTGACCCGCAGTCCCAGCGCGCGCTCGCGCAGGCGACTGGGCAGGGCCTCAAAGGCTGCGTACATGTCGCAGAACGATGTGTCGCCGCCGGTGGGCGGTATTTCCAGCGCGAACAGTATGCTCGCCTTGGGTGGGGCGGGCAGGTAGGACATGTCGGTGTGCCAGACGGCTTCGCCGGCGCCGAGGCTGCCGATAGCCACACCGTTTTCGATGACGTTCGAGACGACGTAGATTTCAGGCATGCCGTTGGCGAAGCGCTGGCCGTTTTCCTGGATCGGGGCGTGATCCAGGTCGCCCAGACGGCGGGAGAATGCGATCAGATCCAGGTCCGTCAGCGTCTGGTCGCGGAACAACAGGACCTGATGATCAATCCAGGCTCTTTCGATGGCGGCGAAGTCGGCGTCCGTGATGGTGCGCAGGTCGACGCCGGGGATCTCGGCACCAAACGGCTGGCCGGCGCGGATCGGAACAGCGTTCATCCGATAAGGCGCTTGTGTAGACAGTGCGGTGTCCATACTCGTTCCCTCCCGGCTTGGCAGAACCAGCGGCAGTACGCGCGGCTTGCCCGGTCCCGATGATCTTTTGGAGGGTGTAGGTCCAAATGTGTCGTCTGGCCAGCGGCCCGTGGCGATAATTTCTATCGCAGTCAAAACATGATGGCATCAATCTGAGTGCGCTGGAACGGTAGGTAGCATCGAATACTGGATAGTATCAGGTGGGTCGTCTGAAGTCCGCGGGCCGGTATCGACCGATGCTTGTACTTGACCAAGATTGACGAGTTTCGATCCGTGGCCTGCTCCACGCCGGACCCGGGCGATTGGCGAACCGCCCCGGGTTGGCGGACCTCAGCCGCCGGGGACATCTTTCGTCAGCAAGGCGGGATAGTTGACGTCAACCCGACCGGCCAGGATTTTCTCCTCGTCCTCCATCCGTTCGTCTTCTTGGCCTGGTTCCTTTGAAAGCTTTACATTCTTCGAGGTTGCGTCGTCTTTCTTCGGTAATGCGTCAGACATTCTGTTCTCCCGTTACGGGAAGCATGCTGGTTGCTGACAATATCGCCTGTCTGATGCCGGCATGTCCCAGGATAGCACATAGACCACTCAGAATCGCAGGTTAAGCCGTGTTTTGCGCGCTGCACAACAAGTATTTCGATCGGCGGATGCCAGTCCAGTTCGCCTGACGGATGCCAGTCCAGTTCGATCGTCGGATGCCAGTCCGGAAGGGGGCTGGCCGAGATACGTTGAGGTCCGCTAACGTTCGGGCGCGTCCGGAATGATAAGGGAAACGAAAATGCGGCGTGCGTGGACTTTGGCTGGGTGCGCGGTTGTTCTTGGCGCGGTGCTGCTGGTCACCGGGTGCAAGAAAGCCAACCAATATGCTGCGCCACCGCCTGCCAAAGTCAGCGTGGCCAAGCCGGTTGCGCAAAAGATCACACGTTATCTTGAAGAGACCGGCAACACCGTGGCGGTCGCGTCGGTCGATCTGGTGGCCCGCGTGCAGGGGTTTGTGCAGGCGATCAGCTACACGGATGGCGCAGCGGTAAAGACCGGCGACATCCTGTTCACGATCGAGCCGCTGCCGTATCAAGCCAAACTGCAGCAGGCGCAGGCCGCCGAAGCCTCGGCTCAAGCCACGCTGGTCAACGCCCAGGCAGGGTTCGCGCGGCAGGAATTGTTGCAGCGCAACGCGGTTGCGTCGGTGCAGGCCCTTGATGATGCCAGGGCGCAGCGCGACACCGCGCAGGCCAGCGTGACCCAGGCCCAGGCCAACACGCAACTGGCGGCGATCAACTACAGCTATACACGGGTCCTGGCGCCGTTCGACGGCAGGATGTCGGCGCATCTTGTTTCGATCGGCGATCTGGTCGGGACCTCGCCCACCAAGCTGGCGACCATCGTGCAGATGCAGCCGATGAACGTTACGTTCAACGTCAGCGAGCAGGAGGTGCAACGGATCCGGGCGAAGGCGCGGCAGAGTGGCCGGCTGGGCGAGTCGATTGCGACCATTCCGGTGGAGGTCGGGCTGCAAAGTGAAACCGGCTACCCGCATCGCGGTCACCTGGATTATGTGGCGCCGATGGTGGATCCATCCACTGGGACGCTGACCGCCCGCGGCGTGCTGGACAACGCCGACGCGGCGCTGTTGCCCGGCTATTTCGCCCGCATCCGGGTGCCGCTGGAAAGCGACGTGAACGCGCTGCTGGTGCCGGATGTGGCGCTGGGGGCGGATCAGGGCGGTCGCTATCTTCTGGTGGTTGGTGCGGATCACGTGGTGGCGCAGAAGCATGTGACGACCGGGCCGCTATCGGGTTCGTTGCGGGTGATCGAGACCGGGTTGGCAGCGGACGACCTGGTTGTCGTCGATGGCGTGCAGCGGGCGGTGCCGGGACAGACGGTGCAGCCGACGACGGTCAACCTGGCGGATGCGTCACGATGATCGCCAAATTCTTCATCGAACGGCCGGTCCTGGCGAACGTGCTGGCGATCCTGTTCGTGCTGATCGGTGGCGTGTCGTTGTTCAGCCTGCCGATCGCGCAGCTGCCGGATGTGGTGCCGCCGACGGTTCAGGTGACGACCCGCTATCCCGGAGCGAATGCAACCGATGTCATGAACGCCGTCGCGTTGCCGATCGAGCAGCAGGTCAACGGCGTTCAGGGCATGCTGTATATGCAATCGACCAGCACGAGCGATGGCAGTTATGCGCTGACGGTCACGTTCGCCATTGGCACCGATCTGAATTTTGCCCAGGTGCTGGTGCAGAACCGGGTCGCCAGCGCGATGGCGGCGCTGCCGCAGGCAGTGCAGGCCCAGGGTGTCAACGTCCAGCAGAAATCCACCGCGATCCTGGGCATCGTTACGTTGACCGCCGCCGATGGTCAGTATGACAGCCTGTATCTCAGCAACTACGCCGCGATCAACCTGCAGCAGGAGATGGCCAGGCTGCCGGGGGTTGGCAACGTCACGGTGTTCGGCGCCGGCCAGTATGCCATGCGGATCTGGCTTAATCCGGCGCTGATGCAGGCACGCGGGCTGACCGTCAGCGACGTGACCTCGGCGTTGCAGCAGCAAAGCGCGCAGGTCACCGCCGGCCAGATCGGCGCCCCGCCGGCGACCGGTCAGGATTTCCAGTACACGCTGAACGTCGCCGGTCGGCTGACCGACGCGGGGCAATTCGAGAACGTCATCGTCAAATCGGGTTCGGATGGGGCGGTGACGCGGATACGCGATATGGGCCGGGTGGAGCTGGGCGCGCAGACCTATGGGCAGGCATTCACCTTCAACGGCAAACCGGCGGCGGGCATGGCGGTGTTTCAGTCGCCCGGTGCGAATGCGCTGACCGTGATGGGGGAAGTGCGCGCGAAAATGACGGCGCTGTCGCGCGCATTTCCGCAAGGCATGCAACACGACATCCCGTTTGACACGACTAAGTTCGTTTCGGCATCAGTAACCGAGGTCTATCACACCCTGATCGAGGCCGGGGTGCTGGTGCTGATCGTCATCCTGGTTTTCCTGCAGGATGTGCGGGCGACGCTGGTGCCGGCAACGACCGTTCCGGTGACGATCATCGGTGCGTTCGCGGCGATGGCGGCGTTGGGATTTACGATCAATCTGTCGACACTGTTCGCCATCGTGCTGGCCATCGGCATCGTGGTCGACGACGCGATCGTCGTCGTGGAAGGGGCGGCGCATTACATCGAAACCGGGCTGAACGGGCATGATGCCGCGATCAGGGCGATGCGGGACCTGTTCGCGCCCGATCATCGGGATCACGCTGGTGCTGATGTCGGTGTTTATCCCGGCGGCGTTCCTGCCCGGGTTGACCGGGAAGCTGTATGCGCAGTTCGCGCTGGTGATCGCCGCGACCGCGCTGATCAGCGCGATCAACGCGGCGACGCTGAAGCCGACCCAGTGCGCGCTGTGGCTGCGGCCGACAGTGCCGCCGGAGAAGCGCAACCTGTTCTACCGGGGCTTCAACAATGTCTACGGCCGGCTGGAACGCCGCTATGCCGGGCTGGTCGGGGCGATGACGCGGCACAGCGGGGCGATGGTGGTCCTGGCGCTGATGCTGATGGGCGCAGGCGTGTTCGGCCTTGTGCGCTTGCCCACCGGGTTTCTGCCGCTGGAAGACCAGGGGTACTTCCTGGTGTCCGTGCAACTGCCGGACAGCGCCTCGCTCGACCGCACGCAAGCGGTCATGGCCAAGGTGCAGCAGGCGGTCAGTGTCGTGCCGGGGGTGCAGGATGTGGTCAGCATCTCTGGCATCTCGGTGCTGGACAACAGCGCGTCACTTTCCAATGCGGGCGTCGCCTACGTCGTGCTGAAGGACTGGAGCCAGAGGACCTCGGCCGACCAAGGCCTGCTGGGCATGTATGAAGCCCTGGCCAAGGCCGTCGCGCCGATCGAGGACGCGACCATGCTGGTTGTGCCGCCGCCGGCGATCCAGGGAATTGGCAACTCAGGCGGGTTTTCGATGCAGGTGGAATTGCGCGACGGCAGCGGCGATTTCGCCAAACTGCAGTCGCTGGCCCGCACCGTCGTGAGTGACGCCCGCACCCAGTCGGGCCTGGCCAGGTTGAACACGACGTTTCGCGCCGGGGTGCCACAGCTTTCGCTGGCGGTAAACCGGACCAAGGCCGAGGCGCTGCATGTCACCATCGGTCAGGTGTTCCAGACCCTGGGCACCTATCGTGGGGTCCAGCTTCGTCGGCCAGATCAACAAGTTCGGGCTGACGTTCCAGGTCTATGCACAGGCCGAGGCAGGATCGCGGGTCACCCAGGCGGATGTGGAGGCATTGCCGGTACGAACCGCCTCCGGCGCGATGGTGCCGCTGGGCACCATGGTGGATATCACGCCGACGACGGGGCCGGCACTGGTGCAGCTTTACAATCTGTATCCGTCCGCGACGATCCTCGGGTCGCCCGCGCCGGGCTTCAGTTCGGGCGATGCGCTGGACCTGATGGACCAGATTTCGCGCCAGGCGCTCCCTGCCGGTTCGGCATCGGAATGGACCGCCATGTCGTATCAGGAAAAAGCCGTCGGCAACCAGATGTACATGGTGTTCGGGCTGGCGATCCTGCTGGTGTACCTGGTGCTCGCCGGGCAGTACGAGAGCTGGCTGGCACCGGTTTCGGTTATTCTGGCGGTGCCGTTGGCCTTGCTGGGGCCGGTGCTGGCGTTGACCGGCCTGGGGGTGGACAACAACCTGTACACCCAGATCGGGCTGATGCTGCTGATCGCGCTGGGCGCCAAGAATGCCATCCTGATCGTGGAAGTGGCGCGCGAACAGCGGCTGCTGCACGGCGCACCGATCCTCGATGCTGCGGTCGGCGCGGCGCGGGCCCGGCTGCGGCCGATCCTGATGACGTCATTCGCCTTCATCCTCGGCGTGCTGCCGCTGGTGCTGGCGACCGGCGCGGGTGCGAATGCCCGCAAGTCGATCGGCATTTCGGTATCGACGGGGATGCTGGCATCGACCTGCCTCGCGGTCGTGTTCGTGCCCTGTTTCTTCGTGGTCATGCAACGGTTCGAGGAATGGCTGGCGCGGCGCAAGGCGCCCGCGGTGCAGGATTCAGCCCGGACATGACAACAAGTTTTCGATAGCCCCCGCATCCAGCCTTCCCATGGGTGCCCCTTTACCCTTCATTGCCGCCCGATCGCACTTGGGTGGGAAAATTATTCCATGAAGCCAATTGATGCCAGCGCTCGCCGAGCGGCCCTGTCGCGGACGCAGATCTTTCAGTCGCTGCAGCCGGAAGATCTCGATGTCATCGCAAACCGCGCGACCATCCGGCGAGTCGGCCGCAACGAGGTTGTGCTGCGGCGCGGTGATGCGAACGGCGGCATGGTGGTGATCATGTCGGGGCGGGTCCGGATCAGCGTCGTGTCGGAGGATGGCAAGGAGGCGACACTCAGCGTGCTGGGCGCCAGCGAGGTGCTGGGGGAGATGTCGCTGCTGGACGGCGAGCCTTGCAGCGCCGATGTCACCGCGCTGGAAGACTGTGTGCTGCTGGTCATCGAGCGTGGTCAGTTCATCGCGCTGCTGCGTTCCAACAGCGGTCTGTGCCTGCATTTGATGTCGTTGCTGACCAAGCGGCTGCGGCGGGTGAACTCGGCGCTGGAGGACATGGCGCTGCTCGACCTGCCGACTCGCCTTGGGCGGTTGCTGACGCGGCTGGCGCAGGACTACGGTGTGCCGGTTCGCGCCGGAACCCGGATCGAGGTCAAGTTGTCGCAGAAGGATCTCAGCACCCTGGTCGGGGCGTCGCGGGAGAAAGTCAACAAGCAGATCAGGCAATGGGAAGAAGAAGGCGTGTTGTCCAAGGATAGCGGCCGAATGGTGATCTCCGACGCGCGGGCGCTACCTTCGTTACATTAGGCAAATGGAAACCGTGGTCCATAGCGGCGGGAGCCGGTTGTGGCTGCGGAAACTGCGGCTGTGCACGGGGCTGACGCTTTTCGTCTACGTCACGACCCATCTGCTGGACCATTCGCTCGGCAACATTTCCATCCCGCCGATGGAAGCGGGACTGGTGGTGCAGAAATGGTTCTGGCAAGGGATGCTGGGGACCGCGCTGCTGTACTTGGCGATGTCCACGCATTACCTATTGGGCCTATGGGCGTTCTACGAGCGGCGGCATTTTGGCTGGACGGCGACCGAAGTGGTGCAACTGGGGCTGGGGCTGAGCATCCCATTCCTGCTGATGAACCATTTGTTCGTGACCCGGATTTCACTGACCGCTTTCGGCACCGAAAAGGGTTATGCGCAGGAACTGTATTCATTCTGGGTCGGCGCGCCGCATCTGGGGGTGATTCAGGTTACGGTGCTGATTGTCGCCTGGATCCATGGCTGCATCGGCGTCTATCACTGGTTACGATTGAAACCGATGTTCGGCCGCTGGATGCCGATCCTGTTCTGCGCCGCGGTGCTGCTGCCGGTGCTCGCGCTGCTTGGTTTTTTCCAGGGTGGGCGGACAATCCTGGCCCTGGCGCAGGATCCCGCCTGGAGAGCGGCGAACCTCAATCCCGGCCAGATCGGCACGCCGGCGCACAACCATGAACTGCTGATGTGGCGCGACCGCAGCCTTCTGGCAGCGGCGGCGTTGCTCGGTTTTGTGCTGCTGGCGAGGATGCTCCGAGCGTGGCGGGAATGGCGGGGCGCGGCGATCCGGGTGACCTATCCCAGCGGACGGTCGGTCCGCGTGCCGCTCGGTTTTACCGTGCTGGATGCAAGCCGCAGCGCGCGCGTGCCACATGCGAGCATCTGCGGTGGCCGCGGGCGTTGCTCGACCTGCCGGATCCGCGTTCTGGCCGGGGCTGGCTTTATCCCGGGCCCGTCGTCGGGAGAACAGTTGGTCCTTCGGCGGGTGGCGGCGGAGCCGGGGGTGCGGCTGGCGTGCCAATCGCGGCCGTCGGGCGATGTCAGCGTGGCGCCGCTGTTGCCGCCGAACTGGCCCGCGGCGGCGTTGCGGCGGCGGGAATGGCCGATGCCGGGTGAAGAACGATTTATCGCGGTGCTGATGGTTGATATGCGGAACTCGACCCGGCTGGCGGAAACACGCCTGCCGTTCGATGCGGTCTTCATCGTGGATCGCTTCGTGACTGCGGCTGGCACGGCGGTGAACGAAAGCGGCGGCCGCATCAGCCATTTCCTGGGCGACGGGCTGATGGCGACGTTCGGGCTGGCGTGCGGGCCGCAGCAGGCCTGCCTGCAGGCGTTGTCGGCGGCGGTGGCGATCGGGCGCAATGTCGCGGCACTCAACACTGTGCTGGTAACCCAGACCGGGGAGGGCATTGGGTTCGGCGTTGGCGTCCATTGCGGAACGGCGGTGGTGGGCGAGATCGGCCATGGCGCGATGCGGACGTTCACCACGCTGGGCGATGCGGCGAATGTCGCGGCGCGGCTGGAGGGGCTGTGCAAGGAATTCGGCTGCGAGGCGGTGATCTCGGCGGATGTCTGGCGGACCGCGGCGTTGCCGGCCGATGGTCTGCTGGCTCATGAGGCGATCCTGCGGGGACGCAGCGCGCCGCTGCTGGTGCATCCTGTCGAACGGTTGGCGCAATTGGAGGGGCGGGTGCCGGCTTAACGCTTCGGCTCACTGCCCGGCTGGTGCATCGGTCTCCCAGGCCCCGCGTTCACCGCTTGGGCCGGCGAATAAACCGGACGGGACCGGCTGTCGGGCACGGCCCCGTCCGCAGTTTGGCTTACGGCTCCCGCAGACCTTCGATCAGCGTCGGCACGACGCGGGACAGCAGGTATGCCAGCACAGTCCGGCGGCCCACCTTGATGTCGGTGGTGACCGGCATGCCGGGGGTCATGTGGAACCCGGCGGGCAGATTGTGCAGTTTCATTTCATCCAGCGACACGATCGCCCGGAAGAATGTCGCACCGCCGTCGGCGTCCGGCTGCGACATTGACGGCCGGTTCGGACGGTCGCGCCCGCTCTGGGATGCGGTGAAGCTGTCCGCGCTGACGGTTTTCAACGTGCCGGTGGCGTAGCCGTAGGTGGTGTAGGGGAAGGTGTCGAACTTGATGACGGCGTGGTTTCCCGGCTGGACGAAGCCGGAGTCGCGGCCGGGGATGCTGGCCTCGATCTGCAACGGCGCATCGGTCGGCACCAGGGTGATCAGCTCGTCGCCCGACTGGACGACGGAGCCGACGGACACCTTGGCCACGCTCAGCACGATCGCATCGCGTTCGGCGTGGATGTCAACCAGGTTGCGCCGCAGACGGGCCTTGTTCTGCTGCTCCAACGCATCGGATAATTTGCGGCCCTGCTCCGTGAGCTGTTGCGCCGTCTCCCCCCGCAGTTGCTGGATGTAGGCGTCACGTTCGGCGATCAGCCCATCGAGGTCACTCTTCGCCGCCGCGTTGGCGGCGATGGCCCCCTGCAGAGCGCGATTGACCTCGGCGCGCTGTGCGCCGGCGTCCAGGGTGTTGAGCCGGCTGCCGACCTGCAACTGCTCAAGTTGCTTGCGCATGCCTTCCTTGGTCTGGGCGACACGGTATTCCTCGGTGTAGCTGGCGATGTCGCTGACGGTCTGGTCGACCTTGGCCCGAGCGCTGTCGATCCGCTGCCGGTAGCCTTCCAGCTTGGCGGTGCGTTCGGCATGCTTCTGGGCGAAGATCATCGCCTGCAACTGGCTCGCGGGGCTGCCGTTACCCAGGTAGGTGCGGCCGTCCGCCTCGGCTTCCAGGCGGTCGACCTCGGCTTGCAAGCTGGTCACCTGTGCCTCCAGCGAGCCGGCATCGGCGGCGACGAAGGTGGGATCGAGCAGCGCCAGCTTGTCGCCGGCGTGCACGATCTGACCTTCGTGCACGCTGATCTGGCGCACGATGGCGGTTTCCAGCGGTTGCACCACCATGTTGGGTATCTTGGCGACGACCCTGCCTTGAACCGGGACGACGCGGTCGACCGAGTAGAAGCCCATGACGCCGACGGAGGACAGGATCGCCGCGGCGATCACCCAGATTGTCAGGCGGCCGGAGAGGGGAATGCGTTCGGCGATGACGGCTGACGTGGGCGACTGGAATTCCAGGATCGCGCGGGCGTTTTCGACTGTGACGGACATGGCGGATTTCCTTGGATTGCGGGGTTTATTCGGCGGCGGCGAGCATGTGGCGGTTCTGCTGGTGCCAAAGCTGCTGGTAGACCGGGCAGCGACCGAGCAGGGCGGAGTGGGGACCGAGGTCGAGGACGCGGCCCTGGTCGAGCACCAGGATGGCGTCGCAGTTGGTCAGCGAGGACAGCCGGTGGGACACGATCACCATGGTGCGGCCCTTGGCCATGTGCGCCAGGTTGGCGTTGACCAAAGCCTCGCTTTCGGGGTCGAGCGCGCTGGTGGCCTCGTCCAGGATCAGGATGCGCGGGTCGTGCACCAGGGCGCGGGCAATCGCCAGGCGCTGCCGCTGGCCGCCCGACAGGTTGGGCGATCCTTCCTCGATCAGGGTTTCATAGCCGTTGGGCAGCCGCTCGATGAATTCGGCGGCGCCGGCCAGGCGGGCGGCGCGGATCGCATCCGACAAGGTCAGGCCAGGGCGCCCGGCCAGGATGTTGTCCGCAATCGTGCCGCGGAACAGGAAGTTTTCCTGCAGCACGACGCCCAGGTTGCGGCGCAGGTGCGACAGGTTGATGTCGCGCAGGTCGATGCCGTCGATGCTGAGATGGCCGTTGTAGTCGCGGCTGATACCTTGCAGCAGGCGGGTCAGGGTGGACTTGCCCGAACCGCTGCGGCCGACCACACCCAGCACGGTGCCCGGCCCGATGCCGAAGCTGATCTTGTCGAGGGCCGGATTGGCCGCGCCGGGGTAGCTGTAGGCGACCTTGTTGAACGAGATCCCGCCCTGGAACCGTGGGCGCAGGCCGGCGGACGGATCGGCTGATTCGGGGCGCTGGTTGAGCACCGAGGCCGCCAGGTTGGTGGCGGTGCGGACCTCGCTGATGTCTTCCATCAGCTTGGCCAGGCTGGCGAGCGGCTGGGCGACGCGGGCGCTCAGCATCATGAAGGCGACCAGGCCGCCGACGCCCACCGTCTCCGGGCTGGTCAGGGTGATGTAGGCGCCGACCAGCAGCACGCCGCGCTGCATGAAGCCCTCAATCGGGGTGATCAGCATCTGCGGCAGGTTGGAAAAGCGCCCGGCGGCGATTTTCGCCTGTGTGGCCTCGGCGACGCGAGCGTCCCAACGCTCCGTCTGCTGGGTTTCCAGGGCGAGCGACTTGACGGTGCGGATACCGTGCAGGGTTTCCACCATGACGCTGGATTTGGCGGTTTCGGCGTCGATGAAGCGCTTCACCCGGCGGCTCATGGGCTGCATGAAGGCGACGATGATGCCGGCGATCAGTCCGGCGGCGAGCAGCACCATCCAGGACAGCACCGGCTGCAGGATAAACAGGATCGGCAGAAGAACGATAAGGGTCACCAGGTCGAGCATTGTGGCCAGCAGTTTGCCAGTGAGAAACTCGCGGATCTTGCTGACCTGCAGTCCGGTCATCGACCAGATGTAACCGGCCTGGTTACGCTCAAAGTAATCCAGCGGCAGGCGCAGAAGACGCTGGAAGACATGCAGGTTCAACTTGGCGTCGACGCGGGCGCCGACCACCAGGATCAACTGGCGGCGCGCGTAACCCAGCAGGGTTTCCGACAGCATGGCGACGCCGATCAGCAGGGACATCAGGACCAGGGTGGACAGGCTCTGGTGAGTCACCACCTGGTCGATGACGGTCATCACCATCAGCGCCGGCAGGATGGTCAGGATGCTCAGCACCAGTGACGCCAGCAGCACGTCGCGCATCGCGTGCCGTTCCATCCACACCAGCTCTGTGACCCAGCCGAGGCTGAACGGGGCGTCCTCGGGGGCAGCAGTGCGGCGCGGGCGCATCAGCACCGCCTCGCCGTTCCAGACCGTCGACAGGTCGGCCTGGCCGAACGCCACATGCGGGTCGGCCTGGGTGAGGCGGGAATGCCTGATGAAGACCACGTCGCGCTTCTTGTCGGTGCCGATCATCAGCACCGCGCTGCCGTCATTCAGCAGCAGGACGACAGGTCCGGACAGCTTCAGGGCCACCAGTTGCTTCCAAGGCAGGCGAACGGATTTCGCCCACAGGCCGCTGCCGCGGAGCCATTCCGTCAACGCCGCCGGGGACGGGACGGTGTCGTCGGCGACGCGCAGGTCGCTGCGTTCCAGCTCCGCGCCGTGAAACCGTGCCGCGGCGGCGATCGCCATCAGGCGGATCTGAATGGCTACCGCGCCGTCCACGCTTGGCATCCGAGGTGTTGCCGCCGGTTCGGCGGCCAATGCTTCGGGTCCCAATGCTTCGGGTACCGGTGCTTCGGTTGTCGGTAACTCAACTTGGTCGCGTGTGACTGTCGCCGTGTCCATGGTCTGCTCTCCCTGGCAGCGAGTGCGCTGCGTATGGGGGCGTCAGTGCCATCGCGGGTGCGGCCAGGGCGTGACCAGGGGCACAAAAGTCAGGAAAAATCGCCGACCCAGCCGATTTTCGAAAATCGAAGAAAAACGTGACCGCAGTCACCTCGGGACTTGGCCGGCTGGGGCAAGTTCTGCCTCGCCAACTGCAGCGGACTTACCCGGTTCAGTTAGAGGCGATCATCCGGATCGAGATGTTCCCGGAAGGACGTCCCGACCATCAGTCAACAACGTAACACTTTAGGAGAACACCAATGGCTACCGACATCGACGTGAAATCTTTTGTCCAGCTCAACGACAACAGGGACCCCACCTTCAACCAGTTGCTTGGTATCAACAACGAAGGAACGATTGCCGGCTACTTCGGCAGCGGCGCGGCAGGACATGCCAACAAGGGCTACACCCTGACGCCGCCATATGGCCAGGGCAACTATCACAACGAGAACTTCCTTGGTTCGGTGCAGACCCAGGTCACCGGCCTCAACAACAAGGACCTGACGGTCGGCTTCTGGGCCGATTCCAACAACGTCAACATGGTCAACAACAACTTCGGCTTCGTCGAACATGACGGCGTCTTCACCGACGTGGTCGATCCGGCTGGCGCGGGCAAGGCCGCGGGCGGCATGACGGTTGAACAGCTGCTGGGCGTGAACGACAAGAACAAGGCGGTTGGTTTCTGGACCGATGCCAACGGCAACAACCACGGCTTCACCTATGACGTTGGCTCGAAAAGCTTCAGCGAGGTCAACATCGGCGGCTTTGCCAGCACCACCACCACAGCCATCAATAACGCCGGACACATCGCCGGCTTCGTCGTGGGCGCCCAGGGCAATGACGTCAGCTTCATCAAGGAAGGCAATGCGATCGACTGGCTGACCGGGCCGAAGGGTTCCGTATCGGTTCAGGCGTTGGGTATCAACAACGAAGACCAGGTTGTCGGGTCCTACACCGACGCGGCCGGCGCGACGCACGGCTTCCTGTTCGACGAGCAGTCCAAGACCTATGCTACCATCGACGATCCGAATGGCGTCAAGGGTCCGACCGCGATGACGGTGCTGAACGGCATCAACGACAAGGGCCAGGTCGTCGGCTTCTACCTGGACAAGGCCGGCAACACCGACGGGATCGTGGTCAACGTCAGCGTCCACCACTAGCCGATACAGTAACTGATGCCTGGGGCGCCGTGGCGTTCGTTTCTTGCACGAACGCCACGGCCCTGGGACCAAGCACCCCCGCCACAAGTAACAGGAGGAACAATCCATCCAGGCTGAATAGCACTGTTGACACGACCGACCCTGGCAGCCCTGGATGCAGGCTGCCAGGGTCTGTCCGTTTCAGTTGGTCCGCAGACCCGTCAGGCCCGATGCTCCCGGAACAACGACAATTTTTCCTGGGCGACACGATCAGAGTAGCCGAACAGCACAAGCTCCGATTCGGCAACAAACGACAATTCGCGCCATGACGGGACAACGAGCGTGTCGCGCGGCTGCAGCGGAACCTCCTTGCCGTCCACCTGCGCCGTGCCGCGTCCCTCGACCACGACGAAAATCGTGCCATCCGTCGACCTGCGCGGGCGCGACGCGAACCCCGCCGGCAGCAGCCGCACATGGGCCGAGATCGTCGGCATGACAGCGCCGCCGTCGGCCGGGTTGGTGAACTCCAGCGCATAACCGAAATGCGGATCAGGATCGCCGGACCGGGCGAGGCCGGCAAGGCTGTCCCGCCACTCGGTGTAGGGGTAGTGAAACAGCGGCTGGCGCCCCGCCCGGCGGTCGGTCGACGGTGCCACGCATGGGGCGCATGTTGCGGCCGTAGCGTGCGGACGTATCGCCGGGCGGCACGGTCTCCGGATGGGCGGCGTCGGGCAGATGTTCGGCGAAGCTGGCATCGTAAAGCTTCACCGTCGGGATATCGAGGCCATCCAGCCAGATCATCGGCTGCGACGAGGTATTGCCGTGGTCGTGCCACTGCCAGCCGGGCGTCAGCACCAGGTCGAACGGGCGCATGATCGCTTTTTCGCCGTCCACCGCGGTGAAGGCGCCTTCACCCTCCATCACGAAGCGGAGGGCGCACTGGGCATGGCGGTGGCACGGGGCAATTTCACCCGGCAGTATCAGTTGCAGGCCGGCATACAGGCTCGACGTGGCGCAGGATGTGCCCGGCAACCCTGGGTTTTCCATGATCAGCACCCGCCGTTCCGCCTGCGCGGCGGTGATCAGGTCGCCGGCGCGCAGCAGGTAGTCGCGCGCCTCGGCATAGGTCCAGCGATACACCTGCGCGGGGGACCGCGGTGTCGGTGTAACGAGCGCGCCCAGAACCTCCCACAACGGATACAGGCTGTGCGGCTCCATTTCTGCGTAAAGCGCTTTCAACTGCGTCGCGGCATCGTTGCTTAGGGCTGCTGACATGGGACGTTCCTCTGCTGGGGGCAGGCCTTGTGGCTCGTTCAAGGATACTCGCTGCACTTGGCAGTATTCAACAAGGCCTCAGGCCTTGCTCGAACGGGCAGCTTTATCGCCGGTGCCGCCGTTACGCGGGATAGATCAGGCTGTTCGGGATCATCTCGAAGTCAAACACCACGATCCGCTCGCGCAGGCGCGTCCGTCCGTCGTCCGGCACCAACACGTCATGGCAGACGGCGGACAGCACGATCTCCGACTGTTTGTCGATCAGCGTTTGCACCACCAGCAGGTTGTGCCGGGTACGCACGCTGTCGCCATCGCGTGAGACGATGCGCAGCGGTCCGGGAAAACGCCGGTAATAGCGCGGGGCGTACATCTGGGTGCGCGTGACACCCATCACTCGGTCCGTCAGCATGCCGCGGCTTTCCGCATAGATGGTGGAAAGCGTGCGGCCCGCCTCGAAATTTTCCCGCGGGATTACCCGGTACAGGCATGTCTCGATGAAAAACGCGGGCCATTCGTCCAGCCGCACGTCATCCAGCGCGTTGTAGTAGTCGTCATAGAAATCCTGCGCCTCGTCACGACTAATCATAACCCATCGCCTCGCGCCAGTAACGGTACATGCCGCGGATGCCGACCTCGGTCACCATGTGATCGACGCTCTCGATCTCCCGCCCGCCCATGATCACCAGCGCGTCCTCATCCGCCGCATGGGCGAACCCCTGCTGGCTCATTTCGATGATTTCGCTGTCATCGGCCGACACGAAACCGGCTGGCCCGAACAGATTGGCCTGCCGCGTCCGCCGCAGCCGCATCTCCGGCGTGTCGTCGGCATAGCACCAGTGCGTCCAGTGAAAATCGAAACCGCCCGGCCCCGTCGGGACGATGTGCCGGGTACTGAGCGAGTTGATGTTCTGCTGCAGCACCACGCTGGGAAACACCGTGATCATGCCAACGGTTTCTTCGCCGGGAAACTCCTGCACCACATCCATGATGCGCGGGTCCGCCAGGGTGACGTCGCTTCTGAATGTCCGCATGCCGGAGGTCACATCGTTGATCTCCTGCCGCCCGCTGCGGCTGATCAGAATACCATGCCGGCCCGTGGGGTCGATCTCGGTCGCCGATTTCTGGTCGGCGCGGAACAGCCCGAAGGTAACAAAGAACACATGCAGCAGCGACGCGTGGTAGGGGTCCTTGATGTTCTCCTGCATCAGCTTCCAGTTGCCCGGAATATGCTGTCGGTTGTAGCCCAGGACTTCGAGTTTCCGGCCGTCATAGACGCGGGTGTAGTGCTTCCAGAACCGTTCCCCGAGGTAGTCGCGGAACGGCGGCGTGGCGTCGGAAAACGTGGCCCAGACCAGGCCGTTGACGACCTCCACCCGCAGTTTGCGCAGGCCGTGCTCTTTCGGGTCGAAGTCGGCGGGCATGCCGCCCTGGCCGCGCACCCCGCGGCGAAACGGCGCCCCCTGCAGATCGCCGCGCAGACTGTAGTTCCACTGGTGGTAGGGACACAGCAAGTCCTTCACGTGCCCATGCCGAGCCTGGCAGAACTTCACGCCGCGATGGGCGCAGCGGTTTTCAACGACGCTGACCTCGTCGGGACCGCTGCGCACCACGATCACCGGCCGCTCGCCCAGGGTTGTGGTTTTGAAGTCGCCAACCGCTGGGATTTCGGCTTCCAGCGCGCAGAACAGCCAGTGCGGGCCGTACCAGATGCGGTCAAGTTCCGCCGCATAGACCTCCGGGTCCGAATAAACCCAGTAAGGCACACGACCCGCAGAGTTGCTCGGCCAGATCCGGTCGATCTTGTTCATGGCATTTCCTGAACTGCGTCCCGCAGCGATTTTGGCGCGCGGGACGGGCTATGTCAAAACGTCGGGAGCCCGGTCCACGCACGCAAGGCGGCTGTCTTCAGGCACGCGCGCACGGCGAGGACATCACGGGCTCCGCCTTGCCGGTCGACGGCGCCTGGGCGGCCGGCCGGTAACCGACCCGTTAGCTGTTCCGCCCGCGTCACGCCCTGGTTGTGGATCAGTCAGGACGCGCCGGTAATCAGCATCGCACCTGACCCGGCTTCAGCCCATTCCGGACGGAGGACGGACGCAAGCGCCGGAAAGTCAAACTGTCTACCCCCTCTTGCACATGCCGCGCCCACCGTGCATTCAGGCGCCCACAATAGTCTGCCGATAACAGTCTCTACCGATAACAGTCTGGGGAAACGGTGCGCCGCCTGCTCCACGTGACCCCCATGCGTGAAGGATTCGATGCATGCGCCTTGCGGTGCTGAAAGAACGGCGAGCCGCCGAAACCCGCGTGGCCGCGACTCCCGACACCATCAAGAAGCTGATTGGCCTTGGGCTGACTGTCGCCGTCGAGGCGGGGGCAGGGGCCACGGCATCGATCTCGGACGCTGACTTCACCGCGGCCGGGGCGGAAATCGCGCCCGACGCGGCGGCAGCCCTGTCCGGCGCCGGCATCGTCCTTGCCGTGCAGACGCCGAACGCCGAGGAACGCGCGCTGATCCCCCGCGGCGCATTGTTGGTGTGCATCGCCGGCGCCTTCGCCGACCCGGAACTGGTCCCCGGCCTCGCCGCCGCCGGGATCGACACCGCGGCGATGGAGCTTTTGCCGCGCATCACCCGGGCACAGTCGATGGATGTGCTGTCCAGCCAGGCCAACCTTGCCGGCTATCGCGCCGTCGTCGAATCCGCCAACGCCTTCCAGCGCGGCTTTCCCATGATGATGACCGCCGCGGGCACCGTTCCACCCGCCCGGGTGTTCGTGATCGGCGCCGGCGTCGCCGGTCTGCAGGCGATCGCCACCGCCCGCCGCCTGGGCGCGATCGTCTCCGCCACCGATGTCCGCCCGGCCGCCAAGGAGGAGATCAAGTCGCTCGGCGCCACCTTCGTGGGCGTGGAGGACGCCGAGACCGCCGGCCAGACTGGCGCTTATGCCCGCGAAATGAGCGACGCCTTCCGCCAGAAGCAGGCCGAACTGATGGCGACCACGGTGGCGAAGAACGATATCATCATCTGCACCGCGCTGGTGATGGGCCGCAAGGCGCCGGTTATCGTCACCCAGCCGATGGTGGACAGCATGCGCGCCGGCAGCGTGATCATCGATCTCGCGGCCGAGGCCGGTGGCAACTGCGCCGCCACAGTACCCGGCCAGAGCACCACGACCGCCAACGGTGTCACCATCCTGGGCTTCAACAACTGGCCCGGCCGCATTCCGGTCGCCGCATCGTCGCTGTATGCACGCAACCTGCTGACCTTCCTGACCACGTTCTGGGACAAGGACAACAAGGTCGTGAAGCTGCCGGAGACGGATGACATCGTGAAGGGTGTCATGCTGACCCGTGGCGGCGCCGTCGTGCACCCGAATTTCCTGCCCCAAAAAGCCGCCTGAGCGTCCGGAGACCGATCCCAGATGACCCCCAATCAATTGGCGGATGAAGCGGCGCGCCTCGCCGGCAACGCGCTGGAACTGGCCAATCACGCCCAGAACATGGTGCTGACCGCATCCACCGCGGTGGCGCCCGAGGTCAATCCGTTCATCTTCCTGCTGGCGATTTTCCTGATGGCCTGCTTTGTCGGCTACTACGTCGTCTGGAACGTGACCCCGGCGTTGCACTCGCCATTGATGGCGGTGACCAATGCGATTTCGTCGGTGATCATCGTTGGCGCCATGCTGGCGACGGGGCTTGCGACGTCCGGCTGGGCGATGGCCTTTGGGTTCATCGCCGTTACCTTGGCGTCGGTGAATATCTTCGGCGGCTTTATGGTGACTTACCGAATGCTCTCGATGTTCAAGAAGAAGCAATAGGGCCGCACCGATGTCCGCCAGCCTGACTTCCCTCGCTTACCTTGTTGCCGCCGTCCTGTTCATCCTGGCATTGCGCGGCCTTTCCTCGCCCGTCACGTCGCGCGAAGGCAATCGCTTCGGCATGATCGGCATGACCGTGGCCGTGGTCGCGACCTTGCTGCAGCACGGCATGGGCGCCTGGGGCTATGTGCTGATCCTGTTCGGTATCCTGATCGGCGGTGGCGTCGGTGCCGCGGTTGCGCTGCGTATTCAGATGACGGCGTTGCCGCAGCTGGTCGCGGCGTTCCACTCGCTGGTCGGTCTGGCGGCGGTGTTTGTGGGCGCCGCCGCACTGAATGCGCCGCAGGCGTTCAACATCGGCGTTCCGGGCGCGATCCATACCGAAAGCCTGGTCGAGATGTCGGTCGGGCTGGCGATCGGCGCAATTACGTTCTCGGGCAGTTTGATCGCATTCGCCAAGTTGCAGGCCTTGATGAAGGGGGCACCGATCACCTTCGCCGGCCAGCATTGGCTGAACCTGGGTCTGGCGGTGCTGCTGGCGGTGCTGATCATCAGCTTTGTCGTGTCCGGCGGCAACCAGTTCCTGTTCTGGCTGATCGCGTTCCTGTCGCTGGGGCTTGGCTTCCTGATCATCATCCCGATCGGCGGAGCGGACATGCCGGTGGTGGTGTCGATGCTGAACAGCTACTCCGGCTGGGCGGCGGCGGGCATCGGCTTCACCATCCAGAATCTGGCGTTGATCATCACCGGATCGCTGGTGGGGGCGTCGGGCGCGATCCTGTCCTACATCATGTGCAAGGGGATGAACCGCAGCATTATCAACGTCTTGCTGGGCGGGTTCGGGTCCGAAAGCGGCGGCCCGGCGCGCGGCGGAGCGACCGGCGATCAGACCGTGCGGTCCGGCAACGCCGAGGATGCCGCGTTCATCATGAAGAACGCATCGAAGGTGATCATCGTGCCCGGCTACGGCATGGCGGTCGCCCAGGCGCAGCACGCGCTGCGGGAAATGGCAGACACGCTGAAAAAAGAAGGCGTGGAGGTGAAGTATGCCATCCACCCGGTCGCCGGCCGCATGCCCGGCCATATGAACGTGCTGCTCGCCGAGGCGAACGTCCCGTACGACGAGGTGTTCGAGCTTGAGGAAATCAACAACGAATTCTCCACCGCGGATGTGGCCTATGTGATCGGCGCCAACGACGTGACCAACCCCGCGGCCAAGACGGACCCCTCATCAGCCATCTACGGCATGCCGATCCTGGACGTGGAGAAGGCCAGGACCGTGCTGTTCGTGAAGCGGTCGATGGCATCCGGCTATGCCGGTGTGGACAACGAATTGTTCTTCCGGCCGAACACCATGATGCTGTTCGGCGATGCCAAGAAGATGACCGAGGAAATCGTCCAGGCGCTGGGTCACTGACGTCTTCGCCTGACCGGCCTGCGTTCCTGATCGCGCCGGCTCGGTCGGCTGTGATTTCCCGGCCGCAGGCGCGGAGCATCGCCAGCCTGACCGCAACCGCCCGGCTGGCAAAGTTGCTGCTGCAGACAGCCAGTTAGGGCACCACCCAAGCGGCTGCGGTCAGCCTGAGGCGTTTTCAGGCTTTCTCTTTCCGCTCGGGTCATGTCACGATCACCGCTGGCGTGATGGGACACGGATGTGATGACCGAGTTCCGTGTTTTTCTCTCGGCGGTGACCAGCGAATTCGGCCAGGCGCGCGACGCCCTGGCGGCGAGTTTGCGGTCGCGCGAGATGCTCGTCCGGGTCCAGAGCGATTTTCGCCAGCAGGCGGCCGCCGACACGACGCTGCGCAAACTGCACGACTACATCCGCGACTGTAGCGCCGTGGTGTGTCTGATCGGCACGCGCAGCGGTGCCATGCCGCCTGCCGCCGCTGCGGCACCGTTCACCGCCATGCTACCGGCCGGCGTGTCCGAGGCGTCCTATACGCAGTGGGAGTTCTTCTTCGCCCGCCACTACCAGCGGCGGCTATCGCTTTATATCGCCGCCGCCGGCTGGAAGCCTGACGAAGCCGCCCCGCCTGACGACGCCCATGACCTTCAACAGGCGCTGATCCGCCATATCGAGCACGAACAGGGGCTCGACCGCGAGCGCTTTGGTGACGTCCACCACCTGTGCCATCTGGTGCTGAAGGAGGACTGGCCGCGGGAGAAGCCGGCCAAGCCGATCCTGTTGCCGTACCCAAGCCTCGGCGCCCTGTTCAAGGGCCGCGACGCGTTCATGCGGCGATTGCGCGCCAGCCTGACCCGAACGGATGGCGGCCGGGCAGCGATTGCCGGCGCGGCGGTGCAGGGCCTCGGTGGTGTGGGGAAAACCCGCGCGGCGGTGGAATACGCCTGGGCCTACCGCGACGAATACGCCGTTGTCGCGCTGCTGGACGCCGAAACGCCGGAGCGTCTGCAGTCCAGCCTCGCCGCCCTGGCCGGGCCGCTGCGTCTGGCCGCTGAAGCGGTCGCGGAGGAAGCGGTGCGGGTCGAGGCCGTGCTGAGCTGGTTCGGCAACAACCCCGCCTGGTTGCTGATCCTCGACAACGTCGACACGCAACCCGCACTTGCCGCGGCACATCGTCTGCTCGGGCGGCTCACCGGCGGCCATGTGGTTATCACTAGCCGGCTGGGGCAGTTCCCCCGGGGTGTTGAGCCATTGGACCTGGATGTGCTGGACCTGGGGGACGCCGCGGAATTCCTGCTGGCCGCGACGGCCGGTCGCCCGGAGGCGGCGGATGATGCGGCGCAGGCGAGACTGCTGGCGGAGGCTTTGGGACAGCTGGCACTGGCGCTGGAAATGGCGGCCGCGACCATCCAGGCGCGCAAGCTGACGATCGCCGGATACCAGGCTTTATGGCAAGGCAACCGCAAGCGCGTGGTCGGCTGGGCAAGGCCGGAGATCACCGGCTACCACCATGCGGTCGCGGAGACATGGCAGACCTCTGTGGACCAGTTGACACCGGAAGGCCGGATGCTGCTGGAACGGCTGTCGTTCCTGTCGCCCGAGCCGGTGCCGGTGTCGCTGCTGGATGTGAAGCGACCCGGCACGCCGGACGACGAGGATGCGCATGCAGCCCTCGATAATCTGGCGACTTATTCGCTGGCGTCGCGGGACCCAGTGGACGGCTCGTTTTTGGTGCACCGCCTTGTGCTGGATGTGACCCGCCGCGGGCTGACGGTCGCCGGGACCGACAAGGCCCGGCTGCCCGAGGCGCTGCACTGGATTGACGCTGCCTTCATCGGCAATGCCCAGGATGTGCGGATCTGGCCCGTTCTGAACCCGCTGACCCCGCACGCCGAGGCAGTAACCGGATTCGCCGATGCCGCCGGGATTGCCGAGCCAACCGTGCAACTGATGGGCAGGCTTGGCGCGCTGTTTAATGCGAAGTCGCTACATGGACCGGCGGAGATTTATTCGCGGCGCGCTCTGGCTATCGCCGAGGCGAGCTTTCCGCCAGCGGACCCGCGTCTCGCGACCCACCTCAACAACCTCGCGGTGTTGCTGCGGGCGATCAACCGGCTGGGCGAGGCGGAACCGCTGATGCGGCGGGCGCTGGCGACCGACGAGACAAGCTACGGCCTGGACCATCCCGATGTCGCGATCCGCCTCAACAACCTCGCGCGTGTTGCTGCAAGCCACCAACCGGCTCGGCGAGGCGGAACCGCTGATGCGGCGCGCGCTGGCGATCGACGAGGCGAGCTACGGCCCAGACCATCCGAACGTCGCGACGCGACCTCAACAACCTCGCGCAGTTGCTGCAGGCGACCAACCGGCTGGACGAGGCGGAACCGCTGATGCGGCGCGCGCTGGCGATCGACGAGGCGAGCTACGGCCCGGACCATCCCCGTGTGGCGCGCGACCTCAACAACCTTGCGCAGTTGCTGCAGGCGACCAACCGGCTGGGCGAGGCGGAACCGCTGATGCGGCGGGCGCTGGCGATCGACGAGGCGAGCTACGGCCCGGACCATCCCGATGTCGCGATCGACCTCAACAACCTCGCGCTGTTGCTGCAGCCGACCAACCGGCTGGGCGAGGCGGAGCCGCTGATGCGGCGGGCGCTGGCGATCGACGAGGCGAGCTACGGCCCGGACCATCCCGATGTCGGCGCGCGACCTCAACAACCTCGCGCAGTTGCTGCAGGCGACCAACCGGCTGGGCGAGGCGGAACCGCTGATGCGGCGGGCGCTGGCGATCGACGAGGCGAGCTACGGCCCGGACCATCCCGATGTGGCGATCGACCTCAACAACCTCGCGCAGTTGCTACGGGCGACCAACCGGCTGGGCGAGGCGGAGCCGCTGATGCGGCGGGCGCTGGGGATTTTCCTGGCCTTCCAGCGTGACACCGGCCACGTCCACCCGCACCGGGATGCGGTGATCAGCAATTATACGATTTTGCTCGGGGAACTGGGGAACGACGAGGTTGAGATTGCCGATGTGCTGCAATCGCTGGGGCGCGAGGTTGGGCTGGATCCAAACTGACAGCGCCGCCGGCGCTGGCGTTGGTGGCTGATCCAACGCCAAGCAAGCCGAGGACGCAGAGCCCGCAAAGAAGCGTCTTGCATGCTTCGGTCGGGATCGGACAATTCCGTGGGCGGATGAACTCTGGACGCGTTCATGACCTGCGGTCGCAGCGATGGGTCCGCGAGGGCGTACGGTCAAAGCCCATTCCCCCGAACCCGGCCCAGCCTGGATCGACCGGAGTATCTGTTTCGGCATCGGCATGTATCGAAAACGCACCCCTAGCCTGCGGGAATGCGTCGATCACCGGTCCGGCTTCGCCTTCTCCGCCTCCTCCCGCTCCGCCTCCTCCCGCTGGCGCGCCTGGTCCTTGCGCTTCAGCAGATTGGCCCGCAGGGCCGCCGCCTGCCGCGCGGCCCGTTCCGGGTTCGCCGGCGGCTTGGCGGGCGGTTTGTCGCTCGCCGGTTTGTCGCTGGGCCGCCTGGTCATGCGGTTTTCGGCAGTTTGCGCATCATCGCCTGGCGGGTGCAGATCGCCACCATCTCGTGCCGGTGGTTCCAGCACGTGTGCTCGAACTCGACAATGCCGACGTCCGGACGAGACCGGCTTTCCCGCATCGCCACCACCTTGGTGCGGGCCCGGAGCGTATCGCCGTGGAACACCGGTTTGGGAAATTTCATGTCGGTGAACCCGAGATTGCCGACCGTGGTGCCCAGGGTCGTGTCATTCACGCTCATGCCGACCATCAGCCCCAACGTGAAGATGGAATTGACCAGACGCTGACCGAATTCGGTCTCGGCGGAGAAATGCGCGTCCAAATGCAAGGGCTGGACGTTCAGGGTCAAACTGCTGAACAGCACATTGTCCATCTCGGTGACCGTCCGCGTCCAGGGATGTTCAAATTCCTGTCCGACCGAGAATTGTTCGTAATAAAGCCCTGCCATGGTGATCCCTCCGTCTTGGCCTGACTGAACCGCATTGGGCGGTGAAAGCCAAGAGGCCAGTCGACAACACCATTTCGAAATCTCAAGGTCACGTGAAATCAACAGGGTCTGATTCGAAAGCCGTCGAACTTGTAACCGCGCTTGCCCGGGCCGATATGGATGCGTGTAGGAAACTGATTGGAAGGGATGATAGTGCGTAAAAACCCGAGGCTTTTACTGGCTCTTGCTGCTCTTGTCGTTGCCGCGCCGATGCTGTCGGCCTGCTACACCACCCGCGGCGCAGGGGAAGATCTGAGCGCCGCTGGCAAGAGCATCACCAACTCGGCCGACAAGAACACCGGCTACAAGCCCTGATACGCTACCGGCCCTAATACTGGGCAACGACTGCAGGAGGCAAGAATTCATGGATAAAGATCGTGTGGAAGGCGCCGCCCATCAAGTAAAGGGCGCTGTCAAAGAAGCCTTGGGCAAGGTTACCGGCGATACCAAGACCGAAGCCGAAGGCGCCGCCGAAAAGGCGGCCGGCAAAGTTCAAAACGCCGTCGGTGGCATCAAGGACACGGCAAGAGAAGCACTCGAGAAGTAAGAAGGGTCCTGACCATGTCCACCATCCTGCTTGTCATTCTGATCCTGTTGCTTCTGGGCGCCCTGCCGACATGGCCCTACAGCGGCGGCTGGGGATATTACCCCAGCGGTGGACTGGGACTGGTCCTGCTGATCGTCATCATTTTGCTGCTCATCGGACGGTTGTGACGACCGGGCTGGCGGCCTGGCCAATGGTCAGGCCGCCAGCTTGTCCGCCCGGATGTCCTTGATGTCGCGGAACGTCAGTTCCGGCGCCAGCTCCTCCGCGCGCCGCATCATGAACGCCGAGGTGGCCAGGAACACCGGGTCGCCGTCGACATCGTCGGCCATGGCGCTGCGGTTTGCCGCGATGAACTTCGCCAGCGCCGCCTTGTCGGCGGACGACACCCAGCGGGCCAGTGAAAACTGCGACGTCTCGAAGCCGATCGCAACGCCGTACTCGGCGCCAAGCCGAGCCTGCAGCACGTCGAGCTGCAGCGTGCCGACGACGCCGACCAGCGGCGCCGATCCGTCCTGCGGCCGGAACAACTGCACGACGCCTTCCTCGGCCAGTTCCACCAGCGCCTGGCGCAGTTTCTTCGCCTTCATCGCGTCGTCCAGCCGCACGCGGCGCAGGATTTCCGGGGCGAAATAGGGCACGCCGGTGAACTGGATGTCCTCGCCCTCGGTCAGCGTGTCGCCGATCCGCAGCGTGCCGTGGTTGGGGATGCCGACGACGTCGCCGGCGAACGCCTCGTCGGCGATCTCGCGCTCGCGGGCGAAGAAGAACTGCGGCGCATGCAGCGGGATCGACTTGCCGGTGCGCACCTGCTTCAGCCGCATGCCGCGCACCAGCCGGCCGGAGCAGACGCGGGCGAAGGCGATGCGGTCGCGATGGTTGGGGTCCATGTTGGCCTGGATCTTGAACACCAGCGCGGTCAGGCCCGGCTCGGTCGCCTCGATCATCCGCTTGTCGGCCGGCTGCGCGCGCGGCTGAGGGCCGTATTCCGCCAGCCCGTCCAGCAGGTCGTTGACGCCGATGTCCTTGATCGCGCTGCCGAAATACACCGGCGTCAGATGCCCGGCGTTGAAGCTTTCCAGATCGAATTCCGGCAAGGCGGAGCGCACCAGGTCGACCTCGTCGGCGACCGCCTGCATGCGCGGGTCGGACTGCGGCAGATCGTTGATCAGGTGCATCTCGCGCTTGCGCAGGTCGTAGGTGCCGGCGAAGTCCGAGGCCCGCCCGATCGGCCAGGTCACCGGGCAGGTATCCAGCGCCAGGGTGGAGGCGACCTCGTCCAGCAGCTCGATCGGGTCGCGCGCCTCGCGGTCCATCTTGTTGATGAAGGTGATGATCGGGATGTCGCGCAGGCGGCAGATTTCGAACAGTTTGCGGGTGCGCGCCTCGATCCCCTTGGCGGCGTCGATCACCATGACGGCGGAATCGACCGCGGTCAGCGTGCGGTAGGTGTCCTCGGAAAAGTCCTCGTGGCCCGGCGTGTCCAGCAGGTTGAAGACGCAGCCGGCGTACTCGAACGTCATCACCGAGGTGACGACGGAGATGCCGCGGTCCCGCTCGATCCCCATCCAGTCGGACCGCGTGCGGCGGCGTTCGCCCTTGGCGCGCACGTTGCCCGCCAGCTGGATCGCGCCGCCGGCGCGCAGCAGGTGTTCGGTCAGGGTGGTTTTGCCGGCGTCGGGGTGGGAGATGATGGCGAAGGTGCGGCGGCGGGCGATCTCGGCGGCGGGATCGGTCATTCAAGGGCTTTCCTGGCCAAGGGCGCCCAGCGCTGGGTGTTCCGTGGCGTTGGGTGTTCCGTGGCATTGGGGCGTTTGGGGCGGGGTTGGCGGGCGGGGCTTTCGTCGGGTCGTGACGGTATATAGTAACGCGGCATCAGGCCGTCACGTCCGGATCGTCGGACTGGCCCGTTCAGGTGGCAGAATGACATTGCGCGATCCGAAGGCGATCACGGCGCAGGGCCCCGGAACCGGCGTCAGGTCAGGATCGACCGCGTCGGCTCGGAGGGCGATGGAATCGCGCGCCTGCCGGACGGCACCCCGCTGTATTTGCCGTTCACGCTGCCCGGTGAGACCGTCACCGCCCGGCCGCTGCAATCGCGCGGCGACGGCTGGCACGCCTTCGCCGAAACCATCGCCGACGCCAGCGAGGCGCGGGTGGAGCCGCCATGCCGCCATTTCGGCCGCTGCGGCGGCTGTGTGCTGCAGCACTGGCGGGATGCCGAGTACCGGGCCTGGAAAGCGGGTCTGCTGTCGCTACGCGCTGCGCCAGGCCGGTTTGGTGCCGCCTGACCCGCTTGCCTTCGTACCCGGCCTGCCGGGCGAGCGCCGGCGGATCGATTTCGCCGTCCGCCGCGCCGCCGGCCGCATCATGCTCGGCCTGCACGAGCAGCGCTCCGCCGAGGTCGTCGACATGACCGATTGCCTGGTGCTGCATCCGATCCTGATGGCGCTGATGGGGCCGCTGCGTGCGTTGCTGCAGGGCCTGACGCGCGGTCCGGCGGGAGGCATCGGTCGTGATCAACCTGCTGGACTCTGGTCCCGACCTGCTGCTGCGCACCGACGCGCCGTTGACGCTGGAGGACCGGACCGCGCTGACCCGCTTCGCGGCCGAACATGGCCTGCCCCGGGTCTCCCAGCTCAGCGGCACCGACACGCCGGAAACCATCGGCTTGCTGCGCCCGCCCACCACCTCGATGTCCGGCGTCGCCATCCGGCCGCCGCCCGGCGTCTTCCTGCAAGCCACCGCCGAAGGCGAGCGGGCGATCATCGAGGCGGTGCTGCGCGGCATGCCGACGAAGATCACCAGCAAGACCCGCGTGGCCGAACTCTATGCCGGCTGCGGGACGCTGACCTTCGCGCTGGCCGGGGTGGTGCGGGTCGCGGCCTTCGAAGGCGATACGGCAACGGTTGCGGCGCTGCGGCAGGCGATCAACCAGGGCGGCATGGCCGGGCGGGTTGAGGCGGTGCAGCGGGACCTCGCCCGGCAGCCGCTGTCGGCGAAGGAACTGGGGGCGTTCGCGGCCGTGGTGCTGGATCCGCCGCATGGCGGCGCCGCGGCGCAGATCGGGCAGATCGCCGCCGCCGGCGTGCCGACGGTGGTCTACGTCAGTTGCAACCCGGCGACCCTGTCGCGGGACGCGCGGGTGCTGCACGGCGCCGGCTACAAGCTGGCCGCGGCGACCGCCATCGACCAGTTTCTCTGGTCCGCTCGGCTCGAAAGCGTGACGCGTATTCCGCCGCGGTTGACAGCGCCGCGCCGAGCGACCTTTACCAACGCCGCATGTCGCATCGCCCGACCCTGCCGATCCCGTCCCACCCGGATGTCGTCGATCGAGTCCGAACAGCGCGTCTGGTCCGGTCGCTTTCCGCTGGATGTGGTGAAATTCCGCCATCGCCGCTTCGATGGCGACAATGTCGGGCACCCGCACCTGGGAGCTTTGGCGCCGCGGCCAGGCCGCCGCGCTGCTGCCGTACGATCCGGTGGCCGATGTCGTCGTGCTGATCGAGCAGTTTCGTTTTCCGGCGCTCGCGGCTGGCCTCGATCCAACGCTGGTCGAGCTTCCCGCCGGCCTGTGCGAGGACAACGAGGATCCCGCCGACGACGATCCGCCGCGAGATGCGCGAGGAGATGAACCTGGATGCCGACCTCGTCGAGCGCATCGGCGGGTTTCTGCTGACAGCCGGTGGGTCCGACGAATTCTGCCATCTGTACGTCGGGCGCGTCGTGGCCCCGCCGGCGGATGGGGAGGGGATCGCCGGCTATGGCGGCGAGATTTCCGAAAATGAGGATATCCGTGTACGGGTGTGGGCGGCGGAGGAGGCAATCGAGGCGGCCTTCGCCGGCTGCTTCACCAACTCCGATCACCGCGATCGGCCTGTTCTGGCTGGCGGCCAGACGCAACGCGCTACGGCAAAAATGGATGACGGCATGACCCAACGGCTTTTTCTCGATAACCCGGCCCTGGCCAGCACATCGGCGACTGTTGTTGCCAGCGGGCCTGATGGCATCGTGCTCGACCGCACCGTGTTCTACGCGCGCGGCGGCGGCCAGCCGGGCGACAGCGGCTGGCTGCGCTGGGATGGCGGCGAGACGCCGATCACCGAGGCGGTGAAAGGGCGAGGGTGACGCGATCCTCCATCTACCCGCGCCCGACGCGGCTATTGCCGCCCGTCGGCACGGTGGTGGAGGCCTCCATCGACTGGCCTCGCCGCTATGCGCTGATGCGGATGCACACGGCGATGCATCTGCTGTGCAGCCTGATCAAGGGCGCGGCGGTGACCGGCGGTTCGGTGGGCGCGGACAAGTCGCGGCTGGACTTCGATCTGCCGAACCCACCGCCAAAGGAGGAAATCGAGGCTGGCCTGAACGCCCTGATCGCCGCCGATCACCCGGTGCGGATCGAGTGGGTGGATGAAGCGGTTCTTGACAGTGATCCGGCGTTGGTGCGCACCATGTCGGTGCAGCCGCCGCGCGGCACCGGGCGGCTGCGGCTGATGCGCATCGGCGATGGCGAGGCACCGGTCGACTTGCAGCCCTGCGGCGGTACGCATGTGTCCCGGACCGGTGAAATCGGGCAAATCCGCATTCAGAAGATCGAGAACAAGGGCAAGCAGAACCGGCGCATCATCATCGTCCCGGCATGAGCCTGGGCGCGCGTATTCGGGTTGACCCGAAACGCTCGATATACGCACCATCTATTGCCCACACTTGCTGTCCGCCGACTGAACATTTGGCCACCTGCTTGGGGGGCGCGGTCGTCATACCCATTTAGGATGTAGAGTAGTTTCAGAAAAGGAGCGGTTCCAATGTCCATTTCCGATGTCTTGCACGGCAAAGGTCATCAGGTCGTGAAGGTCCGCACAACGGATACCGTCGAAACCGCGGTGCGCAAGCTGGCGGATAATCGCATTGGTGCGGTGATCGTCGAGGACCACTGGATGCGCCATGCCGGCATTTTCTCGGAGCGTGATTTCGTCAATGCCGTCGCCGAACACGGTGCTCAGACACTGGCGTTTCCGGTCGAAAAACTCATGAGTGCGCCTTTGGTGACGTGCCGCTCCTCTGATCGCGTCGACACGGCGCTGGCAGCCATGACAATGGCGAAAATCCGCCACTTGCCGGTTGTCGACGACGGCAAGCTGATCGGGATCGTCAGCATCGGCGATCTGGTCAAGCACCGGCTTGATGAGAAAGCGCTCGAAGCCAACGTTCTACTGGACATCGCCCGTTTGCACGCCTAACCGGCCAGACCGCTCAGGGCTATACTTGCAGGCCGTGGCGCGATATTCGCCACGGCCGATGCTGATTGGAGCTTGATAGGTTCAGGTTGAACCCATCAGGCTTTAAAACTCTTCGTCTGAGAGGGCGATTCACCTCTGAAGTTGGGTCAACCTCGGACGATCGCATTTTAGCCCGCCAGCTGACGCATGACCGAATACAGGTCGGACTTTGCCTCGAACCCAATACCGGGCAGATCGGGCAAGGTCACGATGCTGTCGCGAACCTGCGTTCCATCGGGAAAGCCGCCATAGGGTTGGAACACATCGGGGTAGCTCTCGTTGCCGCCAAGCCCCAGGCCGGCGGCGATGTTGAGCGACATCTGGTGCCCGCCGTGCGGCACGCAGCGCTTCCAGGACCAGCCGTGGTCCTTGAGCATCGCCAAGGTTCGTTGATACTCGCACAACCCGTAAGACAAAGCGCAGTCGAACTGCAGCCAGTCGCGGTCAGGCCGCATGCCGCCGTGCCGGATCAGGTTGCGGGCGTCCTGGTGGCTGAACAGATTTTCCCCGGTTGCCATCGCGCCCGGATAGAATTCGGCCAGTGCCGCCTGTAGCTGGTAATCCAGCGGATCGCCCGCTTCCTCATACCAGAACAAGTCGTAGTCACGCAGCATCTTGGCATAGGCGATCGCTGTTTCCAGATCAAAACGGCCATTCGCATCGACGGCAAGCCGGGCGTGCGGTCCGATTTCCTTTAGCACGGCCTCGATCCGCCGGCGGTCATCGGCAATCAACTCGCCGCCGATCTTCATCTTGACGACTGTATAGCCACGTTCGAGGTAGCTGCGCATCTCCGCGCAAAGGGCGGAGTCATCCTTTCCGGGATAGTAATATCCACCGGCTGCGTAGACAAAGATATTCGGATCGGCAATCACGCCGTGCCGTTGCGCCAGCAAACGAAACAGCGGCTGTTCGGCGATCTTGGCGACCGCATCCCAGACCGCCATGTCGATCGTCCCCACGGCGACCGACCGGTCACCATGCCCGCCCGGTTTCTCGTTACGCATCATCGTGGCCCAGACCTTGTCCGGGTCGAGGTTTTCGCCTGTCTCGTCAAGCATCGAAGCCGGGTCGGCCTCCAGGATGCGCGGCGCGAACCGTTCGCGGATCAGGCCACCCTGGCCATAGCGGCCATTGGAATTGAAACCATATCCGACAACCGGCCTGCCGTTGCGCTCGATGTTGGTGACCACCGCGACTAGGCTGGAGGTCATTTTGCTGAAGTCGATATAGGCGTTGCGGATCGGTGAGCTGATCGGCTTGGTGACCTCGCGGACATCGACGATGCGAAGTGGCATGAGGCAGATTCTCCTTAGAACGGCCGGACGATGACCATGATGACGATGATAACCATCAGCACCGTCGGCACTTCGTTGGCAATGCGGTAGAATTTCTGGCTGCGGCGGTTGGCGTCGGCCATGAAATCCTTGCGCCAGCGTGACATCGCGCCGTGAAAGCCGGACATCAGGATAACGCAGAGCAGTTTCACATGCCACCAGCCGGCGGACCAGTTGATGATGCCGGGGGTCAGCACCAGGATGATGCCGAATAGCCAGGTGGCGATCATCGCCGGGTTCATGATCTGCTTGAACAGCCGGTATTCCATGACCTTGAACCGCTCGCTCTCGGCGCTGCCGGGCCGCAGGTCGCAATGGTAGACGAACAGGCGCGGCAAGTAGAACGTGGCGGCCATCCAGGCGATCAGCGAGATCACATGGAAGGCTTTCGTCCACGGATACAGGTAACTGAATGCGTGAATGGTCATCGGGTTCCAGACAAGATAGCCGCGGAGCAGGTCGGGCAGGGCGAACATCGAGGTGAAGGGAAGGGCGCCGGCCTGCCGCAGATGCGCGCCGTCGGTCTCCGGACTGAAACCCAGGCAGGTCATGCCCGCTGCGACTGCCGCGGTGACGCCGGCCAGCGAGTCCTCGATCACCAGACAGGCGGCGGGCGCGACGTTTTCGGCCGCGGCGGCTTCCAGAAACAGATCCGGGTCCGGCTTGCCGCGCTTGCCCTGGGCAATCAGGTCGTAGGCGCTGTGGATGCGGCCGTCGACCAGCGTATCCAGCCCGGCACGGGCAAACTTCGCCGCCATCTCGGTGCGGGAGGAGTTGGAGGCGATGCGGAACGGCAGACCAAGCGCCGTGGTGGCTTCCAGGGCCTGGCGCGCACCAGGGACCGGTTCGGCCTCGGCCGCCATGACCTGGGTGACGCGATCGACGACGATATCGACCCAGTCAGCACCAAGCGGCTGCCCGAGCTGCCGTTCAGCGGCCAACTGGATGTCGGGGAACGTCAGGCCGAGGAAATGGCGGTGACAATCCGCCGCGGAAAGCGCCCAGCCGGCGCGATGCAGCTCGGCCGATACGACGCGGTCGCATAACGCCTCGCTGTCGATCAGGACACCGTCGCAGTCGAAGATGACCAGGCCCAGGTTGATGGGTGATGCACCCGCTTGCGCGGTCATCGGCGGGGACATTCGGATTCGAATGATTGGGTCGCTGCTGTGGTCACAAGCGGATTTTTAACACGGCGGAAGACGGAGGACCACTCGGGTTCGCGGCCAATCAGGGTTTCGGTTCGACACGCCTGGGTATTGACGGCGGCGATGTGCGCAGCCTCCGGCCGGCGCCGCGCACTTGTCGCGTGCCAGACTCCGATCAGACGTCCAGCAAGTCGGCTATCCGCGCCTCCAGTATTTTCATCGATATGGGCTTGCGCAGGACCGCGAAGGGGCCGGACCGGGCAACTTCATCAAGAACCATCCCATCCGCATAACCCGCGTGCCCGGTGACCAGAATGGCGGGCAGTCCGGGCACGCGGTGCCGCGCCTCGCGCACCAGTCCCAGGCCATCGATGAGACCCGGCATTGAAAGGTCCGTCACCAGCACATCCACCTCGATCCCGTCGTCAAGCAGCGCGAGCGCGGAGACCGCGTCCTCCGCTTCCGACACCACATGGCCAAGGTCGACTAACAAGGCGGCAAAGACGGCCCGTATGCCCGGCTCGTCGTCGACCATAAGCATTTTAATGGCGCGCCTGCCCGGGACATGGATTTCCGACACCGCTGACTTGCCTTGCCCCGGTACGATCCGCTGGCCCGGAGCATTCCGGTCGGCCTCGTGTGGTGCCACTGGCAACCAAAGCGATACTGTCGTGCCCTGGCCCGGAGCGCTGACGATCGTCATCAAGCCGCCGGACTGCTCGGCGAAACCGCGCGCCATTGAAAGACCCAGGCCGGTCCCTTCGCCCTTCGTTTTGGTGGTAAAGAACGGTTCGCTCACGCGTGCCAGGATTTCGGATGACATGCCAATACCGTCATCGGCGACGGCGAGGCGGACATAGTTGCCGGGCGCCAGGTCCGCCGGCGTTTCGCCCGGTGCGTCGACCGCCTCGGCGATCAGACGAATTGTTCCGCCGCCCGCCGGCAGGGCGTCGCGGGCGTTGTTGACCAAATTGACCAGAACCGACTCGAGTTGCCCGATATCGGCAAACAACGGCGGAAGGCTCGGTTCGGCCTCAACCCGCAGCGTCATCGAAGGCCCGAGCGTGAAGTGCAGCAGTTGCGCCAGGCTTTCAAGCAGCGGCGCCGGCGGGATGGCCGCGGCCGACAGCTCACCGCGGCGGGCAAAGGCCAGCAGGCGACCCGTCACGGTCGCGCCCCGATCCGTAGCGCCAGCGACAAGGTCCAGATAGGTCTCGGCCTCATCGGGGTCGGTGCGCAGGCATTTGATGGCCATCGACACGCCGCCGAGCACGGCCTGCAGGACGTTGTTGAAGTCGTGTGCCACACCGCCGGCGAGGCGCCCAAGTGCCTCCATCTTGGAAGCCTGGGCGAGGCGCGCCTGGGTTTCCTCCAGGTCACGGGTGCGCGCCAGCACCAAGTGTTCCAGGTCCCGGGCATGACGCTCGGCGCCCTCCCGCGCCGCGACGATTTCAGATATATCGATCGCGGCGCCTAGCCAGCGTTGGATCGTGCCATCCGGTCCACGCTGCGGCACGCCACGGCCCATGTACCAGCGGTAGGCGCCGTTTGCGCCGCGCAGGCGGATTTCGAGTTCGTAAGGCGACCCGTTTCGGAACGCGTCGGTTCGCACGGCGTTGACGCGGGCCTTGTCTGCGGGATGCACAAAATCGAGCCAGCCGGACCCCAGCAGATCTTCGGGGGATCGACCCGTGTAGTTCTGGAATTGGGTATTGGTATAGATGCTCCGGCCATCCTTGTCGGATTCGAAGATAAAACCGGGATGGCTGTCGGCGAGGGTGCGCCAGCGTGCTTCGCTTTCCGCCAGTTCAGCCTCGGCCTTCTTTCGTGCGGTCACCACCTCCGCGAACAGCACCGCGCCGCCGACCGAGCCGTCTGCCTTGCGCCACGGCGCCATCTCCCAGCGGACCCACTCGGTTTGCCCGTCCTTGCGCTGGTACTGATCGTCATGCGCCAGGATTGTCTCCCCGGCCAGCACGCGGCGGTGCACGTCGGGCCAGTGTTCCGGCATGCCGGAAAAGATCTGGTACTGGCTGCGACCGATCAGCGAATCGGATGTCTCACCCACCAGATGATAGTCGGACAGGTAGCGTTCACTCACCGCCAGGTAGCGCATCTGCGTGTCAAACATGGCGATGGCGGCCGGGGCTCGGTCCACAAAGAGCCGCAACCGCGCCTCACTTTCGGCCAGCCTGGCGTCCAGTTGCCGGATCTCCGTCAGGTCAAGCAGGAAGACCGCCGCTTCCTCGGTGACGCGATCCAGGATCGCGAAGGAATTGAGCACGCCGACGCGAACGCCGTCCGGGCGGATGAATTCTTTTTCGTACGGCCGGCAGCGACCGTCCGGGGCGGCCAACGCCTCTTTGATCGCGTGTTCGGTGATACCCTTATGATCGGGCGATGTCAGCTCGTCCCAGCGCACCCGGCCGCCCGCGAGGTCTTCGCGCGTGGCACCAACTAGGCGAAGGGCTGTGTCGTTTGCCTCTCGTACCCGTCCGGAGAAGTCGCAGCGGGCAATGCCGATCGGACTGGCCTGAAACAGCCCCAGCACCGCCGCGGCGTTATGGCGCAACGCTGCCTCGGCGGTGGCGAAGCCGCGACGCAAAGCTTCCAACTCGGCAACCCGTGCAGGCGGCAGCGTGGCGGCGGAAACGTCTTGAAAGACCGCCCCGTTGGATGCGGCGACGGCACGGGCGTAACCGCCGAGCTGGCGCACCGGTGTCAGTACTTGCCGGGCCACAAACCAGGCCAACAGAAGCCCAAGTCCAAGTGCCAGGCCGCCCCCGCCGCCAAAGATCAGCACCGGGCGACGCATGGCGGCGTCGAATGCGGCGGCGGGTTGTTCGACCACGAGGGTCCAGCCGGGTGCTACGTCCAGCTTTTGAAAGGCGTTGACACGCTCCATGCCGTCCCTTGCCACGGCGCGGTAAAAGCCCTGACGCTGGCCGGCCTGGGCTCGGATCGTTTCAGGGTTTGCAGGCAAGCCGAGAAATGCGGCGTGGAGCGCGTCCGAGCGGGCGACGGTGATGCCTTTGGAGTCGATGATCGCGGTGATCGTGCCCTCGGGGACGCTGACCGCACGCAGCAGGTCGCGCAGCTTCTCCACCTCGAATCCCGCATCAACCGACAATGCGACGTCACCGTTTGCACCGAAAACCGGGACCGCTGTCGCGATGATCGGCCGGCCGACCATCGAACCGGCGGTAAGATCACTTACCTGCGGCCGTCCGGTCGCAAATACCTCGGCAACGACGACGCGGATGTTGACAGGCGGCAGTGGCGTCCCCAGCCGCCGACGGGTGTTCATCAAGCGGGCCCCACTCCGATCGACCACGCTGATAAAAACGCCTAGCTGCGCCGAGATCTGGCGGGCTTGCGCATAAAGGGCCGGCAGGTTGGGTGAAGCGGCGTCTGGGCCAAACGCCGGGGATGTGGCAAACGCGGTCAGTGCCGCGATCTGGCCGCTGATCTCGCGATCGACCGCGAGTGCGACAGCCTGTGCCGTGTCGCGCAGGCGGCCCTCCTGCGCGGCTCGCTCCCCGGTCGCCGCATACCAGGTTGCGGCAATGCCAAGGCCGAGTGTTGGCAGCAGCACAACCAGCACGAGGCCGAAAAGCAGGCTTGAAAGGTGTAGCCGCGGCAATCCCCCGTCTGCGCGTGCGGATGCGGACGGCGTCAAGCTGCCGAAGTCATTGTTCAGGTTGGAGAAGTTGGTCGTGTTGGATGCGGCAAACCACGTTCGTGCATGGAACATGCGGTGCGCAACCTTCCTGTTGAATCCAAAGTAATGCCACCCTAAACTCGAACGGGTTCACTAACACAGTTGTGTGTTCCTGTTAGGTCCATTTTCGCCGCCCTATGATATATCAAGCAAATACATTATTGTATTGATATGAACTTACGTGCCATGCCCACCGGGATCGATATCACCCTCCGGTTCAGTTCCTCCGTAGAAAGGAACTGATCGTCGCCCTGCTGGTCTTCGATCAGTGACCGGGGTATCCGGACCATTTTCGGCATTGTCGAGGCGTTTGAGAGACCAGGCCTATGGTCAGGGGCAAGGCCGGGACATTCCGGACGCGGCCATCATGGCCTCTTTGGTGCCCGGCATGCGGCCTGATATTCCTCGGTGACCGATGCCACCAGGGTGTGGACCCGAAACGATATTGTCCACCAGTGAAACGCTGTGGCCGGCGCTCCAGATATCGCGCCATCGCCTGGGCTGATCGGCGGTGATGTCCTTGGCGACATCCAGGCCGCCGTGCGCCGGCAGGTTGTCCGGGTCAAGGCCCGCCGCCACGATCGATGGCCGCAGCATGTTCGTCTGCAAGCCGGTGAAGGCTCGGGTCAGCAAGACATCGTCGGCATCGCTGTCCACCAGCATCTGCTTGTATTCGGGTTGGGCCATACTCTCGGCGGTCGCGATAAAGCGGGTGCCCATGTAGCCAAGGTCGCAGCCTAATGCGAGCGCCGCGGCCAACGCCTGCCCGTCGCCGATCCCGCCCGCCAGCACCAGCGGCCCGTCGAAAAAGCGCCGCACCGCGCGGACGAATGCGAATGGATTGAGCCAGCCGGTCTGGCCGCCCGCCCCGGCGGTCAGCAGGATCAATCCGTCGGCTCCAGCCTCGATCGCGCGTTCGGCGTGACGGATCGACGCGACGTCGGAAAACACCAGTGCGCCGGCATCGTGCAGCGGGCCGATCACCCCGGCCGGGGATCCGACGCTGGTGATGACGACTTCCGGTGCGTGCCGCAGCAGCACCGCCAGATCGTCCTGCATCCGCGGGTTGGACCGGTGCACGATCAGGTTGGCGCACCATGGGGCGAGGAGCGGGGCGGCCCGGATCGCCGACAGCCAGGCGTCGAGTTCTTCGACCGAGCGGCAGTTGGCGGTGGGGAAGGCGCCAATCACGCCGTTGCGGCAGGCGGCGACCACGAGATCGACGCCCGACACCCGGAACATCGGCGCGGCGATAAGCGGCAGCCGCAGCCGGTCGCGCAGCGCCGCAAATGTCGTCATCGCAGCGTCAGACCTTCGGCCAGATCACCTCCTGCGTTGCGATCGACGGCGGGTAAACCGGCACCGGCTTGCCGCCGCGCCACTGCACGACGCACAGCTTGGCGCCGACGCGGCGGCCCTTTTCGTCGTATTTCAGGCGGCCGTCGGGGAAAAACAGCGCCGGGCCGTCGGTCATGTCGAGCTCATGGATCGCCTCGCTGACCTTGCGCCGGTCGGCCGACGCCGCAGTTCTCCAGCGCCTCCTTCAGGATCATGACGTGGACATAGGCGAAGATCGAGTCATGGCCGAACCACGGCTCCTTGGTGCGCTCGATGAAGCGCTTCTCCAGGTCGGCCTGACGCTTGCCCGGCCAGTTGGCCAGCCCGACCATCACGCCTTCCAGGTTCTCGGCGCCGGCGACCTTCAGCAGTTCGGGCACCGCCCAGTGGCCGCCGCCGCCGATCTTCGGCAGCCGGTCGCTGTTCATGTTGAACTCGGCGAACTTGTCGACCAGCAGCTTGTCGTCCGGCACGTTGGTCGACTGGAAGCACGACGAAATCCGGCCGCGCCGAACGGACGTGCTGGATCAGCGTCGTCGCATCGGTCAGCGGCGGCGTATAGACCTCATCCGCAACGAGCGTCAGGCCCAGGTCCTTCGCCACGTGGATCGCGGATCGGCTTCATGAAGCTGACCGACGACGCGGTGTTGTCGCCGATGATAGGCGACCTTGGTCGGCTTCTTGCCGGATGCCTTTCTGCGCCAGCTCCATGATCATCGGCAGCACTTCCTCGGCCTGCCGATCGGCGGTCGGCGAGGACTGGAACACATGCTTGAAGCCGCGGCCGGTGATCAGGTCGGAATACGGACAGCGTCAGCCAGGGCAGTTCGGCGCGTTCGGTCACCTCGGTGGCGGCCAGGGTGAAGGTGGACAGCCAGCAGCCGAAGCCGCCGACCAGGTCCGGCTCCTGCGCGAGCATGCGCTGCGCGGCGTCCTTGGCCTTTTCGGCGCTGTCCTGGGTGTCGTATTCGACCAGCTTCAGCTTGGCGCCGCCCATCGACTTGATGCCGCCGGCGTTGTTGATGTCGTCGATCGCCATGCGGGCGCCCATCTGCTCCAGGATGCCCTGGCGCGCCCAGGGGCCGGACAGCGGCACCAGCATGGCGATCTTCACCTCCGACGGGGTCTGCGCCCGCACGCGGGCGAGCGCCAGGGTGGCGGCGCCGGCGGCGAGGCCAAGCCCCATGGTCGCGCGGCGGGAAAGGTCGGTCATGGCGTTTCTCCGGTATTGATTGGTTCAGGCGCTCTTGGTTCGGCATCCGCCGACGATCATGGTTCGGCTCGATCCAGGGCGTTTCACGGTGCGGCATCGTCACGCTCAGCTCAGGCCCAGATAGGATTTGCGGACCCGGTCGTCGTGCAGCAGCGTCTCGTAGGGGCCGTCCAGCACCATGTGGCCGGTTTCCAGCACGTAGCCATGGTCGGACAGTTCAAGCGCCTCGGCCACGCGTTGTTCGACCAGCAGGATCGTCACGCCGTCTTCGCGGTGGATCTGCGACACGCGTTCGAAGATCGTGTCGGCGACCGCGGGCGCCAGGCCCATCGATGGCTCGTCCAGCATCAGCAGCCGGGGCGCGCAGGCCAGGCCGCGGCCGATCGCCACCATCTGCTGCTCGCCGCCCGACAGCGTGCCGGCCAGCTGCGCGGCGCGTTCGGACAGGATCGGAAACAGCGTGTGGATGCGGTCCAGCGTGTGGTGCCAGGCCTCCCGGCCGGCTTTCGGGTAGGCGCCCATCTCCAGGTTCTCCCGCACCGTCAGGGTCTTGAACACCTGCCGCCCCTCGGGAACATGGGCGATGCCCAGATGCGCCCGCCGTGCCGGGGGCAGGCCGAACAGGTTCTTGCCCATGAAGGTGATCTGGCCACTGGCCGGCGGGACGATGCCGGAGATGGTCTTGAACAGCGTCGACTTGCCGGCGCCGTTTGGTCCGACGACGGTAACGAACTGGCCGTCCTTCACCGACAGCGACACGTCGGTCAGCGCCCGCAGGCCGCCGTAGGCAACCGACAGGTTGGTCGACCTCAAGCATGTCTGTTTGGCCGCCCATTTCTTGCCGAGATAGGCCTCGATCACCGCGCGGTCCTCCACCACCTGGCGCGGCAGCCCGCTGGCCAGCACGCGGCCATGGTCCAGCACGACGAACCGGTCGGCGATGCGCATCATCGCGTGCATCGTGTGCTCGATGATCACGACCGTCATGCCCTCGTCGCGCAGCCGCTGCAGCACATCGAGCACGTCGTCGCATTCGTCGCGGCCAAGGCCGGCCAGCGTCTCGTCCAGCAGCAGCAGGCGCGGCGCGCCGGCCAGGGCGCGGGCCAGTTCCATCAGGCGAAGTTGCTTGTTGGTGAGCTGCCCGGCGGCGATGCCGGCTTTCTCAGCCAGCCCGACACGCTCCAGCGCATGCGCGGCTGAGGCGATCGCGTCGGCATCCGCCAGTCCGGCGCCGTAGGCCCCGACGATGACGTTGTCCAGCAGCGGCAGGCGGGGAAAGCTGCGCACCACCTGGAAGGTGCGGCCGACGCCCATGCGGCAGACCTGGTGCACCTTCTGGCCGAGCATCGATTCGCCGCCGAGCGTGGCGGTGCCCTCGTCGGCGGACAGCACGCCGTTCAGCACATTGAACAGCGTGGTCTTGCCGGCGCCGTTCGGGCCGATGATGCCCAGGATCTCGCCGGCGTTGACGTCGAAGCTGACGCCGCTGACCGCGCGCAGGCCGCCGAAGGAGCGCGACAGTCCGTCGACCTTCAGCAGTGGGACGCCGGCGGCTGAGGCGTGGGTGAACGGGCGCACGCCGGCGGCGAGTGCGGCGGACAGCGGGGCCGGGGCCTTCGGGCGGAAGAAGCGGTCGCGGATCGTCCAGAACAGGCCGTCGGGCGAGGCCAGCATGATGCCGATGATGGCCACGCCGTACACCACGCCCTGGATGCCCGGCAGGATAGTTGCCCAGTTCGGCATTCAGCGATTCGGCCAGCGGCACCAGGATGGCGGCGCCGATCACCGGCCCCCAGATCGAGGCGACGCCGCCGAACAGCGTCACGACCACCGCCTGCGCCGATACCAGCATGCCGAACACCGAATCCGGCGTGACCACCAGCAGCACGCAGGCGTAGAATCCGCCGGCCGCCGCGGCGATCATGCCGGATACCACCAGCGCGCGCATCTTCCACAGCCGGGCGTTGATGCCGGCGGCCTCGGCGGCCAGCTCGTTCTGCCGGATCGCCAGCAGAGCCAGGCCGAAGCGGGAGTTCTCCACCAGCATGCAGACGAAAACGCCGGCGATCAGCAGACCGACCGCGACCAGGGTGTAGTAATGCGGGTTGGTGAATTCCAGGAACGCCGCCGGATTTTCCCGGTGCATCGGCAGCGACATCTCCTGGAAGCCGAGATATTGCAGGAAGTACAGGATCGCCAGCGGGTAGGCGAGCATCGACAGGGCGAAGTAATGGCCGCGCAGGCGGAAGGTCGGCAGGCCGATCAGGATCGCGGCACATCCCGCGACGATCATGCCGAAGCGGAATGCCGAGCCAGGGCGTGAGGTTCCAGTAGACCAGCGCCAGGGTCACGACGTAGGCGCCGATACCGAAGAACGATGCGTGGCCGAACGACAACTGCCCGCCGTAGCCGGACAGGATGTTCCACGACACGCCGAACAGTGCCCAGATCGGCACCAGCGTCATGATCAACTGGTAGTAGCTGTTGGTGACGAAGGTCGATACCGCGAGATAGGCGACCGACACGATCGCCCAGGGTCAGCAGGTCGCGCTTCAGCCGGGGGCGCGAACGTACCGCTCAGCGCATCAGGCGCGCTCCGCCGAACGGCCGAACAGGCCTTGGGGACGCAGCAGCACGATCATCAGGAAGACCACGAAGATCGCCGCGTTCTGCAGTTGCGGCGGCAGGACCAGCGCCGAGCATTGCTGCACGAAGCCGACCGTCAGGCCGCCCCAGAATGCGCCCAGGATGCTGCCCATGCCGCCCAGCACGACGCCGGAATACATGATGATGACGTAGTCGAGGCCGATGAACGGGCCGAACGACAGATAGGTCGCCATCAGGCCGCCGGCGATCGCGGTGATGCCGCTGCCCAGGCCGAAGGCGATGCGGTAGGCCTTGTCGGTGTCGATACCCATGTAGGTCGCCGCCGTCGGATTGTCCGCGGCCGCCCGCAGCGCCTTGCCCATGCGGGTGAACTCCAGCAGCAGATAAAGGCCGACAGCGGTGATGATGGCCACGGCGCAGGCGATCAGCCGCGCCTTGTTCAGGAACACCGTGGCGTCGCCGTAGATCGGGCCGATCTCGATCGCACTGGACGCCAGCGGGGTGCGGACGGTCAGCGGCGTGGAGCCGAACAGGATCAGGCCGCCGTTCTGCAGGATCAAGCGAAATCCCTAGGGTGACGACAAGCTGGCCGAAATGGCCCTCATCCAGCGATCCGCGTGGTGCGCAGGCCGGACACCCGCGCGATCAGGAACTTGTGCAGCAGCGCGCCGCCGGCGAAGACGATGGGTCCGGCCAGCAAGGCGCCGACAAACGGACCGATATAGGGCCCCAGGAACGCCAGCACGCCGCCGCCGGTGACCAGATACAGGCTGGCGAACATGCCCAGCATCAGCAACTCGCCCTGGGCGAAGTTGACGACCCGCATGATGCCGAAAATCAACCCCAGGCCGATGCACATCAGTCCGTAGATGCAGCCGATCGTGATGCCCGCGGCAAGCGCGTTCAGCACGTTCTCGATGAGAACCTCGAGGTCCACTTGGTTCCGCTGCCTCCCGGGCCGGCTGCCCGTTTGGGCGGCTTCTGTTTCTGACCGCTGTCATAACGGCTTCGCCGAAACGGCTCAAGCGCAGAATGTTCAAATGTTTGAGACAAGCCGGTCGATACGCGGTGCGCTGACCAAACGTGATGCCCTGTTGCTTGCTTACAAGCCAGTCAAGCGGGTGCTAGGCAGTAGCCATTCTGACGGTTTCGCGACATAAACTGCGCGCGAGGAGACCGATTATGCCGACCACAACGCCAGCCAGTGCTGCCCCCCAGCGCCCTTGGAACCCGAATTCCTGGCGCGACTGCCCGATCCGCCAGGTCCCGACCTACCCGGACCAGGACAAGCTCGCGGAGATGGAAGCCCGCATCGGCAAGTATCCGCCGCTGGTGTTTGCCGGCGAGGCCCGCCGGCTGAAAGCGCATCTGGCGCTGGCCGCCGAGGGCAAGGCCTTTGTGCTGCAGGGCGGCGACTGCGCCGAAAGTTTCTCCGACTTCACCGCCAACATCATCCGCGACACCTTCCGCGTGCTGCTGCAGATGGCGGTGGTGCTGACGTTCGGGGCGTCGCTGCCGGTGGTGAAGATGGGCCGGATGGCCGGGCAGTTCGCCAAGCCACGCTCGTCGGACACCGAAACGCAGGGCGGCGTGACGCTTGCCCAGCTACCGCGGTGACATCGTCAACGGGCCGGAATTCACCGAAGACGTCCCGCACGCCCGACCCGGCGCGGATGGAGTTCGGCTACTTCCAGTCCGCCAGCACGCTGAACCTGCTGCGCGCGTTCTCCTCGGGCGGCTATGCCGACCTGCACGAGGTGCACCGGTGGAACCTGGACTTCGTCGAACGCTCGCCGCTGGCCGAACGCTACCAGGATCTGGCGTCGCGCATCGATGAGACGCTGTCGTTCATGGCGGCGTGCGGGATGACCAGCGCCACCACGCGTGACCTGCGGGAGACCGACTTCTACATCAGCCACGAGGCGCTGCTGCTGCCCTACGAGCAGGCGCTGTGCCCGGGTCGATTCCACGACCGGTGACTGGTATGGCTGTTCGGCCCACTTCCTGTGGATCGGCGACCGCACGCGCCAGGCCGAGGGCGCGCATGTCGAGTTCCTGCGCGGCCTGCAAAATCCGCTGGGGATGAAGGTCGGGCCGACCCAGGAGCCGGATGACCTGCTGAGGCTGCTCGACATCCTGAACCCGACAGAACGAGGCCGGCCGGATCACGCTGATCAGCCGCATGGGCGCCGACAAGGTGGCCGCGAAACTGCCGCCGCTGGTGCGCGCGGTGGAACGCTCCGGCCACAAGGTTGTCTGGTTGTCCGACCCGATGCACGGCAACACGATCAGCACCTCGGCCAAGGTGAAGACCCGGAATTTCGATTCCATCCTGCAGGAAGTGCGCGGCTTCTTCGATATCCACGCCGCCGAGGGCACCTGGGCCGGCGGCGTCCACGTCGAGATGACCGGTCAGGACGTGACCGAATGCATCGGGCGGTGCCCACCGGCTGTCCGAGGCCGACCTGAGTTCGCGCTATGAAACCTTCTGCGACCCGCGGCTGAACGCCGAACAGTCGCTGGAACTGGCATTCCTGGTGGCCGAGGAGCTGAAGCAGTCGCCGCCTGCCGGCTGCCGCGCCGGCGCTTGCCGCGCAGTGAGCAGGCGCACGGTGGACAAAGCTCGGCAAGCCGAGGATTTGGCGGCCGATATCGCCGCGAGAACCGATAGCTACTTCAACCGCACGAAGCCATCGTCGCGCGGTTTGGCGACAAGCGGGTCACCTACGCACTGTTCCTGCGCCGCCCGGTGATCTGCGCGCCGCGGCTGATGCTGGACTGGCTGAGAACGGTGGCGGAGCTGCGCGGAACCGAGATCGATGTCGATCTGATCTACCAGGAAGGCGACTGGGTCGGAGCCGGTGAGCCGATCGTCTATCTGACGGGCAGCATGGTGCATCTGTCCGACCTGGAAACCATCCTGCTGCAGAAGATCGGGCCGGCCTGCGTGGCCGCGCACAACGCCTACCAGATGGCGTTGTCGCTGCCGGACGTTGCGTTCCTGGCGATGGAAGCTCGCCACTGCGCCGGGGCCGAGATGCAGGACATGATGTCCTACGCGGCCTCCGTCGGCAGCGCGGCAGCCAAGCGGGAAGGGGCGAAGGGCTTCATCGGCAACGCCAACGACGGCACCGCGCACTGGTTCGGCGCGACGCATGGCTTCGGCACCATGCCGCACTCGTTGATCGGCTATGCCGGTTCGACGGTGCGGGCGGCGGAGATGTTCCGCGAGACCTATCCCGACGAGCCGATGACGGTGCTGGTGGATTATTTCGGCAGGGAAATCAGCGACGCGTCTGGCGGTTTGCGCGCGCTTTCCCCATGTCGCGGCTGCCGGGGCAGCTTGTCATTCCGGCTGGATACCCATGGCGGACGCTTTCTCGAAGGGCTCGATCCGGCGGAAAGCTACGCGGTGCTGGAACGTTACGCGCCGGGAGCGATCCGCCGCTATCGCAGCGATTCGGAACTTCGCGCCCTGGTCGGCACCGGCGTGTCGGCCGCGGCGATCTGGCGGATGCGGGAAGCGCTGGATCAGGCCGGCTATGACAAGGTGCGGATCGTCGCTTCGTCCGGGTTCGGGGTGGAGAAATGCCGGGTGATGGCGGACGCCAAGGCGCCGATCGATGTGGTGGGGACGGGAAGCTTCATTCCGGATTCATGGCACGAAACCTATGCGACGGCGGATATTGTTGAATACGACGGCGTGCCGATGGTGAAGATCGGCCGCGAATTCCTGCTGCGGAAGAATGGCGCGCGCAAACGCAACGGGCACTGACCGCGTCGGCGTCAGGGCAGGGCATGTTTGTCACGGTTCCCAACTCTCGTGGCGTGGGTCGGCTGCCATAGCCGATTGATCTCACGACCGAATCGCCGCGGCTTTTGGTGGTTCGCTTTTACGCCGTGGTGAAACTCCTTTCGCGGATCGACGCGGTGTTACCAGCCGGTGACTCCCCTGCCTGGCGGGATGCGCCGTTTCCCCTCACCGATAAACCGCTCTACACTTCGCCGATCGACCAAGAGGGCAGGAAACCACCATGCAACACGGGACCTACGAACACATCGCCGTCGATGTCGCCGGCCATGTCGCCACGATCGAGGTGCGGCGCGGCCCGAACAATTTCATCGACACCGACATGGTGGCGGAAATCGCCGACGCGCTGGAGGTTTATGACCGTACCCCGGATGTCCGCGCGATCGTGCTGTGCGCCGAGGGCAAGCATTTCTGCGCCGGCGCCGATTTCGGCAGCCGCGGCCCGGATGGCGTCGCGCGCGCGGCCAAACGCGGCCGGCATCTGTACAAGGAGGCGCAGCGGCTGTGGCGCACCGGCAAGCCGATCGTCGCCGCGGTGCATGGCGCGGCGGTCGGCGCCGGCGTCGGCCTGGCGGTGATGGCGGATTTCCGCGTCGCCTGCCCGGAGGCTCGGTTCTCCACCAACTTCACCCGCCTGGGCTTCCATCCCGGCTTCGGCCTGACCGCCACGCTGCCGCGCCTGATCGGCGACGCAGAACGCCGCGATGATGATGTACACCGGCCGGCGCCTCACCGGCGATGAAGCGCTGACGATCGGTCTGGTGGATTACTGCGTGCCACTGGAGCAGGTGCGGGCGAAAGCGGTCGAGGTCGCCACCGAAATCGCCGGATCCGCGCCGCTGGCGATCGTCGCGACGCGCGAAACCCTGCGTCGCGGCCTGGCCGACGCCGTGGCGCGGGCGACCGAGCGCGAATACGAGGAGCAGGACTGGCTGCGCAACACCGCCGACTTCAAGGAAGGCACCAAGGCGATGGGCGAGCGCCGGCCGCCGAACTTCCAGGCGCGGTAGAGCCGCTTAACCGGTTTGTTAAGGCTTCTCGAGCTAGGACAGGGGCCTCCAAAACGGAGGCCCCGGGTGAGCCAGTCACTCCGCGTTTCACGTATCCATTTCGCCGCCTGGATCGATACCGTCCTGTGGCGCGCTCTGGCGTTTGCCCGGTCGCTCGATGACCGGTCGCCCTGGGCCGCGAGGCAACTTCGCCGCGGCGTGCTGCTGTTGTGGTGGACGGCGACGCTGCAACTTCATATCCATGCCCGTTACTGGCTGCGGGCAAGACGCTTGCGCCGCGTTGCTCCGGTCGCCGTACCCGAGGTGACGATCGAGACCATCGACCCGCGCAGCCTCTGCCTGCCGTTCTCCAACGAGCCGGTGGTATCGGTTATCGTGCCGACCTACGGGCAACTGCCATACACGCTGCGATGCCTGGCCTCGATCGCCGAACACACGCCAGTCGCTGCCGATCGAGGTGATCGTCATCGATGATGCCTGGGACGGCGCGGACGCGGCCTCCCTGGACCTGGTGCGCGGCATCCGGCTGATCCGCAACGAAACCAATCTCGGCTTTCTGCATCAGTTGCAACAAGGCCGCCGCTGTTGGCGAAGGGCCGGTATCTGGTGTTTCTCAACAACGATACCCAGGTGCTGGCGGACTGGCTGGAGCCGATGGTGGCGCTGTTTCAGCAGCGCCCCGACACCGGCGCGGTCGGCGCCAAATTGTTGTATCCGGACGGACGCCTGCAGGAAGCCGGCGGGATCATCTGGCAGGACGCCTCGGGGTGGAATTTCGGCCGCCTGGAGGATCCCGCCAAGCCCGCCTATAACTACGTACGCGAGGTGGATTACTGTTCCGGCGCCGCGCTGATGGTCGAGCGGGCGGTCTTCGCCGGCCTGGGCGGTTTCGACGAACGTTACGCGCCCGGCCTATTTCGAAGACACCGACCTGTGCTTCCGTCTGCGGCGGATCGGGCTGAAGACGTTGTATCAGCCGGCTGCGCGCGTGGTGCACCATGAGGGCATCTCGCACGGACGCGACACCTCGGTCGGCATCAAGTCCTACCAGGTCACCAACCGCCGCACCTTCGTCGATGTATGGGCGGATGTCCTGGCGCGGGAGCACTACCCGAACGGCGAACATGTCTTCCGCGCCCGCGACCGGGCGATGCACCGCAGAGGTCGTTCTGGTGGTCGACCATTACGTGCCGACGCCGGATCGCGATGCCGGCTCGCGCGCCATCATGGCGTGCCTGGATATCGTTGCTCGAGGCCGGTTTCATCGTAAAGTTCTGGCCGCATAACCTAAGCTACAGCCCCGGATACACCGAAGCGCTGCAAGGCCATGGGCGTCGAGGTTTTCCACGGGCCGGATCAGTCATCGTTCGAAACCTGGATCAAAGGCAGTCGGCGGCGAACTCGATACGGTTCTGGTCAGCCGGCCGGAGGTCGCCGAGGATGTTATGCCGTTGATCCGCCGGCATTCCCGAGCACGGGTGATTTACTACGGCCACGATCTGCATTTCCGTCGCATGCGCCAGCAAGCCGAGGTGACACAGGACGATCGGCTGCTGCGGGCCGCGGACAACATGCGTGAACGCGAATACGCGATCTGGCGGCAGGCTGACCTGTCCCTCTATCTGTCGGAAGAAGAGGCGCAGATCGCCCTGGCCCTGCAGCCGGACTGCAAAATCCGCTCGGTTTTGCCCTACTGTTTCGACCCGGTTCGCTGATCCACGGCGGGCGCCGCCGGGACAGGAAATCATCTTCATCGCCGGCTTCGGTCATCCACCGAACGAGGACGCGGCGGATCTGGTTTGTCACCGCAATCCTGCCGCTGATCCGTGCCGAAGTTCCATTGGCGCCACCTGTCGATCATTGGCTCGAACCCCACCGCACGGGTGCAGGCCTTGGTAAGCGAAGATGTCGCGATGGTCGCCAACGTAAGCGATGCGGAACTGCAGGCAGCCTATGATCGCGCCCGCGTCGCCGTGGTGCCGCTGCGATGTGGCGCCGGCGTGAAGCTGAAAGTTGTCGAGGCGCTGCGAACCGGCACGCCGTTGGTCACGACGCCGGTCGGTGCCCAGGGGCTGCCAGGGTTGTCGCAGGTCGTCGCGGTCGAGGACCGTCCGGCCTTGTTCGCAAATGCAGTGGTGGCGCTGCTGCGTGACGATGACGCCTGGGAACGACGCAGCAACGCCCAGGTCGCGTTTGCCCAGGCCCGGTTTTCGAAGGATGCCATGAAAGCGTCGTTGCTGGCCGCCCTGGCCGTCAAAGCTTAGAATGCGATCCTCAGAGGTTGACCCAACTTCAGACGTGAATCGCCCTCTCAAACATCAGGCTCTCGTGCGCTCGGATTGCCAGATCGGATCCACCATGGCTGGATCATTGTCGGATCCAGGGGAACAATGCGATGCCCAGTCGAACGCTAGAACGCCAACCATTTCATCATCCGCGGGTCCGCCCTGAGTGGCTGGCGAAGCTGACCGAGGAGGTCATCGATCCGGCTCAGCCTATTATCGATCCGCATCACCATCTGTGGAAAGCCAGGCCCGATCCTTATTTGCTGGCGGATCTGGTGGCCGACTTGCGAACCGGGCACAACGTGCGGTCGACGGTCTTTATCCAGTGCCGGTCGGAATACCGGACGGACGGCCCTGAAGAGATGCAGCCGATTGGCGAAACTGAATTTGTCGCGGCGGCTGCCCTTGCCTGTGAAGGCCCTGAATACGGCGGCCTGCGAGCCTGCGCCGGCATCGTCGGGTTCGCCGACTGCCTCTTGGGCGACCGGATCGACGCCGTGCTGGAAGCCCATATCCAGGCCGGGGGTGGCCGCTTCAAAGGCATCCGCCATAGTGGCACCTACGATGCCGGCATCGCGCCAACCGCGCCGCCCGGGGCGCCACCGGGACTGTATCGCGATCCTGCGTTCCGTGCCGGCTTCGCCCGCCTGCAGCGTTTGGGCATGACGTTCGAGGCCTGGCTGTACCATCCGCAACTTGGTGACCTGCTCGATCTGCTGCACGCATTTCCGGAACAGCAGGTCGTGCTCAATCATTTTGGCGGACCCCTGGGCGTCGGCCCCTATGAAGGCAAGTCCGCCGAGGTCTTCGTTCAATGGCGTGCGTATATGAAGGAGTTGGCGACGTGCCAGAACCTGCACGTCAAGCTCGGCGGCCTGGCAATGAACGTCAACGGCTTCGGATTTCATCACGAGGCGCTGCCGGCCTCGTCCGGAGAGATGTCGCGCGCCTGGCGTCCATTCTTTGAAACCGTGGTCGAGCAGTTTGGCGCTGAACGCTGCATGTTCGAGAGCAATTTTCCGGTGGACAAAGGCATGTGCAGCTATCCGGTGTTGTGGAATGCGTTCAAACGCCTCGCCGCCGGTTGTTCCGCCGATGAGAAGGCCGCGCTGTTTTATCGGACAGCGCAGCACTTCTACAGCCTGCCGCCGGTGGACTGATCAGCGAGACCCGGCTGGCATCGCACCCGGCAGGCTTGCGGTCACTTGGCGATATACGACTGATATGTTAGATGGCCCATAACATAACAGGAGACGCTTCATGATGTCAGACCGTCAGGCGGCCTTCCGAGCCGCTTATCGTGCCCAGATTGCCCCGGCGTACCATGGGTTGATCCATGTTGCGCTGATCTATCTGATCGGTGGCGCGGCCTTGTGGTACGCGGCCCGGCACATTCACGGCGCCACGCTGGCTGAATGGGCGGTTGTCCCCATCGTCGTGATGCTGGCCAACATGTTTGAGTGGTTTTTGCATGCCCAGGTCATGCATCGGCCGCGCGCCGGCTTCATGGGTATCTACAACCGTCATACCCTGGCGCATCACCAGTTTTTCACCCAGGAAGCGCCGTATCACGAGACGACCCGTGACTACCGGATTGTGTTCTTCCCACCCTACGCCCTGATCGCTTTCCTGGTCATGGCGGCGGCCGGCGGCGCCATTCTAGGGCAGGTGTGGTCGGCCAATGCCGGCTGGTTCGTGGTCTGCACAGCCGCGGGCATGTACATGAACTACGAGTTCTTCCACTGGTGCTGCCATGTTCAGGATGACCGCATCCTGCGGCACCTCCCGTTCATCAACACCATCCGGCGCCATCACATCGCCCACCATAACACCGCGATCATGATGAACCGCAACATGAACCTGACCTATCCGTTTTCCGACTGGCTGTTCGGCACCAGCGATCTGAACCGGGGCCTGCTCGGTCATCTGTTCAATGGCTACGACACGCGCTTCGTGCGGCGTGACCTGCCGAAGGTTCGATCCGGCGTGCGGGCATCCGCCGCGATGGCCGGGGACTAGCGCGTGGCCATCACCATTCGCGACGCCGGGCCGCGCACCGCGCCGCGAAAGCGCAATATCGCGTCGCTGGTCGGCGGCGTCGTGATCGCTCTGGGATGCTTCGTGCTGTGGGTTCTGGTCGCCAGCCAGCTCACGCAGTGGCCACCGAGTCTGCCGCTGATCGTGTCTGGGCTGGTGGTGGCGTTGGCGATCGGCTGCTGGATCCGGCTCGCGGATCTTTAGGCAGGCCGGACCGCGTCGCGAAGGAATCCTTGCCATGGACAGCTTGCCGAACCACGCGGTCGCTGGCGCCGATGAACTGCTGCCGACGGAAACCCTGACCGAGCTGGCATATCGGGCGCTTGAAGAGGAAATCGTCACGCTGCGGATCGCCCCCGGCACAGTCGTGTCCGAGGCGATCCTGAGCCGGCGGCTGGGCGTCGGGCGCACCCCGGTGCGCGAGGCGCTGCAACGTCTTGCCCGGGAATGGCTGGTGGTCATCCTGCCCCGGCGCGGTATCGTGGTGTCGGAAATCGACCCGGTTCGCCAGCTCCGGCTTCTGGAGGCGCGACGGGAGATCGAACGCTTCCTGGCCCGCTCCGCCGCGAAGCGTCGGACACCGGCCCAGAGTACGTCATTCGGGCGGATTGCCTCCGGCATGGACCATGCCGGCGACAGCGCCGACGACATCGCGTTCATGCGGTTGGACCGTGAGTTCAACCTGCTCGTGCTGGAAGCCGCCGGCAATGAATTCGCTGCCTCCGCCATGAGCCTGATGAACGGCCTGTCCCGCCGATTCTGGTATGTGCACTACAAGCAAGTCGCCGATCTGCCGTTGGCGGCACGCCTGCACGCAACCATTGCTCGCGCCATCGCCGACGGGGATCAGGATGCGGCAGGGCAGGGTTCGGACGCGTTGGTGGATTACATCCAGGCCTTCGCCCGGGCGACGATCGGCTGATCCTGGCTGCTATTTGTCCGCCAGATCGCCGGTTTTGGTCTTTGCGGGCCCGAGGCGAACGATTGCCCCCGACATCAGCTCGATCTGCCGCGCGATCCGCGACAGGGAATTGCTTTGCGTGTCGCTCGGCCGCGGCGGCAGATTGGTGGCCCCCCGGGCCAGCGAACCGAGTGATCGGCTGACCCAGTCGCGCCACGTGCGCAACGTCTCCGCGGACAAGTTCGCAATCGTCGCGGGATCGTGCTGCAACGTCGAAAGTCGCCCGGCAAATCGGCGCAAAGCGGCGTCGATGACGATCGCGGCCTCCAACTGTTCGTGTTGGTGCTTGCCGGGTTCCAACAGGGCACGGGTAATCAGGGCTTCAAGCGCATTGCTCGCAACCCCGGCGGCACGGCGCGCCTGATCCAGGGCTGATGGCGTGCTTTCTCCGAGAAGGCAGGAGAAATCCACCTCGGCATATTTGCCGTGGGCATCGATGGTGTTCTTGACCTCGGCAGCCACAAGATCCGGCTCCCGGCTCGGCCATAGCAGGAAATTGGCGCCGACGGCGATCAGCCCCCCGATCGTGGTGAAGGCGGCCCGCGCGAATGCAATCAGCCATTCGCCGGTGTTGGGCGCGCCGGTTTCAACCAGCAGCACCACCAGTGGCGTCAGCGCCATCATGAACAGGCCGAAACTGACCGCGCGGATGGCGAATGCGGCGATGGACAGTACAAACATCGCCGCTGCAATGGTCATCGGCGTGGTGCAGACCAAGCCGACCGCGGCGGCGATCAGTCCGCCCAGCGCGGTGCCGACGATGCGCTCGATCGCACGCGTGTAGGTCAGTGAAAAATACGGCTGCATGGTGGCGACGACGGTGATGGTCAGCCAATGATCGTACGGCGTGAACCAGAACATGGTGAATGCCAGCGCTGGCGCCGCGGTCACGGCGGTGCGCAGCGCGTGGCGCAGGGCAGGGGACTTCCAGTTCAGATTGGCCCGCAATGGGCGGCTCAGCCGTTGCCAGAGCGGGACCGGAATGCCTTCCGGATTGGCGCCCGGTATCAGGTTCGCCGGCACCGCGAGCGTATGGGCGATGCGAAGCCGTTCGGTGATCTGGTCGATCACCCCCGCCAATCGCCGACGCGGCGGGCAAAGTCTTAAGATCGGCCACGATCCCGTCGATGGTTCGGTCAACGCGGCGATGCGCCTCGGGATCGTCGGTGATCACGATCCGGCCGAGGATCAGCAGCAGCGGCCGCATCCGGCGAAGAATGCGTTCCGCGGCACTGCGCTCGGCGGCTGATCCATGCTCCAACAGGTCGCTGAGCGCGATCAGGCCGCCGAAAATCTGGTCGGCGGTTTCCAGCCGGATGACCAGCTGGGCGGCGCGGTTGCTGGCGGCGCCGCGGGCACGGGCGATATCCATGATCGCGGTCCGGGCCGTTTCGATCGCGTCCCTGGTGGCGCGGCGGTGCGTGCGGGCATGGGCTTCCCAGGCCGCCGGCGTGATCCCTGGCGTCTGCCCAAGCTTATGCAGGTCGCGGATTAGCTCCGACAACTGGCGATAGGACTCTGCCACGGCGCGGCGGGCGGGCAGGAACGGGTAGATCCGCCAGATCACCATGGTCAGAAGGATCGCCCAGAGCGCGCCGCCGACGAACGAGGCGGCGAGTATGACCGCTTCCGTCAGGCTGGGGTTGCCCCGGTCGAGCGCCAGGATCTGCACCGTGGCCATCAACGCGCCCAGTTGCTGCGGCGCCTGGCCGTATATGCGGGCGAACGACGAGCAGAACAGCCCGAACACCCCAAGCGGCAGTGCGACAATGGGGCCGAATTCGCGCAACAGGCCAAAGCAGGCGGTCACCGTGGCGCCGATCAGTGCGAAGCTGAGAAGCACCGGAACACGGCGACGGATCGGGCCGCCGGGGTCGCAGATGCAGGTCAGCAGCGCTGCGAGAGCAGCCTCCCGCAGCGGTGCGAAGGCCAGATACTCGTTGAGGGCGATGATGACCGCGACAGACAGGCCGGCGCGCATGCCCTCCGACAGGCTGATCGCACGGGCGTTGACGACGATCGGAAGGCGCGCCAGGTCGGGCGCGCTGAACAGGGTGACAGGCCGCATGACGGCTTATTGCCGCTTCCCCTGGAAAAAGTCGCGCAACAATGTGGCTGACTCGGTTTCGCGGACGCCGCCGATCACCTCGGGCCGGTGGTGGCAGGATGGCGCATCGAAAACACGGGCGCCGTGATCGACGCCGCCGCCCTTGGGATCATAGGCGCCGAAAATCAGCCGGCGGATGCGGAACAGACTGATGGCGTGGGCGCACATCGGGCAGGGTTCCAAGGTGACGATCAGGTCGCAATCGGGCAGGCGCGGACTGCCGCGGACGGCGGCGGCAGCCCGCAGCGCCAGCATTTCAGCGTGGGCGGTGGGGTCGTTATCCGTTTCGGTCCGGTTGGCGGCGCGGCCGAGGATGGCGCCACCGGGTCCCACAACGACGGCGCCGACCGGGACCTCACCGCGGGCGACGGCACCGCGCGCTTCGTCCAGCGCGACTTGCATGGGGTCTGTCTTCATGCGGGTCATCATAGTTGGTTGCTTGCGGGGCGGGGGGATTGTATAGCGTGCCCCGCGTGGTGAGCCGGCGTAGCTCAGGGGTAGAGCAACTGATTCGTAATCAGTAGGTCCACAGTTCGATTCTGTGCGCCGGCACCATTGAAGCTCCTACGAGCGCAAGAGCTTTGAATTCCTCCCCGAGCGGAGTTCGACGAGGCGCACAGCGCTGGGCATCATCACCCGCGACCCAGCGTCCGCGAAATCCATCAGGACTGCGTTTCGGCGTGGCCGCTCTGCATGCCGATAGGGGCTCCCGTGCCGCCCGACCCGAGCACCCGCCCGTCGCCAGGGAACCGGACTTGAACCGAACTGGCAACTTCGCGGCGCACCGGTTGATAGTAAGCGATGCGGCCGCGGCACGTCGTTCCGGCGTACAGAGTGGCGGGCGTTCAGTCGCCGTGTGAGCCAAGGGTCGACCAGAACATCCCCCAATTATTGGAATAGGGCCAGACGGTAGCCCCGGACGAGTCAGCGAACCGATAGGGCTCGTAGAGAAGGAACACACCCTTGTCGGTGCTCAGCGCCGCGGGCGACCGAGGATTGGAACAGGCCGTGGTCGCCGGATCGAATCCTGTGCATGAGAACGCGAACGAGGCCAAGACCGTCTCATTCTTCAAATTTGTCACCAGGGACGCCGTTTGCGGGGTGTACTTGCTGGCATGCGCCGGAGTGGTGACGATATCCGACACCGCCCCGACCAGTTGCGCGGTGAAGGTCGGGTTTTGCGCCAGGATGGCCGGATAGGCCCGACCGCCGCTATAGGATCCGAACCCGGCGCTTTTTGTTGATGGATCGAAGTAGACGTAAATCTGGTGCGGGCCGAAGTTGGCGCTGACGGTGCGATTGCCGGATGTGATGACGACTTTCGCGGTTCCATCCTCATTGGCATAGGCATTTGCGCCGCCGCCGGCGAGCGGTCCGACTTTGGACGCGCGGGACCGCAAGGAAAGATGGATTTTCGCGTTGGTGAACGTCTCCCCGCCAAGCGCGACATCGGAGATCAGGAACAGGTTGTAGGTGATGTCCTCGGACGAGCCCTGTTCGGTTGGGCCGAGCACGCTGAACGGCGGACCCCGGTCCGGCGATTTGGTGTCGGCAAAGAAGAAGCCGGCGCTGGGAACATAGCCGCCGCTGCCAGCCGGGGTCGGTTCGTTTTGATAGGGCTGATAGAGATACAGGTCCCCCTTATTGGTCGAAAGCGGCGCGGTTGGGGCAGGGCAAAGCGTGTTGTTGACGATCGGCGTGGGGAATGTCGCGCATACCCAGCCATGGCCATTCAGTCCGGTGTCGTGCATCAGGTCCGTCGACAACGCGGACTCCTCGGGACTGCCGGCCGCCTCCACCGTGCCGGCCAGGCTGACGCCCAGCGGGTACGCGGGTTGCACCGAATGGTCCGGCGCGTAGGAGCCAAAGCCAACGCCGATATTGTCGTAGTCGAACGAGACGAATATTTGGTCAGGTGCGAACTTGGCATGTACGGTCTTGTCGTCAGTCACAATGGTGACCCGCGCGGTTCCGGTGGGGTTGAACGCGACCTTGGTCCCCAGGATTTTGGTTGTCTGGACGTCCGTGGTATCACTTTCGAGGGTCAGAAACACCCGGGCGTTGTGAAACTTCCACGATCCAAGTTGACCATCTGTAACGGTGAAGCCGGTGTAGGTGATCGGGGACGCGAACGCGGTGGCGGACAGCAGCGTCGCAACAGGCGTTGCAAGCAAGGTACGACCAATCATGTCGCGGCGCCGCACGGCTGGTCGGGGCGAACGTTCTTTCATACGATTTCCTCTCGGACTTGGGCTTGGTGCCCGATCGACATCGACCGGAACAGAGATGCTTCGCCGCCATGGCTACGCGAACCACACGACGGCGAGCGGGCTTTTTTGACGTGAGTCAATAAGCTGGGCTGTGAACTGGCTCATAGACAACGACGGAAACAGGCAGCGCCCTATCGCTGGCGACAACGGCACCCGTCTCTGGCGACAACCGAAGCCAAACTCAGAGTGCGTCGGCCCATCTTCACGATGCGAACGCCAAGCCCGCAGTGCGGCCGTCGGATCGTCACAGTATCCAGCGCCCGACTCATCGCAGCTCCATTCACATCGGCGACCACCCGCAGCGTCACGCCCTCGGACAGCAATGGCCCCTGCGGGACGCCACGATGCGGCAAGGTCAGAGGACCATTGTCGTCCAGTGCGCGAAACACCCCCGATCCGATCCGGCGATGCAGGCTCAATCCCTCAGCTCTTCGAACCATCACCGGCGGCGGCCTGACGGGTGCCCACCGTGGTTGTCATGACTGAACCGCGCCAGGTCAGCCAGAGGCTGTCTGGTTCGAGTAACGCCGCCATGGCCCAAGTGGCGGATTGTGCACAAGCACGCTGCCGCTTCAGCAAGTGGGACCTGGCCGGTTAGCTCCGGCAAGCGCCGGTGATTAAATCAGTCGACCCATCCAAGCGTGGCGCACACGACCGATTCTGCGCTGCGCCGCCATGGGCCGCACCGTTGGATCACCTCGGCCTTGAACAGGTCGCCGACGGTCTCTCGGCCGATGCGTTGTCATAACCGTCGCCGGCGCCGCCCTGCTAGGGCTTGGGGCCGGCTTTGCGCACACGCTCCGTATCGCGGTGCGAAACGTAATGCACGCCGCGATGGCTACGATCATCAAGGCAGCCTGAGTGGCCACCGATCGCAGAGCGACAGGCGCGAAATTGCGGGCGTCTGGTCTGAACCATTTGGGCGTTGATCGGTGACGTCGATACCACGCGGCTGACGCCTCACCCGTTCATCACCTCCCGCGTCACCCCCTCGAAGCCCAGAATGTAATCGGCCCCGAACACAAGGCTCGGCGTCTGGAACCCAACCTTGAATTCGCCCGCAGCCACGCGCCGGGCAATATCGAGTGCGGTCATCGCGGTAAGCGTGTATCCCTCCGGCGTCCGCAGG
>CAWBPF010000042.1:0-225826 GCA_963790515.1 uncultured Alphaproteobacteria bacterium | reverse complement strand
GCCTGTTCGCCAAGCGCCTCGAGAAGGGCCGCTTCGTGTGGCCCCAATCAAAGGAGGGTACGGTGGCGCTGACCGCGGCTCAACTATCGATGTTATTGGAGGGCATCGATTGGCGGATGCCGATACGAACCTGGCGTCCCGAGCTGGCGGGCTGAAAAAGTCGTGTTCATGGGCCAAAATCTCTTGGCGCGCCGCGAAGCGGTATCGGACAATTCGCCCATGCCAACCCCGCTCGATCCCGCAACCCTGCCAGACAACGTCATCGCCTTGCGCGCATTGCTGCTGCTGCGCGAGGATGAGCATGCGGCCGAACTGCAAGCCGCGCGCAGCGGCCTGATGGAACAGGTGCTGCGCAACGAGCAGTTGAAACTGCGCCTGGCCAAGCTGCTGCGTGAGCGGTTCGGCGCCTCCTCAGAGAAGTTGCGCGGTGCGCTTGAGCAACTCGAACTCATGCTCGGAGAACTCGAGGAGCAGGTGGCGGAAACAGCACCGCCGGAGACCGATGAACCTGCCACACCCGCCCCCGAGACGCAGCGGCGCAAGCCGTTGCCCGAGACGCTGCCGCGTGATGTGGTGGAGCACGTGGCCCCCTGCGCTTGTCCCAAATGCGGCGGTTCGCTGCGCCCGCTCGGCGAGGACGTCACCGAAGTGCTGGACTACGTGCCGGGATCGTTCCGGGTCACCCGCCATGTGCGCCCGAAGCTATCGTGCCGGAGCTGCGAGGGGATCGCGCAGGCACCTGCACCGAGCCTGCCGATCTATCGCGGTCTGGCTGGACCCGGGCTGCTGGCACATGTGCTGGTGGCGAAATATTGCGATCACCTTCCGCTGTATCGCCAGGCCGAGATCTATGCCCGCGATGGGATCGACCTCGATCGTTCGACCCTGGCGGACTGGGTAGGACAAACCGCGCGGCTGATGCGGCCACTGGTCGATGCCGTCGGCACCCATGTCATGGCGGCGGATCGCGTTCATGCCGACGAGACTACGGTGCCGGTGCTGGACCCCGGCCGTGGCCGCACCAAAACCGGCCGACTGTGGTGCTACGTCCGCGATGATCAGCCGTTCGGCGGCAAAGCGCCCCCGGGGGTGCTGTATTGCTACAGCCCAGACCGCAAAGCTGAGCATCCGCACGAACATCTCGCGGCGTTCCGGGGCATCCTCCAGGCGGATGGTTATGCGGGCTATGCCGGGCTCTACGATCGCGGTGTGACCGAAGCAGCCTGCTGGGCCCATGCGCGACGGAAAATCTTCGACGCGCACAAAACCACGCAATCGCCGCTGGCCACCGAAGCACTCCAACGCATCGCCGCCTTGTATGCGATCGAGGCGACGGTGCGCGGTCAGCCTGCCGAGGCCCGCCTGGCAGCTCGCCGCGTAAAGAGCGCACCGTTGTTCGCCGAATTAAAGGCCTGGCTGGAGAAAACCCTGGCACGGATATCTGGCAAGAGCGACCTCGCCGGAGCAATCCGCTACACGCTGTCACGTTGGGATGCACTGACGCTGGTGCTACGCGATGGCCGTGTCTGCATCGACAACAACGCCGCCGAACGATCGATGCGGCCGATGTGTCTGGGGAGAAAAAACTGGTTGTTCGCCGGTTCGGATTCTGGCGGAGAGCGGGCGGCCGCAGCATACTCGCTGATCGAAACCGCGAAGATGAACGGCTTCGATCCAGAGGACTATCTGCGCCAGGTGCTGGCGCGGATCGCCGACCATCCAGTCAAGCGGGTCGATGAATTGCTGCCATGGAACATGAGCAGCATCCGAACACGGCTGGATCAACGCGACGCCGCCTGAAAGTGATCGGACGGGGCTGACCGGACGCTTACATACAATACAGCCCGCCGGGGAAACTGTTCGTCGTGGTCTTCAGCCAGCCGATCACCACCGGACCAAAGATCCCGCCGAAATTGGCGAATACGCTGATCAGCGCGATGGACCGCGCCATCGCCGCACCGCTCAGGAACAGCGGCGGCACGGTCCAGGACATCGGCCGAGCGATGCCGATGCTGATCTCCACAAACACGGCGGCGACCAGTGCCCAGGCGGACGTCCCATAAAGTCTTATGCCGATCCCGCCGATGGCGCACACGATCCGCAACGCCGAAAGCATCGGGCGTTTGTCCTCGGCCCGGTCCACAAAGTAACTGCCGATGATCATGGCGCATATTCCGAAAGCCGACGGGAACGCCCGTAATCCAGCCAACCATGATATTGCTCACTCCCAGCCTTTGACGATCAACAGCAGGAAATAGCCCATCGAATAGGATATCGTACCGAATACGAAATAAAAGAAGCGCAGCAGCAGCACGCGCATATCCACTAGCCCGCGCCAGCCGCTCTGCCGAACCCTCTGCCCCTCGCCTGGAACAACTTGACTGCTGCGAAGCGCGGGGACGGTCCGTTCAACACAACCGGGCCTCAACTCCTGATATCAGACATCAAACTGGCTTTATGAGAGGTTCGCCAATAGCACAGCGCCTAGCGGGACGCGGCCGCCGCGAATGCCCCACAACCAACCGACCCATCCACCTCGTCACACCGCCATGCCGGTTCCCCCGCGGCGATCCGTACCCCACCCACCCAGCGTTCGCGGGGAGCAAGCGACAAGTAATCAACCTCCCCATCCAGCACCCGCCGCCCGACATCCGTAATCGTAGCCATCCGCGGAAACGGCTTGTCGCCTGGCGCGATCGTCAGCACCGGCGGGTCGGTCACCGCCATGGTCTCGACGGTGTTCAGAAAGCCGAGGTCGCCCATGAACACCAGAGGCTCCCGCTCGTGCACCATGGTGGCGAACATCAGGCCAATCCGGGTCGGGGCTTCGGCCAGGATCGTCAGCAACAGCCGCTGCGTGAGCGACAAGCCGTCACGAACACCCGGCAGTTCCTGCAGATGCCGCCGCAGCGCCCGTGCGGCGAACGGCAGGGCCGGCGTGCCGGTTGCGGCGATCACCTGCAACCCGGTTGGATCAGGCTGGCGCAGCGCCGCCCAGATCGCCTGCCCCAGCGCGGTCTGGGCTTCCGTGACCTGCGTCCGGGACGGCCATAATCCCGCCAAGGCATCCGGCTCCAACTGGCCCAGGCCGTTAAATCGCGTCACATCCGGGTGCTGGTCGATGCAGATCAGCTCCACCGACGCCGGCAGTGGCTGCTCGGCAAGACGCGACAGGACGCGGGCGAGCACCAGTTGGTCGTAGCTGTCATGCTCGAACCACAACACGACGCGCTCATATGCGCTGTGCGCCGCGCTCAGGCGTGCTTCTTCCTCGCGTAGTCTGGCGACAGCGCTGGCCTCGGTCAGGCCCAGTGCCGACCCGTAGCCTGCGGCCAGATAGCGCGCGCGGATTTCGATCAGGTCAGGGACATCGGGGACGGGGCCTTCACAGACCGGATCGGAGTATTCAAGGAAGTCGCCGGTGAACCCGGCCTCCCGCAATGAATTAAGGATGTCGGAGCCGCAACGCACGTGCAACGTCGTGCGGTCACTGTCCAGCGAGACCAAATTCATACCAAATTCTCCTCAAGCCGCGGCCCGTCGACCGACATGGCGCTGCCTCGATGGCCGTGAAGCAACCACGCCCGAGGGTGATCTTGCCACGGTCTGTCACCGCGAAACCACGGATTTTGAACCAACATGGGTCGCACCGGAAGCGGATCGATCGCCGCGACAGGCTGGTCAAACCGCTGGCCGCTGCCAACATGCCGAACTATGCCCCATCCCGAAACCTGGCTGAAAGTCCTGCCCGCCGGCCTGTTCTGTGAGCCAGGCGGCTTCTTCATCGACCCGACCCGGCCGGTGCAGCGGGCGGTGATCACCCACGGACATTCGGATCACGCCCGCCCCGGCCACCATGCGGGTCCTGGCGACACCAGACACGCTCGCGGTCATGCGTGCCCGGATGGGCGAGGGCAACGCCGGCGTCAGCCAACAGGCCCTGGGCTGGCACGAACCGATCACGCTTGGGCGACGTCAAGGTCTGGCTCAGTCCCGCCGGTCATGTGCTGGGCAGCGCGCAGGTGGCGATGGAGTACCAGGGCTCCCGCGCCGTGGTCAGCGGCGACTACAAGCGTGTGGCTGATCCGACCTGCGCACCGTTTGAGCCGGTGGCGTGCGACGTGTTCGTCACCGAGGCGACCTTCGCACTGCCGGTGTTTGTGCATCCGCCGCCCGCGCACGAGATCCAGAAGCTGCTGGACAGCGTGGCGCTGTTTCCGGAGCGCACCCATGTCGTCGGCTGCTACGCGCTGGGCAAGTGCCAGCGGGTGATCGCCCTGCTGCGGCAGGCGGGATGGGATGGGCCGATCTGGCTGCATGGCGCTCTGGCCTCGATGTGCGAGGTCTACCGCCAGCGTGGCGTCGAACTGGGCGATCTGCGGCCGGCGACGGTCGCGGCGAAGGCGGCGCTGGTGGGCGCGATCGTCCTGGCCCCGCCCGGCGCCATCGCTGATCGCTGGGCTCGGCGGCTGGAGGATCCGGTGGTGGCGCTGGCCTCTGGCTGGATGCGGGTGCGGCAGCGGGCCAAGTCGCGCGGCGTCGAACTGCCGCTGGTCATTTCCGACCACGCCGACTGGAACGAGTTGAACGCGACGCTGGATGACGTCGGCGCGCCCGAGGTTTGGGTGACCCATGGGCGCGAGGAAGCACTGATCCACGCTGCCGCCGGGCGCGGGATACGTGGCCGCGCGCTGCGGCTGCTGGGATACGGCGACGAGGACGAAACCGAAGCAACGGAGGCAGCCTGACATGACCGAACCATTGACATTCATCTTCGATGACGACGGGACCATCCCCAATTCCCGTCTGCCGCTGCTGGTCTACCGCGATGCGGTGCCGGCGGATGCGGCGGCGATCGAGCAGGTGTTCGCCGCCAATCGCTGGCCCCCGGCATGGCGTGACGGGGTGCATCCGTTCCATCATTTCCACAGCACCGCCCATGAGGCGCTGGGTGTCGCGCGGGGTGAGGCGTCGGTGCTGTTTGGCGGTCCTGGCGGGAAGGTGCTGACGGTCAGGGCAGGCGACGTCGTGGTGATCCCGGCGGGCGTGGCGCACTGCAACCAGGGACAATCGGACGATCTGCTGATCGTCGGCGCCTATCCGGACAACGGATCGCGGCCGGATCTGCGGCGCGGCAAGCCGGACGAGCATGACGCGGCTCAGCGTGCCGTTGCCGCGGTGCCTGCGCCGGCGGCGGATCCGGTTGCCGGCCTGGGCGGGGCGCTGGCCGGGTTGTGGGGCTGATCAGACCGCCGTCATGACCGACGTTCCGCGATGGCTTCGGCAAACGCCACTCGCCCGGCCGCCGCGGGACGCTTGAGGCCTCTTTTCAGTCCGCCGGCGGTACCGGCAGCCCGTTCCATCTGCAGGCGCCAGCCGTCGATCCGTTTGGCCGCGCCACCGCGGCGGGTCGGACCGAACCGCATGATACGAATAGGCCCGAAGCCACAGAACCCAAGAACCTGACGCCGCATTCGGTGCCCGACCGGATCGCGGTAGATCAGGCGGAGGTACCAGGGCGGCGTGTCCATGGTGACGATCACGTCCGCCGATCGTCCGGCCAGCAACCGGTCCCAGAACGGGCTGTCTCGCCGGTAGCGAAACGCGAACCCTGGCAGCAGGACACGATCCAGCAATCCCTTCACCATGGCCGGCTCGCCACCCCACCACAGCGGAAAGCCAAGCGCGAGGTGATCGCAGGCATCCAGTGCTGCGCCGACCCTTGCCACGTCTGGTTCCCATGCCTGGTCAGCGCTGTAGCCAAGCCGGAGGTTGGGGTTGAAGGTCAGATCGCGGATGGCGATCCGCTCGATGATGCTGCCGGACGGCAGAGACGCAACGTAGTGGTCGAGAAGACTGCCGAGCAAACGCCCCTCATCAGGATGTCCATCGAGAATGAGCACGTGCACCGCTGCCTCCTGATGACCGGTCAGCGCGTTGACCGTAGCGTCAAAGCAACCGCCGGCGCCATGGGCGGGCCACATATCCCATGCGTGTGCCCAAATTATGGGCTCGGTGGGCATTACGCGCGCTAAGGCTTAGGACGCCGTCGGCAATAAGCACCTCCCCATGCCGATAAAGCTGCCCGGTCAAACAAAGACTTAGGGCGTGGTGCCAAGCCGTTTGGCGCCGTGTGTCCCTACACGAGTCTTACCTCGATGCATTGGCCACCAACTTGATGGGTGGCCTGAAAATTGCTGTGCTGTCGGCATCGATCGCGTGACGTTTGCATGATCAAGCCGGGCAGACGCCTTCGGCACCCGGATTGCGCGACCTGTCACCGACCTTGTGCCGGAGTATGCCGCCATGACGCAGCACCGCATGATGAAACTGGGCGCCTTCGTCCACGAAACCGGCCAGCATGTCGCTGCGTGGCGCCATCCCGGGCGCCTATGCCGAATCCGGCACCGTGTTTCGCCCAGGCGGTCGACGTCGCGCAGACCGCCGAACGCGGCAAGTTCGACCTGCTGTTCCTGGCCGACAGCGCGGCGGTCAGCGTCTTCGGCATCGCCGAAGTCGCGCGGCCGCATGGGCAAGATCGTGAAGTTCGAGCCGATGACGCTGCTGTCGGCGCTGGCGGCGGTGACCAAGCATCTCGGCCTCGTCGCGACCTGCACCACGACCTACAACGAGCCCTATACGCTCGCGCGGCAGTTCGCCTCGCTCGACCAGATCAGCGGCGGCCGCGCGGGCTGGAACCTCGTCACCTCGAACAACGAGGCCGGAGGCGTTCAACCACGGCCGCGACCGAGCACATGCGCCACGCCGATCGCTACGACCGCGCGGCCGAGTTCGCCGAGGTGGTGCACGGGCCTGTGGGACAGCTGGGACGAGGACGCGTTCATCCGCGACAAGGAATCGGGCGTCTTCTTCGACCCCGACGAAGATGCATGTGCTGAACCACCGGGGCAAGCATTTCGCGGTGCGCGGGCCGCTGAACGTCGCGCGCTCGCCGCAGGGCCGGCCGGTGCTGGTGCAGGCCGGCGCCTCGGACACCGGCCGCGATCTCGCGGCGCGCATGGCGGAGCTGGTGTTCACCGCGCAGACGACGTTCGAGCAGGCCAAGGAATTCTACGGCGACGTCATGGCGCGCCTGCCGCGCTTCGGCCGCACGCCAGACGAGGTCAAGATCATGCCGGGCATCTATCCCGTCGTCGGCCGCACCGAAGCCGAGGCGCAGGAGAAATTCGACTACCTGCAGTCGCTGATCCATCCCAGCGTCGGGCTCGCGGTGCTGGAGCACACGATCGGCGTGCACGATCTCGACAAGCTATCCGCTCGACGGGCCGGTGCCGGAGATGGCCGACACCAACGGCCCGCTCAGCCGCCAGCGCCTGCTGCTGGAAGCCGGCCAGGCGCGACAAGCTGACGCTGTGGGAGCTGTGCCTGCCGAACGCCGGCCCGCGCGGCCACGTGCTGACGATCGGCACGCCCGAGCAGATCGCCGACGTGATGGAGCACTGGTTCAAGAACGGCGCCGCCGACGGCTTCAACGTCATGCCGGCCTGGCTGCCGGGCTCGCTGACCGATTTCGTCGACATGGTGATCCCGGAACTGCAGCGCCGCGGCCTGTTCCGCACCGAATACGAGGGCACGACGTTGCGCGAGAATCTCGGCCTGCCCACGCCGGTCAGCCGTTTCACACCATGCCGATGGTGGCGGAATGATCACCCGGCGCGCATCTGCGGCGGCGCTCGGCCGCTCGCCGCCGTCGCGTTGCGCCGCGCATGCCGTGCCGGCGCGGCCGAATGGCCACCTTCGTCAGCGGCTGGGGGCTGCCGACCAATCTCGATCCGCATCAGGTCTACGACGTGCCGATGCAGACGATGATGCTGAACGCCTACGACAATCTCTATCGCTACCAGAACGATCCGCCGGAGATCGTGCCGTGGCTGGCCGAGAGCCACACGGTGTCCGACGACGGCCTGACCTGGGAGTTCAAGCTGCGACCGGGCGATCAAGTTCCACGACGGCAGCGCGCTGACCGCCGAGGACGTGGTCTACAGCTTCCACCGCGTGCTGGCGCTGGGGCTGGCGCCGGCCGGCGCGTTCCTCCCGATCCTGAAGCCGGAGAACGTGACGGCGCCCGACCCGCTGACGGTGCGCTTCAAGCTCGAGACCGCCTATGCGCCGTTCTTCGCGGCGATCCCCAGCGTCTGCATCGTCAATCCGCGGCGTCATCAAGGCGCAACGAGAAGGACGGCGACTGGGGCAAGACCTGGCTCGCCTCGAACGGCGCCGGCTCGGGCGCCTACAAGATCGTCCCGGACGGCTACCGGCCGCTCGAATATCTCGACATGGAGATCTTCGACGGCCACTTCCTGGGCTGGGAGCGACAATCCAAAGCCCGGTGCGCAAGATCGCCATGCCGCCCGACCAAGGAGACCTCGACCCGCATCCTGGCGCTGCTGAACGGCACGATCGACTGGACCGACACCAACCTGCCGGCCGATCAGGTCGACCAGATCAACGCCTCGAAGATCGCGCATGTGCAGAAGGACATCGTCATGAGGACGTTCGTCATCCGCATGAACAACACCAAGCCGCCGTTCGACAACATCAACGCGCGCAAGGCCTTCGCCCATGCCTTCAACTACATGGGCTTCATCAACGGACATCCTGGGCGGCTATGCCACGCGCGATCCCTATGCCGATGCCGGACACGCTGTGGGGCTTCCCGAAGGATGTCAAGGGCTACGACTACGATCTGAAGAAGGCCAAGGAGTACGCGGCCAAGGCGATCGCCGAGGGCGCGCCGATGAAGCGGGCGTTCGAGATCCATGTGCAGTCGGAGAACGAGCAGAGCGTGCAGGGCGCGCAGTTGTTCCAGAGCGACCTGGCGCAGATCGGCATCAACCTGAAAGTGGTCGGCAACATCTGGGCAACATGACACCACGCGGCGAAGCCCGAGACCACGCCCGGACATGTGGGTGCACTGGGTCAGCACCTATTTCGTCGATCCGGAGAACTGGGTCGGCCAGATGTACGACAGCCAGTTCCACGGCACCTGGAAGGCCTCGCTACTACAAGAACCCCGAGGTCGACGCGCTGCTGCGCAAGGCGCGCGGCACGTTGAAGCAGGAAGAGCGCGCGCCGCTGTACGAGACAGGCGATCCGCCAGATCATGGCCGACTGCCCCGACATCTGGATCTACAACTCCATGCAGCTCCAGGGCATCAACAAGCGGGTCAAGGGCCGCCGCTTCTGCACCGTCGGGCAGGGCGCGAGATGCGCTGGATCACGCTCTGCATGATCGGGCCTGATGCGGACTGCATGATCCTCGCTTCGTCCTGCGGCGTTGCGCGCTGGCGGTGCCGTCGCTGCTCGGGCTGCTGGTCGTCACCTTCCTGCTGATCCACGCCGTGCCGTCCGATCCGGCGGCGGCGATGGCGGGCGACGCCGCCACGCCGGAGCAGATCGCGCAGATCCGCCAGCAGTACGGGCTCGACCAGCCGATCTGGGAGCAGTTCCTCGTCTATACCGGCAAGGCGGTCGCGGCTCGACTTCGGCGAGAGCGCGTTCTCGCACCGCGCCGGTCGCGCTCGACATCGCGCAGCGGCTGCCGGCGACGCTGGAGCTCACCTTCGCCGCGCTGGCGCTGTCGATCGTGCTCGGCGTGCCGCTGGGCGTCGTTCGCGGCGCTGAAGCACAATCACTGGCCGGATTTCCTGCTGCGCATCTTCTCGGTGATGGGCATCGCGGTCGCGGCGTTCTGGTTCGCGATCATGCTGCAGCTGCTGTTCGCCATGCAGCTCGGGCTGGCTGCCGCTGCGCGGCGAGCTCGCTCGGACGCTGACGCGCCGCCCGCCGGATCACGCGGCTTCCTGCTGCTGGACAGCGTGCTGGCCGGTCGCTGGGATGCGTTTCGGCGACGCGCTGCGCCATCTGGTGCTGCCGGCGGTCACCCTGGCGCTGGGCGGGCTGGCCACCATCGTGCGCTTCACCCGCGCCGGGCGTGCTGGACACGCTGCAGCAGGATTTCGTGTTCTACGAGCGCGCCATGGGCTACCGCCGCTCGCGGCTGATCTGGCGTCTACGTGCTGCGCAACTCGGTGACCGCGACGGTGACCCAGATCGGCCTGCTGTTCGGCGGCCTGATCGCCGGCGGCGTCGTGGTGGAGGCGATCTTCGACTGGCCCGGCATCGGCAGCTACACGGTGCAAGCGATCCTGACCGGCGATCATCAGGTGATGCTGGCCGTCACGCTGCTGGTCGGCGTGGTCTATGCCGGCGGTGAACATCCTGACCGACCTGGTCGCATGGCCTGCTCGATCCGCGCCTGATGGACCGGCATGAGGGCGCCTGCGCGATGAACCCGATCCTGCGCAAACTTGTCGCGCGACGTGCCGGCGATGCTCGGGCTTGGCGATCGTCGTCGATCGTGCTGCTGATCGCGATCTTCGGCCCCTGGCTCGCGCCCTATCCGGGCGATGCCTCGGCCTCGCACCTGCTGCGGCGGCTGAAGCCGCCGAGCGCGCGATTTCCCGTTCGGCACCGACAATCTCGGCCGCGATATCCTTCGCGCGTGATCCTGGGCGCGCGGGGCGCGCTGGCGGTCGCGCTCACCGTGGTGGGCGTGGCGATGCTGATCGGCGTGCCGCTGGGCCTGGTCGCGGGCTATCGCGGCGGCTGGGTCTCGGAGACGATCATGCGGGTCACCGACGTGGTGCTGGCGATCCCGCAGCTCGTGCTGGCGCTGGCGCTGGCGCAGCTGATGACGCCGTCGCTGGAAAGCGCGATGCTGGCGCTGTCGCTCACCTACTGGCCGTTCTTCACCCGCATCGTCTACGCCGAGACGCGGCGGCTCACGCAGTCGCTGTTCGTCGATGCGCTGCGCGGCATCGGCGCCGGTCCGGTTCGCATCGTCTTCCTGCACATCCTGCCGAACGCGGTGTCGCCGATCATCGTGCGCGCCACGATCGGCCTCGGCTTCACGATCCTGGTGGCCGCCGTGCTGGGTTTCCTGGGCATGGGTGCGACGCCGCCCGCGCCCGACTGGGGCCTGACGATCGCGGAAAGCCGCATCTACCTGCCGGGCGCCTGGTGGTACGCGACTGTTCCCGGTCTGGCGATCCTGCTCACGGTGATGGGCTTCAATCTGCTGGGCGACGGGTTGCGCGACCTGGTCGATCCCAGGTTGCGGCGGTCACGATGATCCCGGTCCTGAGCGTGCGAGGGCCTGCAGGTCTCGATCCGCACCGACGACGGCGTCGCGCGCAGTGCTCGACGATGTCGGACTGACCCTCGAACGCGGCCGATCCTGGGCGTGGTCGGCGAATCCGGCTGCGGCAAGTCCACGCTGATCCGCGCGATCATGGGCATCCTGCCGAAGGCTGCGCGGTCGAGGCGGCGAGATCTTGTTCGAGGGCGAGAACCTGCTGGTCTTCTCCGAACAGGAACTGAACCAGCGGATCAGCGGGCAGCCGCATCGGCTTCATCCCGCAGGACCCGCTGCTGTCGCTCAACCCGGTGTTCAAGGTCGGCACGCAGCTGCTGGAGATGATGCGCGACCACGCACCACCTGGGACCACGCGGCGTGACCATGTCGGGCGGCTGGTGAGCCTGCTGCAGCGCCTGCAGGTGCCCGACCCCGCAAACGCGCTGGAACGCTATCCGCACCAGTTCTCCGGCGGCCAGCGGCAGCGACTGCTGATCGCGGCGGCGCTGGCCTGCTCGCCGGGGCTGGTGATCGCCGACGAGCCGACGACGGCGCTCGACGTCACGACCCAGCACGAGATCCTGCTGCTGCTGCGGGAACTGGTGGACGAGTTCGGCGTGTCGCTGCTGTTCGTCACCCACGATCTCGGCGTGGTGGCCGAACTCTGCGACAGATCTGCGTGATCTACGCCGGCCAGACGGTTGAGACCGGGCCGGTTGGCACGGTCCTGCAGGGCACCGTCGCACCCGTACACCCAGGCGCTGCTGGCCTGCCATCCGGAGCGGGCGACTTCATTCGTCGGCATCCCCGGCACCGTCCCGCCGGCCGTGCGTATGCCACCAGGCTGCCGGTTCGCGCCACGCTGCCGATACGCCGAGCCAGTCTGTTCCACGGCTTTGCCAGACGTGTCGCACCGGGCATCGGGCTCCGCCGTCCGCTGCATCCATCCGGCATGAGCGAACCGATCCTGGAGCTTCGCGGCGTATCGGTGACGCTGGGCGGCGTCCGCGGCTGGTTCCGCAAACGCGTTCCACCGGTGCGCGCGGTCGACGGCGTCAGCCTCTCGATCGCCGCGGGGGAGATGTTGGCCCTGGTCGGGGAGTCCGGTTGCGGCAAGACCACGCTGGGTCGCACCGTGCTGGGTCTGCAACGCGAAACCGCCGGCGAGATCCGGCTGGATGGGCGCCCGGTCAGCGGCTTGCCGCCGCATCGGGCGCGCCAGGTCCGGTCCGACATCCAGTACGTGCATCAGGATGCCGCGGCGGCGCTCGACCCGTGGTGGAGCATCGGCGCCACCCTGCGGGAGGGTCTGCTGATCCACGGCGAGCGCTCGGCCGAGCAGCGCGCGGCGAAAGTCGATGCGATGCTGGTCTCCGTGGGCCTCGAGCCGGATGCCGGCCGCCGGTATCCGCACGAATTCTCGGGCGGTCAGCTACGCCGGGTTGCGCTGGCGCGCATTCTGCTGCTGCGGCCACGTTTGCTGATCCTGGATGAGCCGACGTCGGGACTCGACATGTCGGTGCAGGCGACGGTGCTGAACCTGCTGCTGGAGCTGCGACGGACGCTGGGGCTGACCTACCTGTTCATCTCGCACGACTTGTCGGTGGTGGAGCGTCTGTCGGACCGGGTCGCCATCATGTATCGCGGGCAAATCGTCGAGTGCGCGCCCACGCCTGACGTTTTCGCGCACCCATCGCATCCGTACACCCGCGCGCTGCAGGCGTCATCGCCTCGGTTGGACCGGCGCGCGTCACAATAGCTGGTCCCATGTTGTAAGCGACACGGGCTGACCGCATGATGGGGGCAAATAACAACCGTCCCAGGGAGCAGACCAATGACCAGCCCCGCGCCCAGCTATATGCATGGCGCCTCCGACCAGCCGATGATCGGGGACACGATCGGGGTGCATTTCGACCGGACCGTCGCACGCTTCGGCGACCGCCCCGGCCTGATCGTCCACCAGCAGGGCATCAACTGGACCTGGGCGGAACTCGCCGCCCACGTCGACGCATTCGCCGCCGGCCTCGTCGCGCTCGGTCTGCAGCCGGGCGACCGGATCGGCATCTGGTCGCCGAACAATGCCGAGTGGGTCATCACCCAGTTCGCCACCGCCAAGGCCGGACTGATCCTGGTCAACATCAACCCGGCCTACCGGCTGACCGAGGTCGAGTACGCGCTGAACAAGGTCGGCTGCAAGGCGCTGATCACCGCCACGCGCTTCAAGACCAGCGACTATATCGGCATGATCAATACGCTGGCGCCCGAACTTGCCGTCGTCGCATCCCGGCGACGCTGCACGCCGCGAAGCTGCCGGCGCTGCGGTCGGTGATCCAGATCGGCGGCGATGACCCCGGCACGTTCGCGTTCGAAAAGATCGCTCATCACGGCCGGGAGGTGGATCGCCAGCGGCTGCAGGCAGCTCGCCTCGCTGCTGCAATTCGATGATCCGATCAACATCCAGTTCACCTCCGGCACCACCGGCCAGCCGAAGGGTGCGACGCTGACGCACCACAATATCCTCAACAACGGCTTCTTCATCGGCGAGATCATGCGCTACACCGACCAGGACGCGGTCTGCATCCCGGTGCCGATGTATCATTGCTTCGGCATGGTGATCGGCGCGCTGGCCTGCATGACGCATGGCGCCGCGATCGTGTTCCCGGGCGAGGGTTTCGATCCGCTTGCCACCCTGCAGACCGTCGCCGAATATCGCTGCACATCGCTCTACGGCGTGCCGACGATGTTCATCGCCGAACTGGATCATCCTGATTTTGCGAAATTTGACCTGACCAGTCTGCGCACCGGCATGATGGCGGGCGCGCCCTGTCCGGTCGAGGTCATGCGCCGCTGCATCCGCGACATGCACCTGACGGAAATCACCATCGGCTACGGCATGACCGAGACCAGCCCGGTCAGCACCCAGACCCGGATCGGCGACTCGCTGGAAAAGCAGGTCGCGCACCGTTGGCCGGCCGCATCCGCATGTGGAGATCAAGATCGTCGACACCGAGGGCCGCATCGTGCCGCGCGGCACCACCGGCGAATTCTGCACCCGCGGCTATTCCGTCATGCTGGGCTACTGGGATGAACCGGAACGCACCGCCGAGGCGATCGACCGGGCCGGATGGATGCACACCGGCGACCTGGCGACGATGGATGAGGATGGCTACTGCGCCATTGTCGGCCGCATCAAGGACATGGTGATCCGTGGCGGCGAAAACATCTATCCGCGCGAAATCGAGGAATTCCTCTACCGGCATCCGGCGATTGTGGATGTGCAGGTGTTCGGCGTGCCGGACCAGCGGTTTGGCGAGGAACTTTGCGCCTGGATCAAGCTGCGCGCCGGCGCGACCCTGACCGAGGACGAGGTGAAGGCGTTCTGCAAGGACCAGATCGCCCATTACAAAATCCCGCGCTATGTCCGCTTCGTGGAGGAATTTCCGATGACCGTCACCGGGAAAATGCAGAAATTCCTGATGCGTGCGAGAATGACTGAAGAACTGGAGACATGACCCGTCAGGGTTCGTGTTTCGCGACCAATTCCAACATAGGGGAAACATCATGCGCTGGGCACGCTTCGAACAGAACGGCTCGCCATCCTATGCCGTTGTTGAAGGCGACACGGTTATTCCGGTCCGCGGTTCGCCGTTCGAGGCCTGGGAGCGCACCGGCCAGAAAGTGAAGCTGGCCGATGTCAAGCTGCTGGTCCCGGTCATTCCGCCGACGTTTTACGCGGCCGGGATGAACTATCCCGAGCATGTGCGTGAAGTTGCGGAAAAAGTCGGGCAGAAGCCGAATTTGCCGACGCAGGCGGATATTGGCTACCGCGCCAACAACGCATTGATCGCGCACGGCGAAACGATCGTCATTCCGGCCGACGCCACCGATCAGGTTCAGTATGAAGGCGAACTGGTCGTGGTCATCGGTCGAAAATGCAAGAATCTGACGCGGGAAAACGCCCTGTCCGCGGTGCTGGGCTATACCATCGGCAACGATGTCAGCGAACGTACCTGGCAGAAGGCGCGACCGCACGCTGTGGCGGGCGAAGAACACCGACACCTTCAAGCCGATGGGTCCGTGGATCGAAACGGACGTGAAGCTTGAAGACCTGGTCACGAAAATCCGGCTGAATGGCGAGCAGCTGATCGCATTCCCGACCAACCACATGATCTTCGGCGTGGTCGATTTCCTGGTCAACATGACGACGTGCCTGACGCTTGTATCCGGGCGACGTGGTGTGGATGGGTACCGAAGGCGCCACCGCCAACATGAAGCATGGCGATCGGGTCGAGGTGGAAATCAGCAGCATCGGCACGCTGAGCAATCCGGTCGCGCGCGAGGGTGCCAGAAAGTAATTCCGACATGGTAAAGAGAACGCGGCAATGCCCATTTCCATCGGCACATCGGATCAACCGACCTGTCGACGGAAATCGGCATACCGGGCGACTACAGGCACGAGCGGATGCGTACTGCATTCGAAACGGTCGCTCGGGCCGCCAAGGCGCACGGCAAGACAATGGGTGTCGGTGGCGTGCGCCAGGATGTCGCATTCCAGTCTTACCTGCTCAATCTCGGCGTTCGTTACCTGACCAATGGGTCTGACACGTTGTATATACTGAGTGGTGGCCGAGCGGATGTGAAACAGATCAGGGAGGTGGCAGCAGGCGCTTCTTCTGGAACAGCTTGAACCACTTGCGGAACATGATCTCGGTGTCCATCACTTCATGAAATCCGGCCTGGGTGATCTTGATCGTCGAAACCAATAGCGGGCGGCCCGGGTTCGGTGTGACCGTAACGCATCTGGTAGTCGGCATACTCCAGGGACAGGCCAACGAACTCCGCCAGGGCAGGGGATACCAGCCCGTAGCGCTGGCGGACCTGATCCCAGTCGGCCCGTCCGACTGACTGCAGCAGGAACGGCTCGTCCGGACCTGGCCGCATGCCAACGGCATCGGCGATCGCCGGCCAGATGTTGGGCCAGGTGAAAACGTCGCCATTGGTGACGTTGAAGGTCTCGTTGCGTGCCGCCGGTGCCTCCCCGGACCAGGCGATCGCGCGCGCCAGAAGGTCGGCGTCAACCGCCTGGCTGACCCGTTCCGCGCCGCCGGGATAGGGCAGGATCGGCCCTCGGTCGCGCATCACCGCCGCGTAGACGCCCAAGGCCGGGATCAGGTTCATCGCGCCGCCGATCGCCTCACCGACGATCAGCACCGGGCGCAGGATGGTGAAATGCCAGCTGCGCCCCGCCTGAGCGGCACGCAGATAGTCTTCCTGCGCCCAGTAGAAATTCGGCTGCTCCCGCATCTCCGACCGGCCTTCGCGGGCCGGGACGGCCAGGGGACGCACATGCACGCCGTAGGCCTTCGTCCCTTGCAGCAACGTCACATGCCGTAGTCCGGGCGCCGCTTGCAGCAGAGGGTCCAGCAGGTTTCGCAGCATCCGGTCGTTAGTGGTGATCTGCCGTTCATTGCGCCAGCCCTCCACCAACCCGGGCAATTCGAACAACGCGGCATAGACCAGGTGGGTGACGTCCCGCAGTTGCTCAGCCGCCAGCCGGCAAGCCGCCGCATCGGTCAGGTCCAGCGCTATATGGCGCACATCGATACCCGGCGGCGGACGACGGGAAAGCGCGATGACGGCGGTATCCGGCGTCCCTGCGAACGCCTTGAGCGCGGCGTATCCCACAAGGCCGGTTGCCCCAGCCACCAGAACGGTTTTTCGAGCCATGGTCATGTTCTCCACGGCCGAGGGTATCACCGCTGACGCCCGCAGCACCACGCCCCGTGCGCCAGCCAGTGTCGCCAGCCTGTGTTGTCGTCAGGAAGTCGGCCTGCCGTGGACCACGTCGTGCACGAAGCTCAGTTTGGTAACCACGGCCGGCGATAGCACAAACGGGTAAAGATCCGCATTGCCCATCGCCCGATTGAGGCTGTTCATCGCGAACGTCAGCGGCAGCCACGCGTCGATGATTTCCGTCATGGTGGCCGTGTCGTAAGGGTCCAGGTCGATTTCGGCGGTCAGTGTTTCGTCGCGCACCAGCCTTGGCTTGACCCTAATGCCGAACGCACGGGCCATTTCCAGCGTGTCGATGATATGCAGGTAATGGGCCCAGGTTTCCGCCCAGTCCTCCCACGGGTGCGTGCTGGCGTATTGGCTGACGTAGCGCTCCTGCCAGTCCGCCGGGGGGCCGTTCTTGTAGTGGGTTTGCAACGCCGCGTCATAATCCTGGCTGTCGTCACCGAACACCGCGCGACAATCTTCCAGCCGGCCGCCATCGCGGATCAGCACGTCCCAGAAATAGTGGCCGACCTCGTGGCGGAAATGCCCGAGCAGAGAGCGGTACGGTTCGTTCATCTGGGTGCGGCGGCGTTCGCGTTCGGCGTCATCGGCCTCCACCAAGGCGATCGTGATCAGGCCGTTGTCATGGCCGGTCATCACTTTGGGGCCGGTGGGATCGGGGCTGTCGGCCAGGAAATCGAAGGCCAGGCCGTTCTCCGGGTTGTCAATCCGGTTCTGCAGCGGCAGTTTCAGCCGCATCAGCGAATAGAACAGATGATGTTTTGCCAACTCCAGACGCTGCCAGCGGAGCATGGTTCAGCGGGACCGTCAGGTCGGGGATCATGTGGTTATGGCGACACGCGGCGCAGAGGGTGGAAACACCGTCTGCCTCGACCAGCCAGTTGCAGGCCTGCTGCCCGGCGTTGTCGCACATCCGCACCGGGCGGTCCGGCGCCGCGAGGGCGCGCCACAGGTCGTGGTCCGGTTCCAAGGCTGAAATGGTCATCGCCTGTGGCAGGTAGCCGAGTTGATGGCCGCACTGCTCGCATCGCGTGTTTTCGAAATACAAGGCCTGCCCACAACTCTGGCACTTGAACAACCTCATGCGACTTTATCCTTCCTGGCCTTCGCAGCCGCACAATATGGGGAGTGTTCACCACCCGGCCACGTCCAACAGCGGCCGCGATGATCACGTCAGTGCCAGCGTCGCCTGTTACGCCGCGGCTTGGGGCAGGCGCCAAGCCCCCATCTTCGGGACCGGCAAGCCGAGATTCTCCCGCAGGGTCGCGCCGGTGTATTCCTTTCGGTACAGCCCGCGGCGCTGCAGTTCCGGCACGACGAACCGGACGAAATCCTCGAAACTGCCCGGCATGTGCGTGCCGGCGATCACGATACCCGTCGCAGGCCCGTTCGGTGAACCATTGCTCCAGCCGGTCGGCGATGTCCTTGCCGCTGCCGACGATCGCCTCGCGCGGGCGGCCGCGGCGGGTGACCTCCAGGAAGTCGCGCACCGTCGGGTTGCGGCCGGTCACCCGCATCACCCGGTCGCGCATCGCCTGCATGCCGGACATGCCTTCCAGTTCCTCGTCGCTGAAGGCCTCGTCCATGCCCTTGGTCTTGAAGTCGAAATTCAGCGCTTCGGACAGCAGCGACAGGCCGTCGACCTCCTTGTACAGCGAGTCGATCAACGGCCATCTTGTCCTCGGCCTCGGCGCGGGTTTCGGCGACGACCGGATAGGCGATGGTATTGACCGTCATCAGGTCCGGGTCGCGCCCGAGCCGGGCGACCTCGGCCTTGAAGTCGGCGTATTGGCGCTTGCCTTCCTCGAGATCCGGATAGCCGACGAACACCGTTTCGGCCCAGCGCGCGGAGAACGTCTTGCCGCGCGCGCTGGCGCCGGCCTGGATGACCACCGGATGGCCCTGCGGGCTGCGCGGCACGGTGAACGTGCCGGACGAGTTCAGGAACTTTCCCTTGTATTCCAGCCGGTGCACCTTGTTCGGATCGGCGAACAGGCCGGTCTTCTTGTCGACGATCAGCGCGCCGTCCTCCCAGCCGTCCCAGCAGCTCAGCACGATCTCCATGAACTCGTCGGCGCGGTCGTAGCGCAGGTCGTGCTCCATGTGGACCTCGCGGCCCATGTTGTGCGCCTCGCCGTCGTTGACCGAGGTCACGACGTTCCACGCCGCTCGGCCGCCGATCATGTGGTCCACGGTCTGGAACCGGCGGGCGACGTCGAACGGCTCGTAGTAGGTGGTGGAGGCGGTCGAGCCGATGCCGAGGTATTTGGTGCCGAAGCCCATCGCCATCATCGTCGCGACCGGATCGATCTTGACCACGCGCACGCCGTTGGCGACGACCTCGGCCGGGTTGCCGCCATAGATGTCGGGCATCGCCAGGCGGTCGTCGAAGAAGGCGAGCTGGAACTTGCCCTCCTCCAGCACCTGGCCGATTTTCTGGTAGTAGGCGGCGGAGGTGAAATCGCTGCGCGCATCCGGATGGCGCCAGGCGCTCGCCAGCGTGGTGCAGTTCTGCGCCTGCAGGAAACCCACCATGACCATCTGCCGCATCGTCTCGCTCCGTTCTCGGTCTCGTTATGGTTCACCTGTTTCGGCGTTGCCGCACGCAAGGCTCCGCCGGACAGATTGAATAGCCTCAGGCCGGGCGCTCGGCCGTTCCTGACTGCATCTTCGCATGGAGGGATACCAACGGCTAACTGCCCGCCGCAGTCTGGACGCTATGGTGGCAATGTCCAGACCGGCAAGCCGATACCTGGAGCCACATGCGCGCCGGGTGGCCAGAGGCGCGGAAAGTGGCCAGGACGGACAGGGTCGATCGGCCGCGGTCAGCATCTGTAACCCGGAACGCGATGCCACTTTAGTTGTTAAATCGATTCAAGCGGCTGCGAGGCAACGTTGATGCTGCCACGTGATCAAGGCGAAGCCCCCGGGCTTGGCGATGCAAGACCTCTCCCCCGCCATAGGGTCCACTACCCAGGCTTCTGGCACGCCCCCAGCCCGGATGTCCGTCGGTCGGATGCCGCGACGCGTGGGATCAGAATTGATAGCGCCGAAGTCCGCCATCGACCGGGATAACCGTGCCGGTGATGTAGCGAGCCAGCGGGGAGGCCAGCCATACCGCCATGACCGCGAGATCTTCCGGTTCGCCCCAGTAACGTACCGGGATTTCGGTCTCCGCGAAATGCTTGCGATAGTCTTCCGGATAGTTGCGGCGGATCTGCTCGCTCATGATCCGGCCGGGCGGGATCGAGTTGATCGTGATGCCGAACTGCCCGACCTCGCGCGACAGCCCCTTGGCCCAGGCGTGGATGCCGGCCTTCGCGGAGAACGCCGCGTTCAGATGCTCCGGCTCGCTCTTGCCGGTGATGTTGATGATCCGCCCCCACCGGTTCTCGATCATCTTCGGCAACAGTGCATGGGCAAGCTGCCGCGGGCGGGTGAAATTCAGCGTCATCGCCTCGGTCCAGCGTTCCTCCGGCGCATCGATCGGCAGCACGCGGCTGCCGCCGGCGTTGTTGACCAGGATGTCGATGCGGCCAACAACCGCCAGTGCGGCACCGCCGAGCTTTGCCGCGGCGTCCTCCTCCATCACGTCCTGCTTGACCAGGATTGGCCTTGGATGCTGGCCGGCCTCGACCTCGTCGGCCATCGCCTCCAGCAGTTCGATCCGGCGCGCGGCCGCCACAACCTGCACCCCCTCGGCCGCCAGCGCCTTCGCGATTGCCCGGCCAATACCCATGCTGGCGCCGGTCACCAGGGCAGTCTTGCCTTTAAGTTGCAGGTCCATGGGGCGGTTCCTTTCGCGTTGTGGCAACTGTTCATAGACCAGAATTGACATCGTTGCACAGGTGTCGAGCCGAATTCCGCTTGCCACGCCAACCCATCGGTCGGCAAATCGTTGAAGCGGGACAAATACCTATCAGGGAGGCCGGAATGGCAGCGGAACAGCCGGTTAATCAGTCGCCCACCAAACAATGGCCGACAAATCATTGGCCCACGAATCAATGGTACGTCGCCGGCTGGGACTACGAGATCGACCGGAACCCGCTGGCGCGCACCATCTGCGGACAGCCCGTCATGCTGTACCGGCGCTTCGACCGTTCGGTCGTCGCGATGCGGGATGCCTGTCCGCACCGGATGCTACCGCTGTCGATGGGGATCAAGGAGGGCGACAACATCCGCTGCCGCTATCATGGCCTGCTGATCGACAGCGAGGGCAGGGGCATCGAGATGCCGCTCAAGCACGATCCGGTCGTCCGGACCGCCTGTGTCCAAACCTATCCCGTCGTCGAACGGCATCGCTTCGCCTGGATCTGGATCGGTGAGGCAGAAAAGGCCGACCCAGCCCTGATCCCCAACTTCTGGCCCTGTTCCGATCCCGCATGGGCGTTCGACGGCGGCTATTACCGTATCGGCTGCGACTATCGCCTAGGTATCGACAACCTGATGGACCTGACGCACGAAACCCATGTCCATGCCGGGTCGATCGGCCAGCCGGAGCTGATGGAGACGCCGATGGAAACGACGTCGGTCGGCAACGAGGTTTTCGTCAGGCGCTGGATGCCCGGCATCGACGCGCCGCCGTTCTGGCGCAACGCACTGAGGCAGGACGGTCCGGTCGACCGCTGGCAGATCTGCCAGTTCATCGCACCTTCATCGGTCATCATCGACGTGGGCGTCGCACCGGTCGGCGCAGGCGCCACGATCGAGCGCCACGACCAGGGCGTGCGTGGCTTCGTCATCGACGCACTGACGCCGGAGACGTCGACCTCCAGCCATTACTTCTGGGGCATGGCGCGCAACTTCGACATCCATGATCCGGGCTTCACCGCGCGGTTCAAGACGCAGCAGGGCGGCGTGTTTCTGGAGGATCTCGCGATCCTCGAAGCCCAGCAGACCTCAATCGAACGTAATCCGGACCTTCGGCTGCGCGCTTACAACATCGACAGCGGCGGCGTTCGGGCCAGGATGGTGATTGACCGTATGATCAGGGAAAACGCTGAAGCGGTCTGACAGCATCGTTCGCTTCGACTTTAACATCGCCTACGCGACCGAAGGCGCCTTCTGAACTTCCGCGGCGTGGACCCGGTTACGTCCGCCACGCTTGGCGGAATATAAAGCCGAGTCCGCGGCGGCGGTCAGGCGTTCCACACCTTCTTCCTGATTTGCCACCATGCAGGAAGCCCCGATACTGACAGTAATGTGTCCGAACGTGCTGTGGTCGTGCCGCACGGCCCGAGCCTCGACGGCTGAAAGTATGTCTTCCGCGATCTTGATCGCTCCATCCAGGTAAGTGGCTGGAAGTACAACGACAAACTCCTCGCCACCGTAACGCGCCAGCATGTCGCGCGGCCGCCGCGTCGCCGACTCCGCCGCCGAAGCGACCTCCCGCAGGCAGGCATCGCCCGCTTGGTGGCCGTAAAGATCGTTAAAGGCCTTGAAGTGATCCACATCCAGGATCAGCAGCGATAACGGCGCCTGTTCACGAGCGGATTGGCGCCATTCCCGTGCCACGGCCAGATCGAAAGCCCGGCGGTTGGCGACGCCGGTCAGCGCATCGGTGGCGACCAGCCGTTCCAGATGCTGGTTTATGACCTCGAGTTCCTGGTTGGCGATTGCCAGCCGATCAACCAGGTCTGATTTCTCCCGTTCCTTCAGCAGCAACAGCAAGGTCTGTCGATGTAGGGCCTTGGTGAGCGTCAAAGCCGCAAGCAGGTGAAGGGCGACGATACCTGCATACACCTGGAGATAGGGATTGTTCGATAACACACAGGCAACGAACAAAGGGATTGCGCTCAGCAGGATTTGGCCGACCGCGATAAGAGGAACCGCGCAGTTGCGTACCGCCCCGCCGGCCACCAAGCCCGCATGCATCCCGATCACCATGATGACGATCGACTTTTCCGGCTCGAACAATACGACCGCGCTCCAGGCACCCCAGCCGGCCGCGGTCGCCCATCCGCTTTGGACGCTGCGCCAGGCCCACATGACCGGTGTGGCGCTGTCGCGCGAGCGGGCATAAAGACGGGTCTGCCAGAACCGCCAGAGAAAGACGCAAACCGTGTAGGCCAGGCCAGCAAGATACCAGAGCGAGCCAGAGCCGACGTAGCCCACCACACCGAGCACCATGAAGACGGAGGCGCCGGCGAACATGGACATCGTCTGGCGGAACAGCGTGTCGACCAGCTTCCAGGCGACCTCGGGGGAGACCTTGTTGAGCTCGTTGAGCCGGTCGGACGGGCGTAGCATTTCGCATCCTCCCTGGCGTGGCCGCCCTGAGCATCTGACCTATCCTGGTGTGCCGGATCGGACGTTCGTCAACGTAGTTGGCGGACAACTGACGGGTCGGCACGCCAAAACCAAAGAGGTCCGTTTTGCAAGCCTGACGTTTCTCACGACCACAAACTTGCGGTTCAGGACACTAAAACCCGAAGATTAACATGACGTTAATGGATACAGTCCAAAACAGCCAAACCAATTGACTGCCTGCGCGCCAATCAGCTCCCCTTGAACACAGGCCGGCGCTTTTCAATGAACGCCTGACGGGCTTCCCTGGCGTCATCGGTCTTGGACAGCATGACCGTGATGCCTTGCTCAAAGCGATATCCATCCCGGGCGGCATGTGCATCGTCGTGTTCATCGAGTGCTTCGCGGACCGCATGCCGGTCGGGCTCTTCGAGGCGATCTCGGTCGCAAGCTTCATCGCCTCCGGCATCAACTGCTCCAGCGGAACGCAGCATTCGATGACGCCGGTGCGATACAGCTCCTCGGCCGGGACACGCCAGCCGGTGTAGAACATGCGGCGGGCGCGGGAATGGCCGAACAGCTGTCTGCAGCATCGCCGCCCCGCCCAGCCAGGCCAACATCGATCTCCGGCATGCCGAATACCGCATTGTCGGAAGCCAGGATGATGTCGCAATGGGCGGCGAGGCCTAGCCCGGCGCCGAGGGCAGGGCCGTTCACCGCGGCGATGACCGGCTTGGCGCATTCGTGGATCGAATTGAACATCTCCCGCACCAGACGATTGAACTTCCAGTATTCGCCGGGATTTTCGCCGGTCGGACGCTCCTTCATGTCGGCGCCGGCCGAGAACATCCGGCCGAAGCCGGTCAGGATCGCCACACGGACGTCGTCGCGATCGGTGAAACTGTCGAACGCGGCGATCAGTTCCTCGCGAAACTGGTTGCTCTGCGCGTTCACCGGCGGACGGTCCATCACCACGGTGGCGATATAGTCCTGCACGGTGACCTTGACGACTTCGGCCATGAATGTGTCCTCCCCTCAATGGATTGGCAGCCGGGACTGGCAACCTCGACGGCTGTGCCATAGCTTCAGGCCCGGGTCCAGCAACAGGCCAGGAGGAACCGACCATGTCCATCTTCGAGCAAGATCTTGACCGCAACCCCGCCAACCATGTGCCGCTGTCGCCGGTCTCCTTCCTGACCCGAGCCGCGCGCATCTATCCGACACCGCACCGCGGTGATCCATGGCGAGCGGCGCTTCACCTACGCCGAGTTCCTCGAACGAGCGCGGCGGCTGGCCTCGGCGCTGGCGCGGGCGGGTGTGCGCGAAGGGCGACACGGTCGCGATCATGGCGCCGAACACCCCGCAGATGCTGGAAGCGCATTACGCGGTGCCGATGCTGGGCGCGGTGCTGTGCTCGATCAATATCCGGCTGGATGCCGCCGCGATCGGCTTCATCCTGCGGCATTCCGAGGCGAAGGTGGTGCTGACCGACACCGAATTCGCTCCGGTCATGGCGCCGGCGGTGGCCGGGCATGCCGGATCCTGGTCGTCGATATCGACGACGCCGGGCGGCGAACGGATCGGCTGCCGTGGAATACGAAGCGTTCCTGGCTGGCGGCGACCCGGCCCATCCGGTCCTGCTGCCGGACGACGAGTGGCAGGCGATCGCGCTGAACTACACCTCCGGCACCACCGGCAACCCCAAAGGCGTGGTGGCGCATCATCGCGGCGCCTACCTGAACGCCTGCGCCAACGCGCTGACCTTCGGGCTGTCGCCGCAGCAGCGTCTATCTGTGGACGCTGCCGATGTTCCACTGCAACGGCTGGACCTATACCTGGGCGGTGACCCTGGCCGGCGGGACGCATGTCTGCCTGCGCCGGGTCGATCCGGCGCTGATTTTCGCCGCCATCGCGCGACCATGGCGTGACCCATATGTGCGGCGCGCCCGTCGTGCTGTCGATGCTGATCCACGCGCCGGACCAGTCCGCGCCGCGACTTCGACCAGACGGTGAAGATCGCCACCGGCGGCGCCGCGCCGCCCTCCACCGTGATCGCCCAGATGGAGGCGATGGGTTTCGCGGTCACCCACCTGTACGGCCTGACCGAAAGCTACGGCCCGTCGACGGTCTGCCTCTGGCAGCCGGGGCTGGACGACCTGCCGATGGAAGAAAAAGCCGCCTTCATGGCGCGCCAGGGCGTGAACACGCCGATGCTGGAGGAAGCAGCCGTGCTCAATCCCGCGACGATGCGAGCCGATGCCGGCGGATGGCGCGACGATCGGCGAGCTGATGCTGCGCGGCAATACGGTGATGAAGGGCTACCTGAAAAACCCCGACGGCCACCCAGGAGGCCTTCGCCGGTGGCTGGTTCCACACCGGCGACCTCGCGGTGATGCATCCGGACGGCTACGTGGAGGTCAAGGACCGCGCCAAGGACATCATCATTTCCGGCGGCGAGAACATCTCGTCACTGGAGGTGGAGGAAGTGCTGTACAAGCATCCCGCGGTGATGGAAGCCGCGGTGGTCGCGCGGCCGGACGAGAAATGGGGCGAGACGCCGCAGGCCTTCGTCACGCTGAAGCCAGGCGCGGCCGCGGTGAGCGAACGCGACATCATCGCCTGGTGCCGCCAGCATCTGGCGCATTACAAATGCCCGCGCTTCGTGTACGTTCGGCCCGCTGCCGAAGACTTCGACCGGCAAGATCCAGAAGTTCGATCTGCGGGAGCAGGCGCGCGCCCTGGCAGGGTGAAACCGGCCTCCTGCCCAGCAGGACCGATGCCCTGCGCCGGGTGATCGGCTCGCAGTGGTTCCGCCGGTCCGGTGTGTTCAGCTACATCGAACTACGGACGCCCAAACGGAGCTCTCGTCATCTGGCACGCTGCCGCCAGACCAACCCGTTGCATTTCCAAGCGCCCGAATTAGGAAGCAGTCTTCATTTCGGGCGCCAGGTATTACGTATTCATTGCGTCGAAGAAATCGTTGTTGGTCTTGCTGTATTTCAGCTTGTCCAACAGGAACTCCATCGCATCCACCGTGCCCATCGGGTTCAGGATACGCCGCAGCACCCACATCTTCGACAGCACGCTGCGCTCGACCAGCAATTCTTCCTTGCGCGTGCCGGACTTGGTGATGTCGATCGCCGGGAACGACCGCTTGTCGGACAGCTTGCGATCCAGAATGATTTCCGAGTTGCCGGTGCCCTTGAACTCTTCGAAGATCACTTCGTCCATGCGGCTGCCGGTATCGATCAGCGCCGTGGCGATGATGGTCAGCGAACCGCCTTCCTCGATATTACGCGCCGCACCGAAAAAGCGCTTCGGCCGCTGCAGCGCATTGGCATCGACACCACCGGTCAGCACCTTGCCGGATGACGGCACCACCGTGTTGTAGGCGCGCGCCAGGCGCGTGATGCTGTCCAGCAGGATCACCACGTCGCGCTTGTGCTCGACCAGGCGCTTGGCTTTCTCCAGCACCATCTCGGTGACCTGCACATGACGGGTCGCCGGTTCGTCGAAGGTCGAACTGATGACCTCGCCGTTCACGCTGCGCGCCATATCGGTGACTTCCTCCGGCCGCTCATCGATCAGCAGCACGATCAGGAAGACTTCCGGATGATTGGCGGCGATGGCCGCGGCGATGTTCTGCAGCATCACCGTCTTGCCGGTGCGCGGCGGCGCGACGATCAGCGCGCGCTGGCCCTTGCCGACCGGGGAGATCAGGTCGATCACCCGTGGCGTGAAATCCTTGACCGGACCTTTGGCGACGGACTGGAAATTCTCCATCTCCATCTTCAGGCGTTCTTCGGGATACAGCGGCGTCAGGTTGTCGAAGTTGACGCGATGGCGCACCGCATCGGGCGGCTCGAAATTGACCGTGTCGACCTTCAGCAATGCGAAGTAACGCTCTCCGTCGCGCGGCGCGCGGATCTGGCCATCGACCGAATCGCCGGTGCGCAGGCCGAAGCGGCGGACCTGACTTGGGACTGACATAGATGTCGTCGGGGCCGGCAAGATAATTCGCCTCAGGACTGCGCAGGAAGCCGAATCCGTCGGGCAGGATTTCCAGCGTGCCTTCGCCGTGGATCGCCTGATCGTTGTCGGCGAGGTTCTTCAGGATCGCGAACATGATGTCCTGCTTGCGCAGCGACGATGCGTTCTCGACTCTGAAGGATTCGGCGAAATTCACCAGTTCGGCTGGCGTTTTTTTCTTCAGTTCAGCAAGGTGCATGGGGATGCCTGGACGTGAGGGTGCGATGTGGGACGTGATCGAGGCCTGAACGGATTCCGGGCGCAGAGCGCCCAGAGGTTCGTGGCCAGTCAGAGATTTTTGGCTCAGGGCGTCGCGTGCATGCGCACGATCGCCCGATAATCAGGATGGAATCTGTATAATAGGAAGCGCGCCCGGCGTCAATCGTCTTAATATGTCAGGTTAACGGCGGCGCTTTAGCTTACCCCAGCCGGTCCAGCGCCGCCTGCAACCGAGCGATCTCGGACTGCAGCCGCCTCCAGCCGCTCGCGGTTTTCGGCCACCACTTCCTCCGGCGCCCGGCTGACGAAATCGGCATTTGCCAGCTTCTGGCTGATCTTTTTCGCATCTGCCAACAAGCTTGTCGCGTTCCTTGCCCAGGCGAGCCCGTTCCGCGGCGATATCGATCAACCCTTCCAGCGGCAACACGATCGTGGTCTCGTCCAGCACCGCCTGGGCAGAGCCCTTCGGCACGTCCCCCGCCAGCGCGCGCGACGTCCGATGCGCGCGCCAGCCGCCGGATCGCGTCCATCCAACGATCCACCCGGCCCATCGACTGTCGGCCGACGCGCCCTGCAGCAGCACCGGCGACGGCTTGGACGGCGGCACGTTCATCTCGGCCCGCACCGATCGAACCAGCGTGATCAGCCGCACCACCCAGTCGAGTTCGGCGCGGGCCTGCTCCGCGTCGGGCACGGCGACCGGTTCGGGCCAGGCGGTGCCGATCAGGCTGCACGGCTCGCCGTAGCCGAAACGATCCCACAATTCCTCGGTGACGAATGGGATCGCCGGGTGCAGCAGGCGCAGGATCTGACCCAGCACATAGGCGCCGACGGCGCGGATTTCGGCAGCATCCGTTGGATCAGCGCCCTCGGCCAGCAGTGGTTTGGCGAACTCCAGGAACCAGTCGCAGAACGTGTTCCAAACGAAACGATATCCCGCGGCAGCGTATTCGTCGAAACGATAAGCCTCCAGCGCGTCGGTGGCCTCCTGGATCGCCGTGTTCGTCTCGGCCAGCAGCCAGCGCGACAGCGGCAGCGCGACTGCGGCCGGGTCGAACCCGGCGATCAGGCTGCATCCCGTTCATTTCGCAGAACCGCGCGGCATTCCACAGCTTGGTAATGAACCCGCGGTAGTCCTGCACCCGCGCCGCGCCGAGCTTGACGTCGCGGCCCGGGACCGGTCAGGGCGCAGATGGTGAAGCGCAGCGCGTCGGCGCCGTAACTGGTCGATCAGCTCCAGCGGGTCGATGACGTTGCCGCGCGACTTCGACATCTTCTGGCCGCGCTCGTCGCGCACCAGGCCATGGATGTAGACTGTTGCGGAACGGCACGTCGCCCATCATGTGCAGGCCCATCATCATCATCCGGGCGACCCAGAAGAAGATGATGTCGAAGCCGGTGACCAGGACGTCGCCGGGGTAGTAACGCTCCAGTTCTCGGCGTCTTCTCCGGCCAGCCCAGGGTCGAGAACGGCCACAGGCCGGAACTGAACCAGGTGTCCAGCACGTCCTCGTCCTGCACCAGCGTCTCGTCGCGGCCGTAATGATCGCGCGCCTGCGCAGCGGCGCCGGCCGCGTCCTTGGCGACGAACACCGTGCCGTCCGGCCCATACCAGGCCGGGATGCGATGCCCCCACCAAAGCTGGCGCGAAATGCACCAAGGCTGGATATCGCGCATCCAGGCGAAGAACGTGTTCTCCCACTGCTTCGGCACGAACACGGTCCTGCCGGTTTCCACCGCCTCGATCGCCGGCTTGCGCCAGCACGCCGGCGTTGCAGTACCACTGGGTGGTCAGCAGCGGCTCGACCGGCACGCCGCCACGATCGCCATGCGGCACCTGGTTTGACGTGCGGCTCGATCTTTTCAAGCAGTTCCAGCCGTTCCAGTTCGGCCACGATCGCCGAGCGGGCGGCGAACCGGGACTGGCCGGCCAGCGCGCGGACGAAGGCCGGGTCGGCGACGCCGGGGACCGCGGTCAGCACGTCCTCGATCTCGGCCAGCGTGACCATGGCCTGGCGGTCCAGCACGGACGGCATCGGCAGATCGTGGCGGCGGCCGACCTCGAAGTCGTTGAAGTCGTGCGCCGGGGTGATCTTGACCGCGCCGGTGCCTTTCTCCGGATCGGCATAGGTGTCGCCGACGATCGGGATCGACCGGCCGACCAGCGGCAGAATTGCGCGCTTGCCGATCAGCGCGGCCATACACCGGATGCTCCGGATGCACCGCCACGGCGGTGTCGCCCAGCATCGTCTCCGGCCGCGTGGTGGCGACGATGATGAACTGGCCCGGCTCACCCTCGATCGGGTAGCGCAGATACCAAAGCGAGCCTTTGATCTCGCGGTTTTCCACTTCCAGGTCGGAGATCGCCGTCTGCAGTTTCGGGTCCCAGTTCACCAGCCGCCGGTCGCGATAGATCAGGCCCTCGCTGTACAGTTTGACGAAGGTCTCCTTCACCGCGGCGGACAGGCCGTCGTCCATGGTGAAACGCTCGCGCGGCCAGTCCAGCGACGCGCCCAGGCGGCGCAACTGCTGGGTGATGGTGCCGCCCAATTCGGCCTTCCACTGCCAGACGCGTTCGACGAACGCCTCGCGCCCCATGGTCCGCCGGTCCTTGCCTTCATCCGCCAGCAGGCGCTCCACCACCATCTGCGTGGCGATGCCGGCGTGGTCGGTGCCCGGTTGCCACAGCGCGTCGCGGCCCTGCATGCGGCGCCAGCGGATCAGCGTGTCCTGCACGGTCATCGTCAGCGCATGGCCCATGTGCAGGCTGCCGGTGACGTTCGGCGGCGGGATCATGATGGTGAAAGGTTCGGCGTTGGATTGCGGATAACTGGCGAAGCTGCCGGTGCTCTCCCAGCCTTCGTACAAACGCGGCTCGATATCCGCCGGCGCGAATCTGCTATCCAAGGTCATCTATTGTCTCCCGCGATCCGGTGCGTGGCTTGCCCAAAGCCGGGTAACGAAACGTCCGCGTTGCGCACTACACGCGCTGTGCACTACACGCGTTATGCACTGCCGGAAACCCGCATTTCCGCCGAAGCGGACATGCCCGCCATGCTATATGATCGGTGAGGCGCTTTTCAGGGAACAGCGCGGCCGACGACCTTCTCGATCTCGGCCCGGACCAGACGCTCCACCATCGCCGGCAGGTTGGAGTCCAGCCATTCCTTCATCAGCGGGCGTAGCTCCGAACGCACGATGTCTTCCAGCGTCGGCCCGCCGGAATATACCTGCGCGGCTCGGCCGGCTGCCAAGGTGCGGACCAGACTGCCCACCGAGAATGCCGCGGCGGCAGCGGCTTCCGGTGCCACCAGGTCAGGCGGATCGTCGGCGACAGGTTGCGGGGTGGGGGGCGTGGGAGCCTCCATCTTCATGAGCGGGATTTTAGCAGGTTCAGCGGCGGCGGGCGGCGGCGGGTCAAACGCTTTCGCCATGGCCGCGTAGCTTTCCGCCACAGGTTCGGCTGCCGATACCAACATCGACTGGTCCAGCACCAGGACATCGTCTTCGGGGGCGGGAGCCTCCGCACGGGCATCGGCTTGCCGGAGGACTCGTCCTCGTTCAGATATGCGGCGGATGGAGGCGAGGATCTCCTCCATCGACGGATCCGCGCCGTCGGTCTTCGCGGCAGGGGGTGTTGGGTCTGTCATCGGCGTGCCATCGGTTAACGGCCCGGCTGGCTGGTCGCGTAGTCGGCCAGTCCCACCCAGCGATCCTTCACTGCCTGATAATACGCGGTTTCGTCATACAGCGGCACTGGCAGATGCAGGTCCCGCGCAGTCAGACGCCCGATCGCGGCGGCAACGCGCGTAGGACGCGTTGATCACCTGCGCCAGGTTCTGCACCAGCGTGGTGCGGGAGTTCAACAGCAATTGGGTGGCGTTCAAAACGTCCAAGGTGGTTCGGCTGCCGACGATCGCCTCCCGCTCGGTGCCCTCCAGAGCGATCTCGTTGGCGCGGATCTGGGCACGGGTGCTGTCGGCGGCGGCCTTGGCGGCGACCAGCGTATCCCAGGCCTGCACGGCGTTCTGCACGGCAGTGCGTTTGGCGTCGTCGATCAGGCGGTTGGTCTGTTGCTGCTGCCTGACGCGCCTGACGCACCGCGGCGTATTCGGAGCCGCCCTGGTACAGCGGCACCGAAACCTGCGCCGTCACCTGGTAGCCATTGTTGTTTGTGCTGCGACCGACCGACGTTGTTCTGCTGGAAGGTCTGACCCTGCAGACTGATCTGCGGCAGCAAGCGCGGCAAATGCCACGTCAACCGCGTCCTTCGCCGCGGCATCATTAAACAGCGCGGTAATGACGTTGGGGTTGTTCGCCGCTGCCAGGGCGGCCGCTTCCTGCTCACTTTTCACCGGCAGATTCAACGGCTGCGGTTCGATCAGATCATCCGGTGGCACGACACCGACATACTGCTGGAACGTGCCCCGGGCAGTCTGCAGGTTGCCCTCGGCCGTCTCCCGCGTGGCTCTGGCGCCCTGCAACGCCGCCTCGGCCTGAGCCACATCGGTGCGCGTGATCTCGCCCACCCGGAAACGGTCGTTCGTGGCCTGCAGCTGCTTGGCGAGCACCTGCTCGTTGTTGATATGCAGCGCGAGCAGCTGCTGCGCCTGGATAACGCCGACATAGGCGCTGACCGCGTTGTTGAAGCTGGTCTGCTCCTGCGCGATCAACGTCGCGCGCTCCGCGTATACCTGGTTCTTCGACCGGTTCACGTTGGCCTGGGTCTTGCCGCCGGTATACAGGTTCTGCGTGACGGTGGCCTGGGCGGAAGCCGATGATCCGGTCGGTCTGCACGTTCAGCACATGCCCAATTGTCGAGGAGTAGGCGCGTGACACGCCGTCGCCGTACCCGGCACTTCCCGCCACAATGACCGTGGGACGCCACCCGGCAAGCGCGCTCGGGACATTTTCATCGGTTGCACGCAGCTTCGCCCGTTCGGCTTGTAGCGAGGGAAGATTAGCGTATGTGGCGGCCAATGCCTCGGCCAATGTGTGCGGAATAGCCGCCGCGGCCGTGGCGGGATTGACCGCTGCCGTGGGCATGGATCTTACCCCCACCGGTGCCGATGCCTGAGCCAGCCTGGCCGGGCGCGCTGATTCGGAAAACCCAGGTCGCGGCGATGTGGGTACTGCGGCGGCTGCCGCGGAGGTTTGTCCTGCGGAGGCTGCCGCGGAAGTTTGCGCTGCGGCGGCCGCCGCGGAGGTTTGCACTGCAGCGGATGCCGCGGGCGTTTGCGCTGCAGCGGCCACAAGGGCAACCACACTGAAGCTGGCGAGCAAACTGTGACGGAAACCCATTCGGTACCCTTTTCATCGCACCGCCAGCCCTATTGGCCAGCTTATCGGACCGTTATCTTAAAAACCCGTTAGTTGCGATCATTGCGACCGCCGCTTGTCAGAATCGAACGAATGGCGCGCTGTGTCCAGTATTCCGTTACACCGAAGGTGCTTTCAGGCCGTCAAAATGCGAAAACAGCGTTTTTGCGCAACGACGGAATCGGCGGTGTCGCACAGTCAAACAGCGGACAAACGCCCAATCCGCTGGCGGTCGCCTCAGCCATGACAGCCTGCGTGATCCGTCCCTCGCCACAAATGACAGCGACAATTCGGCCGGTCTGCTGTTGCATCTGAGCCGCCAGGGCAGGCGGAATTTCGGGGGCCGCGCCCTCGATCAGGATCAGGTCGTAGGGCGCATGCTTCGGCCAGCCAGCCGCCAAGGGTCCCGTCACCACCGTCACCCCCGGTGCTTCGACCGGCAGGACACCACGCGCGAACCACAGGAGCTCGGCATCCTCCTCCAGGGCGGTAACCTTGCACCCACAAGCCGCCAGCACGGCGGCGCCGTAGCCGGTGCCGGCACCAACGACCAGCACACGCTCATTTTCACGCAATCCAGCCGCCTGCACCAGCTTGGCGAACACCATCGGTTCCATCATGAAACGACCGTGACCCAGCGGCACGTCTTCGTCCGCGTAGGCGAGCGCCCAAACGTTATCGGGCAGGAAGCGTTCGCGCGGAATGCGTCGCATCGCCGACAGGATGCGCGAGTCGGTCACCCGGTTCGGGCGGATTTGGCTATCCACCATGCATTTGCGGGCATCGGCGAACAGTTCGGCTTGCGTTGCCATATCGTAACTCAGCTTTTGGGGCGGCGCTCCTTATAGACGGGGCTTGCCGCGCCGCAAAGCAGTCATACGGTCTTGTCCTCCCACCCGGGCAGAATTGTCTCAGGCGGCATCTTCCTTACGGTCGCGGATCCGCACATAGGCCAGCTTGGCATGCTCGTCGCAATACGGCTTGCCATGCACCGACGTATCATCACAAAACCGGAACGTCTTTGTCCCCGGCTCGCCGATCGGCCAACAGCAAGACGGTGCAGAGCGCCGCGGTTGGACCGGCGCCGCGGGTATGGCCGGCCGAGGCGCCGCGCCCGAGCTTGGCGTGACCGAGTTTGCCGCGCCCAGGCTTGACGCGCCCGAGTTCACCGCGCCCAGGCTTGCCGCACCCGAGCTCGGCGTGACCGGCGCCGGACGCGGACTTGCAACCGACGGCGCGCGCAATGGCTGGACATTCGAAGCCAACGGAACGATAGGATGCACAACAGCGCTGGCCAGCGGCGGCAATGTCGGTCCTGCCGGCCGGGGACATGACGCCAAACGCTCGATCACAGGTTTCGTGACGTCGCGGCGGATCGGCGAAGGCCGAGAGTCGAGGTCAAGACGGTGGGCTTTCCCAACGATTGCATTCTTGGATACACCAAGCCGGCGACCGATCTCAGCGGTGGAAAGCCCCTGCGCCCAAAGATCCCGCAACTGACGGATCGTCTCGTCGTCCCACACCATATGCTGGTTCCTTTTAACGCACTGCCTACTAAATACAGTATGGTTCATCACGACGACTTGCAACGTTTGAATGGACGGACAAAGCAGAAAGCTGTGGACAACATCGGACTCCACCGCAAATCTGGCTTCGCCACCGGAAATGTTGGCCTATTGAACCGGTCGAACAAGGGCGGACAGAATGGTCCCAGCCGAGAATCGCAGTCTACTCAAGCGCCGAGCGATCTTGGCCGGTGCAGCCGGTCTTTTGGTCGCGGGCCAGACGCCGGCCCGGTCAGCGTCCGCACCAGTGTTCGACAGCCATTTTCACATCATTGACCCGACATTTCCCCTGGTCGCGAACGAAGGCTATCTGCCCCCCGCGTTCCCCGTGCCCGCCTACCTGGCCGCTGCCCGGCCACTCGGCGTCACGTCGGGCGCGGTTGTCTCCGGGTCCTTTCAAGGCTTCGACCAAAGCTACCTTCGCGCCGCTCTTGCCAGGCTCGGGCCGGGCTGGGTAGGGGTCGCTCAAGTGCCGCCTGATATCTCCGATGCGGCGCTGATTGATCTGTCGAACGCCGGCGTCCACGCCCTGCGCTTCAACATGTATCGGGGCCAAATCGACAGCATCGATGAACTCGTTGCCCTTGCAACCCGTGCCCATGCCGTTGCCGCCTGGCACGCTGAAATCTACGCCGATGCCGCCGCGCTCGGTCCCCATGTCAACCGACTGATCCGGATGGGCGTGCCGTTGTCGATTGATCATCTCGGAATGACACAGGCTGGTTTGCCGGTATTGCTCGACCTCGTCGCCGCCGGCGTCAAGGTGAAGGCGACCGGCTTCGGCCGGGTGAAGATGGACGTGCCCTTCGTGCTGGAAACGATCGCCGCCCGCGACACCGCCGCGCTGATGTTTGGCACCGATCTTCCCTCCACGCGGGCGGCCCGGCCGTTTGAACCAGCGGATGTGGATCTCTTGCGACGGGTGCTGGGTCCCGAGGCAGCCAAACGCGCGCTCTGGGATAATGCGCGGGCGTTTTACCTCTGACAGCCCTGCGATTGGAGGTCCGGGCCGGAATCGAACCGGCATCCGCGGATTTGCAGTCCGATGCATCACCACTCTGCCACCGGACCCCCGGGGCGCAGGAGCGCCGTATATGGTTCGGCAAACCGGTTGGGGTCAAGAGTGGACTTTCACCGGCACACATGACCGGGCTTCAAGTCAGTCCGCCTGATGCGAACGAAGTGATGTCCGTTCCACGCGGTCTATGCCAGTCATCAGCCGGGCGCCACTGCCGTAGGTCAGCCAAGCCCACACCCAGTTGAGATAGACAACCATCTTGTTGCGGGCGCCCAACAGCAGGAACAGATGCACGGCACTCCAGAGCACCCACGCGATCAGCCCCCGCATGCGAAGCCAGCCGAAATCGGCGACGGCGGCAGACCGCCCGAGTACCGCCAGCTGACCATAGTCGCGATAACGGAACGGACCCGGCTCCCCCCGGCCTTCGATGCGCGCGCGTATCACGCGGGCCAGATAGCGGCCCTGCTGTTTGGCGACCGGGGCGAGGGCAGGGAGCGGCTTGCCATCCGCACCGGTCATCTCGGCGACGTCGCCAATCGCGAAGACGTTGTCGTGGCCAAGAACCGAGCAGTCGGCGTTGACCCTGACCAGACCATGTCGTCCGGTTTGCGCGTTCATCCACCGCGCCGCCGGGGTCGCCTCGGTGCCTGCACACCAGAAAACGTTGGCAGCCGCGATGCGTTCTCCGGCCGCGGTGATCCCGTCGTCGCGGACGTCTTCGACCATATCGCCGGTTCTCACCTCGACACCCAGCGCTTTCAACTTACCAGCCGCGTAAGCCGAGAGGCGGTCAGGGAACGACGGCAACAGTCGCGGCCCCGCCTCGCAAATCACCACGCGAGCCGAGGTGGGATCGATATGGCGGTAGTCCCGGGCGAGGGTCGACCGGGCCAGTTCGGCGATGGCGCCAGCCAGCTCCACCCCGGTCGGCCCGCCGCCGACAATGATGAAGGTGAGCAGGACGCGGATCTCGTTTGGGTCGGTGCGGCTTTCAGCCCGCTCGAACGCACCGAGCACGTGCAGGCGCAGGGTTTCGGCGTCATCCAGCGTCTTCAGCGAAATCGAACGGTTGCGCCATTCATCATGGCCGAACCAACTGTAAACACTGCCGGTCGCCAGCACGAGATAGTCGTACGAGACCTGACCGGTATCACGAACCGCGACGAGGCGGCTTATTGTATCCACGCCCTCGACCTCTCCCATCAGGACGGAGACGTTACGGCGATGGGAGAAGATTGAGCGGACCGGAACCGCGATATCTGACGGCGCCAGCGCAGCGGTCGCGACCTGATAAAGCAAGGGCTGGAACAGATTGTGGTTGGTGCGATCGATCAGGATAATGTCGACTGCGGCGCGCGCGAGTTGCTTGACCAGGTTCAACCCGCCGAAGCCGGCGCCGACTACGACGACCCGGGGCCGGCGGCCAGGGGGCGGTTCCATCGCCTGGCCGCCTAGGCCGCCTTGCTGAGCAAGCCGAGCGGCTCGACATCGCGATCTTTCTCGATGATCTCGCCGGTGATTTCGTGCCCAAGTACCATACTGGTCGGCGCGCTGGTGCGGCCGCGGACCATATGCTGATCGGACCCGCAGATATTCGTGGCAACGAGCTTCAGAATAACGCCGTGCTCGATCTTGTGCCCATCAGGTGTTTCGAGCTTTGGATCGGCGATGTCCCGGACCTCGACGTGTTTGTTTTCCAGATAGACAACACCGCGATTGCCGCTCATGTCTTGAAGCTTTCCTTCTGAAGGAATCAGGTGCGTCACTCCGCGCACGCTGATCGCTTAATGCGGCCGGGCGGCAGTGGGTTCCCTGCGGCGACAGGGTGAGAATTGCGCCCGCGTACTGCCGATACACATACGCCACCGCGTCGCGGCCAATGATTCCCGTAGTCATCCGCGTGCTCGGCCGCCCGCGCGTTAGTCCTCGCCCTTGCGGAAAGGGGAATCCTCGGCCAACGCCGCCATTTCCGCTTCGATCCCGGCGCGTTCATCCACCAGGAAGTTGGCCACCGCACGGCGCAGCCCGGTATGAGCGATCCAATGCGCCGAATAGGTGTGTTTCGGCATATAGCCGCGCTGGATCTTGTGCCGCCCCTGGGCGCCGGCCTCGACCCGCTTCAGCCCATGATCGATCGCCCAGTCGATGGCGCGGTAGTAGCACAGCTCGAAATGCAGGAACGGCCAGTCGCCGCGGCAACCCCAGTTGCGGCCGTAAAGCGCCTCGTCGCCGGCCAGGTTCAGCGCGCCGGCGACCGGCTTGCCGCCATTTTCGGCATACATCAGCACGACCCTGTCGCCCAGGCGCTCCCCCAGCAGCGAGAAGAACGAGCGGGTCAGATAGGCCGAGCCCCATTTGCGATCCACCGTCGACTGGTAAAACGCATAAAACGCGTCCCAGTGCCGTTCGGTGATATCCGCCCCGGACAACGCATGAAACGTCAGTCCAGCCGCATTGGCATCGCGCCGCTCCCGGCGCAGCACCTTGCGTTTGCGGGACGAAAGCGCGCCCAGAAACCCCTCGAAATCGGCGTAGCCCTCGTTCTCCCAATGGAACTGCATGCCGATGCGCTGCAGCCAGCCGGCACTCGCCGAGGCCGGTCCATTCATCCTCGGTGCAGAACGTGACATGGACAGAAGACAGCCCGTGCGACTGGCACGCCTGTTCAAGCGCATTGGCCATGGCCGCGATCGGCACGCCCGCTGCCGGGACGGCGCAACAGCCGGGGACCCGGCACCGGGCTGAACGGCACGGCCGCCTGAAGTTTGGGGTAATAGTTCTCGCCGATTCGCTCCAGCGCGTTGGCCCAGCCGTGGTCGAACACGTATTCGCCGTAGCTGTGGGACTTCGCATACATCGGCACGGCACCGACGATGTCGCCGCACTCGCGCCGCAGCACGGCGTGTTGCGGCAGCCAGCCGGTGCGGGCGTTGGCCGACCCGCTGTCTTCCATCGCACTCAGAAATTCGTGGCTGACGAAGGGATTGCCGGCGCCGGCGCAGGCGTCCCAGTCGGCGGCGTCGATCTCCGCGATTTGGGCATGGAGCGTCAGGGTCAGCGTGGCCGAACCATCGGGCATGCGAGCGTGCCTATGCGATTTCAAACATGCCCTCCACCTCGACAGCGGCGTCGGCGGGCAATGACGGAACGCCGATCGTGCTGCGGGCATGCCGCCCAGCTTCCCCGAACACCGCCACGGCAAGATCGGATGCGCCGTTCATCACCAGCGCATGCTGGGTGAACTCGGACGGGGCGGCAACAAAGCCGCCTAGCCGGACCACGCGCTTCACACGATCCAGGTCACCGCCACAGGCCGCCTTCAGATGCACCAGGACGTTGATGAAGCAAAGCCGCGCCGCCTCCTTCGCCTGCTCGACCGAGACGCCCCAACTCACTTTGCCGGTGATCGCGATCTTGCCGTCGATCGCCGGCACCTGGCCGGAGACAACGACCAGGTTACCGGTCACGACGTAAGGCACATAGTTCGCGATCGGCGGCATGGGACGGGGCAAGGTAATGCCGAGTTCCGCCAATGTTGCCTCGATCCGACCTGCCATGGACTGCTCCTTCGGTGCGTGCGGTGCAGCGTAACCCATGATTGTCCCGACCCAAAGCGGTCATCGATCGCGTTAGGCGTCATCGGGTCCGAATTTGCCGACATATTCCATCGTCGTCGCACCTTTTGGTGTTCCCACACATTTTGGACATGTCCGGCGCCGTCCCTTGATGCGGTCGCGCGACACCAAACGTCTGCACGGAACAAACCGTTCACCAGGGACAATCGATCTTGTACCCCGTCCGACGCCTTACGCCACTTGCTGTCATCCTTCTGCTCAGCGCCTGCGCAACGCTGCCCGAAGCCGATCCAACTTTCACCGTCGTGCCGGGACAAGGCAAGGCGCTGGCTGCGTTCCAACAAGACGATGTCGTTTGCCGACGACACGCGGTGTCGCACACCGGCTATGGCGATCCGGCCCCGGCCGGCGCCACCGGCTCAGCCGAACCGCCCTCGGCCGACATGATTACGGATGACACGGCCTACCTGCAGTGCATGGCGGCCAGGGGCAATACCGTCTACGTGCAACCCGCACCGAATTTCGCAGCGGTCGACGCCTATGATTACCCGTACGGCTACGGCTATCCCGGGCCGCTTTATGATGGCGGGCTGTATGCCGGCTTCGGCTGGGGTGGCTGGTATCACCACGGATGGCGCCACGGCGGCTGGCATAATGGCGGCTGGCACCACGGCTTCGCTGGCCGCGGAGGGGCGGGCCGGGGTGGAGGTGGTGGCCGAGGTAGCGGCGGCGGCCACCACTAGGAAACCGCCGATCCCCCGTTCCGTTCGAAACGCCTAGCGCGCAACCACCCGCAGGCCGCGGCGTCGCGCCCGCGGCGAGGCTTCGGCCGGCAACTCCAGCGGCAGCAGCGGCGATTGATCGCGCGCGCCATGACCGACCGTATCCGCCTCCTCGATCTCGGCCTCCGGAATATCGCGCCGACCAAGGTAATTCGCCGCCAAATTCCGGAATGCGTAATCCAGCAGCGAGGTCGCTGCATGCACCGCCGGATCGCCTTCGACCACACCGGCCGGCCCAAACCGGGTGAAGGTGAATGCCTCGACAAAGCGCTCCAGCGGCACGCCATGCTGCAGGCCCAGGCTGACCGCATGGGCGAAATTGTCCATCAGCCCGCGGAACGCGGCGCCTTCCTTGTGCAGTGCCACGAAGATCTCACCCAACGTGCCGTCGTCATATTCGCCGGTGCGCAGGAACAGCTTGTGCCCGCCGACCGACGGCCTTCTGGGTATAGCCGCTGCGCCGGCCCGGGCAGTTCCCGGCGCCGGGCCGGGCCCGCCGGCACCGCCAGCGGCACCGGGCGCGGCGGCATCGCATGCATGAACGGGGCGACCGCATCGTGCATCGCCGCGTGGGCCGCCGCGCCGTGCATCGGGATCGGGCTGCCGCCGGCCAATGCCGTCGCCAGCGCCTCCTCCGCCGTGACCCCGCTGACCCCGAGCCAGGCGCGGGCGGCGCGGGTCAGCCCGCCGGCATGGCCGATCGGGGAGAAGGCCGGCGCGATCGCCGCCGGCTCTCGCAGCCCAGCAGCGCCTCCGCCAAGCCGGGCCGGCAGATCGCGGTCGTCGCCGCGATGGCGCAATCCCTCGATCCCAGCGGCCGCCTGGCGGGCCGCCCGGGCGGCCTCCGGCAGATCCGCGCACCGCCGCTTGCGCCAGGCGGCGCCGGCCAGTCGAACGCCGCCGGCCGCATCGGCCCCGACCAGCTCGTCCCAGCCGTCCCGATGCCGCATCGGCCCGTCCGCGCACGATGGCGGCAAGGCAGCGGGCGATATCACGCGCGGCGTCCGACGCGTAATCAACCCCCAGCGCCGCCAGCAGCCCGGCGAGATCGGCCATCCCGACATCGATATCCCGCACCCCGGGCGCCGCGAAGCTGAGCGCGATGACAGCCGTCTCCACCGCCTCGGCGAAGTCGGCGAGATCAAGCTGCGCCGTCGCTGTCCAGAAACGCCGGCAGGTTGAGCACGAAGCCGGCTCCGTCCTCGGCTTCCAGACGCCACACGGCCTCGGTCGGCGCACCCCGGCGCAGCAGCAGCAAGCGGTGCAGACGATCCGCCAGCGGCACGTCGAAACCCGGCCGACATGGCGGCTGCGGCGATCGGGGCGATCCATGCCTGTGCCGCGCCGGCCAGCGTCACCGGACCCGTCCCGGGATCCAGCGCCGGCCAACGCCGCGGCGGCCGGATTGTCCCACGACGCCGGCAGCGTAACCCAGCGCGGCGCGCTGTCCGGATCGGGCGAAGCCTCGGTCCGGCGCATCCGCACGCCATGCCAAGTCCGATGGGGCGATATCCGAGAGCTCTTCATGCCGATGATGTTATGGCATGCCTGACGGCGCCCGGTAGCGTATTTTGTGTCGCAACACCGCGTGCCGAGCGCAAAATGTTGGGGATAACTTGAGGCGCTCGAAAAAGTGCCGCCGAAATGAACCGACCGCCCGCACGATTGCGTTGCGATGGGTGGACCAAACGGCGAGGCCTGCGTATATGTCGCGCCATGAATATCGGTACATGGCTGTTCACCAAGCTCAAAGGGTCGCCAGATCGGCAGCGACGCCGCGGGCAATCTGTACTTCGAGGAAAAGCGGCAACGGCCCGGGCAGCCTGCGCAACCGGCGCTGGGTCAGCTTACGCCGGCCCGGTGGAGGCCAGTGCCGTCCCGCCGGAGTGGCATGCATGGCTGCACTACACCACCGACGCACCGTTGCCGGAAACCGGCCGAAGCGTCTGGCAGAAGCCGCATCTTGCGAATGCGACCGGCACGCCCGCCAGTTACCGGCCGCCCGGCCATGACTACGAGGGCGGAAACCGCGCCCGCGCAACGGGCGATTACGAAGCCTGGACCCCGAGCTAGCAGCGCGATGGCTCGTCATGGCGTTGCGGAGACACTGACCGGCGCGATCGTGTTGCTCATCGCATTGGGCTTTCTGGCTTATGCCGTTGCCCATTCCGGCCGGACCACCGGGACGCGGCTATACGCTGCAGGCCCGATTCGACCATATCGACGGCCTGAACGTCGGCGGCGACGTTCGTCTCGCCGGGGTCAAGGTTGGCACGGTGACCGAGGAGCGAATCGATCCAAAAACGTTCACCGCCATCGTCACGCTGACGGTACGCGACGATATCCATCTGCCAAAGGACACCGCGGCGTCGATCACCAGCGAAAGCCTGCTGGGTGGAAAGTATATCTCACTGTCGCCGGGTGGCGACGATACCGACCTGAAGCCGGGACAGACCATTACGATCACTCAGTCCTCCGTCAGCCTGGAGGAACTGCTGGGGAAATTCATCTTCAGTGTCACCAGCCTGAACGGACCGAAGGACGGCAATCAGTCGGGCGGCAACCAGTCGGGCGGCAAGTCAGTCCCGGTGGTGACCAAAGCGGTGGCGGACTGCCGCCGCTTGCCAAATGATCCCGCCGCCCCCCACCAACTGGCCTGGCCTGGACGGCAACGCCGTCGGTTGCCGCGAAAAGCTGAAGATGCTGGCCGAAAACTATGCCGAGGTGTCGCAGGTGCTGCGAGACGCCTTCGAGGACGCCATCCTGATGGGTGTGGACGAAGCGGCGATGCGGCAGATCCTCGCCGACATCGTGGCCGGGCCTGGATTCCCCAAAGCGGCCCGCCGGATGAAACTCATCTGGCTTGCCGCCATTGGGCTGACGATGGCCGCTCCGGCCTGGGCGCAGCGGTCACCGGTCCAGGCTGAACAGTTGCCGCCGCTGCAACAGCAGTGGCAGCAGGAAGGATCTCCGCCGGTGCAGCAAGGTCCACAGGCCGGCGCTGGCCCAACCGGCCAGGATCAGGGCGCTGAAAGCCAGAGCCAACCGCTGCCGGGGGCGCAACCCAGCCAATCGACAGCGGCGACGGCGCAGCCAAACATCTGGGTGCCCGCCCAGATCGCCAAACTTCAGGCGCTGGACAAAGTCAACGCCCAGGCGACCGCCCTGACAATCAAGGTCGGGCAATCGGCGGTCCTTGGCTCGCTGACGATAACGGTCAAAGCCTGCATGGTCCGACCGACCGATCAGCCAGCCGATGCCGCCGCCTATCTTGACGTGACCGACAGCCATCCGGACTCGCCGGGCTTCATGGCTGGATGTTGGAAACCGAGCCCTCGGTCTCGATGATGCAGCATCCGATCTACGACATACGCGTAACCGGGTGTGCCTAGTGGCTGAGTATGTTGCAGCGCCGCGTGCAGCCCGACGCATGCACCGACTGCCCCGAACACCCAACGCCCGACGGCACTTTGCCAATGAACGAGGCTAGCTGATGGACGCGCTGCCACCTTTCACCGCAGGCCGCGTTGATGCTGGACATGGACGGAACGCTGATCGACCTGGCACCCACGCCGGACGCCGTGACCGTACCCGTCGGCCTGCCCGAAACCGTCATTACCTTGCGCGACGCGCTCGGTGGTGCATTGGCGATCGTCACCGGCAGACCGGTCGAGACCGTCGATCGCCTGTTCGGCAACGCCCCGGGCGCGGTCGCAGGCGAACATGGCGGCGCCATCCGTCACGCGGCCGGCGCACCGATCGAGCGTCCCGATCTACCGTCGCCACCGGCATCCTGGCTGGACGCCGCGGAAACGCTGGCCAGGTCGTTCCCCGGCGCGCTGCTCGAACGAAAAGCCCGCGGCTTCGCCCTGCATTACCGCCAGGCGCCGGAAGCGCGGGAGGTCTTCCACGCAGCGCTGAGCGCGTTGCTGGAAACGAACCCGGCGTTCGAACTGCATCCGGCGCACATGTTGTGGGAAATACGCCCGCGCGGCGCGGATAAAGGCGGTGCGGTGTTCACGCTGATGCAACGGGCACCCTTCACCGGACGTCGCCCAATCTTCATCGGCGATGACGTGACCGATGAGGACGGCATGCGGGCGTCAAGAACTTTGGGCGGCGCCGGATATCGTGTGGACGCCGTCTTCGGCGATACCAATGGCGTCCGATCCTGGCTCCAACGTTCGGCTGAACGTGGCGACTGGGCGCCGCTGCCATGAAGCTCGCGGATTTCCAGGTTCTGACATTTGACTGTTATGGCACCCTGATTGACTGGGAAGCCGGGATTTACGCGGCGCTTGCATCGTTGCTTGTGCGCACCAGCAACGGACTGTCCCGTGATCAGGCGCTGGAAGCCTTCGCTCGGCTTGAGGTGCGGCAGCAGGCGCTGACGCCGGCAATGCCCTATTCGCACCTGCTCGCAGAGGTGCATCGTCAGCTTGCCATCGAATGGGGCGTCACGGCGGATTCGGCGGAAGACGCAAGGTTCGGCGAGTCGATTGGCGAGTGGCCGGCATTCCCAGACACGGTGGAGGCGCTGCGGTATCTGAAGCAGCATTTTCGCCTGGTGATCTTGTCCAACGTTGACCGCGCAAGCTTCCGGGCAACGAACCGCCTTCTGCAAGTCGATTTCGACGCCATCTATACCGCACAGGACATCGGCTCCTACAAGCCTGATCCAGACAACTTCGCGTACCTCCTCGCACGACTGCAGGAGCAAGGACTGGCGCGGGAAGCGACACTGCATGTGGCGCAAAGCCTGTTTCACGACCATGTGCCGGCAAATGCCGTCGGGTTGGCGTCGGCGTGGATCGACCGGCGGCACGCCGCGGGCGGTTGGGGCGCGACGGCTCCGGTGCTGTCCGACGTGCACTACGATTTTCGATTTCCCAGCCTGGGTGCGTTGGCCGACGCACATCGCAGCGGCGAGCAGTAGCGGCTCACGACGCATTTCGATCGCCCCTTGGTCCGGTGACAGTGCGGCCGTTCGCGACATCGCTGCGGCCGGAACGTTCAAGATATGTCCCAGGGACCTGAGTCACCGGCGGTTCAGTAACGGTTGCTCCGAGCATGATGATGTCATTACGGGTCACGGATCGTTACTTTGACAGCACGAGTGGGTCCTTACCGGGCGATCCTGAGGTAAACCCACGGTGGCCCTGCCGGACCTCGCCAGGAAAGCATTGGTTTCGGCCGCCGCGAGCCAAGGGCTCGTGCAGTTGGCGTTCAGAGCCAGAAACTCACTCCGCGTAAGGTCGGCGCCCTGGCCTGCGGAATTTCTTCCGTCAGTGCGGCCCGATTCCACAAATACTTCGATCTGAAATCCACTGTGCTCGACCAAAGCATCGCGCGCAAAGCATCGCGCGGCGAGGGCAGGGCAGGCTGGGCCGGGAAGCGATGCGGCTGGACATCCATGGGCCGACGACCGGGTCTCACACGCGTCCAACGCTACAAGAGCCAGATCCGCTTCTCGATCATGACCCGCTTGCGCCCAAGTGACAATCAGAACAACCGCCGAAGCTCGCCGGTTTCGTCCCGGCCCTTTCCCGACTAGCCGCTGCTTGGCAGGGCCTGCGCAGCCTGCTAACCGCCGGCCCCGAACGCCACCGATTCGCTGCGTTGAGTGGTCAGGCCACGGTAAATGATCGCGCCGCCAGCGGCACCGATCAGCCAGCCCCAGTCTCCGACGTTGAACATCACGCCATAGGCCCCAAGCAACGCCAGCCCGATTGACAAAGTGCCGGACAATACCAGGGCCAGCACGGCGCGGCGGTTCCAACCGCCTTCATAGTGAAACGATCCGCCGGGCGCCATTGAGTACAGTTCCGTTATCGGAATTTCCTGCCGCTTTACCAGATAGTAGTCGGCGACAATGATCCCAAACATCGGGCCGAGCACCGAACCGAAGATACCGACGAACAGGGTGATCGCCTGTGGGTTGGCGACAAACAACCAGGGACAGACAAGCACCGACAGGATGGAGGTGATCAGCCCGCCCAGCCTGAAATCGATGCGTTCCGGGTAGAGATTGGCGATATCGTAGGCAGGCGATACAAAGTTGGCGACAATGTTGATGCCCATGGTGGCAACGATGAACGTGATCGACCCGATAACCACTACGACGGGGTTGCCGATCCGCTCGACGATCAGCACCGGGTCCATGATGGCCTGGCCGAATACTTTCAACGTGCCAGCGGTGACGATCACCGTAATGATAGAGAAGACAAGGAAATTGACGGGCAACCCGAAGAAGTTGCCGGCCTTCATGGCGGCCTCGCTCTTGGCGAAGCGTGCGAAGTCACCGAAATTCAACAGCAGTGCCGCGAAATACGCCACAATCAGCATGGCCGCATTCGCCATGACGCCCACAGTGGCGCCGGTGGAGGTTGCCGGCGGGCTGAGCTGCAGCGACAGGCTGGAAAAACCGGTCTGCCACAGCATCCAGATCGCCAGCGCGAACATCACCACATAGACGACGGGACCACAGAAATCGATAAATCGGCGGATGCGCTCCATCCCGCTGAGGAAGATCAAGAGCTGGAACAGCCACATGAACAGGAAGCTGAACCAGGCCAGGGTGGACAGGCCCAAAATGCTGTTGTGCGTCAGTGCCGCTGCACCCGGCGCCAAAGTCACCGCCAGCACCTGTACAGCCTTGGACGCGAAGTAGGTCTGGACGCCGTACCAGACGATCCCGACCACACCACGCACAGAGGCCGCAAGATTGGCGCCCATGACGCCGAATGCGATGCGCGCCACGACGGGGTAGGGGATGCCATATCGCTGAGACGGGCGGCCGATCAGGTTCATCAGGAAATAGACCGCCGTAATGCCAATCACCATCGAAATCAGAACCTGCCACCCCGTCAACCCGAGGAAGAACAGGCTTGCGGCGAAGGTGTAGCCGCCGACCGAGTGCACATCGGACATCCACATCGCCAGCAAGCTGAACACGCCCCAGGTGCGACCCTCGGGCGCCGCCGGCGCAAGATCGTGATTGTATAGCCGAGAATCCGCGCCGTCGATCGTAAGGGTGGGCACAGTCTGGCTCTTCGACGACATTGGCGGGTCCTTTCAGCATCGCAATCCTGTGACAGGCGCAGGCGACAGATCTGGCAATAAACCACGAACTGGCGCTAGGTTCACAAGCAACGACTGTACCAAGCGCCCAAAGATCCAGATCACATCAGCGAAGAATGCCCCAGCAGCGCTCCTGTCTATCCTGTGTCGCCAGCAGGTTGAACCACCGTCACGGCAACCAACGCCGCACCAAATTTTTGAATTCGTAACATTTTGCCAGCCCGGCACGGAGCGGTAACAGACCGCGCATCGGCACCAATCCAGGCCTTACATCCAAGGCGCAGCACATCCAAGACGTCGCGCCGTCGGCAAAGCCGGCTGGCAAGCCGACCTCGCCACGGGATGCTATCAGCCGTTACTTCATCGACATAAGCTGCCCCCGGATAGCTCCCGAGGGGTGGTTCTTCGTATGCACATTCACATACATCATCCCAGCCGTAAGTTGTTGCTCCTGCTCGGGCGTCAACTTGGCAGTGCCATGGATCGGGCTGGTTGGCGCATTGCCGAGCGGCACCGCAACCCCGGCGTTCTTGCCTGCCTCCGCCGGACCATGGATATGGGCCGCCGTGACGTCGCTGCTGAAGCCTTTGAATGTCACGTCATAAGTCAGTTCGTGAGTCGCCGTGTCCAGCGAAGCCGTCGCCTCTCCCGAACCCGTCGAATTGCCGGGCGGCACTTCCGAGGCCGCATTCAGCGTTGCATGGAATTTAACCGTCGCTGCCGAAGCAGCCCCCGCGAACATGACCGCGAAGCTAGCCAGAACCAGTGACCGACGAAACATGATGCCTCCCTCTATCCGTTTTAACGGGCGAATTCCTGCCTGCCATTGTGCCGGCAGTCCCGATGATGACGTCATCACATCAATGATGTAGGGTTGAGCAGAGATATGTCATGGTCACCACAACCGGCTGTGAGATCGCAGACGCGCCCGCTGCCGAACCCGGCGACGCTGCCGCAATTCCGTATCGAAACCATGCCTGTTGACCTGCTGGCTGATCAGGCGAATATCGCCGCAACCGCACATCGCTGCCCTCGCATGGTGCAAAAAAGACCCTGACACGCTGTCCAAACACGCCCCCAAGCCAAACACGCCCCCCCAAGCCAAACACGCCCCCAAGGAGGAACCGTCCCATGACACTGACAAAATCCCTCGGCCAGTTCGTCGCCGATCTGTCGCCGAACCGCTTGCCGGAGGAAGCCGCCCGCGTCGCCCGGATGGGTTTCATCGACACCATCGGCACCATGATCGCCGGCCGCAATGAAGACAGCGTTCGCATCATGACCGAAACGCTCGCCCCCGGCGACGGCCCGGCCACCCTGACATTCGGCGACCGCCACGCCCCTGCCCCGGAAGCCGCCTGGATCAACGGCACCGCCGCCCATGCGCTGGACTACGACGACGTCGCCCTGCGCGGCCATCCCAGCACGGTCCTCGTTCCGGCGATCCTGGCCGAGGCCGAACACCTGGGCTCATCCGGCGCCGACATGATCACCGCCTATGTCGCCGGATACGAGACCTGGGCTGAACTGTTCCGCCGCGACACCGGGCTGCTGCACCAGAAGGGCTGGCATCCCACCGGGTCTGTACGGCGCCGTCGGCGCGGCCGCGGCCTGTGCCAAACTGCGCAAACTGGACGCCGAGAAATCCGCCATCGCGATTGCCCTCGGGGCCTCGCAGTCCGCCGGCCTGATGTCGAATTTCGGCACCATGACCAAACCGTTCCACGCCGGCAAAGCCGCCCACGCCGGCATCATGGCGGCCCGCCTCGCGGAAGCCGGCTTCACCGCCAATACCGACGCCCTGGAGCATCCCCAGGGTTTCCTGCACGCGATCTCCCCCACCGGCACCGAGGATCGCACCAGCGAAAGCAAGGCCGGCACGCGAATGGGCGATCCTGTCGCAGGGCCTGGGCATCAAGAAATACCCCACCTGCTACTGCACCCACCGCGCCATCGACTGCATGCTGGACCTGGTCGCAGCAACAGCCCGATCGCGCGCCGACAACGTCGAGAAGATCACCGTCAACATCAGCGACTATTTCTCCACCGTGCTGCGCAACCACCAGCCGGACACCGGCCTTGCGGCGAAATTCAGCATCGAGTTCTGCATGGCAAGCGGCATCGTCGCCAAGCGCGTCGGCCTGCGGGAACTGACCGACGAATTCGTGCAGCGCCCTGACATCCAGGCGCTGATGAAGAAGGTCGAGATCGTGACCACCGTCCACCTACGATCCCGAACTGCCCGGCGCCGCCATGCACGACCAGGTCACGGTCCGGCTGGCCGACGGCCAGCACGCTCGAAGGCGAGCCGGTCGCCCGCGCCACCGGTCATCCCGTCACGCCCGCTGACCGATCAGCAACTTTACGACAAATTCGCCGACTGCCTGGATGCGGGCGCTTCGCCTATCCCGGCTGACGTGCTGTTCAAGCGCCTCTCGGCGATCCAGTCGATCAACGCCCGCGACCTGACCGCCCAGGCTGACCGCCAAGGGCATACGACAGTGACTGGCCGGACTGCCGGTCGCCATCATCGGTTCGGCCGCCGATCATGCTCGGTTCGGCCGCTCGCTGCGCGCCCTTCATCCGGACCGCGCGCGCCGATCCGGTCAAGCTGCGGGTCTCCCTGGACACCTCCCCCAGCCATGGCCGCACGCTGTCCATCGCCGATTTCCTGAAGAAGCTGGAAGCGGCGTCCCAGGGCGAGATCGCGCCGCAGCTGTTCGACAGCGGCCAGCTGTTCCCCGATCGCGACGTGATCAAGGCGCTGGTCCTCGGGCAGGTCGAGATGGCCGCGCCCGGGCACCTGGCTGGTCTCCGGCCTATGTGCCGGAGGCCGATATCGGCCAGCTGCCGTTGTTCTACGGCCAGCCGGTCGAAACCACCCATCGCGCCATCGACGGCATCCCGGGCGACATGGTGAACGAGCAGATCAGCAGGAAGCTGCGGGTCAAGATCCCCGGCCGCTGGATCGATCTGGGCTTCACCAACTGGTACAGCACCCGCAAGCCGCTGAATCGCGCTGGCGGATCTGAAGGGCCTGAAGATCCGCAACTCCGGCGGCTTCGCCCAGCCCTGGCGCGCCCGGTTCTTCGGCGCCATTCCCAACATGACGGCATGGCCGGACGTGCCGCTGGCGCTGTCGCAGGGCACGTTCGATGCGCTGCAGAGCACCAACGAAAGCTGCGCCAGCGCTAAGCTGTGGGATGCCGGGCTGCGCTTCGGCCTGATCGACCATCAGAGCATGGGCGACTACATCCCGATGATCGGCGAAACCTTCTGGGGCGCATTGAGCCCGGCGTTGAAGTCCCTGGTCACCGATCTGTGGGCCGCGAACATCGGCATCTACCGGACGAATCTCGCCGCAGCCCAGGACAAGGCAGAGGGCGAACTCAAGGACCGAGCGGTCAAACTGGCAGTTGTTTCGCCCGACGAACTTGTGGAACAGCGCAAGGCCATGATGGCCGAACAGGAGAAAGTCGCGCGGGAAATGCGGATTTCGTCGGACATCCTCGACCGGGTCATGGACTCCGTGAACGCCACCAACTGACTTGGCTGGCCAAAACCACGGCGCATCGGTCGCGACCCGCGGCGCGGGCCCGTCGACGGGCCATCAAGGCAAACCGACTTGCAGCTGACTGATTAACCGCGACGCCACCACAGGCCGCCTGGATCAGGTTTGCAAACTCTCATCAATCCAGCGCGTATCATAGCAGCAAGATCAGCCAGACTGGAAAATGCGGCTGATAAGATTGCTCGAAAAACAACGATCTGCAGCGTGCCGACGGCTGACAATCAGTACGCTCCGTGGAGCCACCTCTCGCGGTTCCCGGACATCGAGACGGCTCGCACCATCCTCTCCCACAACAGGCCGCCGCGCGAGCACGCTCGGCCTGCCTCAGCCGACGGCTCCATCAACTATGATTTCGCGTCATCCGGCCTGAACGCCATGGCTGCGCCGTTCATGCAGTACCGCAGACCGGTCGGACGCGGACCGTCAGGAAACACGTGCCCAAGATGGCCGCCGCAATCCGCACAATGCACCTCGGTGCGTGTCATGAAAAAGCTGCGGTCCTCGGACGTGGCGACGCCACCGTCCAGCGGCTGGTAAAAGCTCGGCCAACCAGTGCCGCTTTCGAATTTGGTGTCGGACCCAAACAACGCTTTGCCGCAACCGGCGCATATGAACGTGCCGGCCCGCTTCTCCCGGTTCAACGGGCTGGTGCCCGCGCGCTCTGTGCCATGCTTGCGAAGCACATGGAACTGAGCCGGGTCCAGCCGCTGACGCCACTCTTCTTCAGTGCGAGTGACCGGAAAGCTCTCCGCCTCAGTGTCGTGACCACCGAACAGGCGCTTCATGACTTTGCCCCCTGCGTCAAATTGTCGCCCGAGACTAACGCACATTCGACGATCACGAAACTGGTCAGCCAAAGATATATCTTGACGATAAGATATATCTTAATTATGTCTCAGGCACCGGCGCCGAACTGGCCCGGTTTCAAACCTGAACCAGCTTTAAGGAGACAACGCTTAATGCGTCATCACAACCACACTCCCCACAATCATGAACGCCATAACCGCGGCGACCGGCACCACGGTGACCGCCACATCGGAGAACGCCACGCCGGAGAACGCCGGTTCGTGCGCGACTCGCTGGACACCGGAGACGGCTTCGGCGGCCGCCATCGCCACCACGGCGGCGGACGGCGCCGGGTTTTCGACCACGGCGATTTGCGCTTCATCCTGCTCAGCATGATCGCCGCGAAACCGGCGCACGGCTACGACCTGATCAAGGCGCTGGAGGACCGAATGGGCGGCGGCTACAGCCCAAGCCCCGGCGTGATCTATCCAACGCTGACCATGCTGGAAGAGCAAGGGTATGCCAGCGTCACGGCCGAGGACGGCAAGAAGCTCTATCGCGCGACAACCGAGGGCGAAGCCTTTCTGCGCGCGAACCAGGCCTCGGTTGATGCCATCCAGGCCCGGATCACGACGGTCGCTCGCGAGCGCAGTGCCGTGCCGGACCCGCGGATTATCCGTGCGATCGAGAACCTCAAGACCGCTTTGCGGCTTCGGCTGGCCAGCGGGCCGATCCCGGATGATCAAATTCGGGCGGTCGCCGCGGCCATCGACGCCGCGGCCGCGGAGGCTGAACGGACCTGATAACCGTCACTGCCATCCCGGAACCATGAACCCACCGTGATCCCAGACTTCGCCGGCAAACCGACCAGGCCTCGGGTTTCACGGCCGTTCAAATCGGCTAGGCTGGCGCCAAACTTTGGAAGGCGTCCGCCATGAGTCAGCTTCTCACCCTTCTCCGAAATGCCCTGCCGGATGACGCCGCCCAAGCAAGCCTTGCCGGCCGGGTCTGGCGGCCCGATCTGGCCGGGCCATCGGTGGTCGCGATCCGGGACGGCGCCGTCCTGGACGTCTCGGCCCATTTTCCCACCATGCGGGATTTGTGCGAAGCGGCCGATCCCGCGGCGTCCCTGCGCCGCACGGATGGCGAGATGATCGGCACCGTCGACGCGCTGCTCGCCAACACCCCGACCGAAACGCGCGACCCCGCCCGTCCCTGGCTGCTCGCCCCGATCGACCTGCAGGCGGTCAAGGCGGCCGGTGTCACTTTCGCGATCTCCATGCTGGAACGCGTGATCGAGGAACGTGCCCGGGGCGACATGCACGCCGCCGGGGCGATCCGCCAGGAGGTAACCCGGCTGGTCGGTGACGACCTGAGCAAGCTGAAGCCCGGTTCCGCCGAAGCCATGCGGCTGAAGGAGGTGCTGATCCAGCAAGGCGCCTGGAGCCAGTATCTCGAAGTCGGCATCGGCCCGGATGCCGAGATCTTCACCAAGGCGCAGCCCATGGCCTCGGTCGGCACCGGCATGGACGCCGGCCTGCACCCGAATTCCTCCTGGAACAACCCGGAGCCCGAGGTCGTGCTCGCGGTGTCCTCGGCCGGCCGCATCGTCGGCGCGACGCTTGGCAACGACGTCAACCTGCGTGACGTCGAGGGCCGGTCCGCCCTGCTGCTCGGCAAGGCCAAGGACAACAACGCCTCCTGCGCGATCGGCCCGTTCCTGCGCTTCTTCGACAGCGGCTTCAGCCTGGACGACATCCGCGCCACCACGGTGACCTTGCGGGTCGAGGGACCTGACGGCTTCGTGCTGGAAGGCGCGTCCTCGATCGCCCGGATCAGCCGCGACCCCGACGATCTGGTCGCCCAGATGGTGAACGCGCACCACCGCTACCCGGACGGGGCGGTGCTGTTCCTCGGCACCATGTTCGCGCCAGTCCAGGACCGCGACACACCAGGCCAGGGCTTCACCCACAAATACGGCGACATCGTCACCATCGCCGCCCCAAAGCTCGGTCGCCTGGTCAACCGGATGCTGCCGACCGACCAGTGTGAGTCATGGAATTTTGGGCCGGGTGCGCTGATGCGGAACCTCGCGGCACGCAAGTTGCTCTGAACGCGGAGTGCCTGGCCCCACGCCATCGTGTGCGGCGCGGCGGTAGCGACGGGCAGTCCAGCGGTCCAAGCTGCCTCAAAGCCGCGTGTAGAGCGCCAGCTTGAGCGCTGGGTCGTCGTTGGCCTGGAAACTCGCATATTCATAGCGCACGACGCCAAGCGTCGGATGACGCAGGTACTTGGTGCCGGATATCGGTGCGCCGATCCCGTGCTCGGACCACCACGCATCGAACGCCGGACAACGCGCGCGGATCCGGCCCACGAGGGCGACGAAGGCTGTGTCGCCGGGCCAGAGGTCGTGTGCCGCACGGAACAGTGACACCATCCGCCGAGCCTCCTCCGCCCAGGTCTGGCCGAACACATGTCTGGCGGCCGGATCAGTGAACATCCAGTGCAGGATGTTGCGGTCCTCGGACGCGAGCTGGCCGAAGTCCCCGAACAGCGCCGCAGCAGCGCCGTTCCAGGCCAGGACATCCCAGCGCTGTCCGGTGAGGTAAGCAGGCTCCGGCAGGCTGGCGACGATACGGCGCAGCACATCCGGTGCGTCCTCGCGCCGGAACGGCTGTCGTCCACCTGCCGCGGCAAGCGAGCGCAGATGGGCCAACTCGACCCGATCAAGGCGCAGGGCGCGGCCGAGTGCCTCGACCGTTTCGGCCGAGGGAGAGATGGCACGGCCCTGCTCCAACTTGACATACCACTCGGCGCTGATCCCGGCGCGCTGCGCCACTTCCTCACGCTTGAGGCCGGGCGTGCGACGTCGCTGCCGGGTCGCATCGGCGGCTTTGTCCGGGTCCAGGCGCGTGCGACGGGACCGTAGGAAGTCTCCGAAAGGACGGTTGCCTGCCATGCCGCGCTCCCGAAGGTGGTATTATAAGATACCAGTATCCTACCGGTTCTTCCTGGTAAACCCAGCGGACGCTATCTCGAGACTCCACCGTCCACGGAGTTCGCACATGAAGGCCGCTGTTCTGCACAATTTCGGGGTGCCGCTGAGCGTCGAGCAGGTGACCGATCCGGTGATCGGTACGGGTGAGGTGCTGGTGGACGTCGTCGCCGCACCGGTGCTGTCCTACACGGGCGAGGTATTGAGCGGCGCGCGACGATACCTGTTGCCCACGCCGGTGGTGCCAGGCGCCGGTGCTATCGGCCGGGTGCGCGCGGTCGGTCCCGACGCCACGCGGCTGCAGCCCGGCGAGTGGGTGTTTTGCGATCCCACGGTGCGGTCGCGCGACGGCGCCCCCACCCCCGACATTACCCTGCAGGGCGCGAGCGCCCGAGGCGAGGGCGGGCAGAAGCTTCAGCGCTACTTCCGCGACGGCACGTTTGCCGAGACGGTCCGCGTGCCAACGGAGAATGCCGCACCCATCGGCGCGATCGACCCGGCGGAGGCTGGACGGTGGTGCGCGATCGCCACGTTGCTGGTCGCCTATGGCGGGCTGCTCGCGATGGAATTCCGGCCCGGGGAGACGCTGCTGGTGAGCGGCGCGACCGGCAACTTCGGCTCGGCCACGGTGGCGCTGGCCCTGGCCATGGGTGCGCGCTGCGTAGTCGCACCCGGCCGCAACATGGCGGTGCTGGACGACCTGCGCCGGCGCTTCGGTGAGCGCCTGGTGCCGGTGCGGCTGACGGGCGACGGCGACACCGACACAACGGCGATGCGTGCCGCAGCGCCGAGCCCGATCGACGCGGTGCAGGACTTCCTGCCACCCTCGGTGGGCGCTGCCGTAGCACGGGCGGCGATCATGACCCTGCGGCAGGGCGGGCGGGCCGTGCTGATGGGGGGCGTGGGCATGCTGGGCGGCGAGGACCTGGCACTGCCCTATCCTTGGATCATGCGCAACCTGATCACGGTGCGCGGGCAGTGGATGTACGACACCGTCGCCGTACCGAGCCTGGTGGGCCTGATTCGCAGCGGGCTACTGGACCTTGGTCACTGGGCAATCACGGCGTTTCCACTGACCGGGGCAAACGACGCCGTCGCGCATGCGGCGGCCAACGCCGGGCCCTTCAAGCTGACTGTGCTCGAGCCACAGTGGCCAGGAGCAGGAGGTAAGTTCGAGCCCACACAGAGCAGTGAATGTCCGAGTTGGGTCCAGTCCGGTCCTGCGGGCCTCGCCCGATCTCCGGACTGAATCGACCTTTCGGTTTCACAGCTACCGACCCCCGCCAACACCGGATAACTCGCAGGCTCTTCACGCGACGCCGTTCCCATTTTGCCCGCTTATGCTGCAAAAAAGGCCGTTCGTTAGTTCAGGACCAAGGTGGTGCTCAAACCGGCGGCCTGATCAAACTGTGGTCTAACGATGCGGAACGCGGGCGTCATCGGCGCCTGCCTTCCAGCGGCCCGCTACAGCCACCGCGCCACAGCCCCATTCGATCCGGTCGTGGTCGGGTCCTGCGTCACTGACCCTTGAACACCGGCCGGCGCTTCTCGTTGAACGCCAGCACGCCCTCACGCCGGTCGTCGGTGTCCACCAGCCGGTTGTAGGCCTCGATCTCGAACATCAACCCGTTTCTAAGGTCCATCTGCAGCCCGTGGTGGATCGACTTCTTGGCCTGGCGCACCGAAAGCGGCGCATTGTCGCAAATGGTGCGGGCAGTCTCCAGCACCTGATCCATCAGCGTGCCGGGTTCGCAGACCCGGTTCAGGATGCCCCATTCCAGCGCCTGCTGGGCCGAGAACGGCTTGCCGGTCAGGATGATTTCCTTGGCGCGGCGCTCGCCCACGATGCGGGGCAGGGTCTGCGTCCCGCCGCCGCCGGGCATGATCCCGATTGTCACCTCGGTCAGCGCGAAGCGTGCGGTGCTGACACCGTAAGCGAAGTCACACACCAGCACGGTTTCCAGCCCCCCGGCATAGGCATGGCCATTGATCGCGGCGATAACCGGCACCGGACATTCCAGCAACGCGTCGCGGCCACGCTCGAAGATTTCGTGCTGATGCTGCCATTGCCTCGGCGTCAGGTCCTTCCGCTGCTTAAGGTCGCCGCCGGCGCAGAAAATCTTCTCCCCCGCGCCGGTGAGGATGACGCAGCGTATCTCACCTGGATCGTCGATCAGTCCGGTCCAGAGATCGAGCAGATCGACACCCATCTGCGTATTGCGCGCATTGCCGACCTCCGGCCGGTTCAGCGTCACCTTCAACAGATGATCACCGATCGTTTCTGTCAGCAGGGTATCGTATGGCTTCATGCGGCCAGTAGCAGTCCAGGTCACAACAGGAAGGGTAACGACAGGGCGCGCAATGCCAGGTCGCGCGATGCCAGGGCGCGCGATGCCAGGGCGCGCGGTGGCAGGGCAGGGGGCACAACCGCGCGATCGCGGTTCAGTCCTCCGCCACGATCGGGTTGCGCAGAATGCCGATCCCGCTGATCTCCACCTCGATCGTGTCGCCCGGCTTCATCCACAGCGGCGGCGTCTGGTATGCGCCAACGCCACCCGTCGTCCCGGTGGCAATCACGTCGCCCGCTTCCAGCTGGGTGAACGTCGAGCAGTACTCGATCAGCGTGGGAATATCGAAGCACAGGTCGTCGATCGTCGCATGCTGCTGCTCAACGCCGTTCAGCCGGCTCATGAGGTGGGCCTGGGTAATGTCGCCCGCCTCTTCCGGCGTAACGATCCAGGGACCGAAGGCGCCGGAGTGATAGAAATTCTTGCCCGGAATGAACTGGCTGGAATGCCGCTGCCACTCGCGGATCGACCCGTCGTTGTAACAGGAATAACCCGCGACCACGCTCTCCCAGTCCGCCTTCTTCACGTGCCGGCACCGCCGGCCGATGACCACCGCCAGTTCGCCCTCGTAATCGAATGTCTCCGAAACGGCAGGACGCACCATCGCCTGGCCGTGGCCAACCTGCGAATTCGGGTAGCGGGTAAAGATGATCGGCTTGGGCGGCGGCTCACGCCCGCCTTCTTTGATATGGCTGACATAGTTCAGCCCGACACACAGGATCTTCTCCGGGTTCGGTATCGGCGGCAACAGGGTGACGTCTTCCAGCTTGAAGTCAGCGTGGCGCGCGGCTTCCTCGGCCAGCGACGTCATCGCCCAAAGCGCATGCTTCAATCCCGGCGCCCGGCTGCCGAGATCGATCACACCCTCGTTCTTCAGGATGCCCCAGCTTTCGGTCCCGTCCGGCCGGCGGAAGCTCAGTAATTTCATCATGACGCTCCTGTTCCCAAGGACGCTACCGATACGGCGTCACCGCGTCACAGGCAAGCAGCGTTCGGCGGACCGGAGTCGGGCGGTCCAGGGTCGCGCGGCGCAGCGCTCGGCACCGGCGGATCCAATCGGACCACGACGCGAAATCGTTCACAGTAAAGCCGCATGTCAGGTGCGAACGTCCCCAGGCGGGTGAAATAGCGCTGATGCGCGAGGCGCCACGCTTCCAGCGTGCGGTCGTCCTCTCCTTCGTCATAGGCGAATGCGGCGTCAACCGTATCGAACCGCTGCTCCGTCACCTCAATCGTCTGCACGATGGCCAGCGCATTCCCCGCGCCATCACACATGACCATCCGCTTGTCGACCTCAGTCAGCATGCCGTCCGAGGCAGCCCAGCAGGTCGCCGTCTTCCGCCCTGCCAGCACCAGGCCCGCGAGTTCATCGGCCAGCTCCGGGCTGTCGCCGAAATTGAACCGCTCCAGGCCGGCCACTGAAATCTCCGATGGTTCGGTCATCGGCCGAGTATCGAGACTGAATGCCCCGCCCGCAAGCGACACCTGCAAGCTGCTCCCGCGAGCGCCACCTGTAAGCGAGCCCGGTTGCCGGTCCAGCCACTCACCCCGTATGATCACGGCGTCATACCGGGAGGAGCCAACATGACCCAGGCAAGCAAACTCCGTGCGGCGCTCAGCGCGCCCGGCATGGTGATCGCCCCCGGCGCGTATGACGGCCTGACCGCAAGGCTGGTCGCCCAGGCCGGCTTCCCGGCCGTCTACATGACCGGCGCCGGCACCTCCGTGGCCCACGGCTACCCCGATTTCGGCCTGCTGACGGCAACGGAAATGGTCGCCAACGCCGCCCGCATGGTGCGCGCCGTCGATGTGCCGGTGATCGCCGACGCCGACACCGGCTATGGCAACGAAATCAACGTCGTACGCACCGTCATGGACTACGAGCAGGCCGGGGTCGCCGGCATCCATATCGAGGACCAGGTTTCCCCCAAGCGCTGCGGCCACCTCGATGACAAGGAGATCGTCCCGCGTGAGGACTGGATCGCCAAGATCCGCGCCGCCGCCGCGACACGGCGGGACCCGGACTTCCTGGTCATCGCCCGCACCGACTCGCGCGCCGTCGTCAGCTTCGACGAGGCCATCAGCCGCGCCAACGAGGCACTGGCGAACGGCGCCGACATGGCCTTCGTCGAGGCGCCGCAGACCATGGATGAAATCACCGCCGTCCCCCGGCTGGTGAAAGGTCCCTGCCTGCTCAACGTGGTATGGGGCGGCAAGACGCCCATGCTGGATTTGCGGGACGCCGCGGCGCTGGGTTTCAAGTTGGCGATCGTGCCCGGGCTGCTGTTGAAGGCGACGATTGGCGCCTGCGACGACGTGCTGGCAGAACTGAAAGCGACCCACACCCATCCGGTTCCACATGGCGAAATGACCGTCCGGGACGCCTTCAACCGCGTCGGCGCGCGGGAATGGGATGTGTTCCGCACCCGGTTCCGCGCCCCCGCTACCCAAAAAGCCGCCGAATAGGACTATGACTCCAGCCGGGGCCCCAACCCGCCCCGGTCATTCTGGATGGCGCTCAGCACAGTTGCCACGCCCAGGCGCTGCATCCCGTCATGCACGCCAATATCCGTCGCGGTCACCGGCACGATCTGGCTGGCATGCTCAAACGGCCGCGTGGTGCCGAACAGCGCATAGGTCCGGGTGCCGGCCGCGGCCGCGATATTCATCACCCCGGTATTGTTGCCGACATAGAACGCCGCCGCCGCCAGCAGGCCGATGACATCCGTCAGATTCCACCCGAGCGCCACGCGCACGCCCGCGCCGCGCTCGCCCAGCGCATTCATGATCACGCTGGCCGAGTCCGCATCCTCCACGCCGCCTACCAGGACCAGCGTGTCCCATCCCGCGTCCAGCAGCCTCGCCGCCAATGCACCGAACCGTTCGGCTCCCCACTGCCGCAACACTTCGCTGCTGCCGATCCCGATCGCGACATAGCCACCGGGCATCCCGCCCAGCCGCGCCATCGCGTCGGCGCGCCGCGCAGGTGAAACCGCCAGTGTCGGTTCGGCCGATCTCATCGGAATGCCGGCAGCCTCCAGGTAACGCGTCGCCCGCGTATGCTGATGCAACTTTTTCAAAGCCGGCGGCAGGAACGGGCCGTTGTTGAGGAACCAGCGCTGCCGGCCCCAGCCATAACCGCGCCGGTCGGGAATGCCGGCCATCCAGGCTGCGGCGGCAAGCTGGTCGCTGTGGTGCAGCAGCACCGCCGTGCCGAAATCAAACCCCCGCAACTGCCGCACGAGCCGCGCAAACCCCCCGATCCCGTCATGCACCCCCCGCCGCCCGTTCGGGTTCAGGTCGACCCATTGGACGTCGGCAACGGCCGGGTCGCCGGCGAGAAGCTGGTCCGCCAGCGAGCGCGGCTTGGCCAGCAACGTCACCGGCGCGCCGGCGTGGGCGGCGATGGCCCGGATATGGGGCAGGTGCCAGACCATGTCGCCGATACCGGGCAGCGGCTGGATCACCAGGACCGGCCTTCGATAAGGCGGCCAACGGCGGTTGGATTCGGTCACCTGTGTCTTCTTCAGCCAGGAACGGCGTCAAGCCCAGGACCGCCGGCCGGTGCGCCAATCATACAACAACCAGTCATACAGTAACCCATGGCACTCATTCGACCGGCTCGACCTCCACGGCTGATCCTGTCCTCGGCAGCCGCATCAACAGCAACAGCAGGATCGCCGGCAGCGTGGTGCAGATCAGCAGCACGTAATCGTTCGCGTAGGCTATGATTTCCGCCTGCTGGTTCACCACCTTGTCGAGCAATGCTGCGCCCTGATGCGTGGCCGGATTGTACGGGCCAATCGCCGCCAGCGCCCGGTTGAACGGCGTAACACTCGCCCCGATCAGCTCGTGCAGCATCTGCGTGTTCCGCGCCAGCAAAGTCGAGGTGACCGACACGCCGATCGCCGCACCAATATTGCGCAGCAGACTGAACAACGATGCTCCTTCGGTCCGCAAAGCCGGCGACAACGTGGCGAACGCCAGAACCTGCAGCGGCGTAAAGACCATACCCAGGCCCGCGCCCTGCAAGATGATCGTCACGATGATGTCGTGCTGTGAAATGTCCGGGGTCCATCCCGTCATGATATAGAACGACGCACACAACAGGATCAGACCGGCGCCAACAATGTACCGCGCGTCGATTTTGTTCACCAGACGTCCGGTCAGCATGATGGCGGTGAAATTTCCAAGCCCGCGCGGCGCCATGATCAGCCCGGCCGTTTCCACCGGGTAATCGCTGAGCACCTGCAGCCAGGGCGTCATCAATGCCAGGCTGGAAACCAGCAGCGTACCCACCGCGAACATCATGACCAGCCCTGACAGGAAATTGACATCGCGAAACAGGCTTGGTCGCAGCAAAGGCTGTCGTGCCGAAAACAGATGCACGACGAACAAATAAAGCCCCAGGCCAGCCAGAATCGCCTCGATCGTGATCTCACGCGACGAAAACCAGTCGAGGTCCTGTCCACGGTCCAGCATCAGCTGCAAAGCGCCGATGCCAGTGGACAGCACGGCGAAACCCAGCCAGTCGAAGCGGGAGCTGTCGTGTCCGCGCAGGTTCGGGAGGAACACCGACAGACCCGCCGCCGCCAGCAGGCCAAAGGGCAGGTTGATATAGAACACCCACCGCCAGTCATAGTGCTCGGTCAGGTATCCGCCGAGCGTGGGCCCCATGATCGGGCCGATCATCACGCCCATGCCCCAGATCGCCATGGCGAATCCGCGCCGTTCATGCGGGTAGATATCCAACAACGTCGCCTGCGACAAAGGCACCAGCGCGGCACTGAACATTCCCTGCAGCAATCGGAATCCGACGATCTGCGCCAGTGATTGGGCCGCCCCGCAAAGCATCGACGCAAACGTGAAGCCGATGATGCAACCGATATACAGGGGCTTCCGGCCGAACCGGGAGGCCAGCCAACCGACCGGCGCGGTCATGATCGCCGCCGCCGTAATATATGACGTCAGGACCCAGGTGATCTCGTCATAGCTCGCGGAGAAGCTGACCCCTGCATATACGGCAGTGCCACGTTGGCAATCGTTTGATCCAATGATTGCAATAAGGTCGCGCCAATCGCGGAAACCGTGATCATCGCACGATGCGGAACGTTCTCCCCGCTGGGCATAATTTGGGCCGGCTGCGGCCATGGCAATACTACAATTTGAAGTCTGCTTCCGAAGCATGATGCGAGCATCGCTTGATCGCGGTCAATTGGTCACACTTTCGCTTGCTCGTCCGGGTGTTGTGACCACTCAGGCTGTTGTCTTGCGGTAATCTGTCGCTCCGCGAACAGTTCTGGCTCTTTTGGAGGCTCGCATGGCGACATGGCGTGATCAGGTGGCGCTTGTGACAGGGGGCGGCCGCGGCATTGGACGAGCTATCGCCCGCCGGCTGGCCCGCGAAGGCGCGTCGGTTTGCGTCAATTATCTCGCCCGTGCAGATGCCGCGGAATCGCTTGTCGCCGACATCAATGCCAATGGCGGACGAGCAATCGCCGTCGCCGCGGACGTCGCCGATGACGCCGCGGTGGAAGGCATGGTCGACCGGGTCAGCGCAGCCTTCGGGCCGGTGACGATCCTGGTGAACAACGCCGGCGTGTCCTACAAGGCCACCCTAGAAACCTACGATCCGGAAAAGCTGGAGCGGATGCGCCAAGTGAACGGCGACGGCGTCATCCACACCACGCGCGCCGTGATGACCGACATGCGCCGGCAGAAATATGGCCGCATTGTCAATATAACCTCGATCGCCGCGATCGGTACCGCGATGTCGGGCAACGCATTCTATGCGGCGACAAAAGCCGAGGCGCAGATCCTGACCTTGCGGTTTGCCCTGGAACTTGGATCGCACGGGATCACGGTGAACGCCGTCGCGCCCGGTTTCATCCAGACCGAGATGACGCGCGGCAACGATGAGGAAGCCTGGAAGGAACGGGCGCAACGGATCGGCGCCAAGGCCATGATGGGCCGGGTTGGTGAACCGGATGATATCGCCAATGCGGTCGCGTTCTTCGCATCACCCGATTTCAGGCTGGATTACCGGACAGGTACTGGCGGTGGACGGCGGCCGCATGGATTACATCGGTTAATGACTGCCCTCCGCCATCGTCACGGTCCGGACAATCCGGATCCTGACGCTTATTTCTCCAGCCCCCCCGAAAGCGCCCCCCACGACAACACGCGTTTGATCCGCACGGCAATAACCGGAAGCGGCGCCAGATTCATCCCCTGATATTGCGGATAGCGGCCCAGAAGTTGCTCCTGGGCTCGGTCGTGTTCCGCCCCATCGGCCAGAATCTCCGCCAGTCCCCGCAACATGATCCAACCAAGGCGGGACCAGTCCTCGTCCCACCGGTCCACCGTTACCGCCACAGCCGGGTTCTCCTGGATGTTGCGCACACGCTTGAGCGGGATGTCAGTGCGTTTCGGCTTCTCGTCCACAGTAATGTACAGCGACAGGCCATCGAGGCAGAAGCACACCGGGATCAGGTGCGGCACGCCCTGGCGGTCAGCTGTTGCCAGATGGGCCACCCGGCTCTGGTCCAGGAATCTGCGTTGCGCATCGCTCAACATGACGGCACCATAGCGCCCAGCGCGCCGCGAAGCGACCGGAACGGCCGCGTGCCGGCTGCATCTAGGGAGGAAAACACCATGGCCGATGTCGCCACCGCTGACCAGACCGCGAGCACCACGCTACCGCGTACCCCACCACAGATCCTCGGGCCGTTCTACCCGTTCATGCTGACCCCGACCGACAGCGGCGACCTGACCGGCGGCGGCGCCGCCAAAGGCACAATCCTCTATTTGTCCGGTCGCGTTCTCGCCGCCGACGGGCGCCCGGTTCCCGGCGCAAAGGTCGAAATCTGGCAGGCGAACGCGGCGGGCCGCTACGCGCACCCGAACGATGACAATGTGGCTGCACCTCTGGACGAAAAATTCAACGGATTCGCCGTGACCACGACAGACGGGCAGGGGCGCTATGCGTTCAAGACCGTCCGTCCCGCCGCCTACCCGGCCGCTCCGGGCCGCTGGCGGCCAGCCCACATCCATTTCTCGGTCACCGCGAAATACGAGCAACTCGTCACGCAAATGTATTTCAAAGGCGACACCTGGAACGAGGCCGACACCTGGCTGAACAGCGCCAGTCGCAAAGACCTGCTGATCACCGACCCGACGCCGGCGGTTGGCAAAGAGGACGGGGCGCAGGAAGTGACCTTTGATATCGTCCTGACCCGGGGCTGATCCCTTGATGCGTCCTGTCGCGACGGGCCATGGATTTGCGCCCGCCGCGACAGCACCGATCGGCCTTCGGGCAACCGCGGCAAAAGCTGCATCAGCGCGTCGGTAAAGCGGCCGGCTCGGCAAACGCTTACGCCCGGTTCGATACCGCGAACTGTGCTGGTTATTGGCGGACGTTACTACAGTACCAGTTCGAACCGCGTCGTCTTCTCCAGCGCGTCTTCGAACCATGATTTGATCGCGGCGTGCCGCTCGCCGACAAAGATCGGCTTCCCCTCGTCCAGAACCATCGGCAGGTCGTGACCCGGCACCAGCAGCGTGCCGGGACGCTTTCGCCAGAGTGTCCACATGCTCTCAATTGACGCCGCGGTGACCCTGGCGTCGTACGTCATGTCAGCTTCGCGTGTCAGAAGCTCGACGCGGTTTTTGGCCGCATCGCCGGTGAACAACACGTCGCGGTCGTTGCCCGACAGCATGAAGATCAGATGACCTGGCGTATGGCCGGGCGCATCGTAGGCCACCATCCCAGGCAAAACGGTATCGCCTGGCCCGGACCCGCTTCAGTTGCGGCGAACCGGCCAGTTCCCGGACATAAAGTTCAGGCACCGGGGTGCTGCCCCATGGCTCCTTGACCGACCAGTCCAGTTCCTCGGAGCCGATCCAGATCGTGGCCTTCGGGAACAGCACCCAGTTGATGGCGTGGTCGTGATGCGAGTGCGTCAGCACGACATCCGTCACATCCGCCGGTGTCAGACCGTGACGCTTCAGGCCGTTGATCAGGTTGGACCGGTGGCTGAACGTGCCACAATCGATCAACGCGACCCGGTCGTTGCCGCGCAGCAGCACGATCGTGCTCCAGCCCAGTCCGCCATGGCAGACGGATTTGCCCGGATATCCCTGAACCAGGATGTCAAGTTGGTAGTCTTGCTGCGCCATGTCCGTTTCCCTCCGCACCGCGTTGATCCATGCCGATATCGCGGATGCGGCGAGCAGGCAACATCAGCTCAACCCCGCTCCGCCGCCTTCACCCGCTGCCAGCCGGCTTCCATTTCCGCCAGTGATAACTCCGACAAACTCTTCGCCTGACCTTCGAAGTCGCGCTCCATTGCATTGAACCTGCGAGAGAACTTCTCGTTCGCATGACGCAGGCAGGTTTCCGGATCCAGGTTGAGTTTCCGTGCCAGGTTGGCCAGCACAAACAACAGATCCCCGACCTCATCCGTCAGCCGCGCCGGATCAGCATCGGAAAGCTCAGCCCGAAGCTCCTGAATTTCCTCATCAAGCTTGGCCAGGACCTGGTCCGCATCCGGCCAGTCGAAGCCAACCCGGGCCGCACGGTTGGTCAGCTTCAAGGCGCGGGTCAGTGCCGGCAACGCGACCGGCACCCCCGCCAGTACCCCAGACTGCCGCCGCGCCGACCGCTCGGCCGACTTGTGCTGCTCCCAGGCCACGGTCTGGGCCGCGGCATCGCGAGCCGCCGCATCGCCGAACACATGAGGATGTCGGCGGATCATCTTGTCACTGATGGATTTCGCAATATCCGCAAACGCGAACTGACCCGCTTCCTCGGCCATGCGGGCGTGATAAACCACTTGGAACAACAGGTCCCCCAATTCATCCGGCAACGCGGCGAAATCACGTTGCGCTATGGCGTCGGCGACCTCATAGGCTTCTTCGATCGTGTACGGCGCGATGGTGTCGAACGTCTGCGTCCTGTCCCACGGGCAGCCAGCGGCCGGATCGCGGAGTGCGGCCATGATGTCGAGCAGGCGGCGGAGTTCGGCTTCGGCCGACGCGGCGGGATCGTTCATGGCCGGGCGATACGGGAGCGTCGGCTCGGACGCAAGCCCGCTGTGATGACCACGAGGAATGTTGGCCCGCGACGTTGCGACACATTATGAACGCTCAAGCACCAACCAGCCCGACACCGTCCCAGGGGAGACCGCCGCAATTGAACGACGACGCAGACGACGAAGGTCCGCCGAGACTGCCCGGGGGCAAGTTCTACATGACGCCGGCCGGTCAACACCGGTTACAGGCCGAACTTGCCGCCATGCGTAGCCAACGCCACCGCGTGGTTGAGATCGTCGCATGGGCAGCGAGTAACGGCGACCGCAGCGAGAACGCCGACTACAAGGAAGGCAAGCGGCGGCTGCGCGAAATCGACCGGCGGCTGCGCTTTCTCATGAACCGACTGGCGCACGCCGAGGTCGTGGATCCCGCCTCACAGATCCAGCGCGATCAGATCTTCTTCGGCGCGACGGTAACCTACGCCAACGAGCGTGATGAAGAAGTCACCGTAACTATCGTGGGCGTGGATGAAGCCGATATGGCCGCGGGAAAGATCAGCATCGGCTCACCGGTCGCGCTGGCCCTGCTGCGGGCAAGGCGCGGCGATGAAGTGACTGTGCGAACGCCGCGCGGACCCGAGGTGCTGGAGATCGTGCGGATCGATTACCCAACTCCCCCGGCTTGAAGGATCGTTCGCAGAACCGCTGAAACGCCCAACCACCGGCCGTGGCGCCAGGATGCGACCGTTCAATCGGGTCGATCAGCCAAGCAAAGCCACCCGGCGCCCTCCTGCACTTGGACCAGCGCGGTGGCATCGGTTTGGCGGACCTGGTCGCCCCTGCCGCGATCGTTGTCAGGCGAAATAGCCAGCCAAGCTCGTCTCGATGTCTTCAGGCAGTCGCTTTATCATCTTGGTCAACGCATCGAACTGCACGGTCAGAACTTCGAACGCGACTCCCTCCTGGGCCTTCCGCTCCAATTCCTCGGCGTACCCGATCATCACGCTCGCACCGGCGTAGCCCGCGGAACCCTTGATGGCATGGGTCGCCAACATAACCTTCTCGCGGTCACCGCAAACCATGGCGGCGGCCAGCTCTGCTTGCAGCGTGGTCGCGCCGCTCAGGAAGTCCTGCAGGATGCTACGCAAGACATCCCTGTCATCGCCAACAAGTTCCACCAATCCGGTCAGGTTCAGCGCACCGCCCGCAACAGCAGATGTGAAGTTGGATTTGTGCAACGGCTGCCGCAACCGCGTCCATACCGGCAACGCGGTAAGGATCGCCGCTTCCACCTGGTGGCGGCGCAACGGCTTGGTGAGGCAGGCATCGATATCGGCCTGATCTATCTGGTTGGCCAACTGGGAGACCGCGTCGGCCGTCACCATGACCACGGGCAGGCGCGCAAGGCCGATTTCCGTTTCCGCTGCTCGGATGGCGTGGGCCAGCTCCCACCCGCCCATGTTCGGCATGTGGCCATCGGTCAGCACCAGGCCGTGCCGCGACCGGTCAAGCACCGCGAGCGCTTGGGCGCCGTCTTCCACCATTTCATAGACCATCCCGAGCCGGTCGAGGACGCGGGCAAGCACATCACGGTTGGTGGGATTATCCTCGGCGCACAGAATAACCGCGCCGTTGGCTTCCGCCGCCGCGCGGTCCGCCTTGCTCCAGAACTGTGTTTCCGCCGCGCCCGAACACTGGGCGTTCCGGGGCAACGCCTTGGCGTCGCGGGGCAGATTGAGTTCGACGGTAAAACAACTGCCGCGTCCCAGGGTGCTTCTGACCCGCAAGCTCCCGCCCATCAATGTCAGCAGGGCATTGCTGATAGAAAGACCCAGTCCCGTGCCACCGTAATTCCGAGCAGTCGCCGCCTCGGCCTGTTGGTAGGGCATAAAGAGCTTGGCAATCTTGTCGGCCGCAATGCCGATGCCGGTGTCGATAATCCGGAACGACACGTCGTCGCTGGTGGCGTCAGCGTCCAGCGTCACGCTGCCGCTGGCGGTGAATTTGATCGCATTGCCGACTAGGTTGAGCAGCACCTGACGCAGCCGCAGCGGGTCTCCCACCCGGGCGCTGTCATCGTTGCCGTGCTGGAGGACATGCAGCGCCAGGCCTTTCTCCGCCGCCTTGGGCTTCAGCAACTGAAGAACGCCGTCGAGCACCTCGTCCAGGCGGAACGGGATGTTCTCCACCTGCAACTGGCTGGATTCCAGTTTGGAAAAATCCAGGATATCGTTGATCACACGAATCAGGCTCTCGCCGCTTTGCTGGATAATCGCGATCATCCCAGCCTGGTCGCCGTTTAACGGTGTCTCGGCGAGCAATTCGGCAATCGCCATCACCCCGTTCATCGGCGTGCGGATCTCGTGGCTCATGGTGGCGAGGAAGGCCGATTTCGCGGCAGTGGCGGCCTGCGCGGTCCGCTCCGCCCGTCGCAACTCGGTCACATCGTGCAGCCATATCAGTTCAGCCGGGGCGCCTTCGAATTCGACCGCGAATTTCCAGGCCGCCACAAATCGCTCGCTGCCGTCCAGCATCGGTATACGGAAGGTGGTTCCCTGGCCTTCCTTGTCGATCGCGACATGGGCCTGCGCGATGCCGCCGCGGATCGCGGTCGCCGGATCGCCGCCGCTGCCTGGAAAAATATCCAGCAGGGCGCTGTTCCAATAGCATATTCGCTCCGGCCCATCGGTCAGCGCCGCGCCGGTGGGTGCCGCGTCCAGGACTTCGAGCAAGGCGTCCTGGCTTCGCTCCAGCTGGTGCTCACGACGCTTGGCATCGGTGATGTCGAAGTACCAGATCAACGTCGCGGCGTTGTTTTCGAACCGTATCGGCCGCATCGAGACCATGGCCCAGGACTCGTGGCTGTCCTCGCGGAAGATCCGCGTTTCATAATTCCGCAACGATCCGGCGGAGGCCAGTTGGCACCGCGCGACCTCGAAATCCTGGTCATTGTGGAAAAACCCGCGACTGGCGGCCCTGGCGAACGCCTCCCCCTGCAGGTCACCCAGGATGGCCAGCACCGAAGTGTTCCAGAACAACACCTGGTTGTCCCTGTCATCCAGGATGATCGCCCCGACCGGGGCGGTCTCCAGAACGTCGATGAGGTCCAGTTCGGCTTCCGCCATGGGGTCTCCGTAAGAATGCCGCGACGCCCAAGATCGCAGGCAAAAGTTTACTTTTCGTTTACGGTACTGGTGTATTTAGAGGGAACAAGGCAATTTTCATTTGGTCTGTTAAACAAAGATGGACATTCTGAGTTTCAAGACCGTTCTGGTCGCCGAAGATGACGACTTCATGCGGCGGGTGCTTGTCGCGGTGCTGACCAAGCTTGGTGGCCGGGTGGTCGAAAGCGTCAACGGCAAGCAGGCCATCTCGGGTACTCAATGAGCCGCATAAGGTCGATATTGCCTTGCTTGATGTCATGATGCCGGAAATGCACGGACTTTTTGTCCTGCAGCAAATCCGCGCCGGACTTACCAACCAGGATTTCGCGCTTCCGGTGGTGCTGTTGACCGCGACGCGCGACGAAGCCAGCGTGCATTTCGCCGCCAAGCTGTCATGCGACGGCTTTCTGTTGAAGCCGGTCACCCAGAACGACATCGCGGATCGGTTGTCGAAGATCATCACACGGCAAATGGCGCTGCCTTACAAGCCGTCGCATTACCGCAAGGTCGACGTCGGACCGCCGGACCAGCCGCCGATGATGCCGATCACGAACTTTTCCAGCGTGACCGTGCCGCAACTCCGCGTGGGCATGGTGTTCGCCGCTCCGGTCATCGGCAAGGGACGGACGATCGTTCCGAAAGGCACATCAGTTACGCCCGAGCTGTTGACGCTGCTGCGCGACCTGGAAAAGGTCATCATTATCGAGTTGATGTCGATTGATCCGCCGGAATCCACCGAATAAGTGGTTGTAGGCGAGGGGGGTCAGGCGCTGAAAGCGGCCTGCCAGTGCGTACCGCGAAGCCCTTGAAACCCCCGAGCCGACCCGGTAGGTGGATGACTTTGCATTCAGTGTGAGGAAGGCGACGACCACGCCATCGGAAATCCGATTGGGCGGAGCCGCGTCCAAGGAACTACGCGGATCGCTTTGTCCCGATCTGATAGCCTAGCAATATGCAGATCATCGACATGACAACGGTCAGGCAGCCAACCGCCCATTTCGTGTCAAAATAGATTTCGGCGCTCTCGTCAGCGGCTTTCAATCCCATTGTAAGATTGAAAGTGAGATCTTTTTTTAAGGTGGAGCGAACCCTGGCAAGGCTTGCCAGAACGTCCTTGCCAACGAGATCAGGCAAATCTATCTGCCTGTCGATTAATTTCTGATTTAACTGTTTATACTCAATCCATGCCTGATCGTATTGCTGCATGAATTTTTCGTCGTCGGTATCGCGGGCGATATAGGGCTCGTAGCCGCTGCGCGCCTGTTCGACGTCGGCAAGCCGTCGTAAAAGCTCGCCCTGAACCTGTCCGCGGTTATCCAGGCTTGTTATGGCATATTGTATCTGCGCCGTGCGAAACCGCTCGAAAGTGGATTGCAACTGACCCTGGATGCCGACACTGGGCAGCCACATGGTCCGGATCATGGTCTCCCGGTCGTCCATGGCTGACAGGCCCGCGATCGAAGCTCCACCGATTCCCGCCGTCAATAGCAGCAGCAACGTTAACGGCGCCATTACGTTGAGACGAAATGTCGGGCGCTTCAGCGAGCTTTGCATCTGGTCTCCGGAAGTCATATGACCTGCGATCGTCGTAAACCACGATGGTTACGATTGCCACCTTAATGGACGGTTAAAAAGGGCAACGGACTTGGCATGCGCCACCAGACATGCGCGGGTTGCGCGGACGTAATATGCAATGGCGCACCGAACGGCCGGCGCATCAAACACCTCGGTGCATCGTCGAGCCGAGCCAGCACTATGCCGGTCTTGCCACGATCCTCGAACGACGCGAGTTTCGAGCCGTCCATTTGAATCAATTTGCCCAGACACTCACGTCGCCGGCATAGATGCTGCGGTAGCGGGCGGATGGCGGCGATCGCTCGACAATCCATCGGCGATCATCCGGCCGCGCAGCGTCTCATGCGAAACCCCGGAAAGGTGTCGTTTCTATCTGGCAGAGGGGTGTCATCTGCATCTTGCGACCACATCCACCGACCGTATTCTATACAAGATAGGCGGGTGTTGCGCTGTATGTGTGATTGAAAACCTCCGATGGGATATGAGCATTTCATTGTTGCGTCATGCCACCCGGCAAAGGATGTGTTGCTAGGCGTCAACCCATGGCGCTGTTGCATGGAGTGGGCAACATTTGGAGACCTTTTCCCGGCCAAAAAGTTTAGCAAATCAGGTCCTCTGTTGCGTCTCGCTCGCGGGCCAATAGATGAGGCACAGTTCGTGCAAACTTTGGAGCGGCCCGCCTTTCGAGACTGTGACGCCGTGCTCGCCACCGTCAAGGACGCTTCGCGCCGCGAAGACGCGGTGGCCTGCGGCCATCCTTGACCGCGGCTCCGCGCGGCGTCTTGTGAATGGTCAGGCCGGGACGAAGAAACGCCGCCCAACCGAACAAAGAAACTGTTGAAGGGATGTTGCATCGGCGTCGTCCTCAGGAAGAAGAGGGGCCGGGCATATTGTAGGTCACTGCGAAAGTCGTGTCGGCCAGCCATCGTTTGAAGCCGCCGTCGTAACTGAACTGCTTAATCAACTCGGTATCGTCCTGCATCAATCCGACGATTGCGCCTCCGAGAGCCTTATTGTGCTCAATGCGGGCATTGTGCTTGTCCGAGTTCTGCTTCGCATTTTGATAAGCCGGGTTGGCAGCAACCTTGCGCGGGATGTCATTGGCAATCAGCCGCCGAATGCGGTTAGCATCCTGCCAGTTGATTTTGCCAAGCAGATCGTTGAAGCTATTAATAATATTAGAAATCTGGTCGAGTTTAGCATCCGGCTTGTGCCCGCCCCCGTCAGTCGGAACCGGGTCGGTTTCCACCTCTTCATCGGCCAACTGGACGCGATGCGCGGCCTGCCTTTTGACACGATAAATGTCCATGTCGATGGCTTCGAGAATCCCCTTGGAAAGGTCCTCTTCCTCGGGCGCGAACACTTGGGGTCCGGCGAAGGCTGGACGAGTAATACGCCATCGACTGTACGCCATCAAACTTAAGCAGTGTGGTCGCCGAGGGGCGTCTTACGTGCGTTGATGGCGCTCGAAGCCAAGCCTTCGGTTGCCAAACGAGTGCCAGGAAATGCCCCGTATCGGTGGCGCAACAGCGGGATGCTTCTCAAACCTATCCTCACGATCCGACGGGCACGCCAGTTGAGAGTGCCCAAGCTCACCCGACCTCAATCTCTCGAACCACCCGGTGCGGACCCGCATGCCGGGTCTGCAGGAGACTGGTCGAAACGACTATCTTCGGTGCCGCTTCGGTGCCGCCTGCCATAAGCGCAACACAGGCGCGGCAATCGTCATGCCCGCCGTTGGCAGCGAAGCCAAGAATGAGCATCTCGCCGCCATCAGTTGTTGCGTCTCAAAGGACGCCTTTGCCGTGCTGATGCTGATGCTGATGCTGGATAACACCGGTTGGCACACCTCAGCGCGGTTCAAGCGTCCCGACAACATCGCGCTGCTGCCCCTGCCATCCTGCACGCCCTAGTACAGCGTTTCCGTGAAACAGAACCTATGGAGCCAGCTCGCCAAGATGGATGGAGACCGGTCTGCAACGAATTCCGATAGGTCCAGTCCCATCGGAACGATGTAGTAGCTGAACCCGATACAGAACGTCTGGGAATTCATGCATGGCAATTGGTTCGACCATCAGGTCTGGCCAAACTACCAAGCTATCGTCGATGCCTGCTGCAACACCTGGAACGAGCTCATGTGCATGCCAGAACGCATTGCTTCCATCACCCAAGACGCCTGGGCAAAACAAACGCTCATCGGATAAGGCGGTTGGTATCACACCTGAATACCCCGCGCCCGCACGCTTTGACGCTTTTGACCAATTATGCCACAGGTCATCGATTAGAAAACCAGGTGGAACACTGAGAAGTTTTCATGGTCTTCGCTGTACCGCTGGTTGCACTGCAGCGGGGGAGCGAAGCCAACCCTCCTCATGCCTCAGATAGGGTCGTAGCAGGATGCTGGCCCATGGCTAAACCGCGGCCACCGATTTTCGAACGTTTGCTACAGCAACTGGGAGTGGGGCTACGTGTTTTATTGCCAATCGCGCTTTCTAGAGTGTGGAAACGCGTCTTAATTTTTGCCATCAGCTTGGTGATCGGGTTTCTCGGTCCCGTTCTTGCCCTGGCAGACCTCCCCCAGCTTAAAGGCCCCGGTGGATGGTTCTGGGATGTGCTCGCTCAGGAGGCAAATTCTCACCACGATTATAAGGATATTATCTTAGCGATCATTCCGTTGGCCGTTGTATGTCTTACCGACTTCATGAATTATGCATTAGATGATGATTTTCATTTCTCAGACTGTCGGCTGATTTACCTTGGGTTGTTTACAATTTTGGGATTTATCGTCGTGTCCATGATCATGTTGCCATTCTCCTACGCAAGTTTCGCGTCCCAAAATCCTGGGATAGGAAGTTGGTTATCGAAATTTGAATATTCTTGGGCTACCGTACGCATGGTCATAATCGCAGCCTTTACGTTTGAGATTGGGTTGGGGTCAGTCGAGGCCTTATGTGCGGCACGAGAAACGCTTTTTTCCGAGGAACGTCTGAAGCGCGACCCAGCGCGTACTATCGACCAAACAAGTGGCCCTTAGCATGATAGCTCGATTATCCGGGAAATCTTGCCACGCGGTGGTGCACCATCGGAAGATGTTTGATATCAAAGGCTTACAGGTTTTTGGCGCCCAGACAAAATTGTTGTCTCCAGCGCCCTATGGATGGACTTGGTCGTGAAGCCATTCATTATTGTTGCGTTTCCGGTTTTCGTTGGAGCTGTCCTGCTTTTGGCTGGGCTTTTAAAGCACTTATACGAAATTGGCGGTGCAGAGATTGCCCGTGTCAGTGAGCGTCAGCGTGCCATACCAAACAAAGTACGGCCGAGTGGCACACAACACTCATTGGATCGTCAGATTAGATCCCATCTTTCTCGTAAAGGCCGAACCGCTAATAGGCACTTGGCCGGAGATGATAACTTAATTTGGCTGTCCGCCACTCGAGATCTTCGCGTAGACTTTTTTCGCGGATTGGCATTGTGGTGGATCTTTGTTGATCACATTCCTGGCAATGTCTTGAGCGACTATAGCCTTCGCAACTTTGCCATGTGCGATGCTGTCGAGGTGTTCGTTCTGCTCGCCGGATATGGTGTCGGCCTGGGCTACGGCATGGGGCTTAAGCAAAACGGCTATATCTCGACTGTCGCGCACGTGCTCAAGCGCGCCTGGACGCTTTACATCGCACATATCTTCCTGTTCGTGCTGTTCACCGCACAGGTAACCTATTCCGCGACAGCGCTGAACAGACTGAACTATCTCGAAGAAACTCGGTTAGACGTGCTGGGCGAGGATCCGTATCGCAGTATTCTGGAGGCGCTGCTTCTGCGTTTCCAGCCGAGCCTGCTGAACATATTGCCGCTGTATGTGGTGCTTCTGTTATTTTTCGCGGCAACGATATGGCTACTGCCCTGGCCGAAGTTACTGTTCGGGATTTCGTTCGCCGTCTATGTCGTTGTGCGCTTCACAAGCGTGAACCTGAGCGCCTGGGGCGGGGACGGCTGGTTCTTCGATCCGCTCGCTTGGCAGTTTTTGTTCACCATTGGTGTGCTGCTAGCTTGTGCGCCGATGCGCCTGCCGTCGCGTCCCCGGCTGTTCGACGCTGCTGCGTTGATAGTTGTCGCCCTGGGGGTCATCGTGACCGTGGTCATCGAGCCGCATCCGCGCATGCTTGACTGGGTTTCCGGGTCAGCGGTGTTCCACTACCTCGTGATCGAGGACAAGACCGGATTGTACCCGTTCCGGCTGCTGTCCGTACTCGCACTGACATGGCTGTCCGCTCGGCTGATCCGCTTCGACCAGGTTTGGCTGCGGACGCGCTGGGCTGCACCTTTCGTGCTGTTAGGGCAAAATTCCCTACCCGTCTTCTGTTCAGGCGTTGTGTTGGGCTTCATCGCAAGACTGGGCCTTGAGTATGATGATAAATTGCCGATGCAAATTGCGATTAATTTGGTTGGCGCCATCGGAATGGTCTGGGTCGCTGCTCTAGCAGCATGGTATAGGGCGCCTAGGAGAGGTGTTGAACCGCCCCGGGTCTGCCGGAGGCTCCAACTCCCAAATAGGATGGAGCCATGACAAGTCCGACGACAAACAAGTTCTCTGCCGAAGTTCGCGACCGCGCGGTGCGGATGGTGCTGGAGCACGAGAGCGAGCATCCGTCGCGCTGGGCAGCGATGGTGTCGATTGCAACGAAGTTTGGCTGCTCACCGCACACGTTGCGTGAATGGGTACAGAAGGCAGATCGCGACAGCGGTCGCGCACCGGGCGTCGCTTCGGACGTAGCGGCAAAGCTGAAGGCGCTGGAACGCGAGAACCGAGAATTGCGTCAGGCCAATGAGATCCTGCGCAAGGCGTCTGCGTATTTTGCCCAGGCGGAGCTCGACCGCCGGTTCAAGCCATGATCGCGTTCATCGACGATCACCGCGCGGCCTATGGAGTTGAGCCGATCTGCCAGGTTGTGCCGATCGCTCCATCGACCTACTACGAATTTGCGGCAAAGCGTGCCGACCCCGAAAAACGGTCAAAGCGAGCTAAGCAGGACTCGGTCCTGCGGGCCGATATCCAACGCGTGTTCTCGGAGAATTTCGAGGTCTACGGCGCGCGTAAGATCTGGCGGCAGATGCGGCGGGGAGGCTGCAAGGTTGCTCGCTGCACGGTCGAGCGGCTGATGCGAACAATGGACTTGCAAGGCGCTGTCCGCGGCAAGCCGCTCAAGACGACGATCAGCGACAAAGCCACGCCATGCCCCTTGGATCATGTCAGACGCCAGTTCCGGGCACCGGGGCCGAATAGGCTCTGGGTATCCGATTTCACCTACGTGGCGACGTGGCAAGGCTTTGTCTATGTGGCGTTTGTCATCGATACCTTCGCCCGACGCATCGTTGGCTGGCGGGTCAGCCGCACCGCGCATGCAAGCTTCGTCCTCGATGCTTTGGAACAGGCGCTGCACGATCGGCGTCCCGTGCATCGCGGTGGGCTTGTCCATCACAGTGATCGAGGCAGCCAATATGTCTCGATCAAATACACCGAACGCCTGGTGGAAGCTGGCATCGAACCATCCGTCGGCAGTGTCGGCGACAGCTATGACAACGCGCTCGCCGAAACCATCAACGGCCTTTACAAGACCGAGGTGATCCGTCGGCGCGGACCGTGGAAATCGTTGGAAGCGGTCGAGTTCGCGACGCTCGAATGGGTCGATTGGTTCAACCACCGACGCCTTCTGGAGCCGATCGGTAACATCCCGCCCGCCGAGGCCGAACAACGATATTTCGCCTCGCTGGACCAGATCAAGATCGCCGCCTAATTTAACCCAATCAGCCTCCGGCAGACCCGGGGCGGTTCAGTGTAAGCGGCAATCGCCAGTCTCTAGTAGCCAAGGAAACATCTATCCTGCCGAACGATGCCCAAACCCACAAAGGTTACTAACAAGACGGTCAAAGGGTTGCCATTGCGGGCACAAAATTCCTCACTATTTCGCGGTTTTTGGTCGACGTGTGGCGTATGCTTTACCGCTTCCTTACTACCAGCTTCAATCTTTCTAAAAGAAGACCATAACTGTTCAGCCCAGCCTGTATTTTCCGCCGATCCACGTCCTAACTCGATTATAGCTTACGAGAGCGTCCTGGTGCAATTCCCACCTCCCCGTTTGCACTGACAGTCCAAATATCCGCCCAATAAGGTAGTTTGAACGGGCACGGCGAAAGATGGCCAAGACGGAATGCCATCGAGGTGTGCATTTAGTCGAGCTTCGACCAATTCTTCCGTATTGCCCCCTTCCTTAAAGTTCAGCAGCCTTCAAGCCTTAGTACATCCTTTCGTCACGACCTTTCTCGAAAAGGTTGGTTAATGAGAGACAGCACCACACTGGTGCATTCCTCGAGAAATGGCAGCAGCTACCTATCGAAACAGCCTCTTGAAACTAGGCTCTCAATTGATCATGATGCTGATGTAGCTCTGCTATCGAATTCTGGGTTCTCCCGCACATTCCGTGCTGCCCGAGCTTGTACTTTTTTCTGGATTGAGGAACACACCATGGATTCACGTCCATGGTGCTGCGACTCGTGTCCTCTCCGTTGTTATCCCTGATCCCGCGGACGCTGCGGGTCCTGCGCGTGCTGCCGGCCGCTGATCATGTGACCATTGAGGCCGGTCCGAGCCGGTGTATGGCGGTATGCCCGACATGTGGATCATCCTCCTGGCGCGTCCATAGCAACTACCTGCGAAAGCTTCGTGATCTGCCCTCGCACGGACGGGTGGTGATGATCCTCGTGTCTGCCCGGCGGTTCCGCTGTCTCAACGTCGCCTGTGCCCGCAAGACCTTCGCCGAGCGTCTCGAAGATGCCTTGGCTTACGGCCGCCGAACCAAGCGGCTTGGCGATCTACAACGCCAACTCGGTCTGTCCCTCGGCGGGGAAGCTGGAACCCGCCTCGCGGCGCGTGTTGCCGTGCCGATCAGCGCCGATACGCTGCTGCGGATGGCTGCTTCGACCGCCGGCGAGAGCCCGGTAACCACACCGCGCGTACTGGCTGTCGATGATTGGGCCTGGCGCCGCGGGCATCGCTACGGAACCATTTTGGTCGATCTGGAGCGCAATCAGGTCGTGGCGTTGCTGCCCGATCGACAAGCGGACACGCTGGCCGCGTGGCTCCGCGAGCATCCAGGTATCGAGATCGTCGCACGCGACCGCGCCGGGGCCTACGCCGATGGTATCCGCCAAGGTGCGCCGGACGCCGTGCAAGTTGCTGACCGCTGGCACTTGCTGCGCAATCTTGGTGATGCCGTTCGAGCCGTTGTCGATCGTCACCATGTCGAGGTCCGCCGTGTCGCCAAGCAGATCGCCGGGGAGGCGGTCGTGCCCGTGGCCAGCGTGTCCGTGCCGCCACCCGATGCCGCCAAACCGACAGCGATCGAGCAGCGCAGTCAGAACGCCTACGCGCGCCGGCAAGCGCGCTACGAGGAAGCTGCACGGTTGAAAACAGCCGGCGCATCGCTCAAGCGCATTGCGGCCCAGATCGGCGCTGAACGGAAAACGATCCGACGCTGGCTGCGAGCCGGCGCAGCCCCTCTCTGGCGCCAACCGCGACGGCTCGGCGGTCTCGCGCCCTACCAAGATCATCTCGACCGCCGCTGGGCGGGAGGCTGTCGTAACGCGGCTCAACTCTGGCGCGAACTTGTGAAGCTCGGCTTCGCCGGCAAGGCGGGAACGGTACGACAGTGGGCGGGTCGGCGACGCAAGAGCGAACCCCAGGCCGCGAGCACACCGAAAACACACGCCGTCACGGCCGAAGCCTCATCCGCCCGTCAGATCGCACGCCAACTGATGACCGACGATATTCTGCCCCAGCCGGAACAAAACTTTGTCTCGCGTCTTTTGTTGCACGTGCCTGCGCTTGCCGACTGCATCGCAGCAGCGAAGCGGCTCAACGCGGTGCTACGCCGAAAAAGCAAGGAGGCCCTAGATAAGGTGCTTGAAGACGCCGGCAAGACGGCGCTGGGATCATTTGTCGCCAGTTTGCGGCGGGATTTCGGTGCAGTGCAGGCCGCCCTCGAGCTTCCCTGGACCACCAGCCCCGCTGAAGGCCAAATAAACCGGCTCAAGATGTTGAAACGAACGATGTACGGCCGTGCCGGCTTCGGCTTGCTCCGTGCTCGCGTCCTACACGCCACCTAGCGCAACGACAGCACGGAATGTGCGGGAGAACCCGATATTCATTGTCACAGCTACGGCGGTAAGCTGCGCCATTTGGCACCGTTGGTGTGCCGCCAGACAATGGCCTCGATGGTGCGTCGCAGATTGATGCACGCAGTCTTGTGGTGCGGGCGGCATTCCTCAATCAGCGGTGCCAGTTTATCCCATTGTGCGTCTGTCAGGACGCCATATCCGGTCTCATAGGTCATGCCATCAATAAAGGAACTGATCTCAGGGGCTAACAGGCCCTAGTGGCGCTGACGCATTCCTCATACGCCGTCATGTAGTGATTCCAGAACTTTCGTTCCTCGATGTCCGCCATACTGAATTTCCAGTTCTTTTCCGGCTCGTCGATGCGGTCAAGAAATCGCTTGCGCTGCTCGTCCTTCGAGAGGTGAAGGTAGAACTTGACGATGCGGGTGCCGTTGCGATGGAGGTGCGCCTCCAGGTCGACGATCGATCGATAGCGATCTTGCCAAACCGCGGTTTCGAACAGCAGAGCATCCGGAAGGCCTTCGTTGCGCAGGATCTCGGGATGCACGCGGGCGATCAGCACCTCCTCGTAGTAGGATCGGTTGAAGATGCCGATGCGCCCCCGCTCCGGAAGATCACGCGTGGTACGCCACAGAAAATCATGGAGCAACTCGGTGGCGCTGGGATGCTTGAAGCTGAACACCTGGCATCCCTGCGGATTGACCCCGGACATCACATGCCGGATCGCACCATCTTTTCCAGCCGCATCCATCGCCTGGAAAATCAGCAGAACGGCATAGCGGTTGGATGCGTAATGAAGGTGTTGCAGCGTCGCTTAACTTTTCGACGTGCTCTTCCAACCGTTCCTTGTAGTGCTTCTTTGAATTACATATGGGCTCGACGTTCGTCGGCCACTTCCCGAGGTCGACCTTATCCCCTTCCCGCACGCGGAAGTCGTCTGCGTTGATTTTCATTCGGCTGCCTTGACTTCAGATTCAGGCTTTAGATCGACTTTCGGTGCAGCCGCTTTCGCAGCCTCGATGTGCGCCTTCGTCTGGACAATACCATCCGCGAGAATTTGCCCGGCATCCTCTGGATGTTTGAGCACGCCAGCCACCAGGAGTTCTCCGAGCGTCGTGTTCATCAGTGCCGTGACGGCAGTATCGACATCAGACCCGGGTTCGATTGCAGGTTGAGGCTTGGCTTTGGCTTCAGGTTCCGACACGGGCTTGGCATAAGACACGGGCTTGGCATCAGATGGAGGCTCGATTTTGGCCTCCGGCTGAAGTTCGGCTGTCGCCGGCAGCTTCGAGACGGGACCGGGCTGGGGAGCGGCTTTGGTACCGGCTTTGGACGCGGGCTTGGGAAGCTGCGATGTGGCTTTCGCATCTGACTGCGGCAGGATCTTTGGCTGGTCCGCAGGCACGGCTATGGTCGCATCAAGCACGCGATACGCGAGCAGCTTCACTGGATCTGTCAGCAGGAACCATGCCAGGGCATAGGCCCATACCATCGCTGCCCAACCCCACCAGAGCGGGGTCACCAGGAACCCGAAGAGGCAGATCAGCGTTGCCACCGTCTGTGTACCGACGACGGCTACCAGAAGGATTGTTGCCGGGCGCGTCGACCACCATGGGCCGCGTGTGCGCGTCTGGAAGATCGTCAGATGTCCGGCCACTGATAGCAGAAGATACATCATCGTCTGGATCTGCGGACGATCGATGTGAAGGACGCGGTCACCGAGGTAAAACAGCCCGAACGCGGCTATTGGGCCGACGAGACCCAGCACCGTCGCGATTCCCAGAACCAGCCGCATGTTCCATGCTTCGGGCTGGTTCCTATAGATGACATTGTCATAGGCGATGGACAAAATCGCGCCGTCATTCAGTAACGCAAGCATCACGATCATGATCGCCGTCAGCGGATAGAAATTGAAGACGACAATCGCCAGCGTCATGAACAGCAATACGCGCAGCGTCTCCGCGATTCGGTACATCGCGTAGCTGTTCATCCGCTGAAAGATCTTCCGGCTTTCCTTGATCGCATCGATGATCACCGACAGCCCCGGTGCCACCAGCACGATGGAGGCAGCCGCTCGCGCCGCGTCCGTCGCGCCGGAAACAGCGAAGCCGCAGTCGGCCTTTTTCAGGGCCGGGGCATCATTCACGCCATCCCCCGTCATGCCGACGATGTGCCCGTGCTTCTGCAACACATCCACGATGTGGAATTTGTGCTCTGGGAATACCTGAGCGAAGCCGTCGGCGTCCTCGATGGACTTGGTCATCGCCGCGGTTTCTTCAGTCTTGGCGTCACCCAAGGTGCCTCCGTCGAGAATGTTCACGCCCATTCCCAACGTTTTGGCGGTCTCCCGCGCGATCGCCAAAGCGTCGCCGGTCACCATCTTGATCTTCACGCCCATCGCGGCCGCGGTCGCAACCGTCGCTTTGGCATCCTCGCGCGGTGGGTCGAACAGCGGCAGCACGCCGAGAAGCTGCCATTGCCCGTCGCCATCCGCCCTGGCGACGCCAAGCGCGCGAAAGCCACGGGCGGCGAAGTCGTTGACGGCCTTGTTGATGTTATCCTTCACCGCAGCGGCATTGGCGGAGAGTTTCAGGATGACCTGAGGCGCCCCCTTGGTCACTTTGAAGGTTTTTCCGTCCGCCCCCTTCACGGTAGCCTCGGTGCGCTTATGCACCGGGTCGAACGGCATGAAATGCGTGACGCTGAACGGCTTCAGTGCCTGCTTGCCCTTCAGACCGCCCAGAACAGCAAGGTCGATGGTATCGTTGTTATCCGCCCGCGACGCCAATGCGCCGGCGAGGATGACCTGATCAGCCGTGATCCTGTCCAGGCAGAACGGCTCACCCAATGTGAGCTTGTTCTGCGTCAGGGTGCCGGTCTTGTCGGCACACAGCACGTCCACGCCTGCCAGCTCCTCAATGGCGACCAGCCTGCTGACGATCGCCTGCTTCTTCGCGAGCAGGCGGGCATCGACAGCCATCGTCACTGACAGAACCGTCGGCATCGCCACGGGGATCGCGGCCACGGTCAGCACAAGGGCAAATTGCAACGTCGTCAGGATCGGATTGCCGCGATAGATTCCAATGGCGATGATCACAGACACCAGCACCACAGCCAGCATGATCAGATAGTTGCCAATTCGCAGCACGGCCTTCTGAAAATGGCTGACGGTAACGGCGGTCTCCACCAGTTCCGCGGTCTTGCCGAAATAGGTTTTCCCTCCCGTCGCATAGACCAGCGCACCGATCTCGCCACGACGAACGATCGAACCGGAGAAAACAGCATCGCCGGATTTGCGCGAGGCGGGCAACAATTCACCGGTCAGCGCCGACTGGTCCAAGGACACCTCGTCGCCGTCCAGCAGGCGCGCGTCCGCCGGCACAATGTCGCCCAGGCGCAAGCGGATGACGTCACCCGGGACCAGTTCCCGCGCCGGCGGCGTGATCCACTTTCCGTCACGCTTCACCCGCGCCTTGACCGCCAGCCTGGCCTTCAGGGCCTCGATGGCGTTGCCAGCCTGGCGCTCTTCAAAGAACCCGACCGCGGCATTTGATACGAGCAGCACCAGGATGATGAAAAAATCGGGCCAGTGCCGGACGACGCCCGACAGAACGACCGCCACTTCGATCATCCACGGAATAGGTCCCCAAAAATAGGACAGTATCTTGAGGAGAACGTTCTGTTTCTTCTCCTCGATCTCGTTCGGCCCATATTGGGTCAGCCGTTTTGTCGCCTCAGCCTGACTGAGGCCTTCAGGCGACGATCCCAGTTTCTTCTCCACCTCTGCCATCGGCAGGGTTTTCAGGTCATCCTTTGTCTCGGGCGCGGATATCGGAGGCTTGCGTGGCTGTTTAGACGGCACAGTGGCGGCTGAATGATGCATCAACTTCGTCATAAGCAGCACCAGCAGGACAACCGCGGCACCAGCCACCACACAGCTTATCATCACGGCCGGGTGCTGGACCACGACGTCCGAGAATCCGGTCGCGGACTGCTGAAGTGCAGCAGAGAGTTCGAGCCACCAAAGCGGCCAGCCCCTGGAGTCTAGCGCCGGCGTCGTCGAAGGCGGCGTGAACGGAGATCGCTAGAAAGCCAAGAATTCCGTCGGTTCCGAGTGCCACTAAAAAGTCTCCATTTGGGTAAAACTGCCGCCTCAACGCGACGGTGTTGGGGCTGCAGTCTGGCCCGTAGTGCCCTGGTGCCACTGGCTTACCCACCAAGCGACACCACCGAGCACGATGATCACACACGTGCTGGCGGCCAACAGCAGGGGTGACTGGTCGAGCCAACCCAAGCCGGGAACCGACAGGAAAAGGACACCGCCGACGGCACAGATCTGCCAAACCCGAGCCTGCACGCCGGCGACGAATGTGCCGAGCGCCAGCAGGGTCATCATGCCAAGCGAGGTCGCGTTGGCATTCATCACGCCCTGGACGCCGCTGTTGTAGAGCAGGTAAATGGCGACCAGGAGCGCACACCAATCGAGCGTAACCCTGAAGACGAACCCCAGACGTTCCTTCCGGATGACGAAATGGGTCCGTCCCTCGGCAATCGATATGATCCCGAAGACCGGCGTCAGAATGACCCAGTAGATTACTGGCAGCCGCAAGACGACGCCGACCAGCGCCAGCAACAGCATTGCAATATAGGGTATATCGTGCAGAAGCCAGCGTAACGCGACGTGTCGGGGGGCTATGGGAAGGGCCGCGGGCGCGGCGGGCGCCGTGCCGGGCAACCTCCCCACCGCGGCGGCGAGGCTTTCGGGGCCGGCTTGCCTGCTAAAGAACTTATCTTTTCGTCGCTCATTCTGGGCCTTAATCCCTTTTGGTAGAGGTATTCACGCGAGGTCAGACCGGTCAGTCTCCAGCGCCTGTTCGACAGACGCATTCGTCTTACAGGGGAAATCTATCTCGGGAGCGGCCGACAGACCTGACTTGACTTTCTCGGCGGAATTCGTCACCGCATGGCCTGTGCCGCTCACGTCCTGCCCCACGCCGGCTGTCGTAACGCAGATACTCCACAGAGCTGCTGCGCATGACGAAACGACGAGATTGAAAACAACTATTGCGCTGTTTTTCGCACTGGAAACTCCCTTGGCTTCGACTGCTCTACGGGAACCACAACAAGTGGGTTCGTATGAATATGCCAATCGAGGTGCGAACAATCCGCATTGATCTGAATCAAAGCGCGACGAACCTGGCCTTTTTAAGGTCGCGCGCACCTGCGTCGCCGATCGCTCTTATCCTTGCATGATCTCTCCGACCCTTGCGCCGGTGAGCATGAGGAATCCGATTGGGACTGACGGCGATAACGCATCGGATTGGCCACCCCTTCGTATGTCGCATTCGGTCAACTCGTGATGATCTTGGCTGTATGGTTCAGGCATTCGTATGGGCGGCATGGTCCGCCAGTTCGGCCGCTTTGTTGCCTGCATAGATATCAACGCGTGAGGCGTTGGCCGTCGCGAGGATATCCTTGGCGCGAGCGATCTCCTCAGAACTTCCGTGCGCCATCACCAGGAAATCGTCGGCCTTCACTGCGGTCTCGTATTGAAGCACGCTGTCCTTCGGGACGCCGATGCTGTAGATCGCGGCACCGAGCGCACTCAGCCCGCCGACCGGGACAGCATTCTCGATGCCGGAGATCGCCACGGTGGCCAGATATCCAAGGACGACGACATGCCCCACAAAGGGAATGGTCATGAAAAGCCCACCGAAGAACAAACCCCAAAAGCCACCCCAGAAGGCACCACGGCTGCCCCAGAATTTGATCCGGTCGCCTGTATTGTAGAAACCAACAACCTTCTCGTCGGTATGATATCCTTTACCAACAACGCTGAGATGCTTCATCTCGAAACCGCCGTCGGTCACTTGTTTCACGGCCGCCTCTGCCGCCTCGTGATTTGCGAAGACTGCGACCACTGAGTTGGTAAGTGCCATTGGATCCTCACTCTGGATGGAGTCTCTGTCACCGGCCTCTTTAATCGAAAACCGTGAGCAGAATTTGCGTCATTCTGAAACTAACGGTCGACTGCATAGCCGATCGCCTTCGTAAGCATATTGACCCAATACGAGGGATGGACCCGGGAGGGCAGGTTCGGAATCTACTCAACTCCACGCTGCCAGGCACTGTCACATGATGACGTGAGCGGATTGGAACTGCAAAGCCGCCACTATTCTGACGACCGTGTCGATATCGATATAACAAATGGATTAAGGCGAGCGCCGTCAAAATTGGATTTCTTGTTTAAAGAAGGCCAATGAATACTGTTGGCGCCGACACCCGTCGCATCGGATGCGGAACGGGGAGACTAGAGAGTATCCGTCTTGGTCAAGCCCCGTTTTGACACGATCGCACGCACCACCCCCGGGTATCCGTTCGGGACGCGAGGAAAAGAAGGGGGCGATCAAACTCCTAGTTCGGTCCTACCCGACCGGCGCTTTCACGATCCGTCCCCCTTCACCAACGGCGGGTGGCTGGCCGCCGTTGGTGCACCATTGTCCCCGACATCCGGGGAAAGTCACAAGACAAGCGGATTTTACGCCCTAGTCCTGATCCCCGTAACGGGTTAACGCATTGAATGTACGACTGCTTGTCATGAACTTGCGGATACGCCGCCCTCGTTCCGCCTGCGTCATCCTGTACACATAGGCGGAAAGCCGCCTTGGTCCTGGGTTTTCTTGTACAACAACCGCCCCGGTCCGATCGGCGCTATTAGCCGCGGCCGATCCAGGGCATCTTGGTGGCCATGATGGTCACGAACTGGACGTTCGATTCCAGCGGCAGGTTGGCCATGAACGCCACCTGCTTGCCGACATGGTCCACATCCATCCGCGGCTCGACCGCCATCTGGCCGTACGGCTGCATCTGGCCGTTGGTGGACCGCGCCGTCATCGGCGTGGCGGCGTTGCCGATATCCACCTGGCCGCAGCAGATGTCGTATTGCCGCCCGTCCAGCGCGATCGACTTCGTCAGGCCGGTGATCGCATGCTTGGTGGAGGTATAGGCCACCGACCCCGGCCGCGGATTGTGCGCCGAGATCGAGCCGTTGTTGATGATGCGGCCGCCCTGCGGCTGCTGGTCGCGCATCATGCGGAACGCGGCGTTGGCGCACAGGAACATCGCGTCCAGATTGATCGCGCAGACCGTGCGCCACATCTCGAAGGTGAAGTCGCCGAAATTGGTGGTGGGGACGTTGCCGCCGGCGTTGTTGAACAGCGTGTCCAGCCGGCCGAAGGTGGATTTCACCTTGGCGAACAGCGCGTCCACCTGTGTCGGGTCGGTGACGTCCGTGGGCACCGCCAGCGGCTTGCCGCCGGTCGCCATGCCGGCGGTTTCGTCCAGCGCATCCGCCCGGCGGCCGGCAAGCACGACGGACCAGCCATCCGCGAGCAGATTCAGCGCCGTGGCGCGTCCGATTCCGCTACCCGCGCCGGTGATGATGGCGACACGATCTGTCATGGGTAGTCCCTCCCCGTTTGTGTAAAACCAGTCGCCATTCTGGACCGAGGTTGCCTCGGCGGGAAGATCGTGCGGGGAATGCTTTACCGCCGGGCTTCAGGAAAGCAGGCTTTTCGGGTGCGCCCGAACCGTGCAGGATCGCGTGCAACGTGACGGGTGACCGCGATCCCGCAGTCAGGGAGGGCACGTGAATGCTGCGCTTTGCCGCGATCGGGCTGGACCATCGCCATGTCTATGATCTGACCGCTGGGCTTGCTCGCCGCCGGGGCGGTCTGCGTCGGTCATGATCCGCAGACCACCGATCCGCGGGTGCTGGCCGGGTTTCGCAAGCGGTTTCCGGATGTTCCACCGGTCGAGCGGGAGCGGCTTCTGGATGATCCGTCCGTGGACTTCATCGTCCTGGCTGCGGTGCCGCGTGACCGGGCGAAGGTGGCGATCGAGGCGATGCGGCGCGGCAAAGATGTCATGGTCGACAAGCCCGGCGTGACCACCGCCGGCGAGCTTGCCGCGGTCGAGGCGGCTGTGCGGCAAACTGGCAGGATCTGGTCGATTGTGCTGGGGCGGCTGACCTCGCCGTCGGTGCAGGCGGCGCTCGGCTGTGCGTCGGTCCGGGGAGCTTGGGCGGCTGGTGTCGCCTGACCAGTCTGGCGCCGCACCGGCTGAACCGGGCACTGCGCCCGGCGTGGTTCTTCGAACGCGAGGCCTATGGGGGTATCATCAACGATATCGGCGTCCACTCGATCGACCAGTTCCTGGCGTTCGCCGATGTGCCGGACGCAGCGATCGCGGCCAGCACCATCGGCTGTTTCGGCACGCCGCCGCCCGGTTTCGAAGATTTCGCCGAGGTCACCCTGCGCGGCGGCGGATGACCGGGACGATGCGGCTGGACTGGTTCACGCCGGACGGCTTGCCGGACTGGGGCGACGGGCGGTTGTTCCTGGTCGGGACCGAAGGCACGCTGGAGCTGCGCAAGAACCTGGATATCGAGGGCAGGGCCGGGCGGCGACCATCTGTTCGTGGCGAACCGAACATCGAACTCGCTACCAGGATTGCAGCGGACTGCCGGTGACTTACTACCGGGACTTCCTCGAAGATGTGCGGTGACCGCACCGGCCGGATGATGGAGGGCGGACCAGGTGTTTTCGGCCTGCCGGCTGGCGTTGCGGTGTCAGGCGGAGGCGAGTGCGGTTCATGCCGTGACGACAATTTCGGTCAGGCCCATCGCCAGGACATGCCGCAGATCATCCGGCGCGAGCGCCACGCAGCCCTCGGTCGGCGAAAAATCCGGTCGGGCCAGGTGGAGAAAGATTGCCGAGCCTCGCCCGGGTTGCACGGGGTCGTCGTTCCAGCCGAGGACGCCGATGATGTCGTAGACCGCGTCGTCGCGCCACAGCGCCTCCGCGCTGGCGTTGATTGGCAGCTCGACCATGCGGTTGTAGGCAGGATGGGTTGGATCGTCGCACCAGCCGTCGTGCGGCGCGAGCGGCTGGACATTTACCGCGCAGGCGGGTGCCGGGCGGCGGTCCGCGCGGATAGAGCACCGTCCGCAGTGGCAGTATGCCCACCGGGGTCGCGCCGTCACCCTCGCGTTTGTCAGAGCGAATACCACTGTAACCGAGCGCGGCGGGGAAAGTGTGGGTTGCCAGCAGCAGAACGCCGGCTGGCGTGACGGTCGCGCGCATGGGTCGGTCATCTCCTGGGCTCGGCCGGCGGTTTCACATTCGGCGAACTGGTATACGCTCGACCTCGTCAATGGAGGAAACCAAATGGCCCGCGTCCCGTATCTCGAACTGTCCGACCTGGCGCCCGAGGACCAGGATCTGCTGAAGCGCCCGATCTCGCTGTTCAAGGCTCTGGTGAACTCGCCCAAGGCGGCGCGGGCGTTTTCGGGCCTCGGCGGCTATATCCGCTATGGCAGCAAACTCGATCCGCGGCTGCGTGAACTGGCCATCCTGCAGGTGGGTTGGCTTGCCCGGTCGCCCTACGAATGGTCGCATCATGTCAAGCTGGGGCATGATTTCGGCGTCAGCGATGAGGACATCCAGGCGTTGATCGACGACACCGCGGGCAAGCCAACCGGTCTGGATGCGCTTGTCGAAGACTGTGCTGCAAGGCCGCGCGGGAGATGACCGTCGATGGTGCGATGGCCGAGGCGACCTTCGCAGCCCTGCAAGCATGAACTGGGCAACGAACAGGTCGTCGACCTGACCCTGACGATCGGGTTCTACAATGCCGTGGTTCGGGTTCTCGCCACGCTGCAGATCGACGTGGAGCCGGACTACATGCCGTATTTGCAGAAATTTCCGCTGCCGGCCTGATGACGCAGGTGTGACACCCTCCACGGAAAGGACACATGGCCGCGCCAGTTTCGCCATGACAGGGGGCGATGAAAGGCATTGATCCAAGGCGAAGCCCAACCATCGCCTCGGCCCAGGAGACAGTGCCATGTTGACCAGAAGTTTTCGTTTGGCCCTTGCTTTGACCGGTTTGGTCGGGGCCGGCCTGGTGGGTGCCGCCGGGCCTGCCTTCGCAGACAGCCAGTGGGAACAGACCCATCAGCGCCGTGACGAGGTGAATGACCGGCTGGCCCATCAGAATGCCCGCATCAATGAGGAGCGGCGTGAGCACGAGATCACGCGCCGCCGCGCCGAGGCGCTGCACCGGCAAGACGTCCGGACCCGTGAGGAGGAAAGGTACATGGCCAGCCGCGACCGCGGGCATGTCACCCATCAGGAGCAGGAGCGGCTGAACCATCGCGAGGACGTCGAGAGTCACGAAATAGGACGATAGGGCTTTGCCTGGCTGCCGGTTCTTGAGGCTGGCGGCAGTGGGCAGTCGGTGCTCGGCGGAACCAGAGTGCGGGTCGCCGATTATGGTTGGGTAGAATCCAGTCACGGAGGACGACGATGGCAATCGAACCGCAACTACCCCCGGAACTTCCTGGCCCTGGTCAGGACATACCGCCTGCCGAGGTGCCCACGCCGACGGACCCGATGCCAGGGCAGCAGCCTCCGCCCGAGGCTTAGACATTCCGGAAAAGGCGGACGGCACCAGCCGGAATACCAGTCGGCTGGTGTCAGAGTCTCGCGCTACATGGCGCCACCGCGCAGCGACCGGTTGTAACGCTCGCTGCGCGGTGATCAGAGAGTTCGGTTGGCCCGGGCGACCACTGCTTCGAACAGCACCTGACAGCCGGCCTCGGCTTGGTCCGGTTCGATGCTTTCGGCTTCGTTGTGGGAAAGTCCATCCTTGCAGGGTGTGAAGATCATGGCCGTCGGGACATGACGGGCGACATACACCGCGTCATGGCCAGCGCCGGACACGATCTCACGGACGCTGTATCCCAGTTTCGCCGCTCCCTGGCGAACCAGGTCGACGCAGGATGTGTCGAATGGTTGGGCAGGGATCTTGAACAACGTGGTCAGTTCCAGCTTTACCCCGCAAACATCGGCAATAGCCCGCGCGGCCGCCGGAAACTCACGATCCAGGGCGTCGACCTCGGCGTCGTTGGGATGCCGGAACTCGACCGAGAAGCGAACTTCTCCGGGCACCACGTTACGGCTGTTGGGGGAGACCAGCAACTGTCCGACGGTGCCCCGCCCGTCTTCCCCGCGCGCACGCATCATCCGGTCTACCAGGTCGATGATCCGCGCGGCGCATACCAATGCGTCCTTACGCGTGGACGGTGGTGTTGTGCCGGCGTGGCTGTCCTGGCCTATCGTCACCGCGTCGTACCAGACCTGCCCTTGAGCGCCGGTCACGATGCCGATCTGTTTTTCCTCGCGCTCCAGGATCGGGCCTTGTTCGATATGCAGCTCAAAATACGCATCGGCCTTGAACGGGACGGCGGGTTCAGGACCGCAGTAGCCGATCCCGTTCAGCGCGGTCGCCACTGACACACCTTCAGTATCCGTCAGGCTGTAGGCCTTCTCCAGGCCGAAGACGCCGGCCCATACACCGGAACCCATCAGGCTGTGGCCGAAACGGCTGCCTTCTTCGTCGGTCCAGTTGATCAGTTCCAAAGGGGCCTCGGTGACGATGGCCAGATCGTTCAGGCTGCGCATGACCTCCAGCCCGGCGAGAACCCCGAGCGCGCCATCGAACTTGCCGCCACTTGGCTGGCTGTCGAGGTGACTGCCGAACAGCACCGGCAGCCGGTCGGGATCGCGCCCGGGGCGGCGGGCGAACATGTTGCCGATTGCGTCCACCCGAACGGTCAGACCAAGCGCCTCGCATTCCGCGCGAAATTTGTCGCGGCCGCGCTTGTCGACATCGGTCAAGGTCAGTCGGCGCACACCGCCTTTTGGGGTTGCGCCAATTTCAGCAAAACCCATGAGGGTGTCCCAGAGGCGTTTGCCGTCGATGCGTTGATTGGTCTGCGAAGGAGCGTTCATGCGCGGTATTTTGCCCGGTAGGCGGGTTTCGGCAAGGTAGGGCTTGCGGACCCTGGGCTCATGCCGCGCGTCAGGCGGCCCACGCAGGGATAGATCGCGTGTTAAGCGGCTGCAACGCGCTATCACCAACAAGGCATTTTGGTTTCGCCTGGCTGCGAGACCGCCGCGGCAGTGGGGAGTCGTGTCGGAATTTTTTACACCGCGTTTCCATTCTCTACAATTGTATCCAGATATTTCAATCTGATACGGATATGGCACGGATTATGCAATGAAAACTAGATCCTGGAGTGACCATTATGAGAAACCGACTTTCAATCGCGGCTATCCTCATTGCCGCCGGAACCTGCGCCGGACATGCCAGCGTGGTGCAACTTTCGGTTCCTTACAACATTAACGGAATCGCCGGGTCGGACAGCAGTTTCGGCCTCACATCACTTGATGCCAGCGATTCGGGCGGCAACACCGTGTTCATGACCCAGTCCTTCGCCAGTGGTTTGGGCGCGACTGGCCTACCTGGCGGCTTCGGAGCGACCGGGAGCACCGGTGACAATGTGTTGCAGCTTGGTGTTCACGGTCAGAGCCTGGGCGCGACCCTGACTTCTCCCGCCGGGTCGTATTCGTCCATTGACCTTCTGGCACTCGCCATCGGCGGCGGGGACGAGCTGTCCGCTTCGCTCAACTATAGCGACGGGAGCACGTCGTCCTCCAGTTTCAATTTCGTGCCGGACTGGTTTGGTCTGGGAGGCTTCAACCGTCTGTCGCTGACCAATGGGGTAGTCGACTATCGCGGCTTTGGTTACGCGGACCTGACCTTTTCCGTCGACAGCACGAAGACGCTGACCAGCGTGGACCTGTTCAGCAATCAGGGACGCCTGGACATTCTGGCCGCCAGTGCCACGACGGCGGCTAGCGCCGCAGTTCCCGAACCGGCCTCCGTTGCCTTGCTCGGCGTCGCTGTGGCCGCTGTTGCCGGCGCGCGCCGTCGCCGGTTTGCACCTAAGATCGCGGCCAACCGGTAACCGGCTGTTCCAGCAGGGCAAGCCGGGGCGAAATCGGGCAGGTGATGGACCTTCCCGATCGGCCTGGATCGAGCGACTCGCAGATCCCGGTTGAAACAACAGAGCGCTGCGGCTTCGGCGGCCGATACACTTGCTCCGGGCGTGGCTTCCTGTAAGCCTGTGCATCATGACCACACCATCGATCATGCGAAACGCCGACCTTGACAGCCCCGACGTATGGCAGGCGCGCGTGGACCTCGCCGCCTGCTTTCGCGCCGCTGCCCGCATGGGTTTGCATGAGGGAGTATGCAATCATTTATCGTTCATGGTGCCGAACCACGACGACCTGTTCCTGGTCAACCCCGACGGCTGGGCGTTCTCCGAGATCACCGCTTCACGACTGCTGATCTGCGACTTTCATCGCAGGGTCGTGGCTGGTGACGGGGTGCCGGAAGATACCGCGTTCTACATCCACGCCCGGCTGCACGCCCGCATCCCGCGCGCCCGGGCCGCCTTCCATACGCACATGCCGAACGCCACGGCGCTGACCATGGTCCAGGGCGAGCCGCTGATCTGGGCGGGACAGACTGCGCTGAAGTTCTATGGTCGCACCGTGGTGGACGACGCCTACAACGGTCTGGCGTTGGACGAATTGGAGGGTGACCGTATCGCTGCCGCGGTCGGCGACGCCGACATCGTGTTCATGAAGCATCATGGCGTGCTGGTACTGGCGCCGACCATCGCCAAGGCCTGGGACGATCTGTATTACCTTGAGCGTGCGTGTGAGGTTCAGCGCCTGGCGCAGTCCACCGGCCGTCTTGTCGTGCCGGTGCCGCAGGACATTGCCGAGGCGACCGCGCAACAAATGCGCCACGAGGGTGGACGGGACTCGCCCAGACTGCATTTGGACAGTATCAAGCGGCAACTCGATCGTGACGCGCCGGAGTATCGCCAGTGACCCGCCTCTTGCCTGTTGCCATGGCGCTGCTCAGCTTTACCGGCTGTACGTTGATCGACCAGCGAACTTTCGCACCGTCGCCCGAGGCGAAAGCGCAGCCGGCGCCACCGCCGGCGCCCGTCGTTCTGGATGCGCGCACACCGCTGGTGACGATCGATTACACGGTGCCGTCGCCCGATTATGCGGAACTGCTGCATTACGCCGTGCGCGCGGCAGAGAGCCGGGATGCGGAGGTCCAGTACGATGTGGTTTCGGTGTTGAAGGACACGGCGGAGGTGGCAGCGGGGCAGGAACGGGCGACCGGTGTCATGCGGGCGATCATGCGCGACCGGGTTCCGCCGACGCGTATCCATCTTGCCGTACGCACCGATCCGGCCCTGGCCGCCAGCCAGGTTCGTGTCTACGTCCGCTGAAGGTGGCGGGCGGCGGGTAATCACGGAGCGCACCGAGGGTATCGCCCTGGTGCTCTTCACCGCCTGCAGCTGGGGCCTGACATGGCCGCAGTCGAAGTTCCTGCTGACGATGCTGCCGCCGTTCTCGATGCGCGCCTCCTGCGGTGTCATCGGATTCAGCTTCGCCTTCCTCGTCGCGTACTTCCGGCGGGAGCGTCTATGGCCGCCGCACGACCAATGGCCGCGGCTGATCCTGTTCTCGATGCTCAACTACGGACTGTTCATCGTGCTGACGACGCAGTCGCTCGTATGGCTCAAGGCGTCCGAGGCGGTCGTGATCACCTACACCTTGCCGGTCTGGGCATCGTTGCTCGCCTGGCCGATGCTGGGGGAGCGGCCGACCGTGCAAAAGATCCTCGCCCTGATCCTTGCGCTGGGCGGTGTGGCACTGCTGGTCGGGATCGATACATCCGATGCAACCTGGCGGAAGCTGCCCGCGGCCGGCATGGGCCTCGCCGCGGCCGTGCTGTTCGGTTTGGGCACGGTGTTGGCGAAGAAGAAGCCACTGCGCCTGCCGCCGGCGACGAGCGTTGCCTGGCAGGCGATGCTGGGCATGGTCCTTGTGGTGTCGCTGGCCAGCTTCGAGCATCGGGACTGGGGGAAGGTTACCCCCGGTGGGTGGCTGTCTATCGCTTACATCTCAACGATTCCGCTAACCGTCGCGTATCTGGCGTGGTTTCGGGCGTTGCGAATGGTGCCCGCCTCCACCGCGGCGACGACGGTGCTGTTGTCGCCGGTGGTCGGCGTGATCGGATCCGGCCTGCTGCTGGGTGAGACGTTCGGGCCACGGCAAATCGTTGCCCTGGTCATGACGCTGGCGGGCGTCGCCTTGGCGGCAAGAGGGTAACGCCCAACCCGAACCACCCGGCGTCACCCGCATCCGATGCGACGCGATCCGGTGCTATCCGAACCGGGGCATGACCTCGGTGTAGAACCGCTCGATCGACTTCATCAGCTTCGCGTGCGGGACCAGGCTGTTGTAGGTGTAGCAGAACACCCAATCGACGTTCTGGCGCTTCATGTTCGCCTCCACGCCGCGGATCACGGTGTCGACCGTGCCGACCAGGATGTAGCCCTCGTTGCACGGCCTCCTCCGGCGTCAGGAACGAGCCCGTCTTCGGGTCCTGCATGCCCCGGCGGAAGCCGAACGGCTCGAACCAGGCGCGGCCGGAGAACTGGCCGGAGTCGCGCCACAGCGCCATCGCCTCCTCGTCGGTGTCGGCGATGATCACGTCGCGCAGCACGCCGATGCCCTGGCCGCGCGGCCGCCCGGAGACCTCGGCATAGACGTCGTAGAGCTGGTCCTCGTAGACCGGCAGCATCGCCGGCAGGATCGCGGTGACGCCCTCCTTGGCCGCCCAGCGAATGGAGTTCTCCGACGAGGCGAAGGGCAGGAACAGCGGCGGATGCGGCTTCTGCAGCGGCTTCGGCACCACGCCCGACCGACTTCAGGATGCCGTTCTCGACGCCCTTGCCGCATTTCTCGCGTGGTGTCGAGCGTCCACGGCGTCTCGCCGGCCGGCACTTTCCAGAACTTGCCGTCGTGGGTCAGCATCTCCTCCGTCCAGCATTTCTTGATGATGCGGAAATTCTCCTCGAACGCGGCGCGGTTGGCGGCGTCGATCTCGTCGTGCTGGTGCGGCAGCGCGCCATGAATGCCGTGCGTCTGCTGCGCCATGATATCGACCCAGCGGCGCTGGTAGCCGCGCGCGAAGCCGCGCATTGGCGCGGCCGCCGGTCATGTGGTCGAGCATCGCGATATCCTCGGCCACGCGGATCGGGTTGGCCGCCGGCAGCACGATGCCCAGCTGGCCGACGCGGATGCGCTTGGTCTGCATCGCGAAATACAGGTCGAGCAGCACCGGATTGTTGGAGACCTCGAACCCCTCGATGTGGAAATGATGTTCGGTGAAGCTGACCGAGTCGTAGCCGAGGTCGTCGGCCAGCCGGATCTGCTCCGACAGCTCCGCCAGCATCCGCTGATACAGCTCGGGCCGCATGCCCGCCATGCCGGCCTCGATCTCGGCGCGGCTGCCGATGCTGGGCAGATAGAACAGGGACGCCTTCACTTGGCTGGGCATCTCCGGTTCTCGTTATGCCATTGCACTCGCAAGACTCGGGGAATTCTGGCGCTTTTTGCGGCTGCCAGGCTAGGCTATCGGCGTTCCGCCGAACCGTGGCGGTCGATAACGAGACGGGGATGCTCAATGCTGAAGAAATCCATGCCATCGAGTCTGCGCTTGGCCTGTTGGGCGCGGCCGCGACGGTTGCTGCTGGCCCTCGCCGACGCGCCGCGCCGGCCCGGGCACAGATCCATATCGCCGTCGCCGGACCGATGACCGGCGAATACGCCGCGTTCGGCGACGCAGATGAAGGCCGGCGCACGAACAGGCGGTCGCCGACCTCAACAAAGCCGGCGGCGTGCTGGGGCAACAGCTCGTGCTGGACGTCGGCGACGATGCCTGCGATCCCAAGCAGGCGGTTTCGGTCGCCAACCAGCTGGCCTCCAAAAAGGTCAAGCTGGTGGCCGGCCATTATCTGCTCGGGCAGTTCGATCCCGGCGAGCAAGGTCTATTCCGAGGAAGGCATCCTGCAGATCTCGCCCGCTTCGACCAATCCCGAAGTATACCGATGAAGGAAGCTGGAACACGTTCCGCGTGTGCGGCCGCGACGATGAGCAAGGCAAGGTCGCCGGCGACTATCTCGCCAAGCACTTCAAGAGCGAGAAAATCGCGATCCTCAACGACAACTCCGCCTACGGCAAAGGCCTGGCAGATGAGACGACGAAGGCGCTGCATGCCGCCGGTGGCAAGGAAGTCCTCGCGACCGCCTACACGCCGGGTGAAAAGGACTACTCATCGCTGGTCAGCCGGCTGAAGCAGGCCGGCGTCACGGTGATCTATGTCGGTGGTTACCACACCGAAGCCGGCCTGATCATCCGCCAGGCGAAAGAACAGGGCATGAAGGCCACGCTGGTCGGCGGCGACGCGCTGGTGACCAATGAGTTCTGGCAGATCGCCGGTCACGGCCGGCACCGGCACGCTGATGACCTTCCCGCCCGACCCGCGCCTGATGAAGACGGCGGCTGACGTTGTGAAGGAGTTCAAGGCCAAGAACGTCGATCCGGAAGGCTACGTCCTTTACACCTATGCCGCGATCCAGGTCTGGGCCGAGGCGGCGAAAAAGGCCGGCAGCACCGATCCGAAAAAAGTCGCCGCGGCGCTGAAGGCTAGCGGTAACTGGCCGACCGTTCTGGGCCCTGTCAGCTTCGACAAGAAGGGTGACACCACCGGCGGCGGTTACGTGTTCTATGTCTGGAAAGACGGCTCATACGCAGAGATGTGATTCCGTTTGCCTCGATCATCCGCGCTCCAACGGGTCCGGATGATCGAGGGGTGTGGGGGTGGTTCAGTCGGGTACAGAAACCTTGTGATAACCCCGGCCATAATAGATCAGCCCTTCATGCGCGGTTCCGGTGCGCACCGCTTCGACCGAGCAGAAGAAGACGTCGTGAGTGCCGACTTCGATAACCTGGTTGATGCGGCAGTCGAACACCACGACTGCCTGGTCCAGCACCGGAGCGCCGGTTTCCATGGTGTGCCACGCATAACCATCGAACCGTTCATTCATGGTGTGCTGTGTCATTCCGGCGAAGACGGGTGACAGGCCCTCCTGCGCCGGCGTCAGGGTGTTGACGCAAAGCACCCCATTGGCCCGCATCGCCGGGTAGGAGTCGTTCGTTCGGTTGGCGCATACCAACAAAGTTGGGGGCGTGTCGGTTACGCTGGTAACCGCACTGGCGGTGAAGCCGGCACGGCCGCCAGGCCCATCCGTGGTGATTACGTTCACCGCGGCGCCCAGACGGGCCATCGCCTCACGGTAGGCTTGCTTCTCCACGGGCACGGCACGCATCCTCCAATGATCCTGGCCGAGTATGCAGCAGGTTAGGCTGCTAGGCCAGACGAGGGCCGGCGACGGGGTGTGACGGCCTCAGATGGGAAACATTCAATCGGATGCGATGGATCGGGGCCTGGAAGATCGCGCGGCAGTTCCGTGTGGTGATCGGGGGGCTGTGTTTGGACAAACCCGCGGAGGCACGAAGTTCGGCGCGGACTTCCAAGGTGGGCAAACAATCTTCAAGCCGCTTGCGCTTCGTCGGCTGTTCCGCGAACCGGGCGAAGGCCTTTGGCATGCTCTGTTGGTCATCGTCATGGCGTGAGCGGCGTCGCACGAAATGCCGGTTCGACGTCCGCGCCTCCCAGACCAAGAAGCTCGTTGCTGCAGATAGTTCCTTGATGACTTTCCGCCGCCTCGGACCACCGCGGGTCTACGCAGACACCCGAAAGCAACTGTCCAATCGCTCAGCCAGGCTTGGGTCCACGGCCTGGTTCAGTCAGGTTCAGGTAACCAGTAATACGCGTGTCCTAGTGGTTTTGGTATAATATCAGAATAAGCAGAACTGGCCCGTTGTTTTAATTCCGGTGTGCGTCACGTCGTACTGGAAACAGCAGGACGAACCCTGCCAATATCTGGCCGTCAACTTTCTCAGTGGTCACCCAGTCTGATGCGTTTGCCCGCCGCCCTCGTTCCTTTGCGGAATGGGACCTTTCGCCATCTCTGGATCGCGAGCGTGATCGGATGGCTCGGCACCTGGCTGCAGAACACGGGTGCCGGGTGGCTGATGACCTCGTTGGCTCCCGAACCACTGGTGGTCGCGATGGTCCAGGCGGCGACGATCATGCCGGTGTTTCTGCTTGCACTTCCCGGCGGCGCGCTGGCCGATATTGTCGATCGCCGGATATTCCTGCTGGGCACACAAGTATGGACGATCCTGGCGGCAAGCCTGTTGGCCATTCTGACGCTGTGTCACCTCATGACCGCGGGCTGGCTACTGGTGCTGACATTCTCGATCGGCATCGGGTCCGCCCTGACTAATCCGGCCTGGAGCGCCATCGTCCCCGAACTGGTTCCGCGTGAGGACATGGTGCAGGCCATCGCCCTGAACGGCATCGGTTTCAATCTGACCCGAGCGGTCGGACCGGCGATCGCCGGATTCCTGATCCTGTTGGGCGGGTCCAGTCTGGCGTTCTCGATGTACGCAATGTCGATCCTGGCGGTGATCAGCGCCCTGTTCGTCTGGCGGCGGGAGCGTCGGTTCACCGGTCTGCCCAGGGAGCACTTCTTTTCCGCCATGCGCGCCGGCATGCGCTTCGTTCGCAACACGCCCGCGATCCAGGCGGCGATGATCCGCACCGCATCCTACTCGATCCCGGCAGCCGCACCCTGGGCCTTGTTGCCGCTGTTCGTCCGGCGCGACCTTGACCTGGGTCCGGGCATGTATGGCGTGATCCTGGGGATGATGGGCATCGGCGGAGTCACGTCTGGCATGCTGTTGCCGATGGTCCGGGGCAAGCTGTCGCGTGGCGGGACGGTCATAATCTGCACGTTGCTGTCCTGCGTCGGCATGGCGGTTGTCAGCGTCTCGACCCATTGGGCGCCTGCCTCTTTCGGCATGCTGTTGTTCGGGTTGGGCTGGACCTCGGCCTTTGCCACGATCCAGGCGGCCGCCCAACTGGTGTGTCCGCCCTGGGTCAGGGCCCGCGCTTTGTCGATCTATCAGCTCGCCCAGAACGGCGCGCTTACGCTTGGATCATTCGGTTGGGGCTGGCTGGGCGGCAGGATCGGCATCCCGCACACCTTCCTGACCGCATCCGTCGTTGGCCTGGTCCTGATGGCCGTCGCCCGGTACTTCAGCATCGAGGCGATCGTCCGCGCACCGTCCGCCGCGGTTGCTCAGTCAGCGCCGCTGCCGGAAGCACCGGCCCCGGAGTTCGTGCCGCTGCTGCGTAAGGCGCGCGGGCGGATCATGGAGATAGCCTATTATCGTGTCGAGCCACTGCAACGGGTCGATTTTCTGAAACTCATGAACGAGGTTCATCACCTGCGCGGGCGGGCGGGTGCGGTATTCTGGCAGGTGTACGAGGACGTGGCTCATCCACAGGAGTGGGTCGAGGTATGGTCCATGGAGAGCTGGACGGATCATCTGCGGGAAGCGATCCGTTTATCCGACGACGACAAGCGGCTGTTGGCGGCGCTCGCTGTGTTCCAACATGATGCGAACCGCCCGTCGCGCTTTCTCGCGGTCGATCCGCACGAATATCTGCTGGCTCACCAGCCGCCGCGTCCAACGCGGGAACGGCTGGAAGTGGGACCGACGCCGCCTGCCTGAGGTAGGCCTGAAGCTTTGGTGCCGATGATCGCCGCGCCCGCAACGAGGGAGGCAGCAAGGCATTCCGATCCGCTGTCGATATAAGAACGTCGAGTGCGGCGATCGGATTCACATCAGTTGTGAACACAACTCGAGCTGGCGCGACCCGTTCAGGAGATGGCGGCTTGCGCTGCCTGGGCAGGGTTAGTCGGCCCAAATTGATATAGAGCAAAGAGGAAACAGATGGCTGAAGAACGTAAGTCCGGCAATCCCGGGAATTTCGCTGAGGATCGCGAGAAGGCATCCCGCGCCGGTCATATCGGCGGTCAGCACAGTTCCGGTAATTTCGCGAACGATCGCGAACGGGCCGCGGAAGCGGGTCGTAAGGGCGGTCAGGCCAGCCATGGCGGCGGCCACAGCCGCGCAAGCCAGAACGCCGCGGAAACGCGCCAGGCGGCGAGCGGTGGAGCCGAGCATAATCCGGGCAACTTCGCCGAGGATCATGAAAAGGCTGCCGCGGCAGGTCGCAAAGGCGGTCAGGCCAGCCATAGCGGATCAGGCGAGAGCCACGGCACGTCCAGTGGATCTCCCAGCGGCGGGGCGGAACACAATCCGGGCAACTTCGCCGAAGACCATGAAAAGGCGTCGGAGGCGGGTCGCAAGGGCGGTCGCGCTTCACACTGAGGCCGTCGATACAGCTACGAGAGGGCATTTCGAATGAACGAGCAGGCAGGTGACGTAAGGGAATTGCGGGCGACGTTCGCGAGCCCGGATCAGATGCAGAATGCGGTCAGCAAACTGTCCGTTTCAGGGTTTGATCGCGCCGACCTGAGCGTTCCAACTCAACCGCCTGGATCAGAGAATTCCACCCTGGAGACCGGTTCCCAGCCGGCCTCCACCCAGGAAGATGCTCAACAGCTCAGGACCCTGGGTGCGAGCACGGCGGCAACAGTTGCTGCGCTCGCCGCGGCCGGGGTCACCGTTGCGTCGGGTGGCGCCGCGATCCCTGTCATTGCGGCTGCTGCGGCCGCGGGCGGAGTAGCGGGCGGCGGGGTTTTCGCCATCCATGGCGCGGCCAACAACGCGGAACAGCATAGTCGCGATGAGCGGGCTGCCGCCGGTACCTTGATGTTGACGGTGCGAACCCAAACCGCCGCCAAGCGCACGGAGGCGGAGGCGATTCTGCAGGCGGCCGGTGCTACCCAGATCGAAACGGTAGACTAGGCCGGCGTGGCGACCGGGGGCGGTTGCCTGGTCGCCACGCCGCTTCTTTCCGCGTGTGGCATGGCTTTAGCCCCGCGCCGCCGCGTCCTCTTTGATCATCGCGGCACCCTTTTCTCCGATCATGATCGTCGGCGCGTTCGTGTTGCCGGTTGTCAAAGTTGGCATCACAGAAGCATCGATAACCCGCAGACCAGTCAGGCCGTGGACCCGCAACCGCGAGTCAACCACTGCGGACGGGCCGTCGCCCATTCGGCAGGTCCCGACCGGGTGATAGATCGTTGTGCCGAAGCGGCGAGCGTAGTCCAGCAGACCGTCGTCCGAGGTCACGCCCGGCCCGGGGAGCGTCTCGACCACACTGTGTTGAGCGATGGCCGGGGCGGCAAAGATTGCGCGGGTAAATCTTATTCCGGCGGTCAATACGCGGATGTCAGCCGGATCAGACAAGTAGTTTGGCGTGATAACCGGCTTTTCAGTTGCATCGGCGCTGCGGGCCATGATCGTGCCGCGACTGTCCGGACGCACAGGACAAACGGCAACCGTCATGCCGTCCTGTTGTTCCAGTGTACCGAATTTTGTCGCGTCGTAGCTGGCTGGCGTAAAAAGCAACTGCAGATCGGGACTAGCCTTTTCTGGCGTCGACCGGCAGAAGACCTGTGCAGTCGTCACACCGAACGTCAGCGCTCCGCGGCCTTCAATGGCGAAACGCATCACTTCCCGAGCCAGGCGGATGCCACGCGCCAGCTTGTTGATCGATATCGCCGCCTGCACCCGATGCGAGATCCGTGCAACGTAATGATCCTGCAGGTTGGCACCGACGCCCCGGAGGTCATGCACCACGGGCACGCCGATCGATTGCAGGTGTTCAGCGGGCCCTACGCCGGAAATCTGCAACAGATGCGGCGAATTGACCGCGCCACCGCAAAGAATGACCTCCTTGTGCGCCCGCGCTTCGATGGTTCGGCCACGTTGGCGAAACGCGACACCGACGCATCGCTTACCCTCGAACAATAGTTTCGTGGCAAGCGCCTCGGTTTCCACCTTCAGGTTCGGACGCGCTTGCGCCTCCTTCAGGAACGTCTGAGCGGTCGACCCACGCCAACGGCCCTTACGAGTCATTTGCGAGTAGCCGACGCCTTCCTGCTGGCGGCCATTCAGGTCGTTGCTGAACTTGTAGCCGGCCTGCTGTGCGGCTTCGATGAATTTGTGGGTCAGCGGCAGAATGGTGCGGTAGTCCTCGACCTTCAGCGGGCCGCCCTTGCCACGGTACTCCGCATCGTTGCCTTGTTTGTAATCCTCAGACTTGCGGAAATAGGGCAGGACATCATCAAAGCTCCAGCCGCGGCACCCCATCTGGGCCCAGCCGTCGAAATCCGCCGGGTTGCCGCGAACATAGAGCATTCCGTTGATGGAACTGGACCCGCCCAATGTCTTGCCGCGCGGCCAGTGGATCTTTCGCCCGCCGCTGCCTTCGCCCCCGTCGGCGCTGTAGTTCCAGTTGACGATAGGATGGTACAGCAGCTTCAGGGTGCCGGCGGGAATGTGTATCCACAGCAGCGAGTCCTTTGGACCGGCCTCCAGCAGAATCACCGGGGCGCCGGTTTCACTCAGCCGGGCGGCAACCACGCAGCCGGCGGAGCCTGCACCGACAACGATGTAGTCAGCCTCCATCGACTTCAGCCCTCGTTTATCAGCGGCAATGCTTCGCCCGCGAAGAAGCGCCGTGGATTGTCATCGAGTATGGAATGAATTTCGTGATCCGACAGGCCACGTGCCTTCAGCATCGGCACGAAATCGGTGAATAGATAGCTGTAATGGGGCGGCCATTGGCCATCCGCGCGCAGGGCGTCGATTCTGGCCTGTTCTTCGGCGGAAAGTTGCCGGGCGAATTTACCCAACCAGCCGCAATGCCGGTCCTGGCTCATGATGATTTGCGCGCGATAACCGTTCTTGACCAGCCGCACCAGGTTGTCCGCTCTGACTTCGTCCGGTTGAAAACGTAATATTCCGATGCGGTCGAAGCCGATATAGGACCCGCCGTCGACGACACGCTGATGATAAGCCGGGTCGGCGTTGCCGCAGCAATGTCCGATCAGGCAACGATGGGACGGCACGCCGCGCTTGGCGAATGCCTCCTGCTGCTCCGGCCCCGCGCAGCCATCCTGCGTATGCGTAATGATCGGCACGTTGGTTGCCTTCTGCGCCAGACACGCTGCTTCCAGAAACTTGTGTTCCAGCGCGGTGATCGCCGGCGCCCCGGTGGCGACCTTGATAGCACCCGCTTTTATCCCGGTGGTGCCGATCCCCTGGGTGATCTCGCGAATGTAAAGTTCGGCGATTTCCTCAGCCGTCCTGGCCCGCCAGTAGACCGGCAGGCCCATCTCCTCGAAGTAGAAACCGGTGGTGCAAACCACGTTCATTTCGGATTTTTCGGCGATCTCCCGCATCAGCGCGGCGTCGCGGCCGAGTTCGATCGGGCAGGGGTCGACGAAGGTCCGCACGCCATGCTCGATCCGCAACTGCCTCAGGCGCTTTACTGCCTCCGTTACGAACTTCCCTCTGTCGAACTTCGCGGTCGGGTCGAATTCGGCACCCGGGAAAGCGATGAACAGATGCTCATGCATCAAGGTGCGGCCAAGCTGGTCCAGCCCGATCGGGCCGGTGACCGTTTGGACACTCATGGATCGTTTCCTCTACAACGTGCCCGTGATTTGCTGCCACAGGCGGCGTTCCTCGCCGCGTGGATCGTTCTCTATCCGGCATTCCTTGTCCAGCACCAGCGTGGCGCGGTTCACGGCGTCGTAGACCGGCCAGGTCGGGATCGACGCATGATCCGGCTGTCCGGTTCGCGCGAACGTGGCCCAAACTGACGACATCGTATCGGCCAATGACTGTGCGTCCGGGCTACCGCCGGTGGCGTTGGTCAAATCCAGCGTGTTGAACACGAACGGGACATCCATCGCATGCGGTGCCTTTAGCTTGCCGCCCAGTACCGGGGTTTCCCATTCGAACGAATACATCCAAACCGGTCCGCGCCGCAAAGCCGCCCGGCGTTGCGCCAGCACCAGTGAGCGGATCCGGAAATTGCTATCCGTCGTCACCGCAATCAGTCGCTCGGCCGGGTTCAGGTCGGGATACAAATGTCCATACAATTCGCTGACCGCACCGGCATGCTTACCGGCGATCGCCTCGATCCGCTGGTTCATTTCCGTCGATGCTCAGCGTACGCTCCCAGACCTTGTCGACCACGGCCAGGAAGTTCGCGGTTTCGTGCTTCATGTCCCCGATGATCAGCGGCACATCCGCGCAGATATCCGATGCGACGGGATCGAATGGCTGCGCCGGCACGACGTCGCCATCCACAACAGGGCCGAACGGGTAGCGATCGAACAACGGTGTCGCCGACGGACCCAAAGCCTGCTGCGCCGGTTCAACGGCGGCCAGCAGGTGTTCGACCGGAACCGATTGCAGTGACGCGATCGTTGCGGCAGCGGATCCCAGATGCTGGAGCACGCATGCTGTCAGTGCCAAGGCACGATCCCGGGTGCGCAGGCGGACGGCCGCGCCACTCTGGATGATCGCGCGATGGAACAATCCTTTTGCACCCGGCATGGCCAGCAAGGTGCTGACCTTCGCGCCGCCACCGGATTCGCCGAAGATCGTGACGTTTCCCGGATCACCGCCAAACGCCGCGATATTATCCCGCACCCACTTCAGGGATGCCACCATGTCCAGGGTGCCGGCATTGCCCGACGACACGAACGCGTCTCCGGCGAACGCGGACAGATCAAGGTGGCCGAAGATATTCAGCCGCTGGTTGACTGTGACGACCACCACGTCATTGCGCCTAGCCAGACGGCTGCCGCGTAGCCGAGGCGCGTTGGCGTTGCCATAAGCGAAGGCCCCACCGTGAAACCACACCATGACAGGGCGCTTCGCCGCAGGGTCACAACCGGGGGTCCATACGTTGACCGTCAGGCAGTCTTCGGTTTCCGGCGACGGATCGGGTGCGCCGGAGAAGTCCTCCAGCTCCGGCCGCGTTGGCGCACGCAAGCCAGCCTGAGGTGCCCGCCCGGTAAATGCAGTACAGTCGCGCACCCCTGTCCATGGCGTCACCGGCTGCGGCGGCAGGAACCGATTGGCGCCAGCGGTTGAGGCGGCATAGGGCACCGATTTAAATGCAAGGACATCTTCGACTAGCGCGCCAAGCACCTTGCCGGACGCCGTTTCAGCTACTTTTTCCATTGTCGTCCCTCCGTCCCGTCGCAATAAGCATGCGGAGGTTCGCGATTTATGGAAAGGGCGCCGGCCTAATCTAACGCGAAGCCAGGGTCCGGCCGGTTGATGAAACGTCGCATGGCAGCATGGATCGTCGCTGTTTCAGGGCCGTCCAAATCGATTCCGAAATGCTCCTGCAGGCTGTTCCGCAGCGCCGTTTCCGACTGCAAGACCGAACGGTCCGTCCCGCTGCCGAGGTTGCGAATCGTCACCGCCCCGTTGAACAGCGTTTTGCGGCATTGCGGTGCCGGACGGGCAGCAACCAGATTGTCGGTAAACAGGTCGTTGGGCCGGGTCGAGGTGAACCAATTGCCGACTTCGTGATCGATCGGGTACGTTGGCCGATCGGAGAAGCGATAGACGTTTTGCCAATCGGATTTTCGCCTGACCTGCAACAGCGTTTCGCCGTTGATCGAGCGCAGTCGGTAGGTCTCATGCAATGTCGGCTGTTCTTCGTCGAGTTTCAGCATCAGCGGCGCGGTTGGCGTGATATGGCCAAATCCGGCATCCGCGAGATACGGACCCTCCGGCAGATCAACCCGCAACAACAGATGGGTCAGTGACGTAATGGCGTCAGCCGGGGCACCCAGTACCAACTCGCGCCATCAGGCTGGTCACGCTGAACCCCATTTGCTCGAGTGCTGCTCGCAGCAAGGTGTTCTGCTCGAAGCAATATCCACCCCGCTTCGTTTCAACCAGTTTGGCCTGGATTGATCCGATATCCAACCGGATCGGCCGCCCCAAAAGGATATCCAGGTTTTCGAACGGGATCGTGGCGGTGTGCCGCGCGATCACATCCCGCAGCAGCGGCAGCGAGGCGGTACCGGTGGAAGCAAGGCCAATCCGGGCGAGGTATGATGGAAGGCTTAATTCAGTCTGCGGCATCGAAGACCACCTGATATAGCAAATATGTTCAGGCAACATACCCCGACACCATACCCCATGACAGCAGCAGCGGAAGATCCCACCGGATGATCAAGCAGCCAGAGAAGTACCAGGACTTTCAGGATCCGCAGGCGCATCCCCGTTATACCGGAATCGCGACGTTCTTTCGCACGCCGGTGGCACAACAGACCGATGATGTGGATATCGGCCTCATCGGCGTGCCGTTCGACGGCGGCGTCACGAATCGTTCCGGAACACGTCATGGCCCGCGCGCGGTGCGCGAGCAGTCGACGATGCTGCGTCGTATCAATGCCGTTACGCGGGTGACGCCGTTTGCGACGGCTCGTGTGCGTGATCTGGGGGATTGCTGGATTGAGCAGCCGTATGAGTTGCTGACGGCGTTGGCGGAGATCGAGGCGTTTTATCGGATCGTTACAAAAGCTGGAATCGTTCCGCTCTCGGTTGGTGGCGATCACGCCATCAGTCTGCCTATCCTGCGCGCGGTGGCAGCCAACGGGCCGGTCGGCATGATCCACATCGACGCCCATTGCGATACCGGCGATGATTATATGGGGTCACGCTTTCATCACGGCGCGCCGTTCCGCCGAGCGGTGGATGAGGGACTGCTGGATCCGAAACGGGTAATCCAGATCGGCATCCGTGGCACGACCAACGACCCCGATATGTGGGGTTTCAGCAAACGTTGCGGCATGCGCGTGCTGCCGATGGAGGAGTTCGACGACAGGGGCTGGCGTTATGCGGCCGAGGAAGCCCGCCGTGTGGCAGGTAACAGCCCAACCTATTTGAGCTTCGACATCGACAGCCTGGATCCCAGCCACGCACCCGGAACCGGAACACCCGAAGCCGGCGGTCTGACAGCGTTGCAGGCGTTGCGGTTGCTCCGAGAGCTGCGTGGCATCGACTTCGTCGGTGGCGACCTGGTCGAGGTTTCTCCGCCGTTCGATGTCGGTTCACTAACTGCGTTCAACGGCGCGTCCGTGCTGTTCGAGATCCTCTGCTTGCTGGTCGAGGCACGGGAGGCACGCCGGATCCCGATGTTGAAGAGCACAGGCTCCGATTAGGGCGCAATCGTCCGGGATTGACCCAACCCCAAACACCCAGCCCCAGACACGCAACCCCAGACACGCAAGCCCAAACAATCGCCATCTCAAGCAGAGAGACCAGTCCTTGATAGGCCCAACCTGAACCTACCAAGGTCTGGCGACTAAAGGATCAGCAAGGCCCAGGCTGGCCGTTCGAGCAGTTCACCGTTGATCCGGGCGGCACGACAATCGTCGTGTTTTTCGGCGGCGGCGGATTTTCGTGCAAACTGATGCAGCCCCCGAGGCCGATCGGGATTAATGTGACGAGCAGAAATTTCCTCATGCGCGGTATCCTTTCAGGACGGTAACGCACTCAAATGGCTCGGCGTACATGCGTCAGGCACAATGAGAGGCCTCAAATGGTTGTGCGCTCTACTGAAACTGCGGCGCCCGTCTCGGCTCGTTAATCGGGCGTAGAATGTCTGGCACCGGCAGCCCGTGCAGAACGTCGCCTGATTCGGTACGAAGCGTCGTTGACTGGGAGCTCGAAGACAACGGACTGCGGCAACCATTGTTGCCGTCAGTGCTCGGCAATGGCGCGAACATCCGCCCGCTCAGGCCGGCCGACACACTTGGCCGACCCGCCAGGTCGATCGAACTTGGCAAGGTTTTCTCACTGCCACCGCCCGGCGTGCAATCACCAGGTGGTGCCGCCGCGGCTGCCAGCAACAGCAGCGCAAGCATAGCCGGCAGTTTCCAGCCCATTTAAGCCTTTCAAGGCCGATCCCGTTCCGGCGGTGTCAGCGTCGCGAGCAGCGCCGGAATGAAAACCAGGCTCGCCAGCAACGTGCATCCCAGGCTGATCAGCAGAAGTTTTCCCATGCTTGCTGTTCCCGGATGAGCCGACAATGCCAGCGATCCGAATGCCGTGCCGGTGGTCAAGGCCGAGAACAGGATAGCCCGTGCCGTCGCGCTGCCCAAGGGCCGGTGCTGCCCGGCACGCCAGTTCATCACGAAGTAGATGTTGAATGAAACGCCGACGCCAAGCAACAACGGCAACGCAATGATATTGGCGAAATTGAGCGGCAGGGGCAGCAGCACCGCGACCAGCAGCGTCAGCAACGCCGACAGCAGCAGCGGCGCCATCACCAGCGCCACATCGAGCAGGCGGCGAAGCAGCCCAAACAGGATCAACGCGATCGCGATGACCGCATAAATCGCGGCATCGCGGAACGCTCCGACAATCGTGTCGGCGGTCGCCGCGATCGTGACAGCGGACCCGCCGGCATCGGGGGCGATCGCCGACACCTGCTGGACGAATGCCTTCAGCCCGTTCGGTGTCTGCGCTTCGGGCTTGGGATTGACCTGCACCCGGGCCCGTCCGTCGGGCAGCAGCCAATCCCGCGCGAAGTCGGGCGGGATCGAGCTCAAGGTGACCGGCTCCGCGCTTAAGGGCCAGGCGCAGATGAGCAAGCTGCGTCGGCAGGAAGCGGGTCAGCGCCGCATTCGTCGCCATCAGGACGTCATCCGGCGCGGTCTGCATGCGCCGCAGGTCGTCGGCGATCAACGCCAGCGGATGGTCCTTCGGCAGTTTCGCCAGAGCCGGGATCGATCTGCGCCAACGCGGTCTTCGCCGCCATTCGGATCTGCTCCGCCGTCACCGGGGCCGCGGATCCGTGCGGCGCAAGCGTGGGGCCAGGATCGTGTTGGCGTCGGCGATCACCGCCAGCTTCTGCTGCTGATCGTCGGGCACGAAGCTGTTGATGCTGATCACGCCCGATAACCGTCGGCAGACGCCTCCAGCTTGTCGCCAAGGGTCTTCAGCCGCCTTGGCGTCCGGCGCAAGCACGTCGATCGTGTACGGGTTGGTCAGCGGGTTATTGATCAGGTCGCGCAGCGTGCGCATCGCCTCGGTATTCGGGTTCTTGGTGTCCAGCGGATCGGAATCGAACGCCAGCCGAGGCGACAGCGCGACCGCCGCGACCGCCAGCAGCGCCGAATCCGATCAGGACCGGCCAGCCGTCGCCGCGCGACCACCGGATCGATCCGGGCCGCGAAGGCAAAGCCGACCTCGGCCGCCTCGCCGCGCGGGCGGAACAGCGTGATCGCGGCCGGCAGAAAAGCCAGCGTGCAGATGAAGGCCATGATCATGCCGGCGCCGGCGATCAGGCCAAGCTCGGCCACGCCGGAAAATGCCGTCGGCACGAACGCCAGGAAGCCCGCGGCGGTGGCGAGCGCGGCGATCAGGATCTGCACCCCGACCCGGCGCGCGGTTTCGGTCATCGCCGGCGGCAGGATCGCCGGTCTCGAAACGGAATTCGCGGTAGCGCACCGAGAACTGGATGGCGAAATCGACGGCGATGCCGACGAACAGGACGCCGAACCCGACCGACACCAGATTGAGCGTGCCGACCGCGACAGCGGCGAACAGCACCGTCAGCATCAGACCCAGCACCAGCGTCATCAGGATCGGCACGATCAGCCGCCAGGAATGCACCGCCAGGAACAGCCAGAGCGTGATCAGCACCAGGCTGCCGATCAGGCCCTCGACCGCACCTTCGGCGACGGTGGCGAATTCCTCGTCGGCCAGCGCGACCTGCCCGGTGATCCGGACATGCGCGTCGCCGGATTTCACGAAAGGCAGGTCGGCGATGATATCGCGCATCGCCTGCGTTGCCGCGCCGCCCGGTTCCAGCGCGCCGAAATCCTGGTGCGGCTGCACCAGGACGAAATGATAGGGGCCGGCCAGCTCGCTCAGGCCGCCGCCCAGCAGGGTCTCCCAGGACAGCGGCTTCGGATGGCCGGCCAGGGCATCCGCCATCGCCTGGTGGAAACCCTTGATCGGCGCGAAGATACGGCGACAGATCGGCGTCGCCTTGCGTCACGCCCATGCCCAGCAGCGACAACGCGGAGAACAGGCCGCGCGCCGACGGGATCGGCGACGAGCTGGCCCAGGAACGGCTGCGCGTCGATGGTCTGGTCCATCAGCGCCGACAACTGCTTCGGCTGCAGGAACAGCAGCCCTTCCTTTTCCAGGAATGGATTGGCATCCGGGCGGCGCACCGTCAGGAAATGCGTCTTGTCGGCGGACAGCCGGGCCGCCAGTTCGCTGGCGGTGGCGTCGGCTTCCTCGGGGATGCGGGCGTCGACCACGGCGACCAGCAGGTCGCGGAACTGCGGAAAATCGCGGTTCATCTCCACCGCCCGCTGCCGCCAGGGCAGCGTATCGCTTGAACAACAGGTCGGTGTCGGTGCTGACGCCCAGATGGGCGGACGCGACCCAACCGGCGAACACGGCCAGCAGCACGCCAGCGAAAACGACGGGCAACGCATGACGGCGGCTGAAATCGACCAGACGGACGAGCAGGCGGATCAGCATGCGTGAGAAATGGCCTAATGACGTGGAGGCGGCACCTGATAGTCGCTCCATCCGGATGGGTCCACCGCAAACAAACCGGTCGTCGAGCCGACGATAGGCAAACTTGGTCTTGAGCCCGCGGTGATCGCCCGCTATACGGCCCGGCTTGCGCGGCCGGTCGGGATCGGCGGCGCCAGCAAGGAACCACACCATGAAGCCGGGCATTCACCCAGAATACCACGAGATCAACATCGTCATGACCGACGGGACGCAGTTCAAGACGCGGTCCTGCATGGGCAAGGCAAGGCGACACGCTGCGTCTGGACATCGATCCGAAGTCACATCCGGCCTGGACCGGCGTGCAGCGCATGATGGACACCGGCGGCCAGGTCGCGAAGTTCAACAAGAAATTCGCCGGGCTCGGCATCAAGAAGTAGTCCGGCATCAAGGCGCGGGCTGGACAAACGCCGTGCCGCTGTTGTTTCGGAAACCTCTTGAATGGCCGGTTCGGCTGAATTCTTAAGCATCGTGTCGTGTCGGAGAATGCCCAATGGGGTTTCCGGGTCGATCGAATAGGCTGGCCCATTGCGGGCGGCCTGCAACCAGTGACCTTGCTTTGCAGGAGGTTTTGTTATGACTACCGTTGATTTTGCTCCGCTTTTCCGTACCGCCATCGGATTTGACCGTTTGGCACGGCTCGTGGATACCGCCGCTTCCGGCCAGGATGCGCAGTCCTATCCTCCCTACAATATTGAAAAGACTGGTGAAGACACCTATCGCCTGACAATGGCAGTGGCAGGCTTCCGCCCCGAGGACCTCGATATTACGGTGAAGGACAACACGCTGTTCGTGTCCGGCCGGGTTGCCAACGAAGGCCAGAAGGCAGAGATCCTCTATCGCGGCATTGCCGGCCGCGCGTTCGAGCGTCGCTTTGTCCTCGCCGACCATATCGTTGTGGAAGGCGCGGATGTTCAGCATGGTCTGCTGCATGTCGGCCTGAAGCGCGTTGTGCCGGAGTCGCTGAAGCCCCGTAAAATCGCGATCGGCAGCGGCGACGTCCGCATCGATTACCTCGGCCCCTGTCGCGAACGACGCCCAGGATGTCGCCAAGGCGGCGTAATCTGGTTGTCGAATTGACTGAGTGTGAGGAACAGCGGGGCCCGGTCAGTCGGCCCCGCTATTCTTCATGGTTTGTTTGAAGAATGCGTCCGCCGCGCTGCGGTGCGTGTTCTTGCGGCCGATATCCGCCTCGACCCGGGCGATCTCGGCCTTAATTCGTTATATAGCTGCGCAGTTCTTCGATCCCCAGGCTGTCCAGCAGCAGCGGGTCCAGCCGGCGCCGTTTCATCAGGGGTTCATCTTCTTCCACGCGCCATTCCGATCCTCCTTTGCATCATGTCCAATCGTCAGGGCGCTTCAGCCATGCGTATTGGAGATGATCATAATACCACCAAAGTCGCTTGACCCACCCCCTTTGGCTTGTCATATCCGGGGGCTTGTCATATCCGGCGCTCAGCCGCGGCTACGATGCGTCGATTGCGCTGGTACGGGCTGCAAGCGACATCGTCAGAATGAAAAACATCCGCCGGCGACCCTGAGAGTGTGAAAGCCATGACCCTTCCGCTGATGCCCAAAGCCACCGCAGTGTGGCTGATCGAGAAAACCGCCCTGACCTTTACCCAAATCGCGGATTTCTGCGGCATGCATCCGCTGGAGGTTCAGGCCATTGCCGACGGCGAAGTCGCTCAGGGCATCGTCGGCTACGATCCGGTGGCAAACGCTCAAACCACGCTGGCCAATATTCGTCAGTGCGAAGCCGACCCCAACGCCCGGTTGAAGCTGATCGTCAACACCCTGCCGATGCCGAAGCGTCTGCGCGGCTCGCGCTACACCCCGGTGGCGAAGCGCAACGACCGTCCTGATGCAATCGCGTTCCTGCTGCGGAACTTTCCACAATTGTCGGAAGCGCAGGTCGGTAAATTGCTCGGCACGACCAAGGATACGATCCAGAAAGTGCGGGAACGCACTCACTGGAACAGCGCCAATATCAAGCCGCGTGATCCGGTGATCCTGGGTCTGTGCAGCCAGACCGATCTGAATGCCGCGGTGTCGCAGGCGAATGAGCGGCTGGAGCGGGAAGGTCGGACCGTTCCCGTGCCGCCACCGCCGGAGGCGGACGAGGCCGCCTGACCGGCGTGACGGGTGGGACAAGCTGTGTCCGCTCAGTTAGACCTGGGTTCGGAGCCTCTCCATCTCTTCCTTCAGACGCAGTTTCTCTATTTTTAGTCGCATGAGGGCTTCAGAATCGGGACGTGGACGGTGGTCTTCATCCAAAATCCGCATTTCGAGTGAAGCGTGCCGTTCCTTTAAAGCGTCGAGACGGGTATTCAGACTCATGGACTGGGTACCTCCGTGTCTAACCGGTTGGCTGCCAGCGGCCACCGCAATGGCCGCGGCGACGATACCGTAACGCGTTTGCCACCAATAAGGCCAGATGCAACTTGCTTGTTGAACCAGCCATGCAATTTTCTATCGTGGGTTGCAATCATGCTGAGCGATAGGGATTCCCTGCTGCGCAAACTTCACGGCCTGCGCAGCGAGCATCGGGACCTCGACACCGTTATCGCGCGGCTGGCCGATCAGGGCGCTTCCGACCAACTGCACCTGCAACGCCTGAAAAAGCGCAAGCTGATGCTGCGGGATGAAATCGCCTGGCTGGAAAGCCGGCTGATCCCCGACAGCATTGCCTGAGATGCCGAGGCCCATGGAAACAGGTGCCGCTGGTCGGGATCATTATGGGCAGCCAGTCGGATTGGCCGACGCTGACCCATGCCGCCGACATGCTGGAGCGCCTGGGCGTTCCGCATGAGGTGCAAATTGTTTCAGCCCACCGGACGCCCGACCGATTGCGCGAATACGCTGTTACCGCCCGGGATCGTGGCTTGAAGGTGATCATCGCCGGAGCAGGGGGCGCGGCGCATTTGCCTGGCATGTGCGCCGCCTGGACATCGCTGCCGGTGTTGGGCGTGCCGATCGAAATCGCATGCGCTGAAAGGCATGGATAGCCTGCTGTCCATCGTCCAGATGCCCGCGGGCATTCCGGTCGGGCACGCTGGCAATCGGCCGCGCGGGGGCGGTCAACGCGGCGCTGCTGGCGGCGGCGATACTGGCCACCCAGGACGTGGCGATTGGCGGGCCGGCTGGACGCGCTGCGAACCGAGCAAACCGCTGGCGGTGGCGGATGCGCCTCGAACAGGTGTCCGCTGACCCGTCATGACGGAATTCCCGCTGCCACCCAATGCCACCATCGGGCTGGTCGGCGGCGGTCAGCTTGGGCGGATGTCCGCCCTCGCCGCAGCTCGGCTGGGATATCGCTGCCATATTCTGACGCGTGAGACAGATAGCCCGGCAGCGCAGGTGTCGCATGCCGTGACCATCAGCGATTACAGTGACCCGGTATCGCTGCGGGCGTTTGCCGGTGCGGTGGACGTGATCAGTTTTGAATTCGAGAACGTCAGCGCCGAAGGGCTGGATCTGCTCGCATCCATCCGCCCGGTTCGTCCGGCACCGTCGGTCTTGCGGATCAGCCAGGATCGGATCGACGAGAAGACGTTCCTGAATGGCGCGGGCGTCGCGACCGCACCCTGGGTCCCGGTTACCTGCCGTAAGGACCTGACCGAAGCGGTGCACCGGCTTGGGCTGCCGGCGGTTCTGAAGACCACGCGGCTGGGTTATGACGGCAAGGGTCAGGCGATGTTGCGCGTGCCGGAGGATCTGGATCCGGCGTTCGAGCGGTTGAATCCCGAAGCCCTTGGTGCTGGAGAGTTTTGTCGACTTCGGACAGGAGATTAGCGTGATTGTGGCGCGGGGTGCGGATGGCAGCCTGTCGTCCTTCGATACCGTCGAAAACCGCCATCGTGAGCACATCCTTGATGTGACCCTTGCGCCGGCTCGAATTACCGAAGCGGTGCATCAGGCGGCCCAGACCATCGCGCGCCGCATCGCCGTGGCGCTGAATCTGATCGGCCTGCTCGCGGTGGAGATGTTCGTCGATCGTGCCGGCACGGTTCTCGTGAACGAGATAGCGCCACGGCCGCATAACTCCGGGCACTGGACGATCGATGCCTGCCCGGCGAGCCAGTTCGAGTTGCACATACGAGCGATCGCCGGTTTGCCCCTGCCGGCGGCAACGCGGCATTCCGATGCCGTGATGAAGAATCTTATCGGGCCGGAGGGCATGGCTTTGTGGCCGGCGGCGCTGTCTGAGCCGGGTCTCATTCCGCATCTGTATGGTAAGGCCCAGGCACTGGCAGGGCGTAAGATGGGACACGTGACGCGGCTGTTTCCGCGCGGAGCGCTGCCGGGAGATTTCGGCATCGCGGCTGCGCTAGGCAAGTTGGCGGGCAGAGAGTGACAGCGGGATCGTCGACTTTGGCAGTTGCACCAGAACCGACCTAACGCGACGCCCAACAATAAGTCAGCCAACCAACGCGCCATTGTTACGTCATAGCCCCCGCCAGGCCCGGGCAAGGCCATGACGATGCGGACACCGCATCGACCTGAACCGCTTAAGCCCAAACAGCCCCCTTCGCCCGCGACACCAAACGGGAAACCAGGCGCCTCCAAGTTCTCCCGATGACCCGGACCGGAACAACAACAAATATTGACTTATTTCCTATATTGATCTAATCTCCAGGAATGGAAACCTCCTCCACCCCGCATCCGCCAATCGATCTCTCCCCCCACCTGTACTACCAGCTCGTCTACACCCTCACCGACCTGTTGCCGCCGCCGCTCGATGACACCCCCGAAGCGCTGTGCACCCGAAACCACGCCGCCATCGCCAAGGTGGCCGCACTGCTGCCGGTCAACGCGAATGAGGCTGACCTCGCCGCCCAGTGCATCGCCGCCCGCGCCCAGGCCGAGGACATCTTGCGCCTGCTCCGTCAGCACGCCAACGACATCGGTCTGGTCATGCGCCTGAACGCGCAGTATGGCTCGATGGTGCGGACATCACTGTCGGTGCACGCACGCCTGATGCGGATGCAGGCGTTGCGCCAAAAGCGGGAGGCGATCGAGGGCGCGGCAGACCAGGACGCCTGGGCTCAGCACGTCACCGAACGGTCGATGACCGAGGTATTAAATACAAACGCCGGATCGCACCAGGCAGCATTGCCCGAAGCGCCGCCAGCCGAGGGCGCGGACCGCCTCCGGTCGAACGACGTCTCAGAAGATGGGATGGATTCTCACACCGCGGCTTTTGAGACGTGGCTGATCACACAATGCCAGAGCCAAACGTCCGAACAACCTGATGCTGACCGTGTTCATGACATCCTGCGCAAAGCGATGACCGGATCGCATTTGGCCGCTCGGGAATTTGCCGCGAACAGTCGCGAAAATCCCGCAAGGACGGCCTGACCCAGCCACATCTGTGGCAAAGACCATGCCCAAATATCCCCATCGGCGGCCGCGAGACCGTTATCACGACACCCTTGGAGGCAGCCCAACCCGACGCGCATGAGCCGCCGCGCCCTTCGTACCTCCATACTTTGCCGGGATGGCACCATGTGGATAGAAAATCGGCAGCGACCCAAAGCGGTTGTCGTTCGGCATTGCCTAAGCCCCCTGTACGGGCCGGATTCACCCCCCTTTGGGCAACGGAAAACGAGGGTGATGCTGCCGCAGCCAGATCGTCGAGGCCGGTTGTGTCCGAGATAGGTGCCGGCCTCCAAAGTTGCGAAAACTGTCCCGAAGACCTCACAAGAACGGGGCCGTCACCGGCACTTTCCGCTCATAGTCGTCGCCCGCCCCGATCCCGCAACGCACCTGCGGACCTCAAAAAATTTCAGACCCTGACGACATGCCACTTAGCGGTGGCTTACGTCGGCGCGGGGTTGTCGCGATTCCCCCTGCACTTTATTAGCGCCGTCCTGAGGAGATTGTATGACCTCTGTAGTCGAGTTGTCGTCCGATAATCCCGCTCTCGCCCGTCAGGCGGAAATCCTGGCGCGGTCCATGACACCGGCGCGTCGCATGGCTGATGCGATTCGCATCCTGGCGATCGACGCGACCGAGCAGGCGAAGTCTGGCCATCCCGGGCTGCCGATGGGGATGGCCGATGTCGCGACCGCACTCTGGACCCGCTTCCACAAGTTCGATGCAGCCGATCCACGCTGGCCCGACCGGGATCGGTTCGTCCTGTCGGCGGGGCACGGATCTTTGTTGCTGTACGGGCTGCTGTATCTGACGGGCTACGACGGCATGTCGATCGATGACATCCGGACCTTCCGGCAATTGCATTCGCCTGCGGCCGGCCACCCGGAATACGGCGAGCATCGGGCGATTGAGACCACCACCGGGCCGCTTGGTCAGGGGCTGGCAACAGCCGTCGGGATGGCGATCGCGGAGCGCAACATGGCGGCACGCTTCGGCAAGTCGCTGGTCGATCATCGCACCTGGGTCATCGCCTCCGACGGTGACCTGATGGAAGGCATCAGCCACGAAGCGGCGGCACTGGCTGGTCATTTGGGCCTGTCGAAGCTCACCGTTCTGTACGACGACAATCATGTGTCGATCGATGGAGACACATCGCTCGCCTACTCCGACGACGTTCTCAGACGTTTCGCGGCGTATGGCTGGGCGGTGAAGCGGGTTGATGGCCATGATCCGAACCAGATCAACGCCGCGCTGTCGTTTGCGGTGCGGTCGAAGAAGCCGACGCTGATCGCGTGCCGGACCATTATCGGCCTGGGCGCTCCGACCAAGGCAGGAACCAACGCGGTCCACGGGTCGGCGTTGGGCCCCGATGAGGCGGCCGGGGCCAAGGCGCTGCTGGGTTGGCACGAACCGCCCTTCGTCATCCCCGACGATCTGAAGGAACGCTGGCATGCCGCGGGCAGTCGAGGCGCTGCGGCGCGCCGGTCCTGGCTCAAGCGACTCGCTCGGCATAATCAGCGCAGTGAATTCGATCGGGTCATCGCCGGACGCCTGCCCGACAACTGGCACGAAGCGGTCGCCGAACTGAAGCAGGTGATTGCCGACGAAAGGCCGATGCTGGCGACCCGGGCATCCAGTCAGAAATGCCTCGAAACCCTGGTGCCCGCGATACCGGAACTGATTGGCGGATCGGCCGATCTGACGGGGTCCAACCTGACATTGGTCAGGGGTATGGCCTCGATCGCGACCGGCAACTACGGTGGCCGGTATCTTCATTATGGTGTGCGGGAGCATGGCATGGCCGCCGCGGCCAATGGCATGGCGCTGCATGGCGGCATCATTCCCTATATCGGCACGTTCTTCGTTTTCAGCGATTACCTGCGGCCGGCGTTGCGCATGAGCGCCATGATGCGCCAGCGGGTGATCTACGTTCTGACCCATGATTCCATTGGATTGGGCGAGGATGGCCCGACACATCAGCCTGTCGAACACCTCGCCAGCTTGCGGGCGATGCCGAACCTGCACGTGTTTCGCCCAGCCGACGCGATGGAGACGGCCGAGTGCTGGGAACTGGCGGTGCGTCGGCCGGATGGACCGAGCCTGTTGGTGCTGTCGCGGCAGGCATTGCCCGCGTTGCGGACCGACGCCGTCGAAAACCGTTCGGCCCGGGGCGGCTATGTGCTTGCGGAAGCGGAAGGTCCTCGCCGTGCGACCATCATCGCAACGGGATCGGAGGTTGCGCTTGCAATGACTGCCAGGGAAAAGCTCGCGGGCGCCAATATCGCCGCCGCCGTGGTTTCCTTGCCTTGCTGGGAGTTGTTTGCGCAGCAAGACGAAGCCTATCGCGCTCAGGTTCTGGGCGGCGCGCTGCGCGTGGGTATCGAGGCTGCCGGTGATTTCGGCTGGGAACGGTGGCTGGGGCCGGACGGCGTGTTTATCGGCATGACGGGCTTCGGGGCTTCGGCCAGATACGAGGACTTGTACGCGCATTTCGGCATAACGCCGGAGGCCGTGGTGGCAGCGGTCAATCGCCGTCTTGGATAACACGCCGGCTTGGGTAAAGCGCCGTTATGGGTAAAACGCGTGTCAATCTTACGATTTGTGCGAACCGTCACCGTTGATTTATCTCAATGACGTGACGATAAGCTGTGGGTAGAAATACCGGCAAGTAGCGGAAAGGAAATCAGTCATGGCGGTCAAGGTCGCGATCAACGGATTTGGGCGCATCGGGCGCCTCGTGCTGCGCGCTATCGTCGAAAGCGGCCGGGATGACGTCGTCCCGGTCGCCATCAACGACCTGGGCAGCGTCGAGGCGAACGCCCACCTGTTCGCCTACGACAGCGTGCATGGTCGCTTTCCCGGCCAGATCGAGGTTTCGGGCGACACCATCACCATCCGCCATAATGGCAAGGTGTATGGCCCGCTGAAGGTTTCCGCCGAGCGCGACCCGACCAAGGTGCCATATCAGGGTGTCGATGTGGCGCTGGAATGCACCGGCATCTTTACCAGCAAGGCCAAAGCATCGGCGCTGCTGACCGCCGGAGCGCGCAAGGTGCTGATCTCCGCACCGGGTGATGAGGTCGACGCGACGATCGTCTACGGCGTCAACCACAAGACGATCACCAAGGACATGACGGTGATCTCCAACGCGTCCTGCACGACCAACTGCCTGGCGCCGATGGCCAAGGTGCTGCACGAGCGTTTCGGCATCCTGCGCGGATACATGGTGACGATCCACGCCTACACCGGTGACCAGAACACCGTCGATACCCTGCACAAGGATCTGCATCGCGCCCGCGCGGCGGCGGTTTCGGCGATCCCGACCTCGACCGGCGCGGCCCGCGCGGTTGGCCTGGTGCTGCCCGAGCTGAAGGGCAAGCTGGATGGCACCGCGATCCGCATCCCGACACCCGAACGTGTCGCTGGTGTCGCTCGACGTTAATCTGTCCAAGCCGGCCACCAAGGAAGAGATCAACGCGGCGATGCAGGATGCATCGAAGGGCGATCTGGCCGGGATCCTGGATTACAACAAGGCGCCGTTGGTCAGCATCGACTTCAATCATAACCCGGCTTCGTGCACCTTCGACGCCACCCAGACCTCGGTGGTTGATGGCGCGCTGGCGCGGGTCATGGGTTGGTACGACAACGAATGGGGCTTCTCCAACCGGATGTCCGACACCGCGGCGCTGTTCGGTAGCCTTTAAGTTTGCTATTTCTCTATGGGGGGCGCCAAGCCCCATAGAGTGCCCATCCGGAGCCTCTCAGATGCCCTTTCGTACCCTCGATAACGTCGACGTCGCTGGTAAACGCGTCCTGCTGCGCGCCGATCTCAATGTCCCGGTGCGGGACGGCAAAATCTCCGACCTGACCCGCATCGAGCGTGTGTCACCCACGATCCGGGAACTGTCGGAAAAAGGCGCGAAGGTCATCGTCTGCAGCCATTTCGATCGGCCCAAGGGCAAGCGGGTGCTCGAGATGTCACTCGCCCCGATGGCCGCCGCGCTGGCCGAGGTCCTCGGTCGGCAGGTCCGCTTTGTCGAGGACTGCACCGGCCCGGCGGCCGAACAGGCGGTCGATCTGCTGACCCCCGGCGGCGTGCTGGTCCTGGAAAACACCCGCTTCCATGCCGGCGAGGAAAAGAACGATCCCAAATTTGCCGCCGCCCTGGCCGAGCTTGGCCGACATTTTTGTCAATGACGCCTTTTCCTGCGCGCATCGCGCGCACGCCAGCACCGAAGGGGTGGCGCATCTGCTCCCGTCCTACGCCGGCCGCCTGATGCAGGCGGAACTGGAGGCGCTTGACGCGGCACTGGGCAACCCGGTGCGTCCGGTGGCGGCAATCGTTGGCGGCGCCAAGGTGTCGACCAAGCTGGAATTGCTTGGCAACCTGGTCGGCAAGGTCGATGTCCTGGTGATCGGGGGCGCCATGGCCAACACCTTCCTGGCCGCGCAGGGCAAGGGGTCGGCAAGTCGCTGGAGGAAGCCGAGATGCACGCGACCGCGCGCGATATCCTGGCGAAGGCTCAGGCCGCGGGCTGCAAGGTTATCCTGCCGACCGACGCCGTCGTCGCCGCGGAGTTCAAGCCGAACCCGCCGACCCAGACGGTGTCCGTCGACGCCGTCCCGGCCGACACGATGATCCTGGACATTGGTCCTGCCTCGGTCGCCACGCTGATCAGCCAACTTGCCTCTCTGAAGACCCTCGTCTGGAACGGGCCGCTCGGCGCATTCGAGACACCGCCGTTCGATGCCGCGACGGTCGCTCTGGCCCATGCCGTCGCCGAGGCCACACAGAAAGCCGGTCTGCGCAGTGTTGCCGGCGGTGGTGACACCGTCTCCGCGCTTCGTCACGCCGGGGTCATCGAGCAAATGAGCTACGTTTCCTCTGCCGGTGGTGCTTTTCTGGAATGGCTGGAGGGCAAAACGCTGCCTGGTGTCGCTGCCCTGGAAGTCTGATGGCTGCGCGAATTGGCAGATCGGTTATGGTTGCGCATGTTTCCAGTTGCGCAGCGATCAAGCATGACCCGAGTGTATCTCGCCGGCCCGGACGTGTTCCTGCCGGACGCGACGAATTGGCTGGAGCGGAAAAAGGCGATCTGCGCCGGCTTCCAACTCGATCGGGGTGTCGCCGCTCGACGATCTGCCGGCTGAGCCGGTTGAGTGGGCGAGCCTTCCCCAATGGCGCCAGATCGCGCTTCGCAATGAGGCTCATATCCGAAGTTGCCAGGCCGTCATCGCCAACCTGACGCCATTCCGTGGCCCGAGTGCAGATGTCGGCACTGTCTACGAGGTAGGGTTCGCACGCGGGCTCGGCCTGAAGGTATTCGGCTATGCCACCGTGGCGGCACCCTTCCTTGACCGCACCTTGTCGTCGATGGACGGCGGGCGGCAGGAGCCGGATGGTTCCTGGCGGGACGTCGATGGCCTGCGGTCGAGCAGTTTGGCTTGTTCGACAACCTGATGATCGAAGGCGGAATCTCTGGACTCCGGCGGCACCTTGATCACGGAGGATCAGGACCGCTGGCATGATCTGTCGGTATTCGAGCGCTGCATCGAATTGGCCGCGGTGACAATCGGGGACGCCGGGTCCTGACGGATCAGGCCCAGACACCCTGCGCCGGCTATAGCGTCGCCGGTCCACCCAGGATCGTCGTCGCCTGTGCCGACAGCACCCCGCCATTGCCGTGCACCAACGCGACGTCCGCACCCGCCACCTGCCGCTGACCGCATTCGCCCCGCAACTGCCGAACAGCCTCGATCAGCAGGAACAACCCGTACATGCCCGGGTGGCAGTAGGACAGGCCGCCGCCATTGGTGTTGACCGCCAGCGAGCCCTTCGGCGCGATCCTGCCGCCCTCCACGAACGGCCCGCCTTCACCCTTGGCGCAAAATCCCAGATCCTCCAGGAACAGGATCGTGTTGATGGTGAACGCATCATACAGCGCCACCACATTGATATCCGCGGCCTTCACCCCGGCGGCACGGTACGCCTGAGCACCGGATTCGATCGCGCCGGTATGCGTCAGGTTGGGCATCGAGGTGATCGAGGCATGCGTGATCGACTGCCCGCTGCCCAGCACATAGACGGGCTTTTGCTTCATTGCCTGTCGCGCGGTCGGACCGCACCAGCACGATGGCCCCGCCGCCGTCGGTGACCAGGCAGATATCCCGCACGGTGAAGGGATCGCTGATCGGCCGAGCGTTCAGAACGTCGGCAATTGTGAGCGGCTTCTTCTCCCAGGCGACGGGGTTCAGCAACGCCCACTCCCGCGCCGCCACCGCGACGGCAGCCATCTGCTCGCGGGTTGTGCCGTACTCATGCATGTGCCGGTTCGCCGCCATCGCGTAGGCAGTTGCGGGCAGAAACGGCTTGTACGGCGTTTCGTACGGGTTGAATTCGCGTGCGCTGGCCGCTCGGCGGCCGACGGTTCGCTGCGTGCTGCCGTAAGCGACGACGGCCACGGAGCACAAACCCGCCTCCAGGGCGGCGTGTGCATGCGCGACATGGACCTCGAACGACGATCCGCCGACGATCGTGCTGTCGGTGTAGGCGTTGGGCAACCCGAGGTACTCAACCAGTGACATCGCCGAGGTACGGGCCTGGGTGGTGGCGCAGAACAAACCGTCCACGTCCGCCAGGGTCAGGCCGGCGTCACGCAGTGCGCGATCGATCCCCTGCGCCATCAGATCGATCGGGCTCATAAGAGCCGCGACAGCACCCAGATCGGACTCGGCGGCACCGACGATGGCGACGCTGCCGCGCGTGACATGGGCCATCATGAGCCCTCCGCCGGAGTGAAAACGGGGTATGGATCTTCATCGCCCTCAGGCGTGTGGACGCGGAACTTCACCCTCATGCCGATCTTCACCAGGGTCGGCTCGATGCCCTCAATCCGGCTCATCATGCGAAACCCTTCGTCCACATCCACAAGGCAGACATTGTACGGACCGCCCTGCTGCGGGTGCACCACGGTGGTTGCATGCACCGTGCCCAAGCCCTTGCTCACCCGCCACTCGAGGTCGGCCGCCCCCGTTTTTGGTGCGATCACCCGCGGATAGAACACGCCTGCTGGGCGGAGGGGCTGAACTGATAGCCCAGCTCGCCCCGTTTCAGATGCGCGAGATAGGTGGCGAGTGGTGATTCCGCCGCGTTGGGCATGATCCAGTTCCCCTGACGTTTCGTGCAACAGGCTAGCAACGCCCGCGACATTGGACAAACTCGCAGGAGGCGTACAGGAGATGCTTGCACCCGGGCGCGGTTAAGCCCAAATTTCTGCAATGGCCACATCCCGCCCCAACCCTGACGCCCCGCTGCCCGGTGCCCCGCTGGCTGGCGGCCCACTGACCGATACGCCGTCGCCGGACGGCTTCCTGACCGGCCAGTTGCTGATCGCAATGCCGGCGATGGCCGATCCCCGCTTCCAGCAGAGCGTGATCTACATCTGCGCTCATACGCCGGAGGGGGCGATGGGGCTCGTGCTGAACCGGCCGATCGTCAAGCCGACCTTCGACGATCTGCTGAAACAATTGAGTGTCGAACCGCTGCCGCCCGTGCGGGAGGTCAAGCTTTGTGCTGGCGGCCCGGTCGAAAACGCGCGCGGGTTCGTCCTGCACACCAGCGACTGGACCGGGGAGGGCAGCCTCAAGGTCGATAACACCATGGCACTGACCGCCAGTCTGGATGTGCTGAAGGTCATTGCCGAGGGCGGTGGTCCACGGGAATGCGTTCTGGCCCTAGGCTATGCTGGTTGGGGCCCCGGGCAGCTTGACCAGGAATTCCAGCAGAACTCCTGGTTGTCGGTTCCTGCCGACGAGACTTTGCTGTTCGATGGCGAGCACGACACCAAATGGCGGCGCGCCTTTGCCAAGCTGCATATCGATCCGTTGCTGTTGTCGGTGAACGCCGGCCACGCCTAATTACCGGCATGTTAACCCTTCTTTAAGGTTTCTCAGCTAAGGCTGCTTCGCGCCGCACGCATGCTGGCGGAGGAAGTAGGTCGTGGCTAACCCTTTGGCCGACATCGCGGCGATTATCCGGACCGTCCTGTGCGACGCCAGCCTTGACATCATGGCGACCACCCATTTCGAAGAGCTGACTGATTGGGATTTCATGGACCTCATCGCTGTCGTGGTGGAGGTCGAATGCATGTTCAGTGTCCAGTTCGAGGTCTATGACATCGATCGCCTGGTCACGGTGGACGATCTGGTGCGCATGGTGGCGGTCAAACAGGCGCTCGCCGCGGCCTGATCGCGGTGATTTTCAGCGGCCTGCCGTTTCTGCTTGGTTTTCTGCCGCTTGTGTTGGTCGGCTATGCGCTCGCCGGGAAGTGGGGCGAACCCTGGGCGAAAACCTGGCTGATCGTCGTCTCGCTGTTGTTCTATGCGGTTGGGGCCCGCGCCTTCGTTCCCCTTTTGCTTTTGTCGGTCAGCGTCAACTTCCTGCTGCTGCGACAAATGCATGGTTCAGCCCATGCCGGGCGCTGGGCCAGCCTTGGCGTGGCGCTAAATCTACTGGTTCTGTGCTGGTTCAAGTACGTCGCCGCGGATCCGCTGCCGCCGCTCGGGCTGAGTTTCTACACGTTCAGCCAGATTGGTTGCCTCTTGTACCACGCATCAGGGGATGTGCAGCCGCCTCGGGCGAGGGACTATGCCTTGTTCGCGGCTTTCTTCCCGGCCTTGCTCGCCGGGCCGATCCTCAATCCTCATGAAACGCTGCCGCAATTCGCCCGGACCAGTGGATGGCGGCTGACAGCCGACAATCTTGCCGTCGGCTTCGGCTTTTTTCTGATCGGGCTGCTCAAGAAGACGTTGCTGGCGAACCATTTCGCAGACCTGGTGACCAATGGCTTCGCCGACCCCGCGCACCTGTCGCTGTTTCCGGCGTGGCAGGTCGCGACCGCTTATTCGCTGCAACTCTATTTCGACTTCTCCGGCTACTCCGACATGGCGATTGGCCTGGCATGGATGTTCGGCCTCCGCTTCCCCGACAATTTCGACCGGCCGTATCGGGCGATGTCGATCATCACCTACTGGCAATGCTGGCATATGTCGCTGACGCGGTTCCTCATGGCGAACGTCCATGCGCCGCTCACATTGGCGGTCATGCGCTGGCGCAGCCGTACCGGCCGCCCCATTGGTCAGGCGGCGCAGCGAACCGTGTCTGGCTTTGTGATGATGATCGGAATGCCAGTCGCGGCGACCATGGCGTTGGTCTCGCTGTGGCACGGCACGGCTCTGACCTTCCTGGCGTTTGGGGCGCTGCACGTGGTGTTTCTCCTGGTCAACCACCTCTGGCGGCTGTACCGCGCTCCATCGATCCCAAAGATCGCCAGCGTGGCACTGACCTACCTGAGCGTTCTGACCGCCTCGGTGTTCTTTCGCGCACCCGATCTGGCGACGGCGGTCGCCATGCTCGGTGGCATGATCGGTCTGCACGGTTCCGCGCTCAACCATCCGCCGGACATTCATGTTGTCCTGGACGTGATTTGGATCGTCGGGCTTTACGCCATCGTGTGGGGCGCTCCCACGACCCGCCAGTGGATGCACGGCGACGAGACCAGGCCGGTTCGGTGGCGGGCCACACCGGAATGGGCGGTCGTCATGGGCTGCGCGGCCACGATCGGCCTGCTCGCAACCGGCGGCAGCGCCGAGTTTGTCTATTTCCGGTTCTGATGCGCTATCTTCGGTTGCTCATCCTGACCGGGTTTGTCACCTTTTCGGCCGTTTGGTTATGGGTCGCGACGATGCCCATGGCCTTCATGGATGCCGAATACCCGTCCTGGCGGGCCAAGCAGGTGCTGCTTGACCAGTGTCACCTTGGCGATACCGTTATCCTGGGTGACTCCCGAGCGGCCGCCGACATCTTGCCGCGACGCCTGCCGTTCACCGCGACCAATCTGGCGGTCGGGGGCGGCGAGGCGATCGAAGCCTACACGGCGATGGTCCGCGCCCTCGCCTGCCCCAACCCCCCTGTGCGCGTGATCATATCGATCGGTCCAACCCATTTCGTCTCGCCGGACCTGTTTTGGGAGCGGAGCGTCCGCTACGGGCATTTCTCAGCCATTGATCTTGCTGTTCTCCGCGAGGCGTCACGGCGGTCGGGCGACATGTCGGTCTACGCGAGGAACCCGGTCGACGAGTTGCCGCTCCTGATCCGCGACTGGCTTTACGAGGTGCGTTTTCCCACCCTGTATTTCGCCAGCCTTGGCCACGGCGGCGGTGCCCTGCGCTGGTCCCGCAACCAGCAGGTATTGCAGGAGACCTTGGCCGCCCGCGGCCAGTATTTCTTTGGAACGGATCATGGATCAGAGGTCGTCGCCAGCGAAGGTCATCTAAGCGCCTTCCGGGTGCTGCCAATCCTGGATCATTACTTCAACAGGTTGCTGGCGTTGCTGAACGAGCGGGGCATCGAGGCAAATTTCGTCGCCATGCCGCTGAATGATGCAACCTGGAGCCAAGTCCACCCAGAGGTCCGCGACGCGTTCCTCGGCTACCTGAAATCCTACGAACGTCGCTATCCCGGGTTCCATGTCGCCAGCGATATCATGCCGCACTGGCCTGATCGCTTCTTTGGCGATCGGTTCTGCCACCTCAATATTGAAGGGGCGGAGCGCTTCAGCGACCAACTCGCTCAGCGGCTGCAAGCCGCCCCGCCCAGCACACAGAACGAGGCGCAGAATGGGTGGTTGAGCGATACCGGTCGCGACGCCTTCGCCAAGGTCGCGCCCATCTCGAAGCGCGGATCATAGGCAAGCAGAGTGCAGGCCAGCACGACAGGCGCCGCTGCGTTTTTGCGCCTGACCACCATCCGCGATCCGGAACACATCACATCGTCCGGCGATTTATGTAGAATGCCCCAGCAGGCGGTGGTGATTTCGGGCACGTCGCGCCCAGTTTCCATTTCTGGGAACAGCATCAGCCGCACCGGATCATAAGCGTCCACCGGGACGGCATGTTGCGCAAACAAGGCGGCAAATCCGTCGCGCAGGGATTGTTCGGTTTCTCCGGTGAACCGCCGCCCCGCCACATCCAGCTTGAACCCATTCCTGGCGAGCCAGACCAGGCCATCGAGGGCCGGCCCCCAGCTGCGGTGGCCGCGCTCCTGCTCATGGATCGCGGGGTCGTGGTGGTCGAGCGAGACACGAATTGTCAGCCGATCGCCGTATCTTTGCCGCAGCTCCAGCATCTGGGGCCGCAGCTTGCGCAAGGGCTTCATCGCATTGGTCAGCACCAGCGCATCAAGGCCGCGCGAAAGCACGTCGTGCAGCATGGTGACGATGTCGGGGTTCATGAACGGCTCTCCGCCGGTGAAGCCGATCAGCTTGGTGGGGAGTTGGTCACGGCCGATTTCGTCCAGAAAGGCCGCGACGTCGGTAGCCGTCAGATAGGCCAGCCTGTCGTTCCTTGGGGATGATTCAATATAGCAATTGCGGCATGTCAGGTTGCACAGGGTGCCGGTGTTGAACCACAGCGTCTCCAACCTGCGTAACGGCACCTGGGCGCGCTGCTCACCCTTCACGGTGACGAATGGATGGCTGAATTTAGCCGGGTCCAGCACACGGGTCATCTGATCCAAAACCGATCTCCTGCACATCGAGCCACCCCATGATGGCGCAACTCCGGTTTTGTGGCATCATCGACGGACGAAGATGGAGGAAACATTATGGCGGGCGCGCTCGATCACCTGCTGGTTCTCGACCTGACCAGCCATCTGTCCGGTCCGTATTGTGCCATGCTGCTGGCCGATCACGGCGCCGAGGTCATCAAGATCGAGCCCCCGAAAGGCGACTCCGCGCGCAGCATGCCGCCGTTCGTCAACGGCGAAAGTGCGCCGTTCATGACCTGGAACCGCAACAAGCGGTCAGTTGTCATGGACTTGAAGCAGCCTGCCGATAAGGAAGCCCTCCTGCATCTGATCGATCGGGCCGACATCCTGGTGGAAAACTACCGCCCCGGCGTGCTGGATCGCCTCGGCCTTGGCTGGCCGGTCCTGCATCAGCGCAACAAGCGGCTGATCCTGGCTTCGATCTCCGGCTTCGGTCAAACCGGCCCCTACAGTTCGCGCGGAGGATTCGACCTGATCACGCAGGCGATGTCCGGTCTCATGAGCACCAATGGGCCCGCCGACGGTCCGCCGCATCGCCTGCCGATCGCGATCTCTGATGTCACCGCCGGCATGTTCCTGGCCTTCGGCGTTCTGGCTGCGGTCGAGGCGCGCCACCGCACCGGGCGAAGGTCAGCATGTCGAGACCTCGTTGCTGGAAGCCGCGACATCGCTGGCGGTGTATGAATCCGCCCACTACTTCGCGACCGGTACGCGACCGGAGCGCATTGGTCAGGCGCATCGCGGCAGTTCGCCGTACCAGTGCTTCCAGACCGCCGACGGCCACATTACCGTTGGTGCCTCCCAGCAGAAGTTTTTTGTCCAGCTCTGCGAACTGCTCGGCGCGCCGGAGTTGCTGAATGACCCACGCTTCGCCACCAACGCGGACCGGGTCGCGCACAACGATGCCATTGTCGCGGCGCTGGCCGGCAAATTCGCCACCCAGCCATCGGCGCATTGGCTTGCCGCACTGGAAAAGCTCGGCATTCCAGCCGGGCCAGTGCTGCACTACGATGAGGTCTTCACTGACCCGCAAATTCTGGCCCGCGAGATGGTGGTGGAAACCAACCATCCGGTGACCGGGCCGTTTCGCACGATGGGCGTTACGGTCAAGCTGTCCGCCACACCAGGCTCCGTCCGACGCGCGGCGCCTCGCCTGGGCGAACATACAAACGAGGTTCTGAACGAACGTAAGGCAGCGGAATAATGGTAGATCTCAAAGACAAGGCCCAGCACTTCCAGGCTCTGCACGCGGCGGCCGATAGCTTCGTCATCGCTAATGCCTGGGACGCCGGATCCGCGCGTATCCTCACCGCGCTCGGTTTCAAGGCGCTCGCGACATCCAGCGGCGCCTGTGCAGGCGTGCTCGGGCGGCGAGATGGCATGATCACGCGCGATGAGGCACTGGCCCATTGCAAGGCCATCGTCGATGCCACGGACTTGCCGGTGTCCGCCGACCTGGAGAAAGGTTTCGGCGATACACCGCAAGCAGTCGCAGAGGTCATCCGGCTTGCGGCCGGGATCGGCCTGGCCGGTGCATCGATCGAAGACGCGACGGGTGATCTGGCACGCCCGCTGTTCGATATCTCCCAGGCCGAGGATCGTATTGCCGGTGCGGTCGAAGCCGCCAGAGCGGTGGGGTTTCCCTTTACCCTGACCGCGCGGGCCGAGAACTATCTGCGCGGCAACCCGGATCTCGATGACACCATCCGGCGGCTGGTGGCGTTCCAGGCCGCAGGTGCCGACGTGCTTATGGCCCCCGGCTTGCCGGATCTGGAGGCGGTCCGCGCCGTCTGCTCCGCGCTATCCCGGCCGGTCAATTTCATGGCGGGGATCAAGGGCAAGTCCTTCTCGGTAGCGGCTTTGTCGCAGGCCGGGGTGAAGCGGATCAGCCTTGCGACGTCGTTGTATCGTGCCGCGATGACCGGCCTGGTGACCGCGGCGCGGGAGGTCGCGGAACATGGAACGTTCGATTATCTCGATGCAACGATCGCCACCCCCGCCTTCAACGAATTCATGCGCGGCTGATTGCCAAGCGCGATGATCACCGGTTGGCGATCGCTGCCATCCGTCCATCGTCTGCGGGATGGGTGAATTGTTCGGTTACCTCGGCCAGAATAATGCCGAGCTTGGTGACCGTGGTGCGGATCAGGACGGAGCCGTCGTCCAAGCCGTACATCCACTGGTTCATGGTCACATCCATGAGCTGATTTGCGGGCGCCCGCGCCAGCACCCATTGCCAATGAAACACCCGTCCGTCCGCTTCGCCGATGGCCACGCCAACCATGTCATTGGCGGTTGCGTTGAATTGGTTCGGGCCGCTCCGCCACAACGCCCAGTCGCGCTGCTGCGTCGTGCCGTCCTGGAAAGTCAGGTGTTGCACCATGCGAAGCTGGTTCGTGCCGGTGATTGACCCTTGGCTGTCCGTCACGATCCGCTCTGTCGGGGCACCAGACCGGCCTTCGATAACGCCCCAGGAATGTGTGTGTCCGTTGAAGAACGCAACCGGATCAAACACCGGACCGGCACCGACGGCTTCAACTGGCCGGGGCTTTTGGTCGCAACCGGAGAGCAAGGTCACGGCAAGACATAGTGCAGGCAGGGCAAGACGCACGGCGCTGTCCTTGGTTTCCGAGATCGCCTGGGTTGGCGACCTCCTCGCTCAATACGGACCAACGACCGGGATGGTTCACCACCGGTACGAATATCGACGCGACGGCGCTGCTCGATACCGCGGATTGAGAACGCATCGGTGGACAGCCACCGCGGCTTCGGCGCAGAGTGATGGCATGCGCGTTGTTCTGGCTATGGGTCTCCTGATTGGTTTGGCTGCCTGTTCGGGTGACCCTCGATCGTATGGCATCACCGGTCCGGGCACGCAGCCCCTTCCAGTATTGCCCTCAGGGACGTCGCCAGACTCGTCGCCGGCTCCGGGAGTAGCCACTTCAGGCACATACTATGGGCCAAGCAGCGCACCAATCACCGGTGAAAGCGGGTTCTGGGGATACAACTGACACTTCGGCGCTGACGTGCATGAGGGCAGCCTCGCCGATTGTCCAACACCCTGTTTCAGTGACCTGACTTACCGCGGAGTTCGCCACACGCTGCGACGAGCCCCGCGGATAGCCTATCAGGCGGACAGTGCAGCAGGCTCGGTGCGCAGACGCTTTACCATCAGTTTATTCAGCGCGTGGATATAGGCCCGGGCCGAGGCGACGATCGTATCAGCGTCGGCGCCCTGGCCATCAACCATCTTGCCGTTCTCCTCGAGCCGCACCGTCGTCTTTGCCTGGGCATCGGTGCCTTCAGTCACCGCACCGACCGAGAACAGCACCAGGTTCGCGGTGTGCGGGTAGATCGCCTGGATGGCATTGAACGTCGCATCGACCGGACCATTGCCTGTGGAGGCGGCGGTCTTCATCTCGCCATCGACTTCCAGTTCCAGCTCAGCCCGGGCGGGTGTCTTTGAACCGGCATGCAGATCCAGCGAGACGAAGCGGATGCGCTCGTGGTCGCGCATCACCTCGTCGTCGACCAGGGCGACGATGTCTTCGTCAAACACCACCTTCTTGCGGTCAGCGAGGTCCTTGAAACGGCGGAACGCGTCGTTCAGCTTGTTGTCGCCGATCGCGTATCCCAGTGTCTTCAGTTTGTCGCGGAACGCGGCGCGGCCCGAGTGCTTGCCAAGCACCAGACTGTTCTTGGCCCAGCCGACACTCTCGGGGGTCATGATCTCGTAGGTGCCAGCGTGCTTCAGCACCCCGTCCTGGTGGATGCCGGCCTCATGCGCGAAGGCGTTCCGGCCGACGATCGCCTTGTTGGGCTGCACGTCAAAACCGGTGATGGTCGCCAGCAGTTTCGAAACACGCAGCAGGTTCTGTGTGTTTATCCGGTTGACCCGGGGGATCGCATCCTGGCGGGTGCGGATCGCCATCACGACCTCTTCCAGCGATGCGTTGCCGGCGCGCTCGCCGATGCCATTGATGGTCGATTCAACCTGTCGCACCCCGGAGCGGATCGCCGCCAGGGTATTGGCCACCGCCAGCCCAAGGTCGTTGTGGTTATGCGTCGACAACACGACCTTTTCGATACCGGGCACACGGTTGCGTACCGCGTTGAACATGCGCTCCATGTCCTCTGGCAGCGCATAGCCGACAGTGTCGGGCAGGTTGATCGTGGTGGCGCCGGCGCCGATTGCCGCCTCGACGCAGCGGCACAGGAAATCGATATCGCTGCGGGTGGCATCCTCGGCCGACCATTCCACGTCGTCGGCATGCTGGCGCGCGAGGGTGACGGAATCGACGCTGGCGGCGATCACCTCGTCAGGCTCCATCCGCAGCTTGTATTTCATGTGCAGCGCGCTGGTTGCGATCACGATGTGGATGCGCCGGCGTTTGGCGGCCTGCAGCGCCTCGGCCGCCCGCAGCACGTCCATCCGGCCGGCCCGCGCCAGGCTGGCGATCACCGGCGTATCGTCACGCTGGCCGACGCTTTCGGCGATCGCCTTCACGCTCTCGAAATCGCCCTGCGAGGCGATCGCGAACCCGGCCTCCATCACATCGACGCCCAGTTCCGTGAGCGCTTCCGCCATCCGGATCTTCTCATGCAGGTTCATGGAGAAGCCGGGCGACTGCTCGCCATCGCGCAGGGTGGTGTCGAAAATGATAATGCGGTCGTCGTCCAGCTTGCCGAAGCTGGGATGGTTGATGCTCATGTGGGGTAGTTCCTCGGGGGATTTTACACGACGTTAGCCTCAGGGGTTCCCCTGAGCGAGCCGGCGTTCAACAACCCGGCGAGGCGCTCAGGGGCTGCTAAGTCGAAGGAGGAGGAGGCCGAACGCACGCGCCGGACCGGACGCCAGGGCGTCTGCAGTCGGGTTCGCGAGGAGCGCGTCGTTGGACATACGGCACTTCTAACCGGGATCATCGCCGACTGCAACAGCGATGCGAATTGCGCTCGGGCGCTTGCCCGGCTGTCGCGCGTCGGAGAGATTGTTACAACGGCACTTTGGCCTTTGCTATGCACCCGTGTAAAGTGCCGCATGGCCAGACCTTCTCGACCGGACTTTCCGCCGCCTACTCTTATTACCACCACGGACGCACTTGATGCGTTTTGTCAGCGCATGCGCGACGAAACGTTCATCACCGTCGACACCGAATTCATGCGCGAGCGCACGTACTGGCCCGAATTATGCCTGATCCAGATCGCCGGTGAGACCGAAGTCGCCGTGATCGACGCCGAGGCAGAGGGCCTGGATCTCGGATCTCTTGGCACGCTGTTCGCGAACCAGGCGGTGACCAAGGTCTTTCACGCCGCCCGCCAGGATATCGAGATCTTCGTGCTCCGGTTCGGCGACGTGCCGCGGCCGATGTTCGACACCCAGGTCGCCGCGATGGTCGCCGGGTTCGGTGACCAGGTTGGCTACGACGTCCTTGTCTCGAACCTGACCGGCGGCAGCATCGACAAAGCGCATCGCTTCAGCGACTGGTCAGCGCGCCCGTTGTCCGCCGCCCAGATTACCTATGCAGCGGCTGACGTGACTTATCTGCGTGACGTTTATGTTCGTCTCAACAGCCGCCTGGCGCAGGACAATCGCCTGAGCTGGGTCGCGGAGGAGATGGCGATCCTCAACAACCCGGCCACTTATCGGGCGGATCCTGAGACTGCGTGGGAGCGGTTGCGGCCCCGCACCACCAACCGGCGCCTGCTGGACATTCTCAAGGAGGTCGCCGCCTGGCGGGAGAGGGAGGCGCAACGTGTGAACATTCCACGTCAGCGCCTGATCAAGGACGAAGCCCTGTTGGAAATCGCCGCCACGGCGCCGACCAATGCCGAGGCTTTGGCGCGTGTCCGTGGTGTGACACGGGGCTTTGCCGAAGGCCGATCCGGATTGGCGCTGGCAGAAATCCTGGCCGCTGCCCGCCGGGTACCGGACGCCGACTTGCCGGCAGCCGCCCAGCAACGTGACACCGTTCGTCCCTCCGCAGCGCTTGTCTCGCTGCTCAAAGTCCTGCTGGCAGCCAAATCGGAGCAACACAACGTAGCGCCGCGGCTGGTGGCGAGCTCGGACGACATCGATCGGCTCGCATTGGAGGAAACCCCGGATGTCCCCGCCCTGCATGGCTGGCGGCGCGAAGTGTTCGGCAACGATGCCATCAAGCTGAAGCAGGGAACCATGGCGCTTGGCGTGGATGGACGGCGGGTGAAGTTCATCCCGGTCTAAGGGTCGAGTTCGGACTCTTCTTGCAAACATGCAGATATCTTTATATATCGCCGCGACCACTCAGGAGCTTCCGATATGGCCAACGCGGTGACGCAGGATTTTAAAGTCAGGGACCTTTCGCTCGCCGAATGGGGCCGTAAAGAAATCAGCATGGCTGAGACTGAAATGCCCGGCCTGATGGCGGTCCGCGAGGAGTTCGGCACGTCCAAACCGCTCGCCGGTGCGCGGATCGCCGGCTGCCTGCATATGACGATCCAGACCGCGGTGCTGATCGAGACGCTGATTGCCCTCGGCGCCACGGTTCGCTGGTCGTCCTGCAACATCTTCTCGACTCAGGATCATGCCGCCGCGGGTATCGCCGCGCAGGGCATTCCGGTGTTTGCCTGGAAGGGGCTAAGCGAGGACGAATTCTGGTGGTGCATCGAGCAGACGGTGCGCGGACCGGGCGGCTGGACGCCCAATATGATCCTGGACGACGGCGGCGATCTGACCGTGCTGATGCACCAGAAATATCCCGAAATGCTGGCCGACGTGCGTGGTATTTCCGAGGAAACCACGACCGGCGTGCATCGGCTGTGGGACATGGCGAAAGCCGGCACGCTGCTGACGCCCGCGATCAACGTCAATGACAGCGTCACCAAGTCGAAGTTCGACAACCTGTATGGTTGCCGCGAGTCACTGGTGGACGGAATTCGGCGCGGCACCGACGTGATGATGGCGGGTAAAGTCGCTGTGGTGAACGGCTTTGGTGACGTGGGCAAAGGCTCCGCCGCCTCGCTGCGGAACGCGGGTTGCCGGGTGATGGTAACCGAAGTTGATCCGATCTGCGCGTTGCAGGCGGCGATGGAAGGTTATCAGGTCGTTACAATGGACGACGCGGCGCCGCTCGGCGATATCTTTGTGACCGCGACCGGTAATGTCGATGTCATCACGCTCGATCATATGCGTGCCATGAAGCACCGCGCGATCGTCTGCAACATTGGTCACTTCGATTCTGAAATTCAGATCGAATCCCTGCGGAATTACAAATGGGAAAATGTCAAACCGCAGGTGGATGAGGTCGTGTTTCCGGACGGCAAGCGCCTGATCGTGCTGTCTGAAGGGCGACTGGTCAATCTCGGCAATGCGACCGGACACCCGAGTTTCGTCATGAGCGCGAGCTTCACCAACCAGGTGCTGGCGCAGATCGAGTTGTTCACAGCGCCTCCCGGAAAATACGAACGTACGGTTTACACGCTGCCAAAGCACCTCGACGAAAAGGTCGCTGCTCTGCATCTGGCAAAGGTGGGGGCCACGCTGACGAAGCTGTCAGCAAAGCAGGCCGAATACCTCGGCATCGCCCAGCAGGGGCCGTTCAAACACGACCTCTATCGATACTAATAATCTTGCGAAGTTAATTCATCGGCTTGTCACGCAGATGCGCTGGTGAATTGCAATGCGTAATCCTAATTGGATGCAGCGCCCGTCTGTGCCTATGATCTTCCAGACCAGATCTGGAAGATTTAGGCCAGGCGACGGGAATTCAGGTAGGAAACGACGGATGTTCACGACCGATTCTATGCCAAAGCCGCCGTTCACATTGGCGGTCCGGCAGGCATTACGTAGAATTAATAATTCTCAGATCGAAGCAGACCTGCTGTTCCTCGAGGCCTGGGAAATGCGGCCTTCGTCGCATCTGGGCGTCACGTTGCGCGCCAGCCAGATCCGGCGTGCCAATCCGGATCTGGCCGCCGCGATCGACGCGGAATTAAAGGCAGGCTTCCCTGCGCCAGGGCTGCGGCTGGACCGAAGGGCCGGATAAATCAGTTGAAAAGTGACTTCGACAAGATGCTCTGAGGTCAATCTCGCCCGATGCCGACAGCCCCGGCATGGTGGTTGGCCAGCTTTTCCCAGGAAAAAGTCTTTCCCGGGACAAGGCCTTTCCCAGGACAAGATTTTTCCCAGACGACGACGCTGAATGAGCAACCGGATAGCTGCCGGACCGGCTGTGGCACATGGTTCGCTCGAAGGGCTGTAGCGCTCCCGGTTCCTGGGTGAGCCCAACGCCTGCGATCCCACCGGTTGTGTCCAGTCCCACGATATGGTGGCATCGGTCGGTCATCACTGGCGGCAAGGGAATCCGAATGGCTACCCATCGTATCGCATCGACCCCTGAAACCGTGCGCTGGGGCGTGTTCGACGCCAGTTTTCCACCGCTGATCACGATCGAGTCCGGCGATACAATCGTGCTCGAGTGCGTTTCCGGCGGGCCGGAGGTGATGCCTCCCGCCGCCGCGGGCCTGAAGATCCCTCCAGCGCTCGCCGCCATCCACGCCGCGAATATTCCCCGAGCGCCTGGTCATCTGATTACCGGTCCGGTCGCGGTCAAAGGCGCTGAACCCGGCGACATGCTGGAAGTTCATATCAGCAAGATCGATCTCGGCTGCGACTGGGGCTATTGCGGCTTCCGGCCGCTGGCGGGGACAATTCCGGAAGACTTTCCCGAAAAGTTCCTGTCCCATATTCCGGTGGACCGCGATCGCAGGACGTGTCGCTTGCCGTGGGGAACAGAACTGAACCTGTCTCCGTTCTTTGGTGTCATGGGTGTGGCGCCACCACCCAATTACGGGGCTATCTCGACCGTGCAACCGCGGGAACACGGCGGCAATCTCGACAACAAGGAACTTGGCGAGGGCTCGACCCTGTTCCTGCCGGTCTGGGCGTCGGGTGCGTTATTCTCGGCTGGAGACGGCCATGGCGTGCAAGGTGACGGAGAGGTCTGCATCAACGCGTTGGAGATCTGCCTGACCGGCACGTTCATCCTGACCTTGCACAAAGGCGGCGGCGCACGCGATCCGCTGCTTGCTTATCCGCGCGCGGAGTCTGCCAGCCATTATATCTCGATGGGTATGCACGAGGATCTGGATGTCGCGATGAAGACCGCGCTGCGGCAGATGATCGCCTTCATCACAAGCCGTAGCAACCTGTCGCGTCAGGAAGCCTACCAGTTCTGTTCGCTGGCCGTTGATTTTCACGTCACACAGACCGTAAACGGCGAAAAGGGAGTCCACGGTCTGCTGAAGAAGGGCCTGCTCTTTTAACCTGTGCAGCGGATCGCACCGCCGGTTGGAATGGGCGGTTTTCGCGACAGGTGGAAGCATTGCACTGACGTTTTGAAATATGAGCGGTGCCGATCGTGCGGCCGGGTCAGCCGGCTGAAATTTCGAGAAGTGAGCAACGACGCAGAAGTCGCGGTGCCGCGACCGGAGCCAAGGCGGCCAGATGAATCAGGGCCAGATAAATCAGGGCCAGATAAATCAGGGCCAGACAAATCAGGGGCTGAAAAAATTCGCCGACACCGAAGTTCGCGCGATCAATGCGCGCAAGGCCGGGTTATCTTCGCTGTTCTCTTCGGTCAGCGTTTCCATCGGTACGAAGAACTCGTGGGCATGCGGCAGCTGGTGCGCGAGCGAAGCCTTTGTAATGGTCATTCTTGAGCCCGTACAGCACCCGCATCTCGCGGACCGGCACCACCACATCGTTGAACGGCTCATGCGGGATCACGCCGGTTGTCCGCCAGCGTGGCGTGGGATCGGTCGGCGTGATCGGTGCCAGCAACCATTCGATCGGACACAGGCACATCATCGAATGCGTGCTTGGCGCGAAGCGGGAGCGTTTGTCGAGCAGGTTCTGAATCGTGCTGCAGGCTTCGATCGCCAGGATATCCACGAAAGGTTCGGCGAATGTGCCGCCGAAATTGAGCCACAGCCCATCGGGGAGGGTGCGCAGGCGGGTGCTGCCTGGAATTTTCAGGAACGGGCTGCTGATCCTCGTTTCATCTTCAGACGGCCGGCCGCGAAGCCAGGATTCCTTGCCGCGCCGCGGTTTCACGCCCGGTGGGCGCTGACCCCACCTCTTGAGCCGACTTTTGACAAGAAGATCCAATGAAACCTTTCCTCGCATAAGTGTCTTCCTGAGCAACTTTTTGTGAATGCAACCTATGCGTGTATTAGCAAATCTCGTTCTTGTTCTGAAGTGCTATTGTCACGAAACTGTGAGTAATGCCATCTATCTAAATCCTGTTCCAAGTCTTGACGGATTCGACTCGGGATTATCTCGTCAATGGGGTTTTCGTGGCCTTTTGACGCAACCGTTTCTATCTATTTCATGATATCGGCAACTCGCAAAAACATATTATCGTAATTGCAACTGATCATGATGTCACAACGAGATAGGTCAATCGTCTGTAACCGCTCCATGAAGTCGTCCAATTTCATTGTGTGAAATTGCGTTTGATGAATTTCACTGCAGGCGAAATTGAACCGGCGGTCCACAGACCGCCGGCAATAGGCCAATTGGGATTATCCGGCGCGTCGTCAGACTGACCGGACTGCGCGTGCGCCATCGCTTTGTCAAGCGAACGGCTTTGTCACCCCGACGTTCGAGGCCGGCGATGTGCTAGCCGCGCTGAGCCGCCGGTACGTAATCGCGCCGTGGCGCACCGGTGTAGATCTGCCGCGGGCGGCCGATCCGCTGCTGCGGGTCCTCCATCATCTCTTTCCACTGGCTGACCCAGCCAACGGTGCGCGACACCGCGAACAGGGCGGTGAACATGCTGGTCGGGAAGCCCATCGCCTTCAGGATGATGCCCGAGTAGAAATCGACGTTCGGATACAGCTTACGATCGACGAAGTAGGGATCGTTCAGGGCGATCTTTTCCAGCTCCATCGCCAGATCCAGCAGCGGATCGCCCTTGATCCCCAGTTCCTGCAACACGTCGTGGCAGGCCTTCTGGATGATCTTCGCGCGCGGGTCGTAGTTCTTATACACCCGATGGCCGAAGCCCATCAGCTTGGTGTGGTTCTCCTTGTCCTTAACGTCGGCCAGGAACTGCTTGATGTTGTTCGACGTGGCCGATTTCGGCCAGCATCTTCAGCACCGCCTCGTTGGCGCCGCCGTGCGCGGGACCCCACAGGCTGGCGATGCCGGCGGCGATGCAGGCAAACGGATTGGCGCCGGTCGAACCCGCCAGCCGAACCGTGCTGGTCGAGGCATTCTGCTCATGATCCGCGTGCAGGATCATGATCAGGTCCATCGCCTTCGACAGGACCGGGATTGATCTTGTATTCCTCGGCCGGCACGGCGTGGAACATATGCAGGAAGTTTTCCGCGTAGATCAGGTCGTTGCGCGGATAGATGAACGGCTGGCCGATCGCGTATTTATGCGCCCAGGCGGCGATCGTCGGCACCTTGGCGATCAGCCGGAACGCACTGATCCGCCGGCTTTCCGACGTCGTGGATGTCCAGGCTGTCGTGATAGAACGCCGACAGCGCGCCAACCACGCCGCACATCACCGCCATCGGATGAGCGTCGCGGCGGAAGCCGTTGTAGAAGGTGCGAAGCTGCTCATGCAGCATCGTGTGCCGCATCACCCCGAGCTCGAACTCCTTGCCTTCGGCCTCGTTCGGCAGTTCGCCGTTCAGCAGCAGATAGCAGACTTCGAGGAAGTTGGATTTCTCCGCCAGCTGCTCGATCGGATAGCCGCGATACAGCAGGATGCCCTCATCGCCATCGATATAGGTGATCTTGCTGTCGCAGGACGCCGTGACGCCATAACCCGGGTCGTAGGTGAATACACCCAGATCGCCATACAGTTTGCGGATATCGAACACGTCCGGACCGACGCTGCCGGACAGCAACGGCAGGCTGGTCGACTTGTTCGTGCCGTCCAGGGTTACCGTGACAGACCGTTTGGCTGGGGCGCTCATGCGCGATGTCCTTATTTGAGGTGCGGTAGCACGCCACCGCCCGACAGACGGGTATCGCCATGCCGGGAGCGGTGGTTCAGGACAAAATTATGGCGCTATGCGTCCCGACGCAACCTTCGCACGCGCAGCAAACCGAGAGAGGCGAAAAATTCCTTGCGAAACCGCCGCTAATGCAACACTAAATGCCGCCGCGGACGCGGTGCCGGCATCGGCCGGGCCTGCTCCGCCTGGCAGGCGCGGATCGCCTTGCGAAGCGCGAGCATTGTGCGGGGCAGATTGAGGTTTACCGCTTCCTCGGCCAGCATCGTAAGGCACTGCAGCACATTCGCTGCTGTCGCATGTCGCGCCGCATCGGGCAAATCGTCGTCAATCATGGGCGGCTTAATCTCTGTAGGCTGTCTCACCCGAGCGTGAGATAGAAGCTTACGCTCTATGCGAAAAAACCGGCGCTGGTGGCAAGAAAAGAGTTGGTCGTAACGGAATACGCAATGAAAAATCAGGCAGAAATGCCACGCACGGCTGGGTATCATCGCCGGCGGCGGGTCGCTGCCGGTCAAAGTCGCGGCGGCGGCGAGGGCAGCGGGCAGGGCGGTTTTCATCGTTGGGTCTGGAAGGATTTGCCGACCCGGCCATGTTTGGCACCCTGGCCGCACGAGATCCGGCGGCTTGGCGCGGCTGCCGCATCATCGCGGCGCTGCGGGAGCACGGCTGCCAGGATCTGGTGATGATCGGCCCGGTGCGGCGGCCCTCGCTGCTTGATCTGCGGCCGGACGCCGAGGGCGCCAAGCTGCTCGCCCGCGTCGGCCGAGCGGCTTTCGCCGGCGACGACGGATTGCTCGCAGCGGTCATCCGGGTGCTGACCGAGGAAGGGTTTCCGCGTCATCGGCGCGCACGAAATCATGCGCGAGGCGGTGGCGCCGAGCGGCGTGCTGACCAGGACCGCGCCCGATGCCCAGGCGATGGCGACATCAACCGCGGCGTCGCAAGTCGCCCGTGTTGCTGGGGGCGGCCGATGTCGGGCAGGGCTGCGTCGTGCAGCAGGGCCTGGTGCTGGCGGTCGAGGCGATCGAGGGCACCGACGCGATGCTGCTCCGGGCCGGTGCGCTGCGGCGCGACGGGATCGGCGGCGTGCTGGTGAAACTGGTGAAACCGGGCCAGGACAAACGCGCCGATCTGCCGACCATCGGCCCGGACACCGTGCGCCACGCGGCCGCGGCCGGGCTGAGGGGGCTTGCGTTCGAAGGCCGAGGCAACCATTCTGGCGGAGCGAGAGGCCTGCCTGGCCGCGGCGGATGCGGCGGGCCTGTTTCTGCTGGGCCTCGATCCCGAGACCTTATCCTGAAAGGGGGACATTCCAATGAGCCAGTTCTTGCACACCATGCTGCGCGTCGGCGATCTGCAACGCAGCGTCGATTTCTACACCAAGGGCTTCGGCATGAAGGAAATCCGCCGCCGCGACGTGCCCGACGGCAAATACACCCTGGCCTTCGTCGGCTATGGCGACGAAGACAGCAACACCGTCATCGAACTGACCTACAACTACGGCACCGAAAAATATGACCATGGGCAGCGCCTTCGGCCATCTGGCCATCGGTGTGCCGGATGTCGCCGCCACCACCGAGAAGCTGCGGGCGTTTGGCGCGAAGGTCACGCGCGAACCGGGTCCGGTGAAGTTCGGCACGACCATCATCGCCTTTGTCGAAGACCCGGACGGCTACAAGATCGAGCTGGTGCAACGGGGCTAGCCGGTCTTTCGCGGCGCTGCCGGATTGGGGTCGCCGCCTGGCATGGCAACGGCCTCCGGTGCGCCGCCGGTCGCGCCGCGGTGCCGCGCGACGGCGTTAGAAGGCTGCTTTCGATAGAGCATCGACCGCAAATCGTGCCTGCAAACGTATGCTAGGGAAGGAAGCGGCTGCATGGGACCTTTGGCGGGGGTCAAGATCGTCGAGTTCACCGGCATCGGGCCGGCGCCGATGGCGGCGATGCTGCTGGCCGACATGGGCGCCACGGTGCTGCGTATCGATCGCGTTGCCGCCGCCGACCTCGGCGTCCCGATGGCACGAGGAACATGAATTCACCCGCCGCAGCCGAGCGGTGCTGCATCTCGATCTGAAGCAGCCGGAGGCGGTCGAGGCGGCGCTGAAGCTGATCGATGGCGCCGACGCGCTGATCGAGGGCTTCCGTCCCGGCGTGATGGAGCGCCTGGGCCTTGGCCCGGAGGTCTGCCTGCGCCGCAATCCGAAGCTGGCCTTACGGCCGGGTGACCGGCTGGGGCCAGGAGGGGCCGCTGGCGCAGGCCGCCGGCCATGACCTGAACTACATCGCCCTGACCGGCGCGCTGCATGCGATCGGGCGAGCCGGGCAGAAGCCGACGCCGCCGCTGAACCTGGTCGGCGATTATGGCGGCGGCGCGCTCTATCTGGTGACCGGGCTGCTGGCGGCGATCATTTCGGCGCGGACCACCGGGGCCGGGCAGGTGGTCGACGCCGCCATGGTCGATGGCGCGCTGTCGCTGATGACGCCGATCTACGCGATGCAGGCCGGCGGCCGGCTGACCGGCGCCGCGTGGCGAAAACCAGCTCGATTCCGGCGCCTATTATTATGAAGTCTATGAGTGCGCCGACGGGCAGTTCATCTCCATCGCGCCGATCGAGGCGAAGTTTCATGCCGAATTGCTGCGCGGCTGGAAATCGATCCGGCCGGGATGCCGGCGCAGCGCGACAGAGCGGGTTGGGCGCGATGGAAGGAAGTGCTGACCGAGCGGTTTCGGACCCGCACGCGCGACGAATGGTGCCGCATCCTGGAGGGCACGGACGCCTGCTTCGCGCCGGTGCTGTCGATGGCGGAAGCGCACGCACATCCGCATAACCAGGCGCGCGGCGCGTTCATCGAGGTCGGCGGCCATCGCCAGCCGGCGCCCGCGCCGCGGTTTCGGCACGACGAAACTGGCCCCGCCGCGACCGCCGGGTTCGGTGCCGCTGGCGGAAGCGCTGGCGGCCTGGAGCTTGTCGCCCGCCGATATCGAGGCGACTGCTCGACCGGACGTGACCGAAACGGTTCCTTTGATCTGACATGTCGACATGATGCTGGCCGGTCATCACGCAGTCGTCATCAACCTGGCCCTACCGTCGGCCTCTGCGGAATGAAATATCCACTCCATCGCTAGCGCATTGTTTCGCCATGGCAAGAGAGGAAAACAGGATGTTTACACGAGCAAGGTTTCTTGGCGGCGCCGCGCTGCTGGCCGTCAGCCATGCTGGCGGCGCCGGTGGCGCACGGCCCAGACGAGCCAGCAGGTCACCGTCGATGGGGCGCGCAAGGTGCTTGAACGATCTGCGGCACGACAAGGCGTTTGGCAACGCCGCGCAACTGATGCGTCAGGCCAAGGCCGTGTTCATCGTGCCCAAGCTGATCAAGGGCGGCTTCATTGTCGGCGGCGAAGGCGGCAACGGCGTGCTGATGGTGCATCAGCGCGGCGGCTTGGAGCGATCCGGGCTTCTACGCCATTGGTGCCGCGTCGTTCGGCCTGCAGGCCGGGCTGGAGCAGTCGGAGATGATCATGCTGATCATGACCCAGAAAGGTCTCGACGGCGTGTTGCGGGACAACTTCAAGATCGGCGCCCAGGCCGGTATCTCCGTCGTGACCCTTGGGTCCGGCGTTGAAGGGGCGATCGGCGGCGCGTCGCCGCCGGATATCGTGGTGTGGTCGTCCTCCACCGGCCTGTATGGCGGCCTGACGGTGGACGGGTCGGTGATCCGCGCCGAACCGAATCAGGATGCGGAGTTCTATGGCCGGCAGGTGACGGCGCGCGACGTGCTGTTCGGCACGATGCAGAGCCCGCGGGCCGCGGCTTTGCGGCGGGAAATGAACGGACTCAGCTAAAGTTCACGGAAGGCGTTGCGGGGGGCGGGCGGGCGTGTTATTGCGCGCGGCCGCCCTGCTTGGGGGATAGTTTAGCGGTAAAACTCCCGGCTCTGACCCGGGCATCCTTGGTTCGAATCCAGGTCCCCCAGCCAAGGAATCCGACATTACCTATCAATATCTTGCCGACAGGAGCCGGTGCGGGACTTCAACCCGGTCCCGGCCGAGCCTCAGAAGACACGTGCCAAATCGCGCTCTAGATGTCGTTGCCAAGGAGGTTGTCCCATCCGGTCGCTGATTTTGCTTGCGTTGCGGTGATCGGCATCAAGCCCAAGCCGCCTTCGGCGGTCGCGTCGCGAGGCTTGACCCCGGCCGCCGCAACGAAGCGAGGCTCGGGATCGGATGTGGCGGTAACTGTGGTCATCATCTCGATCTGCGCACGCGGGGTCGCGAGCCAGGCCAGAGGCGACTTGCCGCCCAGTGCCGAGTGCGGCCGAATGCTGTTATACTCGGTGATCCAGGGCAGCATCGCCGCCGCCCGGTCGAGCGAGGTGCGGAACGGCTGCGCATAGGCCCATTCGCGAAGGCTGGTCTGAATGAAGCGCTCTGCCTTGCCGTTGGTGCGCGGCGTGTAGGGCCGCGTGCGCTTGTGCTTGATGCCGCGCGCAGCGAGCAGATCGCGGAAGGCGAAGCTTTTGTAAGCCGAACCGTTGTCGCTCATGATGCGCTCGACCGTCACCCGGTGACCGGCAAACCAGTCGACAGCGCGGGCGGTAAAGCCGATGGCGCTTTCCTTGCGCTCGTCAGGAAGCAGTTCCGTATAGGCCAGTCGCGAGGCGTCATCGACCGCGACATGCACATAGTCCCAGCCGGTGCCGCGCCTGTTGCTCTGACCGGTTCGATCGCCGGTGATGCGATGGCCGATGCCGTCGATGCGGCCCAGCTTCTTGATGTCGATGTGGATCAGTTCGCCGGGCTTTTCCCGCTCATAGCGGATGATCTTTGGCCGTGGATCAAGCGCCGACACGCGGCCCAACCCGCGGCGGCGCAGCGCCACACCGACGGTCGAGACGGGGCGATGCAGGCGACGCGCTATGGCGGGCCCAGACAGGCGTTGGCGACGCAGTTGTTCGACCTCATTTTCGATCGCGTCGGCCAGCCGATTGGGGCTGTGGTGCGGCCTTGATGGGCGATCGACCAAGCCAGCAGCGCCCTCGGCGGCATACCGCTCACGCCACTTGCGCACCGTCTTCGCTGTCACGCCCTGGGCTGTCGCCACCGAGGCGACCGGCCAGCCCTGGGCCAGTCGTTCGACGATGAGCATTCGACTGAGTTGCGTGGTTCGGGCATTCTTATGGATGTCCATCCGGGGCTCCAGGAGTGCGGTTGTTGGCGTGGTAACCACAGCTTCAACCTTCGGTCCCGGAGGGACAACCTCCATAGCAGCTACAACTAGAGCGGTTTCAGGCTGACTGGAAATATCCGTCATGGCGGAAGTAGTTGGCGCACTCTGTGGGACTGAAGTTGTCGCATAGGTCTCCCAGCGCGTTCCATAAGGCATCGACGGTGCGGATTGCTTTGGCTCGTAGCAGCGCCTTGAGCTTGGAGAATGCCAACTCGATCGGGTTCAAGTCGGGACTGTAGGGCGGAATGAACAGCAGCTTCGCGCCCGCGGCCTCGATGGCCTCTCGTACGCCGGCCGCTTTATGGACCCTGAGGTTGTCCATGATAACGACATCGCCTGGCTTCAGTGTCGGCACCAGGACCTGCTCGACGTAGGCCACGAACAGCTCTCCATTGATCGCGCCATCAATGGCCAGAGGTGCGGTCAGGCCGTCGCAGCGAAGCGCGCCGACAAAGGTTGTCGTCTTCCAGTGCCCATGCGGCACGGCGTCGACCAGACGATGGCCACGTCTGGCCCGGCCATAGCGCCGCGTCATGTTGGTCTTCACCCAGGTTTCATCAATGAAAACAAGCCTTGACGGGATCAGCTTGGGCTGCTGCTGGCGCCATTCGACACGGGCCGAGGCAACGTCCTCACGCGCTTGCTCGGCGGCATGGAGGGACTTTTTTTAAACGTCAGATCAAGCTCAGCCAGCGTTTTGTTCATCAGGCCGATGCTTGCTGAGACCTGGTGCGTCTCGAGCAGCCAGGCACGCAATTCGGCGATTGTTGCATCGGGACGGCTGGTCACCTGTGCCAGGATCGCCGAATGCAGCCCGCTCAGCTTGGGGACCACATGGCAGCGTTGCGCCCGCGCCGTCGTTTCACCCGTCAGCTTACGGCGCGACAGCACCTTGGAAACATAGGAGACGCTGACACGCAGAAGGAGCGCGATCCGGCCGACCGGCTCACCATCGTCCGCAGCCGCGAAGACACGTTCCCGAAGATCCTGCGAATAGGATTGGCCGCGCCGCCAAAGCATCTGTTCCTCCAGTGATCGACAACCGGAGACCTACGAATTGTACTTGGGGGTGTTTCGGAACCTCTATTTTTGCATGGCTGCGATTCCGGTCAGCCTGAAAGGGCTCTAATAGCGCGCGTGATTAGCTCCGCGGTCACGTTGACCCGACTACGCTGGCAAAAACCGGCCTTGTTGATGGCCCCGGGGGGCGGTCCGGCCCTGAAGCCGATCCCCGGCAAATGAAACTCGCCACTTTGGCGAATCAAGCCATGACGTGTCCCGGTGGTCACACGGGGCCCTCCGAACTCCGCTGCTACCGGTGATTGCCAGCCCGTCCGCTTTCAAGCCAGGGCGTGCGGAAGTCAGACATCCGCGCGAAGGGCGGCCCGGGACCAAACACGCGCATTCGTCGGTCTCGATGACACTTTCCAGTTGTAAAGAGTGCGGCATCGCGCAGCGGGCGCAGCGGCCGTTCGCCCGACCCGCGAACCATGGTCTGGAAAACTCAAGCTCTATGTGCCACTGTCGAGGCAAGAATAGTGGAGGTGCGCCATGAGCCAAGCCGAGCTCGCCAATAGCAACGTCGCAGCGGACAGGAAGATAGCTTCGTCGGCCTATGTGCCGTCGCTCCAGCGAACGGCCGGACAGCCGCCGCCCATCGCGGCGAACGGCGGCCTGTCCTATATGTCGTTCGACCGGGAGGGCGATGCGGGGACCACCGCGGCGCTCGAGGACGCGATTACCCAGATCGCTGAAGGCGAGGGCCAACGCGTCACCGACATGATCGACAACGCCCCACCGGGGGCCCCGATCCAGACCAAGTGGGGCCTGGGGTTCCGCAAATACGATGAGTGCGTGGACTACATACGCAGGAACAACGCCATCAAGGCGCCCGAAGGCGGCTTGGCATTGCCGCTGCCCTACACTGTCTACGAGCGGCCGACCTACTCCGTCGTCTCGTCCAACGCTGTTTGGCGGGACCCGGCGCGCACCGATGTAGCGGCGATCCTGCGCAAGAACGAGGCGGACAACCGGCGACGGGATCTCTGGTTCCCGCAGGTGATGCGCGACGCGCGGCGCATTGGCGAGTATTACCCGGGCCTCTCGCCCGACAGCCCCGAATGCATGGACCGGCTCGGTGTCTCGCTGGCGCACCTCGAGTCCAAGTGCTCGAACTTCTACGATGCGGCGGAGGTGGAGCGCGTGTTCTATCCCGAAATCGAGAAGCTTCTGCTCGAGTTCTTCCCGGACGCGACTGACGCGCTGGTCTATAACCACGACGTCTTCGACAAGGACTACGCGGGCGACCGCACGGAAGACCAGGACAACAAGAACCCGGGGGTGAACGCCCGTTACGCCACCCTCGTGCACAACGACCTGAACGACAACAGTGGCCGCGTGCGCTGCCGCGAGCTGCTCACCAGGAACCTGCGGAACTTCGGTCGTGAGCAGCACTACACGGAGGAAGAGGCCGACGAGAAGATGTCGCGGCGGTTCGTGTCGATCAATCTCGCCAAACCGATGGAGACGGTCGAGCAGTTTCCCTTTGTGCTGTGCGCGTGGCCGTCGTTCGCTGATCAGGCGTATATCACCAACTACCGGATCTATGACGACCGCGTCGGCGAGACCACCCGCTTCACTTACCGTCCCGACCACGAATGGTATTGGTTTCCCCGGCAAACTCCCACCGAAGTCTCAATGCTCAAATGCTATGATTTGGTGACCGACGGCTCTGTCTCACGCTGGTCGTTCCATACGGCCTGCATCGACCCGACCGTGCCCATCGACGCACCGTGCCGCAAAAACGTCGTCGTCCGGGCTTTTGTGTTCTTCTAGCAAGGCAGGACGAGGCAGCGGGCGGAGAAAGCCGGTCGTCGTTGTCGTGATACGCGATGACCGGATCACCGTTAGCGGGTCCGGCCGCTGGCAAGCGCACTGGACGTCCGCTTCGGGGATTGCGCTGACGCCTGACCTGGGTCGCAAGCAGCGACTTGGGTGAGCCGTCAGCATTCCGGCGGGCAAATCGCCCGATATGCCTGGCGTCAAGTAGCGAGCCGCATCCCCGGATTTTCCCAAGCGCGCGTCGAAGCGATGGCTCTGGCGCAACGCGCGTGGTGCGATACGTGTCCACGAAAGTTAGAGCGCCTGCAGGCTGACCGGAAATCGTCAAGATGCTCTATCTCTGTATTTGAGCGAGCAACTTTATCACCCGGACTGTTCCAGTCAGGGTGATGTTGCTCTAGCCAGGTTATCGCGTCGATCGCCCTAAATGCTGCCGATCAAACCACAGCCGTTCGCCTGAACTATGCCTCAGCCCCCGTCCCGCCACGCCCGCTCGGCGTCGTTCCAAGCAGCCAAAGGCTGCAAGTCCGGCACCCAGGCCAGCCCTGTCTTGGCATCCGACGACACCGCTTCCGGCGTCACAACAAAATCCAAGAGTGCAGGACGACCATGGGTCCGGGTCTCGGCAAACGCCCGCGCGATCGCTGGCTTCAATTGATCCTCGGTCTCGACCCGTTCGGCATGCATCCCGAACGCGCGGGCCATCGCCGCGTGGTCGCTGAACTGCAGCTTGGTGCCTACCACCTTGCCGTAAGTCACCGTCTGGTCATGCACCTCAATCTGCCAGGCGCCGTTGTTAGCAACCGCAAACAGCACCGGCGCCCGATGGCGAACCGCCGTATCAACCTCGATTGCGTTAAAACCGAACGCACCGTCCCCTGTCGCAACCACCACCGCCTTATCGGGGAAAGCGAGGCTCGCGGCGATGCCATAAGGCACGCCTGTCCCAATGCAGCCGAACGGTCCGGGATCAAGCATCAGGGGTGCGGACAAGCCGATCCGGGCGAAGCTCAGGAAGTCGCCCCCGTCAGTGATGACGATTGACGCCGGAGGGATCGCCTCCTGCAGCGCCGCCAGCACGCGATTGGGATGCAAACGGCCGTCACTTCCGGGTGCCGCTTGCTCCATGGATTGCCGCAATTTGCGCGCTCGATCCTCATGGCCGCGCCGCAACGCGCCCGCCCAGTCACGATCGACTGCTGATGTCCGGTTGCCCGCTGCCTCGACCAGCGCCGTCAGCGCCTCGGCCGGGGATGCCAAAATCTCGACCTCGCCCCGACGGTTGTCTCGCAACTCGCCCGGCACCTCGCCGATCCGTACGAACCGCGCGTCCTTGAAGACCGCGGGGGAACCGTAAGCAAGCTGAAAGTCCAGCCGCCGACCGACGGTCAATACAACGTCCGCATCCCCCATGACCGAACCGCGCATTGCGCTCACCACCGACCCGTGCGAGTCCGGCACCAGCCCGCGGCTTTCGCCGGTATCGAGATACACCGCGCTCAACCGGTCCAGCAGACGCGTCAGTTGCTGGCCCGCTCCTCGCGCACCGCGGCCGGAGATCACGAGCACGCGCTTGGCACTCCAGAGCAGGGCGACCGCATTGGCAATGGAATGTTGATCAGATCGAAGGACAGGGTGCGGCTTGGGCCGCAAATGCTCCTCCATCTGCATCGGCTTGGGCACCAGGCGTCGCAGCACGTCCGTCGGCACATCAAGATAGGACGGCCCCGGCTCCCCGGCCTCCCCAAACGCTCGGGCAATTGCCTCATCCAGTTCCTGGACGGCCAGCGCAGGGTCCCGGACCGTTCGCGCATAGCGGGTGATCGACCGGACCAGTTGCGTATGATCAAGGTCCTGCAGCCCGCCGCGATTCTCCTGCGCCATTGGATTGGTGCCAGACAGGATCAGCACGGGCGCCCGCGAAACATGCGCATTCGCGATGCCGGTCATCGCGTTGGTAACACCGGGTCCCGCAGTCACCAGGGCCACCCCCAGCCCGCCAGTCAGTTCGGCATGAGCCTGCGCCATGTGCACCGCCGCCCGTTCGTCGCGCACATCAACAATCTGGATGCCCTCGGCGTCCAGTCGCATCCAGATCGGCATGATATGGCCGCCACAGAGCGCGAACACCCGCTCCACACCGCGCCGCTTGAGCAGGCGTGCGATCAGGCCGGCAACACTGTTAGGGTCAACTTTCATCATACCGCTTCCTCGCAATTGCTCTTTTATTGCTGTTGAATAGGAATTAGCCGGCGCCATCACCGCTGCTGGAAAGTTGCGTACGCAGGACCCGGTGCAGGATCTTGCCCGTGGCCGTGCGCGGGATGTCCGCCTCGGACATGAACGAGCAGCCGCGCGGCCGTTTGTATCCGGCGAGCCGGTCCTTGCACCAGGCCAGCAGGGCCTGTTCCGGTAATTCCGCGCCGTCACGCAGCACGATGACGGCGTGGACACGCTCGCCCCATTTAACATCCGGTAGCCCGATCACGGCGACGTCTTGCACCGCCGGATGGCCACCCAGAACAGCTTCGACCTCTGACGGATAAACATTCTCGCCACCGGAAATGATCATATTGGCCTTACGGTCAACCAAGTGGATATAACCGTCTGGGTCGCGAAAACCCATGTCACCAACTGTGCAGTAGTCGTTACGAAATGCCTCCTGCGTTTTTTCCGGCAGCTTCCAATAGCCGTCGAACGTATAGGGCGTGCAGGAGTAAAGCTCGCCAGGCTCACCGTCGGGAACTTCGTTGCCATCAGCGTTAAGCAGTTTGATCGGCGCGGAGCCTATGCACTCGCGGCCGACAGAACCTAGCTTGGTGAACTGTTCCGCTGGACGCAGCATGGTGACCCATCCTGCCTCACTGGAACCATAGAGTTCAAACAAACCGGAGTTCGGGAACATCGCCATCACGGCCCGCTTGGTATCCTGGCGCGCCGGTGCGGAGGAAATCATAAGCCTGGCGACCTGGCTTAGATCGTATCGCTCCCGAACCGCCGCTGGCAGGCCCAGCATCATGATGTAATGCGTTGGCACCAGTGACGTGAACGTCAGCTTCCCCTCGGCCAGCGTACGCACGCACTGTTCGGGATCGAAGCTCTTGCGCGAGTAGATTACCGTCTCGGCACCACAATAAACGAACGCGCCAAAAAAATTGAGCGAGTTTGCGTGGCACATCGGCATGACCAGCAGCGCGCTATCATGACGATGAAGCCCTAGCTCGATCTCGGTCACAAGAGACAGTCGAACCGCAGCTTCATGGCTTCGCACTACGCCCTTTGGCTTGCCGGTGGTGCCTGAGGTATACATCAGCGTCCATGGGTCGTTCGGCGAAACGAACTGGTCAGGCTCGTGCTCTGGCGCCGCCGCAATCAAGTCTTCGTAGTCCCGCCAGCCAGCCGGACAGGCACCGCCCAGATGTATCAGGTTCCCCCCCGGGATCGGCAAATCGGACTGCACTTTCTCTAGCGCGCCCATCAATTCGTCCTCGACGATAAGCGCAGAGGCCTCCGCGTCCTGCAGGATGTAGCGAATCTCAGGTCCGACCAGACGGAAGTTTATCGGGACAACAACCAAGTTTGCCTTGGCCGCTGCGACCAGGATTTCAGCCCATTCAAGGCGATTGTAAGCCAGCACAGCGACACGGTCGCCCTTCTTCAACCCCAGGCCGAGAAGACCGTTGGCAAGGCGGCAGGAACGCATGTTCCAGTGCCGGAAGGTTAACGTCCTTTCCAGGTCACGTGCGCCAATTCGATTGGCAAACGATCGCGCATGAACCGTGAGCATTTGGCCGATCGTCAGCAGATTTATCATGCATGCCCCCTCCGCTGCGTGTTGGCGAGACGAGAGGAAACCTCCGAGATCTCGCGGCCCGCTTGCTGCCAACACATTGTTTAACTGCCGTAGGCAGACAGCGGTGCCATGCCTCAGGCGAGGCAGCCGACCAAGTGTTGGTTACTTGTCGACGACGTGCACGGCGAAGCTGGGTGGAAGACAAAGGGCAGAGCCGAAATTGCCATTTGACCCAACAGGCGTCAACGTCCACTGCTGCGTGCAGTTTTCTCATGACGGACCATTCTTCTTCGGCCAAAAACCACCGTGATGAACGACATTGGATGCGCCGAGGCGGTGATGATGGGATGAAGCTCCCGCAACAAGCGGTCTCGCGGGGTGAATAACGCCTTGGGGCCCGGGAGCGTGCAGTTGACTACTCCAAGGTTCTGCCCTCGCTCGGCGCAAGGTATTGACGAAGCCGATTAACTGTCACTTGAGCTTCGAATCCAGTTCCCTTGGCAATCAAGTCCAGTAAACGATTCCAATGAGTTGACCTGGGCTGCGTGCGGCTGCCAGAGCGCCTGTGCGCCCGGTCAGCAACACCACGCGGAAGTGCCAAGCCTATAGTTTGGTTGATCGCCATCGCGAGATGGCATGCCGCGAGGACGCTGAACGCCGCGCATCTCGCCCAGACTGTAACCGACCTCGCTGACGACAGTGCAATTGGCAGTTTTGCTGCCGATCGCAGGACCGGCATCAGTCACAAGTGCGACTGATGTGCGACCGCCAGTGGATCTGTCGCCGACATCACGCACAGCCCTTTGCCGTCTGGCGCGGACCGCGCGGAAATACCCTGGGCGGCACGCGCGCTCAGCGAAACGCAAACTCCTTGTAGCCACCTTTGGCGACTTCGTCGGTCTTCCGCCGGAAATGGACACCGTTGCCGTTGTAGCCGAGCACCCGGCGGACAGTCCGGCCTTCGACGTTTCGGTTCACCCCGGTCTGCCAGGAATTGACCTTTGACGACAACAGCGGTTCGGCAGCTTTGAGCACGGTGTCTGTCCACTCCTCGACCTGCTCCGGCCGGGTTTCTACCCGGACATAGTTGTGCGCCTGCATGAACCGCAGGATGCCGGCCTGGAATTCGACGCTGTGCTCGATGGCCTGCGGGATATTGCCGCGCGCCGTATGGGGGCCCAACACCATCAGCATGTTGGGAAAGCCTTCCGCCAGCATGCCAAGATAGGTTCGCGGGCTTTCCGCCCAGGCATCCTTCAGTCGAACGCCATTCGTCCCGCGTACGTCGATACGGTCGAACGCGCCTGTCACGCCATCGAAACCAGTGGCATAGATCAGGATATCGAAGTCGTATTCTTGCTTGCTGGTCTTGATGCCGTTCGGCGTGATGCACTCGATCGGCTCGTCGTTGATGATATCAACCAGCTTCACGTTGTCGCGGTTATAGGCTTCGAAATAGCCGCTCTCCAGCGGCACGCGGCGGGCACCAAAGCCGTGGTCCTTCGGGATGAGCTTCTCCGCGACCTGCGGATCCTTCACCCGCTGGCGAATCTTTTTGGCAATGAATTCGCTGATCGCGGCGTTGGCCTTCTCGTCGACCAGGATGTCGCGGAAATTGCCTATCCAGATGCCGAAGCCGGGCTCCGCATACAGTTTCTCCCAGAACGCCTCCCGCTCCTCGGGCGGCACGTCCAGGGTCTTGCGGGGGTCAGCCTGATGGATGAACCACATCGGCGTCCGCGCGCAATGGGCGTAAATCTCGTCATAGCGCGACTTGATCGCCTCCATCTCCTGCTTGCTGATCTTGGCATTGTGCAGCGGTGCGGCCCAGTTCGGGCGGCGCTGGAAGACCGTAAGTTGCTTCGCCTGCTTGGCGATTTCCGGGATCGCCTGGATCGCGGTCGCACCGGTGCCGATGATGCCGACGCGCTTGCCGGTGAAATCCACCGGCGTATGAGGCCAGCGCGCCGGGTGATACGCCGGGCCGCGGAAGCTGTCACGGCCCGGAATGGCCGGCAGAGTGTGGGCGGACAGGATGCCGACGGCGGTGAACAGGAACCGCGACCTTGCCTGTTGCCCACTCTCCAGAGTGACCGTCCATTTGGACGCCGCGTCATCCCAGTGCGCCGATGTCACCGTGCTGCGAAACTGCATGTCCCGGCGCAGGTCGAACTTCGCCGCGACATGGTTCAAGTACTCCAGCGTGTCGGGCTGCGGCGAGAAGTGTTCCTTCCAGTCCCATTCCCGCATCAGTTCCTTGGAGAAGGAGTAGCCGTAGGTCCAGCTTTCCGAATCGAAGCGGGCGCCCGGGTAGCGGTTCCAGTACCACGTGCCACCGATATCGGTGCCGGTCTCGAACACCCGCACCGTCATGCCCAGTTCTCGCAGGCGATACAGCATGAACATGCCGGAAATGCCGGCGCCGATGACGATGGCGTCGAAGTCCGAGGCGCTTGCCACCTGCGGCCGCTCCGCGACCTCTAGTGCGACGTTCATGCTGTTTGTCCCCTCCCGTGTCACAGACCCGAGCAACGCATGGGTCGGATTGGCTACTGAGCGGTAATTCACACCTGTTTGGCCACGATCGCAATATCCCGGCGCTTCGGTTCAGTCCCGACGCGACTGTTTCCCGGCGTGCCGATGATGCCGGCATTCACCCGAACCGTGGCTCCGTGGCGTTTGTGCTTCATTCGATATGGGTGCGGGAAGCGCCGCCAATCAGAGCTGACGCGGGCATTGGCCGAATTGCCGGTGGCCGGACTAGCATCAAGGACGTGCCGGGGCCGTTGCAATAGAGCACCGGCGATATGAGCAGCGAATTGGCCGGCCGCGCTTCAACCACCTGTGGGTGGTGGGTTGCGCCCTGACGTCCGATCAGGTGTTGTGACTAACGAGGAGGCTCGACGATGATCAACATCAACCGCGTGGTAACCCGAGGTGGCGACGGCGGCGAGACCTCGCTTGGCGATGGGACACGCGTCCGGAAAGATGCACTTCGGATCGAGGCATTCGGCACCGTTGATGAAGCCAATGCGGTTATCGGCGTCTTGCGCCAGCATCTTGCCGGCGATCAGGCGGCGGACGCGATGCTGGCGCGCGTGTCAAACGACTTGTTCGACGTCGGTGCCGATCTTTGCGTGCCGGAGGGTGCCGGACAAAGGCTGCGCGTGACCGATGCGCCGTCGCTTCGGCTCGAAGCTGAAATTGCCGCGTTGAATGCAGACCTGGCGCCGCTGACAAGCTTTGTCCTGCCCGGAGGCACGCCGGGCGCGGCTCAGGCGCATGTCGCGCGGACCGTTGTTCGACGGTCGGAGCGATGCGTCGTGCGGCTCGCCGGCGAAGAGGATATCAACCCGGAAGTCGTCCGGTTTCTCAACCGACTGTCCGACTTTCTGTTCGTGCTTGGGCGGCGGCTGAACGAGAATGGGGCCGGCGATGTGCTCTGGGTTCCGGGAGCCGGGCGCGCCCCCTGACACTGAGTTCGCCTCTGCAAGCAATCAATCCGAGGACAAACCGCCCGCTGAAAGTTTCACGTGGGACGAACCTGTCTTCGTTGGTACCCCTGCGGTATCGTTCTCAGCGACCTCCCAAACGACAAATTCCTACGGCCATTTCGGATCCGCGCGATATCTCGACCGTCGCAAGGCTCATTAAAGTCATGGCGCCTCAGCGTTTGACCAGGCAAGTATCGTGCGCTGTACAGATATCATTGAATCGCACAATAGTTGATGAATTCTGTAATCATCTGGATACCGCGCCTCTTGCCGGTCATCACCATTTGGCCGCGCTCAGGCATGCCTGCAGTCTGGCCCAATGCGCCTCCTGGTGCGGGATACCGAAGCGCAACTGATCAGGTTTCGTTGCAAACGGACGCACCAGGATGCCGTGTTGGCAAAGTATCCGGAACCAGTCGGGCGCACTGCGGCTTCGAGCCAGCCGGAACAGCGCCGACCCACCCAGGAGGTCGAAACCGGCTGATGCCAACATGGCGTCCAGCCGCTCGCACTCCACGCGTAACCTTGCCGCGCTGTCCCGGAGCCATGCGGTATCGCGCAGTGCCCGTCGTCCGACGTCGATTGCTGGCCCCGAGACCGCCCAGGGTCCCAACGCATCCCGCAGTTTGGCGCCGAGCGTGACGTTGGTGAGGGCAAAGCCCAGTCGAAGGCCAGCCAGTCCGTACGATTTACCGAACGATCGTAGCGATATCGTATTCAACTTACTAATGAGACCCGTCACGCTGGAGCCATCCGCGACGACATCCATGAAGGCCTCATCGACAATGAGAAGGCCGGAACGCTGCTCCAAAACCACCGCGACCTCGGCCAACTGCGCGGGCGAATACAGCGTTCCGTCCGGATTATTCGGGTTGACCACAACACCCACCTGAAAACGGGCCAGATCGGAAAGTGCATTCACGATCGTCACCTTCGCACCGGCGGCGCGCCAGCTTCGCTCATGTTCCGAGTAGGTGAAATTCAGAATAGCAACGTCCGTTAAGTCGGTCACACGCGGCAATACCTGAATAAGTGCCTGCGTGCCCGGTGCTGCGACGATTTCGGCGGATGGACCCGCACCATAGGCGTCCCGGGCGGCTGCCTCCAGATCCGCCAGGGCGTCTGCTTCGGGTAGCCTGGTCCATGCAGCGTCAGGAATGATACCGATCGGATAAGGAACCGGGTTTATGCCCGTCGACAGATCGATCCACGGATCGGGGGCGTTTGGGAAAAGCGCGCGGGCCGCGTTGATGTTGCCACCGTGATACCGCAGGTCACTCATCTGTTTAGGGCGGCATCGGCAAAAAGTGCGTCAGCACGCCGATAAAGCTGCCCGCTCAAACAAATCAGGGCGGCATCGGCAAAAAGTGCGTCAGCACGCCGATAAAGCTGCCCGGTCGAACAAATCAGGGCGGCATCGGCAAAAAGTGCGTCAGCACGCCGATAAAGCTGCCCGCTCAAACAAAGAGTTAAGGCCTGTTCAACACCGCGAACTGTAGCGATTATTGCCAAACAAGCCCTTCGGCGCGCTTTAGGTGGCATGCACGACGTCCCGACCATTCCACTTGCCCTGGCTGCCTCGTTGTTCGAGGCGGCCGTTGGCTACCCGGCGTTTGTCTACCGCGTTGTCGGACATCCCGTCACCTGGGTCGGAGCACTCATCGCATGGCTTGAAAAGCGCCTTAACAAGACCGCCACTTCGCAAGCATCACGCCGCGCGATGGGCGTATTCAGTCTTCTCCTCGTCATGGCCACGGTCACCGCGGTCAGTCTCGGCGTCAGCCGTCTCTGCGAGATCGGTCCGCTTGGGACTGTTGTGCTTGTTGTCATGGCCAGTAGCCTCATCGCACAACGCAGTCTTTACACCCATGTGGCCGCTGTTGCGTCCATGCTGGAAACGCAAGGACTTGCGGCGGCGCGCGATGCCGTATCGCTGATCGTGGGCCGCGATCCCGCTTCGCTCGATGAAAGTGGCGTCGCCCGTGCGGCGATCGAGAGTTCTGGCGGAGAACTTTTCCGACGGGATCGTCGCGCCGGCGCTTTGGATCGCGATCGGCGGATTTCCAGCCGGCTGCATCTACAAGGCGGTGAACACCGCCGATTCCATGATCGGCCATCGCACGGCGCGCTTCGGCGCGTTCGGTTGGGCCGCCGCCCGGTTTGACGATCTGATCAACTTGCCCGCTTCGCGCACGGCGGCGTGCCTGATAACGGTTGCCGCGGTCGTCGCGGGCGGGTCGGCAAAGGGCGCGGTCCGGTCGATTTGGCGTGACGCGTCACGGCATCGTTCGCCGAACGCCGGTTGGCCGGAATCGGCAATGGCCGGTGCGCTGGGGCTGCGGTTGGCGGGACCTCGCTATTATGGCGGTGAACGTATGGATGACGCCTTTATGGGCGATGGCCGACGCGAGGCGACCGCAGCCGACATACGCCGCGCACTGAAGGTGTTTCGCACGTCTTGCGCGGCCGCATGGGCGGCGCTGCTGATCGCCAGTCTTATCCGGCAATTCTGAGCAGTCGGTCGATGTCCACATGGTGCGCCAGATGGTCTGCCAAAGCATCCAGAACCCGGTCGACTTCGGCATCGTAAGACAGCCCTTCACCGGTGCCGCCGATCCAGGCCAATAGCGCCGCGCGCTGCCTGTCATCCATGAACAACCCGTGCACATAGGTCGCTCGGATGCGTCCATCGGCCGACATTGCGCCATCGAACCGGCCATCGGCGAAACGCAGCATGGGCCGGTCGCAGTCCGGACCGCTCGTGTGCCCGATATGCATTTCGTAACCGCGGAATGGAATGTCGTGGGCGATACACGATCCTTCCACGGCGGTGAGCGTCTTTTCCGTAGTCAGCGTTGTGGCCACGTCGAGATGACCCAACCCGGCGATACTGCCCTCGCTGCCTTCCATTCCGTAGGGATCCGCGATCGTCCGCCCAAGCATCTGGTATCCGCCGCACAGGCCCAGCACGCGCCCGCCGCGCCGGATGTGGGCGTGCAGGTCAATGTGCCATCCGTTGCGGCGAAATTCGGTCAGGTCGTGCAGCGTCGCCTTGGCACCAGGTAGAATGACCAGGCTGGCATCGCCTGGGAGCGCCTGGCCCGGCTGCACGATAACAAGTTGGACCGATGGCTCCAGCTTAAGCGGATCGAGGTCGTCGAAATTGGCGATGTGAGCCAGCCTGGGGACGGCGACAACAATGGTGCCAGCCGTCGTAGCGCCAGTAATCGTGGCGCCAGTCGTCATCGTGGCGGCCTTGTCCAGAATGACCGCATCCTCTGCCGGCAGCAGCGCGGCTCGCGGGAAATAAGGCACCAGCCCCAGACTGGGCCAGCCGGTCCGGACGGTGATGAAATCCATGCCCGAATTGAACAGCGCCGGGTCGCCGCGAAACTTGTTGACGATAAAACCACGCACCATCGCGGCGTCGGCCTCGTCGATAACATTTCGGGTTCCGACCAACTGCGCGATAACGCCACCCCGGTCTATGTCGCCGATAACGACGACAGGGACGTTTGCCGCGCGGGCGAAACCCATATTCGCTATGTCATTGGCACGCAGGTTGACCTCGGCGGCACTGCCGGCACCCTCGATCAGCACAACGTCCGCCTCCGCCGCGAGTTTGCGGAAACTGCCCAGCACCGTGTTCAGCAATCCGGCCTTGCGGTGCTGAAACGCCTGCGCCGAGGCGTTTCCGGCAATCTGGCCAAGGACCACCACCTGTGCGCCCACCTCGCTCTGCGGCTTCAGCAGAACAGGGTTCATATGAACTGACGGCGCGACCCGGCACGCAAGGGCCTGCAGCGCCTGCGCGCGGCCAATTTCGCCACCATCCGCGGTCACCGCCGCGTTGTTGGACATGTTCTGTGGCTTGAACGGCCGAACCCGCAGCCCACGATTGCTCAACACTCGGCAAAGTCCGGCCACAATCAATGACTTACCGACGTCCGATCCTGTCCCCTGGAACATGATCGCCGGCGCGCGGGGGCCATGCGGCGAACTCAAAACTCGATACCAGCCTGCGCTTTGACGCCTGCCTCGAAATGATGCTTCACCATCGTCATTTCGGTCACCAGGTCCGCCACCGCCAGCAACTCGGGCTTGGCGTTGCGGCCGGTGACGATCACATGCAAATCGCCCCGCCGCCCGACGAGCGATGCGACGACATCGCCGATATTCAGATGGTCATAACGCAGGGCGATATTCAGTTCGTCCAGCACCAGCAACCGGATCGCGGGGTCCGCCATGAGTGCCAGTGCTTGCGCCCAGGCTCGTTCCGCCGCCGCGACGTCCCGCTGGTGGTCCTGGGTTTCCCAGGTGAACCCCTCGCCCATGGTATGCATTTCGACCAGGTCATCGAAGCGCTGCAGCGCAGCCTTCTCCCCGGTGTCCCACGCCCCCTTGCCAAATTGCACGATCCCGACGCGCCAACCATGCCCCAGTGCCCGCAGCACCAGGCCGAACGCCGCCGTTGATTTGCCCTTGCCCTTCCCGGTGTGGACCATAAGCAAACCCTTGGACGCGATCGTCTTGGATGCGACCTCGGCGTCCTGTATGGCCTTGCGCCGAGCCATCTTCGCGGTGTGCCGCTGGCTGGCGTCGTGGTTGTCTGACATCAAACGGGTCCTTGTTGGAGCGTGATGCATCGGAAAATAGGGCTTGCGCAACACGTTCGCGCGGCAGTCACCGGCCGATTAAACACAGCGGGACGGAGACACGAAGTCCTTTGCTCATCGGCAGTCATCTTGACGCAGCCAGAACACGCGTAGACCGATCACACAGCTTCACCCATTGGCGACGAACCCATACGCATGGACAGCGTCCTTGCCGGCCCCGCGGTCCGCCAATTCGCAGGCTTGATGAACCACCTCCCCGGTGTCGTCCAGCGTCCGCGTCAAGCCGACGGAATGGGTGGCACGCTGCGTCCCGCCGGCGCAATTCAACCCAATCGCGCACAGTCAGGACGTCGCACAGACCGCGCCAAAAACCGTTTGACAGCAGGGATGCTGGGCCGCAAGAGAGAGTAGTCTGATGGTCCCCCTGCAAGGGGGGTTAATCGGGAATGCGGAACGCGTGGTCAGGACCTCGCCAAGCCGCAGCTGCCCCCGCAACTGTGTGTGGATAGCGGAGCGCCGGACTAGCCACTGGGAAACTGGGAAGGCGGCGCGAAGCAACGACCCACGAGCCAGGAAACCGGCCAACAGACCATAAGACGACGCGACGGGCGGGGTGCCCCGACGCGACCTGGAACCGCTGCATCGGCGGGGGTTCCGGCTCGCCAGTCCACACCCCGGCTTGTCGCGTGTTTGGTGGGGCAAATGGCGTGCGGCAAACAGTAAAAATACCGGTCTCGATCGTCACCGGCTTCCTTGGGTCAGGCAAGACCACGGTCATCCGGCATATTCTGCAGCACGCGCAGGGCCGGCGGCTGGCGCTGATCATCAATGAGTTCGGCGATGTCGGCGTCGACGGCGCGATTCTCAAGGCCTGCGGTATCGCCAACTGCCCTGAAGAGAACATCGTCGAACTGGCGAATGGCTGCCTCTGCTGCACCGTCGCCGACGATTTCATCCCCGCGATCGAGGCGTTGCTGTCGCGCTCGCCGCAACCGGAACACATCATCATCGAGACATCGGGCCTGGCCTTGCCGAAGCCCCTGGTCAAGGCCTTTGACTGGCCGGGCATCAGGTCAAGGCTGACTGTGGACGGTGTCATCGCCGTGGTCGACGGCGAAGCCGTGGCGGCCGGGCGCTTCGCCCACGATCCGGCCGCACTGATGGCACAGCGGTCAGATGACGCGGCGGTCGACCACGAAACCCCGCTGCAGGAGGTGTACGAGGACCAACTGCTCTGTGCCGACCTCGTGGTGCTGAACAAGACCGACCTCATGCAGCCCGCCGATGTACCGCGTATCGTGGAGAGCATCCGGGCGCTCACGTCGCAAGCCGCCAAAGTCATCCAAACCGCGGAAGGCCGGCTCGATCCATCCGTCGTCCTGGGCCTTGGCGCGGCGGCCGAAGACGATCTGTTGAACCGGCGTTCGCATCACGACGCGGAGGAAGGGCACGACCACGACGATTTCGAAAGTTTCGTGGTCGACATTCCCGCCACGACCGACCCGGCCGGATTGCTCCGGCGTCTCGCCGCGGTGGCAAGGACCCACGATGTCTTGCGGATGAAAGGTTTCGTGGAGGTCTCCGGCAAACCGATGCGCCTGCTGGTTCAAGGCGTCGGCCAGCGCTTCCGCCAGCAATTCGAGCAACCCTGGCGGCACAATGAGGAGCGGCGGAGCCGGCTTGTCGTGATCGGCGAAAAAGGCCTCGACCGTGCCGCCGTCGCCGCGGCGATGACGGGCTGATCGGTCGCACCATGCACCTCCTGCGCGTCGACTCCCATTCGATCGACGGTTCGGCCGAGGCGATCGATCTCGGGCAGACGCCAGCCGATCTGATCCTGCTGTCATTCACCGATGGCGACCTTTCCGTGCTCGCATCGGTCCTGGATGCCGGCAACAACGGCTTCCCGAGTGCACGGCTGGCAAACCTCGCGGCACTCCGCCATCCCTATGCCGTCGATGTCTATTTCGAGAGGATGCTGCCCAAGGCGCGCTTCGTGCTCGTGCGGCTCCTCGGAGGGCGAGACTACTGGCCCTACGGCGTCGATGAACTCGCGGTACTGGCGCGGCAGCATGGCATCCATCTGGCGATCGTTCCGGGAGATGATCGCGAGGACGCAAGGCTGGACGAAGCCTCGACGTTGCCGACAGCAGCGCTGCGCCAGATCTGGGATTACTTCCGGGCCGGCGGGACAGCAAATATCCGCCGCTGCCTGCAGTTCGTCGCGGGCCATTTCTCCCGGCAGGCGCCGGTTCCTGCGTTCTCGCCGGTCCCTGCATTTTCGCCTGTCCCGGTGCTGGGGATGCTCGAAGCCGCGAATTACCCCGCGGATGCCGCCGCGCCGCTCGCACTGATCTTGCTGTATCGCGCCTGGGTGCTGGCTGATGACACCGGCCCGGTGCTGGCACTGGCGGCGGCACTGGCGGCACGCGGTTTTCGCGTGGCGTCGATCCATGTGACCAGCCTCAAGGACCCGGAGGTCGTTGCGCCGCTGCGAACTTTCCTGCAAGCGCAACCTGTCGCCGTAATCCTCAATCTCACATCGTTCTCCGCTCGGTTGGACGACGGAAAATCCGTCCTCGACGATGCCAACGCGCCGGTTATCCAGGTTGCCCTGAGCGGCGGCGGCCGTGACGGATGGGCGGCGTCGAACCGGGGCTTGGGGCCGGCTGATCTGGCGATGAATGTGGTGCTGCCGGAACTGGATGGGCGCATCATCGCCGGCGCCATCTCCTTCAAGGGCGAGGCACCTCGAAGCGAGGCGCTGCAGTTCACCCGCCTGCTCCACCGGACCGAGCAGCCAAACCTGAATCATGTGGCCGACCTGGCGCAGGCGTGGGCCAACTTGCGGCATGTCCCGCGTGCGCAACGGCGGATTGCCTGCATTCTGTCCGATTATCCCGCGAAAGGCGGCAGGGCGGGCTACGCGGTTGGGCTGGACACCCCGGCCAGCATTCTCGCCATCGCCCAACGCCTGCGGCGGGAGGGCTTTGCCGTCGATTTGCCTGGTGATGGGGCCGCCTTGATCAGCGCGCTGACGACCGGCGACACCCGCCCGGTGCTGAGTCTGGCGGCGTATAACCGGCTGCTCAACACGTTACCCGGCGTGTTCGTCGATCAGGTGACCAAGTCGTGGGGCCCGCCGGAAAAGGATGACGCTGTACGGGATGGCGCATTCCATGTCCGATTTGTGCGGGCCGGAAACCTCGTCATCGCCTTGCAGCCGGATCGCGGTCGTGTGGCGTCACGCAAGGCCGAGTATCACGATACGGGATTGCCCCCACGGCACGGCTTCATCGCATTCTACCTTTGGCTTCGCGCCAAGGAGCAGGTCCACGCCATCGTCCATTGCGGCACGCACGGCACGCTCGAGTGGTTGCCAGGCAAGGCGGTGGCACTGTCAGAGGCCTGTGCGCCCCGCGCGGTTCTCGGGGCCGTGCCGATGATCTACCCCTTTATCGTCAACAATCCCGGCGAAGCAGCCCAGGCGAAGCGCCGCATCGCCGCGGTGACGATCGGGCACCTCACGCCGCCGTTGGTCCACGGCAGCATGCATGGCGCCGCTTTGGAACTGGAAGGGTTGTTCGACGAATATGCCGAGGCACAGTCGCTCGATCCGCGACGCGCCGCACGGTTGGCGGCATTGATCACGGACCGTGCGCGTGACACCGGTCTCGCCGCCGAGGCGGGTGCCGCCACCGAGACCGATCCGGTCGCCACGTTGCTCAAACTGAACGCCTGGCTGTGTGACCTGAAGGACATGGCGATCGGCGACGGGCTGCATGTGTTCGGCGAACCGACGGATGCGGCGCTTCGGTCAGCCTCCGCGGCTGGTTCCGACGATGGGCGCGCGGCCTGCGCCGAAGCCGAAATGCAGGGACTGATCGCGGCACTTGACGGGGCGTTCGTGCCGCCTGGGCCGTCCGGGGCTCCGTCACTTGGCCGAGCCGATGTGTTGCCGACCGGCCGGAATCTGTACAGCGTCGATCCGCGTGCGGTCCCCACCCGCACCGCCTGGGAAATCGGCCGGCGCACGGCGGATGAGTTGCTGACCCGCCACGTTCAGGATCATGGCGAATGGCCGAAACGCATCGTGCTCGATGTCTGGGGCAGCGCCACGATGCGCACCGGTGGCGATGATCTGGCCCAGGCCTTCGCGTTGCTTGGCGCACGCCCGCGTTGGGATGCCGGCTCGAACCGGGTGGCCGGCTTCGACATCCTGCCCCTGGCACTGCTGGACCGCCCGCGCGTCGACGTCACCCTGCGTATCTCAGGCCTGTTCCGCGATGTGTTTCCAGCCCAGATCGTGCTGTTTGATGCCCTGGTGCGACAGGTGGCGTTGCTGGACGAAGCCCCGGAGGATAATCCGCTGGCCGCAAGCGTCGGTGCGGGCAGCGGCGATCTCGGCCACCGCATTTTCGGGGCCGCCCCGGGTGCCTACGGCGTCGGGCTGACGCGCGCCATCACCGGCAACCGGGAACCCGATCGCGCCGATCTGGGCGAACAGTATCTCCAGGCGACATCCCACGCTTACGGACCGGATGCCAAGGCGCTGCCGGCGGCGCCCGCCTTCCGAACCCGCGTCGCGCAGGCGGATGCGTTCCTGCATGTTCAGGATATGGCCGGCCAGGATGTCCTGGATTCCGATGCATTCGCCGAACACGAGGGCGGATTTGCCGCCGCCGCGTCTCTGCTAGGTGGAAATCCTGCCCTGTACCATGCGGACACCACGGTGGACGGACGTTCGAAGATCCGCACGCTGCGTGAAGAAGTCGCCCGCGTGCTGCGGGCACGAGCGACAAATCCGCGCTGGATCGCGGGCCAGATGCGCCATGGTTACCGCGGCGCCGCGGAGATCGCCGAAACCGTCGACAACTTCTTCGCCTACGCGGTGCTGGCAGACGTGACTGAGCAGTACCAGTTCGACCTGCTGTTTGACGCCACGATCGGCGACGAAACGGTGAGAGACTTCCTGCTTCAGGCCAATCCCGCCGCCACGGCCGCTATCGCCCAGCGCTTTGATGACGCCAGACGCCGCGGACTGTGGGGCTGCCGGCGCAACTCGGCGACGGATGTTCTGGCCTCGATGCTGGCCAGGCCGCGATGAACGGCCAGGTTCCCGCACCGACAATCAAAGGCTGGTGCCCGGGCGCATTGCAGCCCATGCAAAGCGGCGACGGCCTTATCGTACGATTGAAAATTCCACTTGGTATCGTGGGCACGGCACTGGCACGAAAAATAGCGGACTGGTCGCGCCGGTGCGGCAACGGCGTCATCGAACTGTCCGCTCGCGGCAACCTGCAACTGCGCGGGGTTTCGCCGGAAGGGCTCGTCACCCTACAGGCGGCGATGGCGGAGGCGGATCTTCTGGACGCTGATCCGCGCGGTGAGGCTGTACGGAACATCCTGCTCAGCCCGCTCAGCGGTATCGACCCGGATGCGGTCCTGGACGTGCAGCCGATGGCACGTCAACTTGACCGCGTGCTGCGCAACGACACCCGGTTGCACGCTCTGCCCGGCAAATTCGGCTTCGCGATCGACGACGGCGGATCGTTCGGACCGGGTGCCGCCGACGTCAGTTTCCTGGCCCGCCAGACGCAGGACGGACCCGGTTTCGTCATCGAACTGGCGGGAGAACCGACACTGCGTTTCGGCCCGTGTATGCCGCGCAGGTTGCCCGATGTCGCGGTTTCACTCGCCCTGGCCTTTTTCGCGGGCGCATCACGGCAAGCTGGCGCCATTCGCCGCATGCGCGATCTTGTCGCGAGCGTCGGTGCGCCAGCGATCGCCGAAGCCGCAGGCCTTGCCGCGGTTGCCCTCAATCATCCCCCGGCATCGCGACCGGAGCCTCGCAGCCTCCTCGGACCTCACGCGATCGGCCCCGCGGCATTTGTCGGCGTTGGCCTGCCGTTCGGTCAGACCCACGCGACGGACCTGGCGGACCTGGCGAAATCAGCGGCAGCTTTCGGTGCTGGTGAACTGCGCCTGACACCCTGGAGGGCCATCTTCATCCCGGTGTCATCGTCAGAGGCCGCGACAGCCCTCGCCAATGATCAGGCGGCTGGATCTTTCATCCTCGACCCGGCTGATCCCCGCCGGCGGGTTGCGGCCTGTGTTGGCGCACCCCGTTGCCTGCACGCCTCGACACCCGTCAGGGAGCACGCCGCCGTGCTGGCATCCAGACTTGCCGCCATCCCCGGTTGCCCAAGTCTGGTTCATGTGTCGGGCTGTGCAAAAGGCTGCGCAAACCCCTTGGCCGCACCTCTCACGCTGGTTGGCCGCGACGGAGCCTACGACATCGTGCTGCATGGCACCGCCGCCGGCGTGCCGGTTCTGGCCGGCCTGACCCTGGAGCAGGCCGCCGCCTTCATGTCCGCCAGCACGGAAAACGTGTTCCGATGACCGACAGATATAGCTACATCCGTAATGGCGCGGAGATCTATCGGCAATCCTTCGCCATCATCCGGCGGGAAGCCGACCTTTCGCGCTTCAGCCCGATTGAGGAGCGTGTTGCCGTCCGTATGATCCATGCGTGCGGCATGGTCGAAATCGCCGCCGACCTTGATTTCGCCCCCGGTGCGGTCATGGCCGGCATCGCGGCGCTTGAAGCCGGCGCGCCGGTCCTTTGCGACTCCCGGATGGTGGCGAACGGCGTCACCCGGGCGCGACTGCCGGGCGACAATGCGGTGATCTGCACGCTCGACGATCCGTCGGTGCCGGCTCTGTCGGACCGGTTGCGCACCACACGGACCGCCGCGGCCATGGAACTGTGGCGCAACCGCTTGGCCGGCGCCGTCGTGGCGATCGGCAACGCCCCCACCGCCGTGTTCCACCTGCTGGAGATGCTCGATCAGGGTGCGCCGAAACCGGCCTGCATCATCGCCATGCCGGTCGGCTTCGTGGGTGCGGCGGAATCGAAAGACGCCGCTATGTCCGACGGACGGGTTCCCTGCATGATCGTCCGTGGCCGCCGGGGTGGCAGCGCCATGACGGCTGCGGCGATCAACGCGCTGGCGAGCCCCCGAGAATGACAAATTCCCAGTCGTGCGGCCGACTTTTCGGCATTGGCGTGGGGCCGGGCGACCCCGAGCTGATGACGGTGCGGGCGGTGCGGCTGGTCCAGACGTCGCCGGTGGTCAGCTTCTTCGCCAAAGCCGGGCATCGCGGCAACGCACGAACCATCGTTGATCGCTGGATGACTGGTGATGCCATCGAACTGCCGTTGCATTATCCGATGACGACCGAACATGCGTTCGACAGCCCGCTCTACGTCGCCGCCCTTTCCGCGTTTTACCAGGATGCCGTCGCAAGGATTGCCCATCATCTCGATGCTGGAAGAGACGTCGCGCTGCTCAGCGAGGGCGACCCGCTGTTCTACGGATCATTTATGCATTTGTATATACGATTGCGTAGTCGTTACAGCGTGACGGTGGTGCCTGGGGTGACGGGAATGGGCGGATGCTGGTCGGTTGCCGGTGAGCCGATGACCTGGGGCGACGATACGCTGACCGTGCTTCCGGGAACGCTGCCGCTGGACAGCCTGATCGCCCGCCTGCGCGGCACCGACGCAGCCGTGATCATGAAAATTGGCCGCAACCTCGGCAAGGTCCGGATCGCGGTGCACGAGGCCGGGTTGATGGCGCGCGCCATATATGTCGAACGTGGCACGATGGACGCGGAAGTCGTCATGAAACTGGCCGACAAAGCCGATGGCAAGGCGCCGTACTTCTCTCTGATCCTTGTGCCAGGGCAGGGCAGGCGGCCATGAGCGGGGCGTTGGCGGTGGTTGGCCTGGGGCCCGGACCGGCGTGCTGGATCGCACCCGAGGCCAGCGCCGTCCTGCAGGCGGCGACCGATGTCGTCGGCTACCAACCGTACCTCGACCGTCTGCCGCTTCACCCCGCGCAGCGCCGCCACGGCAGCGACAACCGCATGGAAATCACCCGCGCGCAGCACGCGTTGCGCCTGGCCGCCTCCGGGTGCCAGGTCGCCGTTGTGTCCGGCGGCGATCCCGGCGTTTTCGCGATGGCGGCCGCGGTGCTGGAAGCGGTCGAAGCAGGCGAACCGGTATGGCGGACGATGGAAATCAGCATCATCCCCGGCATCTCCGCCATGCACGCCGCGGCCGCGCGCCTCGGCGCTCCGCTCGGTCATGATTTTTGCGCCATCTCGCTATCGGACAACCTGAAGCCATGGGATATCCTGGAGCGGCGTCTGCGGGCCGCATCCGACGGCGACTTCGTCATCGCCCTCTATAATCCGGCCTCCCGCGCCAGGCCGGAACGGATCCATCACGCGTTTGCGTTGCTGCGGACGTGCCGCCCGTCGTCCGTTCCGGTGGCCTTCGCGCGCGCCGTCGGCCGGCCCGACGAACACCTGATTACAACCACCCTCGACCAGGCCGATCCGGGACTTGCCGACATGAGCACGCTGGTGCTCATCGGGTCCAGCGAGACGCGGTTTGTCGACCGACCGGGCCGCCAGCCGTGGCTGCTGACGCCGCGTTCCTATGGTGCGAGCCGTTGAGCGTCGATCCAGGCCAGCACCGTCTCGGCTGTAACAAATTGCGGTATGTCCTGCGCCGCCGGCCGCTCGACGATGACGACGTCCACGCCAAGCTGGCGGGCGGCGCTGATTTTGGCCTGCGTCGCGGCACCGCCGCTGTTCTTGGTGACCAGGACGTCGATCCGTTCCCGCCGCATCAGGGCCACCTCGTCCTCGACGCCGAACGGCCCGCGCGCCAGGATCAGCCGGTGCGACGGCAGGGCTGCGACCGCGACCGGCGGATCGATGCTGCGTATCAAGTAATGATGCTGTGGCGCGGCGGCGAAAGCGGCCACCTGCACGCCGCCGATCGTCAGGAATACCCGCCGCGGCGCGCTACCCAGCGCGCTGACCGCGGCAGCCACGCTGTCCACCTTGACCCATTTGTCCCCAGCCTGTTCGCGCCAGGGCGGCCGCGTGAAGCCGGCGAGCGGCACCCCAACATCCGTGGCACGCGGCGGCCGCGTTGGCGGACATCTGCGCGGCGAACGGATGGGTCGCGTCAACCACCGCGTCGATCCTGCTGCTCGATGCAGGTAAGTCGCGCAGCCCGTCCACGCCGCCGAAGCCGCCGATGCGGAACGGGATCGGCGGGGTCACCGGATTGCGCGTCCGGCCGGCCAGCGACAGGATCGCGGTCGATGTCTCGACGGTCCTGGCGATCTGCCGGGCCAGAGCGCTCGCCTCGGTCGTGCCGCCCAGAATCAGAAGCCGCATCGACTGGCTCCGCGCGGGACGATCCGGTGACCGTCCCGATGAACGACACCGCTCGCTGGCTGTCGATCGTCGGGATCGGCGAGGACGGTCTGGACGGGCTTTCTCCTGCCGCGCGCAGGCTGATCGCGCAAGCCTCGCTGGTGGTGGGCGGCCAGCGGCATCTCGCGCTGGTGGCCAGCGACGTGCAGGGCGAAACGCTGGCCTGGCCGTCGCCGCCGCAGGCCGCCTTCCCACACATCCTCGCGCGGCGCGGGGACGCCGGTCTGCGTCGTCGCGAGCGGCGACCCATTCTTCTACGGCATCGGCTCCCTGCTGGCGCAGGACGTTCCGCCGGACGAGATCATCTGCCTGCCCGCGCCGTGTCCTCCTTCAGCCTGGCTGCCAGCCGGCTCGGCTGGGCGGTGCAGGATTGCGCCCTGGTCACCCTGCACGGCCGGGCGCTGGAGCGGATCCTCCCGCATCTGCAGCCGCATGCCCGCATCCTGGCGCTGTCCTGGGACGAGACGACGCCGGCCAGGCTGGCGGAACTTACTGACCCGACACGGGTTCGGCGACGCCGCGATGACGGTCTGCGAAGCCATGGGCGGCCCGCGGGAGCGTCTGCGGCGCACCACCGCAAGGAGCTTCGACCTCGACGCCATCGACCCGCTGAACCTGGTTGCGATCGAGCCGGGCGAGCGCCAGACAGGCTCGCGTCATCCCACTGACGCCCGGCCTGCCGGATGCGTGGTTCGAGCATGACGGCCAACTGACGAAACAGCGATGTCCGCGCCATCACCTTGGCAGCCCTGGCGCCTCGGCCGGGTGAGTTGCTGTGGGATATCGGCGCCGGATCGGGTTCCGTCGGCATCGAATGGATGCTGGCGTCGCCATCCAACCGCGCCATCGCGATCGAGCGCGACGCCCGGCGCGCCGCACGCATCGCCCGCAACGCGGCATCGCTCGGGGTGCCCGGCCTGCATGTCGTGCAGGGGGTGGCGCCCGCGGCGCTGCAGCGACTTGCCGCGGCCGGACGCAGTGTTCATCGGTGGCGGTGCGACCGTCGAAGGTGTGATCGAAACGGCGTGGTCGGCATTGCGCAGCGGCGGCCGGCTGGTCGCCAACGGCGTCACGATCGAGACCCAGGCCGGAATTAATCAGCCGCTTCCGAACCCTCGGCGGCAGGCTGAAGACCATCCAGATCGCCCATGCCGACCCAGTGGGCGGGCTTCAACGGCATGCGGCCGGCCATGCCGGTGACCCAGTGGTCGGCGACAAAAGCCATGAGTGACCGGGCCGCGATCGGCGTTGGCTGCCGCCGCGGCAGTTCCGCGGCGGCGATCGAAGCCCTGGTCCGCCAGGCGTTGGCATCGGCGTCCCTGCAGTGCCGAACCCGGTCGGCGTGTTCACCATCGAGGACAAAGCCGGCGAGCCTGGCCTGGTCGAAGCCGCCCACCGCCTTGGCGTTCGATCTGGTGTTCCTCAGCCGCGCGGCGCTCCGCGACCAGGCAGCCTTCGTTCAGACCCGATCCAGCCGCGCCGAACGCCGGTTCGGCGTTCCTTCCGTCGCCGAGGCCGCCGCGCTGGCCGGCGCCGGCCCGCGACGCGGCGCTGATCGTCCCGCGGATCGCCGCCATGGGCGTCACCTGCGCCATCGCCCGACCTGCGGGACGCATCGCCGATGACCATCCACTTCATCGGCGCCGGCCCCGGCGCGCCCGACCTGATCACCGTCCGCGGCCGCGACCTGATCGCCGCCTGCCCGGTCTGCCTCTATGCCGGCTCGCTGGTGCCCGCCGCGCCTGCTGGCACATTGCCCGCCCGGCGCCCGCATCGTCGATACCGCGCCCCTGTCGCTCGACCAGATCTCGCCGAGTGCGCCCGCGCCCATGCCGACGGCCAGGATGTCGCCCGGCTGCACTCCGGCGACCTTTCCGTCTGGAGCGCCATGGGCGAGCAGTTGCGGCGGTTGGATGCACTGGGCATCCCCTACAGCGTGACGCCCGGCGTACCCTCCTTCGCCGCCGCCGCCGCTGCCCTGGCGCAGGAACTGACCTTGCCGGGACTGGCACAGTCGCTTGTGCTCACGCGAACCAGTGGCCGCGCATCGGCAATGCCGGAACAAGAAACCCTGGCGAACTTCGCCGCGACCGGCGCCACCTTGGCGATCCACCTGTCGATCCATGTCCTGGACAAGGTGGTGGCCGAGCTAACCCCGCACTACGGCGCGGATTGCCCGGTTGCGATCGTCTACCGCGCCTCCTGGCCGGATCAGCTTGTCATCCGCGGCACCCTGTCGACGATAGCGGATAACGTCCGGGGTACCCGGCCCGAACGAACCGCCCTGATCCTGGTCGGCCCGGTCCTCGGCAGCCACGCCTTTCGTGACAGCGCCTTATACGATGCGGATTACCGGCGTCGCTTCAGACCCGGCCGCGGTCCGGATGCCGCTCAATGAGCCCCGCGCACGCCAGAGCGGGACAGCAGGTTTCCGGTGCGGTCGAAAATGACGACTTCCAGCAGCATGCCGCCGCCCAAAGTGCGTGCCGCGGTCCGCCAGGCTGCCTCGGCCACGCCCGCACCCAGGTCGACGCCAGCCGTCTGGCATGCTCGAACGCCTCCATCGCGGTATTGCTTCCAGCGATCGCCGCCACCAGCGCCGCATCCCCCCCAGCGAGCCGAACCCGCTCGGCGAGCCAGACGAGATCGACCTCGCCCCGCCGCGAATGCAGGTCGATCAGCCCCTGGCCAAGCTTGGTCATCTTTGCCATGCCGCCGGCCACGGTCACCCGTGGCACCGGATGGCGGCGCAGGTACTTCAGCATGCCGCCGACGAAATCCCCCATGTCGATCAGCGCCTGTTCCGGCAATCCAAGCAGCCGCGCAATCGCCGCCTCCGACGTGGCGCCGGTCGCCCCGGCGACATGGTCCAGTCCGGCAGCCCGCGCGACATCGATGCCGCGATGGATCGAATGGATCCACGCCGAACAGGAATAGGGCACGACCACGCCGGTGGTGCCCAGGATCGAAAGCCCGCCGACAATTCCCAGCCGGCCGTTCAGCGTCCGCTCGGCAATCTTCTCTCCGCCTGGGATGGAGATTTCCACGATCACGTCGCCGGTCCCGCCGAACCGGGCGCTGACCTCGGCGATCGCGGTGCGGATCATCGCGCGCGGCATCGGGTTGATCGCGGGCTCACCGGGCGGCATCGGCAGACCGGGCCGGGTCACCGTGCCGACCCCCTCTCCGGCGCGAAACGCAACGCCTTTGCCCGGCGCACCCGGGCGAACGGTGGCCATGATCAGCGCGCCATGCGTCACGTCGGGATCGTCCCCGGCATCCTTCACGATGCCGGCGCGTGCGAAGCCGTCGCCAACTTCATGGGCTGCGAGCGCGAACCACGGGCGCGCCCCGCCCGGCAGCAACACCGCGACAGGATCAGGAAACTCACCCGTCAGCAGCGCCTGATACGCGGCACGGCTGGCCGCCGCCGCGCAGCTCCCGGTGGTCCAGCCGCGCCGCAACGGGTGCTGTTGATCGGTCTGTGCCATGGGCTCGTGTCGTATCGAAACCCCCGGTCTTTGCCTAGAGACAACGGTTCGTCATGGATCGCGCCGCAGAAACGTTCATCCTCGACATGCTGATGGTAATCTGATGCAAAGCAAGGCACTCACGCCTGGCCTGGTGATCGCCGCGCCGCGGTCAGGCAGTGGCAAGACAACGCTGACGCTGGGTTTGCTGCGCGCGCTGCGCCGGGATGGTGTCGCCGTTGGCAGCGCCAAGTGCGGGCCTGACTATATCGATCCACCCTTCCATGCCGCCGCCAGCGGACGCCCCGGCGTCAACCTGGATTCCTGGGCAATGGCGCCGGACCTGATCGCAGCCCTTGCGGCGTCGTTCAGCCAGGGCTGCGACTTGATGATCTGCGAGGCGCTGATGGGCCTGTTCGACGGCGTGCCCGCGTCGCCCGGCCGCAGTGGATCATCAGCAGATGTCGCCGCATCCCTCGGCTGGCCGGTGCTGCTGGTTTTGGACGCCAGCGGCCAGTCCCAATCGGCCGCCGCCGTCGTCAAGGGTTTCGCCGCCTACGACCCGCGAATAACCATCGCCGGCGTCGTGCTCAACCGCATCGGCAGCGCGCGGCATGCCAGACTGATCACCGATGCCATCCAGGCGCTGGGGATCAACGTCGTTGGCGCACTGCCGCGGTCCGCAAGTATCGCGCTGCCGGAGCGTCATCTGGGGCTGGTGCAAGCAGGCGAGACAGTCGCGCTCGATGAGCAACTCGAGCGACTGGCCGATTTCGTCTGCGAACATGCCGACGTCGCCGCCATTCGATCGCTGGCACAGCCCGGTCATGCGCTAACCGACGATCGGGCTGCCCTGCCGGCGGTCCTGCCGCCGGGACAACGCATCGCCATCGCCCGCGACGCGGCATTTTCGTTTCTGTATCCCCACCTGCTGCACGGATGGCGCAACGCCGGAGCCGAGATCAGCTTCTTTTCGCCCCTGGCCAACGAGGCGCCGGATGATGGCTGCGACGCATGCTGGCTGCCCGGCGGCTATCCGGAACTGCACGCCGGACGTCTTGCAGCGGCAACGGCCTGCCTCGATGGAATTCGTCGCTTTGCGCAAACCCGCCCCGTGCATGGGGAGTGCGGCGGCTACATGCTTCTTGGCGAGGCGATCATCGATGCCGCCGGCACTGTCCACCCGATGGCCGGTCTGCTCGACGTAACCACCAGCTTCGCGAAGCGGAAGCTGCATCTGGGATATCGAACCCTGCATCTGACCCATGACAGTTGTATCGGCCCAGCCGGGACCTGCTTCCGCGCGCATGAGTTTCATTATTCAAGCGTTCAGACTGCGGGCGGCGACCTGCCGTTCGCAATGGTCGCCGAGGCGCATGGAACAACCGGGGCCGCGCCGACCGGCAGCCGCCGAGGTCATGTTTCAGGCAGCTATCTGCACGTCATAGCGGCTTCGTCATGATGCCCGGTAACGTGATCGCCTCACACCTCACCGCCTCCACCGAACAACATTCCGATCCCGGACAGGAACGTCAGTCTGCATGGCAGACCGCCCCCGCCACCGTACAACAAAAAGGCAGCCCGACCATGACAGATGAAATCGCAACGGTTTTCGTCTGCACCTCGTGCAGAACGTCTATCCCTGGCGATTCGCCTGGCCGCGCGCTGATCGAGGCGGTCGACGCGCGGCTGCGCGCTCAGGCCAATGCAACCGTGTCAGTCCAGGCGGTGGAGTGCCTGGCTGTCTGCAAGCGGCCCTGTACCATCGCTTTTTCCGCCAGCGGCAAATGGACCTATGTCGTCGGCGACCTTGATCCCACGCAGCATGCCGACGATCTCGTTTCAATGTCGTTGAAATATGCGGCGAGCCAGGACGGTATCGTGCCCTGGCGAGAGCGGCCGCAGATCTTCCGCAAGGGAACGATTTCGCGCATCCCACCGCTGCGCACGCCAACCGCGGCATGACGGGCCACTTACCGTCAGCCGATGTGCATGACCGTAACCGAGCCGACTGGCGGCGGAGCGGCAAGCAGATCGATGGGCTGGCCGGCGAGCAGGGCAATCAGGATTTTCAATGGACCGCCATGCGAGACGACGACGCAATCCCGGCGGTAATCGCGCAGGTCGAAGACGAAGGCACTGACCCGCTGTATCAGCGCTATGCCCGCCTCACCCCCCGGTGGCGCGAAGGCTTCCGGCGACGCGGCCCACTCATCCAGCAAAGCCCGACGGACATCGTTCCAGTGCTGCCCTTCCCATTCGCCGAAATCCAGTTCCTGCAGCCGTTCGTCGACGACCAGTTCCGCCGACAAAGCCCGGGCGACCACACTGGCCAGTTCGAGACATCGACGAGCCGGACTGGTCCATATGCGGATAGCGCCGCGCAGCCTCGGATCCGTCGCGCGTTGCGAAAGGCCACGTTGCGCGGCAGGTTCCAACGCGACATCCAGGCGCCCGTAACATATGCCGGGGGCGATATCCGGCGCCGGGTGGCGAAGCAGGACAACCTTCATTTAACCTGCAACGGCAAGCCCGCCACCATGAATCGCACATGGTGCGCCCGCGCCGCGATCCGTTGGTTGAGCACACCCGCCGCATCCCTGAACGCTCGGCCCAACGGCGTTTCAGGAACCAGGCCAAGCCCCACTTCGTTACTGACAAGAACGGTTGTGGTCTGCCGAGCGGTGAGGGCATTTTCGAGGGCGGTACTGGAACTTTCTATGTCGTGGCCGCCCAGCATCAAGTTTGTCAGCCACAGTGTCAGGCAATCCACCAGCACCGGTTTGGCGTATTCATTCAGCAAAACTTCCGGCAGCGCGATCGGCTCTTCGATCGTTTGCCAGCCTGCCGATCTGCGGCTCTGATGTGCCGCGATCCGCTCCCGCATTTCATCGTCGAAGGCCTGGGCGGTGGCGATGTAGACCCATGGCGGTGCCTCCGAGGTCAGCAGTTGTTCCGCGAACCGGCTTTTGCCGGAACGGCTTCCACCCAGGATCAGTGTGCAATGAAATGATGGTCCGGAAATGGAAATATGCTCCGCATAAGGACGCCATCGGCAACACGTGCGTCAGCACGCCGATAAACCTGCCCGGTCAAACAAAGACTTAAAGCGTGTTCACCATCACGCACCGCAGCGAGTATTGTTGAACAAGCCTTAAGCCAGGAAAGGACTGTGTATCACATCCTCAACGCCCCACCACCACACGAGGTTAAGCATGGCCATCTTTGCCACGATCGACGCCGTGCGTGCGTCATGCCTGTCCATGCCATCGGGCAATCAAGCAGCCGGCGCGGCTGTGCGACAACGACAGGCCACCTTGACCAAGCCCCCCGGTAGTCTGGGGCGCCTGGAAACACTGACCGAGTGGCTCGCTGTCTGGCAAAATCGGGCGCTGCCGCGGCTCGGCAAGGTCGATGTGCTGGTGTTTGCCGGCAATCACGGCGTCGTCCAGCAACGGGTGTCTGCCCTATCCCGGGTCGGTCACCGCGCAGATGGTCGAAAACTTTTCGCGCGGTGGTGCGGCCATCAACCAGCTTGTCGCGGTGGCCGGCGCGTCCCTGCGAGTCATGCCGATCGAACTGGATCAGCCGACGAAGGATTTCACCACCGAACCGGCTATGGACGACGCCGCGTTCCTGCGCGCCGTGACCGTGGGCTTCGACGCCGTGCCCACAACAAGCGACCTGCTGTGCCTGGGCGAAATGGGCATCGGCAACACAACCGCCGCGGCCGCTCTGGCGGCAGCCCTGTTCGGCGGCGATGGCGCGACCTGGGCGGGCCGCGGAACGGGCGTGGACGATGAGGGGCTTGCCCGCAAACGCCAGGTCGATCAACGCCGCACTGGCGCGTCATGCCAACGCGCTGCCCGACCCGCTTGCCATTGCCGCCAGTCTCGGCGGGCGCGAGTTGGCCGCCATCCTCGGCGCCACGCTGGCCGCGAGACATCATGGCATACCGGTCGTGCTGGACGGATTTGTCTGCACCGCCGCGGTGGCGCCGCTCATGCGCCTGCGGACGGACGCACTTGATCATGCGCGCTTGCCCATCTCTCGGCCGAGTCCGGGCATCGCCGACTGGCCGAGGCGATGCACCTGGATCCGCTGCTGGATTTCGGCATGCGGCTGGGCGAGGCCTCCGCCGCGGCGCTTGTTGTTCCGTTGCTGCGTGCGGCAGTCGCTTGCCATACCGGCATGGCGACGTTCGCGGAAGCGGCGGTCGACAACCGGAGCTGATCCGTGTTCGCCGGCGATCTGCTCACCGCGATGATGCTGCTGACCCGGCTTCCCGTTGCCCGCTTCGCCCCGCCGCACGATCCGGCCCGCATCGCGCGCTGCATTTGGGCCTTCCCGATCGTCGGACTTGTCGTGGGCGCACTCGGTAGTGTTGCTTATGAGGCGGCCCATTGGTTTGGCCTGCCGCCGCTGCTCGCCGCATCGTGGACGGTCGCGGCGATGCTGCTGCTCACCGGAGCGCTGCATGAAGATGGCCTGGCGGATACGGTGGATGGTTTCGGCGGCGGGGCAACGCCGGCGCGCAAGTTGGAAATCATGCGCGACAGCCGCATCGGCAGCTACGGCGCACTCGCTTTGATCGCCTGTCTCGCGGTACGCGTGACCGCCATGGCAACCCTGGCGGACCCCTGGACCGTCACGAAAGGACTGCTTTTGGCCGCCATCGCCGGTCGATGCGGGATGCTCGTCCCGGTGCGCATGCTAAATCCTGCCCGTAGTGATGGTCTCGCAGTCGAGCTGCGCAGGCACGAATTCTGGCCCGCTGCAGCCGCCTTAGGGGTCTTCGTCGCGGCCTGCCTCCTGTGCCTGACCGGTCTTCAGGCCATCGGGATCGTGGCACTCACCGGCGTCGTTTGTCTGGGACTGACTGGGCTCGCCCGCTCCCAGATTGGCGGATATACCGGTGACGTATTGGGCGCCTGCGAGTTGATCGTGGAATGCGTGATCCTGACGGCCCTCGTTCCGATGACAAGATAGCGCTATAGGGCGCCATCGTCCGCGACCAAGCAAAGCTCGGAGGTGAACAGCCGTCGCAGGCAAACGGCAACAGGCATGATAGGATCACCCCCGGCCTATCATGCTGCAGGGGCTTGTATTCCCGCTGCGGCGGTACTCTGTTTGTCTACGGACCGGACGAAGTCACGCGTACAGGAGACGGTGCAAATGGCCTTCAAGGGAAAGCCGCCCGGCAATGGCGCCGGTGATATTTCAAAACGCACAGAGGCGCTGCGTCCCGCGATCATGCTGACCCCGAAGGAGGCAGCAGAAGCGCGGCGAATGCGCCGGTCCGGCATGTCGGCCGAGGACATTTCCGCGGAGATGGCGATGCCTTTGGATGAGGTCGAAAAGGTCCTCGTTCAAATGCGCATGCCACGGCCGGAGACGACGCGCGGAACCTTGAACGTGACCCTGGCCGCGCATCGTCTGATCATGCGGGAACGTCAGGGAGACGAACCGATCTGGACGACAATGGACCGGCTGCTGGATGAACTGTTGCGCCTCCGCGCGATGCAGGCGGGGCAAACTCCAACGGTGCAAAGCGGCCCTCGTCGCAGCTTGCGTCGTGGAGAAGCGGATGCACCGTTGCCACTGCTCGCGGGACTCGAATAACCGCGACAACCCGGGTCAGACGACGCACCCGAACGAAATAGATCCTTTCCACCAACCCGCACGGACGGAAAAAGATCTAACGGCGGCATCGGCGACAGGTGCGCCGGCACGCCGATAAAGCTACCCGTTCAAACAAACGCTTTGGGCTTGTTCAACACCGCGAACCGTAGCGATTGTTGTTGAACAAGCGCTAATGTGCGCCCGGCGCCCGCTGGATAATATTACCGCCTCCCGTAACAAGATTGACCGCGCCCCCGCTACTCGAGCCGGCGATCGGCGTCGTCGCGACCTGTTGCTGGGCAATCGGGCCCGATCCCGAGGAAGATTGCTGCTGCACGACGTTGCCGTTTCCGACCGTAAGCGCCAGTGGCCCTTCGTTGTTGATGATGATCGGTCCCTCGCCATGTCCATGATGGCGACGATAGCCGTAGCCACCGTCGTCAGGCAGTGTCTGAACCTGCCGGCTGGCCGCCAGCGGCGTGCCAAAGGAAAATCCTGCAAGAAACCCAGCATCGCCGCGCAAACGGCTGATCATGGCTTGGTTCTGCGCCTGATGGTCGGCCGGCGTCATCCCGCCCTGCACGTCACGCGCGGTCAACAGCGGCGGCCGGGTGAAAGGCAACGGCCGAGCCAGGCCAACCGGACCGCCGTTGATGCCGGGAGCAAGGCGCACACCGCCGGCGTCTTGGGCCACGGCGGGGGTAGCCAGTGCCAGCATGGCCAGGAGCGGGAAAACAGATCGGCCGGTCATGATAAACTCCCAGTTCAGACGTTAATCGCCGTCGATCGACATCCAGTCCGCGTGCGGACGTGGTTTCGCGGCATGCCGGGCGGGCCGGTGGTGCAGGGCGGATGGGTCGTCCAGGTCTTCGTCGCCGGTCACATCGGACGACGCGCTGCCGCCCAACGAATCGCCACCGAAGGCATCCCCGTCATAGGAATGAACCCCAACGGAGTTGCCCCCAAAGGACTGGACGACATCACCATGGCCGCTGACGCAGACCTTCTTTCCGTTGACGGTCTGGCAGCTTACGCCACTCGATCCGGCGCAGTTGAGATTGCCGTTAACCGACTGGCAGCGAAGTGTGTCGGCCGAAGCCGAAACGCCAAAGCATAGGATCGATAGAGCGGCAAACGTCGCGGCTCGCGAACAGCGGGACATCCTGGTCTCCTACCGGCCGGTCTGGTTGAGAATACGCTGGTTGGCGGTGGACAATGCACCATAACCAACGTTGTAGCCACGCGTGTAGGTATTGGTTGACAACAGCCCGCGCGGACCCTGGGCGCTGATCGACTGTCCGGCGGTTGACCCGCGACCCAGGGCCAGGTTGGCGCCGGCAACGACTTGCGTGCTCACCAGCGGACGGCACCCGGACGATCCGCTGCCGGCGGTCGCAAGTTGCTGTTGTGCCGATGATCCGGTCGCCGTCGCCTTGTTCACACCCACAGTCACGCTGGTGGCGGACATCGGGCACCCGCGATTGGCGTCGATCAGGTCAAGCACGGCAGTGGGATCCCGCATTTGAACACCGCCCCGATCCTGCGCCGCGGCGGGCAATGCCGCCAGCAGTGCAAGGGCGATACATGAATTTCTTAGCATGTCATTCTCCCTGAAGGCCTTGGTCAAGGCCGAAGCCGGCCCCGCGGTCCTGCGGGGCCGAGTTTGATGATGCGACGTTCAACTTCACTGGGGGTCTTATTGCCCGCCCGTGAACACCTGCTGTGAAGCGGAAGAGCCAAACCCAAGCGCCGCGTTGCGGTTACGGCCGCCGTCGACCACGTTTAGGCCACGCCGCCCAGCGACGCCGCCGAGTGTGGCAACCTGCTGATCAGCCGAGGAGAACGCGCCGGCCGCCAGGTTGGAGTTGAGGCCACCGTTGGTCACCGACCGCCCACGACCGAATGCCGAGCCGCCGATGGTCAGGTTGGACTGGGTCGCGGTGCTGGAGAAGCCACGAGCCAGGTTGGAGTTGTCGCCCCCGTTGGTGAAGACGCGGCCGCGGCCCGAAGCGATCCCGCCAACCGTCGTCGTGTCCTGCCCGGCCAGGCTGAATGCGCCCGTTGCGGCATTGCGGTTGTTGCCGCCGTTGGTGAAGACGCGGCCACGGCCGTTGGCGATGCCGCCAAGAGTTGTCGCGGACTGATCTGCCTCGCTGAAGGCACCCCGCGCGGTGTTCAGGTTGCCGCCACCGTGGGTGATCGAAATGCCACCGGCCTGCTGCGCGCTGGCAGGGCTGACGGAGACCGCGGCAACCGCGGCGAGAGCAACAAGGCCGGAGAGGAGAATGGAGCGCATGACGTGTTTCCTTCTGTGTTTGTCCGGAGCTTTCTGTGTCCGGCTGTCGGTGATCGACGAGCGGAAATCTACGTTTCGGCGCCGTTGCTCGCTGTGGAGTGGTCAACACCTTGCGGCTTTTCTTCCGAATCGCGGTAAACCGAGCGTGATCATTCGCGGACACCTTCGCTTCCAAGCAACGCCGTTGGATTTAGACCGCGCCCAACCGGGGATCATTGTTTCCCACCCGTCGGAGCCGAAAAGTCTGAGCCTGATACCTCGAATAGCGCCTGCCGACCTGAGCACCGACGCCTGGCGAAAGGTCACGACCGCGCATCGACGGCATCAGGGCCAGCCGCTCGCTCGGTGGCAGAGGTCACGCTCCAACGCCGCGACGCGGGGCATCGAAGACGCCACCTTGAAGTCGGCTCAGGGCAAGGATCGAAGACGCCGCCTCGAAGTCGGCTCAGGGCAAGGAACGAAGACGCCGCCTCGAAGTCGGCTCAGGGCAAGGAACGATGAAATGGGTCGCCTCCTGCCGAACAGCTTGGACGCCGGCTGATGGATCGGGTGCCGACGTTTGCGCGCGGCTCCGCTCCCACGGCCCGTCAACTGGCCTCGTCCGTCCGGCAAGCGGAATACCGATATCTGACCTCGGCGCGGTTCAGCGATCCACGATCATCCCAGTCCCGATTTCCTGTCTTGCTCGTAGTATCCCGCTCAGTGCCAAAGCTGGTTCGGGTAACGAGCCATCATCCTGTCATGCCAGCGCTCACCCCCTCCATAGCTCCCCCCTTGCCATGGCTTCCCATGCCATCGCTCCAGGCCCCCTATGTCTCCCTCCCATCCCAGTGCCCACCACCACGCCGTTTGTTCTTGATTTATCCTGCTATTTGAGATAAGAACGAAACACAAACATTCACCCGGAAGCCATCACCCATGACAAGCCGCCCCACCTCAAGCTTTCAGGTGCCAAGCTTTCAACTGACCAGCCCCCAGGCCAGCGCGTTCCTCGAACGCCTGCTCCGCTTCCTCATCCCCTATTTCACCGATGTCACCGCTGACCTCGCCGCCGCCCGCGCCGAAGCCCTCGAAACCCTGGCCTCCTACGGCGCCCGGACCCGCGCCGAACTGCTGTGCGCCGTCCAGATCATCGTCTTCGGGTTCGCCGCCCTCGAAACCCTCGGCGAAGCCAAGACTGCCGAAATGTCGCCATCCCTGCGCCTGAGGTTCCGCGGCTGCGCCAACAACCTCAACCGCAGCGGCCAGAAAACCGAGCAGACCCTGCTCAAGCGCCTGACCTGCGACGCGCCCGCCGCGACCGAACAGGAACCGATCAACGACCTCCCCGCACCCCACGCCGAGGAACTCCTGCGGCAGACCCAGGCCGCCATCGACGCCCACCGCGCCCGTCTGTCCGGCAACCGCCCCGCCCACAGCCCGCAGCCGCGCGACCCGGTCCGCGCCGACAAGCGCCGTTGGGGCCAAGTGATGATGGACACCCTCGCGGCGGAAATGGGCATCGCCATCCAACCCGCATCCGGCGCCAGCCCGACCCCTGAAAGCTGACCTCGGGCGCTGCTCAGGCACCAGCGCCAATATCCGTCCACAGGCAGGAAAAACACAGCTCTCAACTCGGACGAGAACGGATGCTCTTGTCGCGGCGCATCGAACAACATGTCTATGCCAACGCGGCCCAACACGAAGACAGATTCCTCGATCTGTAATCATTGAACAAATTGCTACCACCGATGCCGCGTCCACTGGCGCGCGACCTGGGTCCGGCCTGATACCCAGCATCTCTGAAATCGAGGTATATGCTTGCATCGCCGCCCGAGAAGCGTTCGCGGGCGGTCAGAACCGTAGGGAGCGCCGATGGGCGACGCATCACGCCGGCTGCTGGTCGCTCCGGTCGTCCTGGCATCCGCCGGCGTCGCAGTCGTCTTCGCGGCACCGTCCCTGACAGAATGGTTGCATCTGTCCCCCAACGGATCGACCGCCGCTGTCCTTCATCATGTCAGCGGTATCTGGATGTGGCTCGCTCTGGCGTGGCTGGCGGCTCGCTGCTGCGATCTGCTGCTGCATCGGGTTGCCGTGATTTCGCGCGGCGGCATTCCCTATCCGCGCCTGCTCACCGATCTGCTTCGTGCCGCCCTGTTCGCCGCGGCCACCGTTACGATCCTGGTCCTGGTCCTCGAACAGCCCGCGACCGGCCTGGTCACCGTATCGAGCGTCCTCATCGCGGTTGTCGGCTTCGCTTTACGAAACGTCATCAGCGACATCTTCTCCGGTATCGCCCTTGGTGTTGATCATCCCTATGCAATAGGTAACTGGATCGAAACGGTGCAGGGCAGCGCCGGCAAGGTGACGGAAATAACCTGGCGCAGCACGCGCATTGTCGACCGGAATGGCTTTGTCATCGTCGTACCGAACGGATTGATCGCCGGACATCGACTGATCAACTACGGCGCTGACCAAAGCCAGTATCGCTCGGTTTTACGCGTGCCGCTCGATCCCGCGCTGCCCGTGACTAGGGCGAAAGGAATTCTTCTCTCGGGTGCGCTGGACGCGGGCCGCCAGTTCGCCGGTCTGTCGCCGGACGTGTTGCTTTCGGAATACACCGACGGCACCGCGGTCTACCTCGTCCGCTTCCGCGTCCCCGATTTCGGCCGCGAGGCGGCGTGCCGGGACCGGGTCGCCTCCGCGGTGCTCAATGCCCTGCACTGCGCCGGCCAGTCCATCCAGCGCGGCGCGGCCGGCTGGCCATATGCCGTGCCAGTCGGTCCGCCACGCGAGACACTGCTTGGTCATGTCGACCTGTTCCGGGCATTCGATGCGGACGAACGAGCCGAACTCGCCGCCAGGTTGCGGCCGCGCCACCTGCAAGCGGGCCAGATCGTGGTGCGCCAGGGCGATATCGGCGACTCTCTGTATGTGCTGGCCGAGGGAATTTTGGACGTCGAGGTTGACCGGCCCCCGCACCCGCCCGTACGGGATCGCATCGTTCCCGGTGAGGTGTTCGGTGAGATGTCGCTGCTGACAGGTCAGCCACGCGGGGCCACCGTGACCGCATCACTCGGTTCTTTGGTTTACGAAATCCAGCGGGAGGATCTCGACCCGATCCTTCGCCGACGACCAGAGATTGCCGAGGGCCTTGCCGCGGTCATGGCCGAACACCAGGCCCATAACAGTACCCACGACCCTCTGCCCGTGACGGCCACAGTGCCGGTCCGTGACGACTTGCTGGCTCGGCTGCGGCTGCTGTTTCACCTTTGAAAACCGCTCGTCGGCGGTGGGAGCCCGGCTTGCCGGGACGCGGGGAGAGATATCACTGACAACTCACAGCGATGTTATTTATCCGGGCGGCGGTAGTGAACTGCTCAACTGTCGTCCCGATTGCCCGGCTGCATTGTGCCGAAGGTGACGCGGTCAAACCAGCCCGTCCAAAGGCAAAGGAAATTCGCCATGTGCATGCTTACCCGTTCTCATGTTGGCCGGATCGCAATCGCCGCAACCGGCGTCATGCTGTCACTCGGCGGCCCAGCGCTGGCGCAGACCGTCCAGGTTTTCGACGATGCACCGTCGATCGAGCTGCTGCGCAGCATCATGATCCCCGAATCCAAGCCCGGCCTGGGTCGGACGATCGTGATCCAGCGACCCGACAGCGGTCCGTCCTCAATTCAACGTGCGTCCACGCAGCCTCTTCCGGCGCCCCGAACCCCCGTCGCAGCATCTTCACTGTCCGAATCACCCCGGATGCAGACCGCGGCCAATGTCCCGGCCCAGGCCACGGCGCCCGCCGCGAAGCCAGCGCCGTCGGTCGCACCGGAGGCTGTCGCATTCCACATCAACTTCGCCTTCAACTCCGCCGTGCTGCCGAAAGAGGCGCTCGCGATGATCGACACCATGGCCCAGCTCATGAAGGAATCACCGGAGGTGAAGCTGCGGGTTGAGGGGCACACCGACGCGGTCGGCGCGGTCGACTACAACATCGCCCTGTCTGAGCGCCGCGCGGTGTCGGTGGCCGAGTATCTGGTCAAGCAAGGTGTGGAACCCTCGCGCCTGATTCTCGTCGGCAAGGGGATGGCGGAACCATTGACCGGCAACCGCTACGATCCGGCCAACCGGCGTGTGCAGTTCGTGCGGATCGCGTGAACCATGCGCCCTCACGTCACGCGCAGCATCGCTGCCGCACTGGTTCTGATCCTGTGTCGGGGCGCCGTGGATACCGGCGCGGCAAGGGTGATCCGCGACGATCGATCCGGCCCGGCCAATCCAGCGGTCGAGGTCGGAGGTCATCGCCTGTCATCAGGACCGCCGCCCGCCATTCCGTACAGTCTGATAGGAGCAATTGCCGACGAACACCGCTGGTTCACCGACTGCGCGGTCTGGCCATGGAACCTGTTCGGCTCGATTTCCTTCCGCCGCCACCGCATAACGTCGCGGGCGCCACTGATCTTGCCACCGCTGCCATAGCCTCGACCACGCCGTGCCGCTTGTGTTGAACGGAGACTGGCCAAAGATGACTTGCCGCCGAGGCATACGCGCATGAGAGTTGCGCCTTGGCTTCGGATGACGGCGGTCATGCTTCCAAAGCCTTTCACCAAGGCAGTGTCCATCGCACTCATATTGATCGTCGCGGTCACGGTCGCGCTGGTCTTCACTCGTCCCCCGTCGCCGCTCGCCGCGGCCGAACGCCTCGCCGAAGCTGTCGCATTTCGCTTCCTGGGGCCCCGGCTTCCGCCGGAACCGGACGTCGTCGTGGTGGCGATCACCGAAGACACGCTGGCGACCTTTCCCTACCGGTCCCCGATCGATCGTGGCTTCCTGGCCGAGGTCATCGACACCCTGGCACGACAGGGTGCGGCTGCGGTGGGGCTGGACGTCGTGCTCGATCGGCCGACCGAGCCGGCAAAGGACGCGGCACTGAGGCGGATGCTGGTGCGGACGGATCTACCCGTGGTGGCAATCTCGATCGCGCCCGACACCACAATGCCGGCGGATCGGCGTCGTTTCCTGGATGGCTTCCTGACCGGGGTGCGCACCGGCGATGCAAATCTGTCGCGCGACCGCTTCGACGACGTCATCCGCGACCATGTTCCGCTGCATCCGGCCACCCGCCTGCCGAGCTTTCCGATGGCGATCGCGGCGGCGCTTGGGGCGCCCGTTCCCGCCGGGCCGTTTCCGATCGAATGGCGGCGCAGCAGCCGCAGGCCGCATGTGGGACCGGACGTTCCGGTGTATCCGGCCGAGGCCGTAGGCCTGCTGCCACCGAACTGGCTGCGCGGCAAAATCGCTCTGATCGGCAGCCTGATCCCGGGCAGCGACGAGCATCGCACGCTGGCCTCCAGCTTCGGCCAACCCAGTTTTGGTGTCGAGATCCACGCTCAGGTCGTATCGCAGCTACTGCGCCGACGTGCGGTTCCCCCGGCCGCGGTGCCTTGGCCGGCGATCGCGACCACCTCAGCGTTGGCGGTCGCCGGGGTGACGCTGGGTGCGGCATGGGCGGGCCTGATTTCCGCGATCACTCTGGCCGTCCTTGGGGTCGGGTTTGTCGTGGCCGCATTGGCCGGGTACGCGTTTACCGGCGTGTTGATCCCCATCGTGCCACCCATCGTCGCCCTGGCGATCGCGGGCGGTGCGGTCAGGGCCTGGCGAGGTCGGATCGATCGTCGGGATCGCCGGGCGTTGCGGGCATTGTTCTCCCGGTTCGTCAGTGAACCGGTGGTCGACGAGATCATGAAGGACCGCGACTTGTTCATGGCCGGGGGCCGGCCGCGTCCGCAGGAATTGACCGCGACGGTGCTCTACGCCGATGTGGCCGGGTTCACCACCATCTGCGAAGGCATGCTGCCGGAGCCACTGATTGCCTGGCTGGACCAGTACATCGACACCATGGCCGGGATCATCATGGCGCATGACGGCGTGTTGCTGCGCTTCATCGGCGACGGCATCCTAGCGGTCTTCGGTGTTCCAATTCCGCGCCGGGACGAGGCTGGTATCACCATTGACGCGAACAACGCCGCACGGTGCGCTCTGGCGATGGAATCCGCGATGGCACGGCTGAACGACAACTGGCGTGCTGCCGGGTTGCCCGTGGGTGGCCTTCGCGTCGGCCTGCATACCGGCCCGATGGTCGCCGGCAGCCTCGGCACCGGTGCCCGGATGGAGTTCTGTCTGCTCGGGGACACGGCGAATATCGGCGCCCGGCTGGAACAACTTGGCAAGGAGTATGCCGAACCCGGACCCCGCTACTGTACAATCGTGGCAGGGGAGCCGACATGGTCACGACTGTCCGGTGCGTTTCCAGGTGTTCGCATCGGCGAGGTCATGCTGCGCGGCAGGCACTCGTCCATGGGTGCATATCGCATCGATTCTGCCGCCGCCCGGTTGGCCGCCAAATCGGAGCAGGCCGAGTCAGAGCAGACCAAGTCGGAGCAGACCAAGGCTCGGGACGGCGGATGGCCGACAGCCCGTGATGACTCGAAGGCTACAGTTCCGCTTCCGAAAGACTGTCCAGTGCTTCCCGGTCAGTAATCGTGATATATCCATTACTGACCGTCAGGTAGCCTGCACGTGTCCAATCGACGATGTACTTGTTAGTGCTTTCCCGGGATATGCCTATCAGGTTGCCGATCTGTTGCTGCGACAACTTGATGTCGAGCCGCAATCCGGCTGCTTCCTGCTTTCCGAAAGTTCCGGCCAGTCGCAACAGGCCACGCGCCACCCGGGACGGCGCATCGCGCAGCAACGCATCCTCCAGCGCTTCGCTGGTTTGCCGAAGGCGCTGGCAGAGCACCGAGATAAGCCTGATCGCGATATCTGGGTGGTCCGTCAGGAACGGCATCAGCCGAGCACGATCCAGCACCAGCAATTCGGTATGCTCGAGTGCCACGGCATCCGCCGAACGTGACTGTCCATCCAACAATGCGATCTCGCCGAACAGGCTGCCGCGGTCGATGATGTTGAGCACGAGTTCCTTGCCGTCGGCCGAATAGGTGCAGATCTTCACCCGACCGCTGACGACCGCCATCATGCTGGCACCTGGATCGCCCTTTTGGAAGATCGTGGCATGCGGCCGGTGGTGCATAAGCGTTGCACTCGCCGCAAGGCGCGACAATTCGTCGGGGCGGAGATGCCGCAACAAAAAATGTCCCGCGAGTATTTCTTCCCGGCTTAATGGAACAGGCGCCATGCCATCCTCCTGTTCCTATGTTTGACGCTAAATGACGGGGAAGGCGAATAGCTTCGACGCGACAGCAGTGATGAACAAGAAAACGTGATAGATGAATACGGACACCCAAGGAAATCGGCAACAGGGGTGTGAAGTAGATCACGGCATGGTCACGTTATCGCCGATAATATCCAGGCTGTTCACAACCCGTGAAGCCCGGAGTATACCCATGCCGAGACTGTTGCTGAAAGTTATCATCTTGGCCGGTGGAATATTCGGGGCCAAAAGAGAGTCTGACGCTGCATCTCGCCGAGGGGATATCAGCGCCATGCCTCTGAACTCGCGTGCATCGAAGCCAGCATGCGGCCAACCCCGCGGAGGCCGCGCAATCCGGCACGTATCGCTCGGTTGGGCGTGGGGATATCGTCACGTTGAACGCGCAGCCGATGCTGCCGAAGATCCATGGGAATGGGTGGGTCTTGCGCCGCTAACGCCATTCTTCGGCTGAATGTCCGTGCTATGTGGGCAGTATTCATTGTCCTGGCGGGCCAAATTCGTTGTGGGATTGCGTAAAATGACCTCAAAAGCCGGACACGTGACCGAACGACCCAGGCATTCGCTCAGACGACGAGGGCCAGCGGTGATGGCAGCCGTTGGCCTCCTGCTTGCTGCGTGCCAACCGCGACCGGAAACAGCTTATGATGCGGCGCAACCCAGGACGGCAGCGGTGCGCAACATCGGCAACTTCAATGAAGCGTTGCGGTGTATGGACGATATGTTCCTGGCCCAGGGCAAGAAGGAGATATTCATTACAACCGCAGGGATACCCGATGCAACCGGGTTGATCTCAGCGGGTACCAAGGAGATGTTCATCACCGCGGTTTCGCGAATGTCGGCGAAAAGCAACGCGTTCCGCTTTGTGGACTATGACCCGACGCAACTCGACGTGCAGGTGCTGTCTGAAATGGTCGGTCTGCATGATGACTTCGTTGCACCGAATTACTATGTGCGGGGAGCAATTACACAGCTCGACAGCAACGTGCTGCAATCGTCCACCAGCGCCGGCCTGTCCATTCCGTATGCGGACCTGGCAGTGAATGGCAACCAGATCGTCTCGGTCGTTTCTATCGATCTGAATATCGGCAAGCTGATCACCCGTCAGATCATTCCGGGTATTTCGGCCAGCAATTCAATGGCGGTGGTGCAGTCCGGCAAAGGCGCCGATGTCGGCGGATTGATCGGCAAGGCGGGTCTGTCGCTGAGCGTTTCGCTCGACAAGTCCGAAGGCTTCCACCAGGCGGTGCGCAACCTGATAGAGCTTTCCACCATCGAGGTGCTGGGGAAGCTGACCCGAGTGCCCTACTGGCAATGCCTTCAGATCGAATCCACCAACCCGAATTTTCGCACCGAAGCCCGTGGCTGGTTCGACACGATGGGTGAACGCGAGCGCGACGGGTTCGTCAGCGCGGCACTGGTCCGCAGCGGTTATCTGCGCAGCCAAGGCGACGGAGCAACGGCGGAACTGTCTGATGCCGTGGCGAGATATCAGGCCGACAATGATCTGGTGCCGAGCGGCAAAGTCGACTTCGACCTCTATTATCGCCTGCTCGCCAACGAAGCTCGGCAAGCCAACACAAAGACGGCAACGGCGACGCCGACGGCAGTGGCGACTGATATGGTCACGCCCGCCGCCGCGAACACTTTGCCACCCCCCGCGCCACCGCGATTGGTGCTCAGCAGTCCGCGCGGGCCACAACCGAAATACCGTATTGGCGAAACCCTGGTTGTAGGCGTGGAGGCTGCCAGCGATATGTATGCCTACTGCTTCTACCAGGATTCCAGTGGGACGGTCGCCCGTATCTTCCCCAATCGCTTCCAACCGGACCCGTTCCTGCGCGGCGGAACGCGGATCGAGATTCCTCCGGCCGGGCAGAAGTCGTTCGCTATTCGTTTCGACAAGCCTGGCGGCAGCGAGGCGGTGGCCTGTATCGGCGCTGATCGCGAAGTCGGATTGAGGCTGCCCGATCGACTGAAAGCGCAAGATCTTGAAGCGTTGCCGGTAAGTGGCCTGGACGATGTGGCCACGCAGTTCAAAGACATGCCGGGTACGCATGTCGACGACGCAAGACTGGCCGTGGAGGTGACTAGATGATCTTTCGACGCTGGGGCATATGCTGCTTTTTGCTGTTGCTGGTCACGGTGTTGCCGCTTGCGGCCCACGCGGCACCGGATAATGAACGGCGCGTGGCGCTGGTGATTGGGATCGGCGCCTACCAGAATGCGCCGCATCTTGCCAACCCGGTGAACGATGCGCGTGCCATCGGCGATGCCCTGCGTCGGCTGAAGTTCGATGTGACCGAGCTGTATGATTCGGATTTTCGAGACCTGAACAGCGGAATTCGGGCATTTGGCATCCGTGCCGCGAGCGCGGATGTGGCGGTTGTCTATTATGCCGGCCATGGCGTTCAGGTGGATCGCGAGAACTACCTGATCCCGGCCGATGCGAAGCTGGAACGTGAACGTGACCTGCTGTACGAGGCCCTGCCGCTCGAGCGCGTGCTGGGCGAGGTCGCACAGGCCAGTCATATTGGTATCGTGCTGCTGGATAGCTGCCGCAACAACCCGTTCATCGAGCGGGTGGCGCGGTCGATGACGATTGCCGGGCGGGCGGTCGCGACCACGCCTGGTCTGGCACGGGTTGACAATGTGCCGCGCAACACCGTGGTGGTCATGGCGGCCAAGGCCGACCAGATCGCCGAGGATGGCGCTGAACACAGCCCGTTCGCGGCGGCCTTGCTGGCGCATCTGCAAATTCCGGGTCTGGAACTCAGCCTGTTCTTCCGCAGTATGCGCGACACCGTGCTACGCGCGACCAGCAATCGGCAGGAGCCTTACGTGTTCAGCTCGTTGGGTGCCGAGCCGTTCTACTTCTACCCACGGCCGCCGAACCGGCCGCCGGAGATCGGCACGATCAGCGCGCTTGAAGTAACGGAATCGGCAGGTCCGACGCCGCTTGGTATGCCTCAGCCGACTGATCCGGACCAGGATCCGCTGACGATACGCGTCATCGGCCTGCCTCGCTTCGGGGAGGTGCGTATCGACGGCAAGCCAGCCGCGGTCAATACGGTGATATCCGCCGAACGGCTGAAGACCGCGACCTTCAAGCCGGACGGCAAGACCCTTGGTTCGGCGGGAACCCTGGATATCCTGGTGGAGGACGGCCGCGGCGGCAGCATCACGGCCAGTTTGCCGATCACGGTGCGATCGTCGCATCACCCCCCGGTGCTCGCGGCAACGGGTCGCGTCCAGGTTGCACAACAGGCGCTGGGCATTCCGCCGCCGGTCAGTCCGGATGGCGACCCGTTGACGGTGACGATCAACGCCTTGCCGCGCGGCACCATCCGGAACGGTACCGCCGTTCTGCATCCCGGTGATCACATTACGCCACAAGAACTTTCGAAGCTCACGTTCTGGCCGGACGCCGGCTTCACCGGACCCGCGGGCAGTTTGCGCTATACGGTCGACAACGGCCACGGCGGTAGCGTCGATGGTTCGCTGGACATTGACGTCGGGCCGACCTCTGGCGCTCCGCCGAATTCGGTCATGGAGGCCGCCTTGTGGGAGACCGTGCGGACCAGCGATGATCCCACGGAAGTTGATGCTTTCATCCGGCTTTTTCCAACCTCCCGCTATGTTGACGAGGCGAAGCGGCGGGCCGGCGAGTTGGCCAAGAACCGTGTTGCGGCACGCCAGGAACCGGCCCAGCCGCCTGCAGCCGATCTGCGGCAACCGCCGGTGGTCAATCCAGCGAAGCCCAGCACCGAGTCTTCGCCACAGAAGCCAGCCGACAAACCCACCGTTACGGCGATGATACAGCCCGGCGCGCCACCGACCGTCGCCCCGTCGCCACCCAGGGTCATGTCTCCGCCGATCGTGCCACCGGTCACTGCCCCGTCTGGTGTTGTCCCGTCTGGTATTGTCCCGTCTGCGGCTGTGCCACTGGCGCAAGGGCATGGCGGCAGCGCCGACGCCGCATTGTTTCACGACTGCCCCAGTTGCCCTTGGATGGTCAAAATCCCGGCTGGCAGCTTCATGATGGGGCAGGGGGCACGTGAGCCGGAATTGATGCCGGTCCATCGCGTGGAGATTCGCGCCTTCGCCATCGGCCAGGCGCCAGTCACCGTGGTTGAATGGAAGGCCTGCCTGGCAGCCAAGGCGTGCAGCTTTATGCCCCGCATGCGGGTTTCGGAGGACCTTACGCCCGTCCACAATCTCAGTTGGGAGGACATCGGTCAATACATGGCCTGGCTGTCGAAAACCGCCGGGCACCCGTATCGGCTGCCGAGCGAGGCTGAGTGGGAGTACGCGGCGCGGGGTGGAACGACAACGCGGTATTGGTGGGGCAATTCGGTCGGGATGTTCCTGGCGAACTGCACGGATTGTGGAGGCGCCCAGGACATGTACGGTCCGCTGGCGATCAACGCGCTGCAGCCCAATCCGTTCGGGCTGTATGACATGCTCGGTGGCGTCGCGCAGTGGACCGCGGATTGCTGGTTCCCGAACTACCGCGGGGCACCCGCTGATGCGGCACCGCGTGAGGCGAAGATCTGCGAAAAACGTGTGCTGCGGGGCGGCTCGTTCAGATCTCCGCACGATGAGATCACAGTGACATACCGCGGTAACTACGATGCCCCGGTGCGCTACATCGTGAATGGTTTTCGTGTAGCGCGAGACCTGGAATGATCCCCTGACCGACTTCGGCCGGTGACGCGGCGTCAGTGCGCCGCGACCGCCGGTCCTTCGGCCGCGCGAACGTGGATTGTGATCTTTTTCGACATCACCGGCGGATCGTGCGGGATGTGGTCAGCGTCGCCCATCAGCAGTTGCAACGTGTGGGTTCCGGGCGGCAGATCGATCACCGTCTCGGTCTGTCCCAGGCCGAAGTGCAGATGGTTCTTGTCGTTCGGGATGGGCTCATCCAGCGGCGGCAGCGGGGCATCGATCAGCAGGTGATGATGACCGGTGTTGGGCCGGTTCGTGCCGGCCGGGGCCACGCCAAAGTTGCGGGTTCCGAACCAGACCTTGACATGGGTCGTACGCACGACCTCGCCATCATTTGGCCAGCCGATATAGACATAGGCGTCCGCGGGCGCGGGGGTCCGCTTGAACCCGGAATCCGCCGCGGGATGATCGTGGCCTGCCGGCATTGTGGCGGCGGGTTTCGCGGCGGCCGGTGGGGCAGCCGGTGGGGCGGCCGTGCCGGATGGAGCCTGGGCATAGACCGGAGCGGCGATCAGAGCGACGGCCGCCGCGCCCGCCAGCCATTGTCGTTCGCGCATGGGATTCTCCTTTGCAGCGGCGTCTATTGGGGGACGATGATGGTGATTTTCTTCGAGTAAAGCGGAGGATTATGTGGAACGTGACTATCATCGGCAAACAACAACTGCAGCGTGTGTTTGCCGGGCGGCAGTTCCAGATGTGCCTCGGTTTGTCCTAACCCGAAATGCAGATGGTTCTTGTCGTTCGGGACCTCCTGGTCGAGCGGCGGGAGATCGACGTCGACAAGAATATGGTGATGACCGGTGTGCTCCTTCTCGATCCCGGCGGGTGCCACGCCGGCGCCGCTCAGGCCCATGCGGACCCAGAATTTGCCACCCGGGATGACCTGTCCGTCGGCGGGCCAGATGAAATAGACCTTGGCATTTTCCGGCATCGGTTTGGGTGCGGCATCCGCCATGACAGCAGTCGCTGCCCATAGGGCAACCAGCGGCAACAGCCGGCCGAGTTGCTTCATTTTTATCCCCCACTTGTTCTTGTTTGGTGGCGGGACCATTCCGCGTGCAATGACATCCCAGATCAATGAAAAATCGCGTTATCGGCTTCGTGAACTGTCGATTGTGACCCCATCCACATTCGCGGGGGCTGGCGGCGGATAGATTGGCGGCGACTGGAGAGGACCTATGAACATGTTACGTCAGTTGCGCTCCGTAAGTCGTGTCGCGTTGCTTGCTGTCGCCACGGTCGCGTCATTCACCTTCGGCGTTGCCCATGCCGAGGATGCGGTGCTGTTGGCCTCGACGGTGCCTGGATACATGCCGGGGATGGTCGTCTCGTCCACCGACCGGCTTAGCCTGCCCGATGGTGCGAGCGCGACCTTGCTGTTTCAGTCGGGTGGCATGCTGCGTCTGCGTGGTCCGTTTGAAGGCACGCTGGAGCAACAGCGCGCCAAGACGGGCGAGAGCACCGTGGCCTCGCTCGCGGACATGTTCCGGATGAACGGTGTCGATGCGGCGGTGATTGGAGGCACGCGCTCCACCGCGTCGACCCGCACCGGGACGGTGATGGAGGACGTCCAAGTTGATCCGCAACGTTCCGGGACGTATTGCGTCGATCCCACATCGACGGTTTGGATCATGCGGCCGGCGGGAGGGCAGGGCACCTACGCACTTCGTCGCAAGGGCAGCACCCGGACGCTGGCCTGGCCGGAAGGCGCGGCGCGGAGTGAATGGCCGGCTGATGTGCCGATCGATGACGGAATTCAGTTTGAGATCGTCACCGATGGGACGGCCCATGCGACGGCTACGTTCCGTTCGTTTCCGTCATCCGTCGCGGCCGGGCCGGCACAGATAGCCGCCGGCATCCTGCTTGGCTGTCACGATCAGTTTGATGAGGAACTGCGCCGGTTCAGCCGTTTGACCGCGACGCCCGAGCTTTGGATCACCACCGATCACGGGCGGCGGCCGGCGTACCGCAGCGGTGAGCCGATCGGGCTGACTATTACGACAAACATGGACGGCTTCCTGTACTGCGTCGCCACACGGAACGACGGCGGGGCGGCGCCGATATTTCCCGCCGGCGCGGTCGACGGTGCGCAGCTTCGGGGCTCCGCACCGCTGACAATTCCGGGGCGCCGACAGGCCTATGGACTGACCGCCGGGCGGGGTTTGGCGCAGATTCGCTGCTGGTTGACGGATCGGGACGTCACCCCGGAATTGCCGCATGCCCTGGTTGGCGCACCGGCCGGTCGGCTGCCTGATCAGCTTTCCGGTGACCTGGACGCGCTTTTCCTTCGTATCGGCGGTACACGGATCGCCACGGATTCGGTGACGGTCGCGGACAAGTAAGACAGACGACGGCGCCGACCGGCGGCAAACGGGACTCAGGCCGACTGAAACCGAGAGGCAGCCCGGTCGATGCCACGGGATCGATGCCACTGGGATCGATGCCAGTGGGCGGGCACAGGATGCGAAGATCGGGGAAGTGCGGCCAGCCTGAGAATTCGCGTGGCATGATGCGGCGGTTGCGCGGTTCGGCCGTATGTGCGCCAGGGCGCTTGTCCGGTGCGCTAAAGGCTTTTTTATTTCCTTGCAATAGCGCTACTATCAGCCTTTCGGGGACAGATGCGACGCCATGAGTCTGAGAGCTAAATTCAATCTTGCGATATTGGCGGCCTTCGTTATTGGCTTTGCCGGAACAGGGTTTTTTCTGCACCAGCTGTTTGTCGAGAAGGCCCGCCAGCAAGTCCTGCAGAATGCACGTGTCATGATGAGCTCGGCCGATGCGATCAGACGGTTCACCGATGCCTTCATCGGGCCGCTTGCCACGCAGCAGAATAACACCGGCAAGACCTTCGTGGCGGCGTCGGTGCCGTCATTCGCGGCACAAACCACTTTCAACGATGTCAGGACCCGCTTTCCCGATTTCACCTACCGGGAGCCGGCGCTTAATCCGACCAATCCGGCGGACAGACCGACGGACTGGGAGGCCGATTTTATCAACGCCTTTCGTAACAAACCTGACCTGAAGGAGCTGACCGGTGACCGGCAAACGCCAACCGGTCGTGTGCTTAGTCTTGCCCGACCACTATCGATCGATGACCCTGCCTGTCTTCAATGTCACAGCACGCCAAGCCAGGCGCCCGCGACAATGCTGGCCACTTACGGTAGCGCAAACGGCTTCGGGTGGCATCTGAACGAAATTGTGGGCGCACAGATCGTATCGGTGCCGATGGCGCTTGCGCTCACCCAGGCGCAGGACAGTTTCATGGCGTTCATGGTGATTCTGTTTGGCATTTTTGTGCTGATTGTCGTTATCCTCAATATTCTGCTGCACTACGCGGTCATAAGGCCCGCGCTGAAGCTGTCGCAGATTGCCAACGCAGTTAGCCTGGGCGAGCCCAACGTTGAGGAATATGAGCGAAAAGGTCGTGATGAAATCGCGATTCTATCGAAGTCGTTTAATCGCATGCGGCGTAGCCTGGACAGCGCGATGAGAATGCTCGAAGTCATGACCCAAGCGGATGGGAAAACCGACAGCGGCAGGCCAACTGCTATTGGCCGGTACCGCGTATTGGATGTCCTCGGCCGCGGCGCGATGGGTGTTGTCTACAAAGCCCATGATCCGGTCATCGGCCGCGATGTCGCAGTTAAGGTTGTGCGTGTCGACGCTGACGACGCCGATCAGCGGGAGGCCTCGATCGCGCGTTTTCGGCAGGAGGTTCAGGCTGCCGGCCGCTGCAATCACCCATCCATCGTCCGGGTGTTTGATTTCCTGGATCAGGGAGGTGATCCCGCCTTTGTCATGGAGATCGTGGATGGCGCCAGCCTGCACCGGCACCTGGGTGATCCGGTCATGCGTGGCGCGCTGGCGACCTCGGACGTCATGCTACAGGTGCTGGAAGCGCTGGACTATGCGCACGGACTGGGGATCATCCACCGCGATATCAAACCGGCGAATATCCTGCTGACGACATCCGGCCGGGTAAAGATAGCCGATTTTGGGATTGCCCGCGTCAGCGGTTCGGGCAACGCCACAGTGGTTGGCATGATGCTTGGCACCCCGAGCTACATGGCGCCGGAACAAGTGGCGGGCGACACGGTTGACCATCGCGCCGATCTGTTTGCCGCGGGTGCCGTATTGTATGAGATGATCGCCGGACGGCCGCCATTCTCCGGATGCTCGACCACTGAAACCATCATGCGTCTGGCCGGGCCCGCGCCGGCAGACATGGGTCCGGTGGCAGCGGCAGGAGGGCATGGCTATATCGGCGTCCTGCAGCGTGCCCTGGCGAAGGAGCGAGAGCGGCGTTTCCAGACGGCGGAAGCCTTCGCTTCAGCGCTGCGCGCTGTTCCTGTCGATGATGGCAGCCAGCACTCGCAGGCGACGGTTATTGTCTCCGCACGTGCGCCCCGGGAATGGGATCCTGGTCTGATCCAACAACTGGAACGGCAACTCGCGCGATTTGTCGGGCCGATGGCGCGCATGAGGGTCACGCAGGCGGCGAGGGAGGCTACCAGCGCGGACGAGCTTTATGCCTTGCTTGCGCGGGGGCTGCCGAGCGCGGCGGACCGGAGCTCGTTCCTGCGCGCGGTGGGTGGTGGACGGGTGGAGCCAAGTCTTGGCGGCCGGCGGACGGAGCCAAGTTTTGGCGCCCGGCGGGTGGAACCCAGCCTTGGCGGCCGGCGGGTGGACCCCAGTCTTGGCGGCCGGCACTTGACCGAGACGGCGGCATCGAGGCCGACAATCCCGCCGGCGGCGACCGCGGGCGCTGCGCTGACAATTCCGGCTGACGCCGCTGCTGCCGCGCAGGCCGCGCTAGTCGTCCATGTCGGGCCGATCGCCCGCATGCTGGTGCGTGATGCGGTGGCCCAAGCAACGTCCGGCAAGGACTTCATCGAACGCTTGTGCGCGCATGTCACCAGGCCCGATGAGCTTCTGGTATTTCGCCGACGATTGTATTCAGAGGTGGAGCCCAAGTTACCTCGTCTCTGACGGCAGACGAGCGCCGCTGCTGGACCGGCCAAGGCATCACTGTAGACTGATCAAAATAATCTTGATCGCCACATGTTGGTGCGATTGGTGACATGTAGGGAAATACATGTCACCTTTTGACAAGAGTGGTGTAAATGCCAGCGGCAGTGCAGGAGGAATATGCGCTCGACAATCAACCGTGTTGGAAAATATGATTTGAAGGCGGTGCTCGCGCGCACGCCGACCAGCACGGTGTACGATGGCTGGGATTCCGATATCGCCCGGCGTGTTGCTGTGAAGATGATGCCGCTTTCACCGGCGGACGACGATGACGGCCGGGAAGCGCTTGCCAGATTCAAGCGGGGCGCACAGGCGGCCGGGCAACTGAACCACCCGAACATTGTCGCGGTCTACGATTATGGCGAAACCGACGACTATGCGTACCTGATCATGGAATTTATCGACGGCCCCACGCTGAAAGACCTGTTCGACAAGAACGAACGGTTTGGCATGCCGGAGATATGCCAGATTATTTCCGGACTACTGGAGGCTTTGGAGTACAGTCATAAGCATGGTGTTGTGCACCGGGACATAAAGCCCGCCAATATTATGTTCACCCAGGACAGGAAGATAAAAGTCACCGACTTTGGGATCGCACGACTGGAAAACAGTGAGATGACCCAGGCGGGGATGGTGATCGGGACCCCGGCCTACATGTCTCCCGAGCAGTTCCTGGGTGAAAAAATCGATCTGCGGACGGACATTTATTCAACCGGTGTGGTGCTGTACCATCTGCTGACGGGCGAGCGGCCTTATGAGGGGAATCTGGCAACCATCATGCACAAGGTGCTGTATGGGTTGCCACCGGTGCCATCCCGGGTTTCGACCATGGTCACGCCGGCGCTCGACAAGGTTGTCACACGGGCGATGGCGCGAAACCGTGAAGATCGGTACAGCAGCGCGGCCCAGTTCAACGCCGCGGTGCAATCGACGTTGTCGCCGCCGGTGGAAGATCACACGCGGATCGCTCCATCCGCGGCAAGACGTCTCAGTCCTGCCCCAGCCCCTGCTAAAAGCCGGTCCGGATCTTCGGCTCGCAGCGCGATTTTTGGCTTGGTGGCCGTTTGCCTGGCGGCTGCGGGAGGCGGCGCGGTCTGGTATTCGTATAGTAAACCAACTTCGGTGCGGGTGGTGGAGGCCGACAAGAATGAGCCGGGGGCGCCGAAGCAAACGGCAAGCCCACCGGAGGCCCCGATATCGGTTGCCGACCATTCGAGCCCGATCGATAGCAATACGAGAGTACCCCCGAACCCAATTGTATCTTTACCGCAATCAGAGCCGGAGCCCAGCGCGCCGGTGGCCTCGCCGGTGAGCCAGTACAGCGACGCGGGGGGGGCGCCGCAAAGTCCGCCCGATCCTGGACGTTCCGGTTTCAGTTCAGCACCGGATCGTCCGCTTGTCCCGGCGTTGCCGATGTCACCGACGGCTGCAGCCAATCCGCCACGGGTGGCGAAGCCGACCATCACGCCAGCGGATAGACCGGCAGCGCCTGCCGTGGTTGCAAAAGGGTTTGGCAGCCAGCCGGAACCGGCACGCGGGCGTTCGGACAATAAAGTCGCATTGGCTAACCCGAAGATCATCAAGCCGGCCCCTGACTATTCGGAGCACTCGGGACAAGACGATGATGCCAGCGCCAGTGCGTTGCGCCGGCTGCGGGCTGAACAGGGCAATCCGCAGGCGCCGCCGCGCGAACCCGTTTTGCCCACTCCGATCTACGCGTCGACATCGATCAGTGCAGTCGGGCTTGTGTGCCAGACGGTTACACCCGACACGGCGCCCGATCTGGGTCTGGACAGCGCGCAAGGGATGGTCGTGACAGGGGTTGCGGTCGGGAGTGCGGCGGCGAAGGCGGGATTTTACCAGGATGACGTCATTCTAAAAATAGCCGGGACGCCGGCCCAAAATCTGTCCGTGCTGTCCAAGGTGGCCGCGGAGACGACGGCGGGCCAAGCGGTTCCGGTGGAGATTTCACGGCATGGCAAACGGCAGGTGATCGCTCTGCCGGTTGACCAGCTCCGTCATTGATCGTGTCGGCCTGGCTGTCACGGATGGCATGAGCAGGCTGCGCTGGCTTTACTGGTTGAGTGAGGCATCATCCCGCTTCGCCGATCAATACTGTAAAGCAGCCAAGCACGATCATGCCGCCGTGGGCGCAAGGGTCGGCGATGCGTGCGGCCGGTTGTCCGCCGATCAACACACCGGTTGAGCCCATGATGATTGTATCGGGTGGACCAACGCAGGTCAGCATATCCCCCAGCCGCGCGGCGGGCAGGCCCTGGATCAACACCGTTGGACATCCCGGCCCGATGATCGGACCACCAACATGCGGCACAACGCCCGTGACCATCGGGCAGACGTGCATGTCGGTCAGACGGGCGGCTGGTTTTCCCATGATCAAAAAACTCCAGCGGCCTGCAGGATCGGCATTCTTCGGTGCAGGCTGTGGTTCAGGGCGTCGCGCAACTTCTCTTCCTGATCCGGCGGTGGATTCATCCATTGCAGCATGGCGGGAATATCTGCTTGTCCGTCCTTGAGCCGATCGAGCAGCAGCAGATCCAGCATGCTGGCATGGACGCCCGCGCCAACCCGGTGACTGGCGACGCCGACGACGTGACCCAGTGTTTGCGTGCCGGCGAGCCGTCGCGCCGCTACGTGGTTGTAGCGAATGGCTTCGGCACACGGATCGGCGCCCGGGCGTATCACTGGGTCGGCGAGTTCCAGGCCGACCAGCATTCCCAGCATTTCGGCTGGGTTGTCGCGGCGTCCCTCGATGTTCGGCAGCGCCAGGAGGTCGCTTGTGCGGGTTGGTCCGGCGGCCGCGGCCTGGACGATCGGGCGGTAAAATTCGGGGTTGAGCTGCGCGTGTCCTGCCGGCATATCGACCTCCAGCGGCAGGTCGTCAGGATTGATGCTAAGGCTGATCACGACGTCCATCAACGCGGCGTTGCGGGCTGCGTTGTTCATGCGACGGGCACCGCGGACAAACACATCATGGCGCAGGGAGCGTTCCAGGCACAGGTCCTTGACCATTTCGCGCATCACCGGATCCTCGAACCTTTGCGCGATCTTCTGCTGGTTCTCGGTCAATGTGAGTGCCGGAAAGTTTTCGACGAGCTGCGATGACGCCACCCACTCCAGCTTGGCGTCGGCGAAGGCGGCGGCGACATCCGCCATGAAGCAAGGCTTCCAATGCTCATTCATGTATTCATGGGCGAGGTAGGAAACCGGTGCCGCGTCCAGCTTGCCGATTAGCGACTTGATGAATGGCGAGCGGTTCAAATGCACGGCTTCCGCTGCAAGCAGCGCCTGCACCACGGACAGTCCTTCTTCCGCCTGACGGTCACTGCGCCAAGCCAGTTGGCGCCCGGCTTCGCGCAGCAATCGCTGCATTCCCATCGCGGGTCCCCAGGCGGGCAGGGCATTATAGCTGACGTGGACCGCGCCTCCGGGCCGCACCTTGTTGCGCAACAGGCGCACGATCCCGGCCTGCACCGTCTGCGGCACCCAGCTCCAGACGCCATGCATCGTCACAAAATCGGCTTCCGGAATAGCCTGGCCGAGGGCGGATTCGGCCAGGGTGGCCAAGTCTGCCTCGATGAAGGTGACATTGGTGAGGCCGGCTTCCGATGCCCAGTCACGTGCCGCGGCGACATGGGCGGGGTTGAAGTCGATCGCGGTCACCCGCCAGGCCGGGTTGCTTGCCGCCAGCAGCATTGCTCCGAGACCCTGGCCACAGCCGAGTTCCAGGACATGCACCGGATCGTCGCCTGCCGGCATTGGCGAGGTCACGCCACCCATCAGACAAGCCAGGGCGATCATCGCCGGTGACTGCTGGCGGTACCACCCGGTCATGTAGGTGATGTCCGTGACGTATCCTGCGTTCCAGCCGCTCATGCCGACTTGCCCCGGTCCAGATACCTGGCTTCGATTGTTTCCGCTTCGAAGATTGCATCAGCGGCATCGGGGCGTTGAATGAAGTTGCCCCGCGAAATCGGCAGCCAGGTGTTCCAGCCCAGCCTGGGTGGCATGGCGCCTGCGGGATCGAGCCGGATGGCGCCGGCCTCGTCTGCCTCGAACACTTCGGTTCCCGCGAGCACCGGATTGATGGCGAAACCGACTTCGACGCCGACGAATGCGCGGACCAGCGAGACGATGCGTTGCAACGTCGGACTTTCCGGCAGCAGATGCTGAAAGCCCTGGCGGTTCAGCGGTCCGAAACGGAGCAGCATGCGGGCTTCCGGGCTCCAGGCGCGGACGCCGACGGCGGCGTCGACGCCGAGCTGAGAGAACGTGCCTCCGGCGCCGATCCGGGTCTGTTGGCTGGGCGGCAACTGCATCCAGGCACCGGCGAATTCGATGACCTCCACCTTCATGCCCAGCCAGTCCGACAACATGGTGCGGAGCCGGTCGGCCGAACGCGGGCGCATCGCGAACAGGCCGGCGTAGTGCAACAGCGGGTCGGTGCCGGCGGTGAGCCGTGGCGCCAAATTCGGTGTGCCATAGCCGGTTAATGCGAGCAGCACCTGAGAGACTGCGTCGGGGGCGGCAGGGGTCCGAAGCAACGCGACGTCCGCGGCGGATGCCGGCCGATACTTCGTGGCGGCGAGCGCGAAGAACGCGACAAAGCGCTCACCCAGCATATCCAGGAACTGGTGCAGCGCGGTGGATCCACCACGCAACGTCTGTGAAACAATTTCCGAGTAGTAACGGGGCAACACGCCCGATGGGCCGGTCAGTCCCATCAGGCCGATGATTGCATCCGGTCGCTTGTCCCCCGGGCGCACGTCCAACACGTCCGCGGCCGGGAATGTCAGGCCGGGCGGGGTGCGAAAGCGGATCGCGGCAGCCGGATCGTCCCGTCGGGCGGTGCGCATCAGAATGCGGATCATTGCATCGAAGCTGAACCGCCTGGGTTGTTTCAGCAGCCGGGCTATGGGAGATCCTGGTGGAGAGGGAGCCTTGTTCATCCCAGTTGCCGGGTGCCGCTGCGCGCCGGCCAGGACGCGACGGTTCCGGAACGTCCCCGCAGCACGACCTTGGTGCGCGTGAAACTATTGATCGTCGCGTTCAGTGCGAAGAACCGTTCGAGTACCGACGCCAGCAGATAAAGCCCGCCGCCGTTCCAGACGCGGGGGTCCATCTCGAGGCTGATATCGAGCCCACGGCAAAACACCGGTGGCGTCCGCCGGTGTGACCGCTGACCGCTGGGCGGTGGTTCCGGATCCGGCGCGCGCGCCACGCCGGGTTCGGTGACAATTCCGGTCAGGGCATCGATTGCGGTGCGGGTTTCGGCTGTATCGCGAAAATCGTAGAGGCGCAGGACCTCTTTCAATACCGTACCGCCATCGGTTCCGCCGGTTATCGACAGATGACCGAGCGAAAGATGTGAGATGAGGCGCCAGAATTTTCGGTCGCGCAGGGGTGGGCGCAGGGTCGTTGTCGCGGCCGTTACCGCGTTGATCGCGGACACCGCGGCGACACCTTCCACAAGCCGCAGGTACGGGTGGCCGCCGCCAAACGGCAGGTCCGTCGGCAGGTCACGGTTGAGGCAGAGCGCGTCCACCGACAGGACGGTATCGGCGGGCTGCTCTGGGTCGAAGTCCGGGTCATGCGGCGCGAGGAACACTTCGCCGCCAGGAACACCCGGCGCGGCGTCACGACGGGTCACTTGATAGAAGCCGCCGGGTGTTCCGGCTTCGGAGGCGAACTCGGTCAAACGATGGAAGGGGTACCAGGGACGCTGGGTGCCGTCGGCCAAGGTCTCGCGGACCTTGTCCACGCCCCAGACCTCCATGGCACGCGGGCGGCGCGCGTCGGGCTCGATACGGTATTCCGTGGTGGTGTGATCAAGCGGGATGGGTTCACAACGCTGCGGGAACAGATTGACCAGCGGCGTGCAGCCCAGTGCGAGTGTCTGTTGCCCGATCATCCGTTCCAGTTCGGGTGCCGGGCGGTCGAAGTAGACGAAGATTTCCAGACGATTGCCACTCGACGCAAGCGTCTTACGGTCGATCTGGCAAAAATCCACGAACAGGAATTTCTCCGGAAACGCGAAGTATTCGGTCATCAGGCGAAAACCGGAAAACCCGCGCGCGGACCAGGGTAACAAAGCCTCATCCGGTCCGAAGCCGCCCGGTTCGATAACGTGGCGGGGAACGATCACCGGGGCTGGATCAACCGCGGTGTCGGCGTAGGCGACCGACACGACATGGGCGCCCAGCAATTCATAAAGCGGCAGTGTCTGATTGGCGGGACCGCGCAGGAAAAAACGCAGACGCTCGATCCCGAGCTGGGTGAATGTAACTTCCGGCACCATGCAGGTCAGGGTGATGCGGAGCACGGCGGCGGCGCCGGCGGCTTCGGGATTGGCGGGGGCGGCCAGCGGTTTGCCGGACAGGCGCACCGCTTCCACGTTTACCGGCCAAAGCGTCACCGGCGCGGTCGAGCGATACCGCAGTGTTTCTCCACGAACCGGCTCCGTATCGAATGCCAGACCGGCGGGCAGATGGGTGGCGGTCTGCAGATCCGGCTGACATCCCAGTTGCGCGACCATGCAGGATGGCACCGGGGCGAGATAATGCGGATAGAGCAGACTGAGCAGCGCGTCGGTCAGTTCCGGGAATTCGTCATCGAGGCGATGCTGTACGCGGGCGGCCAGAAATGCGACGCCTTCCAGCAGGCGAAGCACATGCGGATCGTCCACGCCATCGGCCGACACCCGCAGGCGGCCGGCGATCTTCGGATGAGCCTCGGCGAACTCGCCCGCCAGACGCTTGATCGCGTTGAGTTCCCGATCATAGTAAGGCAGCAGTGCATCAGACAAGGCGCATCACCTCAGACGCCATCACGAGCGAGCACGATCACCTGGTCATTCGCCGGATCGACGAATGTATCGAATGAAACCGGTTCGGGGGATGGTTCAGCGTACAAGACGGCATCGATGCGTAGCCGTAGCGTTGATTCAAGCAGTGTGTCGTCCTGTACCAGAGCCACGATGACTGAGATGAACCGTGGTTCGAACCGTCGGATCGTCTCTTCTATTTCCAGCCGCAGTTCTTCGCGCTGGCGGGGGTCGTTGAAGGCGCCGGCGCTGAAATCCGGCACGCCATAGCCGATTGGCGAAACCGCGAGGTGGGTGAGAGATGACGGCCATGATCGCCAGCGGCGTCGTGCGTTTAGCAACGCTTCCAGGTCGCGCCGGACTGCGTTGCGAAGGGCCACCAGCAAGTCGCTCGCGGAGGCATGCCGGTCGCGCTGTTCATCGGGGGCCAGGTCGATAAGCCGGTCGAGCAACGGGATTTGAAAGCGGACCGTTCCCGGCCTTTGGCTGTTGCCTGACCGTCCGCTCATGGGCCGAACCGCAGGGTGGTCAGCGACATTGCGTCGATCCCGTCGTCACCCGCAAGAAACAAGCGTTGTCCGAGGCCGCGCATCGGTTCGCCGTCCGCGCCACGCCAGTCGGTCTCACGTCCCAGCCGCAGCGCGTCGGTCAGGGGCTCTTCCGCGGCATAGATGGCAGGCATGTAGACGTCGCCCTCGGGACCGTCGGTCACCGACATCGAGACCCGGCGCCAGATCAAGTCCCGTGCCCGTACTGGCGGATGAAATTCCGCACTGCTCACGCGTTCGGTCGGGATCCAGAAATACTTGCCGGTGGTGGTCAATACTTCGAAGCTACCGGCCAGCAAATCGTCGGCGTCGCGGAAATCGTCGAACGCGACGTCGGCATGGTGTCCAGGGGCACGCGGACGAGCTTCCTCGGCAGACTGAGCCAGCCGCGCGCATTCCTGGGTGTCACCGGCGCGAAGGGCGACCAGGGCAGCGAGCTGCAAGGTCTGGACTTCGGTCGGGCCCGACAGAAACTCCGGCACCCGGCCTTCACGGAATAGCTGCCGGCGCGCCATATCGGCACGAATGAGCTGGCGAAATTCCGCGGCGACCATCGCGGTGGTCGGGTCGACCGCGGTTGCCGCATCGACGATGACGTCCGCCCGTTCCAGATTGCCGGACAGGATCAACAACTCCGCCAGCAGAACCCGGGCATTGAGGTTCATCGGGGATTTGCGCAAAGCGGCCTGCGCCGCGCCGATCGCATCGGCCAACCGTCCAGCCCGCAATAACGCGCCGGCGCTTTCGTCAGTCATAGGACCTCCCTCAGGTTATTCATCTTTGACCAAGGTCCGTAACGAGTTGGAACGTCGCGGCGACATCGTCGAGTTGATAGTGTGGCTGCAAACGCACCACGCAGCCAAAGCTACCGGGCTTGCCAACATGTTCCCGCACTTCCACGCGCCCCGCCACCAACGGAAACCTCGCCCGGCTATCACCGGCCACGGATGTGTTGCCGTTGACGTATCGCATCAGCCACTCCTGCAAGGCGCGTTCGATCTCATCCTGAGTACGGAATGAGCCAACCATCTGGCGTCCGATCATCTTGAGATGGTGGGCAAAGCGGGATGCACAAAGGATCGAATTGATCTGCGAGGACAACCGCGCATTCGCATTTGCGGCCGCGGCTGACGGGCCGGTATTTCGCTGGGGCGTCAGCAGGCTGCGCACCGCGCCGAAGACAAGTTCCTCGCTGTTGGGGATGGAGGCCAACGGAATGAGGCCGGCGCTGAGTAATTCACGCTCCTGGCGGTCGTTCCAGACGATCTCGAGCGGGATGCGCGACCAGACATCGTTGCGATCGGTATCAAACGGTTCCAGTACAACGTCTTGCACGAGCCCGCCGCCGACCCGATCGGTTTCCACGCCGCGGACATCGGCCGGCCAGGCGAACGCTGCGAAAGCGCGGGCGACGACGGCGGCGAACGCATAGGAAGCGCTGCTCCAGACCCGTTGCGCGGCCGAGGGGGCATATTCGGCGTAGCGAAAACCATCGGTCCGCGTGCCGTCGCTTTTCCACGGTGCTCGGGCCAACATCCGCGGCAAGGCGACACCGATGAAACGCATGTCCGCGCGACTGCCCAGACCCCGCCACCGCGTATGTTCGACGTTGCGCAGCGCCGCGGTGATATCGAGGACGTTGGCAAGGTCCTGGAAGCTATCCACTTCGAGCAGCGCCGGGGAAGCCCCGATGATCACCGGCGAGAATGCCGCCGCCGCGACGCTGGACAACGCTGCCAACGCGCTGACATCGTCGGTTCGCGAACCGGCGTCTGCTCGGTGCCTTACATCGTGGTCGACGATCAGCAGCCCATACGGCTCGCCCCCCGGTGAGCCGAACTCCGCTTCGTATATCTTTCTGAACAGATGGCTCTGATCGAACTCGATGGCCAGGTCGAGGTCGCGACAGATCTCGGCCCAACTGATGTTGAAGACCTTGGCCTTGAGGCGCGCGCTGAGTTCGGCCCCGTCAACGAGCCAAAACAATCCGCGCCAGCTTCCTTCGAGCCGGGAGAGACGAGGTTGATGCAGAATAGTATCGAGCTGCTCCGAAAGCATCGCATCAATCGCGGCGATATCCCGGTCCAGAGCACCGCGCAGCGCCAGAGGATCAGCGCGAAGACGGACCGCTGCGTCTTCGCCGAACCACAGGTCAGCCGAACGGGTGCGGTCGGCTTGCAGGAAATCCGCGAAGGTTTCGACCAGGGTTGGATCGTCCCGTCCGACAAAGTGACCGGACAGGACCGACACCCGAAGCGGCGATGTTGTCGAGGACCGGGCGGCTTGGACGGTTTCGCTCATTTGGCTTCCGTCGGCACACCCTGCACCTTGATTACGATGCAGCGGACGGGATGCGGGCGACCATCCTGAGGCTGGTGGTCAACTCCTCCATTTGCAGCCAGGGCCGGATATGCGCGACGGCGTTGTAGGCACCGGGACGCCCGGGGATTTCCTTGACCTCGATCCGGGCTTCACGCAGGGGGAAGCGCGCCTTCATTTCCTGGCCGGCGTTTTCATTCTTATTGACGTAGTTGTTGATCCAGCGGTTCAGCATCCGCTCCACATCGCCGGCTTCCTGGAAGCTTCCGACCTTGTCGCGCGCCATGACCTTCAGGTAGTGCGCGAACCGGCTGGAGGCCATCAGATAGGGCAAGCGTGCGGAGATGGCTGCGTTGGACGTCGCTTCGGGCCGGTCGTATTTCTTGGGTTTCTGCACCGACGCCGCGCCGAAGAAGACCGAATAGTCCGTATTCTTGTAGTGACAGAGCGGCAGGAAGCCGAGGTTGGACAGCTCGAACTCGCGGCGGTCGGTAATGGCGATTTCGGTCGGGCACTTGGTGTCCAGATCGCCGTCATCGCTGGTGAACACATGGGTTGGCAGGTTTTCGACCTTGCCACCGCCCTCGGCGCCGCGGATCGCCGTACAGAACCCGTATTTGGCGAAGGCGTCCGTCATTTTGGTGCCCATCGCATAGGCGGCGTTCATCCAGCAGTATTCATCGTGGTGCATAGGCCGAGCGCCGGCGGCGTCGGAGGGGGCTTCTTCGTAGTTGAACTCGTCGATGGCTTTGGTGGCGGCGCCGTAGGGCAGGCGGGCCAGGGTTCGCGGCATGACCAGGCTGACAAAGCGGGCGTCTTCGCTTTCGCGGAAACTGCGCCACTTCGTATAGTCGGGCGATTCGAATATCTTCGCGAGGTCGCGCGGCTTGGACAATTCCGTCCATGAATTGAAGCCGAACATGCCGGGCCCGGCGGCCGAAATAAACGGTGCGAAGGCGCCTGCGGCGACATTGGAGACAAGGCGGAGCGTCTCGATATCGTCGGGATGCTGGTTCCATTCATAGTCGCCGATCAGCGCCCCGAACGGCTCGCCGCCTGGGGTGCCGAATTCGTTTTCGTAGATTTTCTTGAAGAGCTGGCTTTGATCGAATTCAACCGCGCGCTGCAAATCCCGCGAGAGTTCGCGTTTGGGGAGGTTGAGCACCCTGATCTTCAGGCTGGTTCCGGTTTCGGTGTTTTGCACCAGATGGTGCAGGCCGCGCCAACTGCCTTCCAGGGCGCTGAATTTCGGATCATGCATGATGACGTTGAGCTGATCAGACAGCTTGCGATCGATGGCGGCGATCGCCCGATCGAAGGTTCGGGTCAGGTTCTTGTCGAACGTGACGGTTCCGGCCATTGCCTGTTCAAGCAAATTCTTGACCAGGTCCTGGGCTTGATCAGGCGCCGTCTGCTTCGTCGCGGCAACGACTTGTTCGAGAAATCCTGTCGACGATGATGCTTGAGCGCCGGACATTGTTCAGTCTCCCTGCTTGTTCAAGCCAAGCTGGCTCGACAAAGACTTCATGTCGTCTTCGTTTTTCAGCACCTGCTCCAGCAGGCTTTCGAGTTCTTCCGAGCGGTCCACCTTCGACATCAGGTCGCGCAGCTTGGCCCGGGTTTCAAGCAGGCTGCGCAGGGCCGGCACCTGCTGGGCAACCCGCGCCGGCTCGAAATCCTCAATGGCGTTGAATTTGAGATCCACGGCCATCTGGCCGCCGTCGGCAGAAAGTTTGTTATCGACTTTCAGTTTCAGGCCAGGGGTCATGCCTGCCATGACGTCATTGAAGTTATCGCGGTCGATCTGGATGAACTTGCGGTCGGCCAAAGGTTTCAGCGGGGCGGTCGGGTCACCCGAGAAGTCGCCCATCACGCCCATGACGAATGGCAGTTCCCGCTGGACCTCTGCCCCTTCGGTTTCGACTTCATAGGTAATATGCACGCGTGGTTTGCGCACTCGGCTTAGTTTATCATGGACGCTTCCACTCATGCCACGCTCCCTCAATTTGGCAGCGGCTACCCGCTTGCGACTGGATCAAAATCCGACCGACGGTACTGTGAGATTTTATCCACGAGCCGTTGATTTGGTGATCCGATTCACCCGAAGCCTGGGAACCAAGCGTCGAGACCGGCCCACTAGCGACCAGACATTAGACAGTCGATCGGAGCCCGGTCAACCACTGTATATGCCATGTTGGGGACGACCATCGTAAAGCGAAAGATAAGTCCCTCACGCCTACGTTAATTTAGCGGTACGAAGACGGCTGTCACGCGACGAAACCGGGCAACACTGCTGTTCATTCGGGAGGTGGCGGCCGAATGCCCAGCGTGGTCAGGATCGCGTCGCGGCTGCCGCGGTCGGAGATGACTTCGTTCAAAAGCTCCATCCAGGGGAGTTCTGGCGCGGCGTACGGCTTCGTCCAAAGTGTAAGACAATGGAGAGTGGGGTTCGGTACGTCGGAAGTAGGCGGCGATGCTTTCCAGGCTGCGAAGCGCGTCTTCACGGGAAACGATGCGCCCTGGCGCGGCCGCCATCGTGCCCGGCGTCAGGTCAGCCAGTCCTGCCGCGGCGTCGGCTTCGCCGGTCTGCGCCACCGGCTGTTCGGCGCTGGCCGCCGTCGGTTCCTCGGGGGCAAATCGTGCTGCAATATCAACTATTTCTTGAATGACATCCCGTACGTGAGAGGTTGAGGGGGCCTCGGCACCGGCCTTTTCATCGAGCACAGCGGTCATGGCTTGCCAGCCGGCGAGGGCTGCCGCCGCATCGGCGCGCAACTGGATCATGCTGGCCCGCCCGGTGGTACGGGCCTCCAACTCGATCTGTTCAAACGGGATTACGCCGTTTTCGATGCGCTGCTGGCGGGCACGGGCGTCAAGCGTCGCCAGTTTGGCGGATGCCTGGTATTGATAGAGGGCAATCGGGGAGCCGTCGGGCCGGTTGAACAAGATCAGCTTGAACAGCGGCGCTATCAAAGAACCGTTACCGTTGCGACCATTTAACCCGGTGACAGCGGCGACTCTGGTTTCGATGCCATATTCGTCGGGCAGGGGGAACACGACGTCCCAGTAGCGTTCGGCCAGTCCCGCGATAAGCTGGCTGCCGCCTGCAAGTCCGCCCAATCCGTGGCTTCGGACAAACCCTTCGGTCACCCAGGCGGCGATTTCGAGGTCCTTGGTGTTCTCTTGCAGAAGCTTGAGGCCGATTTCGCGTAACGTCCGCCAGAAGGGTGCGGGGTCCACCGCGGGCTGGCCGCCGGGGTCGAAACTCTCCGCCTGCTTTTCTGCATCACGGGCATTTGAACGGGCGTCACGCAACCGGTTGTAAGGTGACTGGGCCGAATAGTCGGCGCGCACGTCTTCGCCTGCTGGACTGTCGCCGGCAATCGGTGCGAGTAATGCGTCAAGATCAAAGCCGTCCGGAAGAGCCACGCTTATTTGCCTCTCATACGTCACGGACCTGGACGCGTGTTACGATTACAACATAGGATATGTTCAGATAGAAGACTATCGGCGCGATAGTGCCAAGTTGAAACACGGGCTCGTGACGTCGCATCGGCCATAACTGGGAGTTCTGGATCGGATGGCTGGTATCGACCTGAAGCAACTCGTTTCCAAACTGAATGATTCCTGTCGGCGGACCCTGGAAGCAGCGGCCGGGCTGACGCTGTCGCGCACGCATTATAACGTCGAGATCGAACATTGGTTGATCCCGCTGGCGGACCGATCGGACGGCGATTTCGCTGCCATCATGCGGCACTTTGAGATCGATCCCGGGCGCCTGGCGGCGGACTTGAACCGGTCCCTGGAGAAGATGAAGACCGGTAATGGCAGAGCGCCATCGCTGGCGCCCGAGCTGGTTGAACTCGCCAAGCAGGCTTGGCTGGTCGCCTCGCTGGAGCAGGGTCAAAACCTCATTCGCTCGGGACATCTGATCTGGGCTTTACTTGCCGACGAAACATTGGAGCGTCATGCACGGGACGCATCGGGCCAATTACTGAAGATCCGGCCAGATCTGCTGAAACGCAATTTTGCCGCCATTACGGCCAATAGTTCAGAGGCGGCGGAAACGACTGCGCGCGACGATGCCGGCGCGCAACCGACGGACTCCGGTGCGGCAGCGCCGCGGACCGGATCGGGCGCACTCGATCAGTTCACCACCGATCTAACGGCGCAGGCCAAAGCGGGCAAAATCGATCCGATACTTGGGCGCGATGCGGAAATCCGCCAGGTTATCGATATCCTGACGCGGCGGCGGCAGAACAATCCGATACTTACGGGTGAGGCAGGGGTCGGCAAAACCGCTGTTGTCGAGGGTTTTGCCCTGCGGCTTGCTTCCGGCGACGTGCCGCCGGCGCTTCGTGGCGTGTCGGTCCGCACCTTGGATCTTGGACTGCTGCAGGCCGGTGCCGGGGTGAAAGGCGAGTTCGAAAACCGGCTGCGCGGTGTCATCGACGAAGTGAAGGCAAGCCCCAAGCCGATCATCCTGTTCATCGACGAGGCCCATACGCTGATCGGCGCCGGCGGCGCGGCGGGGCAGGGCGATGCCGCCAACCTGTTGAAACCGGCGCTGGCACGGGGTGAACTGCGCACGATCGCTGCCACGACGTGGGCGGAATACAAGAAATACGTTGAGAAGGACGCGGCGCTGACGCGGCGCTTCCAGGTCGTGAAGGTTGAGGAACCGTCGGAACCGATCGCCATCGCGATGATCCGCGGCCTGGTCGCGACACTTGAAAAGCACCATAACGTGCGGATTCTGGATGCGGCGGTCAGCGAGGCGGTGCGGCTGTCCGCACGCTATATTCCATCCAGGCAATTGCCTGACAAGGCGGTCAGCCTGATCGATACGGCCTGCGCTCGGGTGGCCATGAGTCAGGCGGCGGTGCCCGCGCCGATCGAGGACAGCGAGCGCCGGGTGTCGCTGATCGATACCGAACTTGGCATTCTGGACCGTGAAATCGCTGCCGGTGAGAAGCACGAAAGTCGTCGTGATGCGCTGCGCGTTGAGCGTGGGGAGCTCACCGATCATCTGGTCGCTTTGCACGATCGGTGGCGGCAGGAACAGACACTGGCTGCGGAGATTGCGGCCACGCGCACACAGATCGAGGCTTCGGCAAATCCGTCGAAGCCGGAACATTGCGTGCTCAGCTTACGCGGGCCTCCGCCGCGCTGCGCCTGCTTCAGGGCGAAGAACCGCTGATTTTCCCGGTGGTGGACGGTCAGGCGGTGGCGCGAGGTGGTGGCGGGCTGGACCGGCATTCCGACCGGGCGGATGCAGTCCAACGAAATCCGTACGGTGCTGCGACTGAAGGAGACGATGGAGAAGCGGATCATCGGGCAGTCCCATGCGCTGGAAGCGATCGCGCAGGCGATCCAGACAAGCCGAGCGGGGTTGACCGATCCGAGCAAGCCGATCGGGGTTTTCCTGATGGTCGGGCACCTCCGGCACCGGCAAGACCGAGACCGCGCTGGCGCTGGCCGATCTGCTGTATGGCGGCGAGCAGAACATGACCGTCATCAACATGACCGAGTTCAAGGAAGAACATAAGGTCAGCCTGCTGATGGGCAGCCCGCCCGGCTATATCGGCTATGGCGAGGGCGGCGATTCTGACCGAGGCGGTGCGCCGCCGGCCCTATTCGGTGATCCTGCTCGATGAAATGGAGAAGGCGCATCCCGGCGTACAGGACGTGTTCTTCCAGGTGTTCGACAAAGGCAACATGAAGGACGGCGAGGGCCGCGACATCGATTTCAAGAATACTGTCATCATCATGACATCGAACGCCGGGACCGATCTGATCACCCGGCTATGCGCCGATCCGGACACGGCGCCCGATGCCGACGGGCTGGCCGATGCGTTGATGCCGGAACTGATGAAGTATTTCAAACCGGCTTTTCTCGGCCGTGTGACGTTGGTTCCATATTTTCCGCTGTCCGCCGAGATCATTCGCAAGATTGTCGAGTTGCAGCTTGGCCGTGTGCGGCAACGGGTCATGGAGGCCTATCAGTCGGACTTCCTATGGGGCCAGGATGTCGTCGATACGATATCGGCTCGGTGCACCGAAACGTCATCCGGCGCACGTAATGTGGAAAAGATCCTTTCGCGCACTCTGTTGCCGGAACTGTCGGCCGAGGTTCTTTCCAGGCTGGCGGATGGCACCACGATCCAGGCCGTCAGGATCGGGGTGGACGACGAAGGCCGATTCTACTATAATTTTGAATAGTTCAATGGGATTGTTCCGACAAAAAGGGGGACCGACGTGGCCATTTACATGAAATTCGGCGCTATCAAGGGCGCGGTGACCACCAAGGGTTTTGAAGATTGGATTGAGCTTGAATCTTTCCAATGGGGTGTCGGACGTGGCATTGGGTCGGCTGCGCGCGGCGCGAAGAACCGCGAAAGTTCTGAACCAAGTATCAGTGAAGTGGTTGTCACGAAGAAAATGGATATTGCGTCGAACGCGTTGTTTCAGGATGCTGTCGGCGGGGACCTAAGTGCGACGGTGACGTTGAAGTTTACGACCACCACAAAGGACACGGTTGAAACTTTTCTCAAATACGAATTGTCGCAAACGGGTCTGAGTGGCTACAGCCTGTCGAGCGGCGGCGACGCGCCGTCAGAAGTCGTTGTCGCTGAATTTCACAAAGGTTATGATCACCTACACCGGGCTTGATGAGAAGACCGGTGGGTCTCCCGATACCGTGGGTTACGATCTGACGAAAATGTCGAAGGTCTAAGTCCTGGTTTGGTTCTGCTGCGCTTCGGACTTTCAACGGTCTTCCTCTTGGCCGAAGCGCGGCGACTGCGATCAATAATGATGCAAGCTCGTCTTGGCGGTTGCTGTGCTGTGGTCAGGTTACCTCGACAGCAACCGCGGTGACGTTGTCGCTGGCGTTCATCGCCAGGGCAGCGGCAATCAGTGCCTGCGTCGGCGGCACCGAGCTGTCCGCGGCCAATAGGGTCGCGAGCTGGTTTTCCTGCAAGCTTTTGTAAAGACCGTCGCTGCATAGCAGAAAGCGATCGCCTGGTTTGGTGCGGTCGCTCGCCTTATCAAGTTCAAGTTGATCCACATCTGCACCGACCGCGCGCGTGATGACGTTGCCCTGCGGATGGGAGTTTGCTTCCTCCGGTCGGATCGCTCCCGCATCAACGAGTTCCTGAACCAGGCTATGATCGTGGGTGATCTGCTGCAACACGCCATCGCGCAGCAGGTAGCTGCGCGAATCTCCGGCCCACAGACATGCAAAGTAATCGTCGCGTACCAGCAACGCTACAATAGTGGAGGCACCCAGGATGGATTTTCCGCTTTGGATGGCGAGTGCGCGCAATGACTCGTGCGGTGGATTTAACTTTCAGCCGCACTTCCGCCAACAGTTCGGCGGCCGACAATGAGGGCGGTATCGCCTCCAGCGCCTCACGCAGCATGCCGGACGCCATTTCGCCGCCCTGGTGTCCGCCGGCGCCGTCGGCGACCGCCCAAAGTCCCAGGTCGGGCCTGTTAACAAACGAATCCTCATTGTAGGAGCGGCTTACTCCTGGATGAGTTGTGGCCCAGGACAAGAACTGCGGGATTGTCATGTCAGCGATTCCTCCCGACCTGCGACAAGGACATTAAAGTGACCCACCGGTACGAACAAAACCTACTTGATTAACTGTATAGTGTCATCCCGCCAACTTCGATTTTAGTTCAGAAGCCGGCACTCCGAGCATCGCGGCATAAATCGTGGCATCGGGCAAAGTCTGGCATGCCATGTGGCCAGGCGCGACACGGTTGGACCCGTCGGTCCACCATTCGGCGTCATGCCGTGGCGTATCCACCGGTGTTGGCCTGTCCAGCATCGCATTGATTGCCTCTGGTGTGAGATCAAGTTCGAGCGCTTCACGTCCGACGTGTTCGCAGTGATCAAGCCAGGTGTCCAACGCGGCGCCGGCGACGAAACCTGAGCGCTGGGTTACCGCGGCGAACGTCAATGGAAAATAGCGCCCGACCCGGTCGACGCTTGGCATCGTCAGGCCGACGACCGCACCCGTGCCGCACATGCCGGCGGGGAGAATGAACCTCCAAACCGGTGCTTCCAGAAATGCCGGCAGCCACGCCTCACCCGCGGCGTCCTGGGTTTCCGCCAATACCCCGAACAGCCAGCTATCCCAGGTATCCACGAAGTCGCGCGGCAGGCCCGACCGGACGAAGTCACCGCGCGCCGGCAGCTTGCCGCAAAAGCCGACCATGACCGGTGGGGTTACAGCGCCGGGCATCGGAAATCCCGCAATACGCCCGGAATAAATGGATTGAGCACCGATCCGGCACGAATTTCGTACACCGCTTGCCGGTCGCCGACAGTAAACGTCAGTGTGTACCGGTCCGCGGACCCCGCCTGCTGCAGCGTTCCCTGGCCAAACAACCGGAACAGCGCCCATGGGCCGTTTGCCTGAAGGACCGGCGTGCCTGTGGACGGCGGCGGATCGAATGAGAGCCGCGCGCTGTTCATGCGGTTGGCACCCGGCCAAGTCACGGTGATGCCGCGCGGCGGCCCATGCGCATAAATCAGGGACGTTTCACCGAGGTCCAGCGTCGCCTGCTTGGCACCGTTATCCAACGACACAGGTTGAATGTCGAAGCGCACAATCGGCTGATTGCCGCCGGCCCCGAAGAACAGGTCCCTTATCGCGGCGGCGCGCTGAAACTGCCCCAGGTCTGCGGGCGACACCGGCGGCGCGACACCGGCGACCGGACGCGCGTGCCATGTGGAGCCGGCGGTGTCCACGAACGGCCGCAACTGCGCGGTGAAGAATTGATCGAGCAGACCGTTCGCGGCGAATAATCGGGAAAAATCGTCAAGCGGAATGTCGTTCGGCGACGATCCCGAGAACGGATACCGCCCAACAACGGCCTGCCTGCACAGCGACGCCGGGCCGCCGGGCGCATTGAACGCCTCGGCGGCTCCTTTCTTGGCATCACCACTGCGAAGCGCGTTGCCACCCCCGGACAACACCTGCACCCATCGCCGGACCGGTTCGGGTGCGCGCGACGCCTCCGCCAACAATACCTGGGCCGGGTCGTCGCCTCCGACCGGGACGGCCGCGGCACCCTGCGGCGCGCTTGCCAATCGGGCGAGTTGTTGCTGAAGGTCGTTCATCAGTTTCAGCAACGTGTCGATGGGTGCCCCGGGGCCTTTGCCGACATAGGCGATCAACGCGGCGTATCGGCTTTCGATCGCCTTGCCAGGCGGTTCCGCGGCCGGACCGACTTTGGCGAACACATCCTGCAAACGCGACCCAGCGGCATTGGCGGCGGCGGTCGCCGCGCCCTGCAACAAGCCGCCTGCTTCCGGTGCCGGCGGCACGGTGAGTGTCAGTTGGCGAACGATCCCAGCCAGCAGGTCACGCAGCGGCGATTGCGGGGACGACAGGATATACAGGCTCTGCACCGCCTGCTGCAGCGTTCCAAGTGGCTCGACATCCAGGTCTGAAATGAGGCCGTCCCAGGTCTTGGCATACTCGGCGGTGTACAGCCCGACCACATCGGTGGCGAGACTGAGCACCCGCGGGCTGGATGGATCGACCTCCGCCTGGCGCCCGAGCACCCAGCTTTCGCTGGCGGCCTGCCTTGTGGCCGATGGCAACTGGGGCAACAGGACTTTGTAGAAGCCGTCAACCGTGAAGAAACCCGGCACGCCATCGGTCATTGGCAGCCCGGAGCGGCGGCGGAACACCCGAATGCCCGATGCGCCGGCGGCGTCGCCGGGACGCCAGGGTGCCAGCGCCGCGGCCTCCGGCGAATGTCGGATGGCGGAATAAACCCGATCCGCCAGCGAGATGCGGCTGAAGGTGCGTCGCGCATCCTCCACCAGGGCGCCATCCAGGGGAACCTTTGGCAGTTGCTGGTCCAGCAGGGCGGAAAGATGATTTTCGAGCCGCTGGCGGGTGTCATCTCCGGACGGTCCGGGCCACGCTGCCTGCCAGTCGTAATGCATCCACGCCTTGATCAGATCCCTATCGAGCGGCCCGAGGGATCCAAGTTCGAGATAGACCCGGGTTGCCTCATAAAGAAACGTCGGCTGATTGAAATTCTGCCGCATCTGGTCTTCCAGTCGCAGGATCAGCCGCGGCAGCAATATGTTTTCCAGTGCATGCTCGTAGACGATGCGGCCACCGGAATCCAGTTTGGCGGCTTGGGACAGGCCGGGAAACCACTGCATTGACGTGGCTTCGTCGGTCGTTAACGCGTGCGCCTGATCGAGCAGGGGCAGAATGCGCGGCAGGTCTGCGTCCCGGACAGGATCAAGCGGCTGGGCCTGCGCGGCCTTGATGTAGGCTTCGATCGCCGCAGCGGACCGCTCGACCGTGGCGTTGTTCGCGCTGCGGGTTTGCAACAGGAACCCGGTTCCTGCCGCGGCGATGATCAGCGCCAGGGCCAGCGCACCGACCCGCAGCATCCAGTTGCGACGCACCGCGGCGGGATCGCGCGACACCAGCATCGACTCGCCGAAAATCACGTCCTTCAGAAGCCGCGTCAGGAAGTAGCTACGCCCGCGTTCCGGCGTTAACGACGCTGCACGGCGCTGGTCGATACCGAAGCTTCGGGCGATCGAGGCGGTCAGACGGTCGATCGGCGTCCCTTCCTGGGTGCCGGAGGTGAAATAGATGCCGCGTAGCAGCGGTGGCGCGTCCAGCCGCGAGGCGCCGAACGCACTGTTGATGAAATCGGTCAGCGGCGCCTGCAGGCTGGCCATTTGGCTCGGGAAGCCAGCGGCCAACAGCCGCCTGTCGGGCCCCCGCTCGGCCTGGAGCCTGTCGATCAGGCGGTTGTTCAGACGCTCGATCAGAAGTCTGAATTCATCGGGGAAAATGCCTGCGGGATTGGCCTTGGATCCGGCCAGCGGGAAGGTCATACCCCAGACCTGCGCCAGCTTTTCGCGGTCGAGATCGCTGAAGAAGTCGGTGAAGCCTTCGACCAGATCCACTTTGGTGAACACGGCGTAGACCGGGACCTGCACGCCCAGCTGTTCGTAGACGTCCTTGATGCGCCGGCGAATGGTCGCGGCATGCACCGAACGCTGTGCTGGGGTCGACCCGCCGATGCTGGTTTCGGGCTGGTTCGCATCCTGCAGGGCGAACACCACGATCAAACCATTCAGCGGCTGACGGCCGCGGGTCCGCTTGAGGAGTGACAGGAAGGCATTCCAGCCTGCCTTGTCCACCGCGGTGTCTTCCTGCGTCGTGTAGCGTCCGGCGGTGTCGATCAGGACGGCATTGTCGGTAAACCACCAGTCGCACATCCTGGTGCCGCCGAATCCGGCCACCTTCTGGCCCATTTCCGCAGCAAGCGGAAACGACAGGCCGGCATTCAGGAGCGCGGTGGTCTTGCCCGTTCCGGGCGGGCCGATGATCGCATACCACGGCTGCTCATACAGATAGCCGCGCGAGCCGGATGCCTTCTTCAGCATCATCAACGCGTCGAGGAGCTTCTGCCGCATCGCTGCGGCTTCTTCAGTGGACGCCGCAGCGGATGGATCGGGGGCGGCATCGGCGACACCGGCAACCAGGGCAGTGTCTTTCCGTCTGCGGCGCATATCCAGCAACAGGTTCACACCCGCCCAGACCACCAGCATCGCGGCGATCACCAGGGTGCGGGCGATCCAGCCTTCCAGCGCCGCCAAAAACGGCCCGAACCACCATACCAGCAGCGCCAGCAGCAGGACGCCCAGCAAGCTCAGGAACCAGCGGGACCCAAAGAAGCGAAGCACCGACCGTATCACTGGGCTTGCCTCTTCAGCACGACTTCGATCCGGCGGTTCTCGTCCCGACCCTCCGGCGTATCATTGCTGCTGATCGGGTCGGCGTCAGCGCGACCCTCCACGCTGACCCGCGCCGGATCACCCAGCGCCCGGATGATGATCACCGCGGCAGCATCCGCCCGAGCCTTCGAGAGTTGGAAGTTGGAGGGGAACCGGACCGTTTGGATCGGTTGGTTATCGGTATAACCGATCACCCTGACCGGCCCTCGCTCGGCCTTCAATGCCTCCCCGATCCGTTCAAGCAGATGCACATAGGGCGCGGCGACCGTGGCGCTGCCCGACGGGAACAGACCGCGGTTTCGAATGCGAACGACCGGCATCGCATGATCGCCGAGGACGGTCACCAGGCCCTGATCGATCTCCGGCTTCAGAAAGGTGGCCAGCGGTTCGGCGACGATAACTTGTACCGGGGCCATCGGCGGCGGGCGCACGGGCTGAGACCGTATGATCTGCGGCAGCTGCGCCAACGGGGCCGCGCGCATGCGTTCGAATACATCATCAGATGCGGCATTCAGCCCGGTCGAGACCCAGATGAACATGCCGCCGATCAATGCCAGGGCCACCGCGCCGATGACCCAACTGGGAATGACCACGCCGGGCGGCTTGTACGGGGCGGTCTCACCTTGCCAATGCGGTGAGAGGTCGGTTTCGACGCCGCGCCGCTGGTTGGTTATGATATTGTAAAGGTCCTGCCGGATGCGATCCAGCGCGGCCATGGGCCGTTGATTGACCCGCAGTTCGCCGAGAAAGCCGAGGCTCAGGCAGAGGTACATCAACTCCAGCAGCGGCATCTCGTTTCCCGGGCTGCGCTTTGCGTCGTCGAGCAGCCTGAAGAAGCCGACCCCGCTTTGAATGCCTTCGTAGCCGCGCAATCCCTCCTGAAACCCCGCAATCAGTGGACGTGACGCCCACACGCCGTCGCGCCCCCATTCGGTGCTCTGCGCCACATCGTCCAGACTGGCACACAGCACGTAGCGCGCCTTTATGATCAATTCCCGCCCGATGCCCCGGCTTTGGGCATCGCGTTCGAACAACCGGATCTGTTGTAAGGTGCGTTCGCGCAGATCGCCCGGATCGGGTTGCGAAAACGTCCGGGACAGCCGCCCGATAAGCGCCAGCAAGGGGCCCGCCGCCTCGACCAGCGGATTGAGGCCCAGGATGATCGGTTCGGCTTCATCCAGTGCGCCGGTGTTTGCAGCCGGACCGGCCGCGGGTCGGGTGCCACGCGGGGCGGAACTGACCGTCAGCGGGTCGGTCGGCTTTGCCGCAGGCGGTCGCGTCGCGCGGATGCCGCCGGGTGCGGGACGAATGACGGTCCGGTCACTGTCCTCGTCAAAGGGGTTGTCGCTCATGCGCGTATCGCCCAGAGCTCAATCCGGAGATTGGGAAAATCGCCCGAAACATGGATGGCGAAACCCGCTGAGTTCTGCATCTGCTGCCAATGCGGACTGGCGCGATCCAGCTCGAAATAGGTGGCACCCGCGTAATAGGGCAACTGCCGGGGCGCCACCGGCAAAGCCCGCACGGCGATGCCCGGAAGGGCGACGTTCACCAACTCCCGAATGTGCTCGACCGAGCCGATCTTCACCTGTGAGGGAAAGGCGCGGCGCAGCGTTTCGGTTGGCATGTCGCATTGCACGGTCATGACGAAGCCGGACGCCCGCAGGATAGACCGGTCGGTGATCGGGCCCACCCGCACGCCATGACGGGCTTCCCGTAGCGGTATCGGAATTGCCGTCTGTTCGAGGACGGTTGACAGCGCCCGGCGCAAGTCCGCCACGACCGGTGCGAAGCTGCGTTGGAGATCATCGTGCCGGTACGCCGGATACTTTGTCGGGCGCCGCGTATCGAGGAACGTGGCGAATTCGCCGGCCATCTGCACCAGCGTGGTGTAGAGCGCTTCCGGGTGCACGTTGCCGGTGTCGGCCCAGTGACTGAGCACGTTCTGCCAGCCGTTGACAGATTGCAACAGCAAGAAATCGGCGACCTGGGCGACACCGGACTGACCCGGGGCCGTCATGCGCGACGCGAGGGCCTCGCCGCGCTGGTTCAACATCCCCGCCAACTCGGCGACAAGGCCAGACAGCGGCATGACGGCGGAACATACCAGGGCTGGCGGGATCCATCTTTCATCCAGCACCACGCGACGTTCGGCGGTGACCTCGGTTACCCGCGCCAGTGCGATGCAGAGGTATCCGGCACGCTCCTCGGTTTCCAGCAGGTAGCGCATGTTCAGCCGGCCAACCTGCAATTCAGCCGGCTGCGGCGAGGCGGACTGGGTGTCGTATGCTTCGAAACGATGGGCCCGGTAGCGGCCGGGCGTTGCCTCGTCGCCGACTTCCACGGCACCACCCTGGCGGATCGGCAGACCCAGAAAAACCAGCACGTTGCGAGCGCTGTCCGGCAGTTCCAGCGGCGGTGGATGGTCGGCATCGCCCGGAAGCGCGAACGGCGTGCCATCGTCGAACACGCCCGAGGCCGAACCGAGGGCGAACCGGCCCGTTGCCAGAAGGTCGCGGTTGATCGCGTAGTCGACCAGGCCCCAGGGATGCGGGCGGAGCGCGTTGACCCAACCGCGAACGATCTGTTCCGTCCAGCGGTCCTGCTGTTGGAAGTGCTGCGTTCGCAGGAACATGCCTTCCTGCCACACGACCCGATTGGTCCAGCTCATTGATCATCGCTTCCCAAGTATAACGGCATCCCAACCCCGCTCGTTTTGGCCGTATTTGATTGCTTCGGGGGTTGCCTCAGTAGTTCACGGGTCTGCATTCAGCGTTATGGTATGACTTCCGATCTTGGCCTTAAGTTTGGTTTCGCCGTTACTGGCGACCGGCGCGGTGACCCGCCATTGTGCGTGGTCGATGTCACGATACAGCACGGCGAGCCCCACCGCGATAACCCCGGGTTTGGGTTGGATCTTCAGGCTTTGGGTTTCCGATGGCGCGATGACGATTTCCTGCGAGGCGGCGTCATCGGTGCCCAAGGTCTGCTGATCATGATCGATCAACGCGTAGACGTCGGCCCGTTCGAACTTCGACGTAGCGGTCAGTTCGTAGATGCGTACCGCGACAGGAGACGCAGCGCCATTGAGGTCCGGGTTTTGATCGGCGCCGCCGGCGAGATTGATGACAACCAGCGGTGGGGGCGGCGGTGGCGGGGGAGCAGGCGGTGGCTTTGGCGCCTGAGAGCATTGTGTCAACAGCAGACCCGCTGACGCAAGCGAGCCTGTCCAGAGGCGACGCCTCATACCCTTTTCTCGTGCGCCAGTTCGTCGAGCGCTTCCTCGTAGGCGCGGGCAAACGCCTTGCCGAAGATGCTGTCGAAGTCATCGCTGAGGGCCTGGACGGTCTTTGCATGCAGCGCGGCGTAGGCATCCCAGGCACGGGCTTTCCGCTGCATTGGCAACATCGCCTTGCCGCTGCCTTGCTCCGCCGCCGCTCTGACCGCATCCGGATCGAGGCCTTTCAGCAACGCCCGCATCGCCGATTGCATGGCTGCGGTCGTCGCAAGCTCGTGCAGGCGGATATCCCGCAAGGCGTCGGTAATGGCGCTGGCCGGCGCCATGTCCGTCCGGCGGCCGACACCCAAAAGCGCGGCTATCGCGTCATCATCATTGGCGGAGAATTTCAGCGGGTTGTTGCCGCGGGCGCGGATCAAGGTCTGCTCGATGCGGAATTCGCTCTTGATCGAGGCTCGGGCGATCAGGACCGAACGCAGGCCGGCGACCAATGCCCGAAATGCCTCGCCCAGGCGATGCAGCGTCGCGGGCGGGTCGGATGGCTGGGCGTCAGGCAGTCCGACGCCGTCGAGGAACGCGCCGAGCAGGGACTTTTCGCCGATGGCGGGCTGTGCTGGCGGAGTGACCGGGACCGGGACCGGATTTTCCACCGCGGGCAGCGGATGGGTGAACGAAACGCCGGGACGATGATCGACGACAGGGGTCGCGGGTGTTGCGCTGGACATTCCCTCCAGCAAATCTTTCTCCCAGTCCTCGGAAAGCAGATCGTCGGCGGGGATCAGCCCGCCGGTATGCAATGGCATATGGCCGACCGGATCAGGCGGCCGGATCGCGTCGTTCAGTACCCGAGGAATGGTCTTCCTGCGTGAGGTTGGAAAAAGGCTTCGCGACGACCCGCCCAGGGTCTGTCGGTCCCAGCGGATCGCTGAAGATATCATCAAAACGGTCTGTCGGCGTGGCGCTGTCATACCACTGGTCTCGGTTTGCCTGCGGCGCGTCCTCGGCCGTGACGGTTATTGCAATTTCATACGGACCGACCCGTATCCGGTCATGGTCCTGCAAACCGTGCGAGTTGCCTTTGCCCAGCGGATTTTCGTCGCTGTTCCTGAAGGTGCCATTAGAGCTGTCATCGGTGATCTTCCAGGCGCCGCCGTGAAACGCGACGGTGAAATGGCGCCTGGACACCAAATGATTTGGATCTGCAAGAACCCAGTCGACGCCTGGGCCGCGCCCGACGGTGAACTCCCCACCGGTGATGGTGCGGGCTTCCGGCGTGACTGCGTTCGGACAACGCAGAATGGTCAAGGTCAGCGGCATAAGTCCAATCCCGGGCTGGATGAAGCCGCGCCTTGTCTATTGATATTTTGCAACAAAACTATGCGTCCTCCGCGCCCAGCCGGCCGGAACCACCGCCGGCAATGTCGCGGCCGCTTTCCAGGAAGCGGCGCAGCCTGGATATCCGACGTCCGGCATCTCCTCGCACCGCCGCCAAAGCGACCGATCCCGCGACGGCCGTCCCGCTCAAATGCGGTGCCGGTGGCACGGCCGCCTGGTCTTCGGGCGCCACCGATCCTCCGCTCCAGAAAGTTGCGACCGCGGCCCAGGCTTCGGGCGAGCCGAACTCCGCGGCCTGGGCACAGGCCATGGCGCTGCGCCGCGCGGTATCATTCTGTTGCCGCACCCAAAGTTCGGCGGCCTCGCGCGCTGCACGGTCCTTCGCCGACAGGTTGGCGGGTGCTGTGTGAACGGCACACATGCAGGCCCACCAGACTGCCTCCCGCTTGGGCAGGGCATGGGCGGTCAGGCGGACGGCTTCGGCCAGGAAACCAGCCGCTTCCAGCGCCGACAGGGCCGCCGGCACGGAGGCACAGTCCCGGATCGCCTGTTCGGCTTCGGCGGGCAGCGCCAAACGCGGCTGCAACGCCGCCAGGTCGACCGCACTGAATTTCGGCAGAGTAACTGACATCTCAGTTCAGCATCATGATGCCACCCTTAAGGGTGAGCATGCCGTCGCCTGAAATATTTGTCATTGGCGCCTTTATATCCGTCATGGTCTGGCCGGTCACCTTGACCATCATACCATTGATCGTCACGCCTGACTGGTCGATCTTCAATGAATTGCCACCGACTGTCAGCGTGATCGATTGCATCGCTTCGACCTCGATTTTACCGAGATCCGCATTGATCGACAAATTACCCATTTGAATGTCGAGCTTGTCGTTCCCCTTGTTAATCGTAACCGAACGATCTTGCCCGATTTCGACGGTTTCGTTTTTTTTCACATTAACGATGCGACAATTGTCGACTTTCAGTGTCTGGTCGTTCTCGACCGTGGTGGTCAGGTCCTTTTCCGCATGCACATAGACAAGCTCCTGTCCCTTGGCATCGTCAAAGGTGAATTCATTGAAGTTGGCGCTGCCGCCTTTCAGGGTCGAGCGCGACCGAAACCCCGACTTGGTCTTTTCATCCGCACTGTATATTGGCGTGTCGCGCCCGTTGTACAGCCCACCGACGATGATCGGGCGGTCGGGGTCACCATCGACGAAGGCGACCGCGACCTCGGTGCCGACACGCGGGATGAACTGTGCGCCCCAGCCCTTGCCGGCCCAAGGCTGCACGACCCGGGCCCACACCGCCTGACCGCCGGTGGCTTCCTCCCGATGGTCCCAGTAGAAACGGACCTTTACCCGGCCAAACTTGTCGGTGTGGATCTCTTCGCCGTCCTGACTGCGGATCGCCGATTCCTTGTTGTGCTGAGGACCCAGAACCAGCGCGGTGTGGATGCCGTTCATGCGCGGCCTGGGGGTGATCATGGGCTGCCGCCACGGGACCGACGCCGGAAAGCAGGTGAACTGGTTGGCGTAGGAGGCCGTGCCGCCTTGGGTCAGCCAGGTATCGTCGGTCGCCTGATGGCTGATCGATCGGGTGACATAGGTATTGTCGTAGGGGCTGGCGGGCCGGCTCGATAGCTTGAATTTGCCGCCGACCACCAGCCTGCCGAACTGGCTGCTGCCATCGTAGAGGCTGGCTTGAACCTCGGCCGCTTCCATTTCCCATTGCGATCGATTATTGACCGTGTCGCTTTGAAAACTGTTGGCTGGCCAACGAAAGTCGTCCCGCTGCTCGTGCCCGGCCGTCTTCAGGGTGGTGGTTCGCTCCGACTGCAGCAACGTCTCCGGCGTTTCCGGATTGTAGTCCTTGAGCTTCATCTTGCCGCGCGCAGTCGGTGCGGGCCGCGACCAGTCGGTTACATATGTCGCGTCACTCTCCCCGCCCAGATGCATCGTGCCGCCTGCGATGTCCTTGAAAGCGGTTCCCTGGTTGGCGATGATCAATTTGTGGCCGGCAGAGGAATGTTCGAAGAAATAGAAGTATCCTTCTTCTTCCATCAACCGGTTGGCAAAGGACAAATCCGTCTCGTTGAATTGGACAGTGTATTCGCGGGTGGCGCCGGCGGGGGGGAGAATACTGAAATCGGTGAGGCCGGCATCGCTGAACAGCAGCTTGAGGATGTCTGACGTGGTCTTCTGTTGATAGACCCGGCAATCCGTCGTCTGACTGAGAAACCAGAAGCGAGGCACAAGTTTCAGCCTGTAAAGGTAATACTCGCCCGCGGCCTGCCCGCGGACACTGCCGTGGCTGCTTACGTTTTGGACGATGCCGTGGAAGAAGCGTACCGGCACGCCCGCAGCTTGCAAGGTGACGCAGGCCGCCTGGTTCAACAGCCGGTCCGGGTCAACCGGCCCCTTCTGGCTGACGACATCGACGTCGATGCTGTAGCTCTGGCTGATGCCCTCCTGAGCCGACAGAAGTGTTGGGATCAGCGCATCCGGGCCAAGCGGAGACGTGATTGTCAGTAAGGCGCTAGCTCGGGACCATATGGGCATGGCGCGACAGTATTATGCCGAAGCCATTTGGTTGCGTTCACTCTTAGTTTACCAGAACGATGGCGCCACGTCTCATGGCGCCATTGGCTGGTGGGCGGGTCGTATCTTATTGATTTTGCTTCTAACGCCTGGCTAGCCGGACGCGCATACCCGTTAGCCCGTCCGGCCGGCGTTATTACTCTACCAGGGGGACAGCATGAGACTGCAATCTGGCGGCTGTTTCGCGAACTCCGACCACGGTGATAAGCGCACCCATCGCGGCCAGAGCGGCCAGGAAATAAAGACCTCCTTCGTAGCTGCCGGTGGTGTCCTTGATATAGCCGATCACTGGTGAGGTGATGCCGCCGGCCAGAATGCCCAGTGAGTTCGTCCAGGCGATTCCGCTTGCGGCGGCGGCACCGGTCAGAAACGTCGATGGTATTGGGAAAAGATGCGCATTGGAGGCATAGAGGCCGATCAGTGCGATCGACAGTCCGACGATCGAGAGGTAGGTGCCCTCGGTCAGCCCGGCCATGACAAGACCCGCCGACATGCATGTGCAGGACGCCGTCAAGTTCCACTTCCGTTCGTTCATCACGTCCGAGATGGTGCCCCAGACCACAATGCCGATGGTGCCGAAAACAAAAGGGATCGCGGTCACCCAGCCGGTCTGCATATTGGTCAGGCCGAGCCTTTTGACCATCAGCGATATGAACACTGCCATTCCGACGCTGACGCCGGCCTGGGCGAAGTGGATCAGGCCGAGCGCCAGGATGCGAAGGTCGATGAAGGTTCGCAGTATGCTTATTTTGCCTGTCCTGGCGACCTTTTGCTGCTCTTCGGCGATGACTTTC
>CAWBPF010000041.1:0-150917 GCA_963790515.1 uncultured Alphaproteobacteria bacterium | reverse complement strand
GCCGGCCGGGTAATCCTTACCGAAGTCGTCGTTCTGGTACAGGATCCCCATCTTGGCGCCCGGCTTCTGCGCCATCATGTATTTCGTATAGATCTGCGCCTCGGTCCGGTAGCTGGGCTGATAGCCCATCGTCCAGGGAAAGTGCTTGTAGTCGCCCCACTTGTCGGCACCGGTCGATATGAACAGGTGCGGGACCTTCTTCTGGTTGACGTAGCGCTGGATCGCCGTGTTGGGCGGGGTGCCGAGGGTTTGGAACAGGAAAGCAACCTGGTCCTCCTCGATCAGGCGGCGAACCTGTTCGACCGTCTTGGGCGGGCTGTAGGCATCATCGTAGGAGATGAATTTGATCTTGTGACCGGCCACGCCGCCCTGATCGTTGACCATCTTGAAGAAGGCGGCCTCGGTCTTGGCGATGACGCCATAGGACGAAGCGGGGCCACTGTAGGCGTTGGTGTTGCCGATCTTGATCGTCGTCGCAGTCACGCCCGGCAGATCCTGCGCGCCGGCCGGCGACATGACAGCGGCCAGGGTGGTGGTGGCGAGGGCCGTCAGCAGGCAGGCGTGCATCAACTTTCGTATAACCGAACCAGGGCCGACGTTGGTCGTTCGCATCGTCATTCTTTACTCTCCCATTGCGGGTGCCTTCTGCCCGAAGCAAGGTCGGAGAGGAAGCCCGATGCGTGGGAGGCGGCTGGGGCCGCGTCGCAATTCCAACCGGTTGCGTATATTTTCTAATAGCGTGATGGTTGGCGCCCTCTTTTTCTGGCCCCTGCCCGTGCTACTTTTCAGGAATACGTGTATCGCCCTGTTGTCAGACACAAGTTTGCCCACTCTCGGATAACCATTTGATCGATACGTCCCCCCGATGCCCGTGATCACGGCGCCCAGGCTTTATGAATGCCCCGACTGCGGGCAGATGCAGATCATGCCGGCGCTGCCGCCCGGTTCGCGGGCCGTCTGCCTGCGCTGCGACGCTGTGCTGCGCCACACCCGGCGTGATCCGCTGCTGCTGCCTCTGGCACTCAATATCAGTGCGCTGATCCTGTTCCTCCTGGGCGCCACGCTGACGCTGATGTCGGTCAGCACCGCGGGGCAGCATCGCGCGGCCGAACTGGTCACCGGCCCGGCTGGAGCTGGAGCGAGTACGGGCTGTGGGAGATCTCGCTGGTGGTGCTGGTCACCACCGTCGCCGCCCCGCTGGCCCGCGTGCTTTGCATGCTGGCGGTGCTGCTCGGCCTGCGGCTGGCGCGGCCGCCGGCCGAACTGCGCACGATCTACGCCTGGGTCGAGCATCTGCGCCCCTGGTCGATGGTGGAAATCTACCTGCTGGGCCTGTTCGTCGCCTACGTGCGGCTCAGCGGCATGGCCACCGTCGATCTCGGCCCGGCGATCTTCGCGCTTGGGCGGGCTGATGGTGATCATGGTGCTGGCGGACTACACGCTGGACGACCAGGCGGTCTGGGAGGCGATGGAACCGCGCAACCGCCGGCGGCGCCGCATCGCTGGATTTGAACCCGGCCACGCCGGACCGCCCGGCGCCGCACCAGCATCGCTGGCGCATCGGCTGCGACACCTGCGGGCTGGTCAGCCGGGCCGCGCCCGGGATGCGGTGCTCGCGGTGCGGTTTCCGGCTGCACGACCGCAGGCCCGGCGTCGATCCAGCGCACCTGGGCGTTCGCGCTGGCGGCGATGGTGCTTTACATCCCGGCGAACATCTATCCGGTGCTGACGGTTGTCCGGCTCGGCGCCGGTCAGCCCAGCACCATCCTCGGCGGCGTGCGGGAGCTGCTGGAGCTCGGGATGTGGCCGCTGGCGGCGCTGGTGTTTTTCGCCAGCGTCGCGGTGCCGGTGCTGAAGCTGGTCGGACTGGGCATCCTGCTGATCTCGACGCATATCGGAACAGGCGTGGGCGCTGCATGACCGCACCGTGCTGTACCGGATCGTCGATGCCATCGGCCGGTGGTCGATGATCGATATCTTCATGGAGTCGATCCTGGTGGCCTTGGTGCAGTTCGGACAACTCGCCAGCGTCTATCCCGGGCCTGGCGCGATCGCCTTCGCCGCGGTCGTGATCCTGACCATGCTGGCGGCGCGCAGTTTCGATCCGCGGCTGATGTGGGACAGCGCCCGTGCTGCGAGCCGAAGCGGCATGAGCGACCAGCATCCCACCGCGGTGGTGCGGTCCAAGATCGACCACAAGCGCCGCCTGTCGCTGATCTGGGCGATCCCGGTCGTGACCGTGATCATCGGCGCATGGCTGGCCTGGCGAACGCTCTCCGAGCGCGGACCGCTGATCACCATCACCTTCGAGACCGCCGAGGGCCTGCAGGCGAACCAGTCCCACGTGCGGCACAAGGATGTCGACATGGGCGTGGTGCAGAAGGTCCGCCTGACCCCCGACCTGAAGCGCGTTCAGGTCACGGTGCGGATGAACCGCGAGGCCGAGCCGCTGCTGACCGACAAGGCGCAGTTCTGGGTGGTGCGGCCGCGCTTCTTCGCCGGCTCGATCAGTGGCTTGCAGACGCTGTTCTCCGGCTCCTACATCGATCTGCTGCCGGCCGCCGAGGGCGGCGAGGCGAAGCGCGATTTCGTCGGCCTGGAAAATCCACCGGTGCTGCAATCCGACGTTCCGGGGCGGACATTCCTGCTGCAGGCCAACCGGATCGGGTCGCTCAACCTTGGCTCGCCGATCATGTTCCGCGACCTGGAGGTGGGCGAGATCCTTGGCTGGGACGTCGGGGAGATGGCGCGGAACATCACCATCCATGCCTTCGTGCGCGAGCCGTTCGATCAAGTATGTGCATGACAACTCCCGGTTCTGGAACGCGTCCGGCGCGACGGTCCAGCTTGGTGCGAACGGGCTTCAGCTGCAGGTCGAATCGCTGCGCGCGATTGTGCTGGGCGGCATCGCCTTCGAGACGCCGGATGATCCCAAGATCACCCAGGAAAGCGATGCCGATCACGCGTTTACGCTGTTTCCGAATCGAGGACGCCGCGGATTCGTCCTCTTTCAAGCGCAGCGTTCCGTTCGTGGCCAATTTCACCGGTTCGGTGTCAGGCCTGGCGGCCGGGTCGCCGGTCACCTTGCATGGCCTGAAGATCGGCGAGGTCACCAGCGTTTCGCTGGTCTATGACCGCGCGCTGGATAATGTCGTGGTGCCGGTTCATTTCACACTGGAGCCCGAGCGCATCGCGATGCTGGATTTGCCGACCGGATGGGGATCTGGACGCCAGAATGCGCGACTCTGGTCCAGCGCGGCCTGCGGGTGAAGCTTGAAAGCCGCAATATCCTGACCGGACAGAAGCAACTGGCCCTGGATATCTACCAGGATGCCGGGTCCGGCGAACTCGGCAAGGACGGCGACGCCTATGTCATTCCGGTGCTGGGCGGCAGCGCGCGACGACGTCGCCACCGCCGCCACCAACCTGGTCAACCGCCTGAACGACATCCCGTTCGAGGCGATCGGCAAAAACCTCAACCAGACGCTGGCCGGGGTGAATGCCCTGGTGAACGACAAGGAGCTGGGGCAGTCGGTCGCCGCCTTGCGCTCGACCTGCCGAGCACTCAGAGCCTGGTGGACAACCTCAATCATGGCCTGCGCGCCGGCGATGCAGCGTCTGCCGGCGATCGCCTCCGGGCTGGAGGATTCGGTGAAGCGTACCGACAAGCTGATCGGCGTCGCTGGACAGCGGCTATGGCGGCGATTCGCGCTTCAACCGCGACGTCGCCAGGTTGATGGCGCAACTGTCCGATGCCGCCCGCTCGATCCGGGTGTTGGCCGACCTGCTGTCGCGCCACCCGGAGGCGCTGATCCGCGGCCGCACCGACCAAGGGGGTTCAATGAATGCCGATTGGCAGCGGCTATCCCGGCGCGCCGCGCTGTTGGCGCTGGCGGCGCTGCCGGCCGCCTGCTCGTCGCCCAACCCGACACTTTACGTGCTGGCGCCGATGCCCGGGCACGACCCATGCCGGCGCGCCGCAGGTCATCGCAGCTGCGCGCCATCGCCATCGCCCATTACCTGGAACGCTCGCAGATCGTGCGGTCGTCCGAGGGCTACCGGATGGACGTGCTGTCCAACGAGTGGTGGGGCGAGCCGCTCGACACGATGATGGGCCGCATTCTGGTGCAGGAGCTGAACCAGCGGCTGCCGGGCAGCACGGTCTATGGCGACAGCGGCGCTATCTCCACGCCGGCGGACGCGACGGTGGAGATCAACCTGCAACGGTTCGACCTCGATCGGGATGGCGCTGTGCTGCTGGCGGCGCAGGTCGCGGTCGACGGGCGCGAATCGGCGTCAGGGGCGTGTCGCTCACGGTCCGGCCGGCGGATGCGACCACCCAGGCGTTGGTCGCGGCGATGAGCGAGGCCCTGGCGCAGCTGGCGGATACGATTGCGTCAATGGTGGTTCCGAAGGCGCAAGCGGCAGGGCGTGGTGATGGTATGTCCGGGCATACCGCTGGTGTCCGGCCAGCGCCGGCGCATCCGAAGCGACGGGGGACGGCGACGAAGTGAGCGTGCCGTGGGACGCGGCTGAGATGCGTTGCCGCGGCGCCAGTTCTATCGGCTGACGTCGTGCGGGCTGCGGTCCCGGGTCTGCCTTCCTGGAGGCTGCCCTTGTGCAGGCTGACAGCGGGCCATCGGTGAGATCACCGTCACGGCGTGATCCAATGGCCCGTGCCCCTGGCCGAACCCGGGGGCGGCGGCAATCGCTGCCTGGACATAGGCACGCGCCCGGATAACCGCATCCCGGAGGGTCATGCCCTGCGCCAAACCGGCTGCGACCGCCGAGGCGGTCGTGCAGCCCGTGCCGTGAGTATGACGGGTGGCGATCCGGGGGGAGGTGAACGCCTCCATGCTGTCCGGCGTTGCCAGCAGATCAACGATGGTGTCGGAGTCGAGGTGGCCGCCCTTCAGCAGCACCGGCCGGCACGCCAAGCGCCAGCAGTGCGGTGGCGGCGGTCCGCATTTCGGCTTCGGTGTGAATTGTCAGCCCAGTCAGGGCCTCGGCTTCCGGCAGGTTGGGTGTGATGACGGTGGCCCGTGGCAGCAGCAGCTGGCGCAGCGTGTCGACTGCCTGTTCGGCCAGCAAGGCGTGGCCGCCCTTGGCGACCATGACAGGGTCCAGCACCACCGGGACGTCCGGCGCGCAGGTCCGCAGCGCCTCATGCACAGTTCGGATCGTAACGGCATCGCCCAGCATTCCGATCTTGATGACGTCGGCGCCGATATCACGCATGACAACATCGATCTGCAGGCGGATGAAGTCCGGCGGCACGGCCATCACACCATGGACGCCCAGGGTGTTCTGTGCGGTGAGGGCGGTGATCGCGGTCGCGGCGAACGCGCCCAGGGCGGTGATGGCCTTGATGTCGGCCTGGATGCCGGCGCCGCCGCCGGAATCCGAACCGGCGATGACCAGCACCCGCCCCTGCATCAGAGTGCGGCTTCGCGGACGCGAGCGACCTCGGCGATCATCTCGCACAGCTGATCGACGACCTCGGCGACAACGCCGCTGTCTTCGTGCTCCGCCATCACGCGCACCAGCGGTTCTGTCCCGCTTTCGCGGATCAGGATGCGGCCGGTGCCGTTCATGCGCAATTCGGCTTCCCGGATCGCGAGCTGCACGCGCTCCTCCCGCAAGGGCGAGATGCCTGTGAACCGCACGTTTTTCAGGCGCTGCGGCAGTCGCCGGAAGACCTGCAGCACCTCGGATGCCGGGCGATCCTGTTGGACGAGCACGGCGAGCACCTGCAGGGCAGCGAGCAATCCGTCGCCCGTGGTGGCGAAATCGGACAGGATCAGGTGGCCGGACTGTTCGCCGCCGACATTGATGCCGGATGCCCGCATGTGTTCTGCGACGTAACGGTCGCCGACCTTGGTGCGGTGCAGTTTCAGGTCCAGGCCGGCGAGGTGCCGTTCCAGCCCCAGATTGGACATCACCGTGGCGACGATGCCGCCGCCGCGCAGCGTGCCGGCCTGATGCCAGGATGCGGCGATCAACGCCAGGATCTGGTCGCCGTCGACGACCTCCCCATTTTCGTCCGCGATGATCAGCCGGTCGGCATCGCCATCGAGGGCGATCCCGAGATGGGCGCCGTGCTCGATCACGTTGGCACAGAGGAACTCCGGCACGGTGGAGCCGCAGCCCTTGTTGATATTGAAACCATCCGGCGCCACGCCGATCGGGATGACGGTGGCGCCGAGTTCCCACAGGACGGTGGGGGCGACCTTGTAGGCGGCGCCGTTGGCGCAATCGACGACGATGCGCAGGCCGTCCAGCCGCGATCCGCGCGGAAAACTGGCCTTTGCGGCCTCGATATACCGCCCGGCGGCGTCTTCCAGCCTGGCGGCGCGTCCCAACCGGTGCGATTCGGCCAGCCGGTCGGCGAAGGCGCTATCCATCAGCGCTTCGATTTCGCTTTCCATTTCGTCCGACAGTTTGGTGCCGTCGGGCCCGAACAGCTTGATGCCGTTGTCTTCGTAGGGGTTGTGGGAGGCCGAGATCATCACGCCGAGGTCGGCCCGCAGGGATCGTGTCAGCATCGCCACGGCTGGTGTCGGCAGTGGCCCCAGCAGGGTCACGTCCATGCCGGCGCCGATAAAGCCGGCGGTGAGCGCGGGTTCGATCATGTAGCCGGACAGCCTCGTGTCCTTGCCGATCACAACGCGATGGCGATGTTCGCCACGGGTGAACAGCAGGCCGGCGGCCTGACCGAGCCGCAATGCGATGCCGGCGGTCATCGGTTCGGTGTTGGCCTTGCCCCTGATTCCGTCAGTCCCGAACAGGCGTCTGCTGTGTGTCATCTGGTATCTGTCGCTCCGTCCGGAACCTGTCGTAACCGCCCCCGCGGTGTTGGGAAAGCGAAACCGTGCCTTATTCGAACAATGTGTGCCAGACACGAAGCGCTTGAACTGTCTCCCGGACGTCATGTACTCGCAGGATTGACGCGCCTCTCAAGACCGCGAACAAGCCGGCGGCGAGCGATCCGCCCAAGCGCTGACCGGCCTGTGGTTCGTTCGAAAGGGCACCGATAAATCCTTTGCGTGAGACCCCGACAAGCACCGGAAAACCCAACGCTGTGAGGGCGGGCAGCGCCTGTAGCACGGCCTGCGAATCGGCCGGCCGCTTGGCGAACCCGATGCCGGGATCGATGGCGATCTGCTCTGGCCTGATCCCGGCCCGCATGGCGGCATCGATGCGCCGCGACAGTTCGACCCGCACCTCGGCCACGACATCGTGGTAGGTGGCCATGGCGTTCATCGTATCCGGGGTTCCGCGCGTGTGCATGACCACCACGGGGCAGCCATGGCCCGCCACGACGTCGGCCGACAGCGGATCGTGGGTCAGCCCCGAGACGTCGTTGACGATGCTGGCGCCGGCCGCCAGCGCGGCCTGCATTGTGACGGCGTTTCGTGTGTCCACTGACACGAGGACGCCTTTCGCGGCCAGGGCGTGAATGACTTGCATCACGCGCGCCTGTTCGACCGCGGGTGGAACAGCGGCCGCACCGGGGCGTGTGCTTTCCCCGCCGACGTCGATGATGTCCGCACCGTCGGAGGTCATTGCCAGTCCGGCGGCGATCGCGTCGCGCGGTTCGATTCGCTGGCCGCCATCGCTGAAGCTGTCCGGTGTGACGTTGAGGATGCCCATGACGAGCGGGCGGTCGAGGCTTAAACCTGCCCACTGGGGAAAACGTTGTGGCGGTCGCATTCGGTTGGCGCCTGATTTGGTAAAACGGGTTGATGTAACAAGCAAACCGCGATTTTACCCGGTAAAGTTCCCGCCTGCGAGGTCATCCCCATCAGCGGAGGAAAAGGCTTTGAAATGAAGTGACTAGGTCAGATTATCCACATCGGGCGCCGGGACAGTGGCGCGCATGCCTCGTGCACGTGCCTTCCGTTTCAGCAATGGATGCACAGGGACAAATCATACGAAGATTTTCAGCCACGAGGACCATCGAGTGGTGTAGCGTTCCATTGTACCCGAAGAGTTAGGAACGAACACGATACACGTTAACGAATTATTAAGAATTCCAGTGTATTCCGAGTGCTTCGATGCGAGACGATACCCGGACGCATCGCTGGGCTTGGAGAGGCGCAAGATGCACCTGACCGGCACGACTTCAGCCGCACTGATCGAACGGCCGCCTTTGCCGCCGCTCGAGGCCCCGCAACCCAAGGTTGGACGGATGGAATGGCAGCGGTCATTTCCGATGTTACCGTTTGACCTGGCACCTGCCTCGGCTGACTGGACTCCGGTATCGGCCAACGCGGTTTTTTTCAGTCACACGCGGAATTTTCTTGAAAAACAGCTTGCCTACTTTCACTATTCCGTGATCGGCCGATTTGCCACGGTTTTACTGGCTTCCGGATATGTCGGTAGCCATCTCTTGAACGACGACGACGCAGCCTCGAATTCAGAGCATGAGGTTTCCGCTGCATGCGCGGAACAAGCGCCATCCTTCGCTCAAAAGACTGTGATAGCTGACGTTTCAACCCAATCGAGCCGGTTGCACTTTCGAACCGGTGAAAGAAAGATTAATGCAAATGACTGCGATTTCGGTGAGGACAAGCAAGTCGATATTACGTTTCCGAGTGCCCACGTAATGCGAATCGACGAAAACATTCACGCGACGACCCCCCATCCGCTACGGTTGCACCCATCTTGCATAGATCGGTGCGCAGGATTGCGAGTGACCGTGGCACCACCTTTAACAATGGAGCGGCCGATGCAGACGGTCGATGACATCTTCTCCGCCTACGCGCAAGACCTTCGAGGCTCACCGTGAAGCCGAGATGTCGCTGGCGGAATACCTGGATGCCTGTAAGAAAGACCCGTTGGTCTACTCGACGGCGACCGAACGCCTGCTTGCCGCGATCGGTGAGCCGGAAATGGTCGATACCTCGAAAGATCCGCGCCTCGGCCGGATCTTCATGAACCGGACGATCCGGGTTTATCCGGCGTTCAACGAATTCTACGGCATGGAAGAGACGATCGAGCGGATCGTCGGCTTCCTCCGCCATGCCGCCCAAGGTCTCGAAGAGCGCAAGCAGATCATGTATCTGCTTGGGCCCGTCGGCGGCGGCAAGTCGTCGCTGGCCGAACGGCTGAAGGCGCTGATGGAGACCTACCCCATCTATGTCCTGAAGGCCGGCAACGACCTGAGCCCGGTGTTCGAAAGCCCGCTGGGCCTGTTCGATCCCGGACCGCATGGGCACGATGCTGGAAGATCGCTACGGCATTCCGGCGCGTCGCCTGACCGGGCTCATGAGCCCGTGGTGCATCAAGCGGCTGGACGAGTTCAACGGCGACATCTCCAAGTTCCGCGTGCAGAAGCTGATCCCGTCGCGGCTGCGCCAGATCGGCATCGCCAAGACCGAACCGGGCGACGAGAACAACCAGGACATCTCGTCCCTGGTCGGCAAGGTCGATATCCGCAAGCTGGAAATGCATGCGCAGAACGATCCTGATGCCTACAGCTACTCCGGCGGATTGAACCGGGCGAACCAGGGCATGCTCGAGTTCGTCGAGATGTTCAAGGCGCCGATCAAGATGCTGCATCCGTTGCTGACCGCGACGCAGGAAGGCAACTACATCGGCACGGAAAATATCGGTGCGATTCCGTTCCAGGGCATCATCATGGCCCACTCCAACGAGTCGGAGTGGCAGTCGTTCAAAAACAACAAGAACAACGAAGCCTTCATCGACCGCATCTATGTCATCAAGGTGCCGTACTGCCTGCGGGTGACCGAAGAGCAGAAGATCTACGAAAAGCTGGTGTCCCGGTCCGAGCTCGGCGATGCGCCCTGCGCCCCGGCCACGCTGGAAATGCTGGCCCGGTTCTCGGTGCTGACCGGCTGAAGCGGCATGAGAACTCGACGATCTTCGCGAAGATGCGGGTCTATGACGGCGAAAGCCTGAAAGAGACCGATCCGCGCGCCCGTTCGCTGCAGGAATACAAGGATACCGCGGGCGTCGAGGAAGGCATGGACGGCGCGTCGACCCGCTTCGCCTTCAAAGTGCTGGCGGCGACGTTCAACCACGACACGACCGAGATCGCCGCTGATCCGGTGCATCTGATGTATGTGCTGGAACAATCGATCCGCCGCGAGCAGATGCCGCAGGATACCGAGAAGCGTTATCTGGAGTTCATCAAGGGCGAGCTGGCGCCGCGCTACGCCGAATTTATCGGCAACGAAATCCAGAAAGCCTATCTGGAATCCTATCATGACTATGGCCAGAACCTGTTCGACCGCTACGTGTCTTATGCCGATGCCTGGATTGAGGACATCGACCATAAGGATGCCGACACGGGACAGTTGCTGAACCGTGAATTGCTCAACCAGGAATTGACGAAGGTTGAGAAGCCGGCGGGAATTGCCAATCCCAAGGACTTCCGTAACGAAGTCGTGAAGTTCAGTTTGCGTGCCCGGGCCAACAACAACGGGAAAAATCCATCCTGGACCAGCTATGAGAAGATCCGGGATGTGATCGAACGTCGTATGTTCAGTCAGGTTGAGGAATTGCTGCCCGTCATCAGCTTCGGCTCGAAGAAGGACAGTGATACCGAAAAGAAACACACCGAGTTCGTCGATCGTATGACAGCCCGCGGTTATACCGAAAGGCAGGTCACGCGCCTTGTGGAGTGGTATATGCGCGTGAAGCAGGCGGGCTAAGAATGCCCGCCGATCACCGGAGAGGTCTGACAGGCACACGATGCACATAGTTGATCGCCGCCTGAACCCGAGTGGCAAAAACCTGGCCAACCGCCAGCGCTTCATGCGGCGTGCCAAATCGCAGATCCGGAAAGCGGTGCATGAAAGTGCCGGCAGCCGGAGCATCAAGGACGCCGACGAAGGCGGCGAGGTCGTGCTGCCGGCGCAGGGGGTGCACGAGCCCTCGTTCCGGCGGAGTTCCAGCGGGTGGCATCCGTGATCACCTGCTGCCCGGCAACAAGGAATACATTGCCGGCGACACCATCCAGCGGCCGCCCAGCGGTGGCGGCGGCAGCGGGTCGGAAGGCAGCCCGGACGGGGAGGGCGAGGACGATTTCCGCTTCGCCCTGTCCCGCGACGAATTCGTCGATCTGTTCCTGGAGGACCTTGAACTTCCCGACCTGGCCAAGCGCCGGGTCGTGAACGCCGAGGCCGTGGTCTATCACCGCGCCGGCTACTCGGTCAGCGGATCGCCCGCCAATCTGGCGCTGAACCGGACGGTGCGGAACAGCATGTCGCGCCGTATCGCGCTGCGCCGGCCGAAGCCGGAAGAATTGCAGGCGCTGCTGGATGAGATCGAGGCGCTCGACCCTGCCGACGAGGTCAAGCGGGTCGCGCTGGAAGAGGAATTCGCCCGCAAGAAGCGCCGCACGGGCATGATCCCCTACATCGATCCGCTGGATGTGCGTTACAAGCGGTTCGAGGCGCATCCGAAGCCGGTCGCCCAGGCGGTGATGTTCTGCCTGATGGACGTGTCCGGCTCGATGACCGAACACATGAAGGACCTGGCGAAGCGGTTCTACGTGCTGCTGTATATCTTCCTGAAGCGGCGGTACAAGAACGTCGAGGTGGTGTTCATCCGCCACACCCATCAGGCGTCCGAGGTTGACGAAGAAACCTTCTTCAACAGCCCGGAAACCGGCGGCACGGTGGTGTCCACCGCGCTTGAGGAAATGCAGCGGGTCATCGACGAGCGCTACAGCCCGGACAACTGGAACATCTACGCCGCCCAGGCGTCGGACGGCGACAACACCGCCAGCGACAACGACAAGACCGCCGCCTTGCTGACCAAGGTCATTCTGCCGTGCTGCCAGTATTATGCCTATCTGGAAGTCGGCCGCGATTCGGAACACTTCCCGCCGGGCTTCATCCGCCGGGACAGCGATCTGTGGCAGACCTACTCGACGATCATCCGCGCCGGCGCCCCGATGGCGATGCGGAAGGTCGGCCATCGCCGGGACATCTACCCGGTGTTCCGGGAATTGTTCGCGAAGAAAACCGGAGCGGAGGCCGCAGCCGAATGAGCTCCACGCTGATCCGGGCCGAACGCCCGCTGTTCGAAGGTGCCGACTGGGAATTCGGCACCATCCAACGCTGCTACGACGAGATCGAGAAGATCGCCCTGCAGGAAATGGGCCTCGATATCTACACCAACCAGATCGAGGTGATCGGCACCGAGCAGATGCTGGATGCCTATTCCTCGATCGGGATGCCGCTGTTTTACAAGCACTGGTCGTTCGGCAAGCATTTCTCCCGCAACGAGGCGATGTATCGCGCCGGCATGCAGGGGCTGGCGTACGAGATCGTCATCAACTCCAACCCGTGCATCAGCTACATCATGGAAGAGAACACCGCCATGATGCAGACGCTGGTGATGGCGCATGCGGCGTTCGGGCATAACCACTTCTTCAAGAACAACTACCTGTTCCAGCAGTGGACCGACGCCAACGGCATCCTGGACTACCTGGAGTTCGCCAAGGACTACATCATGTCCTGCGAGGAACGGTACGGCGAGGCGGCAGGTCGAACGCCTGCTGGATGCCGCCCATGCGCTGATGAACAACGCCGTGCACAAATATCCGCGCAAGCGCGCCGCCGATCTGCGGTCCGAGGAAAAGCGCGAGCGTGAGCGGCGTGAGCACGACGAGAAGGTGTTCAACGACCTGTGGCGCACCGTGCCGGGCAAGGAAAACGTCCGCCACGACCCGACGGCGGCGGAGCAGCGCAAGGCCCTGCTGGAGCTGCCGCAGGAAAACATCCTGTACTTCATGGAGAAGTCCGCGCCCAGGCTGGCGCCCTGGCAGCGGGAAATCCTGCGGATCGTCCGCATCATCGCGCAGTATTTCTATCCGCAGTCGCAGACCAAGGTGATGAACGAGGGCTGCGCGACCTACACGCACTACACGATCATGAACCGGCTGCATGAAAAGGGCCTGCTGACCGACGGCGCGATGGTGGAGTTCCTGTAGCTCGCACACCAACGTCGTGTTCCAGCCCGAATTCGATGACCGGCGCTACTCCGGCATCAACCCCTATGCGCTGGGGTTTGCGATGATGCAGGACATCGAGCGGATCTGCACGCTGCCGACCGCCGAGGACCATCAGTGGTTCCCGCATATCGCCGGCTGCAACGACCACGATGAACGTGCTGCGCGACGTGTGGGCGAACTACCGCGACGAGAGCTTCATCCTGCAGTACCTCAGCCCGAAGCTGGTCCGCCATTTCGGCCTGTTCCATGTGATGGATGACGTCGAACGAGCCGAACCTGCGGGTCGAGGCGATCCACGACGAGCGCGGCTATCGCAAGATCAAGCAGGCGCTGGCCAAGCATTACGATGTGTCGTGGAATTCGGCCGACATCCAGGTGGTGGATGTGAACCTGGCCGGCGACCGGCGCCTGATCCTGCACCATCGCGCGCTGAACCGCGTGCTGCTGGAGGAGAAGGACGCCACGGCTGGTGCTGCAGCATCTGGCCGATCTGTGGGGCTATGATGTGCTGATGAAGGAGATCGATCCGTCGACTGACGCGGTGCTGAAGGAGCATGCCGCGTCGCCGCGGCCGGGGATCGTGCAGATCGAGCCGACCTAGGTCCGGTTTGATTAGTTGGCTGAAAAGGGGCTCGGGCCGATGGCTTGAGCCCCTTTTTTTGCGTCTTGGCCGAGCAGGATGGATGTTTCCTGCAACCGCCCTGGACAGAAGCGCGAACCAAGCGGAGGGACGAGCGTGACGTGGCGATTGGACGCACTTCGCCGCAGTGTCCGCGGGCTGGTGCTCGCGGCCGTGCTGCTCGCTGGTCCGGTGGCCGCGCGGGAGATCGTGCCGACGTCGCATGCTGAACTGATCCGCGGTCTTGTGCCGAGCGTGGTCAACATTACCGCGCGGATCGGGGTCAGTGAGACGCAGGATCCGATGCAGGCGAGCGCCAGCGGGCCTGGGTCGCCCTACAAGATCGCGGTCGCCGTTGGTTCCGGCTTCGTGGTCGATCCGTCCGGGCTGATTGGCACCAACTGGCACGTCCTGGCGGATGCGCTGGAGATTGTCGTGACGTTCTCCGACGGCACGCAGGTTCCGGCCAAGGTGGTGGGAGCCTGGCGGGCGGTCGATCTTGCGCTGTTGAAAGTGGATGCAGGCCATGAACTGCAGGCGATCCGCTGGGGCGACAGCGGTGCGGTGCAGATCGGCGATCCCGTCCTGGCGATGGGCAACGCGTTCGGCGTGGGATTGTCGGTGAGCGCGGGCATCGTCAGCGCGCTCAACCGCAACATCGGCGACTCGCTGGTTGATAATTTTATCCAGACCGATGCTGCCATCAATCACGGCAACTCGGGGGGGCCGCTGTTCAATCTGCAGGGAGAGGTGATCGGCGTGAATTCCGCGATCATCTCGACGACATCCGCGAATGCCGGGCTTGGCTTCGCGATACCGTCAAACGACGCTCAGTTCGTGTTCCGGCAGATGATAAGCGGACCGGACTCCGAGCGTCCGGCGTGGCTCGGGGCCAAGATCCAAGCGCTGACGCCTGAGATGGCGGAGGCGATGGGCCAGCGCGGACTTCGCGGCGCGATCGTTGCCTCGGTGCTGAAGGACGAGCCGCCCCAGAAATCGGGGATGGTTGCGGGCGATGTGATCCAGCGTGTCGACGGGGCGACGTTCGCTGACGAGCGGGCTTTGCTGCGGGCGATCACCACGCGAAAGCCGGGCGAACAGGTGAGGTTCGGCGTATGGCGCGACGGGGAGACAATTGAGCTGAAGGTCACGCTTGAGGCTTGGCCGAAGACGGTCTGGGACCTCAACGCCGCGCCGCCGCCGTCGAATGTACGGCTGGTTGTCCCGCCGGACCTTGGGCTGACGGTGGCCCCGCTGACCGACGCGCTGCGCGCCGCGCAGGAGATCGAGCCTGATGTCGATGGTGTGCTGGTGACTGCGGTGGCGCCTGGTTCGGATGCGGAGCGGCAGGCGGTTGCGACGGGCGATCTGGTGCTGAAGGTTGGGACGCAGGTGGTGCGGGACCCTGAGGCGTTGTGGCGGGAGGTCGACCGGGCGCGCGGTGACGGTCGGCGGTTTGGGTTGTTCATGGTGCTGCCGAAGAAGCAGCCTATTACGATCACCCAGTTTCCGGGTCCGAAATGGATCGCGCTGCGGATTGCTGCTGACTAGGGCACCACCCTGACTGGAACAGTAGCAGTGATAAAGTTGCTCGCTTAAACAAAGCGATAGCGTGCGCTGACTGTTTACAGTCAGCCTGAAGGCGCTTTAGCGCCGATCGTGCTATGCGGCCGATACCAGCATGGCAATGTCGCAGGATGGAGCGCCGAAAGCCTCGATCAATCCCCAATTCGACCGTTTGAACGCCCGGCCGGCCGAGGCTTTCGATAAATTCCGCATCCGTTATCTGCTGCCGCCGGACCGACTGTCCGGCATGCGTCCTGCCTGACAGTGGTCGGGTACAGCCGGGTGGGGTTTAGCTGGCTGGATTGCAGCTACCGTTTGTCGGCGTCACGGCACCACGTCGCCACCTGCGCGTGGGTGGCGAACCAGCAGCCGCCCTTGGCCTTCATGTGGTGGATCAGGCGCTCGAGCAGTGGCAAACGGGATCGGTGGCCGGTGATGTGCGGATGCATCGTCAACAGGAACATGCCCCCTTCATCCCAGGCGCCGTCGAACTCGGCGGTGAAGATTTCCTCCACGGCCGACGGGGGCGTGTAGGGGCGCAGGCCGGAAAAGCGCAGCATGTTGAAGTAGACGGCGTCGTCGCGGATCCATTCAGGGGGAAGTTCGACGATGCCGGTTGGCTCGCCCTGGTCGATCAGTTCGTATGGATCGTCGTCCGCCATCAGGCTGCTGTCATAGAGCAGTTTCATTTCACGGATGATGTCGAGGGTGTTGACCGAGAAGTCCCAACTTGCGGTGCGCATGCCGACCGGTTCGACACCGCTGATTTTTGCCAGTGTTTCGCGTGACCGGAAGGAGAGTTCACGCTCGGCTTCCCTCGGCAGGGAGGTGTTGACCTCGTGGATCCAGGAGTGGATTCCGATCTCGTGGCCGTCGGCGGCGATGGCGCGGACCTCGTCCGGATGCAGCAGGGCCGACACGGCGGGGTAGAAGAAGGTGGCCGGCACGGATTCGCGTTCCAGCAGCTTGCGGATGCGCGGCGTGGCTTGGCGGTTGCCGTACTGGCCCTGGCTGATGCGCATCGGGCTGGGGTCGTTGTCGCGCAGCGGGATGGTTTCGTGATCGGCGTCGAAGCTGATCGCCACCGCGCAACGCGCCCCTTCGGGCCATGCGGCTGGCTTCAGGCTGCGGCCGGCACGGGCTCGGCCTACCATGGTACGCCAGGTTTCCTCGGGCCATTGCCAGGGTTGGAATTCATCCTTGGTCATGCGGGGTTTCCTTCGTCTGATGCCGCCGCCATGCTGCACCCAGTTCGCCCTATCCGAAAAGAGTGCCATGTCCGACATAGATCCCGCCTTGCTCAGTGCCGAGGACATGCTGGCTGGGTTCGCCCGCCGGCAGCTTTCGCCGGTTGACGTCCTGCAGGCGATCACCGAGCGGGTGGCACGGCTGAATCCGGGACTGAACGTATTTGCGGTGATGAACCCGGGGGCGTTGCAGGCGGCTGGGGAGAGTGCGTTGCGTTGGCGGGCGGGCCGGCCGATCGGGATACTGGACGGCGTGCCGTGCACGGTGAAGGACTTGGTTGATCTTGCCGGGTTTCCGACGCGGCGGGGGAGCCGGACAACAAGTGCCGACCCGGTGCCGGACGATGCGCCGATGGTGATGGGCCTGAAAGCGGCCGGCGCGGTGATCCTGGGCAAGACGACGACGACCGAGTTCGGCTGGAAGTCCCCGGGGGACTGCCCGCTGCATGGCATCACGCGCAATCCGTGGAACCCGGCTTATTCCACCGGTGGTTCGTCCTCGGGCGCCGGAGCGGCGGGTGCGGCGGGGTTCGGCCCGCTGCATATCGGCACCGATGCCGGCGGATCGGTGCGCATCCCGGCGGCCTGGTGCGGGCTGGTGGGGCTGAAGCCGACCTATGGGCGGATCCCGCAGTGGCCGGCGAGCGCTTTTGCCAGCGTCTCGTGTGCCGGGCCGATGACACGCACGGTGCGGGACGCGGCGCTGATGCTTTCGGCCATGGCGCGCTGGGACCTGCGTGACCCGTTCTGTCTGCCGGATGATCCCCGCGCCTGGACCGATAGCATTGAGGCGGGCGTTGCGGGACTGACCGTCGGCGTCTTGAGCAACCCGGGGTTTGCCGCGCCGGTTGATCCCGACGGGGTGGCCGCGGTGGAGCGCGCCGCGCAGTTGCTGGCGGATGGCGGGGCCTATGTGGAACCGGCGGATGCCGAGCTTCCTGACACCAGCAGTGTGTTCGGGCGGGTATGGGGTGCGGCGCTGGCGCGTGTGGTGGCGGGAATGCCGTCGCAACTGGCCGGCTTGCTCGACCCTGGCATCCGCGAGGTTGCCCAGAGCTTGGGCGGCATGACGGCGATCGAGTTCATGGATGCCGAGGCCACCCGGGCGGCGGCGGCGCATGCGATGGCCCGGTTGCACCAGAGGTTTGATTTGGTGCTTTGCCCGACGGTGCCGGCCGGACCGCCCTTGGCCGATGCCCCGACGGTTGATCCGGTGCGGGCGCTGTGGACGGCGTGGGCCCCTTGGACGTTTACCTTCAACCTGACACGGCAGCCGGCGATCTCGGTGCCGATGGGGATGCGTGGGGACGGATTGCCGAACTCGGTGCAGATCGCGGCGGCACAGTTCCGCGACGACCTGGTACTGCGGGCGGCACGGGCGATCGAACTGGCCCAGGCGTTTCCGCTGGCCGATCTGGGGTAACTGTCCGATCTGGGTAACCTGTACAGGGCAGCATCCTGGTGAGGCCACGAGGCCGTCGATCCTGACGGAGTTGGGGAGCGCGCGGTTGGGCGTTTTCTCTGCGGGTGTGGCGACGGTCGGCGCGGCGTCCGTGGTTCCCTGTCTGGATCACCGGCAGGGGTGCGGCCGGTATGTTGCGGATTGAGCCCGCGGCAGGGCCTAAGACAACGCATGTAATACTATGGTCTTTACAGAAAGGCCGCGGTCGCAGACTGGTCTTTTGGGTTTCTCGCTGACGTGTCTTAATATCGGCGAATGCGAAGCGTCAAATTCCCAAGCAAAGGCCTGACCGGCTGCGCCTTCGGCGACGGGCGCCCGATGACGCTTGGGCAGCGGGTCCATGAGACTCTTGTGACGATGATGCGCGCCGTGATGCTGCCGCGCGGCGGTCTGCTTTTATGGCTCGGTCTGGCGCAGTTCCTGATCTTGAGTGCCGCGGCGGCGCAGGAGCGACGGATCGCCTTGGTCATTGGCATCAATGCCTATCAAAACGCGCCGGCGCTGGCCAATCCGGTCAACGATGCCCGCGCGATCGGCGACAGCCTGCGGCGGTTGAAGTTCGACGTCTTGGAAACTTATGACGCGGATTACCGTGGACTGAGTTCCGCGATCCGGGCGTTCGGCATTCGTGCGGCCAGCGCCGATGTGGCGGTGGTGTATTATGCGGGTCATGGCGTGCAGGTGGATCGCGAGAACTATCTGATTCCCGCCGATGCGCGGTTGGAGCGCGAGCGTGATCTGCTGTACGAGGCGATCCCGGTGGAGCGGCTGCTGGGCGAGGTTTCGCAGGCGAGCAAGATCGGGATCGTATTGCTCGACAGTTGTCGGAACAATCCGTTCATTGAACGTGTCACCCGCTCCATGAGCGTTGCCGGTCGCGCGGTGACGACGATGCCGGGTCTTGCCCGGGTGGACAACGTGCCACGCAACACGATGGTGGTGATGGCCGCGAAGGCCGACCAGATCGCCGATGACGGGCAGGAGCACAGTCCGTTTTCCGCTGCGATACTGGCGCATTTGACGGTTCCCGGCCTGGAGCTTGGATTGTTCTTCCGCAGCGTGCGTGACACGGTGCTGCGTGCGACCGGCAATCGTCAGGAGCCGTATGTGTTCAGCTCGTTGGGGGCGGAGCCGTTCTATTTCTATCCGCGACCGCCGAACCGGCCGCCGGAGATCGGGCCTGTTCATGCGCTGGAGCTGGCGGACACGGCAAGTGCGACGCCGCTGGGCTTGCCGCAGCCAACCGATCCTGACCAGGACCCGCTGACGATCCGGGTGATCGGGCTGCCGCGCAGCGGCGAGGTCCGGATTGAGGGGCGGGTGGCGGCGGTCAATACGATCGTGGCCGCCGACCGTTTCAAGACCGCGACCTACAGGCCTGACGGCAAGGCAACCGGGGCGGTGGGCACACTTGACCTGCTGATTGAGGATGGGAGGGGTGGCAGTATTACGGCCAGCCTGCCGATCACGGTCCGCTCGTCACATCATCCGCCCGTCGTTGCGGCACCTAGCCATATGCGGATCGTGCGGCAGGGGTTGGGCATTCCGGCGCCGGTCAGCCAGGACGGCGATCCGCTGACGGTGACAATCGAAACCTTGCCGCGCGGCGTGGTGTTCAGTGGTGGGGCGACGGTGCATGCGGGCGACCGGCTTACCGTGGGCGAACTGACGAAGCTGAGTTTCATGCCGGAAGCCGGGATTGCCGGGTCGGCGGGGAGCCTGCGTTACAGCGTCGACAACTCGCATGGAAATCGTGTGGAAAGTGCGGTGACGTTCGAGGTTGTGGAGGCAAGTGCCGATGCGGCTGAGGCTGCGCGGGGCCGTTCAGGGACACCAGTCGGCATGCCGAAGCCGGCGTCCGGCATGGATCGGAACATTTTGCTGGCAAGGCTGATTGCGGAAATGCCGAATATCGCGACGCCGGAGGTCATTGCACATCAATATCTGGACATGGCGGGCTTCAAGGCGCTGGCGATTTCGCCGGATGGGTATGGATCATTCCGAGCCGGCGAGTGGCCAACCGATGATGCGGCGGCGGAGGGCGTGCTGGAGGGATGTCAGCTTCTGTATGGCGGTCCGTGCGGACTGATCGCCCAGGACAACACGGCGTTGACCCCCGGCCCGTCGGGTGAATGGCACCGCGCTGATATGCCTCGCATGCGATATGCCGGGACGTTCGACCCGGCGAAAATCCCGCGGCTGCGTGACATCACGCGGTCCGGACCAACGGTGGCGGACTATGCGTCCGCGCCGCAACCAAAGGCGATGGCGCTGCATCCCTGGGGCCGGGTGTTCTCCGTCACCGGCGCGGTGAGCCAGGTCGTGGCGGAAGAACGGGCGCTGGCATCGTGCAACAATGATCCGGACCGGAAGGGTCAAGATGGGCCGTGTTACCTCTACGCTGCGGGCGACCGTGTGGTGTTGCCAAGGCGGCTGACCCGGCCTGATCCGTACTCCCGGATAGAAGCTGCCGCTAACCTGCTGCGACCCAGGGCATACGATTTGACCTACACGGCGGTACGCGAAAAGAAAGCCCTGGCGATCCATATCGAATCCGGCCGGACGTTTTGGTGGGATGGGCAAGAGACGGTGGAGCGGGCGGAACAACTGGCGTTGGAAGGATGCCAGCAGCAATACGGCGATCCGTGCGTGTTGCTCGCCGGCGGGGCGGAACTGCTGGCACCTGATCCGCGCGAGGCGCCGCGCCACGATATGGAGCGGCTGCATTATCGCGGGCGCTACGATGTCGATAAGGTGCCGTTTCTGAAAATGACGCCTGATCTGCGAAACTATCCGGACCTGCCAGACCCCAAGGCGATGGCTGTCCGACCGCAGGGCGCGCGGTCGATTATCAGCTCCGGGGCCGGCAGCATCGCGGAGGCGGAGCGTAAAGCACTGGCGGCTTGCAACAGCGACCATGCTCCCGGGCCTTGTTTTCTTTATGCCTCCGGCAATCAGGTGGTGCTTCCGGACCGCCGGATTGACGCGCAACGATAACGTCGCGATGGGATTTGCTTCACAGCATCTCGACCAAAGACCTTGGTTGAGGCCGGGTCGCGATCCTAGCCAGCTCCGCGCTTGCAAGAAGATCTGTCCGGACACGCCGGACCACGCCCGTCCAACTGTGCGGATGCTCCTGACGATAAATGCGCATACCAGGATACCATGGACTGTCGTCGCGTCCTTGCAACCAGCGCCAGCAACCGTCGTAACGCGACAGCAGCCATACCGGGCGACCCAATCCGCCCGCGAGATGCGCCACCGATGTATCGACCGAGATGACAAGGTCGAGATTGGCGACCAGTGCCGCGGTATCCGCGAAATCGGCGACCTGGGGCATCGGATTGATCAGTTGCAGTCTGCGCCCGGCCTGCATCGGCGGATTCGGCTGGTCCTTCTGCAAGCTGATCAGGTGAACATCCGGCACATCACCAAGGGCTGCGAGCGCGGCGAGGTCGATCGAGCGCCGCTGGTTGATGAGATGGGCCCCCGCGTCATCGGTATGGGGGGAACCAGCCCACACCAGGCCGACCAGTAGGCCATTGGTGGGCAGTTTCGCGCGCCAGGCAGCCGCGGATGACGGGTCAGCATGCAGGTACGGGCGTTGCGCGGGGATCGTGCTCAGCTCCGTGGCGAAGGCCCGCGGCAGGCTTAGCAGCGGGCAATGCGCCTGGAACGCCGGCAGGGTGTCGCCGCGCGCAATAACCTGGGCAACGCCGGGCAAGCCTTGCATCAGCCGCACGAGTGAGGGCTGGACTTCCAGCACCACCCGGGCGCCTCGCAGCGCCACCATGGGCGCGTAGCGAACGAATTGCAGCGTATCGCCCAGGCCCTGTTCGGCGTGCAGCAGGATTGTGCGGCCGGCGATGTCCTCTCCCCGCCACGCTTCGCCGAAGCCACGCGGCTGGTTTTGCGAGCGCTGCCAGCGCCATTCATAGTCCTCCCAGCCCTGCGCGAAATTGCCCGCTGCGAGCCGAGCGATGCCGCGGTTGAAGCGAAATTCGGGATTGTGCGGCGCCGCGGCGACGGCGTGGTCATGCATCGCCATCGCCTGCTGGGCCAGCGCCTTGGTGGTGTGCGCCATGGCGCACAGTGTATTGCCAAGGCTGCTGAGCGCACCGGCATGGTCCGGTGCCTGATTGAGCGCCTGACGGTAAAGCGTCGCCGCCTCGGGATACCTGGCGCGGTCGTGCAGGATGTTGGCCAGGCAGATCCTTGCTTCCGGCACGTCGGGCAAATGTTGCACCCCGAGTTCCGCCATCGTCTGGGCTTGCTCCAGCAAGGCGAGCTGGCGTAAGGCGTTGGCGAGATTGACATAGACGGCGCCGAAATCGGGGGCGAGACGAAGACAGCGGACAAAGACCTCGATCGCTTCGACCGGCCGGCGGGCCTGAAGCAGCGCGTTGCCGAGGTTATAGAGGACGCCGGGATGGTTCGGCACGATCGAGAGACATTGCCTGAACGCGGTGATCGCGGCTTCGGTGGCACCACGCTCGACCAATGTGTTGGCAAGGTCGAACCATGCCTCGGGATTGGTCGCAGCGTTCATTGTTGCCATATGATGCATCCAGTTCAACGCCACTGGTGAGCATGGTAGGCGATCGATGCTTAACGTCCGGTTAACCACGGGATGGTTGGGTCATGACTATCGTATGCCTTGACGATCGTATGTCTTGACGGGTGGGTCGCGCGGTGCCGGACTTGCCGGGCATGCCTTGGGTGATGCACGACGAACCGGCGGGGCGATGAATGCCAACTTATGTCAGCGACTTTCATGGCGAACGGCATCGCTTCGCGGACCTGAAGGATGTGCTCGCCAAGGCGACGCACCGCCGATCCGGGGACGAGCTGGCGGGACTGGCGGCGGCGACGGATGCGCAGCGGGTGGCGGCGCGGTCGGTGCTGGCGGACCTGCCGCTGACGGCGTTCCTGGATGATCCGATCATTCCTTATGAAACGGACGAAGTTACCCGGCTGATCCTGGATTCTCATGATGCGGCGGGATTTGCCAGGTTGTCGCACCTGACGGTTGGCGGGTTTCGCGACTGGTTGTTGTCGTACGAGGCGACGGGCGAATGCCTGGCCGAGCTGGCGCGGGCGATCACGCCGGAGATGGCGGCGGCGGCGACCAAGCTGATGCGCAACCAGGATCTGATCAGTGTGGCAGCCGCTGCCGGGTGACCACGGCGTTCCGCAACACCCAAGGGTTGCCGGGGCACCTGGGTTCGCGGCTGCAGCCGAACCATCCGACGGATGACCTGCGGGGGATCGCGGCGGCGACGCTGGACGGTCTGCTGCTGGGGTGCGGCGATGCGGTGATCGGGGTCAATCCGGCGACTGACAGCGTGGCGAACGGCATCGCCTTGCTGGACATGCTGGAGACGCTGCGGTTGCGGCACGATATTCCGACGCAGACCTGTGTTCTGACGCACGTGACCAACGCGCTGGAGATCATGCGCCGCGGGGCTCCGGTTGACCTGGTGTTCCAGTCGATTGCCGGGACAGAAGCGGCAAATGCCGGGTTCGGCATCAATCTGAGTGTGTTGCGGGAAGCGCGGGATGCGGCGCTGGGGCTGCAGCGCGGTTCGGTCGGCGACAACGTGATGTATTTCGAAACCGGACAGGGTTCGGCGCTGTCGGCCGATGCGCATCACGGGGTCGATCAGCAGACGGTCGAGGCGCGGGCTTATGCGGTGGCGCGGGCGTTCTCGCCATTGCTGGTCAACACCGTGGTGGGCTTCATCGGGCCGGAGTATCTGTATGACGGCAAGCAGATCATTCGCGCCGGGCTGGAGGATCATTTCTGTGGCAAGCTGCTGGGCGTGCCGATGGGGGTGGACGTTTGCTACACCAATCATGCCGAAGCCGACCAGGATGACATGGACACGCTGATGACGCTGCTGACCGTGGCCGGCGTCACGTTCCTGATCGCGGTTCCTGGCGCGGACGACGTGATGCTGAATTACCAGAGCGCATCGTTCCATGACATTCTGTATCTACGGTCGCAGTTCAACGTGCGGGCGGCGCCGGAATTCGAGGCCTGGCTTGACCGGATGGACATGCGGGACCGGGCCGGGCGGATCAGGGCGTTGCAGCCGTCCGTCAACCGCTTGCTGACGCTGACGGATCCGGGGCCGTTCGATGGTTGATCCGTGGATTGCTTTGCGGGCGACGACGCGGGCGCGGATCGGTCTAGGCCGGACCGGGGATGCGCTGCCTATCAAGGACGTGCTGGAATTCCAGCTTGCGCATGCCAGGGCGCGGGACGCAGTGCATGCTCCGTTCGATACCGGGGCCATGGCGGCGGCGGTCGCACCGCTGGCAAGCGTGGCGGTGCAAAGCCGAGCTGGGGACCGGCAGACGTATTTGCGACGGCCGGATCTGGGACGGCGGTTGGATCCGGCTTGCTGCGATTTGCCGGCGGGGAAATGGGATGCGGTGTTCGTTGTTGCGGACGGGTTGTCGCCTGTCGGTGTCCAGCTTCATGCTGTTCCGCTGCTGCGGGCCTGCCTTGCCCGCTTACCGGCGCGGGCGATTGCCCCGGTGGTGATCGCCTCCCAGGCCAGGGTGGCGCTGGGGGATGAGATCGGCGGGCTGCTTGGGGCGCGGTTGTGCGTGATGCTGATCGGCGAGCGGCCCGGGTTGAGCGTGGCCAACAGCCTGGGGGTTTACCTGACGTACCAGCCTCGTTTGGGGCGGCGGGATTCGGAGCGGAACTGCATTTCCAACATTCATGCCGATGGCGCGTCGTACGAGGCAGCGGCCGACATGCTGAGTTGGCTGATGACCGCGGCGCTGCGGCTTGGGTTGACCGGCGTGGGGCTCAAGGATGACCGGGACGTTGCTTTGACAGAAGTGCGATCGTTTCCCGAGCGATGACGAGTTCCTCGTTGGTTGGGATGACGTAGGCGGACAGGCGACTGCCGGCGGTGGTGATCCGGGTCTTGCCCTGGGCGTTGGCGGTTTCGTCGAGCTGGAAGCCGAACCAGCCGAGGCGTTCGAGGACGCGGGCGCGGATGGGTGCGCTGTGCTCGCCGATACCGGCGGTGAAGACCATGCCGTCGATGCCGCCCATGCTGACCGCCAGCGCGCCGGCGGTCCGGGCGATGTGATAGACGAAGTAGTCGACCGCCAGTTTCGCCAGCGGTGCGTCGCTGGCGAGCAGGTCGCGGATGTCGTTGGACAGGCCGGACAGGCCTTGCAGGCCGCAGTCGTGGTAGAGGAAGTGCTCGACGTGGTCGACCGACCAGCCTTTCTGCTGTTGCAGCCACAGGATGACGCCGGCGTCCAATGAGCCGGAACGGGTGCCCATCGGCAGGCCGTCCAGTGCGGTGAAGCCCATCGACGAATCAACGCTGTGGCCGTCGACCAGGGCGCACATCGATGCGCCGGAGCCGAGATGGGCGGCGACGACCCTGCCGGGGGCGATCTCGGGGGCCTGGGTTTTCATGGCGCCGGCGATGTAGGCGTAGGACAGGCCGTGAAAGCCGTAGCGCCGCACACCTTCCTGATAGAGCGAATCAGGGATGGCGAACCGGTCGGCAACCGCCGGGTGGCCGCGATGAAACGCGGTGTCGAAGCAGGCGACGTGAGGCACGCCGGGAAAACGCAGGCGCAGACCCTTCAGCACATCCAGTGCGGGCGGATTGTGCAGCGGCGCGAGCGGGGAGACCGCCTCGATCGTTGCCAGCATCGCATCATCGACCAGGACTGAATGGGTGAGATCGGGACCGCCATGCACGATGCGGTGGCCGAACCCGACGATGTCCCCGGTGAGCGGACCATCCGGCAGATCAGCCAGGGCTGCCATCGCGGCGTGCGGGTCGGCGGCTGACAGGGCGGCATCGTGGGTGATCTTGCCCTGGGCGTCGGTGACTTTCAGGTGGGCGGAGCCACCGATGCCGTCGACCGAACCGGACAGCAGCGGCGGTTGGTCATCGACCATTGGATAGGCGGCGAATTTGAGGCTGGACGAGCCTGCGTTCAGGACGACGATGCGGCGATTGGTTCCGGGCATGATATCCTCCGTCCGACCCCCTTGGCCTTTTCCGGCGGCACCGTACATTCTGTGGCTGGATCGCGATAGCAGCCCTTGGGGGGAACCAGGATCATGACGACCACAAAGTTTGGCCTCGCCCAGCCCGTCCGCCGCGTGGAGGACCCGAGGCTGCTGAAAGGAGCGGGGCGCTACACCGATGATATCGTGCTGCCCGGCATGCTGTTCGGCGTGGTGCTGCGCAGCCCGCATGCGGCGGCAAAGATCACCCGGCTGGACACGGCGGAGGCGGCCAAGCTGCCGGGCATCGCCGGGATTTATACCGCGGCCGACCTGGCGGCCGATGGCGTGGCCCCCCTGCCCTGCGCGGCGCTAGTCGAAAACCGCGACGGTACGCCTCAGGCGGCGCCGCCGCATCCGGTGCTGGCCGACGGGGTGGTGCGCCATGTCGGCGACCCGGTGGCGTTTGTCGTCGCCGAGAGCATCAAGCAGGCTCGGGATGCGGCGGAGCTGATCGAGGTCGATTATGATATTCTGCCGTCGATCACCGAGCTTTCGGCGGCGATGGACAAGGGAGGGACGCTGGTGTGGCCGGAGGTGCCGCATAATCTGGCGTTCGACTGGGAGATTGGCGACAAGGCGGCGACCGAGGCGGAATTCGCCAAGGCGGCGCATGTCACCAAGCTGGCGATCGTCAACAACCGGATCGTGGTGAACTCGATCGAGGCGCGGGCCGCGCTGGCGGATTTCGACAGCACGACGGGTCGTTGGACGCTGTATGCCAATACCCAGGGCGGGTGGCTGGTGAAGAACCTGATCGGGCCGGTGTTCGGGACCGACCCGGAGAAGTTCCGCATCATCACGCCGGATGTGGGCGGTGGCTTCGGGATGAAGCTGTTCCTGTATGCCGAGCACGTGCTGACCTGCTACGCGGCGCGAAAGCTGGGGCGGCCGGTCAAGTGGGCGGCGGAGCGTGGCGAGGCGTTCCTGTGCGACACGCAGGGGCGCGACAACCTGACGACGGCGGAACTGGCGATTGATGCCGATGGCAAGTTCCTGGCGCTGCGGACACGCAACGTCGCCAACATGGGCGCGTATCTTTCGACGTTCGCGCCGTATATCCCGACCTATGCCGGCACCGGGGTGCTGGCGAGCGTCTACGGCTTCAAGGCGGTCTATGCCAACGTGCTGGGCGTCTTCACCAACACCGTTCCGGTGGACGCGTATCGCGGCGCCGGGCGTCCCGAGAGCAACTACCTGGTCGAGCGGATCGTCGACGCGGCGGCGCGCGAGCTGAAGATCGACAAGGTGGAGCTGCGGCGGCGGAACATGGTGTTGCCGGACGCGATGCCGCACTCGACGCCGGTGGGCAAGATGTACGACAGCGGGGATTTCCGGATCGTGCTGGATGCCGCGACCACGCGGATGGATTACGCCGGGTTCGCCGGCGACGGGCGACGGCGGCGGCTGCGGGCAAGCGGCGCGGGCTGGGGCTGGCGTATTACCTGGAGGCGACCGGCGGCGATCCGACCGAGCGGGCGGAAATCCGCTTTGCCGATGACGGGTTCGTCGATGTCTACGTCGGCACGCAGTCGACCGGGCAGGGGCACGAGACGGCGTATGTTCAGCTCACCGCGAACAATCTGGGCATCGATGGCGACAAGATCCGGATCCGGCAGGGCGATACCGACACCATTCCCGTCGGTGGCGGGACCGGCGGCGCGCGGAGCCTGTATTCCGAGGGGCAGGCGATCCTGCTGACGTCGGAATCGGTGATCAAGAAGGGCAAGCAGGCGGCGGCGGAGGAGCTGGAGGCGGCGGTCGCGGATATCGCGTTTGCGGACGGGCGGTTTTCCATCGTCGGCACCGACCGCGGCATCGACATCGTCGAGCTGGCTGGCCGCGCAGCGGAAGAAGGCGGCGGCCGGGCAGGCAGCGACGTTGCTGGATGCGGCGGAGATCGCGCCGATCGATGCGCATACGTTCCCGAATGGCTGCCATATGGCGGAGGTCGAGGTCGATCCGGAAACCGGGATCGTCGAGCTTGTGCGCTACAGCGTTTGCGACGATTTCGGCAAGACGGTGAACCCGCTGATCGTGCGCGGGCAGGTGGCCGGCGGCGTGGCCCAGGGGTTTGGCCAGGCGGTGCTGGAGCACACGGTGTATGATCCGTCCTCCGGTCAGTTGCTGTCCGGCAGCTTCATGGATTACGCGATGCCGCGGGCGAACGAGTTCCCCGACATCGAGGTCGAGCTGCTGGAAATCCCCTGTGCGTCCAATCCGCTTGGGGTGAAGGGCGCGGGCGAGGCTGGCGCGGTCGGCAGTCCTCCGGCGGTGATCAACGCGATCATCGATGCGCTGAGCGAGGATGGGGTGACGCATATCGATATGCCGGCGACGCCGGAGCGGGTTTGGCGGGCGATGGCTTTGGCGAAGGCGGCTTAGCCGAGGGTTGCGGGCCACCGGTTGCGGCCGGTGGCCCGGGGATTTCTTCGTTATTCGGAACCTGAAGTTCGTCGTTGTGAGAGATGTGAGGTTCGGGGCACCTCAGTGTGCCAGCCGCTCGGGTGGTCGCCAATTGACTGTGACGACAGACTGGGCCGGCACCCTTATCCGGGGTGGCCGGTGGTCTGACGATGTGACGCCGCCGCCGACAGACGAGTATGCCGACAGACGAGTATCAGGCAGAAAAAAACCCCGTCCTACCGGCGGGGTTCTGATCAATCCTGAGACGCCAAAAGCTGATGTGTGCGAAGATCTTCAATCGCCTTGATCGGCGACTTTTTTTGCTTTCGCGAGCTGTTGGCGGCAGGTGATCATGGGCCGATGGTTATTGATGCATGGCAATTTGTCAAGGTGCCGGACGAGGGGCGCCAAGTGGCGGGCGACCGGTCATGCGGGATATCCAGCCGCCGCGAAGGATCGAGAGGGGGATCACGATACCGTAGAGCATCAGGCCGATCGCGAGTGCGGTGAACAGCCAGGTCTGGGAACCGGTTGATCGCAGTGCGAGCCAGCCGCCGCCGGCGGCCACGATCAGCCGAAGCAGGCCCGCGAGCAGCGGCCATAGCAGCCGTCCGGCGCCCTGCGATGCGAAGTAGAGTGCGAGACCGAAACCGTAGAAGCCGTAGAACGGGCCGACGGCACGAAGGTAGGCGCTGCCGGACTCCAGCATCTCGGGGTTGGTGTCGAACAGCCTGAGCCACGCTTCGGGCCAGATGGCGGCGGCGATGCCGATTGCCTCGGTGATCACGAATGCGGCGGCGGCGCCTAGGAACCCGATGCGGATGGCGCGGCGGTACTGTCCGGCACCGATGTTCATGCCGACCATCGCGACCAGCGTTCCGCCGATGCCGAAGACCAATGGGGTGAGCAAGTATTCGAGCCTCGCCGCGGTGCCGTATCCGGCGACTTCGGCGGAGCCGAACCAGGCGCCGACCAGAGACGTGGTGATGGCGACGGTCAGGTTGGTCTGCAGGGAGGTGATCGCGCCGACCACGCCGACGCGAAGGATTTCCCTGAACAGGAGCCACTGCGGACGAACCCAGCGCAGATGGGCTGCGTTGCGGCCGCTGAGGATATACCAGCCGAAGATCGCGATTCCGCCGATGTAGTAAAGGACCAGCGCGGCACCCCCGCCGGCGACGCCGAGGGCGGGAAACGGGCCGACCCCGAAGATCAGCAGCGGCGACAAGGGCACAAGGAGGACCACGCCGCCGCAAACCACCAGGGCCGGGACGAGCATGTTTCCAGTGCCCCGGATGACGCTGCTCAGGCCGTTCATGACCCACAACAGCACAACCCCGGCGAACACGACGTTGGAGTAGCGCAATGCCGCGTCGAGCGAGGCACCCTGGCCGCCGAGGGCTCGGTAGAGGGAAGGGCCGAATGCGAGAACGGTGATCGAAAAGAACGCGCCGAAGACGATGTTGATCAGGATCGCATGAAGAACGAGCGCGTTGGCCTGATCCTGCCGGTTCGCGCCCAGCGCGCGGGCGATGGCGGAGGAAATACCGCCGCCCATCGCGCCCTGCGACATCATCTGCATCAGCATGACGACCGGAAAGACCACCGCCATGCCGGCTAGGGCGTCGGTGCCGAGGTGGCTGATCCACCAGGTTTCGATCAGGCCCGTGCTGGTCTGCGCAAGCATGACGAGGACGTTCGGCCAGGACAGGCGCGCGAGGGTGGAGACGATGGGGCCATGTAGGAAGACAGCCGTCCGGGGATTGGGACGGGGCGCTTCCGCGGCTTTCGCTGTCGTCAGGCCCAGTGTATCGGCCGCCGCGCTCATGCTGTCGCGAGCCGGTTCTGATAGACGGCCAGATGGGTAAACGCGGCGGCCAGCAGAGGGGCCGGGACGTCGAATGCCTGGGCGCGCAGCAGCAGGTCGCCGAGGATCTGCTGCGCCTCGACCGGGCTGCCCTGTTGCAGGTCGCGATACATCGATGACGTCAGGACGGATCCTTTTTGGGTGAACTGGGGTCTGACGGCGGCCAGGAATGCATCGGTCGGCGGATGCCCGGCCGCGGTGACGACGTCGGTGACCTCCTGCAGGAACCGCAGGGCGAATTCGGCGCCGCCCGGCGCGGCCTCGATCTCACCGATGTTGCCGCGCATCAGGCAGGTGATGCCCCCAAGGGTGGCGAGGAGAACCCATTTTTCCCACATGTCGCGCTCAATCGTCGGGGACAGGCGGGCGTCGAAACCGGCGCTTTGCATGGTCTGGTGGAGCAAGGTTGTGCGTGCAGAGGAGCGTCCATCCAGCTCGCCGTACGCCAGTTCCTGCAGCTTGTTCAGCTGCACGATCCGGCCCTGGTCGTCCACCATCGTCGCAACCTTGCAGACGCACCCGACCATGGCGCTGTCGCCGAAGCGATCCTTCAGGATGTCGACGTGCTTCATGCCGTTGAGAACGGGCAGGATCATGGTCTGGGGGCCAACGGCCGGGGCCAGGTCGTTGAGCGCGGCTTCGAGGGCATATGCCTTGACCGTCAGCAGAATGACGTCGAACGGTGCCGTAATATCCCCAGCGGTGACGAGCCTAGGGGTGAGCGTGACGTCACCATGCGGGCTGATGATCTGAAGGCCGGACGATCGCAGGCGTTCGGCGCGGGCGGGGCGCACAAGGAACGTCACGTCGCGGCCTGCCTGGGCGAGGCGGCCGCCGAAATAGCCACCGGTTGAGCCTGCTCCAACGACAAGGATGCGCATTGTCGATTGTCCCTTCATTTGCCTGGGGTGGTCATTGTTGAGCCTTGGGTTTCTTGCCGGGGTGGGCGGCGGAACGGGCGGTCGTGGACGGGCCCGGCAAATGCTGGCATATGCACATATCGGATATTATGGGCATATGCTTATATTGATCAAGAGGGTGTTCCTGTCGAGGAAGGAGAAAGGCATTCGGATGACACAGAAGGCAGCGGCGACGGGTGGGATCGCGTTTTCGCCGGAGTCGATCTGCAACGGCACGGCGCTCCGCAAGGCGACGCGCCGGGTGTCGCAGTTGTACGATGCGGTTCTGGCGCCGTGCGGATTGCGCTCGACCCAGCGATCGATCCTGATTCACATCGCCCGGGCTGGAACACCGACCATGGGGGAACTTGCGGCGGCCCTGGTGCTGGACAGGTCAGCCCTGGCGCATAATCTGAAACCACTGGAACGGGACGGTTATGTGGCTGTCGTGGTGGACGGGGCGGACAAACGCAATCGCCTGGTTTGCCTGACCGAAAAAGGCACGGCGAAGCTGGAGGAGTCACAACGTCTGTGGCGACAGGCGCAGCATCGGTTCGAGACGACGTTCGGGCGGGAGCAGGCGGCCGACCTGCGCCGCTCGCTTGGGGTTATCTCCTCCGTCGCGTTCGCGAAGGCGTTTCAGGAAGCAGCCGACGACGTTTGATAAAAGTGGGGCATCAACCGAGCGATGAGGGAGCCAGAGGATGAGTGCGACCGCCGGGCTGAGCGCGCTTGAGGGCCAGAAATACCTGAGCCTGGAGAGCTACCGAAAGAGCGGCAAGGGTGTCCGCACCCCGGTTTGGTTCGCGGCTGCTCCGCCGGCCGCCTCCGGGCCGCGGATCTATGTCTATACAACCGCCGATTCCGGCAAGGCGAAGCGCATCCGCCGGACTGGCGTGGTGAAGATCGCGCCATGCGATGCACGCGGGAAGGTGACCGGCGGCTGGGTCAACGCGCAGGCTGTGATTGTCGGCGGGGACGAGTTCGCGCTTGGTATGCGGCTGCTGGACCGCAAGTATTGGCCGTGGAAGCGCGTACTGGATTTGTCTGTGGTATTGTTTCCCAAGCATCGTCGCGTGGTGATCGTGATCCGACCGGTTTAAGTCGCGGAGTAGGGTCGAGGGGACGCGCGCTGGTCACGTCCCGCCGAGGAAGCCATAATCGGCGGGGAACTGCCGTCCGGGACCAGGCCGAAGATCAGCATGGCGATGGACAGGACAGGCGGCACGACCCGTTTTCCGGCAGCTGACACTTGCACAACAGCCGACCGCGACCTTGAATGGTGCAGGTGGCCATTCGGAGAATGTGTCGGGTCGGTCCGCCGGGTCTGTTGGGCGTAAGGCGCGCCGGGAACCTGCCGCAATGCCGATGCTGCGTTTTCCGGGCTGCCAGGGCCTCAATCACCCGCGGACCATCTGCCGATCAGTCTTCGGGATGGACATGAAAGCCAAATGAAGGGAACGAATATGCCAGGGGAACAATCGCAGATTCACGCTCGGCTTGCCCATGTGGGCATCTACGCGCACGACAAGCCGCGGCTGGAGCGGTTCTACTCGACCGTGCTGGGCCTGATGGTGACGGATAGCGGGACGGCGCGGTCCGGGATGGAACTGACGTTCATGAGCGCCAGTCCGGGCAATCATCACCAGCTTGTGCTGGTCAGCGGACGGCCGGACACGTCGGGGTTCAATCCGATCAACCAGATCTCATTCATGGTCGACTCATTGGCGGATCTGCGAGTGGTGCACCGGCGGGCGCTCGACAACGGGGCGACGGACATGCGGGTCACGTCGCATGGCAATGCGTGGTCCTGCTATTTCAAGGACCCCGAGGGCAATACCGTCGAAGCCTATCTGGACACCCCGTTCCATGTGCCGCAGCCGCACGGGGAACCGTTAGACCTGAGCAAGTCGGACGATGAGATCCTGCAGGCGACCGAGGCATCGTGCCGGGCAGATCCGGGGTTTATGATGATGAGCGAGTTTCAGAAGTCGCTCGCGAGCCGCTTGGCGGGTTAGCCGCTTCGGACTGGATCGCGCCGGCGGGCGACAAGCGTCGGGATGGCCGGCCTAGCAAGATCGTATACGCCGCCGCGACCTGAACGATCGCGGCGGTCGCAAAGAGCGCGGGCGCCTGACCGGTCAGGATGCCGATCGGGCTGCCGACTGGGCCGCCGATTGGGCCGAGGCTTCGCAGCAGACCAAACACCGCTGGGGCGAAGGCATAGCCGGCCTGGCTGATCGCGGTGACGAGTGCCACGACCCGCGCTATGTCGGATGGGCTGAACTCGGTTTGCGCGATCAGTGGCGGCAGGGAGGTCACGTTGCCGAGCCCAAGCCCGAAGAGCATGCAGCCGAGGAGCATGAGGGGAATGGATGTCCCGGCGGCCAGCAGGATGATTGACCCGACGGCCTGCATGGCGACATTCGCGGCGGCGATTTTCCTGCGATCGGTGTTGGCCGGCATTGCGATGCCCAGCAGGGTCCGGCCACCGATGGCGCCGGCGGTGACGGCCCCCATCGTGGCACCGGCGCCGGTTTGGCCCAGGGTTGGGACAAGAAGCGAGAAAAGATGCGCGATCAACCCGATCTGGGCGAACAGGCTGAGGGTCGCGGCAACGGCAAGGGTCACGAACCGCCTATCGCGCCAGGGGTACGGCAATGGCGCGGACACGACCGGCGCGCGGCGCGTGGGTACAGGCGACGATGCACTTCCACCGTCTATGGCGAGCCCCATTTTTCCCGGGTCCCTTCCCAGGTATCGGCCGCTCAAGAACCAGATCAGCAGGGCGACGACTGCTGCCACGAGCATGGCGGCCTGGGGATACCCCAACCGGCCGATCAGAGCGACCCATAGCGGCGAGAACACGACACCGCCCAGGCTGGCGCCGTTGAAGGCCATGCTGAGGGCCGCGGGCCGGCGGCTGACGAACCAGGGGGCGACCATGGCATTCAATGCGGCGGCGCTGGTCATGGCCCACCCCGCACCGCTGACCGGCGTCGCGAGGAAGAGCTGCCAAGGCTGCTTCGCAAAAGCCCATCCGAGCAGCCCGAGTGCCGTGAGGATGGCGCCGGTGCGGGTGACGGCGACGATCCCGAAGCGGCGATGGAGCGTGGCGAGGTTTGCGACAACGACCGCACCCAGGAGAAAATGGGAGGTGATAGCGGCGGAAATGAGCGGGATGGGCCAGCCCCGGGCGGTATGCAGGGCCTGAAGGAAGATCGGCGGTCCGTAGAAACTGATCCCCCAACTGAATACAGCGACGATGAAGGCAGCGGCGACAACTCGCCAGCCGAAGAAGGTTTCGCGGATGATTTTCATGCGAAATCATTCGGCCGCGGGCGCATGTCGGCGCGCTCATCGGATGGCGCCGGCGCGGTGCCAGCTGAACGGCGGCCGGGGTCTGACCGCGTCAGGTTGGAGGCAGGGGACAAGACCAAAGTCGTCATTGGGGCACTCCGAAGTGCCGCCAACTGGCCAGAAAAAGTTTTGATTGTATCGTGGTAACGCTTCGGTCCGGGCCGAAGCGTTGGGCTGCCGGATTGCACCGGCGGCAGGCGCGCCGACGGTCGTCACCCTGCCGGGCGGGTGGGGCTTATCCGCGCGCCCACTGGATCGCGGCGCGGGCCAGTGCGTCGATGGTGTCCACGACGGGCACTCGCAACGTGTCGGCCGGTCCGGCCTGCAGGCCCAGCGGGATCTCGGTGCAGCCCAGGATGACGGCGGTTGCGCCCTGGGCGGCGAGGCTGTTCACCACCTCGGCCAGGGGCTGGTAGGCGTCGGCCACGCGGTTTGCCTTCACCGCGGCGATCGCCGGGCTGACGAGGCGCTGCATCTGTTCGGGGTCGGGTTCGATGATATCCCAGCCGCTGGAGGCGAGACGATCCTGGAACAACCGCATGGCCAGGGTCAGCGGGGTGCCCATCAGGCCGATCGTGCCGCCGGTGATCCCGATGCGGCGCAGGTCGGCCGCGGTGGCGTCGACGATATGCAGGATGGGCATGCCGGCGGCCTGGGCCATCGGCTCGAACCACGCATGCGCGGTATTGCAGGGAATGGCGATGGCGTCACAGCCGGCGGCGCGGAGGCCGTTTATGCCGCGCAGCAGCCAGGGCAGCGGATCGGGTCCGTTGCCTAGTCTGGCGGCGGAGCGGTCGGGGATGCGGGGGTCGGACCAGAGGACCGCCGGAATGTGGTCCTGGTCCCTGCCAGCCTGCGTCAGCAGGGTCAGGCGTAGCATGAACTGGGCGCTCGCGAGCGGACCCATGCCGCCCAAAACTCCCAGAACCTTGTCCGTCATGTCTATCGTTCCCGTTGCGCTGCCCGTACCATTGTATCGAGCGCGCTGAGGAAATGCGAGCGATCTTGCTTGGTTAGCGGTGCGGGACCACCGGTATTCAGCCCCATTTCGCGCAGGTAGCGTCCGACCTCGCGGCCGGCGAGTGCGTTACCGATATTGTCCGGGGTCCAGATCTTACCGTTCGGGGACAGAGCACGACCGCCTTTGGCGAGACACCGCGAGGCCAGGGGAATGTCGCTGGTGATGCAGACATCCGCCTTGGTGACCCGATCCGCGATCCAGTCGTCGGCGACATCGGCACCGGCCTCGACCGTGATCATGGTCACGTTCGGCCGGCCGGTGGGCCGGATCGGGCGGGAGCCGTTGGCCACGACGAAAACCGGCAAGCCCAGCCGGTCCGCGACGCGATAGACTTCGTCGCGGACCGGGCAGGCATCGCCGTCGATGTAGAGGGTTGTCAACGACGCGCCAAGTTATGCAGCCGAGCGCATGCCACGGTTGCCACGGTCGTTGTAGCGACGGCGCTGGGCCTGGCCGGGCGCGCTCGGGCGCTTCGTCTGGTGCGTCATTGGCGGCGGGGCGTCGCCGACGACAGTGACCGTCATGTTCATCTGACGCTCGATCTGACGCAGCACGGCGCGTTCCGACGGATCGCAGAAGGAGATCGCGATGCCCGCGGCGCCGGCGCGCGCGGTGCGGCCAATGCGATGGACATAGCTTTCCGCTTCAACCGGCAGGTCGAAGTTGATGACGTGGGAAATCCCCGTCACGTCGATGCCGCGCGCGGCGATATCGGTCGCCACCAGAACGCGGGCCCGGCCGGTGCGGAAGTCGCGCAGGGCCTTTTCGCGTTGCGGCTGGCTTTTGTTGCCGTGGATGGCGTTCACCTGGATACCGGCGTTTTCCAGCACGCCGGCGACCTTGTTGGCGCCGTGCTTGGTGCGGGTGAAGACGATCACCCGCGACAGCGCTTCGTCCTGCAGCATGGACAGCAGCAGGGACTGCTTGCCGCTCTGTGACAGGTGATGGACGAACTGGTCGATCTTCGGTTCGTCTTCAACCGTGCGGGCAATCTCTACCCGGATCGGGTCACGTAGCAGGCTGTTCGCCAGGCTGGCGACCTCATGCGGCATGGTCGCCGAAAACAGGCATGACTGACGCTGCGGCGGCAGGGCTGCAACGATGCGGCGGATGTCCTTGATGAAGCCCAGGTCGAGCATTCGGTCGGCTTCGTCCAGCACAAAGCGGGACACGGCACCGAGTTGCAGTTCGCGGGTCTGCATCAGGTCGCAGACGCGGCCGGGGGTGCCGATGACGATGTCAGCGCCGCGGCGCATCGCCTCCACTTGCTTGAAGCGGCTGGCGCCGCCGATGATGACGACGGTGCGCAGGCGCATGTTGATGGACAATGCGCGCACGGTTTCGTCGATCTGAAGGGCCAGTTCGCGGGTCGGCGCCAAGATCAGGGCGCGTGTCACGAATGGCGCGGAGCGGATTTGTTGAGCGCCGAGATGCTGCAGGATGGGCAGCGTGAAGGCGGCGGTTTTGCCGCTGCCGGTCTGGGCGACGCCCAGAAGATCCTTGTTCGCCAACAGGGGCGGGATTGAGTCAGCCTGAATAGGTGTGGGGATCAGGAATTTGCGGGCTTCGAGTGCGCGCAGCAGCGGCTCGGCCAGGCCGAGGTCCGTAAATGTCGTTTGGGTCAAGACGTAGGTATGCTCCAGCGCCTCCCTGTTTATTCGGGTGGCAGGCGCCTGTGAGTTCGTCGCCCCGCGCGATTAAATGGGGACGAACGGTTTTCAGATGAAAATTCCGGAATTTCGGACGACGAAGGGCGTCCGCTAACCACGCAATCACGGAAAGACAGGCGGTATATCGGGCCGGGGTTCCGGAAATGCAAGGGTTTTGTGCAGGTGCGTTGTGGGTACGGGCAGTCAGTTGTACGGACGAAGACCATCCTGCGCCATCGGCGGAGGCCGCCTGGGCGGTGCAGCGACCGCACAGGCAGTCTGAAAGGTCCGCCGGTAATCCAGTGGACCAACCCCAAGGTTACGCCGAAACACCCGCCGCATCCCATGCAGGTCGCCGAAGCCGCAACTTTGGGCGATACGCTGCAGCGGCATCGTGGTGTCCTGCAGCATCCGGCGTGCCGCATCCAGTCGCGCCGCCTCCACGAAATCCGCCGGTGTGGCGCCGACCTCTCGGTGAAACACGCGGGCGAAGTTACGCGTGCTCATGCCGGCCTTCGCCGCCAGCGCATCTACCGACAGATCCGCGCCGAGATTTTTCAGGACATGGTCGAGCACGGCTTGTAGCGGGCTCATGTCGGAGATCTGGGCGGCGAGGTGGGCGCTGAATTGTGATTGCCCGCCGGGCCGCTTCAGAAACATCACCATGTACCGAGCAACGATCAGCGCGAGGTCACGGCCGTAATCCTCTTCCACCAGCGCGAGTGCCAGGTCCATTCCGGCTGTCACCCCGGCCGTGGTGGAAATTTGGCCATCACGGATGAAGATTTTGTCGGAATTGACGATTAGATTGGGGAAGTCGCGGCGAAGCTTATCGGCGCATTCCCAGTGCGTCGTGACCCGGCGCCCGTCCAGCAGCCCGGCCGCTGCCAGCAGGAATACACCTGTACATACAGACCCATACCGGCGGATGTGAGGCGCCCGGCGCGCAAGCCACGCGATCACCTGGGGGTCGATTTCCTCAAACGCTGGATCGCCGCCCACCAGCAGCGTGTCGATTGGTTCGTCCGGATCGTAGATGGTCCGGTCTGCCAGGAAGCGCAACGATCCGGTTCCGCAGACCGGTTCGTTGCTTGTCGCCATGACGTGGACCTCGTAAGCGGTCGGATCGCCGAGCCGCCGCGCAGCCTCCCAGAAGACTTCAGCGGGTCCGACAACGTCAAGCGACTGGACTCCCGGTGGTGCCAGCATAACGATCCGCATACGCAAGCCCTCCGCCACGTTGCTGCGGCATTTTCGAGAAGCAATTCAGGGGCCAGATTCGCCGGGGGCCTCGTCCGTTTGGCGTTCCGGCACCCGGCGACCGGACACAGCCGAGGTCTGGGTCGCCCTCCCCAAGCCGCGTTGATCGCTTAAGGCTCGAACAACGGCCCTCCCGCGGCCGGGCCAGGCATCCGGCTGTCGATTTCTTCCTCGGTCACCAGCCCGGATTCGACGGCGACCCGTTCCAGTGCCTCCATCCACCGCTCGTAGTAGTTCCATGATGGGTCGGCCAGGTCATGAGACGTTTCCCACCCGTGGATTGCCTCGATCAGTTTCTGCCGGAACGCCTCCCACTCGAAGCGTCCGGACTTGGCCAATGCCAGTGCCACACCGAAAGCGGTCCGCTCCCACTCTTCGCCAAAGCACAGTCGTCCGTTCGCGCGCGGCGGGCGATCGGGCGCGCCGATCATCTCCGTCACCGCGAAATGTTCAAAGCGGGTAAGCAACGATAATCTCCTTCGCTGGTGAATGCGGGTTCAGGCCGCCTTGGCGACAGCCACGCCCATCATTGCCTCGGGCGTTACCAGGGCAGCCAGCTCAGCCTCGGTCAGACCGTCGGTGTTCGCCGGCCGCTCGGGCACCACAAACCAGCGGATCTGGGCACTGCTGTCCCACACCTTGATCTCCACCGAAGGCGGCAGCGGCACGCCGAATTCAGCCAGCACCGCCCGTGGCTCCCGCGCAGCGCGGGCACGGAAGGTCGGATCCTTGTACCAGTACGGCGGCAGGCCCAGAACCGGCCACGGATAGCAGGAGCACAACGTGCAGATGATGACGTTGTGAACGCCCGGCTCGTTCGCCACGGCCTTCATGTGCTCGCCCTCGGCACCGTCCATGCCGACCGGAAAATCCAGTTCGGCGATCGCGGCCGGGGTATTGGCGACCAGCCTGGCCTTAAATTCCGGATCGACCCAGGCACGGGCAACCAATTTGGCGCCGTTGAACGGGCCCATCTTGGTCTCGAAGAACGTCAGCACCTTGTCGACGGTATCGCTGGTGATGATCCCCTTCTCGATCAGCAGGGATTCCAGCGCCTTGGCACGCGCGGCGCTCAGGCTCTCACGGTTGTCGGGATAGGAGAAGCGTAATGGCATGGCTATTGATTCCTTATCTATGTCGCGCGGTCAGGCGGCTGGGGCCAGGTAGGTGTCGAACAGGTCGGCGTAGATCGCGAAACCGGCCTCGGCCTTCTCGCCCCACAGTTCCCGCGGATCGAAGCGTACGCAGTAGACCGGCATGGCCGGGCCAATGCCGTCGGGCCCGGTGTCGCAAAAATAGGCGAAAGCACCTTCGTACACGGTTTCGATGACACCTGATCGCGCGCGCAGGAACCCCGGCAGGCGCGTGTGGTCGGTCGCCGGCACGTTTTTCACCACGACGTGGTCCCCGAGCGCGAACCGATGCGTGTTGGGCATGTCCCGCAGCGGCGAGTCGCCTTCGATGAGATATTGTTCTATCCGCGCGTCGATCGCCGGTTCCCCGCCGGCTGGCATCGCGATGTCGTTCCCGGCCAGGATCTGCTGGGTGCGGGCGTCCAGCTCCGCCTCCGTGACATAGCCATTGGCAATGAAATAGCCTGAAATCCCGCCCAGCCACTTCTCGTAGTAGCGGTACTTGAAATAGTCGAACGGATTGAGGCTCTCGGCCCCCTTGCGCAGGTCAGCCCAGGTCCATTCCGTGTGAAACCCGCTGGGCGTGGCCGGCAGCTTGAGATGCGCGCTCAGTGCCATCATGGCCACATGGATGCCGAAGATCCGTTTCTCCCAGTCCTCCACGAAGACCCGGGTTTCGAAATCAATCGGGTCGAGCCCTTCCAGCCCGCCCAGATAATGTTGCAGCTTCATGCTCAGGAACCTTTTTGTTGATCGGAGAATGAAATCAGGCGGCGGCTGGGCGGGTGGCCAGCGCGTTCGCGAAAATTTCGGACACGTAGCCGAACAGGGCGCCGACCAGCATCGAGAACGCCGCGACCAGCGTCGGATTGGCCAGCCCGAGTGTTGTCACGCTCTGACCGGTGGCGGCCGTGGTGCCGACGAACGACGCAAAACCGAACACGATCGCCGGCGGGAAAGATGTCAGCGGCAGCTTTGTTGCCAGGATCATCGCGGCGCTGCCCAGGCCGACGCAGATCGCCGCCGCCAGGGCGCTGCCGCCCGCCGCACCGGCAACAAGCAACGAGACCGTCGCAATTACGATACCGGTCCAGTTCGACGCGACCGACTTGATCAGGCCGGCCCTACCGCCGCCAACCGCGAAGAACGACGCCCACGCCAGGAAGGTGACCCAGACGGGTATCGGCAGCACGGTCGCCGTCAAAAAGGTGTCGATGCCGCCAAGGACACCGATGCTGATCGTAAGGGCAAGGTAGCTCGACATGATAAATCTCCGGCTGGGGTTGGTGGCAACGTCAGGTAGTCGACAGAGCAAGCGCGTCGGCGGGGCGGACGGCGAGGATGCTTTCGAAGCTGCTTGTCAGAGCCTGGGCGTCGAGGTTACGGCCGATCAGCACCACCTCGTTCACCGGCACCTCGCCAGCCCGCCAAGGCTGGCCCGGCATGCCCTCCAGCGTCATGTGAACGCCATGGAACACGAACCGGCGCGGCTCATCGATCAGCTCCACAATGCCCTTGAGCCGCAGCAGATCCTGCCCGCGCGCCTGCACAAGCTGGTTGAGCCAGCGATCGAGGTCTGTTCCGTCCAGCGCCCCAACCGTGCGGATGGCCACGCTGGTGATCGTGCTGTCGTGCTCGTGGGTGCTGTCCTCCAGCAACCGAGGATCGATGCGCAGCGCGTTCTTCAGGTCGAATGCGCCGACGTCGAGAATTTCCGGCAGGTCAATCGCGCAGCGTTCGGTCCAATGGATCCGGGCAAATGGGTTGAGCCGCCGCAAGGTGTCTGCGATCAGCGCCGGATCGCCAGAGACACGATCAAGCTTGTTCAACAGGATCACATCGGCGAAGGCGATCTGTTCGCGGGCCTCTTCGTGTTCCAGTTGATTGCTCAGGTATTCCGCATCCACAACGGTCACGATCGCATCCAGCTTCAAGTTCGCCCGGATGATTTCGTCCAGCATGAACGACTGGATGACCGGGGCCGGATCGGCCAGGCCGGTCGTTTCCACTATGAACCGGTCGATCTGACGCTCGCTTTGCAGAATGCGTTCGACAGCGCCGATCAGATCGCCGCGCACCGTGCAGCAGATACATCCGTTGTTGAGTTCGACCACGCTCTCGCTGGTGCCGACAACGAGCTGGCCGTCGATCCCAATCTCGCCAAACTCATTGACTATGACAGCGATTTTCTCGTCTTGCCGCTCGCTGAGGATACGATTCAGAAGCGTGGTCTTGCCGACCCCGAGAAAGCCTGTCAGCACGGTGGCAGGTATTTTCCGCATCATGTCATTCTCCCGCATTATCAGATGCCGCCTGCCGATGAGGTCACCGCGGCGGCCGGGCCGACACGAGCCAGGCGGTGTATCAGCCATGAAACCAGCCAGACGCCGGCGAACAGACCGATGATGATGAAACCCAGCGTCCCGAAATGGGCGTTGGCGAATGCCACCCAGGTCCAGAACCCGGATTCCATTCCGTCTGCGAACAGTCCCAGCACTTCCAGGCCGCCGACAATCAGGGCGACACCAACCGAAAGTGAGGTCATGACAAGGTTGTAGACCAGCTTGCGCACGGGATTGACGGTGGCCCAGCCATAGGCGCCGAGCATCATGATGCCGTCCAGCGTATCGACCAGGGTCATGCCTGCGGCGAACAGCAAGGGAAAGATTACGATCACCCGAAACGGCGCGCCGTGCGCAGCCTCAGCGCCGGCCAGGCCGAACAACCCGATCTCCGTCGCGGTATCAAAGCCGAGGCCAAAGAGAAAACCGACCGGATAGAGGTGCCAGGGCTTAGAGACGAGGGCGAAAAGCGGCCGGAACAGGCGGGCCAGCAGGCCTGGGGCAGGACTGATGTCTTCTACACTCGATGTCTCAGGCTGACCGCTCCGGCGCAGCCTGCGCGCGGCCTGCCATAGGTCCGCCATAACCCGAAGATTGCAGACCGCGATGACAATCAGAAAGGTTGCCGAAAGACCGGTGCTCACCAATCCGCCGATCTCCCGCCAACGCCCCAGTGCGCCGCCGGCAAGACTTGATGCGGTCAGGGCAATCCCCACCGCACCGATGAAGACGATCGTGGAATGACCAAGTGCGAACCACAGCCCGGTTGTCGCCGGGCGCTGCCCTTCGCGCATCAGCTTGCGCGTCACATTGTCGATTGCCGCGATATGGTCCGGATCGACGGCGTGGCGCAGGCCCAGGACATAGGCGAGCACCGCCGAGCTGAGTAGTGCCGGCTGGGCACGGAACGCCAGAGCGGCCCAGATGAACAGCGCGGCCGTAACACCGGCAAGTCCCGCGAAAATCAACGGAATCGGCTTGGTCCAAATGCGATTACGGCGGGCGGACAGACTTTGCATAGGGTGTCCATCTTTCTGAAGTTTCGGTGCTGACCGCATATCGAGACGCAATAACGCCGACGATATTTTCAATGACAGATAAGTCAAATAAGAACCAATACATGCGAAGCAGCGAAAGTCATTAATTTCGCCATCAACAGTCTTGGCAGCAACTTCGCATTGCTTGAGTTTAATGCAACACAACACGCTCACCCGCGCAATCCGCGGGAGAGGGCGTTTCCAGACAAATGTGTGGCGATTTCGGCCAAAAATGCCGGTTCTTTAGGCGGCCCTATTTCTTGAGCAAGTGCTGCCTGTTTTTACATCACAACCGGGAGGCCGTCGAGCCGCGGGCCGCGTGACCGTCCGCCGCTATCCGCCGGCGAACTTGGCCAGCAGGCGCACGTGCGACCGGATGCCGTGGTGGAAGCAGGCCTCCTCGAATTTCTCGTTGGGGCTGTGCACCTGGTCGTCGTCGAGCCCGAAGCCCATCAGCAGTGAATCCACCCCCAGGATCGACCGGAGTGACGTCACCACGGGGATCGACCCGCCACTGCCCATCAGCAGGGCGGGCTTGCCGTATTCCTCGCCCAGGGCCGCGAGGGCGGCGTGGACGTGGGGGCTGTCGACGTTCACCTCGATCCCGGGGGCGCGGCTGAAATCGGCGAAGGTCGCGGTGGCGCCAGGCGGCAGGCGGTCGGTGACGAAGGTTTTGAACTGTTCCATGACCTCATCCGGGTCCTGGTTCGGCACCAGGCGGAACGAGACTTTGGCCGAAGCCTCCGATGCGATGACGGTCTTGCTGCCAGCTCCGGTGTAGCCGCCCCAGATGCCGTTGATGTCGGCGGTAGGCCGCGCCCACAGCCGTTCCAGCGCCGCATAGCCGCGCTCGCCGACGGGCGTGGACAGGCCGATGCCGCCGAGGAATGCCGCCTCGTCGAAGCCAAGCGCGTCCCATTGCGTCCGCTGTGCGTTCGAAACCGGGGTAACCTTGTCGTAGAAGCCGGGCAACTGGATGCGGCCGTTCTCGTCCTGCAGGTCGCCGAGGATCTTCGTCAGCGCGTTGATCGGGTTCAGCGCGGAGCCGCCGTACAGGCCGGAATGCAGGTCCCGGTTCGCCGCCTTGAGAGTGACCTCGGCGTAAGTCATGCCGCGCAGACGGGTGGTGATGGCGGGCGTATTGACGTCCCACATGCCGGTGTCGCTGATCAGCGCCACGTCGGCGACGAGGTCGGCCTTGTTGGCTTCCAGGAACGGATTGAGGTTGACCGAACCGACTTCTTCCTCGCCCTCGATCAGCACGGTGATGCGTGCCGGGATGCCGCCGCCCGCCGTGCGCCAGGCCCGCAGGGCTTCGAGGAACATCAGCGTCTGGCCTTTGTCGTCCACCGCGCCCCGCGCCACGTAGCGCTTGCCGTGCGGGCCATCGACCAGCTGCGGCTCGAACGGGTCGCTATGCCAGAGCGACAGGGGATCGACAGGCTGCACGTCGTAGTGGCCGTAGAACAGGACATGCGGCCCTTTGTAGTCGGCGGGGCCGGCCAGGTGGCCGACGACAACGGGGTGGCCGGCGGTTGGGCGGACCGTCGCCTCGAAACCCAGGTCGGCCAGTTGGCCGCGCCACCACTCGGCGGCCTTGACGCAATCGGCTGCATGCGCCGGCTGGGCGCTGATCGACTTGATGCGCAGCAGGCCGAACAGGTTTTCGCGCGATGCGTTCAGGTTGGCATCGACATGGTCCAGGACGGAGGCGACGGTTGATCGGGCTGGAGCCGGCATGAAATTCTCCATGGTCACGCGCACATCAGTAACCGATCCGCCAAAGCGCGTCATCCTGGTAGCAACCGGGTGACTACGGGGCGGAACCTGCTAAGATTCCGCGCATGGATATTTGCCTGATCGTGCCCGGCCCGCTGGCGACTGTTTCCGGGGGTCACCACTATGACCGGCGCATGGCCGAAGGTTTGCGCGCGCTGGGCCACGAGGTGCGGGTTGCGGAGCTGGACGGACGGCTGCCCGACCCGGACCAGGCCTCGATCTATGCCGCGCGTACCGTGTGGGCGGCGCTGCCGGACGATACGGTGAAGCTAATCGACGGGCTGGCTTTGCCGGCTTTCGCCGGGCTGCCACTGCATCGGGTGACCGCGTTGATCCATCATCCCGCCTCACTGGAAACCGGCGTGCCGGAGGAGACGCGCCAGCGCCTGCAGGTCACGGAGGCGGCGATGCTCGCGGCGGTGCCTCGTCTGGTGACGACAAGCGAGCAAACGGCGGAGCGGCTGGTGCGCGATTTCGGCGCGTCGCAGGAGCGAATGAGCGTCATCATTCCCGGCATCGACGACCTGCCCCGCAGCCGCGGGTCGGCTGGACCGGCCTGTCAGATCCTGTCGGTGGGCGCGTTGATCCCGCGCAAGGGGCATGATGTGCTGCTGCGCGCCCTGGGGCGGTTGTTCGACCTCGAGTGGGAACTCACCATCGCGGGTTCGACCGACCGCGATCCGGTGCACGTGAACGGTTTGCGCGCGTTGGCAGAGGCGCTTGGCGTCACGCGGCGGGTCCGAGTTCGTCGATGCGGTCACCGAGGCGCTTTGGGCGGACGCCGACCTGTTCGCGCTGACCTCGTATTTCGAGGGATATGGCGTGGCGATCGCCGAGGCGCTGCGCCGTGGATTGCCGGTCGCGGTTACCAATGTCGGCGCGGTGCCGACGTTGGTCGGGCCCGAGGCCGGGGTGGTCTGTGCGACCGGCGATATCGAGCAAATGTCGAAAGCGCTGCGCCGGCTGATCTTTGACCGCGCCCTGCGGCGGGACATGGCCGAGGTCGCCTGGCAAACCGGGCGATCACTGCCATCCTGGACCGAGCAGGTCGCGTGCCTCGCCCGGGTGCTGGGCGAATAGCGGCCGGCGGGCTGGTGGCGGCGTCGCGGGTGATCTAACACTTTGTTTAGACGCATGGTTCGGGCGCTTCGGACGCTTTGCCCGGCGCGATCATGCTAGCGGAGGACCGGATAATGTTACTAGGCGCGATCGCCGACGATTTCACGGGTGCGACCGATTTGTGTTCCATGCTGGTCAGGGGCGGCATGCGGACCGTGCAGCTTATCGGCGTCCCGCTTGCCGGTCAGCCGGCACCGGACGCGGATGCCGTCGTCGTGGCGCTGAAATCGCGCACCGCGCCGGTACGGCAGGCGACCGACGAATCCCTCGCGGCGCTGCGGTGGCTGCAAGCGGGCGGGGCGCGGCAGTTCTTTTTCAAATACTGCTCGACCTTCGACAGTACCGACCAGGGCAATATCGGACCGGTCGCGGATGCGCTGATCGCGGCGCTGGGGTGTGGTTTCGCACTGGCCTGCCCGGCGTTTCCGACCAACGCTCGCACGGTGTACCAGGGTCACCTTTTCGTCGGCGGCAGCCTGCTGAACGAGAGCGGGATGGAAAACCATCCATTGACGCCGATGACGGACGCCAACCTGGTGCGCGTGCTGTCGCGTCAGACCGAGGGCACCGTCGGGCTGGTGCCGTTCGTTACTGTCGATCAGGGCGCGCACGCCATCCGTGATGTCATGACGCAGTTGAAGGAGCGGGGGCGTCGTTACGCCATCGTCGATGCGATCACCGACGCGCATCTGGTTGCTATTGGCGAGGCGGCGGCGAACCACGCGCTGATCACCGGCGGGTCCGGGATCGCAATGGGGTTGCCGGCGAATTTCCGGCGCGCCGGTTTGCTGTCGGAAACCACTGACCCGGGGGCGCTGCCGAGGATCGACGGTGCGTCCGCGGTTGTCGCGGGTTCGTGTTCGCGTGCCACGCTGGCACAACTTGGTTACGCCCGTACCCATCTGCCGGTGTTCGAGCTCGACGCGCTGACGACACCCGATGCCGTAGCCTTGAGCGAAGCGGCCCTGGCATGGGCGGCGGACAAGATCGGCGCCAAGCCGGTGGTGATCGCCGCTTCGGCGCCGCCGGAGCAGGTGGCGGCGCTGCAATCCAGGCTGGGGCGCGAACAGGCGGGGGCGCTGCTGGAGGACGCGGTTTCGCGCATCGCGGAAGGACTTGTGGCACAGGGGGTGCGCAGGATGGTTGTGGCGGGCGGCGAGACGTCTGGGGCGGTCGTGGGGCGGCTTGGGGTGCGCAGCCTGCGCATTGGTGCGGAAATCGACCCAGGGGTGCCCTGGACGCTGGCGGAGGGCAGTGGGCCTGAGCTGATGCTGGCGCTGAAATCGGGCAACTTCGGTGCAACTGATTTCTTCCTGAAAGCGTTCCGCGTGTTGGAAGCCTGACCAATGAACGAGCACGACACACGCATTCTGTTGAGTGAACTTGGTGCCGGCCTGTTCGCGCGGGGTTTCTCGGTGGGCAGCGCGGGCAACATCAGCGTGCGCCTGGCCGACGGGTACCTGATGACGCCGACCAATTCGAGTCTGGGCAGACTCGATCCTGAACGGCTATCAAAACTGGACACGAACTTTCAGCATGTCGGCGGCGATAAGCCGTCGAAGGAAGTCTTCATGCATCGCGCTTTCTATCAGGCGCGTGAGGAGGCGGGCGCGGTGGTGCATCTGCACTCGACGCAGGCGACAGCGGTGTCGTGCCTGCCGGATGTGGACCAGTCCAATCCGATCCCGCCGCTGACACCGTATTTTGTCATGCGGGTCGGCCGACGCATGCCGGTTGTTCCGTATTATCGTCCCGGTGATCCGGCGATGGAACCGGCGATCCATGCAGCGGCGGCGCGATGCGCGTGCGGTGCTGCTGGCCAATCATGGTCCGGTGGTATCCGGCAAGACCTTGACCGATGCGGTCTACGCCGCCGAGGAACTTGAGGAGGCCGCAAAGTTGTTCCTAATGTTGCGCTTGCAGTCGCCGCGGCTGCTGAGTGCCGCGCAGGTTGACGATCTGCTGGCGACCTTCGGATAGGCGCCTGAGCTCGCAGGGTTCAAGCTGAGCCTTGGATGCTTTGGATCGCTTCGCCGGAATGAGTGACCTGGGTCTGGCGTCAGATCAGCATGTGACGATCGCCTCTGAAAAAGAAAAGGCGCCACACGGGCGCCCTTTCCTGCCGGATCGCGCGTGGCGACTACTCGTTCGTTTCGCTCGCGGCCACCGGTGTCGCTTCCGGCGCCGGCGTCGACGAGGCCATGACCTTCGACCCACGCGTTGCCTTCTTGGCGACGACCTTCTTCGGCGCTGACTTCTTCATGACGGCCTTTTTCGCAACCGGCTTGGCAGCGGCCTTCACCGGCTCCGCCTTAGCGGCAGCCTTTTTAGGAGCGGCGGTTTTGGCGGCGGCCTTCTTCGCGACGGGCTTGGCAGCCGCTTTCTTCGGCGTGCTCTTGGCTGCGGCGGTCTTTGGTGCGGCCTTCTTCGCACTCTCCGCCTTGGGCGCGGCTTTGGCGGCAGTCTTTGCCGGAGCGGCTTTTTTCATCGCAGCAGTCGACTTCGACGTTGTCTTGGCGACTGCCTTCGGTGCGGCCTTCTTGGCAGCAACGGCTTTCCGCGGCGCGGCTTTGGCGGCTGCCTTTGCCGGAGCGGCCTTCTTGGCGACCGGCTTCTTAGCCGCTGCCTTCTTGGTCGTTGCTCTCATCGCCATCGCCTGGGCGCGGGGCGTTTCGTTGGTGGTATCGTCAGTGCTCACCTGTAGGACTCCTTGTTGAACGTGCCGTCTTAGTCGTGGGCTTTGTATGAAGCCGCTGTTGGGGTCGTGTGCCGGGCGGGCGTCGGCGGATTGTTTCATCGGCAAACCGGCTGGCACGTGCGCCAACCTGGCACATACTGTCGTGCTTGGTTGACTCTTCTTCGCTTTCAAGGTCTCGGTCCATCGACCGTCCTTCTGTTGACCGTCCTCGCGCATCGGTGGCAAAATCAAGGTTGGCGAATCGATTCGCGAATACGAATTCCGCTATTCATCGTGCGGCACATATCTGTCAACGAAAAGCAACCGTTTCACGGCTTATTTGTTGAAAAAATTTCTGTGCGCAGCGTTTCAGAGACGTATGGAAAAACAAAACCGCCGCGACATCGCTGCCGCGGCGGTTTCAGCCGGCTTCGAAAAAGCTGATCAGCCGCGCTGATCGATCGGTACGAACTTAAGATTTTCTGGTCCAATATAGTTCGCGGTGGGTCGGATCAACTTGTTGTCGACACGCTGTTCCATAACGTGCGCGGCCCAGCCCGATGTGCGCGAGATGACGAACAGCGGTGTGAACATCGCCATCGGAACACCCAGCATGTGGTAGCTGATGGCAGAGAACCAATCGAGGTTGGCAAACATCTTCTTGGCATCCCACATCGTCGCTTCGATGCGGTCCGCGATGTCAAACATCTTCATTGAGCCCGCATGCTGAGAGAGCCGGCGCGCGACTTCCTTGATGACCTTGTTGCGTGGGTCGGAGATCGTATAGACCGCATGACCAAAGCCGATGATAACTTGTTTCGCTTCAACGCGCTTGCGGATATCGGCTTCCGCTTCTTCGGGGGAGCTGTAGCGGTTCTGGATCTCGAACGAGACCTCGTTCGCACCGCCATGTTTTGGGCCGCGCAGCGCGCCGATGCCAGCGGTGATCGCCGAGTACATGTCGGCGCCCGTGCCAGCAACGACGCGGCAGGTGAAGGTCGATGCGTTGAACTCATGCTCGGCGTACAGGATCAACGATGTGTGCATCGCGCGCACGAACATCTCGGACGGGGGCTTGCCGTGCAGCAGATGCAGGAAGTGGCCACCGATGGAATCGTCGTCGGTTTCGACGTCGATGCGCTTGCCGTTATGGGCGTAGTGAAACCAGTAGAGCAGCATCGAGCCGAGGCATGCCATCAAACGGTCGGCGATGTCGCGAGCGCCAGCGGGATTCTGATCGTCCTTTTCCGGCAGCGTGCAGCCCAGGGCAGAGACGGCGGTGCGCATTACATCCATCGGATGCGATGCGGCGGGCAATGCCTCCAGCGTTTGTTTCACCGAGGCCGGCACACCACGCAGCATCCGGAGCTTCGCTTTGTAGCCGGCAAGTTCGGCGCGTGTCGGCAAGGTGCCGTGGACCAGCAGGTAGGCGATTTCCTCGAACTCGCAGGTGTCGGCGACATCGAGGATATCGTAGCCGCGGTAGTGCAGATCGTTACCGGAGCGTCCGACCGTGCACAATGCGGTGTTTCCCGCGGTGACGCCGGACAGGCCGACACCTTTCTTCGCGCGGTTGGGGAGAGTGGTTGTTTCGCTCATTGTGTTTTCCTCCTGGTTCTTCGTCAGAGAATTCCGGGCTTGCCGACGACGAGCGTGCCGGCCGGCAGTGCCACGTTCAAGCGATGCAGTTCGCCGGCTGGCATGCGCGGCAATTCCTGCACCGCTTCGAGGAAGCGATTGAACTCACGCGCGGAGATGATCCCATCCGTCAGAACCTCGAACTTGTGGATGTAGTCGTCACGTCCGAACGGCTTGGCACCGAGCGGATGAGCGTTGGCGACCGCCATCTCGTCTTCGATTTTGGTGCCGTCGCGCAGAAAGATTTCGACGCGGCCGCCGAACGACAGTTCGTTCGGATCGGTCGCGCGGTAGCGACGTGTCCATTCCGGATCTTCGGTCGTTTCGATCTTGTGCCACAGCTTCACCGTATCGGCGCGGCCGGCGCGCTTGGGCGTATAGCTTTCGACGTGATGCCAGGTGCCATCCTGCAAGGCGACGGCGAAGATATACATGATCGAATGATCCAGGGTTTCCCGGCTTGCCTTCGGGTCCATCTTCTGCGGATCGTTGGCGCCGGTGCCGATCACGTAGTGGGTGTGATGGCTGGTGTGGATCACGATCTTCTCGATCGCGTCAAAGTCCTCGATCTTTTCCCGCATGCGGAACGCGAGGTCGATCAGGGCCTGGGACTGGTACTCAGCGCTGTGCTCCTTGGTGTAGCTGTCCAGGATGGCGCGCTTGGCCTCACCAGGGGCTGGCAGCGGCACCACGTAGTGCGCCTGGGGTCCATTGAGCATCCAGGCGATGACGCTGTCCTCGCCCTCGTAGATCGGGCTGGGAGCACCCTCGCCGCGCATCACCCGGTCGACTGCCTCGATCGCCAGCTTGCCCGAATGAGCGGGCGCGTAGGCCTTCCAGGAGCTGATCTCACCCTTGCGCGACTGGCGCGTTGTAAAGCTGACGTGCACAGCCTGCTGCACCGCCTGGTAGATGATGTCCTGCTTGAGGCCGAGCAGCGTGCCGATGCCCGCGGCCTGTGCGGGACACAGATGGGCGATGTGGTCGATCTTGTGTTCGTGCAGGCAGATCGCGCGCACCAGGTCGATCTGGATTTCATAGCCGGTGGCGATACCGCGAATGAGATCCTTGCCGGATTTCTCCATGGTCTGAGCGACTGCCAGGATCGGCGGGATGTTGTCGCCGGGATGCGAATAGTCGGCGGCAAGGAACGTGTCGTGCATGTCGAGTTCGCGCACGGCCACGCCATTGGCCCATGCAGCCCATTCCGGGCTGACGCGCTTGCTGGACGGCACGCCGAAAACCGAGGCGCCGTTCTTGTTTGGGCGGGCCAGCGCCATGTCGCGCGCGGACACGATCGACCTGCGATTGGCTGACGCGATGGCCACTGAGGCATTGTCGATGATGCGGTTGACGATCATCGCCGCGACGTCCTTGGTCACCGCAACTTTGTCGGCGGCCACGCCGGCGATCTTCCACGCGAGCTGATCTTCCCGCTTCAGGCCGGCCTTCGACGGGCTGACCCTGACGTCGTATTCAATCATTACCTTCCTCCATCATGCGTCGCGCGGTGTGTCCAGCCGGATTGACGCGTTGGTTCCCAATGCTTCGTAGTGTCGCGACTGCGAAACGGCAAGTTGGAGTAAGTGTTTTGGCGTCGCGGCAGACGCGCGTTGACTGATGATTTCAGACCTCGCCAATCGGTGCGCCGCTCTTGCCGCGCGTTTTGAGGGGGTGATTGGCGCGAAGGGCCGTGCCATGCTGACCAGGTTAGTGAAGGAGAGTTGCTTGTCCCGCATCATCACCGTCGCGGCCGCTCAGCTTGGGCCGATCCAGAAATCTGAACCCAGGTCCGTCGCGGTGCAACGCATGGTCCGCCTGTTGAACCGGGCGCACAAGCGGGGTGTCGAGCTTGTGGTGTTCCCCGAGCTGGCGTTGACGACATTCTTTCCGCGTCACTACCACGCCGACATCACCGAGGCGGATGCCTGGTTCGAAACGGCGATGCCATCCAATGATACGGCACCGTTATTCGACGCGGCTCGGCGATACGGGATCGGATTCCATCTCGGGTACGCGGAGATTGTGCATGAGGCGGATGAAACCGGTGGTATCCGCAAGCGGCGGTTCAACACGTCGATACTGGTTGGACCACAGGGCGACGTGCTGCTGAAGTATCGCAAAGTGCATCTGCCAGGGCATGCCGAATACGATCCCAGGCGCGCCGTACAACATTTGGAAAAGCGATACTTCGAAGTCGGCAACCTTGGCTTTCCGGTGATCCGCGCGCCGATGGGTGGGTTGGACGGGCTCAACATGGGAATGCTGATCTGCAACGACCGCCGCTGGCCGGAGGCGTGGCGGGTGCTGGGCCTGCAGAGCGTCGAACTGGTGGCGCTGGGGTATAACACGCCGAGCCTGAACACCGAGGCGGGGGGCTTCGAGGCGCATCATTTGCGAGTGTTTCACTCGCATCTTTCGATTCAGGCTGGGTGTTACCAGAATGCCTGTTTTGCCGTCGCGACCGCCAAGGCCGGGATCGAGGACGGCGCGGAGTTGTTCGGGCATTCCATCATCGTAAATCCGCAGGGCGAAATCATTGCCATGGCGGGCAGCTGGGACGACGAGCTGATCACCGCGGATTGCGACCTGGACATGTGCACGCTCGGGCGGACCACCATCTTCGCGTTCGACAAGCACCGGCGGCCGGAAGCGTATGGACGGATCACCGGTCAGGTGGGCGCGACGATGCCTCCGGTTTGAGAGGGGCCCGGATCGCGTTAGGCGATCGTAAGCCATTTGTTTGACGTCAGACTGGCCATCGGGGGCGATGCACTAACCTGAACGCCGGCCACTGTTCAGCGGGAGGCGGGTCATTTCTGGCCGCAATGATGCGAACTGCCGTATGACGCGTAGGTAAGTGATCGTGGCTCGGCAGGAATGTTTGTGTGGCGTGGGTTGGTGGGGTCGATCGGTCTGGGCTGGAGGGGCGAAAGCGGCAGTGTATCGTTCCAGGCGAAGCCGCCGCTCCGATCCGCAACCGCCCCGTCTGACCGTTGCCGCACCTAAAGGGCGCAGGCTGGAACTATCTTTTGCGCCCGCATACCGCCAGGCATGGACTTCCGGGACCAAGACTGCGGCTGACGTAGCCTCGTCCAACGCAACGCCGACATGGATGAAAGTGCGTTCCACGCAACGCCGCATTCAACTGAGCCGTGGTGGCGAAGCATCGTGCGATAGCCCCGGATCGGCATACAACGATATGGGGTCGTTTGTCTCTCAGGCGCCATTTGGCCTGGAGGATCGGCGTAGACCTGCCACACCGACCTGAGTATCGCAGGTGAAGGACGCGAGACCCTTGACGATCCAGCCGGCATACGCCATTTCCCGTCAATCAGGACTGTCTCAGTCCGGATAGTGGTAATGTTACAGAAAGAAGGTCGCACGCCATGCTCAGGCTGTCGAAGCTGACAGACTATGCCGTTGTGGTGCTCGTGCGCCTGTCCGGGGCGGAGGGGGTGCAGACCTCACCAGGCATCGCAGCCGCAACGGGTATTCCCGAACCGACTGTCGCCAAGGTGTTGAAGACGCTTGCAGCCAGTGAACTGGTATCATCCCAGCGGGGCGCGCGCGGAGGATATCGATTGAACAGGCCGTTGACCGCTATCCCCATCGCCGACGTGATCGCCGCGATCGATGGTCCGATCGCGCTGACGGCTTGTGTCGAAGGGTCGACGTCTGAATGCGAGTCACTTGGTCTTTGTCCGATGCGCGGACGGTGGGATCCGGTGAACGATGCCATTCACACCGCGTTGTCCAGGATCACTTTGGCTGACATGCAGGTGGCGCCAACGCCGGCGTTTCGCATCTCGGCATATCAGGCCGCTCCTCAACCGGCCGCTGAATAGGATTTTTTCATGGCAGCCGTTACCGAAACCCTCGACACCGTTCAATCGGTTACCCAGTCCGGCTACAAGTGGGGCTTTGAAACAACGATTGAGATGGACTTCGCGCCCAAGGGGCTGAACGAAGACATCATCCGGCTGATTTCGGCCCGCAAGGAAGAACCGGAGTGGATGCTGGAATGGCGACTCAAGGCCTATGCCGCCTGGTTGAAAATGGAGGAGCCGCAGTGGGCGCGGGTCGATCATCCGCCGATTGATTATCAGGACCTGCATTATTACGCGGCACCGAAAAAGAAGGCTGGACCCAAAAGCCTGGATGAAGTCGACCCCGAACTGCTGAAAATGTACGAAAAGCTCGGCATTCCGTTGAAGGAACGTGCGATCCTGGCCGGCGTCGATCCGGACAGCGTGGAAAATACGCAGGTCGCCGTCGATGCGGTCTTCGACAGCGTGTCCGTCGCCACGACATTCCAGGCAACCCTGCGCAAGGCTGGCGTGATCTTCTGTCCGATCAGCGAAGCCGTGCGCGAACACCCCGATCTGGTGAAGCAGTATCTTGGGACCGTGGTGCCGACGGCTGATAATTTCTTTGCCGCCCTGAACAGCGCGGTGTTTACCGACGGCAGCTTCGTCTACATCCCCAAGGGCGTGCGCTGTCCGATGGAGCTGTCCACCTACTTCCGCATCAATGCGCGCAACACCGGGCAGTTCGAGCGGACACTGATCATCGCCGCTGAAGGCAGCCATGTCAGTTACCTGGAGGGCTGCACCGCGCCGCAACGCGACGAGAACCAGTTGCATGCTGCGGTGGTGGAGCTTGTTGCCCTGGATGATGCCCAGATAAAATACTCGACGGTGCAGAACTGGTACCCGGGTGATGCCAACGGCAAAGGCGGGATCTACAATTTCGTCACCAAGCGTGGCGCCTGCCGGGGTGCGCGTTCGAAGATTTCCTGGACGCAGGTGGAAACCGGGTCGGCGATCACCTGGAAATACCCGTCCTGCGTATTGCTCGGTGAAGACAGCGTCGGTGAGTTCTACTCGGTTGCGGTGACCAACAATCATCAGCAGGCCGATACCGGAACGAAGATGATCCACATCGGCAAGGGATCTCGCAGCACGATCGTGTCCAAGGGTATCAGCGCAGGGCATTCGAACAACACGTATCGCGGGTTGGTCCGCATGCTGCCAAGCGCCACGAATGCCCGCAACTTCACCCAGTGCGACAGCCTGCTGATCGGTGACCAGAGCGGCGCGCATACGGTGCCCTACATCGAAAGCCGGAACCCGACGGCGAAGATCGAGCATGAGGCGACGACGTCGAAGATTGCCGACGATCAGTTGTTCTATTGCCGGCAGCGCGGGCTGTCCGAGGAAGATGCTGTCGGTCTGATCGTCAACGGCTTCTGCAAGGATGTGCTCAAAGAACTGCCGATGGAGTTTGCCGTCGAGGCACAAAAACTCTTGGCGGTGTCACTCGAAGGATCAGTGGGTTAATCGAATGCTGGATATTCGCGATCTGACCGCCTCGATCGGCGACAAGCCGATCTTGAAGGGAATTGACCTGACCGTGCCGCAAGGCGAGGTCCATGCCCTGATGGGGCCGAACGGGTCGGGCAAATCGACCTTGGGCTATGTGCTGTCGGGCCGGGAGGACTACGAGGTCACCGGCGGCACCGTGACGTTCAACGGCGTTGATCTGCTTGGCATGGAACCGGAACAACGGGCCGCCGCGGGCGTCTTCCTGGCGTTCCAGGCCCCGGTCGAGCTGCCTGGGGTCAACAACGCCAATTTTCTTCGCACCGCGTTGAACGCGATCCGCAGGGCACGCGGTGAACCTGAGCTGGATGCGGTGCAGTTCCTGAAACTGGCGCGTGCCGAGTCCAGGCGTCTGGCGATGCCGGACGATATGCTGAAGCGCAACGTCAACGTGGGCTTCTCCGGCGGCGAGAAAAAGCGCAACGAAGTCCTGCAGATGGCCATCCTGCGCCCGAAACTGGCGATCCTGGACGAGACCGACAGCGGCCTGGACATCGACGCGTTGAAGATCGTCGCCGACGGCGTCAACGCCCTGCGCGGGCCGGACTTCTCCGCACTGGTCATCACCCATCACCAGCGGCTGCTGGATCACCTTGTGCCGAACCGGGTGCACGTCCTGGCGCACGGCCGGATTGTCCGCTCCGGCGGACCAGAGCTGGCCAAGGAACTGGAACAGAGTGGCTATGCCGGCCTGATCGCGGAGGTCGTGTGAGCACCGGAGCAGACGGCTTCCTGCAGCGGTACGAGCAACTGGCGGGGCGTCTGCCAGGTGATTCCGCATTGCGGGCAGCGGCGGCGGCGGCGTTTCGCAGCGCCGGCTTGCCGGGCGGGACGCAGCAACGCCGGATCGAGGCATGGAAATACACCAGCTTGCGGCCGCTTGCCGAGGCTGATTTCCAGACCCACGCGACACCGCGGCATGAGGTGGAGACCGTCCTGGCGGGCTTGCCTCTGTTGAATGCACCCAGGATCGTGTTTGCTGACGGCGCGTTCCGCGGCGACCTGTCCGCCGTGCCGGCGGCTGGATTCGCGCGGTTTTCCGAACAGCCGGATTTCGGCACGCTCAGTTGGCCCGATCGGGAACCCATGGTGGCACTGAACACCATGCTGGCCCAGGACGGTGCGGCGCTGCACGTGCCGGCTGGTTTCGACGGGGGTCTCGTTCAGCTTGTCAGCGTGGCAGCGGGTGATGGTGACTTCCATTCAAGACACAGCATTCAACTGGCCAAGGGCGCCAGGCTGACGGTTGTGGAAATTTCCGCCGGACAAGGCACCTACCTGCTGAACACGGTTGCCGAGATTCATGTCGCCGAGGGCGCGCACCTCACGCACATCCGGTTGCAGGATGAAGCCGTCACCGCGTTCCATGTGTCCACGACGTATGCCGATGTGGAGGCTGGTGGGACCTACGACAGTTTCACGCTGAACATGGGCGCGAGACTGTCGCGGACCGAGGTGCACGCACAACTCACCGGTGCGGGCGCCATCGCGCATCTCAACGCGGCACAAATTCTGACCGGATCGCAGCACGCCGATTTCACCACGGTCGTCGGCCATACGGCCCCTGGCTGCACATCGCGGCAGACCGTCAAGAATGTGCTTGCTGGCCGGTCACGCGGTGTCTTTCAGGGCAAGATTGAAGTTGCCCGCGATGCGCAGAAGACCGACGGCTACCAGATGAACCAAGCGCTGCTTTTGTCGCGTGATGCGGAAGTCGATTCCAAGCCGGAATTGGAAATCTTCGCCGACGACGTGAAGTGCAGCCATGGCGCGACGGTGGGTGAACTCGATGCCGAGCAGATGTTTTATCTGCGGAGTCGCGGTATTCCGGAGGCGGAAGCAAGGTCCATCCTGGTTCGTGCCTTCCTGGCGGAGGCCCTGGACGCGGTGGCTGATGTTACAATCCGCGAACAGCTCGAAGCGGCCGTCGAGCAGTGGTGGGAGAGGCAGAAAGTATGAACGTGATAACCAATCCCGCTGCGCTCGACGTTGCCCGGATCAGAGAAGACTTCCCGATCCTGAAGCAGACCATTCGCGGCAAGCCGCTGGTGTTTCTGGATAGCGCGGCCTCGGCGCAGAAGCCCAGGGTGGTCATCGATGCGATGGTTCATGCCATGGAAACCCAATATGCCAACGTGCATCGTGGTCTCCACTGGATGAGCGAGCGCACCACCGAAGCCTACGAAGCTGCGCGCGACGCGGCGGCTGAATTGATGAACGCGCACGACCGCTCGGAAATCGTGTTCACCGGCAACAGCACTGGCGCGATCAACCTGTTGGCCCACAGTTACGGACGTGGCGTGTTGAAGCGCGGTCAGGCGGTGCTGATCTCCGGCATGGAGCATCACTCCAACATCGTTCCCTGGCAGCTCTTGCGGGACAGCCACGGGATTGAACTGCGCGTCGCGCCGATTACCGACGCCGGCGAACTGGACATGACGGCGTTCGAGGCATTGCTTGAAGACGGCAAGGTCGGCTTGGTCGCGATCACCCACATGTCGAATGTGCTGGGCAGCATCACGCCGGCGGAGCGGATTGTTAAAATCGCTCACGCGCATGGTGCGAAGGTGATGTTCGACGGGTCTCAGGCGATCGTGCACCGGAAAATTGATGTTCGGGCGTTGGACTGCGATTTCTATGTCTGGACGGGCCATAAGCTGTACGGTCCGACTGGGATCGGTGTCCTGTACGGCAAGCGTGAGCTGTTGGACCGGATGCCGCCGTTCATGGGCGGTGGCGACATGATTTCGTCCGTCAGCTATGAGCAGAGCACCTGGGCAGCAGTGCCGCATAAGTTCGAGGCGGGGACGCCGGCAATTCTGGAAGGCATCGGGCTGAAAGCGGCGATCGATTATGTCCAAGCGATCGGATACGACGCCATGGCATCGCATGAAGCTTCCCTGACGGAACATGCCCTGGCTCGGTTGGCGCAAATCGAGGGCCTGCGGGTTCTGGGGCAGGCGCAGGACCGCGGGGGCGTGATCTCCTTTTCGCTCGACAAGGCGCATGCCCATGATGTGGCGACGTTGTTGGATCGGCAGGGCATTGCCGTGCGGGCCGGGCATCATTGTGCCGAACCGTTGATGCGGCGATTCGACCTGGACAGTACCGCCCGGGCGAGTTTTGGTGTCTATACGACCCATGCTGAAATCGATGCGCTGGCCGATGGGCTGATCCGGGTGCAGGACTTCTTCAAATGACCGAAACAGACAGTTTCGACGACCTGCGCGATCTCTATCAGGAAGTCATCCTGGACCACGGGCGCAGGCCGCGCCATGCGACCCGGCTGGAGCAATTTGACTTCCACCGCCAAGGGTGACAATCCGATGTGCGGCGATCGCGTGCAGGTCTGGGTGAAATTCGACGCCGATGCCATTGATCGCGTCGGGTTCGAGGCTCGGGGGTGTGCGATCAGCGTCGCATCCGCCGACCTGATGGCCGAGACCGTGCAACACAGATCGAAAGCTGACACGCGGGCGCTGTTCGCGGCGTTTCGCGAGATGGCGCGTACCGGGACCTGCCCGGCCTGCGATGCCGCGCTGTCGGACTCGATTGAACGCCTGGCACCGCTGTCCGGCGTCCATGAATATCCGTCCAGGGTGAAATGCGCGACGCTGCCCTGGCATGCCCTGATGGCCGCGCTGGATGGCGCGAAGGAGGCAAGTAGTGAATGATGTGACTCCAGCCAGCACTGTCTGGACGCCCGATGGAGAAACGCCGGTGGAAACGTCGGGGCTGCCCAGCGAGGACACGTTGATCGAGGCGATCGCCACGGTCTACGATCCGGAAATTCCGGTGAATATTTATGAACTTGGCCTGATCTACGCCGTCGAGATCGATGACGACGGCGGCGTGAAGGTCGAGATGACGCTGACCGCACCGGCCTGTCCGAGTGCGCAGGAACTACCGGAGCAAGTGCAGAACGCCGTGCTGACGGTGCCGGGCGTGACCTCCTGCCACGTCGAAACGGTCTGGGATCCGCCGTGGGACCCTTCCCGCATGACCGAAGAAGCTCGCCTTCAATTGAATATGTTCTGATCGATAACGAGATAGGTTGAATGATGAGCACAACGACGACCGCCCCCCGCAAGATCCGGGCCTTGCCTCCGCTGATGACGCTGACCGATGCCGCGGCTGAGAGGCTGCGTGGTCTCTACGAGAAGGGCGAGCAGGGCAAACTGCTTCGCATCGGCGTCAAAACCAAGGGCTGCTCCGGCATGTCATACGACATGTCCTGGACCGAAGCGCCGGCTCCGACCGATGAGGTTGTGAAGGATAAGGATCTCACGGTTCTGGTGGATCGCAAGGCATCCCTGTTCCTGATCGGCACGGTGATGGATTACGAGGTGAAGAACCTGACGGCCGGTTTTACCTTCACGAACCCCAATGAGAAAGGCCGTTGCGGCTGCGGGGAAAGCTTTCACGTCTGACACTGCTTGTTGAAGCAACGGTACTGCAAGCTGGGGGGTTTTTGTTCCTGTCTGACTGGCATTTCGCCAAAACAGGGAGGTTCTACGTGAACAACATTATCTATATCGTCGGTCTTGTGGTCGTGGTTATCGCAGTGTTGAGCTTCTTCGGTCTGCGCTAACAGACAGGAGCCGTGACGGCGGTTTCGGCTGTCACGGCTCTTGGGCCTCAATCCAGCGCGCGCGCTAAGGTATGTCGGGCAACGCCGAATGTGCGGCAAAGACGTCCTTTCGATCGCTTGGGGCGCTCTCTCGCGACGTCCGCGCTACCCGTGATAACGTTCTGGGATTGCGCGCATCGGGTATGTCGGCGGCCAGCGCCGCGGACCGGGCATCAGGACTGTCGCGTGGAGTCTCGCGCATCGGGTCGTGCGCTTGGAGTCTGGCCGGCGCGGTGATCTCGTGGCAGCTTTCGGGTGACGGAATCCCTCGGTGGGGATCCGAAGGAAACTGGCCATGAGTTTGATCGAAACCGGCGGCATCGACTGCGACATCCATCCAGCGGTGCCGAACCTGAAGGCGCTGCATCCGTATCTCACGGACCACTGGCGGGACATCATCGTCCAGCGCGGCATGCATGAGCTCAATTCAATCGCCTATCCGGCCAATTCGCCGCTGACCGCACGTCCCGACTGGCGTGCCGACGGCATCAGGCCCGGTTCGGACTTGGCGTTGCTGCGGCAGCACGCGCTGGATCCGTTCCGAGACCAGCATCGCGATCGCCAACTGCCTGTATGGCGTACAGTTGCTGTTCAGCGAGGACATGGGCGCGGGTTTTGCCCGCGCGGTGAACGACTGGATGGCGGCAGAATGGCTGGATAAGGAACCCCGGCTGCGGGCATCGATCGTGGTGCCGGTCGCAAAACCCCGAGCTGGCGGTAGACGAGATCAACCGCCTCGCCCCGGACCAACGGTTCGTCCAGGTGCTGATGCTGGTGATGAACGACATGCCGTTGGGCAAGCGGCATTACTGGCCGATCTATGCGGCGGCGCAGAAGCATGGGCTGACGATCGGCATCCATGCCGGCAGCGCCTATCGGCATCCGGTCACCCCGGTCGGCTGGCCGTCGTATTACACCGAGGACTATGCCGCCCAGGCGGCCGGCTTCCAGCAGGCGCTGTCGTCGCTGATCTGCGAGGGCGTGTTCACCAAGTTCCCCGACCTGAAGGTGGTGCTGCTGGAATCAGGCTTCACCTGGCTGCCGGCGCATCTTTGGCGGCTGACGAAATTCTGGCGTGGACTGCGGATGGAAATCCCCTGGCTCGACCGCTCGCCGGCCGAGGTCGTGAAGTCGAATGTCCGGCTGACCATCCAACCCTGCGATGGGCCGCCCACTGAAGAGATGTTCCAGAAGCTGATGGAGCACATGGATTCGGATGAACTGCTGTTGTTCTCGACCGACTATCCGCATTGGCAGTTCGACGGCGACGATGTGCTGCCGGCCGGACTGTCGCCGCCGATGGTGCGGAAGATCATGATCGATAATCCGCTGGCGACCTATAGGCGGCTGGCCACCGCCTGATCCCTGGTCAGGAGGCGGTGATGCCGGCGAACTGATGGACATTTCCGGCCAGCGATGCGCCGATGTCTGGACAGCCTATATATCCCTCCGGGCTCACGACGCCCGCCTGACGGAGACGGTGCGATGAACGTCCAGGTAACCAATAGCCGCCGCCGGCGGCGGCCAACCAGTCCAAGCTGGCGACGGCGGACTGCGACATCCATCCGCAGCGCAACAATGACAAGGCGCTGCATCCCTACCTGGAGAAGCGCTGGATCGAGCATATGCAGATGTTCGGTTCGCGCCCGCGGCAGGCCTATCAGGCCGGGCCGGCCTATCCGAAGGGCCAGCCGAACGCGTCTCGGCGCGACGCATGGCCGCCGGGCGGGCGGCCCGGCAGCTCGCTTGCCGTTTCTGCGGGAGCAGTTGCTCGACACCAACAACTGCGTGCTGGGCATCCTGAACGCGACCGGCGACAACGGGCAGAGCTTCCAGAACCGGGAGTTTGGCGCGGCGGTATGCCACGCCATGAACGAATGGCAGTTGCATGAGTGGCTGCTGCCGGAACCGCGGCTGAAAGGGCTCGATCGTCGTGCCGTACGAGGACGCCGAGGCGGCGGTGGCGGAGATCGAGCGTTATGCCTCCGATCCGCATTTCGTGCAGGTGCTGATGCTGAGCCGCACCAGCGAGCCGCCAGGCCAGAAGCGGTACTGGAAGGTGTATGAGGCGGCGGCGGCGGCTGGACTGCCGGTTGGCGTGCACGCGTTCGGCTTTGGCGGCTATCCGGTCAGCGGCGGCGGCTGGCCGTCCTACTATATCGAGGACATGGTCGGGCATGCCCAGTCGAGCCAGTCGTTCCTGACCTCGATGGTGATCGAGGGCGTGTTCGAGCGTGTGCCAGGCATGCGGCTGGTGCTGATCGAGGCGGGATTTGCCTGGGTGCCGTCACTCGCCTGGCGGCTGGACAAGATCTGGAACCGGCTGAAGATGGAGACGCCGTATCTGAAGCGGCTGCCGTCGGAGTATATCCACGACCATGTGTGGCTGACGACGCAGCCGATGGAAGAACCAGCCAACCGTTCGCATGTATTGGATGCAATCGACTGGATCGGATGGGACCGGCTGCTGTTCGCGACGGATTATCCTCATTGGGACTATGACGATCCAGCCCATGTGCTGCCGATGCCGCTGGCGGAGCAGAAGAAGCGGGACTTTTTCCTGAATAATGCGCTGGCCCTGTATCGGGTAGGATAGGACCTGATCTTCCACCAGCGCGGGTCCGGCGGGTATTTGCCGCGGAAACCGAGCTGGTGGACGACAAGATTGTTGTTTGGCCGTCACGATGGTGACGCGAGGCCTCTGCAAGAGAAGCCAATTTGTCCCTGAGGTCGGACCGGCCTCGGACGGCCACGCCCGAACGGCGTTAGCGACTGCCTGCGACAGGCGGCACAAGACTGGAATGGCTTGTTGAATTCAGCGAATTTGGCTGTCTTGACAGACAAATTGACCCAGATCAGCGTAGTTAGCAGCATTTGCTGGGTGGAGGAAAAGTGCATGTCCGTTGCACAAGCGTCCTTTGCTGGCAGGACGGAGGCTGAATGGCGGACCCGGGTCGACCTGGCCGCCTGTTATCGCCTGGTTGATCTGTTTGGCTGGTCGGACCTGATCAACACACGCATCACCGCGCGCGTGCCTGGACCGGACGGTCATTTCCTGATTGACCCCTACGGTCTTCTGTACGAAGAAATAACGGCATCTTCGCTGATCAAGATCGACTTTGAGGGCACCAAGGTCGAGCCGTCCGATGCCGAGATCAACAGCCGTGGCTTCGCGATCCCTGGCGCGGTGCACCGGGCTCGGCCGGATGTTGCCTGCGTGCTGCATACCCACACGGTCGCCGGCTGCGCCGTCTCGATGCAGAAAGACGGCCTGTTGCCGCTCAACCAGTACGCGTTGGAGGTGATCGGAGATGTGGCATACCACAACTACGAGGGGGCGGAGCGAAGCGCCGATGAGCGAAAGCGTTTGCTCGCGGATCTTGGCGATCGCCATATCATGGTACTGCGTAACCATGGGCTGTTGATCGTTGGACAGAGCATTGCCGCAGCCTTTGCTGCCACGTACCGCATGGAGCGTGCCTGTGCGATGCAGCTCGCGTTCCAGCAATCGGGGGCCACGTTGCACCCGGTCAGCGAGCAGGTCGTCAGCGCTGCCGGTCAACGGGCCCGGAACGGTGGTCTCGGTGATCGGACCAGGTTCGAGTGGTTGGCCTTACTGCGCAAACTTGACCGCATCGACCCATCCTACAAGGATTAGCCCCACGAGCTGGTGGGTGCCGGCCGGCCGGTGTTGTCAGGCCCTTTGACCGGTTGGCACCTGCCGTGTTTGGCCGGCTGTTTCGGTGCGGTGACGCGTTACTTCGGTTCATGAAAGGAAATTCGACCAAACGACCTGTTATGCACGCAGATCGCAACAAAACATTGACTGCGACGCCGCCACATCGTAGTTTGGTTGGTTGGAGTGAAAGCGATGAATATGTCTGTCCCGCCGCCCGGCCGCTTCCCTCGCTTCCAAGGCCGCAGACAGGCCTATGGAGCGGTGCCGCCGCCGTTGCCACCTGGTCTGGACGCGCGCTCTGCCGCGGTACTGCGGGAAATCGTCGAGCAATATGTCGCTACCGGCGAGCCGGTCGGGTCGCGGACGCTGGCGCGGCGCCTGCCCATGAGCCTGTCGCCGGCCACGATCCGCAATGTGATGGCAGACCTGACGGAATGCGGGCTGCTGTTCGCGCCGCACACCTCTGCCGGCCGGCTTCCCACCGACCAGGGGCTGCGGCTGTTCGTCGATGGACTGCTGAACTTCGGCGAACTGACCGAAGACGAATGCGAGTCGATCTCCGCGGCGCTCGCCGCATCCGGCCGCAGCCTGGAGGACACGCTGGCCGAGGCCAGTTCCCTGTTGTCGGGTTTGTCGGCGGCGGCGGGCCTGGTGCTGGCGCCGAAGTCGGAAGGGGCGGTGAAACACATCGAATTCGTCCCGCTCGGACCAGGACGGGCGCTTGTCGTGCTGGTAAACAGTGACGGGCAGGTCGAAAACCGGGTTATCGAGACGCCGCCCGGGCTGCCGCCGTCGGCCTTGCAGCAGGCCAGCAACTATCTGAATGCCCGGCTGTCCGGCCGGCCCTTGGCAGAACTGCGGCGGGTGGTCGCGGAAGAGATCGCAGCGAACCGCACCGAACTGGACGCGCTGTCCACATTGGTCGTCGCCGCCGGGCTGGCGACCTGGACCGGCGAAGGCCGCTCCGGCAGCCTTATCGTGCGGGGCCAGGCGCGGCTGTTGTCCGACGTCACCCAGATTGACCGGCTGACCGCCATCCAGGCGCTGTTTGAGCGGCTGGAGGCGCAGGAAACCATGCTGCGGCTGCTGGAACTGGCGGAGCAGTCGGACGGCGTGCGGATCTTCATCGGGGCGGAGAGCGGGGTGTTCAACACGTCGGGCGTGTCGATGGTCGTGGCGCCGGCGCGCAACGACGCCGGCCGGATTGTGGGCGCGATCGGGGTGATCGGCCCGACGCGGATCAATTACGGCCGGATCATCCCGGTGGTGGACTACACCGCTCGGGTCATCGGGCAACTGCTTGGTTGAGGCGGTGGTTCGTGACGGAAACGGGAACAAACGCATCTTCGAAACAGGTTGTTCTTGGACGCCCGAGTTCCCTAACTGATGCGCGCCATGACCACTGAACCTCAGTCAAATCCAGGATACCATGTCAGAACAGACCGCGGCCGCAGCCGACGCTGCGCGCCCCCAGGAAGAAATGACGCCCGAGCAAGCGGCACAGGCGGCAAACGATCGTATTGCCGCGCTGGAGGCCGAACTGGCGGAAATGAAGGAGCGCTGGATGCGGGCCGAGGCGGAAAATGCCAACGTCCGCACCCGCGCCCGCAAGGATGTCGACGACACCCGCCAATACGCGGTGCAGAAGTTCGCCACCGATGTCGTGGAAGCGGCGGAAAACCTGAAGCGCGGCATCGACGCCTGCCGCCGCCATCGGACCGACCAGCCGGCGATCCTCGCCAAGGTGCGGGAGGGGCTGGAAGGTGTCGAGCGCAGCTTTGTCAGCACGCTGGAGCGCAACGGGATCAAGCGGGAGGACCCGGTTGGCCAGCCGTTCGATCCTAATCTGCATCAGGCGATGGCGGAGCAAGAGAGCGAAGCCCATGTCCCCGGCACGGTCATCCAAGCCTGGTCGAAGGCATGGACATTGAATGGCCGGTTGTTGCGCCCAGCGATGGTTGTTGTCGCCAAAGCGCCGGCCCCGGAATTGACGGGTCCAGAAAAAGGATGCAACGAGTCGGCGACGAATTGTGACAAAACGGAACGGAAAATTTGGCTATAACCCTTGTCCTGGCCACCTCCGTCCCATACATCCAGAGTATTCACCGTAGGGACAGCATCGGTGCTTCGGGCCGAGGCTGTCCGCTGAAAGGAGCGTCTTTAATGAGTAAAGTGATCGGTATCGATCTCGGTACCACCAATTCCTGCGTTGCCATCCTGGAAGGCAAAGACGTCCGCGTTATCGAGAACGCGGAGGGCGCACGCACCACCCCTAGCATGGTGGCCTTCACCGATAGCGGGGAACGCCTGGTTGGCCAGTCCGCCAAACGTCAGGCAGTTACCAATCCGACCAATACGCTATACGCGATCAAGCGCCTGATCGGCCGCCGCTACGACGATCCGCTGGTCGCCAAGGACAAGGGCATGGTGCCCTACAGCATCGTCCGCGGCGACAATGGCGATGCAGTCGTGGAATGCCGGAGCGAGAAATACTCTCCGAGCCAGATCAGCGCATTCATCCTGGGCAAGATGAAGGAGACGGCGGAAGCCTACCTGGGCGAGCCGGTGTCGCAGGCGGTTATTACCGTACCGGCTTACTTCAACGACAGCCAGCGCCAGGCGACCAAGGACGCCGGCCGTATCGCCGGGCTCGACGTGCTGCGCATCATCAACGAGCCGACGGCAGCCGCGCTGGCCTACGGCATGGACAAGAAGTCCGCCGGCACGATCGCGGTGTATGACCTTGGCGGCGGCACGTTCGACATCTCGGTGCTGGAAATCGGCGACGGCGTGTTCGAGGTGAAATCCACCAACGGCGACACGTTCCTGGGCGGCGAAGACTTCGACCTGCGCGTGATCGACTACCTGGCGGACGAGTTCCGCAAGGAACAGGGCATCGACCTGCGCAAGGACAAGCTGGCGCTGCAGCGGCTGAAGGAAGCCGCCGAAAAGGCGAAGATCGAGCTGTCCTCGTCCAAGGAGACCGAGGTCAACCTGCCGTTCATTACCGCTGATGCCTCCGGGCCGAAGCATCTGGTGATGAAGCTGTCGCGGGCGAAGCTGGAATCGCTGGTCGATGACCTGATCAGCCGCACGCTGGAGCCCTGCCGGGCGGCGCTGAAGGATGCCGGCGTGAACGGCCAGCGAGATTCAGGAAGTGATCCTGGTCGGCGGCATGACCCGCATGCCCAAGGTCATCGACGCGGTGAAGTCGTTCTTCGGCAAGGATCCGGCGCGGAACGTGAACCCCGATGAAGTCGTGGCGATCGGCGCCGCGGTGCAGGGCGGCGTGCTGAAGGGCGACGTCAAGGACGTGCTGCTGCTGGACGTGACCCCGCTGTCGCTGGGCATCGAGACCCTGGGCGGCGTGTTTACCCGGCTGATCGACCGCAACACGACGATCCCGACGAAAAAGAGCCAGACCTTCTCCACCGCCGACGACAACCAGCAGGCCGTGACCATCAAGGTGTTCCAGGGTGAACGCGAGATGGCGGCGGACAACAAGCTGCTGGGCAACTTCGACCTGACCGGCATTCCGTCGGCGCCGCGTGGCGTGCCGCAGATCGAGGTGACGTTCGACATCGACGCCAACGGCATCGTCTCGGTCCAGGCGAAGGACAAGGCGACCGGCAAGGAGCAGCAGATCCGCATCCAGGCCAGTGGCGGCCTGTCGGAGGCCGACATCCAGCGCATGGTGAAGGAAGCCGAGGCCAACGCCGAAGCCGACAAGCAGCGGCGTGAGACCATCGAGGCGCGCAACCACACCGAAAGCCTGGTCCATCAGGTCGAAAAGAACCTGAAGGAGCACGGCGATAAGGTGGGTGCCCAGGAGAAGGGCGAGGCCGAAGCAGCGGTCGCGGCGGCCAAGACGGCGCTGGAAGGCACCGATACCGAAGCGCTCAAGCAGGCGGCCGACCGGCTGAGCCAGGCGGCGATGAAGATCGGTGAGGCGATGTACAAGGCCGAAGCCGCATCGCTCAGCAGCCGCCGGGTGGTGGGGCGCTGGGCCGCAGGGCACCGACCGATGACAAAGTCGTCGACGCCGAGTTTGAGGAAGTTGACGACAAGAAGAAGAAGTCGGCCTGATCCCTTGGGCTGACTTGAAGGAATGGTCGCGCCCGCACTTCGTTTGAAGGCGGGCGCGATTTCTGTTTTGGGTGGTGGATGTTTAGCGGCGCATCAGAGGCGCGCCACGGTTTAAAAGGGCTGAGATGGCCAAACAGGACTATTACGCCACTCTCGGTGTGGCGAAGAACGCGAGCGCGGACGACCTGAAGAAGGCGTACCGCAAGCTCGCCATGCAGTTTCATCCTGACCGCAATCCTGGCGACAAGCAGGCCGAAACGCGGTTCAAGGACGTCAATGAAGCCTATGATATTCTGAAGGACGACCAGAAGCGCAGCGCCTATGACCGGTTTGGCCATGCAGCATTCGAGCAAGGTGGCGGGGGCGCCGGCCCTGGCATGGGCGGCTTCGATTTTTCCGCCACCGGCGACCTGGGCGATATTTTCGACCAGATGTTCGGCATGGGCCGGCCGTCGCGGCGGTGGCCAGCGGACGCGGACCGGCAACGACCTGCGCCAAGGGGTCGAGATCGACCTGGCCGAGGCGTTCAGCGGCACCAAGGTCAATCTGCGTGTGCCGACGCGGGTGAAATGCGAAAGCTGCGATGGCACCGGCTCTCAGGACAAGGGTCGCGCGGCTGAGACTTGCCCGACCTGCCAGGGCGCCGGCAAGGTCCGGGCGCAGCAGGGGTTCTTCCTGATCGAGCGCACCTGCCCGACCTGCGGCGGGCCAGGGTCGGGTGATCCGCAATCCGTGCCGGGTTTGCCAGGGCGCGGGCACCGTGCAGCGCGAGCGCAGCCTGTCGGTCGCGATCCCGGCAGGGGTCGAGGACGGCACCCGTATCCGGCTGACAGGTGAGGGCGAGGCCGGCGGCGCAGGCGCTCAGAACGGCGATCTGTATGTGCATGTGTCGATCCGGCCGCATGAGTTCTTCCAGCGCGAGCAGGCCAATATCCTGATGCGTGTGCCGCTGCGGATGACGCAGGCGGCGCTGGGGGACGATATCGAGGTACCGGTGATCGATGGGTCTCGGGCGAAGGTAAAGATCCCGGCCGGGACGCAGACCGGCGATCAGTTCCGGCTGCGGGGCAAGGGGTTCTCGGTGCTGCGCAGCGCCGCGCGCGGAGACATGTTCATCCAGGTTGCGGTCGAGACGCCGCAGAATCTGTCGCCCGAAGCAGCGGGAGTTGCTTGAGGCGTTCGAGGCCGAGGCGACCAAGGGCAGCAAAGGCAGCCCGGACCACGAGGGGTTCTTCGCCAAGGTCGCAGCGTTCTTTGAGGGCGGACGGAGCTGACGCTTCGTTCCCGATAAATCGATCCCTTCGATGGACCCGCAGTAGAGGGTCAGGCGTTTCGGATTGGCTCGGCGCCGTCGGTGGATCGCCGCGCGGCGATCCGGGGTCGGGAGATACCCGTCGCATGGCGCGAGGCGCACTGGGTACTCCACGCAACTGCCTGCTTACGTAAGGCTCCCGCATAAGCGGATCCACCGGAGGTTTTTCTGGACCGGAACACGATTGGGTCTCTGCTTCAGACCCGCGCTATTCGTTGTGGGCCACGCTGGTGGCCGGCGCCTGGAATATACCAGTGCCGGCCGGTGCCTCCGCAGTTGGTCCACGCCCCTGTTGGACGCGCCGCTCCCTGACAGAGCTGAACTCAGGGGACCTCAGGACTGTTCACGGTTTGGCAGAATTCGGGGTCGTCCGTCGAACTTCCTGACATGACTTCAGCCGTTCCGCTGACATGCTCATTCTTTAGAATGCTGCATTGGCACGTTTGGTTCATGATATAAGTCGTTAGTTTCAGCAGACAACAACCCGCTCGGTCGCGTCAAAAATTTCTCTCGGTTTCTTTAGATATATTTATTCCGATACGTTTATGGTTCTGTCGCCCATCTTCCATATTGGGGGCGAACTTTTGGGGTCCGGCTGCCGAAAACCCTGTGTTGCAATCTAGTGTCTTTGCAAAATTTCTCTTTACGGAGAGAGAATATCCCCTACTATCGACTTCGGTGCTGCAATAAAATGTTATACAGCATTGGCAGAATAACGTCCTAATTCCCATTGGTGCTCAAACCAAGAGGCAAGCATGCCAAACGCAACCAGTCCATCCCCATCCTGGGATGACACGGTTTTGGGGCTGTTTGCCAGCCCGTACTGGATCGCGCCCGACAAACGTGAAGCGACCGGCCAGGGATGGGCCGGCTGTATGAATGGATTTTCAATACAGCTTCAGGACTATGCAAGCGTACGACAGTGGTCCGTCCTGATCTTCCAGTATTTGCACTGCCGGGAGATGCCTCTTACCAGCGACCCGATAGAATACTGGCCCGACGAAGCACTGGAGACGTTTCGCCTTTGGGTTAACCAGGGATGGCGACGGTCGGACACTGATCTTGTCGATTTCCAGGAGCGGATCCCTGAGCCCCGTCCACGGCCGGTCAAGCTACGTATCCGGCGCGATTTGCGATCTTTGACCGAAGCCGAGGTCAATGAATACCGGATGCGGGTGGACGATTGCTTTCACCTGGGTGATGCCGCACCCGATGCACCGGGACAACGGTTTTTCTCGGTTCACGGCGATTGGTGCCTGCATTACCAAGAGGCCTTCCTACTCTGGCATCGGGCCTATCTGTTGGCGTTTGAGGATCGGATCGGATGCTTGGTTCCGTACTGGAACTGGTACGCCCGGGATGCATCGATGGATGGGTCCCCAAGCGCGGGCCTGCCTCAGGCGTTCAAGGATCTGACATACGTCCATCCTGGCACTGGAGAGGTTCGTCCCAATCCGCTGCGCTTCGCCGCCGCCAAGGGAGGGGTTAGCAAGGCCTGCAGCGGCGGGACAGTGGGGACGACCGCCGAATGCTTCTGGGTGCAGCGCGATCCTGTGCTCTACACGTCAGGTGATGATCATCGGGCAGAACGGACGCGGAAGATCGGTCTGACGCGGTTGTATCAGCAGCAGGTGCAGCGGGCCTTGGCGTTCAGGGATTTCAGCCATCCACAGGGGGTCGGCTACCCGTGGGCCAATATCCAGAGCTTCAATCCCCCACCGCCGGATTCGGAATACCGTTATCGGGACTACAATTTCGACGGTGCGTACGAACAGCCGCATGACAACTATCATGGCTGGGTGGGTCCGGACATGGCGGACAATGCTTATACCGCCTTCGATCCGGTGTTCTGGTCATATCATGCCAACATCGACCGGATATTCGAGATCTGGCTGCGGACCAACGCGCGCACCGCAACGTTTACCGCCAATTATCCACTGCATCCTTTCGTCGGCGCGCGTGCGGAATTCTTCGAGTTCACCGACCCCAGGCAATTTGTCTACACCACGATCGGCGACCTTGCGAAGGACAGCCGAGCCCTTGGCTATGATTTTGAAGTGCCGGTGGATCCGGATTTTGGCACCGGGGTTCAGGTTCCCGCGTCCTCTGGCCGCCCGGCCTTCACGCGGGTGCAAACCCTGACGCCGGCCGAAATTCCAGAAAACGAATTGCTGGTCATTTTCGATGACGTGCGTTGCACGCTCGACAGTTACGCGATCGACGCTTTTATCGGCGTCGACAAACCGGTGCTGTCCGACGTCGACGTCGACAACCCGCACTACGTCGGTCGTTTCGCTCGTATCGGAATGGGGCAGCCGGACGACAAGGGACGCTGCATCACCAAGGGCGTTGCGCGCATCCTCGATGCCACGGCCGTGGCACAGCGCTTGGGGCTGACACCTGACGATCCTGCCACACTTTCGTTGCTGATCACCGATCTTGCCACGGGCGCACCGGTGCCAAACGAGAAAGTTCAGACGCTACCCGGATTTGCTGGTCGTCTGGCGTGGACAAAACTGGGCTGGGCACCCAAGGCCACCGAACCGGTCCCAGCTTCAGAGACTTGCTGCCGCTGACTTTTGGTTTCTTCGTAAGGATCATATCTCATGCCGGTTCTCTCCAGTTTCTCGCTGCCCGCGTTCGTCCAGGATTTTCCAGAGGGCTCGCCCGACGATACCGCGATGAAGCAGCGGTGGAACATCAATGTGACCGGGTGGATTCAGCAGGCTATGCCGGGTGCACCGTCGTTCTTCTATGATCCGACGCAAACTGATATTCCGTCGGGCACGCCTTCCGTGCTGGTGCACTGGGGCGCCTTCCCCGGCCGCCTTGATCAATACTACGCAAAGAACCCGCCGAATCCGCCGACAAATCCTCATCCTCTGACGCAGGAGCAGATTTATTCGCTGGCCGACACGGGCTTTTACACTGACGCTGGTGGCAAGCAGCAAAGCTTCCCGCAAATTCCGTCGGTCATCTGTCCGGTCGCTGACTGGACCCAGCCTCTCAAGCAATTCGGGCCGTACGGACCTCGCGGATGGCTCGACGAATACTGCGAATGGAGCGCGGCACGAGACAGCAACGGCAACCTGGTTCGCGTCGATTTTGCCTGCGAGAACCCGGAATACTGGAACACCTTGTGGAAGGTCAGTCCATCGACGGTCCGCAGCCTTTATAAATCGGGTACTGAACTGGGATGCGCCGGCGGCCCGGCAGATCTCGGTGCAACTGGAAGATCTGCAGTTGTTCGTTGTCGATCCAATATCCAGGCAACCGGTCGTTGTGATTGATCCGGACACTGGGCGCCCCGCTTACAACCCGTTGAATAAATGGAACAGCGGTCCGGTGGCGGTGCGCACAGGCGCAGTAGCGTCATTCTCTGGCGGGGTGATGCACCTCACCAGTACGCCCAATACTTTGCAGACGGAACTCGGTCTGGCCGGTGCGGCCACGGTGCAGTACCAGCCGCCCGGCGGCACCGGCAACAGCGACCCGCAAGCATTGATCTGCTGCGGCAACTACGGCCAGGAATATCGGCACAGCGATCCGCATATCGGCCAGAGCGTCAACCAGGTGGTCGGTGGCCAGGCGCTGGGTTCGCCGGCGCTTGTCTGCCTGGCCAATCCGGTCGGGCTTTATCTGCAGATGCTGACCAACCCCGCCGCGTTTTCGTTCGGGTCGGCAATCGAACCCGCCAACCTGCCGCCTGGCGCGAAGGCCAGCGACATCTGGCAGGTGGTACGGGGCTCCGCCACGCTGGTTGATCCGGTCACCAAGCAGAATTTCCCCGGCAGCTTCGTGTTGCATGCGATTTGCCAGATCCCGTCTGCGTGGCTCGCCGTTTACCCGGCGATGACGCTGGCGGATGTTCAGATCAACGGCGCGACGATCAAATACGCCGGCCAGATCGCGAACCAGTTCGAGGTAGGGCTTTATGCCCGTCCCTTGATGACATCGAACACGCCGCCGAACGCGCCTTGCGCCGGCACCACGGCTACACCGGGCCAACCGCTGCAGTGCATGTTCTCGGGTCCTTTGGGATGCGTACTACAGCCTTGTCGAAAATGCGCCGACCGGCGCCCAGATGTCGTTGGCCAGCAACACCACGATGATCGCGCCGCAGCTTCCCTCAGACGGCTCCGCACAATCGCTGACACTGACCTGCGCAACGCCAACCGCCACCCCAAGCGTCCGGTTCCTTCTGGCGGATGGGTCGGGGCCTGATCCCAGCATCAGCGTCACCGTCTCCGGGAGCTCCCCGGTGACATACGCGGTGCCGGGCAATTCGTTCCCCGGCCAATACACCGCGCTGTGTCTTGAAGTGACCATTCCGAAGGGCGCCACGAGCGGGCTGCGAGGCGTCACGGTCGCCGATCCCAGCGCGGGTGCGTCCAGTCTGCCGGCTGCCATCTACATTCTGCCAGGGGCCTGAGCGATGCCCCGACCGGTTCGGATGCAGGCACGATGGGCGGTTCTGCTGATGCTTGGCCTTACCGTTGCTGCCCCGGGCCGGTTGGGCATGGTTGCGCTGGCGCAGACCCAGTCCGCGTGCAGCGGGCTCGGGATTCCGACACTTTCGCTGACGCCGACCCTTCCGACGCAGTTCGTGACGCTGGGGGCGCAACTGGGCGCGGACTGCATGGCCTGGCAGACATTTATCGCGCTCAACTGGGCCGCTGACCCGAATAATCCTGGTCATCCAAATCCCAAAATCCCGGCGGCCGCGTTTGGCACGCCCGGGGACACTTCGGCCAAGGTGTGGGAGAGTTACCTGCTGGCCTCGGCGGTGTTCAACCCGCCGGCCACGGGCAAGCTGCGCTGGATGGCCGCCCGGCCGGCGATGAAGGTTTTGTCGCGCACGTCGAAGCAGGGCCCGACGGACCTATCGCTGAGCGGGATCAGCCAGGCGGGTAACGGCAAATGGCTGACCGATCAGGGCTCCGGACTGACCTACTATGAAGTGCGGATCAATCAGGATGAGTTCGCATTCATCACGACAAATGTCTTCAAAGGTGCGGACCTGACCACTTACGCCGGCCAGGCGGTCTGTGCGTCGCAGCCAGGCCAGGGCGGCAAAGGCGGCCTTAATCTACCGGGAGGCGGCGGTACTACGCCAACCGCGACGCTGGATGTGAACTGCCAGGGCAAGCCGACGATGTATGGGCAGAATGTCGGGGCAATCGAGATCAAGGCAGCCTGGATCGCGCTTCCCGCCGATCATTCGCTGGACTACCGCTACAAGACCGCGACGGCCCAGATCACCGATCCGTTCGGCAAAGTCAGCTCGGCGACGGTGGGGTTGGTCGGGCTGCACATCATCCACAAGGTCCCGGGCGCACAGCAGTTTGTCTGGGCGACGTTTGAGCAGATCGACAATACGCCAGACGACGCGGGACCGTCATTCACGCCGCCGGTGCTGCCGCCGAACCCGAATCGCTTGCCCCTCGCCGGCTATACATTCTTCAATACGCAGTGCGTGCCTGGCAGCGATCCGACCTACCAGTGCCAGCACAACCTGCTACCGGGCACACCATGCGACGCCAGTGGTCAACCAGCGGGGTGCTTTCCTTATAGCGCGCCGATGCAGATCACCCGCATCGTCTCCGTGGATTCCGTGGCCAACAGCGTGACCGGCTCGGCGTGGAGTCTGTTGCCGGCGAATTCGGTGTTCAACTATTACCGGCTGATCAACGTGCAATGGCCGAACAGTTCCACGCCGATCCCGCCGAAAAGCACTACGCCTCTGGCACGCGGCGACATCACCCCGCCGAACAGTGCCGGGATCGTTGCCAACACAACGATGGAAACCTTCCAGCAGACCAAAACATCCTGCATGGACTGTCATCAGGCGGCGCCGATCGCGCAGCCATCGCAAAAGCGGTTGCTGGCGGTGGCGGGTCACACGGTTCGCAGGGTTCAGTTGCAGGGATTGCTATCCTCCAGTGCGCCCCTGGCGTCGGATTACTCCTTCGTCTTTGCGACTGAAACCGTGCATTAGGGTCCTGTTTTCGGTGGTCAGGTGGTCCTCTGGCATTCGCGGTTTGGGATGGCTGACACCTCGCGCGGGCAGGGGGGATTGATTGCGGCCGCGACAGCCTCGCCGGAACGGGGTGAGGTCCATCCCGAACCCATCGCTGCCCGACGCGGCATGCCGTTCCACGGCGCGGAAGTCACAGGCAACGGCACCCTTCTGGACTGTACCGCGATGCCGCAAGCAAAATCCGCTGACCGGTTCCGGGAGGTAAACATGGCTGCACGAATTGGCATCGCCGGGATCACCGGCCGCATGGGCCAGCTTCTAGCGGAGGAAGTCAGCGCCGCCGGGGCAACACTCACCGGCGGCGTAAGCCGGGCCGGCAGCGGCGCGTTTCCTGACCTTGCCGCCCTTGCTGCTGCGTCGGACGTCGTGGTGGACTTCACCAATGCGGCCACGGCGCAGGCTTCCGCCGCCATCATGGCGGCATCGGGTAAGGCCTGGATTCTCGGCACGTCTGGCCTGTCCGCTGCTGATGAAGCCGCAGTTGAACAGGCCGCGTCCCGCATTCCGGTGGTTTATGCGTCCAACTTTTCCGCCGGCGTGAACCTGGTACTGGCGCTCGCTGAACGGATGGGTGCTGCATTGCCAGCGGATGCCTATGACGCCGAAATCGTTGAGATGCACCATCGTCAGAAGGTGGATGCTCCGTCCGGCACCGCGATCGGCATGGGTCGAGCGGTTGCCAAGGGTCGCGGGGTCAAACTGGATGACGTGATCGAAAGCGGGCGGCAAGGCCATACCGGCGCCCGCAAGACCGGGGCCATCGGTTTCGCGGCTTTGCGTGGCGGTCAAGTGGTCGGCGAGCACAGCCTGATTTTCGCGGCCGGTAGCGAACATATCGTGCTGACTCACCGCGCCTTCGACCGCCGGACCTTCGCCACCGGGGCGATTCGGGCGGCACTATGGGCGGTGTCGCGGCAACCGGGTCTCTATTCGATGATGGATGTTCTCGGCATGGAATGATGCGGCCAGTCGCGGCGGCACCGATTTCGGGCCGGGATACGGCAGTCGTGTTCTGCGCCCACCCCACGCCGTTTATTTGCTCCGCTTGGGACACGAAACAGAGAAAGGTACTTGGCGATCGGTATAGTCACCGGCGCTGGTGGCCAATATCTGAATTTCGGGCGCGCGAGGTTTAGCTGTGAGATGGCTTGGTTTATTGCCGCACGCATGGCGCCTTCCCGATCCGCGCCCGCTGTCCGTCGTTCCGATGCCGATCGGAATGGATCATCTGCGGGCTCACGTAGGGTTGTCGGAATCCACCGATCAGAAACCGGTTGCGACGGCGTTAGTTGCCGGCGAAGCAGTCGGGTCGGAGGCGCTTCAGGAAACAGCCGCACAAGCGCAGAAGTGCGGGCACTGGGCCGAAGCGGAACGGCTCTGGCGGGCGTTGCGCGAACAATCTCCGGACATCTGTTTTGCCTACACCGGGGGCGCCGCGGCGCTGTCCGGACTGGGCCGGGGCGACGAAGCCCGAAGCTTGCTTTCCGTAGCGGCGACCCGTTTCCCGCGCGAGCACAGCATTCACCATGAGCTTGGACATTTGGCAGGTCGCCAGGGCAACTGGCGTGCGGCTGAGGCTCATTGGCGGGAGGCGTTGACGCTCAATGTGCGGCCATAGTGGGTTTATACCGAGCTTGCCGGTGTGCTGGAGCGACTGGGCCGGCTGACCGAGGCGGAAGCGATTCTGCTGGACGGACAAGTCGAAGATCCCGATGAGGTCTCGCTTTTTACTTACCACGCTCGACTGGCCTGGGCGCGGGAGGACTGGTCCGCGGCGGTTGCTCGCTGGGGTGAGGTGCGGACCCGGTTTTCAGGCTCCGAGGAAGTGTCGAATGGGCTGTATCAGGCGTTGATGCGCCTGGCCGAACACGACCCGGTGGCGGCCGATGCCGCGCATGCGGCGCTGGGATTGGCTTGCGCGGCTTACGATGACATGCGGGCGCTGTTGCTGTGCTTCGAAAGTCTGGGCGGATCCGGCCCCGACGGTGGATGTGAGTTCGGGGGTATCCAACGCGAACGTGGCGCCGAGCCTTTGGGTTTGTTCCGATGGGCAACGGTTTCGCCGGAAAGTTTGATTGCGTGTCTGGAAGGATGCTTCAAAGGCATTGGCGATGCCGATACCACGGCGGTCTATCTACATGACGACGATCCCGACGCCTTATGGCAGATCGGCGACAGGACCTACGGGACGGCCATGCATAGTTTCGTTCCATCCAAAGATGTGCCGTATAATCGGATGTTGGTGCTCGCTCAAAAGCGAATGCGCTACCTGAAAGACAAACTCGTCGCCGATCTGGCAGATCCGACGAAGGTTTTCGTGCTGAAGGTCGCCGGCCGACAAGTGACGGGGGCTGAGACCGGAGCGCTTAGCCAAGCGATCCGGTCCTATGGATCTGGCGAGCTCCTTTGCATCTGCCCAGCCGGTTCGTCGCACGACGATGGTGAGATCATACAGGCCGCGCCGGGTACTTTCGTTGGGTACATGGACTTTTCGGGCCGGTTCGACGTCGTTCAGCGTCATTTGATGTGGGAGACGCTGTGCCGCAGGATGCTGGACATGAGTTCATGACCGCATGCCGTTCGAAGTACCTGATCAGACCCCCTGTCGCTCAACCGCCGAAGGTATCGCGCCACTGCTCGATGATTTCGGGCACGCCCTTGGCGACCTCCTGCACTGACAGCGTGAGAATGGGCACCTGATCCAGCGGCTTCTGGCCGGAGGTCAGCGCGACGCCGGCATGGACGGGATCGCCGTGGTTGGCGACCGATAGTTTGGAGAAATCGTCGCTCATCAGCCACTCCATGTAGAGGCGGGCGGCGTTGGGATGCGGTGCGCTGGCCATGACGGAGGATGGGCCCAGGCACAGCGTGGCGCCATCCGTGGGATAGACCGGAGCGATCGGGTTGCCTCTGTCGACCTGTTGAAATGCCGTGTTCGCCGGCGCTGGACCAACGAGGCATTCATTGGCGTTGATAAGTGTGACCGGATCGTTGCCGGAGCGGCCGATGCGGGGATTGTTCTTCGCCAGTTTCTCGAAGTATTGCCAGCCATAGGTTTTGGTCAACGCCAGCGCCCAGATGCCGGTGCAGCCACTGAACGCCGGATGGCCGGTTGCCACCCGGCCCTTCCAGCGCGGGTCCAGCAGATCGGTCCAGGCTTTTGGCGCATCCGCCGGCTGCACGTGGATACTGTTGTAGATAAGCAGATGCGACGTCGCGCTGGTTGGATACATGTAGCCCGGATCGGCGACTTTCCCAAACGCGGGCAACAGGGTCGCAGCACCATCCGGAGTGTAGTTTGCCAGCGCGCCACGCTTCTTCAGCGCCGGGTATTGCGAGACGTCGGTGGAACTGAACACGTCGCATTGCGGCGCACCGTTCTTGAGATCCTGCAACAGCCGTTCGTAAGCAACCTGCCCGGTGGTGCGGATCACCGATACCGTCACCCCGGGGAATGTGGCCGTGAATGTTCGGCCCATCGCCTCGGCGGTCGCGGTATCGACTTGTGCGATGTACCAGGTCAGGGAGCCTTCCTTGCGCGCGGCTTCAATCAGCTCCGGCGTTATTCCGGTTGCCCGGGCGCTGAATGGAGACGCAACGGTCAGCGTGCCGAGACCGGCCAACAGGGAGCGTCGCTTCAACAGGGGCATCGTGGTTCCTCAGTTTCCAAAGGTGTCGCGCCATTGTTCGATCGCTTCGGGCAGTTCCCGGGCGATTTCGGCTGCGGTCAGGGTGATGGTTTTGATTTCGCTGATCGGCTTGATCCCGGGCAGCGGTTCGGCGTCGGCGCGGACAGGTTCCAGCGACCACTCGCGGCAGGCATCGGCATAATCTCGGCTCAACAACCATTCCATGAAAAGCCGAGCAGCACTGGGATGGGGAGCGGTGGCGGCAATCGCGGACGGGCCGACGGTCAGGACCGTTCCATCTTCGGGATAAACGATGCCGATCGGATTGCCGCGGGCGGCCGTCACTGTTGATGTGCTGGCCGGCCCGGTGCCGACGACGCATTCGCCAGCGTTCAGCATGGTGATCGGATCGTTACCTGACCGGCCCACGCGTGGATTGTTGGCAGCCAGCCGCTCGAAAAAACTCCAGCCGTACTGCCGGCGCATCGCCAGGACCCATTGGCCGAAATAGCCGCTGAAGGCGGGATGGGCGATGGCGACGCGACGGTTGAATTTGGGATCGAGCAGGTCAGTGCAGCGGCGCGGGATGTCAGCGCCAAGGACGGCCTTGGTATTATAGATCAATAACTGCAATGACCCGGTGGTAGGGTAGTAGAGGCCTTTCTCCCCCAGGCCCCGGTACGGTTTGGCGAGCTCGGCGGCGTTCGCCGGTTCGTAGCGCGCCAGGGCGTTGCGCTTAATCAACGCCGGGTAATGGGAGATATCCGTAGAGCTGAATACGTCGCAGGTCGGTGTGTTGTTTTTCAGCTCTTGCAGGAAACGCTCGTAGGCGACCTGTCCGGTGGTGCGGATCACCGAGACGCCAATACCGGGATAGCGCTGGGTGAATCGATGGCCCATTGCCTCGGCGGCCTCGCCGCTCATTTGCGCGACGAACCAAGTGACAGTGCCTTCCCGACGCGCATCGGTTTCCAGTGACGCCAAGTCGGCGCTAGCCGGCCGGGTCTGGGTTAGGATCGCCGTGGTGAGCCCAGCCGCCACGCGTCGGCGGGTAATGACCGGCATGTTTGCCTCCCACTTTGGCCGTCAGGTTACGGCAAGCAAGCAGGAAGGGAAACCGGCGCGGCACTTCGGCCAGCATGTACCCCGGACGGTTGGGGCACGCGGGCCGAGGGCAGTTTTCTAGAGCAGGAACACCGCCATGCCAATCAGCAGGACGGCCATGAAGATGACAACGCCTGTGGTGGCGTTGGTGAAGCCCGACCACATCTTCTCCCGGTCCTCGGTCAGGGCTTCAATGGTTTCCGGTCCGGTGTAACGAGCGTTGCCGTGGCTGGCCATGGGATCCCTCAGGCGACAAGAAACATTGCGCTGCGTTCTATGACACGGTGGGGCCACACGGCAAGGGTGCAGCGCTTGCGGCACGGGAGGAGTACAGGCTGTCCTCTCCCCGTGGCGCGCGTGTGCCGGCTAGTTCAGGTGAAACACCACCTTGACGCAGCCGTCCTGCTTGTCGCGGAACGTTTTGTACAGCTCCGGACCGTTCGCCAGATCATTACTGCGATGCGTAACGAGGAAGGTCGGATCGATCTTGCCTTCCTGGATAATTTTGGTCAGCGGCTCAAGGTAGCGCTTAACATGGGTTTGGCCGCTACGGATGGTCAGGCCTTTCTGCACGACAGCCCCCATGTTAACCGGAACCGGACCACCATAGACGCCGGGCACGGACACTATGCCACTGGGCCGTACCGCCTGAATGGCCTGTTCTAGGGCATATGGACGCTGGGTCGACGTTAGTTTCTCCTGCACGGCGCCGAGAACGCCAAGCATACCGTGGCCCGGGGTGGCTTCCATGCCGACGCAATCGATGACGGCGTCAGCACCCTGGCCATTGGTGATGTCCTTGATACGCCCCAGGACGTCTTCCTCCTTCAGATCGATGATGTCAGTGGCGCCAGCAAGACGTGCCAGGGCGATCCGCTCGGGGACGGTTTCAATGACGATGATCCGTTCGGCGCCCATGATCTGGGCGGACTTGATGGCGAACAGGCCGACTGGGCCGGCGCCCCAAATTGCGACCGTTTCACCACCCTTGAGTTCACAGTAATCAGCGGCCTGCCAACCGGTCGGCAGGATATCGGTTAGGAACAGGGCATGCTCGTCATCCATGCCCTCGGGTACCTTCATCGGCGCCACGTCGGCCATGGGCACCCGCACATATTCCGCCTGCCCGCCCCAGTAGCCGCCGGTGATGTGGGCGTAACCGAACAGGCCGGCGGTGGGGTAGCCGAACTGCTCCGCCGCCATTTGCGCGTTGCGGTTGGATTTTTGGCAGGATGCCCAGTTGCCCATTTTGCACTGCCGGCACTCGCCGCAGTTGATGTTGAAGGGGACCACCACTCGGTCACCCAGTTTCAGCTTGTGATTGGGGGAGCCGACAGCAACGACTTCACCCATAAATTCGTGACCCAGGACGTCGCCGCTTTCCATGGTGGGCATCTGGCCGTCCATCAGATGCAGGTCAGAGCCACATATCGCGCAGGAACTGACTTTGACGATCACATCGCGCGCGTCCTCGATGCTGGGATCGGGGACATGGTCGCAGCGGATGTCACCTTTGCCGTGCCAAACAAGTGCTTTCATGCTCGGATTTCTCTTTCCAGTAACGCGTTGATAGGTGTCAGCCGCGCAGCCTGCGGCTCAACATGGCAGCGCCCGCGACCCCCGCGACTGTCAGCGCAGCAGCGCTGAGGACCGGGTTGAGCGTTGCCTTGGTGTAGGTGCTTGTGAGTACGACGTGCGGTGAGTTGCCATAGACCGCTCCGTCCTGTCCCGCCGTGAACAGCGCGCCCTCCCGTGGTCGGCTCGGTGGACGATCGAATGTGGACTGCTTGTGCACGGTACGGGCGCCGATCCAGTCGACAAGGCTGGGCAGATGCTTGTTCAGGGTGCTGATGATTTTACCCGCGGCGCCGACGTAGTAATCCCGCCCACCATGCGACGCGGCATGGATGATGGCGTCGGCCACGCTTTCCGGCGCATAGACCGGGGGCGGCAGCTTCGGTTCGTTCAACATGTAGTTTCTGGCATGCAACGGAAACGGCGTGTTGATCGATGCAGGTTTTATCAAGCTAACCGCTATCGGGGTACCGGCTTCTTCCAGCTCCATGCGGAAGGCATCGGTGAAACCTTTGATCGCGTGCTTAGAAGCGCAGTACATGCCCTGCACCGGGACGGCGACGTCCGATACGACGCTGCCCAGATTGATGATCGCGCCGCCTTTCGCCTTGAGATGGGCGGCGGCGATGTTGGTCCCATACACGACGCCCCAGAAATTCACGTCAAACAGGCGGCGGCTGTCCTCGTCCGCCACTTCGTCCAGGCGTCCAAAGATGCCAAGGCCGGCGTTATTCACCCAGGTATCAAAGCCACCACATTGCTCGATCGTGGTCTGCGCGACTTTTTCCAGATCCTCCTTTATCGTTACATCGGCAACGGCATAGATCGCGCGACCGCCTTTGGTGCGGATACGCTGGACGGCGTCATGCAGCGCGGCTTCGTTACGCGCCACCAGAACCACCTGGGCGCCCTGGCTGGCAGCCTTGTAAGCCGTCGCGAGTCCGATGCCGCTGGACGCGCCGGTAATGATGATGACCTGGTCGGCGATTTTTTTCAGTCGGTGCGGCATTCCATCTCCTGCGGGCACCTCTCGGTTCCAGCGCCCGCACGGGACAACTATCCGTCGTCGAAGAGGGTTCAAGCACGAGTGGGTGACCGCTGTTATGTCGCGTGTAATGGCGGCGTCAGCAGCCGATGATCTCGCGATCCGGGTTTTGTTTCGCCGAATTTTGTGCGGTGGAATCGCTGGGATCGGGTTGGCTTCAGACCGGATTTCATACTTTAATTGTAACGTATTGCCCGAATTTCATATCGCTGCACGGTCTTCCGGACGGTTGCCGCGGACGACGGGGATCAGACCTGGATGCGCCGACCTGCAAACCCGTCAACGCAGTTTGGTGAACTTCTAAGCAGTCTGCTCGCCGACAATGCGAAATTTAGTGAGCGACTGCTTGCCAGGACGCTGGGTTCATCAAGCAAGCGTCTGGACGTGGCGGCTGTGCAGGCAGACCCGTCGCGAAGGCTGCCAGCGCCACGGGATAGATCACATGTTCCTGACGCAATACGCGCTGGGCCAAGGTGTCCTCGGTGTCGCCTGGAAGGACCGGAACCGCGGCCTGGGCAAGGATCGGCCCGGCGTCCATCTCCTGCGTGACCAAGTGAACGGTGCAGCCGTGCAGCTTCACCCCCGCCTTCAGTGCACGAGCATGCGTATCCAGGCCGGCAAAGCATGGCAGCAGACTTGGGTGGATGTTCAGCATGCGGCCTTCCCAGGCCCTGACCAGAACCGGGGTTAGCAGACGCATGTAGCCGGCAAGACAGACGATCTCGATATCCGCAGCGCGCAACATGGCGTCGATGCGCGCTTCATGGGCCGCGCGGTCCCGACCGAAATCACGATGGTCGACAGCCTCGGCGCGAACCCCGGCGAGCCGGGCCGCGTCTAATCCCGCAGCGTCGGGACGGTTTGACAGCACGAGGTCGATACGAGCCGGAAATCCGGGATTACCAGAGGCCGCGACAAGGGCTTCCATGTTGGACCCACGTCCGCTGATCAGGATCGCGGTGCGGCGTTTAGAGCTGATCATTCTCCGTTGTTCCGGCCGGTCGTTGCGTGATCCGATATTGATCCCAGTGTGATGACGTTGAGGAAACCCATCAGCCTGGCCAGCCGGAGGGTGGGTCGATACGCACCGACGCAGGACCGGCGGCCGCCTCGATCACGCCGATGCAAGTGACGGTTTCACCCTCCCCCTCCAGCAGACGGATGGCCGCCGCGGGATCGGAGACGACCAACGCCATGCCGATGCCGCAGTTGAACACACGCAGCATCTCAGTTGCTTTGATCCCGCCGGTGCGGGCGAGCCAGGCGAAGACCGGCGGGACGGGCCAGGATGCAGTCAGTGTTGCCACCGTGTCGTCGGACAGCACGCGGGGCAGATTGCCGGGCAAACCACCGCCGGTGATGTGTGCCGCTGCCTTCAGCAGGCCGGCGCGATGCAGCGCCAGCATGGCTCGCACATAAATCCGGGTGGGGGTCATCAGCGCCTGACCCAGGGTCTGGTCCGGCGCGAATGGTGCGGGGTCGATCCAGTGCAGTCCGCTCGAACTCGACGACACGGCGGACGAGGGAAAACCCATTTGAGTGTATGCCCGCGCTGGCCAACCCGAGAATCGTGTCGCCGACGACGATCGTGTGCGGCAACAATTTCCCGCGTTCCGCCGCGCCGACCGAGAAGCCTGCCAGGTCGTAGTCGCCTTCGGCGTACATGCCCGGCATTTCCGCGGTTTCGCCGCCGACCAGAGCACAGCCGGCCTCATGGCAGCCGCTGGCGATTCCGGCGATGACCGAACGGGCCTGTTCGACTGATAATTTGCCGGTGGCGAAATAGTCCAGGAAGAACAGTGGTTCTGCCCCTTGAACGACGAGATCGTTGACGCACATCGCTACCAGGTCAACTCCGACAGTGTCATGAAGCCCGGTCTCGATCGCGATTTTCAGTTTCGTGCCGACGCCGTCGGTGGTCGAAACCAGCACCGGATCGATAAACCCGGCGGCCTTCAGGTCGAACAGGGCGCCGAATCCGCCAAGGCCACCCATGACACCCGGTCGGTTGGTTGCCTTCGCCAACGGCTTGATCATCTCCACCAGGGCATCACCGGCTTCGATATCGACCCCAGCGGCGCGGTAATCCAATCCTTCCCCGGATGCCTGTGCCGCGTGCGCGCCTTGGTGATCCGCATTGCTCATGGCAAACCCTTATAAGCTAGCCGCTTGGTGTTTGGAGGCAGACACAAACCATGGGCAGGCTATCGATTGCAATCCGTTGGATGGGAGCGCCGATTCATGCCTGATGGCTCCTCGGCTCGTCACGGGAACACTGCGGCCCTGGTGAACTGGCCCAATATCATCACCTTTGGCCGGCTTTGCGCCGTGCCTTTGGCGTTCTGGCTTGTGCTGCAGCACCGGATCGACGAGGCATTCTTTCTCTTTGTCGCCGCCGGCCTGTCCGACGCGCTGGATGGGTGGCTGGCCCGGCGCTACGGCGGCAACGCGATCGGTGCACTGATGGATCCGGTGGCGGACAAGGCTTTGCTGGTCACCATGTACATCACCCTGGCCGCCGTCGACGTCCTGCCCGACTGGCTGGCGATCCTGGTCGTATTCCGGGACCTGCTGATCGTCGGAGGTGTTGTGGTGCTCGCCGTCATGGGGCATGCGGTGGCGATCAGACCGCTGTATATATCCAAGCTGAACACCTTGATGCAGATCCTGCTGATTTCTGTCAGCCTGCTGCGAGGCGGCTTCGGCATTGGAATTCCAGGCTTGGTGAGCGTTCTGGTCTGGTGCGTGGCAGCGACAACACTTGTATCGGGCGCGAGCTATGTGTTGAACACAGCGCGTGGCGATTGAACCGGGAGACTGACTTGCCGGCAGCAGACCATGATCAGCTTGTGGCGGAGTTGCCGGCTGAAGCGTTGCCATCGGAACCTCTGACGCCGCCGGTACGGCCCTTTCATGCCACGCGGGCACAGCGATTCGCGTTGATCATCGGTCTGCTGGTGGTGTTTTGGCTGGCACTCCAACTTTTTGCGTCGGTGCTCGCGCCGTTTGTCGCGGCAGCGGTCATTGCCTATGCGCTGGATCCGCCCACCACCCAGCTGACCCGGCTGGGTTTGCATCGCGGCGCAGCCGCCCTGCTGATGCTGCTGGCATTGATCGCAGCCGTGCTGCTGTTTGCGCTGTTGCTGTATCCGCTGGTCATTGTCCAGGTTGGGCTGCTGGTGAACCGGATCCCGCAATACGCCACGCTGCTGCAGGGCTGGGCGCGGGAAGTGCTGACCCATCTGCAGGAGAATTTCGGGCCCGACGTGGTCAACGACAAACTGCGCGACCTGGTCAGCGGCCAGGCGGGATCCATGCTGAGTATCCTGTTGTCCACGGTCACCGGTGTGATCGGCGGCGGTTTCGCGATCTTCAACCTGTTATCTTTGGCGGTGGTGACCCCGGTCGTCGGCTTCTATCTCTTGCGGGACTGGCCGAGCGTTGTGCGCATGGTGGATTCGTGGCTGCCATATCGGTATCGCGACGTGATTCGAGCGCAGGCGCGGGAGGTCGACCGGATTCTGTCGGCCTGGGTTCGCGGCCAGGCGCTGTGTTGTCTGTTTCTGGCACTCTATTATGCGGTCGGCTTGACCATCGCCGGGTTGGACCTCGGCCTGATTGTCGGGCTGACGGCTGGGTTGTTGTCGTTCATTCCCTATGTGGGGTCGATCACCGGCGGTGTGACGGCGATCGGTCTGGCGCTGGCGCAGTTTCCCCATTGGCGCGGTGTCGCGGTCGTTGGCGGCGTGCTGGTGATCGGACAGATCCTGGAAGGTTATGTGATCTATCCACGGTTCCTCGGGGACAGGGTCGAGTTGCCGGCAGTTTGGGTGATTTTTGCGTTGTTTGCCGGCGGTGCAGCGTTCGGTTTCCTCGGGGTGATGCTGGCCGTGCCGGTGGCCGCGACAATCGGCGTTCTGGCTCGGTTTTGGCTACGGCGCTATCTGGCAAGTCCGCTTTACCTTGACCCGCCGACCGCCTGACCGATGGCCACCTGATGTCATTCGAACGTCTGCAACTGCTGCTGCCGTTCGCATACACACCCAGCTATGATTTACGGGATTTTCTCCCAGCCGCGTCGAACCGGGAGGCACTGGCCTGGCTGGAGGCGCCTTGGCCTGATCAACGGCTCGCGCTGTGGGGGCCGGCTGGATGCGGCAAGTCGCATATTTTGCACATTTGGGCGGAGCAGACAGGCGCCCGGTTGCTGATGGGGCAGGCTCTCCAAAACCTGAACGAGGTGCCGGAAAATGGCGGGATGGCGATTGATGACGCGGATACCGTCGCGCCCGAACCACTCCTGTTGCATCTGCTGAACACAGCTCGTGACCGGAACCTGCGCGTGCTGCTGTCCGGCCGAACGCCGCCATCGCGCTGGCCGATCCAACTGCCCGATTTATCCAGCCGTCTGCGGGCGATCACCGCGGTCGAAATTCGGCCGCCAAGTGACGACTTGCTGGCTGCACTGCTTATGCGACTGGTATCGGACCGGCAACTGACAGTGACGCAGCCCGTTCAGGATTGGTTGTTGGCCCGCCTCCCCCGGTCGCCGGCGGCCCTGCGGCAGGCGGTTGCCAAGCTGGACCGCGCAAGCCTGGCGTCAGGGAAGGCGATTACGCGCTCGCTGGCAGCGAAAGTGCTGGCGGACGACGTGCTTGCGGTTGCTGATGCGGATGAAGTTTCGATGTCAGGGATTGACCCCTCCTCTCAAGCCCAAGGCTTCCTGTAAGGTGACGTCTCGTCGAGCAAGAGGGAACGGAACGATGGATCTTAAGGCTGGCGTCACGGATGTGGACGAACAAGCATCATCGTCGAGTGCAAAGACAGAAACGGTCAAAGCGAAGCGTACTCGCGCCCCCGAACATCACGCAGTCGAGGCCAACGTCGACCTCAGCAGCCCAGATCGGTTTATCAACCGCGAACTATCGTGGCTGGATTTCAACCATCGCGTTCTGGAGGAGGCGGAGAATCCGCGCCACCCATTGCTGGAGCGGCTTCGGTTCCTGTCGATCAGCGCGTCCAATCTGGACGAATTCTATTCGGTCCGCGTCGCTGCGCTGATCGGCCAGGCCAAGGCCGGGGCAACCCTGATTTCGGCAGATGGACGTACCGCGGCGCAACAGCTTGCCGACATCAAGGTCCGCGCTGAACTGCTGCTGGCTGATCAGCAACGCATCCTGAGCGAACTTCTCGACTTGCTGCGCGAGGCCGGCGTGGCGCTGTGCCATACCGACACGCTGTCGGAGGACGACAAATCCTGGCTCGACGCGTGGTTCATGGAGCGAGTCTTTCCCGTGGTGACGCCGCTGGCGGTTGATCCGGCACATCCCTTCCCCTTCATTTCCAATTTCGGCTTGGTGCTGGCGCTGCATCTGGTTCGGGAGGATGACGGCCAGGCCATGCGCGGCCTCTTACCGTTATCCAGCCAAGTGGAACGTTTCATCCGCCTGCCGGCGGGTGATGCGGGCGGACCCATCCGGTTTATCCTGCTGGACGACCTGGTCGTACTCTTTCTGAACCGGATTTTTCCGGGCTTCCGGCTGACCGGCCATGGCCTTTTCCGGGTGATACGCGACACCGACGTGGAATTCGAAGAAGAAGCCGAGGATTTGGTACGGTCGTATGAAACCGCATTGAAACGCCGCCGCCGCGGCGTGGCCATCCACCTTGAGATCGCTGCGGGCATGCCGCACGAGCTGCGGGAACTCGTTATCGATGAACTGGATGCGGCGCCCGACGAGATCCATGACGATCAGCGGATCCTGGGCATCGCGGACATGAAACAGATGATCGTCGATGACCGGCATGATCTGTTGTTCGCGCCGTACACACCGCGCTTCCCCGAGCGTATCCGGGATTTCGGGGGCGACTGCTTCGCTGCGATCCGTGCCAAGGACATCATTGTTCATCACCCGTATGAGAGCTTTGATGTTGTGGTGCAGTTTCTGCGTCAGGCCGCCCAGGACCCGGCGGTCATCGCGATCAAGCAGACCCTGTATCGCACCAGCCGCGACAGCACGATCGTCAACGCCCTGATCGAGGCGGCCGAGGCCGGCAAGTCAGTGACCGCCATGGTCGAACTGCGCGCTCGTTTCGATGAGGAGGCGAACATCCGGTTGTCGAGGCGCATGGAAGCGGCCGGGGTGCAGGTGGTCTTTGGTTTCACCGGCCTGAAGACACACGCCAAACTGTCGCTGGTGGTGCGACGCGAAGCGGGTGCGATCCGGTCCTACGCGCATTTCGGCACCGGGAATTATCATCCGATCACGGCCCGGATTTATACCGACCTGAGTTTCTTCACCACCGATCCGGCGCTGACGCGTGACTCGGCTCGGCTGTTCAACTTCATGACCGGATATGCTCGTCCTGAAATCATGGAGGAACTCGGTTTCAGCCCGCTCACAACGCGGGCGAAGCTGTTGGCGTTGATCCATAAGGAAATCGCCTATGCGCGAGATGGCAAGCCGGCGAACATTTGGCTGAAGATGAACAGCCTGACCGATGTTGAATTGATCGACGCGCTGTATGAAGCCTCGCGGGCTGGGGTAAAGATTATGGCGGTCATTCGCGGTATTTGCTGCCTGCGGCCCGGCGTGCCCGGTTTGTCGGACCATATTCGGGTCAAGTCGATCGTCGGGCGCTTTCTGGAACATGGCCGCGTCTACGTCTTTGGCGACGGTCATCCACTGCCAAGCCGCCATGCCAGGGTATTCATAAGCTCTGCCGATTGGATGGAGCGGAACATGGACTGGCGCGTTGAGACCCTGGTGCCGATACACAATCCAACCGTCCACGCCCAGGTGCTGGACCAGATCATGGTGATCAATCTGAAGAACTCGTTGCAATCATGGGAATTGAGTGCCGACGGTGCCTGGACCCGTGTCGAGCCCGGGCGCAAACCGGTTTCCGCACATGATTACTTCATGACCAACCCGTCCCTGTCTGGCCGTGGATCGGCGTTGCATGGGCCGCCAGTGGCCGTGCCGTCGCCCCTTACGGGCATAAAGCGTCAGAACCGGGTGACGCAGGATTAACGTATGCCATTTGCCCCGCCTGTCCCCTTGCCGCGTTGCGGCGTCGTTGATCTTGGGTCCAATTCTGTCCGACTGGTGGTCTACGAAGGCCACAGTCGCAGCCCAATGCCAATTTTTAATGAGAAGGCGGTGTTAAGGCTTGGCCGTGGCCTGGAATCGACCGGTCTGCTGAACGAAGAAGGCATGGTTCAGGCGCTGACCGTGATGCACCGGTATCATGCCGTCGCGCGCGCCATGGGTGCCACGCCATTTGAGGTTCTCGCGACGGCGGCGGTGCGCGACGCGGTTAATGGTCCGGACTTTGTCGACGCGTTGCGGAGCCGGTTGCCGGGTGTGCCGATCCATATTCTGTCGGGAACCGAGGAGGCGGCATACTCGGCTGATGGGATGTTGTGCGGCATCCCGGCGGCGGACGGCGTTCTTGCCGATATCGGCGGCGGCTCGTTGGAAGTCGTGCGGCTGGTTGATGGTACGCGGGGACCGTCGCAGACGCTGAAACTGGGCGTGATCCGGCTGGCGGAGCGATCCGGTGGCGATCCAATCCGCGCCCGAGCCATCGCCGAGGAGGACCTGCAGACGGTGCCATGGCTTGGACAGACGGCGGGCAGTGATCTTTATCTGGTGGGAGGGGCATGGCGCGCACTGGCTCGGATCCACATGGCACAAACCGGCTATCCGCTTAGTATGGTGCATCACTACACGATCGGACGTGAAGAGGCCCGGGATCTGACCGGATTGATCTCCACCGCCCCACGCAAGGTGCTGGAGCGGCTGCCGGGCGCGCCCCGGCGCAGGATCGACGACCTGCCATTTGCCGCCGTGGCACTGCGCCGATTGCTCCGGGTGACCGCGGTGCGCCGGGTGGTGTTCAGCGCTAGCGGCTTGCGAGAAGGTTGGTTCATGCGGCGGATGCCGCGGGAAATTCAGGATCAGGATCCACTTCTCAGCGCCGCCTGGGAACTGGCCGCTCGGCACGGCCGTGATCCGTCCTTGCCTCCGGCATTGGTGGAGTGGACCCAGCCACTTTTCCCGCGTGAGACGGCGGGGATCGAGCGGCTGCGGGAGGCGATGTGCTGGATGTCGGATATCGGCAGCCATGACCATCCGGAGTTCCGCGCCGAACAGTCGTTCCTGCGGGTGTTGCGGCAGCCGGGGGTCGGGCTGGATCACCACGCGCGGGCGTTCCTCGCTCTGGCTGTGGCGTTGCGCTACGAGGCGGAGTCCGACTCGCCGTTCCTGCGACCATCCCGGCTGTTGCTCGATATCGAGACGGCGAACCGGGCCGAGGTGCTCGGCATCGCGCTGCGGCTGGCTTACACGCTGTCGGCTGGCACTAAGGATCTGCTGCTGGGGACCCGGTTGCAGATTGAAGGACCAAGGCTGGTGTTGCGGCTGCGGGAAAACAGCGGCGTGTTCGCGGGGGAGAGCGTGATCCGGCGTTTGGAACGGCTGGCACAGGCACTCGGGCTGCAGGCGGCAGCCGAGTGGGATCTGGACGCCGCTGCGGAATGATCCGAAAGGCCCACGCGCAGGACGCTGACACGGTTCGGGATACCGTGCTGGCAGCTTATCAGCATTACGTTCCGGTGATTGGAACCGAACCGGGGCCAATGCTGGACGATTATGCGAAAAGGATCGTCGCCGAGCAGGTCTGGGTACTGGAGAACGGTGGGGAGATTGCCGGTGTGCTGGTGCTGGAGAACGGGCCAGATAGCTTCCTGCTTGACAATATCGCTGTGAGGCCGGATCGGCAGGGACTCGGGCTTGGCCGAGCACTGCTTGACTTTGCCGAGGCTGAGGCCGAGCGCTGCGGTTGGGATGCGATCACCCTGTACACCAATGCCCTGATGGTCGAGAACATCGCAATTTACACCGCGCGCGGGTATGTCGAGCAGGGACGCCGGACTGAAAAGGGGTTCGACCGGGTCTATATGGAAAAGCGATTGCGGCAGACGCGTTGAGATTTTGCGTGATGTTGACCGCGCGCCGCGACCCCGAATTGATGAGATTTGGCTCCACAGCGAAACTCATCCTAGACTTTTCCCGCGCCGCTGAGCCTTCGACATAAGAGGGCCTGGGGCCAAGCCTGCCACTTGGGGGAAAGCGGATGGCCGAACGGATTACGTACGACGGCGTCATGGCGGCGCGGATCGACAGGCTGCCGCTGACTCGGGTGCAGTGGCAGCTCGCGGTTCTGGTCGAGGTGACCTGGGGTTTCATCATCTTTGACACTGACGGTATCGGGGCGCGGCTGTATCCATTTGTCTGGCGGCCCAACCACATCATCGATGTGGTGCAATACGCAGTGATCCAGGCGCTCCAAGTTGGCCTGGGCGTCTTGCTGGGTGTCTACATCATGAGTTGGGTGGCCGATCGCTATGGCCGTCGTCCAGCTATTCTCCTGGCAACACTTTTGGGCGGCATCTGTATCTGGCCGTTCGCCTATGTCACTGATTTCACTTGGATGGTGGTGCTGTCGGTACTGAGCACGCTGGGTGTCGGCGGGATCGTCGCGACACATTCCGTATATCTGTCGGAGATGACTTCCCCCGACGTGCGCAACCGGGTGCTGTTGACGTCGCAGGGTGTAACGGCACTTGTGGCGGTCGGTGTCAATTTGCTCGCGTTTGCCTGGATCCCGAGCAACTGGCAGCTTTTCTTGTGGGTCAGCGCTGCGATCGAGGTGGTGATCCTGCTACCTCTGCTTTACTGGAAGTTGCCGGAGTCCCCGCGCTGGTTGGAAGCCCATGGCAGGCATGAGGAAGCCGAACAGGTCATGGCGCTGTATGAGCGGCGCTGTCAGGTGGCTTTCATGGCACCCCTGCCAACGCCCAGCCTGACCCTTGACCGTGTGATTAGCGCCGAGGGCGGGTCTTGGACGGAGCTGTTCACCAACCCGCAGTATCGCAGCCGAACCTGGCTGCTGATTTTTGTCTGGCTGCTGGCCTATGCCGGGTTGATCTACGGTGTGGGCGCATTCGCCGCGGTGTTCATGGTGGATCACGGTGGAACGCCGCATTTCGTGTTTCTGACGATCGCGGCGGCCTATGCCGCACTATTCGTGGGCTTTCTGGTCAACGCCCGCCTTGGGGAGCGGATCGAAAGACGCGAGGTGCTGTTTTTTGCTGGTTTGTTGTTCGCGGCAGCCTGGACCGTTGCGTGGCTAGTACCGAACCTATGGGTTATCGCCGGTTGCTATATTATCAGCCGTGTTGGTACCGGGTTGTTCCTGTTCAACCTGTATAACTACACCGCGGTGGCGTATCCGACCCGGATCCGGTCAAAAGCGTTCGCATGGACCGATGGACTGGGGCATTTGGGGGCCTGGGCGGGCGTTACGTTGCTCGGTCCGCTCTATGCGTTCGGGCCCGACCACCTGGGCTGGATACTATGGATCATTATCCCTGGTGCATTGCTGCCAGCGGTACTCATCAAATTCGGCGGAATTCGACAGGCGCGGGCGGTGCTGGAACAGATCTCGACGTAGCATCCGGTCGTGCTGACAAACCGAGGCTTTCAGGCTGAAACCGGCATAGCCGGTTGTAGCTCCTGTGCAAGAATCGGTAGAACCGGGAGCAACAAACCTAAATCTCGTTCCGCCTTACAGACCAAATACTGTCCGGCGGGCGGCCCATCGCCGTCGGATTCTGGCATCGGTAGTCCGTCTGGTCCCAGCGGTAAGGCGGTCAGGCCGATGTCGCCATATACCTTTAATAAATCAGGACCGGCGCGCCAGACGGCAGCATCGAGGCCTTCCTGCTGGGCCAGGTCGCGCAGACGCCAAATCGCTGAGACACAATCCACTTCGTCCCCAGTCGGGTCACCAAGACCAAGCAGCACGCGACCGCAGCGGCGGAACGCGACGGCGGCACGGGACAATTCCCCGAGCACGACCCCATCGGCGTAAAGGGGGACTGGCGCGGACAGATGCGATCCAAATCCGAGCAGTAGTTGCCTGGCATGCTTGTCCCACGGCAGGTATCGAACGCGGCCAGGGCGCAGCAGCAACCAAATCGCCGCTAAGCCGAGGAATACGGCTATGCCGACCGCCAGACGCAACGTATTCGGCAATTCCGGCGAAATCACCACCGCCCAAAAAGCGTTGTTGTAGAGCAAATGCGTCTGTGACCGCGTTATCGCCAGCGAGAACAGGCAAAGCCCCAGTACCACCAGCGTTAAAGCGCTGCTGGGTTGCAATGGACCGCTCATGAGATGAGCGTGCCGATAAAAGCATGCCCGAAATGGGGCAAGTAGCAACGTGGTCAGCACCAGGATGCCGACAACCCACATCCGGCTTTCCTGGGTAGCGGCGAATGCAGCCCCGATGATCAACAGCAAGATCGTCAAACCCCATGCGAGGTTGACCCGATGTGACAGCCCGACCGCCATCATCACCAGACCCGCACCGATCAAGGACGGTACGAATTGACCGGCCTGACTCGCAAGCGCCCCATAGTCCGGATCAATCCACGAGAAATCTGCCACCGGCGCGAGCACACCGAGGCACAGCATCAATACGCCACACAGGCCCACCGCGCCGGTGGCTGCGGTCACCGCGAAGTCCGGTTCGCTCCAGCGGCCGATGGCCTGGACAGGTCCGAGTTTGGAAAAATGGCGAAGCAGACCACCGCCGCGAAGCAGGATCTCGTTGCCAGCGAACAGTGAACCAGCCAGGAATAAGGGGATGACGTAGTAATAGAGACGGAAAACCAGAATGGCACCAACGATGTGCGGCGCGCTTAGATAGGGTTCCAATCCGAACAGCATGGCTGTGTCGAAGACACCAATCCCGCCCGGCAGGTTCGCTGCAAGCCCTGCCGTATAGGAAGCAACATAAACCCCAAGGAAGATTAGCCAGGTCAATCCGGGCGCCGTGGGCAGCAGAGCATAAAAAATAGTGGCGGTGACCGCCACATCAACGGTGGCCAGCAGAACCTGAATAATGGCCATCCGCCAACCCGGCAATTCGATTTCGTGGCCAAACATCTTCATCCGGCCAAAGATCTTGGCCAAGGTGACATAACCAAGAACGATGCACCATAGCAACGCACCGACCGCATATAACGCGATCTTGGGTAAATGCTGGCCAAAAAATGGAATCGCCCGAGGCTCGATAAACAGGATGGCGCCACCCAGCACCATCCCGCCAAGGCCGAATGTCAGACTGCAAAATGCGACGGTCTTACCGATTTGCAGGGGTGTGAGGCCCCAGTGCGCGTACAGCCGATAGCGCACCGCGGCACCCGATACGGCTGCGAAACCTAGATTGTGTGAAAGCGAGTATGCGCAGAACGACGCAAATGCGACGCGGCCATAGGAGACTTTATGACCGGCATAGATCGTGCCGAGCCGGTCGTAAAAGGTCAGAATGAAGTACGATAAAATCGTCCATATGAAAGAGAAAATCAAAGAGTGGGTTGGAATCGCATCCAACGCCGTCACGATGTCCTTAAGCTTCAGATGGCGAAACTCACGCTGAACGACGTAGATCGCGCCGATCAGCAACGCGACGCCTAGCACGGCGGGAAGATGACGAGCCCAACTTTTCAGGACACTTCGTGATTTAACCGCCATGTATCAATCCGCGTCCACCTTACGGGCGAGCGCTGACTCGACCAACGCGATCGTATCGGGAATGCCGTAGAGTGCGACGAAGCCGCCAAACCGTGGACCCTCCTGCTGACCGAGCAGGATTTGGTACAAACTGGCAAAGAACGTGCGAAGGTCGGGAAACGGATGCCGCTTGCCCACCTCGAATACCGCGTTCTGGATTGTGTCAACGGCAGGGTCGGAGATCGTGGCAAGCGTCGCGGCCAGATCCTCGAGCGCTGCACGTTCTATCGGTACTGGGATCACGGTAGAATTTTTCGGGTCGAACGAAATCGCGGTAGTAGGCAACGGCGTAATCCGCGAGACGAGCGAGGAGCGGCTGCGTTTCCGGCGTTGCCCCGGGAACATACCGTTTGATGAAGCCCCAGAGAATGTCAGGCTGATCGGCATTCACAACGCTCGCCAAATTCAGCAACATCGTGAAGCTGATCGGGCTGCCGGCATGATTTGGCAGTTGGCCATTATGAATGTACCATGCCGGATTGGTGCGCCGTTCGACCTCGGTCTGGTTGCGCATCTTGTCCAGGTTGCCAACGTACTCATCGACAGCGCGTGGAATGACATCGAAATACAGTCGCTTGGCCCGTTGCGGCTGGTTGTACATGAACTGCTCCAGCAACTCGTTCGGAGCATAGGTCAGCCATTCTTCGACCGAGAGGCCGTTGCCGCGCGACTTGCTGATTTTCTGGCCGTTGGCGTCAAGAAACAGCTCATAGGTCATGCCCTCGGGTGGTTGGCCGCCCAATATCCGGCAGAGACGGCTGGAAAGCTTAACAGAGTCAATCAGGTCCTTGCCCGACATCTCGTAATCGACCGACAGGGCATACCAACGCATGGCCCAATCGGCCTTCCACTGTAGCTTGCAGGCGCCACCCTTGACCGAGGTTTCAAAGCTGTCCCCCGTTGCCGGGTCCTTCCAGATAACGATCCCTCGGACGGGATCAGTATGCTCCATCGGCACCTGCATCACGACGCCCGTCTCAGGATGTATGGGAAGGATCGGTGAATAAGTAGCTTGTCGTTCCGGCCGAAGGGTTGGCAAGGTCGCTGCCATGACGGCGTTGTAGCACTCCAGGATGCGTACCAGAGCAGCGTCGAAGCGTCCCGCTTTGTAGTAATCCGTTGAGGAGGCGAATTCATACTCGAAGCCAAAGGAGTCCAGGAATGCGCGCAGGCGGGCATTGTTGTGGGCGCCGAAGCTGTCGTGTGTCCCAAACGGGTCGGGTATTTGTGTCAGCGGCTTGCCAAGGTACGGCGTCAGAAGGTCGCGGTTCGGAATGTTGTCCGGTACCTTGCGTAATCCATCCATGTCATCACTGAAGGCTAACAGTTTGGAGGGTAGCCCGGTCAGTTCAGTAAAGGCTCTGCGAACCCAGGTCGTACGGGCAACCTCGCCGAACGTGCCGATATGAGGCAGCCCGGAGGGCCCATACCCAGTCTCGAACAGGGCATGATCTTTGCCCGAAGCGATTAGACGCTGAGCAACTTTCCGCGCTTCCTCGAATGGCCATGCCTTCGGAATGTCAGGAAGCCCATTGCGTACTGTATCAGACATGGCCCAGAAGCTATGGACCAAGCTGCGTCAGGTCAATCGGAACCATTGGGATCGATCATTGCGGCCCGATGATGGACATAATTTCACGCTGTGCGTTTCGGGCGCCCGGACCCTGCGGTGTTCAGCATGGCTCGGTCGGGTTTCCGGTAAGGTAGGTACGCCAACGTCTGTCATTCAAGCGCCGAGATAGAACTGGCGAATGAGTTCGTTATTATTGAGCTCTTCGGCTGATCTGCCTTCGAACTCTATGTGTCCGTGCACAATCACGTAACCTCGATCGGCAATCCGGATAGCCTGGGTGAAGTTCTGCTCAGCCATCAGCACAGCCAGCTGGAAGCTGTCCTTCAACTCCTTGATTTTGTCGATCGTCCGAGCCACCAGGAGCGGAGCGAGACCCACCGACGGTTCGTCCACCAGCAGCAGCCGTGGCGCCGACATCAGCGCTCGGCCGAGCGCCAGCATCTGCTGTTCACCGCCGCTCATTGATCCGGCCAATTGTTTGCGCCGTTCGGCGAGGCGAGGGAAAACTTCGAAGCAGAACGCCAGGTTCTGTTCGATCAGCGGGCGTGCCTTCTTGCGATACGCCCCCATCAGGAGATTCTCTCTAACCGTCAGGCGCGGAAACAGGCGTCGTCCTTCCGGAACGAAGCCAATCCCAAGATCGACAATGTCCTCGGTCGACATGCCGATCAAGTCGTGGCGGACGCCGTCAATCGTGGCGATGATCGAACCGGCAGTCGGTCGGACCATCCCCATGATGCACTTCATCAACGTGGACTTACCGTTGCCGTTGGTTCCGAGCAGAGCCACCGTCTCGCCCTCTGAAACTGACAACGTCACATCATGCAGGATACGGACCGCGCCATATCCAGCATCCAAGCCTGCGATGAGAAGGCTAGCTGCCAAGGTAAGCCGCCACGACATCGGATTGACGGACGACATCTTGCGGATTTCCGTCGGCGATCTTGCGGCCGGCAACAAGCACCACCAGGCGCTGAGAGAATGCCAGGACCGCTCGCATGATATGCTCGATCATGATGATGGTTACACCTTGACCGTTGAGCTTCAGCAGCAACGTCAGAATGTCATCGACCTCCTGGTGCGACAGGCCGGCCATGGCCTCGTCGGCAATAAGCAGGCGCGGTTCCGACGCCATCGCCCGTGCAAGTTCGAGTTTCCGCATCTCGATCTGAGTCAGGTCGGCTGGCTTACGCCAAGCCTTCGGAAGCAGGCCCACCATATCGAGGAGTTCCTCACACCGTTGAGCCGGGTCAACGAGAACACGTCCAGCCTTTACGTTGGCGGCGTAGAGAATCGGTACTCGGATATTCTCCATCAGCGTTAGCGTCGGGAACGGGCGTGGCAACTGGAAGCTGCGGGCTATGCCCAGTCTGGTCCGTTGATGGGCGGACAAGCCGTCCAACCTGTGTCCGCTGAAGCTGACGTGACCAGAATCGTTGCGCAGTGTTCCGCACAGACAGTTCACCAACGTGCTTTTTCCAGAGCCGTTTGGCCCGATCAGGCCTAAGCGCTCTCCTGCCGTCACCTGTAGCTCGATGTCTGCAAGAGCCACGAAACCGCCGAAACGCTTGCCTAGCTGAGATACCGACAGAAGTGCGGTGCTCATCGCGTGAACCACCCGACTATGCCTTTAGGGGCAGCAACCACAAAGCCGACCAACAGGACCCCGACAATCAGCAATGACAACGCCGACGAGATGGTTACCGTTGCGACCTGCTGCAGGGTGCCGAGCAAGACGGCGCCAATGACAGGCCCCAGCCATGTGGCCGTACCACCAATCAGGGGCATGGCAATTGTGTTCACTGCATAACTAAGGCTGAAGCCCGAGGCGGGATCGAGATAGGTGACGTAATATGGCAAGGGTGCTCCGGCCATGCCCATCAATCCCCCTGACAGTGCGGTCGCGATCAGTTTCAACCTCAAGGTTGGCACACCCGACGCCTCCGCGGCCAATTCATCATCGCGAATGGCCGAAAATCCGTATCCGAGGCGGGAATGCTGAATGGCGCGTGCGAGCGAGACCGAGATCACGGACAGCAGCAGCATGATAACAAACAGGTACTGGATGTAGTCACCGGCAAAGATGGGCGAGTTGGCCGGCCGAATGATATAGGCGCCGCGGGATCCGCCGACAAAGTTCCAGTTTGTAATGATCGTCTGCGCAACCACCGCCATCGCCAGTGTGGCGATTGAGAAAAAGGTACCGCGCAATCGAAGTGTCAAATACCCCATCCCAAAGCCGATGATCCCCGAGATCAGGCCTCCGACCAGCATCATCACCGGGAGTGGCAGAAACGGAACGGTCTTATGCAGGACGACCGTCGTATAGGCGCCGAGAGCAAAAAACGCGGCCGTTCCAAAGTTCACGTAGCCGGTATATCCGCCCAGGATGTTCCACGCCGTTGCGAGCACGATGTATTGCAGCACCACGTAGCCGGCGAAGAACCCGTAAGCGTTGTTCACCAAACGGGCGACCGCGAAAGTCGCCGCGGCGACCATCAGAGCGAGTAAGAAAAACCGGACGTTTCGCATTAGCGGCGGCCAAACAGGCCGGCGGGTCGTACCGCGAGCGTGATGAGCAGAAAGCCGAACGCGACGGCCGGCGACCATGAGGGTCCATAGAAAGTTGACGTCAAGCTTTCCATAACACCCAGGATCATCGCCGCTACGACTGTTCCGCCGAAACTTCCCAACCCGCCCATAACGCAGATGGCGAAGATCCGCCCGATATAGTCGCGGGCAATGGACGGTTCGACCGGCTGTATGATGATCAGAATCGCGCCGGCAACCGATGCGCTTGCGATCGAAAGCCCGAAGGCGATGCGTTTGATGCGACTGGGATTGGCTGCCATCAGGCGTAGCGCCATTGGATCCTGCGCCACCGCCTGAACCGCTCGGCCGATGAAGGTGTAGGACATGAATAATTGCAGCACGGCGATCAAAGCCAACGACACCAGGCACGGTACCAGCAGACGCAATGGCAGGTCGATCAACCCGATATGCAAGCTCGGTCCGATATAGGGCGCGTCAACCAGCCGATAGTCGACGCCAAATACAAGAACAAGGGTGACTTCGGTGATAAACAGAATACCGAAGAAAAACGCCAGCCCGCGAATGGAAGCATCGCCTCGTCGCTCAAACGACACGTCATAAACATGATAGATCGCGACGCCCAACAGGTAGAATGCTGGCGACAGAACGATGCTCGACAGGATCGGGTCGAAGCCGTACACGCTGTTTGCGATATAGGCGGTATACGACCCTAGAATGATGAACGCGGGATGAGCGATGTTGACGATATCGAGCATGCCGAAAGAGATCGACACCCCAATGGTTACGGCAGCATAAAAGCCACCCAGCAACAGCCCGGACATAAGGGCATTGCCCAGCAGGTCAAAAGACAGGTCCATTGATTCGCTTATGACGTTTCCTGCCGCCAATGTGGCGAATGTCCACGCCTTTGGCTAGACGGCATCCACGACATCCGCTCTTGCCGTCGATTGCCCAGGCCTGAAGAATGGTCACGGTAACAGCGGGGGAACGCAATCATGACAAGCTTGGCCGGAAAGATCGCTTGGGTCACAGGCGCCGGCACAGGAATAGGGGAGGCGGCGGCATTGGCGCTTGCCGAGGCCGGGGCGACAATCGGTACTCACCGGTCGACGAACCAGTCCACTGGAAGATGTCGCGCGCCGCATCAACCAGGCGGGCGTAGCGCATGTTCAGTCGGCTGACCTGACAGATGCGTCTCAGGTGCGAAAGGTTGGCGCGTATATTCGCACGACATTCAATCGATTGGACATTCTGGTGAACAACGCCGGGGTCAACATCGTTGAACGTCACTGGGACAAGCTGACTCCTGAAAGCATTGACACTTTGCTGCAAGGCAATCTGGTCGGGGCGCTTTACTGCGTAACGGTGGCGCTGCCCTTCATGAGGGAACAAAAAGACGGATTGCTGATCCATACCGCTTCCATGGCAGGCCGCTTCATCGGCGGCGTGAGCGGACCGATCTATACGGTTGCCAAGCACGGCATTGTTGCCATGAGTCATGGATTGAACATGCAAGAATGTATCAATGGCATCCGCTCCACAGTGTTTTTGCCGGGCGAGGTTGCGACTCCAATCCTGGATCAGCGCCCTAACCCAGTTGGCCCCGAGGTTCGTGCTCGGATGGTTCAACCAGCCGACTGTGGTGATCTGATCCGCTATATCGCGTGCCTACCCAAGCATGTCGTGATGAACGAGGTCCACCTGTCGCCGACCTGGAACCGCGGCTACGTCGCCGCTCTGCAACGCCAACTTTAAGGAAACGCTTCCATGGCTACCAACAAACGCAAAGTCATGCTGCCGCACACCATGGGACAGCAGGGCATCGAAGTCATGCAGGCACGCGACGATATCGAGACGATTATCTATCCGGCGGGAATTGGCCAAGCTGAGTTGCTACCTCAGCTCACGGACATCGCCGGCATCGCGCTGTCAGGCACACCGTTCCGGCAAAGAGAAATGGATGCCTCACCGGCAATGCAGGCTGTCGCCCGTATCGGCGTTGGCTATGACGCCGTCGAAGTACCCGCTCTGACGGCCCGACGTGTCCCACTTCTGACAGCCGGTACTGCAAATTCCACTTCGGTCGCCGAACAGGCGTTCAACCTGATCATCGCCTTGGCGAAAAAGAATTGGGCGATGGACGCGCTGGTCAAGGAAGACAGGTGGACGCAGCGACACGGTACCCCGCCAATGGAACTGTCGGGGAAGACAATCCTAATCGTGGGCTTCGGTCGCATCGGCACGCGAACCGCCAGAAGGTGTGCTGCTTTCGATATGACCGTACTTATCCACGACCCCTACATCAAACAAGATAACGTCCGCTCCGCGGGATATCAGATTGCTGATGACCTCGACGCAGCTTTACCCCGCGCCGACATCGTTTGTATCCATTGTCCCAAGAGCTCCGAGACGATCGGCATGTTCGACTCCAGGCGTCTGGGGTTGATGAAAACGGGCAGCTTCATCGTGAATACCGCGCGCGGTGGTATCATTGATAAGTCGGCCCTCTATAATGCGCTGGCGTCCGGACATCTCGCGGGCGCGGGGCTGGACGTGTTCGAACAAGAGCCGACCCCGCCGGATAACCCGCTACTGAGGTTGGAAAACGTGATTTCTTCGCCGCATATGGCGGGCGTCACGGTCGAGGCGATTGCTGCCATGGCGGTGGCGACCGCGAGGAACATCCTCAGCGTTCTGGACGGAACGCCAAATCGCGAAAACACCATCAACCCGGAAGTTTATGACTGATGCCGCAGCCTGATCACATCTCCAAACTCGGCGTTCCAGACCGTTCGGAACTCGATGAAGATCTTCAGCAGGTCTTTGTGAAATGCGTGGATAAGTTGGGTTACGTGCCCAACGTGCTGGCTGCCTACAGTTTGCGACCACAGCGTCTGCGTAACTTCATGTCTATCTACAATGAGATCATGCTGTCGTCCTCAGGGCTTTCAAAGCTGGAGCGGGAGATGGTCGCGGTGGTCGTGTCGTCGGCAAACCGCTGCTATTATTGCCTTGTCGCGCATGGCGCGGCGGTACGGCAGTTATCCGGCGATGCTGAACTAGGGGAGATGCTGGCGCTGAATTACCGGGTCGCGCAGGTGGACCCACGGCAGCGGCTAATGCTTGATTTTGCCTGGAAACTGACAAAAACGCCGCATCTGGTCGATGATTCCGATCGCGATGCGTTGTCTCAGCAGGGTTTGAGTCAGGAAGATATCTTCGATCTGGCCGAGACGGTGGCTCTCTTCAACCTGACCAATCGCATGGCGTCGGCGATGGATATGATCCCTAACCGCGAATATCACCATACAATGCGGTCGGAGGGAAAAGAAACCTAGAGCAATATCAGCCAGCCCATAAACAGTCGGGATGATAAAGCTGGCGCGCCAAACAACGAGGTGGAACGCTTTCACCCTGACCGGTCAGGGTGAAAGCGTTTCAGGTCGCTATCCGCCCGTGACCGGAGGAAAGAACGCCACCTCGTCGCCTGGTTTCACCGGGCACGAGGGATCAGCGAACTCCTGGTTGACAGCGCACCGTACGGTGCGCCGGTTCTGAAAGGCGGCGGCGTGTCCGGCACTGCTTGCCGCCAGGTGTTCCACCAAATCGGCAACAGTGCCCACGCCGTCTGGAAGCGGCACGGTTTCCTGCGCCGATCCAGTGCGCTCGCGCAGCCAGGCGAAGTACAAGATTGTGAGGGGCTTGTTCATGGCGCCCTATATAGGCATCACTTCGGCGAAGGTATTGTCTCAATCTTACCGTCGGAGTGGATGACGGTGCTGGTCCCGTTTCCGTTCGGTACAATGATCGATTGACCGCCGCCTGGTGTGACGGTTGTTTGGTATCCTGGGCCACCGCCAGTTGTGACGGCTGGTCCGCTTGGCGTTTGTATCACTTGTCCGCCCGGACCGCGGGCCGGCGGTGCGGCAGGAGGCGCGGCATAGCTGGACAGTGGCGGCGCCGGTTGTGGGGTCGGGAGACCGGGCTGGTTGTTGCCGGGTGGTGTCGAGCTACCCACGCCGGGATTGGGCGAGGGCGACGGAGCAATGGTACCACGACTAAGTGGCGATCCCGGCACCGGCTGCTCCGGCTGTGACGTCAGACCGCCTTGTCCAACAAGATCTTTCAGGGTTGGCGCCTGAGGCAGCGGGCCCGGCCAGATGTCGCCGGGTTCGGTGGTGAGTTGTGGGACTTCAGGTGCCTGGCCTTGAACACGCTGCATGTTCTCACTGTCGCCGACCGGCAGATTGGGATTGGATCCGCCAGTGAAGGACGGATTCCACCAGGTCTTATAGCCGCAACCGCTTAAGGCCAGCGCCAGACTGAGCAAGGCAATACGCCGCATAAAAGAAAGCTCCCCATAAGGGGTTGAAGGAGACTGCACGATCGCGGCGGACTGTGCCTGTAGATCGTTTACCACTCAAGGATTGTTCCCACCGGAGCAGGAAATCGATTCCATGATCCAAATCGCTACTTTTTCAGGTGAGTTGAGTGGCAGGAGTGTCCGAGAGCCGATATCAAGCACTGAATCGCTCGCCACCGCGATAATTTCCGGCATATTCGTCCAGATCGGCGGCTTGGCAAGGGAAGCGCGATGCACCTCCAGCTTTGGGAAAGGGTGGCTTTTGTAGCCCTCGACCAGCACGAGATCAACCGGATCGAGCTTCTTCAGCAGCGTAGGCAATTCTGGTTCCGGGCCTTCCACTTCATGCAAAAGAGCCCACCTCGTGCCGGAAGCGACAAGAACTTCGTGGGCGCCCGCTTGGCGATGACGGAAACTGTCCTTGCCTGGACGGTCCATATCGAAATCATGATGGGTGTGCTTGATCGTTGATACCCGAAGACCCTCTGCACGAAGCAGGGGGATCAATGCGGTCAGTAAAGACGTTTTTCCGCTACCGGACCATCCGACAATGCCGAGGACCTTCATTTGGCCACTGAAGATCGGCTTGTCTCCGGTGTGACCGCGTGTCGCAATCCGGCGGTCAGGTAGTCCCAACCTGTGATCAGCGTCAAAGCGGCCGCAATCCAAAGCATCGTCTCACCGATCAATGAAACCGGTACTGATTGCAGATGGAGCAGGGCGGCCGTCGTGTTGCCAGCAAGGAGCGTCCCAAGGGCACCCATCTGGAAACCGGTCTTCCATTTCGCCAGCCGTGTCACTGGTAAACCGATTCGGATACCCGCCAGATATTCACGCAGGCCGCTGACCAGGATCTCACGCAACATTATAACAATTGCCGGATACAATCCTAACGGGGAAAGCCGATTTTGTCCGACGAGCATCATAAGCGCCGCTCCAACGAGCAGTTTGTCGGCGATGGGATCGAGCATGCGACCGAGGTCGGATTGCTGGCGTCGAGACCTGGCAAGCATGCCGTCAAAATAATCGGTGATCGCGGCCAGACTGAAGATGATACAAGCTGCCAAATCTCCCAACGGCGTTGTGATTGCGACCATAACCACCATCAGCGGTATCGCCGCGATGCGCGAGAGCGTCAAAATATTCGGGAGATCGGTCAGCATGCCGGGCCCAAGATAAAGCAGAGCCCTCACATAGGCTATCGGGGCTCTTACAGGAAGCGGTGCGATGTTATGATTGCCCCTCCATCCTGAACTCCGGGGTGAAAATGGGCATAAACACGACGAGCAGTTTCCCTGCTGATCCCAGGCGCCGCCTCCAGGTCGGGCAGTCCTGCCATTTTCACGCCACGTGCCGATCCGAAGTGATTAAGCAGCGCCCGCTTCCTCGCTGAGCCAATGCCCTCGATCTCGTCCAGTTCGCTCTGTCGGATTGCCTTCGAGCGGCCGGCCCGGTGCGTCGTAATGGCAAAGCGATGCGCTTCATCGCGTAGACGTTGCAGGAAATAGAGCACCGGGTCGCGAGGGGGCAGCTGGAACGGTGCGATTCCGTCGGTATGCAGCCATTCACGGCCCGCGTCACGATCCGGCCCTTTGGCGATGGCAACCAGTTTTACATCTTGCACGCCCAGATCAGCCAAGACGTCTCGCGCCGCAGAGAGTTGACCGGCACCCCCGTCGATCAGCAGCATGTCAGGCCAGTCAGCGGCTGGGGCGCCTTCAGCCTGTTCCTTCAAGGCACGTGAGAAACGGCGCTGCAGCATTTCCCGCATCATCGCAAAATCGTCGCCCGGGGTAATTGGTCCACGAATACTGAATTTGCGGTACGCGGCCTTATTGAAACCTTCGGTGCCGGAGACGATCATCACGCCGTACGGGTTAGTCCCCATGATGTGAGAGTTGTCATAGACCTCGATACGCTCTGGCGTGGCCGGAAGGCCGAACAGTGCTGCGACACCCTCCAGAAGTTTTGCCTGACCCGCGGATTCCGCCAGTTTGCGTTCCAGTGCCTCCCGGGCATTGGTTTCCGCGTGCAGGATCACCGCGCGCTTCTCGCCCCGTTGTGGCAGGCTGATTTCGACCTTCCTGCCCGCCTTCAGAGAGAGCGCCTCGGCGATCAGCGCGTGCTCCGGCAATTCCTGGTTCACCAACAACAAGGGCGGGGGCGGCTTGTCGTCATAAAACTGTGCGATAAAGGCGCTGAGCACCTCGGGCGCTTCTTCGGCCTTGGTATGGGTGGGGAAGAAGGCCCTGTTGCCGTTATTGCGGCTGCCACGCACAAAGAAAACCTGCACGCATGTCTGCCCGGCTATCTGCCAGGCTGCAATGACATCGGCGTCCACCAGGCTTGCCGGATTTACGACGCTGTTGCCCTGCACAAAGGTCAACCCGCGGAGACGGTCGCGAACCGCGGCGGCTCGCTCAAATTCCAGGGCGGCGGCAGCCTGTTCCATCTCGTTGGCAAGTTCCTCTTGCACGGAGCCGGACTTGCCGGCGAGGAACGCTTTCGCCTGATTGACCAACTTTGCGTAGCCGTCTGATGTAATGCGACCGACACATGGGGCGGAGCAACGCTTTATTTGGAATAACAAGCATGGCCTAGTCCGGGTCGAGAACACGGTATCCGCACAGGATCGCAGCAGGAAGACACGCTGCATCGCGGTTACAGTCTGGTTGACCGCCCAGGCCGATGCGAAGGGACCCCAGTAGCTGCCTTTACGGGCTTGCGCGCCGCGGTGCTTGGCGATTTGAGGAAATGGATGGTCCTCGGTCAATGTCAGCCAGGGATAGGATTTGTCGTCTCGCAAGACGATATTGAAGCGAGGCTTCAGCCGCTTGATGAGGTTCGCTTCCAGCAGAAGTGCCTCGGCTTCGGTGTAGGTGGTGACGATCTCCATCGCCATGGTTTCGGACACCATGCGACGCAGACGCTCCGGCAGGCGACCGATCTGGACGTATGATGTGACCCGTCGCTTCAGGTTGCGGGCCTTGCCGACATAGAGCGCGTCGCCCTTCGCATCGAGCATGCGGTACACGCCCGGATTGGCGGGCATGGTCTCCAACGCCGCCTCTATTATCGTGACACCCTTGTCAGCACTCATGGTCATCCTGCCCATATCCTAGGTATCTATTCGTCAGGTACTCGCTCGGCAGGAAATGGCTGATCACGTCAGGCCGATTCGTCCCCAAAAACTGTGGATAAATTTGTGGAGTAGACGAAGGGCAAATAGGTTTTACCCGCCTGCAAGCTTGTCTCGCTAGGATATGGTTAATATTTGGGCATCAAGCAAATGGTGAACGCCAAACGCCATTGCGAGCCGCTGAAGCTAAAATCAGAGATTTTGTCAGATTTCATGATGACTGATTGTTGTCGGCTGAACGGCAGGATTCAAACGACATCGCTCGATTTCAACGCCGGCCGAGACCGCATCGGCAAAAACATCCAGTTTTTCAACCCGGATACGAGCGATCCTGACCCGTTTGTCGGCTAAGCAGGCAACTGCTATCCGCTCCGCGAGCGTCTCCACCAGACGCGTGTGTCCATTGGCGACAATAGCTCGAACTTGAACGGCGATTTTCTCATAGTCGACCACACGGGCCAATTCGTCAGGTCCAATCGCGATCCCGGCAATGGCAGCGTCATCATCCACGCCGAGGTTGATGTTGATGCGAACGCGTTGCTTGGAAGCGTGCTCGTGCGGATAGATGCCAATACTCGCCGGCAGGGTCAGGTCGCGCAGAAAGACATGCCGAAGACCCGCTTCCAGGCAGGCAATCGAAGATGCTGTCATTCCTCCGGTCCTCCCTGGGCTTGCTCCGATGCCCATTGCAGGTGCTGTCCGCCATCAAGCGCGATCATCTGGCCAGTCATGGCCGGCAGCCCCAGGATGGCGATCACGGCACTGGCAATCTCGTTCGGGTTTGATCCGTGGCCAAGTGGGACCGAAGCCGATTGACGAGCGAATTGGGCGTCCGTCTGACGTGGGCTGGGTAGCGCCGGACCTGGGCCGATTGCGTTAACTCGGATCCGCGGCGCTAGCGCCAACGCCATGGTTTGGGTCAACGCCCACAGCGCCGCCTTGGATATGGTGTAGGAAACGAAATGCGGCGTCAGCGACCACACGCGCTGGTCAATCATGTTGATGACGACACCTTCAGCGGTCGCGGGTAACCCTTTTGCGAAGGCCTGGGTCAGGACGAAAGGTGCGCGCAGATTAGGCTCCAGATGGGCATCCCAGGATTCTCTCGTTGCGTCATACCATTCATCGCGATCAAAGCGGCTGGCATTGTTCACCAGGACGCCCACAGGGCCGAGAAGTTTGGTGGCATCCGGGATCAAAGGGCTAACCTGGGACTCACTCCCGAGGTCGGCTCGTAAAACGATGGCTCGACGGCCAAGATTTTGAATGAGCGCCTGGGATTCTTGGGCCAACGCGACGCTGGTGTTGCAGTGTATGGCGACGTCGAAGCCGTGCCGTGCCAAGCTCAGAGCGATCGCCTGTCCTAAACGTTGAGCGCCCCCTGTTACAAGGGCAACTCTCGGTATGGTGGCTGGTATGGTGGCTGGTATGATGGCGGTCATGTGCCGGGTGGTAGTCCTGGTCACAAGGCTCGTAAAGGCTTCGAGCGCTATCCAGATGGATGACGTATGTATTCCGGCGTACCGCGGCAAGCAGGTATGAATTGGGCCGCCCGAAACGCAGTGTGGCGAATGGCGGCTTCCGCCGGAAAGTGCATCCCGTGAAACAGCCCGGCTACCGCAACGATTACCGCGATCATGGGCGCGACTCTGAGCCGCGGCGGCTGGCCGGCGAAGCGCAGCAGCGCTGCGGCCCCAGCCAGCCCAATCAGGGCGCCCACAATAACTTCGGGCAGCGAATGCATGCCCAACACAAGCCGTGAGATACCAATAACGAGTGCAGCTAGCGCCGCAGCCGGTAAAATACTGTTTCGGCGACTGGACAGGATGGCGGCCAAGCCACCAGCCACCACAGTGGCCGCAGCCACATGCCCGCTTGGACTATGGATGTCCATCGGGCCGAACAATGGCCAGCAAGCCAAAAACACGAGCTTGAAGATGAGCGTTGCCAAAAACGTCGTCGCTACCACGACAAGCCAGATCATCGCACCGCGCCGCCAGCCTTGCACGACAAGCGTAATCGCGATCGCGAACACCAGTGGCAGGATCACAGCTTGGTCTGCAAAATCGGTAAGATATCTCACACGGATCCGTATAGGCCAGAGGACGTTAACAAATGGTTCAGAACCGCGTCATACCTGAAAACAACCCAGCTTCGGATATCAGTGGCCGCGCCAGACCGGCGACCGCTTCGTGAGGAAAGCATCCATACCTTCCCTAAAGTCCTCGCTCATGTAGCACATACGGATCAGGTCCTCGTCAGGCGGCAGGTTATCCCGCATCCGACGTAACGCTTCCTTGGTCGCCCGCATGGTCAGCGGAGCGTGTTCAGCAAGTAAAGCGGCAATTTCCAGCGCTCGGGCATCCAGTGTCTGTCGATCGGGCAACACTTCCGTGACCAGCCCGATTGATAGCGCATCAGCGGCGGTGAACAGCCGAGCGGTGAAGATCATTTCGATCACGCGAGCAGGGCCGACGAGAGCGGACAGGCGGGCGAGATTGGCCATGGAAAGGCAGTTGCCGAGCGTACGCGCAATGGGGAACCCAAAGCGCGAATTGGCTGCGGCGATACGCAGATCACAGGCCGCGGCGATAGCGGCGCCTCCCCCCGTACAAGCGCCGGCGATCGCGGCGACGGTTGGGACCGCGCACCGCTCGATAGTCCCAACGACCCGGTCGATGCGGGCTTCATAGGCCAAGGCATCGTCCGCGCTGGAAAAGGCACGAAACTGGTTGATATCAGTGCCGGCCGCGAACGCTTTATCACCGGCGCCAGTGATAATCAGGGCACGGACGTCGCCTGGTGCGGAAGCGATTTCCGCCAGGCGTTCGTACATCGCGAACGTCAGCGCATTGCGTGCCTGTGGTCGATTGAAGGTGACGAAGCCAATGGCGTCACGCTGATGAAAAAGAAGCTCGTCTGTCATTCGCGGCGTCCCGAAGTGCGTGCCAGTCGTAGGACGGGCGCCATATTCGGTGCAAGACGTCCCTCCCGTTCGTCGAACAGGACAGCTTTGTGCAGGGGTGGTTTGGATTGCGTCGTCTGGTGATCGCCCATAGCCTGTCACTCCCGAATATGATGACGAAAAGAATACGGACAGGAAATGCATGGCCGACGACAACGTCACACAGTTGCAAGCCGCAACGACACAGGCAGGCACATCGGGTTGGGAACCTGAACTCGCGGAACTTCGTCAACGGCAGGCGTTGGCACGTGAGCTTGGCGGCAAGGATCGCATCGCACGTCAACATGCCGGGGGTCGACTGACGGTTCGTGAGCGGATCGACCGAATGCTTGATCCTGGCTCGTTCAAGGAAATCGGCAGCATCGCAGGCAAGGGAACTTACGACGCTCAGGGAAATATTATCGGATTCATGCCTGGCAACTGCGTGTTCGGCCGCGGCTTGGTCGACGGCCGGCCGGTTGTGATCGCGGGCGATGATTTTACCCTCCGGGGCGGGTCTGCCGACGCCTCCATCAAGGGGAAACCCAAGATGTCGGAGGAAATCGCAACGCAATATCGGATGCCTATCATTCGGCTGATCGAAGGCTCCGGCGGAGGTGGTTCGGTCAAGACGATTGAGACCACGGGGCGCGCTAATTTACCGGGCGGTCTGACTGAAACCACATCGTTTGACCTTGTTGCTAACCAGATGGCGCAAGTGCCAGTCGTTGGCCTTGGCCTCGGTTCGGTTGCCGGTCTGGGGGCGGCACGGTTGGTAGCCTCGCATTACTCGGTAATGGTGAAGGAAATCGCGGCTGTGTTCGTTGCCGGACCGCCCGTCGTGGAGCGACTGGGGGAGGCGCGATCGAAGCAGGAACTCGGTGGATGGCAGATCCAACTGCGGTGTGGCGCTGTTGACCATGCCGTCGACACCGAGGAGCAGGCATTCGAGGCAACGCGGCGTTTTCTCTCTTACCTGCCAAGTTCGATTCATGATGTGGCGCCGCGGGTGCGGGGATGGGACGATCCCAATCGCTGCGACGAGGCGCTGATCTCGGCGATCCCGAAGGTCAAAAAGCAGGCATACTATATGCGGCGCATCATCGGATCAGTGTTCGACAGAGACAGCTTTTTCGAGATGGGTGCGCTGTTTGGACGCTCGATCATCACCGGTTTTGCGCGTTTGGACGGCTGGCCGGTGGCGGTGTTGGCGGGCGATCCGCTATTCGACGGCGGCGCCTGGACAGCGGATGCTTGCAACAAGATCATCCGCTTTGTGGACATGGCTCAGACTTTCCATCTGCCTGTGGTGCACTTGGTGGATTGTCCGGGTTTCCAGGTTGGATTGCGGGCAGAAAGCAATGCGGTCATTCGTTGGGGCGTGCGTGCATTGTCGGCGATCAACCAGACTACGGTGCCATGGTGCAGCATCATTGTTCGCAACTGCTACGGTGTAGGAGGCCTAGGCCATCAACCTGTTGGCCATCTGTGCTTGCGTTACGCATGGCCATCGGCGAGTTGGGGATCATTGGCCTTGGAAGGTGGCATCGAAGCAGCTTATCGCGCCGAAATCGATGCCTCACCTGACCCGGCCGCGAAACTGGTGGAAATCGAAGAACGGTTGAATCGCTTGCGTTCCCCCTATCGCACCGCCGAAGCGTTCTGGGTTGATGAAGTGATCGACCCACGCGAAACGCGTAGGCTGCTCTGTGACTTTGCTAACCTGGCAGCACCGCTGCGAACGCCGGGTCCGTCGGCTTTCGGCATGCGGCCCTACGGACCGCATGCCTCTTTTCGCTCATCGAAGGGTGTGTGGATGATCGACGCTCCAGCGGGATAGCGGCTATGTCGCTCGACTTTGCACCAGTTCAGTTACTACGCCCGGGTCCGCCAGCGTCGAGGTATCCCCAAGGCTGTCGGTCTCGTTAGACGCGATTTTGCGAAGAATCCGTCGCATGATCTTCCCACTTCGCGTTTTCGGTAGACCGGGCGCCCATTGGATAACATCCGGTGAAGCGATCGGCCCGATCTCTTTCCGAACCCAGGCGATGAGTTCCTTGCGTAAGGCTTCGGTCGGCTCTTCATCCGCATTCAGTGTCACGTAGGCGTAGATACCCTGACCCTTTATGTCGTGCGGGAAACCAACGACGGCTGCTTCTGCGACCTTTGGGTGTGCGACCAGTGCGCTTTCAACTTCGGCCGTTCCCATTCGATGGCCGGACACGTTGATGACATCGTCCACCCGCCCGGTGATCCAGTAGTACCCGTCAGTGTCACGACGGGCACCGTCACCGGTGAAATAATAACCCTTGAAGGTTGAGAAGTAGGTCTGCACGAAACGCTCATGATCGCCGTACACGGAGCGCATCATGCCAGGCCAAGCGTCCTTAATGCACAAATTCCCCTCGGTGGCGCCGGTCAATTCCTGGCCCTCTCCATCGACTAGAAGTGGATGAACCCCAGGGAGCGGAAGGGTCGCCGAACCAGGTTTCAAGGCCGTCGCGCCCGGCAGTGGGCTGATCAGAATGCCGCCAGTCTCGGTTTGCCACCAAGTATCGACAATTGGACAACGCGTCTCACCGACAACGTTGTAATACCACAGCCAAGCTTCCGGATTGATCGGTTCGCCCACACTGCCCAGCACGCGAAGCGATGCGCGCGAGGTTTTCTTTACCGGCCCATCGCCGTCGCGCATCAATGAGCGAATGGCTGTAGGTGCGGTGTAGAAAATGCTGACCTTGTGCTTGTCGATCACTTGCCAGAAACGGCTGCTGTCCGGGTAGTTGGGGATACCCTCAAACATCAGCGTTGTCGCGCCGTTAGCCAGCGGGCCATACAGGATGTAGGTGTGGCCGGTCACCCAGCCTACATCAGCGGTGCACCAGTAAACTTCGCCTGCACGATAATCGAACACGTTCTCGTGTGTGTAGCTCGCCCAGACCAGGTAGCCGGCGGTCGTGTGGAGGACACCTTTTGGCCTGCCGGTGCTGCCTGAGGTATAGAGGATGAATAGACGGATCTTCGGCACCCATCGGCTCCGGGGGGCAGTCAGGCGATGAAGCCGCCAGAAGCGCCGTATAATCATGGTCCCGGCTGGCTTCATGATGCACCGAGCCAGCGGTAATCTTAACGACAATCACATTCTTGATGCTCGGACAAGTTTTCAAGGCTGCGTCTGCGTTCGCCTTCAACGCCACGGTTCGCCCGCCGCGGCGGCCCTCATCAGCGGTTATCAGCAACGTGGATTCACAGTCCTGGATCCTATTGGCGAGGCTATCCGGGGAGAAACCGCCAAAAACCACGGAATGAATTGCACCGATCCGTGCGCATGCAAGCATCGCGACGGCGGCTTCCGGGACCATTGGCAAATAGATTGTTACGCGATCTCCACGCTTGACCCCCAGTGCCTTCATCGCATTCGCAAGCCGACAAACCTGGTCATGCAATTCGCGGTAGGTGACATGTCGGCTGTTGTTTGGGTCGTCGCCTTCCCAAATAATGGCAGTTGCGTCAGCGCGATCTGCTAGATGCCGGTCGAGGCAGGAGACCGAGGCGTTGAGCACCCCATCCTCGAACCATTTGATCGACACGCTCCCGGAGAAGCTGGTGTTTTTGATTTTGGTCGGAAAATTCATCCAGGCGAGACGCTTGGCTTCTTTAGCCCAGTATGCGTCCGGATCCGCTGCTGCCTGCTCATAGGCCTGACGGTATCCATCTGCATTAACATGAGCCGTACGAGCAAAACTCGATGGAACCGGAAAAATTCGTTCCTGGACTGTTGCGTTTTCTACCACGGACTGTTTCCTTGCTGCCCTAAAAGCTTCCTGCAATGCCAGGCAGACGTGCCATCAGTCGCCGAGCGGTAGTAGGATAACCCCATCACGGATATCAAACTTGACCGGCGTCAACCGATCGCCCTGACATGGACCAGAAATACATGCACCCGTCGAAATTGTGAACTCCGCACCATGGGTTGCACAAATGAGATGGCGGCCGTCAACCGATAGGAAGCGATCCGGCGTCCAGTCCAATGGCGTGCCGATATGGGGGCACGCATTTTCATAGATGTAGACTTGGTCGTCCTGACGTACCACCACAAGGCCAGTGAACGCGCCATCAGCACCGGGAAAGCCTTTGGCGCCGTTCCTGGGGATGTCGGTGACCAGACACAATCTTCGCATTGTTGGCGGCATCAGATTTTCCAATTGCCCATTCTGCATAACTTGTCCCAGTGGGGTTTCGATATCGGCATCACGGAGAGCCTGGATTGACGCACCAGCGGAAGGTCCGACAGGCTGGGATCCGCCTTGATATCGGTTAGCGTGACTGGTTTTGGCAATGGCCGCACCGCCTTCATATCCACACAGACCCAATCGCCACTTTCCGCACTCGGGTCGGGATAGGCTTCGCGTGCGACCTCTACGATGCCGACAATCTGTTTGCCGACATTTGAATGGTAGAAAAAGGCCAGATCACCCTTCCGCATTGCCTTGAGGTTGTTTTTAGCCATGTGATTGCGCACGCCTGTCCAAGGTTCGATCCGATTGGCGACCTGCTGGTCCCACGAGAAGGCGTCCGGTTCGGACTTCACCAACCAATATGCCGTCATTATTCCTCGCAGGTTGCATGGTCCGGAACAAACTATCTCGGCCGATCTTCTCATTGCAGGGGTTGATTGTTCAATGCCCAGCCTCAAATTGTCGGCGGGCTCCAAGGGCAGTCGGTAATGGGACGGCTAAGCCGTATAGTGAGCAATCGCTTTCGTGGGTTTGCACAATCGGGTAAGGAGGGCGTGTGAACGCTCGCTCATCCGTCGCGTCGGCCAGCACGGGCAGGACGCTGCATCGATTCGCTAACCCAGGCCAGTTCCTTCGCCTGACAGGCAGGATATTGCCATGGCTGTTTTACGTTGGGGGCTTGCTGACTGCCGCTAGCCTGGTTTGGGGCTTGTTCTTCTCGCCGGACGACTGGCAGCAAGGTGATACCGTCCGCATCATGTACGTACACGTGCCCTTCGCTTGGCTCGCTTCAGCGGGATATTTTTCGTTGGCCGTCTGCAGTTTCGTGTCCTTGGTCTGGCGTCATCCTTTGGCTGATCTAGCAGCGGCGGAGATAGGACCTGTCGGCGCCAGTTTCACGGCGGTTTGCTTGGCCACCGGGAGCCTTTGGGGCAAGCCGACTTGGGGAGCTTGGTGGGTGTGGGACGCGCGCCTGACATCTGTGTTCGTCCTGTTCCTCCTCTATCTTGGTCACATCGCGCTGGTTCGGGCATTTGATGATCCTAATCGTGGCTATCGCGCTGGGGCCATTCTTGCCTTGGTCGGGGTAATCAACCTGCCCATCATCAAATTTAGTGTCGATTGGTGGAATACGTTGCACCAGCCTGCCTCTATAGGTCTGACCGGCGCACCCACAATCGCCGCGAGCATGCTGTGGCCTCTGCTCTTCTCCGCTATCGGCTTTACCCTGCTGTTCGTGGCCATCACCATTGCTCGCACCCGAGCCGCTGTGATGGAGCGTCGTATTCGGTCATTACTCATGGCACAGGCGTCGGTGGCGAGCGGGGGGAAGTAGCATCGTGACGCACCTTCCCTATATTGTCGCGGCTTACGTGATCGCGGTTGGCACCCCGCTTGTACTTTCCGTTGGAGCATTGCTGCGTGTCCAGTCCGCCCGCCGTCGACTGCAGGCAATTGATACCCGCCGCGGGCGGAGGCAGGTATGACACGCAAGAGGCGCCGGCTATTGGTTTTGCTGGTATGCGGAGTTGGAATCGGTTCGGCCGCGGGTCTGACCTTGTCGGCGTTCAGCGATAATCTGGTTTTCTTCGTATCGCCGTCCGATCTGGCGAAGGCCGTCCCCAATGGAAGACAAGCTCGTCTGGGTGGGCTGGTAAAGCAAGGAACTGTGGAAAAATCATCGGGAGGTCAGGCTGGGGCGCGGTTCGAGGTAACCGACGGCAATGCCAGTATTCCGGTCGTCTATAAGGGAATCCTTCCGGATCTGTTCCGAGAGGGCCAAGGTGTCGTCGTTCTAGGCGTCGAAAAGGCAGATGGCGTGTTTCATGCGTCAGAGGTACTGGCCAAGCATGACGAGACATACATGCCAAAAGAGGTTGCCGAGGCGCTGAAGAAATCCGGCCGATGGAATCCCGCCGCCGGGCCACCGCCTGCCGCTTCCACCTGGAATGAGCCCGCCAGGCCACCCGGATGATATGACCGAAGCATTATCCGTGCAGGTCTGCATCGTGGGTGCGGGCCCAGTAGGCGGCACGCTGGCCTGTCGTCTGGCCATGGCCGGTATCAGAGTTGCGCTCATAGACCAATCCGCATTGCCGCCGATGGAAAACCCGGCTTTTGACGGCCGGGCGTACGCCATTGCAGCTGGATCGCGCGTTTTTTTGGAAGATGCAGCCCTTTGGGGCGCCCTCGATGTTGCACCAAATCCGATCCGCGACATTCGTGTCAGCGATGGCCGGATCGGACAATCACCATCCCGCCTCCATCTGCATTTCGACCATCGCAACGCTGGAGTTGAACCCCGACCATTCGGCTGGATGGTGGAGGCGCGATCGCTTCGAAAAGCACTGAACGCACGGTTCCGAGTCCAAAACAACCTGTTTCTGTTTGCTCCGGCTAAGGCTTCGGTCGTGAGGTCCGGTGATGGCGCGGTGGTTCGAGTGGTGGATGGTCCGACGATCGCATGCCGCTTGGTCGTTGCAGCCGAGGGCCGTAATTCGCCGCTGCGGGAACAGTCGGGCATCAACGTGACGCGAGTGCCCTATAATCAGACGGCGATTGTGTGTGCCATTGCGCATGAACGGCCGCATCGTGATCTGGCTTTAGAGCATTTTCTGCCGTCGGGTCCATTCGCCGCACTACCGATGACGTCGAGTACCGACGCAGAGCCCGGCGGAGCATCAAATATTTCGGCGATTGTTTGGACCGAGCGCACGACGAACGCAGCAGCGTTCATGGTGTTGGACAATGCGAGGTTCGCGCGCGAGATTCATCGACGGGTGGGGTCCCATTTGGGCGCGGTCCGCCCGGTGGGGCTGCGATGGAGCTATCCTCTGTCAGCGATGATCGCGCATCGCTATGTTGACACGCGTTTGGCATTGGTGGGTGACGCCGCACATGGCATTCATCCCATTGCGGGCCAAGGCCTCAATCTTGGCTTTCGCGACGGAATCGCGCTGGCTGGGCTTATTATCGATACTGCTCAGGCACATGGGGACGTCGGCGGTGATCAGGTGGTCGGCCGCTACCAGCGCATGCGGCAAGCAGACAATCTGTTGATGTTCACGGTCACCGACGGGATAGATCGGTTGTTCAGCACAGATCGCAGAGGGATCCGCGCTGCGAGGGATCTGGGAATTGATGCGGTCAACCGCGTCCGTCCGATCAAGCGTGTGTTCATGCAGCGGGCAATGGGCGTAACCGCGTGATCATTGGGCTGTAACAGATCGTGTCCTCGTGTGGCTCGGTCCTCCTTGGTCGCTTCTGACCGGTATCGCGACGAGGACCTGTAAGCGCACATCGAGAGCCACCCTCACGGCAGGCGATCGGATGACACCTAGTGTTAGCCGCTAAGCTCAGGGCAATAACACCGTGCTCCCCGTCGTTTTCCTTGCTTCGAGTGCGGTATGCGCGGCACCGGCGTCTTTCAAGCTGAACGTTTGGTTAACCTGGATCTGCACCGCACCGCTACCGACTACATTGAATAAATCAGCCGCAACTCGCTCCAGGTCGCTTCGTTTTGCCGTGTAAGTAGCGAGCGTCGGACGCGTCAGAAACAGACTGCCTTTGGCGGCAAGCAGACCAAGATCCACAGGTGGGACCGGGCCTGACGCATTGCCATAGCTGGCCATCAAGCCCAATGGCGCCAGCGAGTCGATGCTCGCCATGAACGTATCCTTGCCTACACTGTCGTAGACCACGGGCACCATTGCTCCGGCCGTGATGCGTTTGACCTCGGATGCCAAGGTAGCGTGTCCGATTACGGTGTGAGCGGCGCCGTGGGCACGGGCGAGTTCCGCCTTTGCTTCATTCGAGACAACGCCGATGACTGTCGCACCAAGGTGCTTGGCCCATTGACACATGATCAGCCCGACCCCGCCAGCCGCAGCATGGACGATGATGGTGTCGCCGGGCTTTACAACATACGTTCGACGCAGGAGGTATTGCGCGGTCATGCCCTGTAGCATCATCGCTGCTCCGGTCTGGAAGCTGATATTGTCAGGCAGCTTTACCAGGCGATCGGCGGAAATTACGCGCTCGGTCGCGTAGCCGCCGAGTGGACCGGCATAGGCGACGCGGTCTCCAGCAACTAAGCCTGTTACATGTGTTCCAACGGCGATTACCGTACCAGCACCTTCCTGACCGATGATCAACGGTAGGTTTGGAGCTTTGTACAGGCCAGTACCAAAATACACGTCGATGAAATTCAGGCCGATCGCCTCGTGCTTAATCAGCGCTTCGCTGGGACCGGGTTCAGGGGTTGGGACATCCTCCCATACCATGACCTCCGGGCCGCCGTTGGCGTGAATGCGGATTGCCTTCGTCATGTTGTGTCTCCGTGAGACGAGTTGTTCAGAGCAAGGTTCGGAGCGGATTTTCCAAAGCCAGAAGCCAGCGCTTGGTCAGTAATCCATCACCCCCGGAGTAGCCGCCAATGTGGGCGGCAGCAACAACCCTATGGCATGGGATGATTAACGGTATTGGGTTTCGGCCATTTGCCTGCCCAACAGATCGGGCGCTGCCGCCAACTTCGTTCGCGATATCCTGATAGGTTCGCGTCTCGCCATGGGGGATCGTGCGCAGCGCCGCCCAGACGGCACGCCGGTAAGGCGTCCCGGGTAATGTTAGCGGGAGATCGAATTCCGTTAGCGTCCCATCGAAATATGCCTCGAGTTGCTCGCTTGCTTGGTTGAGGAGCGGTGAACGAACCTGCTCATGTACCCATCCCCAATCCAATGAGACGATTGCACCGTCCTCTTCGAAAACGGTGACGTCCCCGACGGGTGTATGCAACGAAAGCTGCGGCACGGATGAAATTCCACCTTGTGATGGTTGATGCGAAGCCAGCCTGAAGACAGGTGTCAAGGGCGGGTAAGATGTTGTTCGTGCGATTTGCGTTGATGATCGTAGCCAGTTGGTTCCACCGAACCCGTCGCACAGCGCGACATAAGGTTGTCGACAGCGCTTCACCCTGTATAAAAAGCCTCCCCGTGTCGGTACCACTCGGTCAGGGTCAGACAAGTGTACCAGGTGAGCTGATTTATTAATATCGGTCGAAAATGAAACGGAATGGCATATCGGACGGCACGGGGCTACCTGCTTTCATCGCTGGGTGGAAATGCCATTTGCGTACTGCGGCTATCGCAGCCTGATCCAGGATCTCGACACCCGAGCTTTCCATTACGTCCGCACCTGTCGCAATACCAGTTTCTGATACGTGGATCAGCACGACGACCGCACCATGTTGGCCACGCACCTCCGCTTCGGCCGGATAGGCAGGCGGACGGTTCCGAAACCTATTGTCTGGCATCGCCGGCAGAATTTGCGATCCCAGCGCGATCGCATTGGATTCGCTCTCGGTACCCTCTAAATTGAAGACAGGCGCATCCCGAGAACCGGGCTTTGTTGGCGGCTCCTCCGATTGTTGAAGGGTTGAGTGGGCATCGGTCTTAGAGAGTTCGGGTAACGCCTGTTCGGACTGCGGCGGTGACGATGGTTCGCCATCCTCAAAAACAGGTGGGGTAAGGGCAAGTTTGGGCGCGGGCGTCGTTGCGCCGAGTGGCGCATCAGCGGTCATTGGCACGATCGGGTTGGGTTTGCTACCTGATCGATCAGTGGGCTGATTTGTTTCAGTGCCCTTTTGCTCGACCATCAAGAGTTCGACCGTACTTTGGTCCCTGGGCATTGGCCCGTGTGGCAGGGTACGCGTCAATACCACGATCAACAACACGGCCAGCAGATGGATACCAACAGACAGCGACACCGCGGCAGTCAGAGAGCGTCTGCGCCGTAAGACCGTTGGCGCGCTTCGCACCTGTCTGAGTTCGAAACCTGGCGCGGAAAACGTCTTTGGTCTCATCGTGGCTGGCACTGTGCGGCCCGTTGTAGCCGGATCAATGGGATATTGATACAAGGCGAATACATGATTCCTGCCTCGACAGGCGTGGCGGGAGCGCGATGGTGTTTAAGCAACTATGGGACCGCTGCCTGAGCAAATCATCGAGGCGCTTGAGCGTATGCATCTGCTACATGGTTCAGTACCGTCGGGTGAGCCATTTGCTGGCGGCGTGTCCTCGGACATTTGGCGGGTCGATTTGCCAACAGGCCCGATCTGCATCAAGCGGGCGCTTCCCAAGCTGCGGGTAAAGGCCGATTGGGCAGCTCCGGTGGCACGAAATCTGTATGAGGCACGTTGGATGGAAATTGCCGCCAAGGCTGTGCGGTATTCGACGCCGACGCTGCTAGGGCAGGATGAGGCATCTGGCACGCTTGCGATGGATTATTTGCCGCCGAACCAATGCCCGTTATGGAAGAGCAACCTTCAAGATGGACGGGTTGACGTTTCGTTCGCCGCGTCGGTGGCGCTGACGCTTGGCTGTGTGCATGCCGCAACGGCATCAAGCCCGTCGCTGGCACAGAACTTTCCGACGGACGCGATTTTCTATGATATTCGGTTGGAGCCATATCTAGTGCAGGTGGGACGGGTGTTTCCCGACCTCGCGGAACCTATGCAAAAATTGATCGACACAACGCTTCAAACCAGGCACGCATTAGTGCACGGGGACGTTAGTCCGAAGAACATCTTATGCGGTCCGCATGGACCGATATTTCTGGACGCGGAATGCGCTTGGTGGGGCGATCCAGCCTTTGACCTAGCGTTCTGCCTGAACCATTTGATGCTAAAATGCCTGCTGGTGCCGGCGGCCTCGTCTGCGTTGCTCCAAAGCTTTGAAGCGATGACTTCAACCTATTTGCCGCTCGTTGGGTGGGAGACCCCGGAGGCGCTGGAAGCCCGAGCGGCTCATCTGCTTCCAGCCTTGTTTATTGCAAGGGTGGATGGCAAGTCGCCTGTGGAATATATTACCAGTGACGTGCAACGCGACAAAGTACGCTTGGTCGCCAGCCGGCTTCTCGCCGATCCGCCTGATCGGCTCGCCGATGTGGCTCGAGCCTGGAAAGAGGAAATCGGCGCATGACTAACACCGCGATAGCCTATGTTCACGCACGTCGGGTGTGGGATAGTCGAGGACGGCCCACGGTGGAAGCGGATGTGCTACTTGAGGGGGGCGCTGTGGGTCGAGCGATCGCGCCAGCCGGGGCGTCGACAGGGACCGGTGAGGCGCTCGATCTCCGTGATGGAGGGACGGCTTTCGGCGGTTACGACGTGACTAAAGCTGTATCAAACGTTAACTCTATCATCGCGCACGGGGTCGCGGGTCTGGATGCAACAGATCAAGAGGCGCTCGATGAGCGGTTGATCGAGCTGGACGGTACTCGGAACAAGAGCCGATTGGGCGCTAACGCACTTCTGTCGGTGTCGATGGCGGCGGCGCATGCCGCGGGGAGCGCCGCTGGGGAGCCATTGTATCGGTATCTCGGAGGTGTCGATGCGACGCTCATCCCGTTGCCGCAAATCCAGATTTTCGGTGGCGGTGTCCACGCGGCCAGACGGGTGGATATTCAGGATTTTATGGTGATGTGCCCGGGAGCCGAGACATTCGCGCAAGCGTTGGATTGGACCGCAGAAGTCTACCGCGCGGCGGGTAAACTCATGGAAGAAGCAGGAAGCCGAGCTGGCGTCGCGGATGAGGGCGGCTGGTGGCCTTCGTTCTCGTCAAACGAACAGGCACTTGATACATTGGTCCAAGCAATCGAACGTGCTGGCTTTCGCCCGGGCGAACAGGTTGCTATAGCGCTCGACATCGCGGCCTCTGAATTTGGAACTAAAGGACGTTACAAACTTGCATTAGATGACAAGGAATTGACCACCGAGGGCATGATCGAAATGCTTTCGGGATGGATCGACCGCTATCCCATCCAGTCTATTGAGGACCCGCTCGCGGAAGACGATCTAGATGGATTCGCAGCGTTCACGAAAGCTGTGGGCCAGAAGGTCCAGATTGTAGGAGACGACTTTCTGGTTAGCGATGCGGATCGACTGCGAGACGCGGCTTCGGCTGGTGCTGCCAATGCGATTTTACTGAAACCCAATCAGCGCGGTACTTTAACAGAAACCTTGGATGGCGGTCGAGCGGCGAGGGATTGTGGCTACCAAACGATTATTTCGGCGCGATCGGGCGAGACAGAAGACGTAACGATAGCCCATCTTGCCGTCGGCTGGGGTGCAGGACAGTTCAAGGTTGGCAGCTTTAGCCGCGGTGAACGCATGGCAAAGTGGAATGAGATGCTTCGCATCGAAGAGGCTCTGGGCGGAAAAGCCCGATTTGCAGGCAAGTCGGTGCTCGGCAGGTCGCTTGGCTGAGGCCGACTTTGTGCCATCGCCAGTCCGGGGTAGGTGAAGATTTGGAATAGTGGTGGACGATGGCTTCATTTGATCGGCTTCGATGGCGATATGTGGCCTTGCGGCCCTTGGCTATGAGCGTAACGCGGTTTGTTGCGATGACCAAATTTGAGACTAGTTGGCGGCGGAGTGGCTTTGGGCGGCAGCCCGTTTCGGTTTAAGTGCAAGACCCGGAAATTATGGTTCGTGGAGGGCGTATCAAACGCTTGACCTCGGCAGGATTGGTGAGCATTTTCCCACCCCTGACTGAGAATGCGCGGGGCCTGCGGCTCCGAATGGAGGGATTAGATTAATGGCTAAGTCTAACACGGTTCAGATCAAGCTGGTATCCACGGCGGATACGGGCTTTTTCTACGTCACCAAAAAGAATGCGCGGGCGACGACAACGAAGCTTGAACTTAATAAGTACGATCCGGTTGTTCGTAAACACGTCCCGTTCAAGGAAGCCAAAATCAAATAGCCCCGGCGGTCCTAGCCATCTCGACGCGATTTCTGCCGTTGCGTTTGGCTTCATACAGCGCTGCGTCCGCGGCTTGTAATAGAAATTCGGGTGGACATGCAGCCGCCTGGGCGCAGGCGACGCCCACACTGACGGTCAGCGGAACGCGGATTGCGTCCTGTACCCTGGAACTCAATCCCTTCGACCGCAGAGCGAAGTCGCTCGGCTGCTGCTGCGGCCTCTATGGGGCCGGTTCCAGGCATAACGATAACGAATTCTTCCCCCCCATAGCGGGCGACAGAGTTGAACACTCTGGTGTTTCCCCGCAGAGAGTCCGCAATAAGACGGAGCGCGCGATCTCCGGACGCATGCCCAAACCGGTCGTTGACCGACTTAAAGTGATCGACATCGATCATCAGAAGGGCGAGTTGCCTTCCCTGGCCACCTTCCATCAGACCCGTTAGGTGTCGACGCAGGTAGCGTTGATTGTAAAGGCCAGTCAGCGGGTCTGATAATGCTAGTTCCAAGGCAGTGCCCAGGTCGGATCGCAATCTGTCCTGGTAAAACTTTCGGCGGATTTGGTTTCGAGCCCGCGCTCGCAGTTCATGTGGATCGAGCGGCTGAACCAGCCAGTCGTTCGCACCAAGTTCAAAACCGCGCAAAATCCGGTCTTTTTCACTTGGTTCAGCGACCAACAGGAGAGGGGTTTCATGTGTTGTATTCGCGGCGCGTAGCGCTGACACCAGCTTGAGCGGGTCTTCATCTGCAAGCGAAAGACTCACAACAAGGAGATCGAAATTCACCGTCGCGGTTAGACGGATCGCATCGCTTCCACTCCGGGCGTAAGCTGGAATTATACCATCTTCTGCCAAGGCGTCCTGGATACTCTGAGCACTCTGGTCCCAGTCATCGACCACAAGCGCCCGAGCGCCTGCGACAGAGGGGATGAGCACGCGGTCTGTGGTCAAGCCGAGCGCACGAGCAGTATCACCGCGGGCACGCCACTCATCCAGCAGACGTTTCAGTCGCACCAAACTGCGGACACGAGCGATGAGAGTATCATAATCGACTGGTTTCGTGAGGAAATCGTCGGCGCCAGCCTCAAGGCCTCGCAAGCGCTCGCTCGGCTCTCCTAGCGCTGTGACCATGACAACCGGAGTGTGCAGCGTGACTGCGTCATCCTTCAGCAGACGACAGCACTCAAAGCCATCCATTCCGGGCATCATGACGTCCAGAAGGATTAGGTCCGGCTGCCAGTCTCGGGCAATCACCAAGGCATCGAACCCGTCACGTGCTGTACTGACCTGGTAATATTCAGCTGCGAGCTTTGCTTCGAGCAGGCGCGTGTTCGCTGGCACGTCGTCCACGATCAGAATACGTGCGGTCATTCGATTCTCGAAACTGTCCTTGCATGTCTGGTGTTGACGACCGCGTGATAGTCTATATCCGACCAGCCTCGAAGATCAAAGGAATCCCCCCTACGGTTGCGGTGGTTCCAGTCGTTTGGACAGGTTCCGGGACGAAGAGGCTAAGGTTTGTAGCTGGAAGGTTGAGGAACACGAACCAGTTAACCCGCATCCAAGGGCTGAAAGGTCGCCTTCGCCTACACGGCTTAACAGGCGGATGCCGAAGATGTCGCCGGAGACGTCAGTCAGCGGCATCCGACTATGGACGTCCATTTAGCTCGCCCGCATGGGGTCATGGACAGAACGCAGCCAGGCCATGGCATCGGCATCGACTTGCGGGAGGCAAGGACTGCGACCGGCAACCTCCCCAGCGCGTGAAAGTCCACCATATGAACGAGGGAAGGCATGCTGGAATGCCAAGGGAGTTGGCCCCGATGGCCACCATACTGGCGGAGACCCCTTAGTAGTAATAGCCTGTCACATGGCGAAGGGGGACAGTTCGATCAGCCTGAGTGCAGACTACCTGATCGAATGAGGTGAAGACTTTTGATAATCAGGGTGAACCGCTCCGGATTTGCCGGAGGCTCCAACTCCTAAGAAGGTGGAGCCATGGCGCGTCCGACGACAAACAGGTTTTCTCCGGAGGTCCGCGGCTGTGCGGTGCGGATGGTGCTGGAGCGCGAAGGCGAGCGTCCCTCGCGCTGGGCAGCGATGGTCTCGATTGGCGGCAAAATTGGTTGCTCGCCGCACACGCTACGCGAATGGGTGCAGAAGGCGGATCGCGACAGCGGCCGCTCGCAAGGCGTCCCGTCCGATGTGGCTGCGAAGCTGAAGGCACTTGAACGCGAGAACCGTGAGCTTCGCCAGGCCAACGAGATCCTTCGCAAGGCATCGGCGTATTTTGCGATGGCGGAGCTCGACTGCCGGTTCAAGTCGATCTGCAAGGTCCTGCCGATCGCCCCGTCCACCTACCATGAGCACGCAGCCAAGCGGGCCGATCCGGCGAAGCTGTCACCGCGGGCAAAGCGAGATGTGTCGCTCAAAGTGGAGGTCCGGCGTGTGTTCGCCGAGAATTTCGAGGTCTACGGCGTCTAAAACAGCGTGCAAAACTTTCCAGATTCTGGAGTGCGCCCCTGCGGGTGGACAGAATGAAGTTGGCGTTTTGACCGTCTGCCGGGCGTGTTGATCCTCGAACTGGGTTGGACTCAGGTAGCCTAACGCGGAATGTAATCGCTTCGTATTGTAGACCTCCTCGATGAAGCGCGGAAGATCGGCGGTGGCGGATTCAAGTGGTCGTCGCAACACCTCGATGGAAAGGCAGTTGCAATGACCAATCGGAAGCGGCGTTCAGATCGATCGGGGCGGGCGCCCTTGTCGTCACCTGGTCGGCCACCGGTGGCAGGACGAGATGAGCAAAGACGGTTCTGGGCAGCGATTGCGGCCGGCATGGCGAGTGAGGATGCTGCGATCGGGGCCGGTGTGCCGCAAGCTATAGGACACGATGGTTCCGCAAGGCGGGCGGCATGCCACCAGCGATGTTTGCACGATCGGCTAAGCCGCTTTCTGGGCGATATCTTTCCTTTGCGGAGCGAGAAGAGATCGCGCTTCATCGCGCGCAGGGCGGCTCCATGCAGGAGATCGCTCGCCAGTTAGGGCGGTCAGCCTCGACAATCTCGCGGGAACTGCGGCGCAACGCCGCCACCCGAGGCGGTGGTCTCGACTATCGCGCGACGACAGCCCAATGGCACGCCGAGCGCGCTGCTCGCCGTCCACAGCAGGCAAAACTTGCGCTGAATGCAGCCTTGCGAACTTATGTGGAGGAACGACTGGCCGGTGTTGTCGTGGCTCCAGGCGGGGTTGCTGTTCCCGGCCCGGCGGTAACCTGGAAGGGCCGTCGGCACGGCCCGCGCAAGGACCGGCGATGGGCAAATGCCTGGAGCCCTGAGCAGATTGCCCGCCGCCTACGGGTCGACTTTCCCGACGACAAGGCCATGCGCATCAGCCACGAAGCCCTCTATCAAGCGCTGTTTGTCCAAGGACGAGGTGCCCTGCGCCGCGAGTTGTCAGCCTGCTTGCGAACCGGGCGCGCCCTGCGGGTGCCGAGGGCGCGGACACACGGGCGTGGCAAGACCTTCATCCCTCCTGAGATCATGATCAGCCAGCGTCCGGCGGAAGCCGCCGATCGCGCCGTGCCAGGCCACTGGGAAGGCGACCTGATCATGGGTCTGGGTCGTTCTGCGATCGGCACCCTGGTGGAGCGCACGACGCGCTTTACCCTTCTGCTGCACCTGCCGCGCATGATGGGCCATGGTCTTGAGGCTCGCGTGAAGAACGGTCCCGCGCTCGCCGGACATGGTGCCGAGGCAGTGCGCGACGCGATCACGCGCACGATTATTACCCTGCCTGAGCAACTGCGCCGGTCGCTGACCTGGGATCGAGGCGCGGAACTGGCCCAGCATGCACGCCTGAAGATCGATGCGGGCATGCCGGTCTACTTCTGTGATCCTCACAGCCCATGGCAGCGCGGCACCAACGAGACCACCAACGGGCTACTGCGTCAGTATATTCCGAAAGGCACCGATCTTAGCATTCACAGCATCGATGAGGTCGCAGCCGTAGCCGCCGCTCTCAACGCCCGGCCGCGAAAGTCGCTCAATTGGAAAACGCCTGCGGAGACGCTTGACCAGTTGCTTCGATCGGCTAACAAACCTCCTGTTGCGACGACCACTTGAATCCGCCGTAAGAGCGCTGTAACCCTTCGGATAGATTTGATCCCGTGCGGTGAACGCCGCCGCTGCTGGACGACCGATCAGAAGCAGACGATCGCGGCACAGAGCCTGGCTCCCGGTGCATCGCCAACAAACGTTGCGCGGCTGCACGGCATCAGCACGGGCCAGCTCTATACTTGGCGGCACGCCTTGAAGGCCGCGCAGCCAGGTGCGGCGATTGGGCGTTTTGCCCGCGTTGAAGTGGCGCCTCGTCCGGTGGCACCTGCGGACGTCCCGGCGCGACCGCCGGGTCTGATCGAGATCGCCCTGTCCGACGGCACGACGGTTCGCGTCGACGCCGGGATCGACCCGCGTGCTTTGCGCCGTGTGCTAGCGGCGCTGCGCGGATGATCGTCCTGCCATCGGGCGCACGCGTCTAGCTGGCATGCGGCTATACCGATATGCGCAAAGGGATGGACGGACTGGCGATGCTGGCCCAGCAGGTGCTGGCGGAAGACCCGATCTGCGGCGCCTTGTTCGCTTTTCGCGGCAAGACGGGCGGACTGATTAAACTGCTTTGGTTCCGCATCGAGACGACGTGGGACTTTCCGCTGCGTTTTGTCACAGGCGCAACTCCTGAGAGGGTTCTCAGGGCAGCATAGTCCCTGCGACTGAGCGGATCGGATGCTTCTGCAAGCAAGATGGCGAGGGTAACCCTCCCAATCCCCGGCAATGAAGTAAGGATGGCTGCGTCGGATGGCCCATGGTCTTGTTCACAACTCGCGTCCTCGATCTGTGCCTGCAAGAGTTCATCCAGCTTCTTCTCAGCGGCCCGGAGTTCCTGATTGGCCAGCCGCAGCCGCGCAATCAGGGACCGGATGTGCAAGACAGCAGCCTTGGTGACCCCAGCGGCAACCCGGATTGCCGGCTTCCGCAGAATGGCAACCACCGCGGCGGCGTCAAATTTGCGGATCCGATGCCGCTTGAGTAACCTTGCAATGGTCGTTGAGCGCAGTCGCATTGCTCGTTCCGGAGTGGGCGCCATAATCCACAACTCCAACAACCACTCGGCAGCAATGTCATCAGCCAATTCAAGCAAGTGGGGATAGTACCGCCATAGCTGCTGGCGGAGACGGTTGCAGAGCCGGACCTGATCCTGCTGCAGTTCTTCAGCAAGGCGCGACCATTCGGGTAGTTCAACAATCGCTGGATCGCTGGCCTGCACGGCGCGGAACAGGTGTCGATCTGTGTGCAGGCCCGAGGCTGCAACCCGCGCATCGCGTTGGTCATCCTTGCTGCCAGCAACACTGAAGCGGTCACGCAGGCGATCGAGCTGCTTGGGGTTGATGGCATAAACGGCAAAGCCACGGTCCAGCAGGACGTCGACCACCGGCCCATGCGGCACCTCAATCGCTACCGCCATGGCGCATGGTTCGCCGGCAATGGTGGCGAGCCAGGTGCCCAGTTCCGCCAGGCCGGCGCCGGAGTGAAGGAACTCGCGCTCGCCGACGATCTCGCCAGTGCTGCTGAGCACGCAGACCTGATGCCGCTCAGAGCCCCAGTCAATGCCGACAAACCACTTGATCATATGTGAGGCCATCGCTTCTCCCCTTGGTTGAATACGAGCCACCACGACGCCTGCCGATACCTGTATTGGCGCTCACCGGCGCAACTTCCTATTGGGCATCCGTCGCGGCCGCCCGCCGGGGCACATGTCCACAGCTGGTGCTCAGAGCACGAGTGCTATGCCGGTAGCTCCCGTCGGGTCAGCCCGTCCGGCCAGCTTAGTTTGCGCAAACCGCTGGCCGCATTGTGGCGATACAGGTGCTACGCTGTCGACAACCGTCCCTGGTCGGGACCCAGTCATCCTGCCGCGGCTTATGCGTATAGTGAGGACCGCAAAGGCGAGCACCCGGCAACCCATCTGAAAGGCTTCCGTGGGCTGCTTCAGGTCGATGGTTACGCCGGGTTTGGCGGCTTGGTCACCAGCACGGCGAACGACGCACCGACGCTGGCCTTTTGTTGGGCGCACACACGGCGGAAATTCTACGACGTTCACGTCGCAACGAACTCGCCGCTTGCCCATGAAGCCTTGCAACGGATCGGTGCACTGTATGCGATCGAGGCCGATATTCGCGGCCAAACCGCGGAGCAACGCCAGCAAGTCCGCCAGCAGCGCACCCGCCCGTTGGTCGAAGCGATGCACGCCTGGTTGACGGACCTACTTGGCCGCTTGTCCGGCTGCTCGCCGCTGGCGCAGGCGATCCGCTATGCCTTGAACCACTGGAAGGGCCTGGTCCGCTTCCTCGACGACGGCCGCTTCGAGATGGATACAAACATCGTCGAGCGCGCCATGCGCCCGGTCGCACTGGGCGAAAAAATGCCCTGTTCGCCGGGGCAGACTAGTGGCGGAAAGCTTTGGGCAATGGTCGCGACGTTGATCCAAACCGGCAAGCTTAACAACGTCGAGCCACTGGCCTGGCGTAAGCGTCCGGTCAGCCCCGTCCGATCACTTTCAGGCGGCGTCGCGTTGATCCAGCCGTGTTCGGATGCTGCTCATGTTCCATGGCAGCAATTCATCGACCCGCTTGACTGGATGGTCGGCGATCCGCGCCAGCACCTGGCGCAGATAGTCCTCTGGATCGAAGCCGTTCATCTTCGCGGTTTCGATCAGCGAGTATGCTGCGGCCGCCCGCTCTCCGCCAGAATCCGAACCGGCGAACAACCAGTTTTTTCTCCCCAGACACATCGGCCGCATCGATCGTTCGGCGGCGTTGTTGTCGATGCAGACACGGCCATCGCGTAGCACCAGCGTCAGTGCATCCCAACGTGACAGCGTGTAGCGGATTGCTCCGGCGAGGTCGCTCTTGCCAGATATCCGTGCCAGGGTTTTCTCCAGCCAGGCCTTTAATTCGGCGAACAACGGTGCGCTCTTTACGCGGCGAGCTGCCAGGCGGGCCTCGGCAGGCTGACCGCGCACCGTCGCCTCGATCGCATACAAGGCGGCGATGCGTTGGAGTGCTTCGGTGGCCAGCGGCGATTGCGTGGTTTTGTGCGCGTCGAAGATTTTCCGTCGCGCATGGGCCCAGCAGGCTGCTTCGGTCACACCGCGATCGTAGAGCCCGGCATAGCCCGCATAACCATCCGCCTGGAGGATGCCCCGGAACGCCGCGAGATGTTCGTGCGGATGCTCAGCTTTGCGGTCTGGGCTGTAGCAATACAGCACCCCCGGGGGCGCTTTGCCGCCGAACGGCTGATCATCGCGGACGTAGCACCACAGTCGGCCGGTTTTGGTGCGGCCACGGCCGGGGTCCAGCACCGGCACCGTAGTCTCGTCGGCATGAACGCGATCCGCCGCCATGACATGGGTGCCGACGGCATCGACCAGTGGCCGCATCAGCCGCGCGGTTTGTCCTACCCAGTCCGCCAGGGTCGAACGATCGAGGTCGATCCCATCGCGGGCATAGATCTCGGCCTGGCGATACAGCGGAAGGTGATCGCAATATTTCGCCACCAGCACATGTGCCAGCAGCCCGGGTCCAGCCAGACCGCGATAGATCGGCAGGCTCGGTGCAGGTGCCTGCGCGATCCCCTCGCAGCTCCGGCACGATAGCTTCGGGCGCACATGGCGGGTGACCCGGAACGATCCCGGCACGTAGTCCAGCACTTCGGTGACGTCCTCGCCGAGCGGGCGCAGCGAACCGCCGCATTTGGGACAAGCGCAGGGGGCCACGTGCTCCACCACATCACGCGGCAGCGTCTCGGGCAACGGCTTGCGCGCGCTGCGTCTCGGGGGCGGGTGTGGCAGGTTCATCGGTCTCCGGCGGTGCTGTTTCCGCCACCTGCTCCTCGAGTTCTCCGAGCATGAGTTCGAGTTGCTCAAGCGCACCGCGCAACTTCTCTGAGGAGGCGCCGAACCGCTCACGCAGCAGCTTGGCCAGGCGCAGTTTCAACTGCTCGTTGCGCAGCACCTGTTCCATCAGGCCGCTGCGCGCGGCTTGCAGTTCGGCCGCATGCTCATCCTCGCGCAGCAGCAGCAATGCGCGCAAGGCGATGACGTTGTCTGGCAGGGTTGCGGGATCGAGCGGGGTTGGCATGGGCGAATTGTCCGATACCGCTTCGCGGCGCGCCAAGAGATTTTGGCCCATGAACACGACTTTTTCAGCCCGCCAGCTCGGGACGCCAGGTTCGTATCGGCATCCGCCAATCGATGCCCTCCAATAACATCGATAGTTGAGCCGCGGTCAGCGCCACCGTACCCTCCTTTGATTGGGGCCACACGAAGCGGCCCTTCTCGAGGCGCTTGGCGAACAGGCACAAACCCTGCTGTTGAAACCTCTGCAAAGGAGATCGAGTTATCGGCTTCAGTGGTTGCCGGTGCGGATGCACTTGCAACTTTGGCGCGTTGGGTTGCGAGACACCGAGATGGCGCAGAACCTGGACGAGACCTTGCCGAGCTGGAGCGAGCTGCCGGCGTCGAACCGGCGGAAGCTCGCCGTAGTGCTCGGCCGGTTGGTGCAACGACAGCTTCTGCCTTTGTCCGACGAACCGGCCGGGGGAGCGATGGCCGATGAGAGAGATCCAGAGCCATCCAAGCAGCGTGATGCTATCCAGCAAGATCCTGGCGCGTCACCTTGACCGCCAAGCCATTGTCTATGTCCGACAGTCCACGTTGCAACAACTGGAGCAGCACCAGGAATTGACCCGGCTGCAATATGGGTTGGTTGAGCATGCGTGCCGACTGGGTTGGGCGAGGCCGCGCATCTCCGTCATCGACGATGATCTTGGCTGTTCCGGCGCGTCGGTTGAAGGCCGCTTCGGCTTCCAGCGTCTGGTGGCCGAAGTGGGCCTTGGTCATGTTGGCCTGGTTCTCGGCTTCGAGGTCTCGCGCCTGGCTCGCTCGTGTCGCGACTGGTACCAGTTGCTGGAGATTTGCGCGCTGGCCGGTACGCTGATCGCCGACAGCGACGGCGTCTATGATCCGGCCTTTTACAACGACCGGCTGCTGCTCGGGCTGAAGGGCACGATGAGTGAAGCTGAGTTGCACATCATGCGTGCCCGGCTCAACCAGGGGCGCTGGAACAAGGCCGAACGTGGTGAGCTTGGGTTCAACATGCCCCGCGGTTACCTGAAGCGTCCATCCGGTGAGGTCTGCATCGATCCTGATGAACGCGTGCATGATACCATCCGGCTTGTTTTTGACGTCTTCGAACGCCGCGGCAGTGTGCATGGTGTCATGCGTTACCTGGTCGATCATGACATCGCCTTGCCCGATCGCGCCCGTAGTGGGCCGTTGACAGGCGAAGTTGTTTGGCAGCCGCCGCATCGTTCGGCCATTCTGGGTATGCTCACCAACCCGGTTTACGCTGGGGCCTATGTGTTCGGACGACGACACAGGGCACCGAGCCATCCGGCACGCCGGAGCGGCGCATGCTCGCCCAGCCGCAACCCGGAGGATTGGCAGGTGCTGCTGCGAGACCGCTGGCCGGCCTACATCACCTGGACGACCTACGAAGAGAACCAGCAGCGGCTGATGGCCAACCGAAGCAAGCACAAAGGTGTCCCGCGCGGCGGCCCCTCCCTGCTCGCCGGTGTGCTATATTGTGGTCGTTGTGGCAGCCGGATGGTCACCTGCTATCGCAACAATGGCCGTGATCTGCGCTATGACTGCACCCGTCATCAGATCAACTACGGCGCGCCGCACTGCCAGGCACTGGCGGGCCGGTCGCTCGATGCGCTCATTACGGACCTGGTGCTGGAGGTGCTGCGTCCCTCGGCCATCGAGGTCAGCCTGCAACTGGCTGAAGATGTCGAACTGGAGCGTGCGCAACGCCAGCGCCATTGGGCGCAACGACTTGAACAGGCGCGCTACGAAGTCGAACGCGCCGAACGGCAATACAATGCCGTCGAGCCGGAGAACCGGCTGGTAGTGCGAACTTTAGAACAACGCTGGGAGGCGGCGCTCGCGGCCGAAGCCAAGCTGCAACAGGAGCACGCCCGCTTCCTCTCCAGCAAACCAATCAGATTATCACCTGCCGACTGCGCAGCGATCCGACGACTGGCGGAGGATCTGCCGCCAGTGTGGCATGCGGACAGCACCACGGCTGCTGAGCGTAAGGAGATCGTTCGGCTATTGCTGGAGCGGGTCGAGGTCAGCGTACAAGGCACATCGGAGAACGCCGAAGTCACATGCGTCTGGTCAGGGGGACGGCGCACCCGGCATGCTCTGGTTCGCACAGTACCGACGTACCAACCAACTGGCGCGCCATGGCGAACTGCTCGAACGCATCCGCGAGCTGCATCGGGACGGCGCACGCGCACCAGCGATCAGCCGGACCCTGAATGCGGAGGGCTGGCGCTCTGCTCACGGCAAGGGGTTTGCAGAGGGCAGCATTCGGGGCCTGATGACCCGAATGGGCCTGGCACCCAGCCGAATGGTCCGCCCCAGCACCCTTATCGAGCGCAACGAGGATGAGTTCACCGTGGTGGAAATTGCTGCCCGTCTTAACATACCCGAGAGCACGATCTATTGCTGGATTTACAAGCAGCGTCTGCCTGCGCGTCGGGTTGAAGCAGCCGAGCGTAGCCTTTGGCTGATACGGCTCTCCGACGTCCAGAAGCTGTTGCGCCAGCGTGGTACCGGTGGTCGCCTGCCATCCAGGCAAACGCCATGATCAGCCCGAACACGATAAAACAGCTGCGTATCGAACCTGCTGGGAAGAGGCATCATGAACAAGGCACGCACAAGCCTTGTCCGTCCCAGCACAGCACCTTGACCAAGTCGCCACGGCGGCCGCGGAACACGAACAACTGTCCGCTGAACGGATCCTGTCCGAGTTGCCCCTGGGCCAGCGCGGCCAGGCTATCGAAGCCCTTGCGCATATCGGTATGGCCGCACGCCAGCCACACACGCACATTCGGCGGCGGCGCGATCATCCGCGCAATGCCGTTATGACACGGCGCAGGGCCACCAGGCTGACGTCATTGCCGACCCGTAGACGGCTGCCGTCCGGCAATACGATCTCGATCGTCTCCGCTGTGGATCGGTCATTGACGGGTGGCGATGGTGTCGCTGCCATCGGCGTAGCGTCGGTGACGCGGACCGGCACGAAGCGCGCCGGTGGCGGCGATGTCAGGCGGCCGTCGCGGACATGGCGCCGCCAGGTGCGCAGCAAATTGGGATAGACGTCATGGCGTGCCGCCACCGTCCGAACACTGGCCCCAAGCTCATGTGTCTCGGCAACGATCCGCAGTTTCTCTTCCACACTCCAGCGTCGCCGCCGTTCGCGGGCACCGATAATCTCGATCGTGCTGTGCGACATCGCTTTAAGGTCGACCTTACAGTGGACTTTAAGGTCGCCACCTTCGGCATGCCTGCCGCGATCAAAGCAAGGCGGGGATCACCGGACGCTTACGATCTGTGCGACACAGGCGAGAGAGCTGATGGCGTTGACAGGTTGCCTCAGCACGCACGGTGCAACGATGCCGTCGCAGCGCAACGCGGCAACGAAGGTCAATGTCTTCCAGTGCCCATATGGCACCTTGGCGACCGGCCGCTGCCCTCGGGGACAGCGTCCGTGCGTGCGGGTTATATTGGTCTTCACCCAGGTCTCGTCGATGAAGACCAGACACTTTGGGTCAATCTTGTCCTGGTGTTGTTTCCACTGCTGGCGTCGACGCGCTACGTCGGGGCGATCTTGCTCGCTGGCGTGCAGGCTTTTTTAGAGCTGAGCCCGGCATTGGCAACGATACTCCAGACCGCGAACAAACTGCCTTTGGCACCACGCGCCTTCAGTTCCGCCGTCAGCGCGCGCAGCGTCAGATCGGGTTTCTCGGCCAATCGGGCCGCAATCCAACCGCGGTGAGCCTCCAGCACGAACGGCCGCGTTCCTCCCATCGGCTTCGACTTCGGGCTGCCGGTCTCGCGCACCCGTCTGGCCCAGCGTAGCGCCGATGATCCACCGATGCTGAAGTGTTGCGCAGCTTTTTGCCCACTCATGCCAGTTGCAATTGCAGTGACAACGCGTTCGTGCAGATCCAGAGAATAGGGGGACGGCCCATCGATGCTGGCCTCCAGTCCAGCCAGCATCTTGAATCAAACTTCGGACCCGCTGCCACCTCACAAGCAAGTCAACCTCAGGCTAGCGTGCTCTAAGTCCAAGTCAGTTTGAGGATCAACACGCCCGGCAGACGGTTAAAACGCCAGCTTGATTTTGTCCACCCGCAGGGGCGCACTCCATCGGCGGAGCGTCTTTACAACTGCTCTTACGAGCACTCGTTACCGATACCGCCGTCTCGGACAGGGTCGTGTCCGTGTCCATAGGAGCAGTCAATCATACTCAACCCTGGGAGAGCCATGTGGGGGCCGGGCAATGCTTACGTCCCAAGACGATGAGAGCAGGATGGGAATAATTCACATTCATGATCGCCGGTTTCACAATCGCCGCAACCCTCCACGCCAAGTCAAATGTGCGCATCCCCTGAGCACTCGGGTCGGGGGGATTGGAACTGGCGGGACTCTCTCTCAACTCACCCGGATTCCTGACCAGAGAATGGGGCCCACCTTTGTGACCGCTGTCTCAAAGTCGGTCGACACGTTCCGCGTTCTTGCACTCCACCGGGGCCAGCAAGCCCGGTAGATAGGCTCCCACCCGGCGCCGCGGCTCGACCAAACCGTAGTGCGACCCGATCCACAACCCCGTCGAGGCCGTCGGCCCAGGCTTGCACATCTGTTTGTGTCACCATGTTGGATTACCTCCTACCAGAGGTAACACCGCTCTAGCTGTAGCTGCTATGGAGGTTGTCCCTCCGGGACCGAAGGTTAAGGCTGTGGTTACCACGCCAACAACCGCACTCCTGGAGCCCCGGATGGACATCCATAAGAATGCCCGAACCACGCAACTCAGTCGAATGCTCATCGTCGAACGACTGGCCCAGGGCTGGCCGGTCGCCTCGGTGGCGACAGCCCAGGGCGTGACAGCGAAGACGGTGCGCAAGTGGCGTGAGCGGTATGCCGCCGAGGGCGCTGCTGGCTTGGTCGATCGCCCATCAAGGCCGCACCACAGCCCCAATCGGCTGGCCGACGCGATCGAAAATGAGGTCGAACAACTGCGTCGCCAACGCCTGTCTGGGCCCGCCATAGCGCGTCGCCTGCATCGCCCCGTCTCGACCGTCGGTGTGGCGCTGCGCCGCCGCGGGTTGGGCCGCGTGTCGGCGCTTGATCCACGGCCAAAGATCATCCGCTATGAGCGGGAAAAGCCCGGCGAACTGATCCACATCGACATCAAGAAGCTGGGCCGCATCGACGGCATCGGCCATCGCATCACCGGCGATCGAACGGGTCAGAGCAACAAGCGCGGCACCGGCTGGGACTATGTGCATGTCGCGGTCGATGACGCCTCGCGACTGGCCTATACGGAACTGCTTCCCGACGAGCGCAAGGAAAGCGCCATCGGCTTTACCGCCCGCGCTGTCGACTGGTTTGCCGGTCACCGGGTGACGGTCGAGCGCATCATGAGCGACAACGGTTCGGCTTACAGAAGCTTCGCCTTCCGCGATCTGCTCACCGCGCGCGGCATCAAGCACAAGCGCACGCGGCCCTACACGCCGCGCACCAACGGCAAGGCCGAGCGTTTCATTCAGACCAGCCTTCGCGAATGGGCCTATGCGCAGCCGTTCCGCACCTCGCTCGACCGGGCGGCGGCGATGCTGCCCTGGATCACCGAGTATAACAGCATTCGGCCGCACTCGGCACTGGGCGGCAAGTCGCCTCTGGCCTGGCTCGCGACCCCGCGTGCGCAGATCGAGATGATGACCACAGTTACCGCCACATCCGATCCCGAGCCTCGCTTCGTTGCGGCGGCCGGGGTCAAGCCTCGCGACGCGACCGCCGAAGGCGGCTTGGGCTTGATGCCGATCACCGCAACGCAAGCAAAATCAGCGACCGGATGGGACAACCTCCTTGGCAACGACAGCTAGTGCTAGCTCACCGCAACGTCGCATTAATCTTTACGAGTGCCGCTGCGCCTGGCACTAGCGCTTCTTCCTGCAGGCTATTCAAAGGCTTATTCGATGTCTTCAGATGTCGGTGTAGGTCATGTGGATTTGGGTCGACATACAGCAGGCCCGTCACGATCTCACCAGCAGCATGACGCTCTTGCATGTATGTCAGTGCCGCCACCCGATCATGCATATCATAATCGGTATGCAGCTTGCGCAACCGCAGAACCGAACCGTCATGTTGTGTAACAATTTCCACCGATCCGGGTGGATAATCGACCGTGATTTCCTGTTTCATGCCGATCACATCAAGATAATTAACGGCAGCATTGTGCTCACGGACATAGTCAAAGCTTTTAGTTGAGCCTTCGTGATTGTTGAATGCAACACAAGGAGACAGGCAGTCGATAAAGGCCGCACCCTCATGCTTAAGAGCTGCTTCGATCAGCGGCACGAGTTGTGCCTTATCTCCGGAGAAGCTGCGCGCTACGAACGTCGCGCCAAGTTGTAACGCCATGCCAACTAAATCGATCGCTTCGTCGCTGTTGACCATGCCGCGCTTGGATTTGGCTCCCTTGTCGGATGTTGCTGAGAACTGCCCCTTCGTCAGCCCATAAACACCATTATTTTCAACGATATAGACCATATTTACGCCACGGCGCATGCAGTGTGCGAATTGGCCCAAGCCAATTGACGCACTGTCGCCGTCGCCAGACACGCCTAGATAGATCAAGTCTCGGTTCGCCAAATTGGCACCGGTTAACACCGACGGCATCCGTCCATGGACCGAGTTAAAACCGTGCGACGCGCCCAGAAAATAGGTTGGAGTCTTTGACGAACATCCAATTCCCGACAGTTTAGCAATTCGGTGTGGCGGAAGTTCCAGTTCGAAGCAGGCCCGCACGATCGCAGCGCTAATCGAATCATGTCCGCAGCCCGCACAAAGGGTTGAAATCGCGCCCTCATAGTCTCGTCTCGTATAGCCGAGACTATTTTTGTGTAGTTCAGGATGGTGCAGCTTTGGCTTGGCAATATAGGTCATTGCACGCTCTTTTCGATACTGGTGGCGATCGCGTCAGAAATGAAGCGCGCGCTTATCGGTGTGCCGTCATAGTGCACAACTTTGCCTAGCTTTCTTGGGTCGATTTCCAGTTCATTGATGAGTAATGACCGCAACTGACCATCTCGATTTTGCTCGACAACGAAGACATAGTCATGTTCGTCGATGAACGACGCAACTTCCTGACCAAACGGAAAGGCTCGGACCCGCAAAAGATCTAAATGAATATCTAGATTGCGCAACAGTAGATCAGCTTCCGAAATCGCTGGGCTTGTGGAGCCGTAATAGAGTGCACCGAGTTCGCGTTGGTCGATCTGCTTTTTGAGCGATCGCCACAGGTACGAGTGAGCGAGCGGTATTATGCTTTTTCAGCAGCCGCTCCATATTCTCTTGATAATCAGCGCCCTCCTCGGAATACCGAGCCATTCGGTCTTTAGATGTGCCTCGTGTGAAGAACGCGCCCTTACTCGGGTGCGTCCCTGGCAATGTGCGATAGGTTATTCCGTCACCATCGACATCTAGGTAGCGACCGAAAAGCTTACCGGCGTCTAGATCCTCGGCCGTCATAACTTTACCACGGTCCATGCGACGGCTGTCGTCCCACTGGAACGGCTTCGTCAGGCGATCATTCATGCCGATTTCGAGGTCGAGCATAACAAAAATCGGGGTTTGTAGCCGGTCTGCCAAGTCAAAAGCTAGTGCACCAAATTCGAAGCATTCGTATGGATCTTCTGGAATCAACAGAACATGCTTGGTGTCGCCGTGTGATGCATATGCGCAAGCGGTTATATCGGTTTGCTGCGTTCGCGTCGGCATGCCGGTGGACGGTCCCGCACGCTGCACATCGAAGATAACTGCTGGAATTTCGGCGAAATAAGCAAGCCCAAAAAACTCCTGCATCAAGGAGATTCCGGGTCCAGAGGTGGTGGTAAAGGACCGGGCACCGTTCCAAGCGGCTCCGATCACAATTCCGATCGATGCCAACTCGTCTTCTGCCTGCACAATGGCGAAGTTGTTCTTACCCGTCGCTTTATCGGTTCGCATTCGGCTGCAGTAGCGTGTGAAAGCTTCGGCCAGCGATGAGGATGGGGTGATTGGATACCAGGCGCAAACGGTCGCCCCCCCGAAGACAGCACCCAAAGCGGCAGCACTGTTGCCATCAATGAATATACGATCGCCAACGGTATCCGCATGCCGCAAAGAAAGCCCAATCGGGCAGTTCATGTTTTGCTTCACCCAGTCACGACCCATATGCAGTGCCTGCACGTTCGCCGTAATCAGCTTGTCGCGTCCCTTGAATTGTTCGCCCAGCAATTGCTCGATAACATCGGTATCCATGTCGATCAGCGCGGAAAGAGCACCAAGTCCGACAATGTTCTTAAACAATTGACGCTGACGAGAGTCGGTGTAGGCCTTGTTCGTCATCTGGGTCAGGGGTACACCCAAAATGTTGATATCGCGGCGGAATTTCTCAGGCGGCAGCGGTTTAGTGTTGTCATAAAAAAGATATCCGCCGGGTTCTAGCGACCTCACGTCCTGATCCCAGGTCTGGGGGTTCATCGCCACCATCAGGTCGACGCCGCCCCCGCGCGCAGCCAAGTGGCCAGCTTCAGAGATCCGAACCTCATACCACGTCGGCAATCCCTGGATGTTGGATGGAAAGATGTTGCGTGGAGTTGCGGTTACGCCCATTCGCAAGACCGCCTTGGCGAACAACGCGTTTGCGCTGGCTGATCCGGACCCATTCACGTTGGCGAATTTGACGACAAAATCGTTTATCCGTTGGAGACCTTTCACACGGTCTATTTGCTGCAGCATACATTCCCCGCCTGAGCGACGTCGATCAAGAAACGTTCCATATCCCATGCGCCGGTCGGACAACGTTCGGCGCATAGGCCGCAATGCAGGCACACATCCTCATCCTTGACCATAATGCGCCCGGTTTTCAGTGTGTTTGACAAATACAATGCCTGCTCAAGATTGTGCGCTGGTGCCATAAGCCGTGCGCGTAATTCGGACTCATCGCCATTGTCTGTGAAAGTAATGCAATCGACTGGGCAAATATCGACGCACGCATCACATTCGATGCACAATTTGTCTGAGAATATGGTCTGCACGTCACAATTCAAACAACGTTGCGCCTCTGCGAATGCTAGCTTGTCATCGAAGCCGAGCTCAACCTCTGATTTGATGTCCTTAAGCGCCTGCAATTTGTCGCGATGTGGGACCTTAAAGCGCAGATCGAGAGAAACGCCGTTATCATAGCTCCATTCATGAATGCCCATTTTCTGACTTGCCAGTGTCACCATCGGCGGCGGACGAACATTGACATCAGCACCCTGACAGAATTGATGGATCGAGATCGCCGCCTGGTGGCCATGCGCCACCGCCCATATTATGTTCTTGGGGCCAAATGCTGCATCGCCGCCGAAAAATACCCTTGGCTCAGTTGACTGAAAGGTAAATTCGTTCACTACGGGCATGTCTCGATCGTCGAAAGATAGGCCCATATCACGTTCGATCCAGGGGAATGCGTTTTCCTGCCCGACCGCGACAAGAACATCGTCGCATTCAAAGAAATGATCAGGTTCGCCCGTCGGCACTAGCGTGCGCCTACCTCGGACATCGTATTCTGCGTGTACTTTCTCGAAAGTCATGCCGTATAGGCGGCCATTGTCGTGTTTGAATTCTTTTGGAACGAGAAAGTTCAAAATCGGAATGTCCTCACCGATAGCGTCTTCCTTCTCCCAAGGAGAGGCTTTCATTTCCTCAAAGCCCGAGCGGACAATGACCTTCACGTCCTCCCCACCCAGACGACGCGACGACCGGCAGCAATCCATCGCGGTATTGCCACCGCCAAGTACAATCACGCGCCTGCCAATTGTACTGATATGCCCGAAGGACACTGACGACAGCCAGTCAATGCCAATGTGGATCTGAGATGCTGCTTCCCGGCGGCCCGGCAAATCCAGGTCGCGACCGCGTGGCGCGCCAGAACCAACGAATACAGCGTCATAGCCTTCGTCCAGTAGTTTTTTCAGGCTGTCCACGCGTTGGCCCAACCTCAACTCCGGCCCCATAGCGGTTATAAAACCAACTTCTTCATCAATTACCTCTTCTGGCAGGCGAAATTTAGGAATTTGGCTGCGTATCATTCCGCCAGCTCGGGGGTCACTGTCGTATATCACGAGGTTATAGCCTAGGGGCGCCAAATCTCGCGCCACAGTAAGTGCTGCGGGTCCGGCGCCAACCAGGGCAATCATTTTGGTGTTGCGTGTTGTCGGTGCGTGGGGCATGCGATCACTAACATCACCCTTGTAGTCAGCCGCAACCCGCTTGAGCCGGCATATGGCGACGGGTTCTTCCTCCACTCGGCCGCGTCGGCATGCGGGTTCACACGGGCGATCGCATGTTCTACCGAGAATTCCCGGGAACACGTTTGAATTCCAATTGATCATGAAAGCGTCCGCATAACGCCCAGCAGCAATTAGCCGTATATACTCCGGCACGGGAGTATGTGCCGGACACGCCCACTGGCAGTCGACGACTTTGTGGAAGTAGTCGGGATCCTCGATGTCGGTCGGCTGCAAGTCGGGCTCCTTTCCTCCGGCTCAGGTAGATCACTTAGATCGTCCTGAGCCATACATGCCAAGTGGCTTCCGGCGCCCTGGCTTGTTTTCAGTTGAGCCGACCATAGGTCTATTCGGAATTTGCGGCAATCCGGTTTGTTCTAGTAGCAGGCGAATCGCTTGAACTGTAGGCGGTCTGCTGGATCAGGGTTTCCTGATAATCCACATTCCAACCGGCCCGTTTCCGCCGTTTCAGGCTGACCATTGGTTTGCCCGGGACAGCAGATTGAGCGCGGTATGGCGGACGATGGTCAAGTTTTGCGGCCCATCGCCGCTTCGGAAGTGTGGCAGATCTTCACGAAAGACCACGTCCAACATCCAGTGGAGCCGGTTTTCCACACCTCAATGCGCCCGCACGGCGCGCGCGAAGGTCACAGCTAGAAGAGCAACCGAGCACACATAATACCGCGTCTCGCGTTCGATCTTGTCACCTCGCTCAACCTCGGTTTCGAGACGCCCGATCATGGCGAGGTCAAGGAACACCGGCTCACCCGGATAATGCCTGTTCGCCGTCACCCAGTCGACCTCGTGGCAGACCGTATGGCGGCAGGTTTCGATCCGTGCGCCGGCCAGATCGACCATCTCAACCGTTTCAAATGCCACATCATCCCGCGGTTCGTTGAACAGTTGCTCGACGTCGGCGTGCACCAAGGGCCAGTTCTTTTTCAACGCCATGCAATAATCGCCACCGCCGTTACGGATCGCCCGTGCGATGTCCGTCTAGGTCCCCATTGCGTCCATTGTGATCAGGGCGCCTTTCAGATCGAGATGCTCGATCAACAATGGAATTGCCGTGATCTCAATTCGATGCCTCCTTGGTCGCGTGCTGCCCCAGAACGATCCGTTGCTGGGCTCCCTCCGCTGGCATTCCATCGGTTGCGCCGACGGAACCTTGGCCACCGTCGCCTAGGCGGAGACGAGGTGCAGGGGTTGCGGCCCTTCCGTATGTCTTGACTGCGCCAGGAGGTCTTCCCATCGATGGCGATAATGTCGGGATCATCGTCGCGCAGGCCATCGATCCAGGCCATGAAACAGGCTTTATACAACTCGGGATCACGGGCGGCGAAAACATCGCGCAGCGTGTCATGACTGGGGATGCCTTTCTGATAACGGTAGAAGCGGCTGAGGTAGTCCAGGTATTATACCAAGGGCCCTAGACATTGACCGTTGCCCAGTCCCGCGTGCCGATGGAGCGGATACGGTCTGGGTCGTCGACCAGGAACTTCCAGGCGTCGAGGCAGGCTTGCTGGATGGCTTCGTAGCTATCCCACACACGGGCGCACAGCTTGTTGGCGCGCAGGTAGGCCCATACGTTCTCCATCGGGTTCAGCTCCGAGGCATAAGGCGGCAGTTCGACCATGACGATGTTGTCTGGGACTTTAAGTTTGTCTGCGGACTGATGCCATCCGGCGCGGTCACAGATCAGCGCAGCGACGGCGCCAGGGGTGATCTGCGTACTGATCTCGGCAAGGTGCAGGTTCATGCATTCGGTATTGGCGGCGGGCGTGATCATCGCCGCACCCACCCCGCGGGCCGGGCAGATCGCGCCGAACAGGTAGACAGCGTCATGACGATTGTCCCGCACCATCGGCGGGCGCGAGCCGATTTCAGCCCAAACATAGCTATGGGTGCCCTTCTGCCCGACGCGGGCCTCGTCCTTACATGAGGGTTCGGCTGTCAACAGCTTCCGCGATAGCGCCTCCGCAGCTTTATCATGACGTTTTCTGTAAAAATTTGGTCTCGATCATACCGGCATTGTCTGATTGGTCACGCCATGTTCAGCACTCCTTACCGTCGATCGCACCCAGAGCCGAACTGTTCGGCGGGCGTCGGGGTCAAGGCCCGAAGCCGCGTAGTGGGCCGCCATAGGCGGCGGCCTTGAGGCTGGCGACCGGCGAACGGACAATCGTAAGGGCGTCGATGTTGCAACTTCTTCGGACCTCGTCCGTCAACTCGAGTGCCTACGTTTACAGTTGATCCAGTCCTTGGGTTCGGGGGTGTCTGCACCACAGCGCATGCTGCGTCACCTTACATGCGGTCGGGTCGCGCAAGCGTCCCGCACCCTAATGCCTCTTGCACGAGGCTGTGCCCCGACGAGACGCGACCCACCTGAAACGCGGTCGCCAAAGACGACCAAAGAAGAAGACGGTCGCGCTCCCCGTATCACCGTTGGCGGCTTGCCGCCGGCGGCAATCTTGTCAGATTAAGTCGCGGCTGCCTGGTTGGCCCTGAGCACGACGCCTTCCGGCACGACCCCGGTCTCCACGTAGCGCCACAGGGCGATCAGCAGCTTTCGCGCCGTCGCCACGATCGAGATCCGCCGCGTGCGCCCTTGCAGTGTGCCGACACGCTCACGAAACCAACTCGCCAGGGCACAGTCAGGCTGATAGCGCAGCCAGAGCCAGGCCAGTTGGATCATCGTCGTGCGTGCCCGCCGATTGCCCGCTCGGCTGATGCTGCGGTCGCGATCCATCCCGCCGCTCTGATAAGGCATGGGGGTGATGCTGACGTAGCTGGCGAGCTGACGTCGGTTGGCGAAAGAGCGATAGAACACCTCCCGGGTCAGCACCGCGGCAAAGTTGTCGTCGATCCCACGGATGCCTTGCAGAGCGACGATCTTGCCGGCGATCGCATCGTCTGCCTTGGCCGCTTCTAAGGCGCCGGCGCGGTCGGCTTCCAGTTCACGGATCAGCTCCAGGACGAAAACCAGCCGGCGCCGGAGACGATCGAGTTCAGCCAGCAGCTTTGGCTGAAGAGCACGCCCATCCCCGGTTCGCAGCTCTGCCACATCGCGCGCCCAAGACCGCAACGAGGGTCGTCCCCGGATGCCCTGGGTAAACAGCAACGCCTCGATCCTGTTCTCAATGCGCTGCTTATCCTGCACGAGGTGCTCGCGCTCGCGGTGCGGGCGCTTGGCGTCCTCCTCCTCCGGGGTCGGCACAACGACCATGCTGCAAACCTTACGATCGCCATCCAGCCAGTTGGCCAGCACGCGCAGCATGCCCTCCGCGTCAAGCCGGTCCGTCTTGGCGCGCCGGGCGCGTCGGTTCACAAGGATGCTGGTGGGCTCTAGCACGTAGGCTGCCACCGCGTTTGCTGTCAGCCATCGATGCAGCCAAAATCCATCGCGTCCGGCCTCGAAGCAGCAGGCCAGATCGGCGGTCATGCCGAGCTTTGTCGAGACTTGTGAGCGAAGGTCGGTGATGATTTTGAGCAGCCCCATCGTGTCGCCGCTTTCCAAGCGGTCAATCCGCACCTTCTTGAAGTCTGGCAGACGCGCTGCCACGAGCCACGATGAAGCGCTGAGTTCGATGGCGACATAGATGGTGGTCTTGGATGACACGGCGGCAGGCTCCCTGATCAGATTGCGGACGCTGCCAGTCTTGCCAATCATCCCGGCCAGTGTCTTGCCCCATAGCATCTGAAACCAGATCTCGACCGGCGTGGCCGCGGTGGTGCCGAGCAGGGCTTCCATCAGGCGCGCACTGAAGTTTTTTTAAAAGCCTCCTGCGCCGCCGCATCCGCCTTCGGATGATGCGGGCGCGGCTGAAGCCGGGTAAGCTTCAACTTGCGCAGCCATTTGCCGATGGTGCGCTCGGGCACAGTGACGGCAAAACGCCGGGCCACTTCTGTGCGCAGATCAACGCAGCGCCAGCGGATGACCTTGTGGATCTCGGGGTCGGGGCCGGCAATCACCAGCTCGTGCAGCTCCGCCATCTGCGCCTTGCTCAATTTCGGTGCGGCTCCGGGGGCCTTGCGCGACACCAAGCCGTCGAGGCCGGTCTCGTTGCAGCGATGCACCCAGTCACGCAGGGTCTGACGATCCATCCCCGTTTGCCGCGCCGCCTCAAGCCGTGTGCCACCGTCCAGCACTATCGCAAGTGCCAGCAAACGCCGGCTCTGTGCGGGCTCTCGGCTCTTGGTCGCAAGCACACGCAACTCAGCCGCTGTATGCTCTGTTCGGCTGATCCTTACCGCTGCTGTCATCATACCCCCAAAGCGGCTCAGCGCCGCAAGGCGCCAAGCGAATCGTTACTTTGCAGGTGCTGGGAATCCCCGTCGGCTCGGACGAGTCAGAGCCTAGGTACTACAGCCGGGTTTGTGCGTTACCAGTGTCGTGAGGAGACACCGTATGACGACAGCATCAGAAATTGAAGATTGGGCGGCGGGTCTCGACCAAGTAGGCGATCGGATTGCGCCGCGTTTCACGCGCGCTGAGCCGCGCCGTCGAGCGGTGGCCTACCTGCGTGGGCTGCTGGCGCCGGTGGAGCGCAAGAACGGCTGGCAACTGGCCGAGGCGGCCGGCGATGCCACGCCGGACGGGGTGCAAGAGTTTCTCTCACGCGTGCAGTGGGATGCGGACGCGGTCAGGGATGACCTGCAAGCCTATGTGCACGCGCAGTTCGCCGATCCCTCGGCGGTGTTGGTGCTGGATGAAACTGGCTTTCTCAAGAAGGGTGACAAGAGCGCGGGCGTGAAGCGGCAATACTCGGGCACCGCCGGACGCATCGAGAACCGACAGATCGGCGTGTTCCTGGGGTATGTCAGCCGTCATGGCCAGGCGCTGGTTGACCGCGCGCTGTATCTGCCGCGGGAGTGGACCTTCCGTACGCCACGCCGCCAGCAAGCCGGCATTCCGGAGACGGTCAAATTCACCACCAAGCCCAAGCAAGGCCTCGCCATGCTGGAACGGGCCGAGGCCGCGGGTCTGTTGTTTGCCTGGATCACCGGCGACCGCGTCTACGGCGCGGACCGGGCGCTCCGCCGCTGGGCGGAGCGGCACCGGCGGGGTTATGTGCTGACGGTCACCTCTGCCCAACGGCTGGGTTTGCGCTCCGTGTGCGAACGGATCAAGCACCTGCCGGCCGCGGCCTGGCAGCGGTTGAGCGCCGGCGATGGGGCTAAGGGACCACGGCTCTACGACTGGGCGCGGCTGGAACATCGCGGCGGAGCGGCAGGGTTTCGCTGCGCGCTGCTGCTGCGCCGCTCGATCGCCAGGCCGCAAGACGTGACCTTCTACCTGACCCATGCCCCCGAGGCCACCCCACTGGATGAGCTGGTGCGGGTGGCCGGCACCCGCTGGAGCATCGAAAGCCTGTTCGAGCAGGCCAAGGGCGAGGTCGGGCTTGACCAGTATGAGGTCCGATCCTGGGTCGGCTGGCACCGTCATATCACCCTGGCGATGTTTGCCCTGGCTTATCTCAGTGCCGTCCGTAAGGGCGCCATCGGGGGGTCAGGACCCGGCAGACCTGGCCGCGGAGCTGCTGCCGATGACGGTGCCGGAGGTTCGCCGGCTGCTTTGGCTCAGGTTCGGCCAGGGCGCCCGCGAACCCACCGCCGCACTGCGCTGGTCAACCTGGCGACGACGCCATCAGCAGCGCGCGCGACGTGTCCATTGGTTCCAGAGAACACAGGGATATAAACGAAAAAACCCGGCTGTAGTACTAGAGCACGATAGCTTTAGGTTGACCGATAACCTGCTTCCTTGAAGTAGTTGGCACACTCCTCTGGTGGGAATTTATCGAGTAAATCCCCGATGGCGTTGTTGACAGCGTCGACGGTTCGAGCGTCGGCTTTGCGCAGCAGCGTCTTGATCTTCGCGAAAACCTGCTCGATTGGGTTGAGGTCCGGACTGTAGGCGGGCAGGAACAGCAGCAACGCACCGGCGGCGCGGATGGCTTGACGGATCTGGCGGCTCTTGTGGCTGCTCAGGTTGTCCATGATGACCACGTCACCGGGCCGCAGTGTCGGCACCAGAAAATGGGTGACGTATGCCAGGAAGCTGCGGGCGTTGATCGGTCGATCCAACACGCAGGGCGCTGTGATCGCGTCGCACCGGAGCGCCGCGACGAACGTCAAGGTCTTCCAGTGGCCATGCGGCACTTTGTCCACCAGGCGCTGTCCTACCGCAGATCGCCCGTGCGTGCGGGTCATGTTCGTTTTGACCCAGGTCTCATCAATGAAAACCAAGCGTGCCGGATCAACCTTGTGCTGATGCTGCTTCCGCAGTTTGCGTCGGCGGACGACGTCAGGACGATCCTGTTCGCTGGAGCGGGGATCGGTTCGCGCACCTCGCCGATCAACTGCGTCGGGCGCTCATCAAAGCAAACCACCGGGCGCTTCGGATCAGCCTCTTCGGCATAGCGATCAAGCACGTCCTCCATTCGTGCGACGTAGGTGCCATCGACCTGCGGAATGCACCACATATCCCGCCGCCACGGCTTCAGATCCTCCTCGGCGAGACGTCGGCGCACCGTCTCGCGTGACAGGTCCTCATGCTCGGTCAGTCGGACCATCGCACCGGCCAGCAGATCCAGCGTCCATCGCTTGCGTCCCTCAGGCGGGTTGGAGCAGGCGGTTGCCACCAGCAACGCCGTCTCCCTGCCGGACAGTTTGCGACTTGCCCCTGGACGGGGCTCCTCGCTCAGAGCCAGTTCGAGGCTGCCTTCCACAAACCGCCGTTTAGTTCGGTAGACCGTCGATCCGCTGACCGAGAGGCTGCTGGCGATCACGTCGTCGCCGACGCCGATGTCGGCGGCCAGCAAGATTTGGGCGCGTTTGATTTTGCGTGCCGCATGTTTACCACCGTTGAGCAGCGCCGTCAGTTCGGCGTGTTCCGTCTCGTTCAACTCGACCCGGTACCGTATGTTTATTGCTGATGCCCGCTGTCGAGGACAACGATGAATCGCGCCGCTGATTCGCGACCAGATGTCACCCCTAGGCAGGGCCAACATCTGGCATTTATCCACGCCTATACGTTGGTGAACGGGCGCCCCCCGGCGGAGGCTGACATGATGCGGTTCTTCCGGGCGACACCACCGTCTGTGCATCAGATGGCGCTCAACCTCGAGACGGCGGGGCTGATCTCACGCCAGCCCGGCGTGCCTCGAAGTATTGTTGTCCTGCTCGACCGATCCGCGTTGCCCGAGCTAAATCCTGGCCACGCTCAAACCGTCAAAACCACTGTGACGAGATACTAGTGGATCGTAACTTCACCGCCGATGCGCCAAACCGCCTTTGGGTAGCCGACATCACCTAGTACATCGATTCCGAATTGCCGATCATAATCGGCCTGTGAGCGGGTGCCCGGAAATTGCGACTGGCGGAGGTGGTGGATAGAACCAACCGAGAGAGATTTTCAGGGAGTGGGGCTTTGGCGCGGGGCAGATGGGTCTATGTCGGCGGACGGGCCGGAAACAAACCGCCCCAGGCTGAGAAAGTGGCCATCATCGCCGCGTGCGAGAAATTCATTGCCGAAGTGCTGAGGCCGCGGTTTCTGCCGGAGATCCGCCCCACGGCGTTTAACTACCCCGTTGCCATCGCCGGCAAATGGCATGGCAACAAGTATCGGTTCATCACCCGCTACCGCTCCGACGATCCGCGTCCATACGAGCCGGAATTCGAAGCCCCGTTCGCCCGCCTGGAATACGTCAGTCGCGATTGCTTCGACCTCTCCTGGCACCGCCACACCGGCGAGTGGTTTTGTCTGTTCCAGCGCCAGTCGCTGGCCGAAGCCCTGCACCTGATCGAAAGCGAGCCGCATTTCGAGCCGTGTTGACCTGACCACGGATGCCGCGCCATCCAACAGCGTTTGGTTACCATCCCGGAAGACGCTTTATGCCGCGCAAAGCCACTACGATGGCGCTGTCCCTGACTGAAGAAGCCCGTTTCAGCCTGGCCGCGCTCGCCCGCTCGCGCACTGCCCCGGCGCACCATGTCGAGCGCTCGGCCATCATCCTGCACCTTGCCGACCGCCGCGATGCCAGCGAGATCGCGGCAACCCTCGGCATCGACCGCCAGCGGGTCACCCGATGCGTCCGCCGGGTGACCGCCGTGGGACCGCTCAAGGCCATCGACGACCTGCCGCGTTCGGGACGCAAGCCGGATGTTACCGAAGCGGCGCGGACCTGGCTGATCGGCGAGGCCTGTGCCAAACCAAAAGATCGCGGTTATCCGCACGAGCTTTGGACGTTACGCCTATTGGCGGCCCATGCCCGCAGCCACGGGTGCGGCGTGGGTCATGGCTGTCTGGCCGAGGTCGCCGCCAGTACGGTCCACGACATCCTGAACCGCCAGCCAGTCAAGCCCCACAAGGTGCGGTATTATCTGGAACGCCGTGACCCGGCCTTCGACGAGCGCAAGGCCGAAGTTCTGGAAGTCTATGCAGCAGCGGAAATGCTGCGGGCACTGCCGCAAGCGGAGCGGCCCGTCGCTGTGGTCTCCTACGATGAGAAGCCCGGCATTCAGGCGATCGCCACCACGGCACCTGATTTGCCGCCCCGGCCGGGCAAGCACACGACCGTCCAGCGCGATCACGAATACAAACGGCTAGGCACAGTCACGCTTTCAGCAGCCGTCGACCTCGTCACCGGGTTTGTCCACCATGCCGTCACCCAGCGACACCGCTCGCGCGAGTTCGTCGACTTCCTTCGGCAACTCGATGTCGCTTATCCGGCGGGCTTGTTGGTCTGCATCCTGCTCGACAATCACTCAGCCCACCGCTCGCGTGAGACCCAGCGCTTCCTCGACAGCAAGCCCGGCCGTTTTGAGTTGGTCTTCACCCCAACGCATGCGTCCTGGCTGAACTGGGTGGAGATGGTCTTCTCGAAGATGGCGCGTTCGGTGTTGCGCCGGATCCGCGTCGCCAGCAGAGACGAACTGACCGAACGGATCAAACGCTACATCGAGATGTGCAACGATGTGCCGCTCGTGCCGAAATGGTCCTATGGCATCAGCCGCGAACCGCAGCCGCTCGCCGCCTGATCAATTCGGCAATTCGAGAACGATGTACTAGATAACCCGAACTTTGGATAAGGGGTGAGGGGGCTTCTCAAAAGATCAAGGATTTGACAGCATCGGTTTGCGAAGACTGAGTGCCAAAGTCGGATCCGGAGGACCCCCTCAATGGCCGTCGACATCACAGCGCTGTATTGCTGTCTCGACGACTTCTTTAAGGTATTCGAAGACTGGCAAGCGCACCGGCTGATCCCGTCGCCGACGACCCGGCAGCGCTTCGGCAAGCTGTCGGATTCCGAGATGCTGTTCATCATGGTGCTGTTTCACCTTTCACCCTGCAAGAATTTCAAGGCGTTCTACCTCTACGGGATCGGCCAGCAGCATCGCGCCTGCTTTGGCGATCTGCCGCATTACGACCGGCTCATCAGCCTGATGCCGCGGCTGTTTGCCCTGCTGATGATGCTGCTGCACGGCGTGAGCGGCGGGCAGACCGGCGTCTACTTCGCCGACTTAACCAAGCTCGCTGTCTGTCACAACCGCCGCACCCACCGCCACAAGGTCTTCGACGGCCT
>CAWBPF010000040.1:0-133587 GCA_963790515.1 uncultured Alphaproteobacteria bacterium | reverse complement strand
ACAGTTCCGTTCGGCCTGGCAAGCCGGTAACTTCCCGGCGGTGATCCAGCGCCCGTTCCTTACTGGTCCGCGCCGAGCACCCGGCCGAGCTGAGCGGCGAACTCGCCAGGGTACTCGGCGTAGCCGAGGTGGCCGCCAGGGAACTCGGCGATGTCGCGGCCGAGCCGTCCGGCGAGCGTGACGACGGGCAGGAACGGCATGTTCCCCTTCTCGCGCGAGTCCCGCCCGCCGGCCGGCACGATCTTCTCGGCGACAGCGGCCAGCGCGTCGAGGTCGGGCTGATAGACGGGGTACTGGCGGAACTCGTGCTCCATCCAGAACGTCATGTTTTCCTGTGCGCGGCGAGCATCGCGGCGATCTCAGGGGCCACGCTGGCGCCAGGGTGGCGGCGGGGCCCGCCCGGCAAGCCCCACGGCCTGCCCGAACTGCGCCATCGCGGGCCACAGCCCGGCCGTTCGATAGGTCGCGAAGACCCCGGCGAACCGGGCGGCCCAGGCGTCAGGGTCGTCGAGCAGTTCCAGGATCGGCGGTTCATGGACGACGGCAATCTTCACAGATCGGGATGGCGGGTGACCAGGTTGAGGGTGACGATCGCTCCTGAGCTGCTGCCGAACACGCACGCCGGCCCGCCGCCATGTCCGGTGATCAGCGCCGCCGCGTCCTCGGTGTCGGTGGCGATCCGGTTCGCGTCGTCGACCGGCCCGTCGACCGGGCTGCGGGCAAAACCGCGTCGCGCGTAGGTGACCACGGTGAAGTTCGCGGCCAGCCTTTCCGCCACACCCGAGAATGCAGGCCGGATCGCCGTTGCCGCCGACGACGAACAGCAGCAGCGGACCCGAACCGCGGATCTCGGTATACAGCTGCGCTCCTGGAACGGGGAACTGCCCGGTCACCGCACTGCCCATCTGCACACGGTAACAGCAGTCCTCTGCACCAGCCGGGAGCGCTTAACCGGGCCGGCCGGCGAGGTTGTGGTCGAGGGCGAAAATCACGGCGGCGGCGCGGTCGCGCAGCCCCAGTTTGGCGAAGACATGGTTGACGTGCGTCTTGACCGTCCCCTCACTCACAAACAGCGCGCTGGCGATCTCGGTGTTGGTCTTCCCGCTGCCGATCAGGGCCAGCACGTCCACTTCGCGTCCGGTCAGGGCGGCTAGCTCGGCGCCTCCGGGGGCGGTCGCCACGGGCGCCGAGCGGTAGGCGGCCAGCACCCGGGCGGTGACGGCGGGATCGAGCCAGGCGCCGCCCTCGGCCACGACGCGGACGGCGCGCTGCAGATCCTCGGCTGGGATGCCCTTGAGGATGAAGCCGGCGCGCCGCCGGAGCATCCCCGCCAGGACCTCGTCATCGTCGAAGGTGGTGAGGGCGAGGACCGGCGTGGCGTTGCCGTGGTCCCGCAGCCGGCGGGTCGCGGTCACCCCGTCGACCAGCGGCATCCGCACGTCCATCAGCACCACGTCCGGCAGCTCAGGAGCCGAAGATGGGACGGAAAACCTTGACCTGCAGGCACTTGCCGCGAGTCTAAAAGCAAGTACGGCGAACGCTTCATATCTTCCGGGAGACGTAATTGAGGTCTATGAGGGCGAGCAAAAAGGCGTTGTTGGTAAAGCAGTTTCAGTGCAGGCCGAAATCGTCACTATGGCTATCTCAGAAGGACCATTAAAGGGCCAGACCATTGAAGTGCCAATCAAGGGTCTCCGCAAACGCTTCAAGGAAGGTGATCATGTCAAAGTCATAGGTGGAAGCCGTTTTCGTGATGAGGTTGGAATGGTCATCAAGATCGTCGAGGATCGAGTCACGCTTCTTAGCGATCAGAACAATACCGAAATCACTGTTTTCAGCAAAGATTTGCGTGAATCTAGTGATTCTGGAGGCAGTGGATCTCTGGGCCAGTATGCCCTGTGGGATCTAGTCCAACTTGATCCATCGACAGTTGCCTGCATCACAAAGGTTGACCGTGAGTCGTTGGTTGTGCTTGATCAGAACGGACAGAGCCGAACAGTCCTTCCATCTCAGATTTCTAACAAGCTTGAGCGCCGAAGGTTCGCTGTGGCAACTGATCGAAATGGATCAGAAATTCGAAATGATGATGTCGTCAAGGAAGTTGGAGGAGAGGGCAAATCTGGTAAAATAATTCACATACACAGATCATATTTGTTTCTACACAGTCAAGAACAGCATGAGAATGCCGGGGTGTTTGTTGTCCGTACGACCAACGTTGCTACTGTCGCGGCGAAAGGTGGACGAGTCAATGCCGCTGCTTCAGGACCAGATCTTACCGCCATGAACCCCGCATTGCAAAGAAATAATGGCACCGGTTCCGGCAGCATGCAGCCGCCGAAATCATTTGGGAGAGACCGGGCAATTGGACAGACAGTCACGATCCGCCGTGGACCATACAAAGGACTACTAGGCATTGTGAAGGAGGCCACTGACACTAATGCACGTGTTGAATTGCACACAAAGGGCAAAACAGTCAATGTGCCCAGAGATGCGCTTGGTTTCAGAGATAAAGTTAGCGGAGCTGTCATTGACCCCGATGCCAGAGGTGGACGCGGCGGTAGCAGAGGGGGCTTTGGGGCTGGAGGTAGAGGAGGATACGGCGGTGCGACTCCTGGTAGCGTCCCTAGCTGGGATGGGGGCAGTCGCACTCCTATGGCAGCTGCCCTTACCGACCGTACCCCGGCTTGGGGGGCTCGCAGTAAGTTGTACCATGATTCCACACTGATTCATAATGCTAAGCCTCTACAGCACCAGGTGGCGTTGGTAATGGAGGCCGTACACCAGCATGGAAGGCGGGCGGAGATGGAGGGCGAACGCCGGCCTGGAATGATGGATCACGCACAGTCAATCCCTACGACGGTAGTCGAACAGCTTACGGCGCAGGCAGTCGAACTCCCGCATGGGCAGCTTCTGGGTCTAAAACACCCGCCTATGGAGGCTCGGACGGTTTTGCTTCTGGTTCTAAAACCCCTGCATATGGCTCCGGTGACGCTTGGGGTTCCAAAACGCCGGCCTATCAAGGCAACAGTAACAGCTCGCACAACGATTGGAGCAGCAATACTACTTCCAACAGCTGGGGCGGTAGCGGCCAGCAAAATTACAACTCATACGATGCCCCTACTCCTGGCGCGAACCTATCAGCTCCTACACCAGCAGCCATGAACGCGCCGACCCCAGGCGCCTATTCTGCACCTACGCCTGCTGCATCTGCGCCAACGCCAGCTGCAGGTTGGAGCGGCGGCTGGGGTGGAGCCGCTGAGAGTGCGCCGACGCCCGCAGCTATGAATATGGCTACTCCTGCAGCCGCTCAAGGCTACTACGGAGCTCCTACACCAGCAGGTTATGGTCAGCCTGAAACACCCGCCCCACACTGGGGTCAAGGTGAAGAGGATGGACCGCGGTATGAGGATTGATAGCGAGCATTTGTTTCATATTTGCAGAAACTTTCCCGAATGGGATGGCCATTTTAGCAATTCATTCAATGTGTTTTTAGAAAAAGTCAGCATTGCACAAGGGTCAATTCTGCTAGGTTTTGCTTCGGTTTTTTTAAAGGTTGATTTGAGGTTTTATAAGTACGGGAAGCCGCAAAGCAAGCAAGCACTTCAGGCGAAGTGGCATATGGAAAGCAGACATGATACGGATAAATAAAATACTACGCTACGAGGACTTTTGGTGGATCAACGACTCATAAAATGTCAACATCTGCATGAAGAGACGTTGTGAATAAGCTTTTGAACCCCTATGCCTAATTTAAGCCAACGAAAACTAACACGCATGAGAGATTTTCTTGAAATTTAAATATCCAAGAACTCATATCGTGACGAGGCGCAAAGGGAATCTTTCCGACTTTCCACAAATTTGCACAAATTTAAGCTAGTGATTAATTGGGGGCAACTGGGCCCAAGTTATGAATTCCTGCACGAAGGGCGGATAAGACGGCACAACTCGGGGCAGTATTGGCATAAAACGTGCACAAAGAAAGGGATAAATAATTAGAAGGAAACTCGATGATCCGAGGCGTGTCTGGGGCGGATATGCTGTGCATCATTTCATAGATGTTCTATTAGAGCGAATGACTGCCACTCCTTTTCTTCTCTGTCATGTTGCAAGAGTGTAAGGCCTTCTTCTTTGTAAGCCCTCTATGCATCCCTTGGTGAGGTGAAGATATTGGGGACACGCACTCGGGATTCTTCTGTCGCGCTGAAGCGAATGTACCCGCTAACCCCAGTATCTCCGCGTCGGTAAGCACCCAATTTCGAGCTGGAGGAGGTCCCAGTCAATTGTTTCTCCATACAAGCATTGCGGCATAATAGGATGCTTGGAATATTAATAATGGCTTTAGATATAGAAGAAGGTCGCCATAATGAGCACCTCCGATCCTTCCGACTACGAAAAGGAAATTTTGGCAACAAGGCATGAGGCCGACAACTCTCTCCAGGGAGAGAATGGCTCTCGAATAGACAACGGAGAGGATATCCATGCTGCAACAGATAAAGAAGCCGTACCGGCTCTCGAAGCTGGGGAGCTATCACTGGATTTGAAAAGAAATCATGGTCAAGAGAACGCCCAAATAAATGCGGACGTCGAAAAGACCGGCGCAGAGGCCACTGCTGCAGAAGAGCAAGAAGATCCAAATCTTGTGTACTGGGATGGACCGGATGACCCTGCAAATCCGCACAATTGGAGTAACGCACTGAAAGTGATCAACGTCGGACTTGTCAGTGGAATATGCTTTGTGACACCTCTAGCTTCCTGTAAGTGACGGAGGATCAATGATGTCTTCCGCTTGCTGACGCCGTATTTCCCAGCCATGTTTGCTCCGGGCGTTCCTGAATTGATGCAAGAGTTCCAAACCACAAATATCGAGCTCGGCACGATTGTGGTGTCTATATATGTGTTGGGTTTCGCCGCTGGTCCCATGATTTTAGCTCCACTCTCTGAGCTCTACGGCCGAGTGCCTGTTTATCATATTTGCAATGTTGGCTTTCTAATTTTCAATATTTCCTGTGCTGTTAGTTCAAATCTCAACATGCTCATCGGCTTCCGGTTTCTGTCAGGGGTATTCGGAAGCGCGCCGTTGACCAATGGTGGTGGAACGATCGCGGATTGTGTTAAGCAGGAGCACCGTGGGGCTGCCATGTCCATATTCGTCATTGGTCCTCTACTTGGTCCAGTCATTGGGCCACTTGCTGGTGGTTATCTTGCCCAGGCGAAAGGCTGGCGATGGGTGTTCTGGGTCCTATCAATGTTTAACGGTCTCTTCACGCTTCTCTGCTTCGCCTTCATGCGAGAGACGTACGCGGTTACGATCCTAGAGCAAAAGGCGAGGCGTCTTCGAAAGGAGACTGGCAATCCTGATATTCGCTCAAAGCTTGATTTAGGGCTCACCCCTAAGGACTTGTTCTGGCGCAATATCGTCCGTCCGGCCAAGATGCTTGTTCTCTCTCCGATTGTATTGTCCATGTCGATATATGTGGGCATAGTCTACGGGTATCTCTACCTTCTCTTTACAACTTTCACTGGCGTCTTCGAGCTCCAGTATGGCTTTTCCACGGGTTCTGTAGGCCTGACGTATCTCGGGCTCGGGCTTGGCTCTATGATCGGTTTAGCCATAATTGGGTTCTCCTCAGACCGCATTCTAAAAGCAAAGACCAGGCCGAATCCGGATGGTACACCAGGAGAGATGAAGCCCGAATATCGGCTTCCACCCATGGTTTACGCTGCAACCTGCATTCCAGCGGGACTTTTCATCTACGGCTGGACAGCCTACTACAAAATCCACTACATCGTTCCCATCTTTGGAACCATGCTCATCGGAATCGGGAATCTAGCAGTCTTCATGTGCGTGTCAACATATCTGATTGATGCATTCACCATCCACGCTGCCTCCGTGCTTGCGGCAAACACACTGGTCCGGAGTACCCTAGGCGCCGTCCTGCCTTTAGCGGGTCCGAAGATGTACGAGACGCTGGGCCTGGGATGGGGCAACAGTTTGCTGGGATTTATTGCTGTGGCTTGCATACCCATTCCATGGGTACTGAATCGGTACGGTGAAAACATCAGAAAGAGGTATGACATGACAGGGAGGATTTAGATTGATGGCAAGAAGTGAGAAAACTGTCGATGAGAGGTGGAAAGAACGAGAAGTTATTTGGTGTGCATTCGGGCAGAGATAATTTTGGCTATCAGGATTTTCCGTGGCTGAACTAGTCTAAGGCAGACTCTGTACAATAAAAATACAAAACGTAAGGGGGAGAATAGCAATATCAGGCGTTACATAGCATAGACCTGCATCGTAACACAATAGCTTATGCACAAGCCATGTCATGACTTTGTATCCATCATGAATAGAGTCCTCCTCCCATCTGAGTACTCACACCTCCTTCCCACCCCAGCCGTTCAGATTTACGACCACAGGCTTACTCCCGCTCCTCGTGATGATCCATACCACTTCCTCATCGCTCTCATTTACCTCCTGGTGTTCGATCCAAGCGGGGATAAGGGCAAAATCACCGGGCGCGAGGGTGTGTTTCTGTAGACCCCTCATTTTGCTGCTGGTAGTGGTGGGGAATACGGGGGGTGGATGAGTAGGGGAAGCTCCGGTGGGGAAGTTAGGAGAAAGGATCGAGGTGGGTGGTGGTGCGGATGGGATGAATGAGGAGGGGGATGTGTTGGGATTAGATATAGTTGTCGGGCCGTTGTTTGGACCTGGAGGGAGGACCGCGAGTGGAGTGGGATTTGGGGCCGTGGTCGAGGTCGGGTCGCGGTTGTGGTCGTAGTAGATGGATCGCTGGGTTTAGCTGGGTCTGATCCAAGGGCCAGATTGGCCGTGTGTGGGGGGCTGGTGATGCTGGGATCCTGGGGAGAAGAATAGGTGGTGTTACCAGCGTCGTCGGGTCCGTGTCGGAGAAGCGCTTCTGGCGCAGATGGAGCAGTGGGGTTGGGAATTTCGGTGGGGGTTATTAAGGATGGGTTTGTGATTATGCAGCCGTGACCTGAAGCGGCGTACACTATTGTGTCTGTTGAATGTGAGATTGATTGAGTGTCACGGGAGGTGATAACGGAGAAATGAGAAGAAGGAGATGGCGAAGGTACCTTGTTCGCCGTGGTGATGTACAGCAGAGGAGGTGTGAGGTTTGGCGATCATTACTGGAAACAATCAGACTTGGTCTGGGTCAGGAAATACATAGTGGTGACTGCTTTGGCAAAGATGAAATATGATGTATGCAAAAGATATCATCTATACTATGCTTCCCACTGTGCCGCATCGTCATCGCAACTCACAATGCTGCTAATAAAATAACCATGCGATGAGGTTTACGGCATTCTTGATATTCTAGATGGGTATAGCATATATGAAACTGAAAATGCCTAACCTGAAGCGCAAATATGATCGGATATGCCCACAATGGCGCCTTTCCGGATCATGCCTTCGGTCTGTCCAGTGCCCTCATCAAGCATCGTCGATCTGACGACCTGGACTCTACCAGGTCGAAAGATGGGTATAATATCCTGTAGTATTGGGATGAGATGCGCCATGGCTGAAATACGAGGATTGAATATAGAGGGTAGTTGGAAAGATCTCGTTGATATCAAGACTTCGTGAGGCTGCGAGGCTGTTGATGACACCCCCGGTACTTAGCAGACCGATGTATAACGCATGAGGCACATTTTGGCTCGAGTGCATCAGCAGCGAATCTCCTCCCTAACGCTAAACGAAGACGAGGCTTGCCCTCTTGTACATAGAGTACATCACATCAGACACAAGGCGTGCCGTCCTGTCTCGTCTCTTACGCGCTCCCAAGGATTTTCACATGATGTGTCTAGAAGTGCCTACCCTACAGTATACCTAGGTACCCTCTTGTACTTCTATGTGAGCAGGAGCCGAGGTGTTTACGTTTACTGCAGATGTTTCCCAGATACTGCACATACATGACATACCTCCCGTCGGCGATAGGATGTGCTGAAACCAGTGACCTCGGGAGGGTAAATCCCTTGCCGCAGCTCCCCCAAACTCAATCCGGTCGCAGCGATGCTTGCGACTCTGCGCACGTTCCCAGTACCCCGCGACGATATGCAGTGTCAATGGGCATAGAACCAGGAATCACAACGTGGCAAGTCGCAGAACCTTAGCCAGGGCCGCAGACCCGGAAGACAGGGCTCGGTTCCGTGACTGATAGCTGATCCCCCCCTAAATACCTTGTATTCTTGTCTTTTTCATGTGCGAGGCCGCTGTCACCCCAGCCTGCAGACGCAGTCTACGCTGATATAGTCACGCCAGAAGAGGCAGTTGAGTTTGACATGGGCGTTTTGTCCTCCTCTGACGGCGTTGAGTAGGGCCGTCTACTAATACTACTTCCATTCTCCCGATGCACGGCACGATACGCGAACCACGTTTTGGGCGTTCTATTATCCAATCACTACCGTACATGGTTGTCGCAATGCTAGTCGTAGCCTATGTTGCTGGAACGGAATCACATCTGATGACGCCTTGATCCCGACGTGATGCATATATCTACACAATAATCATCGATTTCGTACAGAGGCTGTGTCTCCGCTTCATGGCGGCGAGTGACTATACCATCGTGCGGGATACTGTGATGGATGAAATGGCTACTCCGGAAGCTGGCGGGACGCAGCTTGACGCTCGCTGAGGCCGACATGAGCGAGCGGGGGATCGGTGAACATGCAGTAGGGGATCAGGCGGTCCCGGGCGGTCCGGTCGCCGCCCGTGAGATTGGCGTGGACGATGCGGAAATCATCGAACGACACGTGGGTGAATTGCGGGCTGCCGGCACACTCGCCGACTGCCCAGACGCCGGATGCGCTGGTTTCCAGCCGGTCGTTGACGGCGATGAAGCCGCGGGCGTCGAGGTCGACTCCGGCGCGGTCGAGGCCGATGCCGCTGGTGTTCGGGGTGCGGCCGGCGGCGACCAGGATGTCGGTTGCCTCGAGCGTCTGTTCCCCGGCCGGGGTTTGGATCCGGAGGGTGACGGCGTCTCCGGAGCGGCCTTCGACGCGGAGAAGTTTGGCGTTCAGGTGCACGTCGATGGCTTCGTCGCGCAGCATGTCGAGGATCGCGGCGGCGACGTCCTGGTCTTCCCGGGCGGCGAGCTGGGGGCCGGTTTCAATGATGCTGACGCGGCTGCCGAAACGGCGGTAGGCCTGCGCGAATTCCAGACCGACATAGCCGCCGCCGAGGACGATGAGATGGGCGGGGAGGCGGTCTAGCTCCAGCATCTCGATGTGGGTGAGCGGCTGCGCGGCGGCGAGGCCTTGGATGTCGGGGATGGTCGCGTGGGTGCCGACATTGATCACGACACGGTCGGCGGTCAGCACGCGGGTGCCGCCGTCGTTGAGGCTGACCTGGATGGTTTTGGGGGCGGTGAAGTGTCCGGTGCCCATGATCAGGTCGGCGCCGCTATTTTTGTAGAGGTCGACGTGCTGCGCGATCATGCCGTTGACCATCTCGCGCTTGCGGGCGAGGACTTGCTTCATGTCGACCGCGGTTGGGCCGGTCACCATGCCGAAGCGGGCGGCGTGGTGCACGAGATCGGCGACCTTGGCGCTCCAGATCTCGTTCTTGCTGGGCAGGCAGTTGGTGTTCGGGCAGGAGCCGCCGATCAGTTTGCGTTCGACGACGGCGGTGCGGTGGCCGGATTTCGCCATGTTCCAGGCGAGATATTTGCCGCCTTCCCCGCTGCCGAGGATGAGAAGGTCGAGGTGTTCCTGATCGGGCATGACGGGCGCCTTTAAGCTTGGGGTGACGGTGTGGCCTGGAGCCGCCTGGGGGGCGGTGATGAGACGTCGGTTTTGGGTGCTTTGTCCAGATGCAGGCGATGTTCTTGCTGACGCGTGGGGCACCGGTCGCGCGCTGGTGGATGTGGGTTGCGTCCTGGGTCATCGGGTCGAAACGCAGATCTTATTTGGATCTTGGAAGATACGATATGCCGGACTTGCTGTTAGCAACGATTGCCTGCGCGCTGGGGCGTCATCGGTGGGTCGCTTCGGGCCGGGTCGTTTTGGCGGCGGTGATGATGCGATCGATGAAGCCCTGGATGCTGCCGAGATAATTGGCCGGGTCGATCAGTTTTTTCGATCGCGGCGCGGTCGAGGCGGCTGGAGACGGCGGGGTCGCGTTCCAGCGCGTCGGCCAGGGAGATTTTCTCGGCCAGGGCGATGTCGCAGGCGTGCTTGACGACGTGGTGGGCCTCGCCGCGGCCGATGACGGGGGCGAGGCCCATCATGACGGCTTCGGACACGATCAGGCCGTGGGTGATGTTGAGGTTGGCGCGCATGCGGGCGGCGGCGAGGATGTATTCGGAGGCGATGGGGTTGCGCTTCTGCGGCATGGTGGAGGACTGGCCGCGGCCGGCGACGTAGGGTTCGGCGACCTCCCCGACCTCGGTCTGGGCGAGCAGGATGATGTCGGTGGCGATCTTGGCCAGCGTGCCGCTGATCAGGCCGAGGAAGCTGACGGTTTCGGCGAGGGCGTCGCGGCAGACGTGCCAGGGGGCGAGCGGGGCGCTGAGGCCGAGCTCGGTGGCGAGGGCTTCCATGATGGCGATGCCCTGGTCGCCGAGGGAGGCCAGGGTGCCGGCGGCGCCGGCAAATCAATTTCCGACGCTCCAAGAGCCCCCCGTGATGCATGGGGTGCCCAAATGTTCATCCATACCGTTGTCTATCTGACGTCGGTGCTCTGGCATCTTCTACCCGAAGCAGTGAGCCCGGCGGCAAAGCGCGACGCAGCGGCCTGAAGGCATCCCTTGGGCATCAGGAGCCCCTCTTCAAGGGACGGAGAGCGGCTCCCGTCAGCGCCGCGGTAAACTTCTGTAAGGCAATATATTTTCGCCGTCGACGCGGGGCGGGGCAATTTGTTATACAATCAATATAGTATTTTGACGGGAAAGTTCCATGGACGGTCTGACCGCGGGCGCCTGCAAGATTAGCTTGGCTGCCACCGCCTGCGCCACAGACCATGCGGTTGAGTTTGCGCCGCGCGATCCTCCAGCCCTCGACCCGAACGCGATCGTGCGTCTGTTGACCGAACACGGCGGTTGGCACGATGTTTCCGCTGCACCATTCAAGGTGACCGGCCCCTTTGGGTCCCAGGGTTTTTCCCGTGTCTTCCGCGGTGACGGGGGGATGTTTTCGTGTCCTGTCGCGATCAAGCAGTTCCTCTGGGACCCGTCTGGCGCTTCTCCTGCCGAATCCGCGCGAACATATTTCCATGGCCTGAAAAAGATGGCCGAGATTACCGCCCGGCTCGATCTGCGCGCCACTGAACCGTATGCACTGCTGGAGTCGCATGGCATCGTCGTGACGTCATGGATCGAAGGGCAGACGCTGGCAAGATCGCTGTTCCGGGGATCAGACGCGCGCGCAAGAGAGCTGATCCGCGACGCCGGGATCTGGCTGGCGCGTCTGCACCACGCCAGCGGCATCGAACACCGGGCGCCTGATGTCGTCGATATCCTCGCCCCGCTTGCGGCGGAGCTTGCTGAAAGGGCTGACGGAACAAGTTCGTTGAGCCGCCGCGCGCTGGCTCTGCTTCACGCCGGCGTTCCGCGGCTTGCCACGCAGCCTGTACCCTGGTCGCGTCACCATGGTGACTTTAAGCCAGCCAACCTGATCGTGCGCGAGGGCCGGCTGTTTGGTATCGACCTCGAACTGTTGTCCGCCGCGCCGACGGTGCGGGACGCGGCCCATTTCCTCAATCACTTACAACTCAAATTTTATTTGCCGCGCACCATGCCGCGATGGCGCGAAGCTTCGAGGCTGACTGAGCTGTTCTGCCAGGGATATTCAGATGCCGCCGGTGAGCCGCTGCCGCACCGGCTGCTTCTATGGCAAAGATTGTACAACGCGATGTATCTCATGAATCAACATCGCGCATGGTCTCGCTCACCCATGTCTTGGGCAGTGCATCTGGCACAGAGGCACCTGGTATGGACGCTATGCAACACCCTCGCTGACTGACCTTTGTGATTTTCATCTTAGTGTCTGGCTCGCCATTAGTCGGCGGCGGCTGATGGCATATCTCGCGACGTGATTGGGAACACATCGGCTTCCGCGGCGATCACCTGTGGGACCAAGCCGCCGCGTGACGCAGGTTGTTAAATGTTCATCTACCATCGTTAGAAGTGATCTGCGGCGGTAGATGCAGGCGTCATCCCGGAGCGTCCGGTTTTTGGCGCGTCCGGGCGAGCGGCAAGACGATTTTGTTTGTTGTCAGTTACGATATGCCGGGCTTGCTGTTAGCAACGATTGCTTGCGTGCTGGGGCGTCATCGGTGGATCGCTTCGGGCCGGCTCGTTTTGGCGGCGGTGATGACGCGGTCGATGAAGCCCTGGGTGCTGCCGAGATAATTGGCCGGATCGATCAGTTTTTCGATCGCGGCGCGGTCGAGGCGGCTGGAGACGGCCGGGTCGCGTTCCAGCGCGGCGGCCAGGGAGATTTTCTCGGCCAGGGCGATGTCGCAGGCGTGCTTGACGACGTGATGGGCCTCGCCGCGGCCGATGACGGGGGCTAGGCCCATCATGACGGCTTCGGACACGATCAGGCCGTGGGTGATGTTGAGGTTGGCGCGCATGCGGGCGGCGTCACGACCAGGCCCTCGGCGATGGCCTGGGTGTGCAGAAGGGCGCCGTGGGTGAGGACGAAGGCCTGCGGCAGGGCCAGGGCCTCGGCTTGCCAGGGGCCGGTGGCGCGTTCGTGGTCCTGCGCCATGGCGCCCTGCATGACCGGGACGAGGCCCTGCACCATGCGGGCGGCGGCGAGGATGTATTCGGAGGCGATGGGGTTGCGCTTCTGCGGCATGGTGGAGGACTGGCCGCGGCCGGCGACGTAGGGTTCGGCGACCTCCCCGACCTCGGTCTGGGCGAGCAGGATGATGTCGGTGGCGATCTTGGCCAGCGTGCCGCTGATCAGGCCGAGGAAGCTGACGGTTTCGGCGAGGGCGTCGCGGCAGACGTGCCAGGGGGCGAGCGGGGCGTTGAGGCCGAGTTCGGTGGCGAGGGCTTCCATGATGGCGATGCCCTGGTCGCCGAGGGAGGCCAGGGTGCCGGCGGCGCCGGCGAACTCGACGGTCTGGACGCGGGTGCGGATCTGGCTGAGGCGGTCGAGGTGGTGGATGAAGGGCATGGCCCAGATGGCGCATTTAAGGCCGAAGGTGACGGGGAGCGCCTGTTGCAGGTGGGTGCGGCCGGCCATGACGGTGTGGCGGTGGGTGTCGGCCTGGGTGGCGAGGGCGGCCAGGATGGTTTGCAGCGCGGTTTCGATCAGGTCGAGGCCGTCGCGGACCTGCAGGACGGTGGCGGTGTCCATGATGTCCTGGGTGGTGGCGCCCCAGTGGGTCCAGCCGCCGGCCTGTCCGGCTGCCTTGGACAGGCCGGCGACGAGGCCGACCACGGGGTAGCCGACGTTGCGGGCGCTGGCGGCGAGGTCCTGTGTGCTCAGGTTTTCGACTTTGGCGGCGGCGGCGATGGCGGCGGCGGCGTCGGCCGGGATGATGCCCATGCGGCCCTGGACGCGGGCGAGCGCGGCTTCGACGTCCAGCATACGCTGGAAGTAGGTCTGCTCATCGAAGATCGCGCGCATGGCGTCGCTGCCGTAGAGCGTGCCTAGGATGGGGCTGTCGGCGGGGTTGACGGGCATGGCGGGGGCTCCGGGCGGTGGTCTTTCGGCTGGGGGGTTAAGCCAGAGGTGAGGGCGTGAGGCAACCCGGGCGGGTATCTCGATCGATGGCGGCGATCGCACCCCTGCCCTGCTTACGCGTAACAGCCGGTATTCGATCTATCAGACAGTGTCAGTGGTGTTCGAGGCAGGACGGCATGTTTCATAGCTCCTCGCTTGGCGAGCGACCTCAAGCCCTGCGTCAGCGACGCACCGCTGCGCGGCTGCGGGGCTTGACCTCGCCCGCCAAGCGAGAGGATGGCATTGATGCCGCTAACGCAAGATCATGTCCTGCGTTAACCGATGGCCTCGACGTCAACGGTCAATGTCTGAAGGGTGAAATCCAGACTTTTACACCGACCTCTGGTATCGACAGGGCACACCAGCGGGCAGATTTACCCGTCCAGACACACGATATGAACGGGGTGTGCTCGATTGCATGCTTTCATCGCGAGGCATAGGCGACGCAGGGTAACGCCGCTGCAGCGCCGAACAGCGCGCGACCGACGATTGCAAAGTTTTTCATTGCGATATATTGTTATTTTTGCCCAACGAGTTCAGGTTTCGCCATCCATTCCCTGCCGCGGAGCATCGCCTTCCAATAGACGAAAGGCAGCATCCGCTCCTTGAGCAGCCAGGCGAGGCGGCTGGGGCGTGTTCCGTCAATCAGCCACTTTGGAAAACTCGGTATCATTTTTCCGCCGTAACCGAATTCAGCGAGCACAATGCGCCCGCGCTCGACGGTCAGCGGGCACGACCCATAGCCGTCGTAAATCGCATCCGGCGCGCGGATTGCGCCCATATCCTTGAGCAGATTGTGCGCCACGATGGGCGCCTGCTTGCGGGCGGCAGCCGCGGTCTTGGCATTCGGCGCATTGCAGGCGTCGCCCAGGCCATAGATGCCCGCAAGCGACCTGTGCCGAAGGCTGCCCTGATCGACATCCATCCAGCCCGCGGCATCAGCAAGCGGCGAGACTCGCAGGACGTCCGGCGCGGTTTGCGGCGGAACAACGTGAATCATATCGAAATCGGACTCGACTTCGGATTTGACACCATCGGCGCTGGTCGTTGTGAACCAGGCTCGTCGCGCAGGACCGTCTATCCGCGTCAGTGTGTGCTGAAACTTGAGGTGCACACCGTATTTTTCCACGTATTCCATCAAGGCCGGAACGTATTCCCTGACCCCGAACAACACATTGCCTGCATTGAAAAAATCAATCTCGATATTGTTGAGGATTCCTTGCCGACGCCAGTGGTCAGCCGAAAGATACATCGCTTTCTGTGGGGCGCCCGCACACTTGACGGGCATCGGCGGCTGGGTGAATACGGCGCGCCCGCCCCTGAGTCCCTGCACCAATTCCCAGGTGTAGGGGGCCAGGTCGTAACGGTAGTTGGACGTGACGCCGTTGCGGCCAAGCGTATCGGTCAGCCCCTCAATACCGCCCCAGTTCAGTTTCAATCCGGGTGCCACGACAAGTCTGCCGTACTTGACGACGCGGCAACCGTCCAGGACGACCGCGTTATTCTCCGGCTCGAAAGCGGCAACCCCTGCCTTGATCCAATGGACACCAGAGGGGATCAGGGACGCCATTGTCCTGGCGGTCGTTTCCGGGCGGAATATGCCGCCACCGACCATGGTCCAGCCCGGCTGGTAATAGTGGATGTCGGCCGGGTCGATGACGGCGATGTCGAGGTCGGGCTTGCGCGCTTTAAGGCTTGAAGCAACGGCGATGCCGGCGGCCCCGCCGCCAACAATAACGACCTCGTGCCGGCGCTCAGCGTTCCGGGTTGGCGTCCGGCCGCCGTTCACAATGCGACGCACGACACCCTTCATCTCGAAGCCCGCGGCCGTTGTCGCTGCCATGATTTCCGTCATCGGTCGGCCTTTTGCGGCTTCGGACAATGACCACAGGGTCGCCGACCGTGTCCCCGTCCGGCAATAGGCCAGTGTGGGGTTGGGCAAATGATCGAGCAGGGCGCCGAACGCGTCGGCATCATTGTCGCCGACTTTGCCTGACAGGACGGGCAGATAAGCCGCTTCCAGGCCGGCTTGACGGCAGGCGTTGTCAATTTCCGCAAAGTTGGGCTGGTCGGCAGCTTCACCATCCGGACGATTGCAGACGACGGAGCGGAATCCGTTGGCGGCGAGTTCCCGAACATCGGTTGCCAGTATTTGCGGGGCAACAGCAAAAGTTCGGCGTCAGCGACAGCGGGTCCATGATCGTTCTTTCTAAGAAATTTGTATTTGCCTCTTGTCCGGTGCCTGCCCGCTTGGGCATGGCGGCGGTCGCGTCAAAGAGCATTCAAAGGAACCTTGAGGAATCGACGCCCGTCGACTTCGGGGTCCGGTAGCCTGCCGCCGTGCATATTGACCTGGATCGACGGAATGATGAGCCGTGGCATCCCGAGCGTGGCGTCGCGTGCCGTTCGCATCGCAACGAACTCGTCTTCCGAAATGCCGTCCCGAACATGGATATTGTTCGCGCGCTCGTCCGCGACCGTTGTCTCCCAGCGGATGGCGCGGCCATTGGGGCCGTAGTCGTGGCACATGAACAGGCGCGTTTCGGGCGGCAGCGCAAGCACGCGCTTGATGGAGCGATAGAGTTCGCGCGCATCTCCGCCCGGAAAGTCCGCTCGGGCGGTGCCGCCGTCCGGCATGAACAGCGTGTCGCCGACAAAGGCGGCGTCACCGATGACGTGTGTCATGCAGGCCGGCGTGTGACCCGGCGTGTGCATCGCGAACGCTGTCATCGTGCCGATCGGATAGGTATCGCCGTCGGCGAACAAACGATCGAACTGGCTGCCATCCCGCCGAAACGTAGTGCCCTCGTTGAACACCTTGCCGAATGTTTCTTGCACGACGGTGATCTGGTTGCCGACGCCGATCTTTCCGCCGAGGGCGTCCTGGATATAAGGCGCGGCCGAAATGTGATCGGCGTGGACGTGTGTTTCGATAAGCCATTCGAGCGTTAGGCGGTGCTCGCGGATGAAGCTGATGATGGCGTCGGCCGAACGATGTCCGATCCGGGCGGCCGGATAGTCAAAATCGAGAACGCTGTCGATGACCGCGCAGGCTGGCGAGGCTGGATCCTTGACGACATAGCTGATCGTATTCGTGTCGGCATCGAAAAAAGGCGTGACCTCCGGCTTGACCGACAGGCTGACGGCATGCGGACTTTTTTCATGATGACATCCTCCTTGGCTTTGACAGGACTTATGTCTGGACTGGCTTATATTTAGGCTGGCTTATGTTGGACTGGGGCTCATGCCTGGCCGGCTGAGCGCCAGATGATGTAGATGGCAACGGCGAATACGAGCGCCGCGAACATGCGGTTCAGGCTGTTGCGCTGGGCGGCGAGGTGACAGGCGGCCTTCATGCCGAGCCAGCCGCCGGCAATGCCGCCGCCGATGAACTCGGCGGCTACCAGCCAGTCCACCATGCCGGAAACGGCATAGTTCAGCGCTGTCGCCAGACCGAAAGCACCGACGGCGAGCAGCGACGTGCCGATGGCATTGATCATCGGCATACCGGTCGCGAGGATCAGTCCGGGAACAATCAGAAAGCCCCCGCCAATGCCGAAGAACCCCGACAACGTCCCAACGCACAGGCCAACGCCCGCGACTTTTGCCGAAACGATCGGGGTCATTGCCGCCGGCGCCGTGCCGCCGCCACGCCGGGGACGCAGCATCAGCACCCCAACGACCAGCATCATGATCGCGAACAGCAGGATGAGGCGCTGGCCGTCGAATGCCTTGCCGATGGTCGAGCCGATCAACGCGCCGACCACGCCGGTTGCGGCGAACAGCGCTGCCGTGGCCCATCGCACGTTCCCTGCCCTGGCATGGCCGCCAAAATTGACGAAGGCATTGGCTGACACGGCGAGCGCGCCTGTGCCTATGGCGACGTGCGGCGGCAGGCCGACCAAATAGAGCAGCAGTGGCGTGGCAACGATGGAGCCGCCGCCGCCTATCAGGCCAAGGGTGAAGCCAACAAAGCCACCCGAGGCAATCGCGATGGGTTCAAGCACCGGTTCGCGTCCTGCCGTTGGTTGCCGGGGCCCAACCGGCAACAGAGAACACGCCGCATTCGGTTGCGGCTCGCGGCTGGGGTTTGGTCGCCGCGGTCTGTCCTGCCTGCGCGGATAACGGCCTTAGCATTTGCCGACCCGCGACCGGCGGCGTTCGTGTCGGCACGTTCGGCGGTTCGGTGGCGCTGAACGTCTGCCGCAGTGCGTCCAGGATCAGACGCACCCGTTTATCGGCAAGGCTGTAGAACACGGTCTTGGCCTCGCGGCGGGTGGTTACGAGACCTGCCTCGCGCAGTTGTCCAAGTTGCTGAGACAGGTTCGGCTGCTTGAGGCCGAGTTCGGTTTCAAATCCTCCGACGGCAAGTTCACCAACCAGTAACCGGCACAGAATCTGTAGCCGCATCGGGTGCGCGAGCGCCCGGAGCAACTCCGCGGCTGCCTGCGGATCGCAGGAATCCTTTGTGGCGGTCGTCAGTCCGCTCATTGCCTGGCCGCCTGTGATTGGTAATACCAAGCGGTCGCGCCCGCGTCGGCACGGGCATCTGCCTCCGCGACCGTCAGCGGCGGGGGCAAAATGCCGTCCTGCCCGGGGCGCCACCCGGCGGGGGTTGAGAGCCCGGAAGCGTCGGTTTCCTGAAGGGCCGCGAGCGCGCGGAGGTGCTCGTCCACATTGCGGCCCGTCGCCATGGGATAGTAGGTCAGCAGGCGAACGATGCCTGTCGGGTCAATCAGGAAGGTCGCGCGCACCGTCGAGGTGTCGGCATCCGCGGGATGGATCATCCCATAGGCGGCGGCGATGGACATGGAGAGGTCTTCGGCGATGGGGAACGGGATTTCGATCCCGAACTCGGTGCGAATGCTGCGGACCCAGGCCAAGTGTGCGTACAGACTGTCGACCGACAGACCCAATAATTCGCATCCGAGCGCCTGAAACTGGTCGAAAGCCTTGGCGAAGGCGACGAACTCGGACGCGCAGACCGGCGTGAAATCCGACGGATGCGAAAAAAGCAGCAGCCAGCGCCCACGGTATCCCTCAAGGGTCCGCTCCCCGAGGGTCGTTCTGACGCGGAATGGCACGGCCGGTTCGCCGATGCGGGGTAGTCGGGCGAGCGGGATGGCCATCTCGGTTTGGGTTGCGTCGCTCATGGGGTTCTCCAGGTGCTCTTACATTATATATATTATGTTATTATATAATGTAAAGCGTTTGGTTGTCGTGAGTGGCGAATGAATTGGGTCCGGGCTGCTGTGTGGAAGGTGTCAGGGTGCCTTGCTGTGGTGAATTGGGCGGTCCCTGACGGCGGATTGCCGATCGGAACAGGCCTTGGATGCGCGTCTGCGGCGCGCTGATCGGCCTGCTGACCGCGGGTCGTTGCAGCGAGGCGGGGCTGATGTGCCGCACCGGCGGCTGTCGCCTGGCATTGTCAGGCGCGATGCGTGCGCGAGGACGCAGGCGGACCGGAATGCGCGACACGATGCGGGTGCCGGGGTCTCGGCTCCCGTGCTGGCGGCGCGTCATGGCTTCTCGCTGCCACGCAGATTGTCCGCCCAGGCGCGATCATGCCTCGGGCCGCGACGGCGACTTCCAAGCGCGGCGACGTCCGGCGTTCAACCGTTTCCCTGAGGTCGTGGACGACAAACGGATTCTGGGCATTGCCCGGCATCAAGCGAGCGAGAGCAACCCGCGGCGGGGAGTGGCTGGCAGCGTTTGCTCAGCAGTAGACGTTCTACTTTACGCCAACCTTGGCCTCGGGGTTGAAGGCCATCGAGGACGTCTCGGCCAGACTGACGCGACACAGGCTGAACGAGGCGCCTGCTGGCATTCGTCGAACCGCAAATGTCATCAAGAGGCTGGGGATGGGGAATAACGTTATTGATTTCGGCATACCGTTTTTTCTGCAAGAAATGCCATGGCGATGCAGCGCGATGGGCACGCGTCGGATGCGTTCGATGCCAGTCTTAAATGTTCGCCAGAAGGCGCTATGTGAAGATCGGTTGTTTGGCGGCGGAACGGTTGTCAGCCACTCGATTTTGTCTGTCAAGTTGGACTACCGAGGACCGGACGGAAGAGTGGCGTTTATCGCTATTGCCTTGCCTGACCAAGGCGGAAATCACGGTCGCGGGGACCGGAAGCATCGTGTTGACTGGGTGATTTCAGGCGCATCCAATAGGTCATGAAACTATCTTGGCGCCTGTTTCAACTCCTGGCGATGTTTCCTTCCATACATCGCCGTTTGGGACATCCGCGATGGCGAACGTGTCGAAATAGGTGATGCGCGGCGGTGCGCCGTAGCGGCTGACGATCCCGTCCATCCAGGGACCGGAATAGAATTCCTCTGCCGCCGAGCGGTTTTGCCACAGGTAGGAACCACCGGCCTGGTGGCCTTCGGCGTCACAGATGAACTGCTTGCGGATCAGGCCGGGAACCTTCAAGAAACCTGGCGCGATGCCCTCGAAATGGGCGCGGCAGGCGGCACGGTCGATATGCGGGGGCAGGTCATACAGGACGATCGCGGTGATCACGTTGGTCCTCCGTTGCAGCAACCTGTTGGCTGGATGCGGTGTGATTTAGCTTGCCGGACGGTGGGGGTTCCGGCAAGCGCCTGGGCCGGTCGGGGGAGCACTTTGGTGGTTGCCCGGCACGGTTGTGACGCGGGAGGGACTGGGCGTGATTGCGAGGCGCGTCGGCGCTGTACTCGCTTATGTTGTTGCCGAGCGCGACGCTGCGGGAGGGGCGGTTTCGTGTGATCGCTGGCTTTGCTGTGCGCGATGGCGCCGCTTGGGTCGTCATGCGGATCCGTAACGATATGGGGATGGATGGCGTGGCGCCTGATCTTGCCAGGGCGTGGCGGATCAGGCGCCAAGTGGGCGGGTCAGTGGCAGCAGTCGTCCCCCTGCCCTGCGTTCACGAACCGCCCGGTGGGATCGACGTGGCCGCCGTCGGCGTAGCGGTCGTGGTGACGGACCCAGTCGGTCAGGTTGAAGTTGGGGCCGGTTTCGTTGCGGCCTTTCGGCAGCAGATCCAGGTAGTTGTAGGCACCGAGCAGGATTTCGTTGCCGCGGGCGTAGGAGGAGTAGGTGTGGAACAGGCGGTGGTCCTGATCCTTGCAGAAGACGCTCAGGCCGGACAGCTCGTCGCTGTTGATCGGCTGGTTGGTGTAGTTGTAGTAACCGCGTCCGGCGGCGACCTGCTGTTCGGTGAACGATACGTGAAAGTCATAGTTGAAGTCGCTGCCGTATGACGATACCCATTTGAAGCGCCAGCCCATCCGTTGCTTGAACGCTTCGATATCGGCGAGCGGGGCGCGTGAGATCGCGAGCAGGGTTACGTCGTGGTGGGCCAGATGAAGATTGGCGCCGTCGATGTGGTCGGCGTGGAAGGAGCAGCCGACGCAACCCTGATCCCAGCCGGGGCCGAACATGAAATGCTTGACGATAAGCTGGCTGCGGCCGGCGAACAGGTCGGCCAGGGTTTCGGTGCCGTCCGGGCCGTGGAATTCATACCGCTTGGTTATCTCCACCCAGGGCAACGCGCGGCGCTCGGCGGCGAGTTCGTCGCGCAGGCGGGTGAGTTGTTTTTCTCGTTGCAGAAGGCGTACCCGAGCGGCGGTCCAGTGTTCTTGGGAAACGATCTGCATGGTTGTTCCTCCGGGGTTCAGGTCTGGGTGAGGCTCTCGGTTGCGGTTTGTGCCAGGCATTGGGCGAAGCGGTCGAGGCAGCTTGACCATCCGGCGTGGTGGGCGTCGCGGGCGGACGGTGTCTCGAACGGGGTCTGGCGGAGGGTCAGCCTGGTCCCGACGCTCTGCTCTTCGAAGGTCACGGTGACGATTGTCTGGGGCCCGGGCTTGCCCGCCGCGTCCTCCCACGCCCAGGTGAAGACGAGGCGCTCCGGTGGAACGATTTCCTGGTAGGTGCCGTGTTTGACGTGAATGGTGCCGGTGGGTGAGCGCATTTTCATGCGCCACGCGCCGCCGGGGCGCACGTCCATCTGGCAGGAGAGGATTTCGAACCCGTGCGGTCCCCACCAGATTCGGGCGCGCTCGGGTTCGGTCCATGCCTGGAACAATAGCGCCCTGGGGGCGGCGAAATGGCGGACCAGCACCAGGGTCCGGGTATCGGTCTTTTCAAGAACTGGCATTGTCATCGGTCGCCTTTATCTGCTGCAGGTAAGTATCGAGCCGGTCGAAACTCTGCTCCCAGAAGTGACGGTAGGTATCGAGCCAGTCCGCGGCTTCCTTCATGCGTTCGGTTTGCAGGCGGCAGGGGCGGGACTGGGCTGACCGGCCGCGGGCGATCAGGCCGGCACGCTCGAGCACTTTCAGGTGTTTGGAGATGGCGGGCAGGCTTATCGCGAAGGGCCGCGCGAGTTCGGTCACGGAGGTTTCGCCTTCGGCCAGGCGGGCGAGGATTGCCCGGCGGGTTGGGTCGGCGAGGGCGCCGAGGGTCGCGCTGAGAGCATCGGGGGGGCTTGGTGCGGGCAGCGTCATGTTTTGAACCGCTTGGATAAATAACCGAACGGTTAAATATAGGTACCGCCTTTGCCGGTCAAGCCCAACCGGGGGCGAGCGGATCACGGGAAGGCGATTGGGCGTGGCTTTTTTGCCTGGACGGCGCCGCGCGTGGCTTCAGTATCCTGCCGCGACCAAGAGCCTCGTTGGATCGCGCCCAGCCCTTGGCAGCAAGCCGCAGCGAGGAACAGCGGTAACGATGCTACGTGGCTCCGGAGGGCACCTTGAGGACGCCTTGATAGGCAGTGAGGGGCCAGAGGGATGAGCCGTTCGGCGCCGCAGAAATTCGTTGTCGTCGCGGACGCCAAGCTCACCACGATAGATTGTTTGTTTTCAATGCCTCGACCGGTCAGAAGTCCGTTCAGTAACTTGACGAGCCTCTGGCCCGACGCACTAGGCTGGCTGCAGAGCCGCGATCAGTCCGGCGCGGCTGTGCACGCCCAGTTTTGCGTAGATACTGCGCTGGTGGGTGACCACGGTGCTGCTGGCCAGCCCCATCGCGTCCGCGAAATCGTGGCGCGCAGGATCGCCGACCAGCAGCAGGCAGAGTTGCTTTTCGCGGGCGGTCAGCGGCAAGTCTTCGACCCGCCGTAGCAGCGCAAGTGAACGCGGCACCCGGCGCTCGATGGTGATGCCGATGTGACGGGTCTGCTCGACGCCGTCAGTGGGTCCCAGCCAATAGGCTCGCAGCACAAACTCGCCCCACACATTCCGAATTCGTCGTGCCGGCGGCGGCTGGCCAAACTGGCCTGTGGCGGTGGCAGCCAATGCCTGGCAGAGACTTTCGATTTCGGATGCAGACTCGCCGAGCCGGCACCATCTTATTGTTGTTAAAGAACCGGAACTGAGCGCCTGCATCATCAAGCGCTGTGCGTGCTCCGTTGCATGCTGAATTGCGCCATCATTTGTCACAGTCAACAGCGCACGGTCCTCCGTCTCGTTGAAGGCGTCATTGTCCGTTCTTGCGGGCATCATGCCGTGCGCCACGAATTTGGCTATCAACTCCAGCATTTTGATATCCCTGACCTCGAACGGCGGATCATTCGGCGCCCGATAGACATACATCATCCCGTGACTTCGAACCGCGTCCCGGACATGTAAAATCAACTGCTGATGGATGCCGGCGGCCCGCCACAGAAGGTTGTAGTAGTCACTGCGCAGGAAAGTCGCGAGATCGACACGCAAGGTATCTTCCCCCCGACAGACTGGAGGCTCTGAACGGGCCCAGCTCCTGATCCCGCTGAAAGCGTTGATCACCTTGGCTTCATGGCAGCTACCGTTAAATTCGCTGAGATAGAGCTCTGTGTGCGAGGGCGGGAACGAACTGCAGTCATTCACGATTTCTCCATTCGGTCCGGACCATCGGAATGCTTGATGTCGTGATCCCATCAATCCGGCTACTTCCCGCAACAGGTCTGGCATCAACATTTCGCCGCCGACGCCGAGGCAACACAAGCGCTGGATGCGCGCCAAAACCCGTTTGCTTGTTTCGGCGCAGGCGTGCGGCAAGGTATACCTTCTGACGCAGTAAACTTTGCGGAAAGCATTTGACTGAGTATGCGGCGTTTCTACCATGTACAGGGGAGGTTTTCAACCCTGATATGTTGCAGAGTGTTTCGGCCCGTTCGGTGAGTGCGCCGAAAAGCACGGGGCATTTTTAATCTGGAGACGTCGATATGAAGTGAACGCCCTCATGCCGGCAAGCTGCGTTCGGTGATGCCGCCGTGGTGCATTGTTCGGCGAAAGCCTAGGCCTGCATTAGAGATGCCGATGCAGGTTTTGTTACCGATAGACAACGAATGAGCGCGCCATATGCTATGCTTTCGGCTGCACCGGGCCTTCCTGGCCCTTTTTGCCCGAAGGTGAACGCCCGCAAGCGTGAACGCAAATCCCGAGCGTCGTACAACTCGCTTTCGGTTCTATGACGGAACGCCTGTAAGCCGGCTGTGACCGGCAGTACTAATGATTTGGCATATCAAGAGGAAACAATGATCATTATCGATTGGGGTGATTTACTCGTAAATCGCCGATTGCAGGACAATGACGTCGTCACCGCGACACTCAGCCCAAACGGTACCGACGATACGCAGATTTCGCTAAACCTGGCCAGACCGCTGACATGGTGGAAGGGCATTCAGGTGCTCAATAACTCCGACGCCCAAATGGCCTTCGTAGAATGCCAGGGGCTCAACGGACAGGCCGGACCGGCCGTGATTCCGTCGGGCGATCTTGATGTTGGCGCCAAACTTGTCCTTTGGAAGGCGAAGATTTTTGGCATCCATACGCCGATGTACATTATTGCCGGGCTTGAGGCACTGCGCGGCCAGAATGTCAACTTGCGATGGCAGGCGGATTGAACTACGCTGCAACATTCGCGCGTCCTGATGGGCGCGCGAAGAATTTTCCGTGACTGCTGTCGCGCCGACTTGTAAACGGCAGAATTGCTGGAAAAAAGCTCGCGAGCTGAGTGCTGATATCGGATGATACTGGTATCAGATAGTACTCGCCAAATTATGCTTCAAAAAATCCATGCACGCTGGCCGGGTATTGCAGGCATGTGAGTTGACGGCCGCACGGTGAACCATGTGAATGCCTCAGGCACCGAACAGTAACGCTCGGCTGATGCCGACACAACAAGAAATGATGCGGTCCGCCCTTGGGGACGGTTTTTGAATGCCATTTCATGACGCATGACACTGACAGGAGGTTGTTGAAGTGCCGGAGGAAGTATTGTTCAGAAAGGACCTAGTTCAGGCTTACGAGGATGGAAAACATCGTCGCTATGGTCTGCTGTTTTCAGTCAACGGTGGCGCTCTTGCTGTCGGCCAACTCGCCGCGGCTGGATCGACCGCCGACAAGCTGGTGCTCGGAGGGCTCAGAGTTTGGATGCTTGGCCTGGCGATGGCGACGTTCTCTCTCGTGATGACCTATGATATCTGGCAATTCGGCAGCAGGATGCGAAAGGTCGACTCCGCGCTGTTCACTGCGCCTGGAAAGGCCGTTTTACTTCTTATTGGCAGCCTGTTGACTCTGGTTGCGCTGATTGTTGCCATTCCGCAGAACCCATGATGCAGCTATCATTTTGCCGCAAGCGCTCGCGGTATGCCCTCCCCCCAACCCGACACGCAGCTGAACTCCTCCCCCAGCGCTGATGTTGCCTTCGCGACCGAAGAAGAGGTGCCGTGCCACGTGAACCAGTCTCGACCGAAGGCAGATCGATCCCGTTACTGGAGTTCAGGGATCAGATCTGGCAGCTCTTGCAGCATCTACTGTCTGTCGGAGGCATCGTGGCGGTCGTCATCACCTATATCGCGACGGTGGCGATTGGGGATGATTACCAACTGTCGGCATGGGTCGATATGCCAGCTGCAACGAATCACAGCGGGAACTCAATCCGGGGGTCATCCAGGCCGTTGCCACCATCAGCCCGCGAGGTGACGCTGCATATCTTGAACGCAGGAAAAATTGCCATCGGTGATCAAAAAGATCGGTGGAGCCTTCAAATCGACGCCGCGCCCGGCGTAGCCATGCAGTACCAGGCAATCGCGTCGGTTCGTAAGAAAACTCTTGTCACGGTCCCGGTCAACAGCTCCGGCAGCTCACTGGTATTCGGTATGGGACTGCTGCCCAGCCATGCCGAGGTTGGCATTCAATTGCTGCTGCTTGATGACGGTGGAAAATATCCGCATTTCACACTTCATTCGAGCCTTATTGGGTTGCCGCAGCCGGAAATCGACAGCCTTTCTCCAAGGGATAGGCTTTTCAGGCTGCTTTGCAATTTGCTGTTCCCGCCATTTACGCTTTTGATGACATGGGAAATCATCAGAAACGACCGTCTGAAACGCGCGGGCTTGCTGCAATTGAGCAAACCGCCGCATACGCTGATCAGGCCGCCAAGCCGGCTCGGATTTGCTGTCCTTCTGGTATTCGGCAGTCCGACATTCGCGGCGTTGGCAACGTTGATTGTTGCCCGGGCAGGTATGTTCGTCATGGTGCAGATGTTGGACTTTGGCTTACTGGACTAGGGCTTTTCTGTTCACGTCGGCACGCTGGAAGGCGCTAGCACATTGTCTTGGCAAGCATGTTCATCCGTTCCGTTGGGCGATCCGAACGGGATCTACGCCAAGCACTGAGCCTGGAGCGGGATCCGTTCGAAGGTTGGAGACGGTTTGGATGTCGGAATTTCCCAGGAGCGGACGGCGCCGGTTGGCCTGATCGGGCTTTGGGGCATCGCCGTGCCGAGAGCCGCACGGAAATGCTCGAGCTTCTCGATTGACCATGCAAACTCTCAGACCCGCCGACGCCATGCGGCCGGAAAATGTGCTACAAAAACGAAATCGGGTCGACGTCGACATCGACGCGGCCGCCGCGGGGCACTTTCACCGCGGCCAGCCAGGCGCGCAGGATAGGCTGGACGGCCATGTCGCGGCGCACTTTCAGCAGCAGGCGGCGGCGGTGGCGGCCGCGCAGCAGGGCCATCGGCGCCGGGGCGGGACCGAGCACGATGACGCCGTCGGCGCGCGGGGCGGCCCAGCCGAGGTCGCGGGCGATGGTGTCGGCCATGATCGCGGTGTCGGCGCTGACGATCAGGGCGGCGAGGCGGCCGTAGGGGGGCCACTCGCCGTCGCGGCGGCTTTCGGCCTCGCTTTCCATGAAGGCGTCGAGGTCGCCGTGCAGCAGCGCCTGCATCACCGGGTGGTCGGGGACGAAGGTTTGCAGCATGACCCGGCCGGCGGCTTCGGCCCGCCCTGCCCGGCCCGCCACCTGGTGCAGCAACTGCACGGTGCGTTCGGAGGCGCGGAGTTCGCCGCCGGCGAGGCCGAGGTCGGCGTCGACCACGCCAACGAAGGTCAGATGGGGAAAATGCCAGCCCTTGGCGACGAGCTGGGTGCCGATGATGAGGTCGACCTCGCGCGCCTCGATGGCATGGGCGGCGGCGGCGGCGGCGTGCGGGCCGGAGATGGTATCGCTGGCCATGATCAGGCGGCGGGCGTCGGGGAAGACCAGGGCGGCTTCCTCGGTGATGCGTTCGATGCCGGGGCCGACAGGGGTCAGGCTGTCGTGCGCCTTGCAGCTGGGGCACTCGGGCGGGATCGGGATGGTGTGGCCGCAGTGGTGGCACAAAAGCTGGTGGCGGGTGCGGTGCTCGACCAGCCAGGCGGTGCAGTTGGGGCACTGCATGCGGTGGCCGCACTGGCGGCACAGGGTCAGCGGCGCATAGCCGCGGCGGTTGAGGAACAGCATGGCTTCCTCGCCGCGCGCCAGGGTCTGGTGCACCGCCTCGATCAGCGGTGGGGCGAGGAAGCGGCCGCGCTCGGGCGGGGTTTCGCGCAGGTCGACCAGTTCGATCTTGGGCATCGAGGCGCCGGCGTGGCGGTGGGTCAGGCGCTGGTGGGCGTAGCGGCCGGCCTCGACGTTGGCGACGGTTTCCAGGCTGGGGGTGGCGGAGACCAGGATGGCGGGGGCGCTGGACAGGCGGGCGCGGACGACGGCCATGTCGCGGGCGTTGTAGACGACGCCGTCCTGCTGCTTGAAGGCGGCCTCGTGTTCCTCGTCGACGACGACGAGGCCCAGGTCGGGGAATGGCAGGAACAACGCCGAACGGGCGCCGACGACGACGGGGGCGGCGCCTTCGGCGACGGCCTGCCCAGGTGATTTTGCGCACCCGGGATGGCAGGTCGGAGTGCCAGACGGCGGGGGCGACGCCGAAGCGGCGCTGGAAACGCTCGATCCATTGCGAGGAGAGGGCGATTTCCGGCAGCATGACCAGGGCCTGGCGGCCGGCCTGCAGGCAGGCGGCGACTGCTTCGAGGTAGACCTCGGTCTTGCCGGAGCCGGTGACGCCGTCGAGCAGGGTGACCGAGAACGTGCGGTCGGCGACGGTTTGGCGCAGGGCACGCGGCGACGTCCTGCTGCTGGGCGGACAACGCCGGCCCCTGGTGGTTGGGATCGGGGCGCTGGAACGGGGCGCCGGGGGCGGCGGCTTCTGCGATCACGAGGCCGGCTTCGGTCATGCCGCGCAGGACGGCGGCGCTGACATCGGCTTCCCGCAGCAGATCGGCGGCGAGGAGGGGTTCGTGGCTGGCGAGAACGTCCAGCACGCGCTGGCGGGGCGGGGTCAGGCGGGGCTGGGTCTTGTGGGATGGCGTCACGTGGGGCCGGGTCAGGTGGGGCGGGGTTAGGTGGGATGGGGACGAAGCGGCTGAGGGCGGTGGGTCGGCGCGGCGGTAGCGGACGACCGGGCGCACGACGCCGGAGGCGACGACTCGCAACGCCATGGCCATCACGTCGCCAGGGGGGGTCAGGGTGTAGGCGGCGATCCAGTCGATGAAGCGGCGAAGCGACTCGCCCATGGGTGGGGTGTCGAGGATGCCGACCACGGATTTCAGTTTGTGCGATGGCACGGCTTCGTCGGCGGGGGCGTCCCAGACGACGCCGACCTCCTCGCGGCTGTTGAGCGGCACCAGGACGACATCGCCGGGCTTGGGCTGCATGCCCGGCGGAACGCGATAGTCAAACGGGCCGGGAAACGGGTACGGCAGCAGCACCGGAATGCGACGTGACTGATCCAGTATGGGTGATTGGTCCTGGGCGGATTGGAAAAGTGACAAGCTTGGGTGACCGGCGTTATCGGGATTGAGCGAAGGCTGGGTGTTCGACGGCTGGGTTTGGGTTCAGCCGCTTATGGGCTTAGCGGCAAAATGCCGTGTTGGCATGGAGTTCTTCATAGATACGGCCGACCTGACGGAGATTAAATCCCCTGCTGCCAGCGGGGCTGCCAGCGGGGCCAGCAGCGAGGCTGACAGCGGACTGCCGGACGGCGCCACCACCAATCGTCGCCGATCGCCATTTCCGGCACAGTTTCCTCGAGGGGATCGCCGAGATCCGCGGGATCGTGCCCGGCCCGGTCAGCGCCGAGATTGCCGGCAGGGCGTATGGGCAAATCATGGCCGGGGTCAGGGTGCTGCGGGCATCGCCGACAAAGTGTGCATCAAGGCGCCGCTGACGCCGGACGGGCTGCGGGCGGGCCGGCATCTGAGCGACGATGGCACGCGGGTCAACGCGACGTTGTGCCTCGCGGCGGTGCAGGCGCTGCTGGCGGCTAAAGGCAACATACCCTTCATCACGCGGTGGATGATTTCGGCTGGAACGGGATGCAACTGATTTCCGAGATCGTGGAGAGCCACGGCAACGACAGCTTCAAGACCGAGGTGCTGCCGGACGGGGGCGCGGATTGCTGCGTGTGATCGAGGCGGGAGGATGGGTGCTCGTGTCGCCACGCGACCGTCGGCGGTGGTGGGTTTGCGGTTCAACCAGCCGCTGACCGACGCGGGCGTGGCCGCATTGCCGGGGGATAGGCCCTGGCGGTCTGGGAAGATTTTGACCATCTGGCGCGGTTTGCCGGTCCCGCCGGGGAGTGGCGGTGACGGCAGGGCAGCGGGTTTTGCGGTCGTGGAACTCGGCGCTCGGCGACGGCGCCCTGAACCTGGTCAGGCGATGCGGATGACGTTCCCGAACACCGGTTGTTCGGTTTGGCTTGCGGCGAGGATCACCCGGTTGCGGCCAGCTTCCTTGGCTTGGTACAGCGCGGCGTCGGCGCCGGCGAGCATCTCGGCGAGCGTTGTGCAGCGGCCGTCGGCGGCGTTTGCGCTTGCGACGACGCCGACACTCACGGTTGCGTCGATAAACTCGCCGTTGACGAACCGGGCGGCGTTCTGAAAGGTTTCGCGGGTACGGTTGGCGATGGCGAGGGCGGCCTCGTCGCTGGTGCCGGGGAGGATGGCGACGAATTCCTCACCACCGAGGCGGGCCGCGAGCGTGGTCGCCCGGATCGCGCCGCAGAGGGTATCGGCGAACAGGCGCAGCACCGTGTCGCCGGCCGCGTGCCCGAAGGTATCGTTGATCCGTTTGAAGCGGTCGAGGTCGAATGCCAGCAGCGCCGCGGGGACACCGTCACGCGCCGCCCTGTCCAGCACGCGCTGGGCCTGGTCCATGAAGGCGCGGCGGTTCGCCAGGCCGGTCAGCGGGTCGGTGAGTGATTCGCGTTTGTATTTTTCTTCCCGGCGCTCGTTCAGCATCATGATCAGGAACAAGGTTATCCCAAGCGCGTAGACCAAGCCGACGAAATGGATGATGCCAGTTAGGTTGATTGCAGGGATGCCGACGAAATCGAGGGCGGAGGCGAACTGCGCCGCGAGCAGAAACAGTGCGACCGCGTGCAGTGTGAGCATCGCGATCATGGAGTTGCGGGCACGCAGCCGCTCCTGCCGGGCCAGCCAGAAAGCGATTGCGGCGGCGGCATAAAGTCCGGCTGAAATGCCCGCGCCCAAGGCGGCGACGTACTGTTCCGTTGTGCACAGGCCGACGAGCGCGGCGGCGGCAACCCAGGCAAGGATACCGCCGGCGACGAACGGCCATTTGACTGGATGGCGATTAAAGATGCGGGCGGCGATGTAGGCGAAGACCGCGCCCAGATCGATTATGACCGGTGCCAGGATGTTTGACAGGAGGAATGGAATGGCGGGACCGAGCGACAGGAGGACGATGCCGGCGCCCAAGGTACCGTTGCCGACCGCCCACCATAAGGCGATGCCGGCGGTGCGGTTGTGCCACCAGTAAATCACCAGAAACAGGCCCGTTGACGTGGTGACGAAGCCACCGATGAAGGTCAGCGTCCATACGTCGAGCGACATCTGACCACCTCCTTCGGGCGCATAATGAAGCGCGATCAAAGCAGGTATTTATTAATGAACAGTAAAGGTCAGTCGACGGACAATATCGTGGCGATTCGCCGGCTCATGTTTGGAAGTTTATGCGGGCCGGCATTAATTTTCATGATCGGATTGAGTTGTCGGGGCGTTCTTGCGCCAGGGTTTGCGCACGGATGCCGGTGCGTTGACGGTATTCACCGCGAGGCGGGGTGCGGGCGTTGATCTGGTCGTCCCCGGGTCAACGGTCTGACACACGGTGTCGCGGCTTAGGCGGGAAATGGCGCGTGGCGCGTTTTACAGGTCGTGGCCGGAATAGGAGCAGTTGAAACTCTTGTTGCAGAGCGGGAAGTCGGCGACGATGTTGCCCTCGATGACGGCTTCGAGCAGCGGCCACTGGAACCATGAGGCGTCGCGGAGGTGGCATCGCTCGATTATGCCGTTATCGATACGAACCCAGACCAGCACGTCGCCGCGAAAGGCTTCGGCGATTGCGATCCCCTCCCCGCCTTCGTCGTTGACCTCCACGATCACCGGGCCGTCCGGCAGGTCGGCGAGAAGCTGATCGAGCAGCGACAGGCTGGCTTCGATCTCCTTTATGCGGATCCATACGCGGGCATTGACGTCGCCGTCCTGGCGGACGGGGATTTCGAAGCTCAGCTCGTCGTAGGGCGCGTAGGGAAGGTCGCGGCGGGCATCGAAGTCGCGGCCGGACGCACGGCCGACAAACCCGCCAGCGCCGAAGCGGCTTGCCAGTTCCGGCGGCAGAATGCCGGTGGTGACGGTGCGATCCTGCAACGATGGCGTGTCGTCATACAGATGTATCAGGTGGGGCATGGCGGCGCGCAGCTGCTTGGTCAGCGCCTGCAACTGGGCGATCTGCCCGGGGTCGATGACGACTGTCACGCCGCCGGGCACGATCCGGTCCATCATCAGGCGGTGGCCGAAACACGCGGCCGCAGGTTCGCAGGATCTGCTCGCGCAGCACGGCGCAGTGGGCGAGCATGATGCTGAAGCGACGGCATCGTTGCAGATCGCGCCGAAATCGCCGATGTGGTTGGCGATGCGTTCCAGCTCCGCCATCACCGCGCGCAACCAGACCGCGCGTGGCGGCGGTTCGATACCGAGGGCGGCCTTCGACCGCGCGGGCGAAGGCCAGGGCATAGGCCACGGTGCTGTCGCCGGAGACCCGGCCAGCCAGGCGCGCGGCTCGGGCGAGCGGGGCGCCGGACATCAGCAGGTCGATGCCCTTGTGGACATAGCCGAGGCGCTCTTCCAGCCGGACGACGGTTTCGCCGTCGCAGGTGAAGCGGAAATGCCCTGGCTCGATGATGCCGGCGTGGACCGGTCCGACCGGGATCTGGTGCAGGCCCTCGCCGTGCACGGGCAGGAATGGGTAGGTGGTGGCGAGGGCCTGCTCCTCGGACCAGCGGCCGTGATCGAGCCAGGGGCGGGTGTCGGTCAGGCCGTCCGGCTGGAGGCCGAACAGGTCGCGGATGGCGCGTTCCAGGCGGATGGCCGGGGGGTGGCTGGCACCGACGGAGGGATAGCGGTTGCCGGGGCATTCGATGCTGAGGACGGCGATGCTCGAGACGGTAGCGCGCGTTGGGCCGGTGGGGATTGTGGCGGTGAGGGTTGTGCCGCTGGGGGTTGTGCCGGGGGGGGTTGGGCCGCTGGGGGTTGTGTCGGTGGGGGTTGTGGCGGGCGGAGGGTCGGTGAGCGGTGGAACAGCGGGCGGGGCGACAGTTGGGGTCTCGGACGCTGCGGCGGGGTTGGCAATGATCGGTGCGTCGGGGGTCGGCTCGGTAGTGGTGGGTTGAGCGACGGTCGTGGGTTCCGCGGTGGCGGGCTGGGTGATGGTGGGTTCGAGGGCGAAGGGTTCGAGGCCGGTGGGTTCGGCATCGGTGGGTTCGGGGTCGGTGGAGGGCGGGTCGGCTGGATCGGGGATGTCGGCCTCGACGGGGTCGGAATTCGACAGCAAGTTCCTGGGCGAGCAAGGCCATGTGGACGTAGCCGGGTTCGGCCCAGAGGCTGAGCAGCGTGAGCGTGCCCTCGGCCAGATGGCGGATGGCCTGTTGCCAGATGTCGGCGTCCACCCATGCCCGCGGCCAGGGCTGGTGGGCGGGGACGAGTTCGCCGGCCTCGATCAGGTCGGCCAGGATCGATGGCGCGGTCATCCCAGCAGCACCGCGACGTGCTGGAACCACGCGACCAGCGGGGGTGGCAGCCAGATGCCGGCGGTGAGCACCAGCGCGAGGTGGGCGAACATCGGGATGTAGGCGGCGTGGACCCGGCCGATCGGGCCCTTGACCGGGCCGAACGCCACATCCGTCAGGCGCAGCAGCAGCGCGCCGAAGGCCACCAGCAGGCCGATGACCAGCAGCACCGCCAGGATCGGCTGCCTGGGCGAAGGTGGAGGACACGACCAGGAACTCGCTGGTGAAGACGCCGAACGGCGGCAGCCCGATGATGGCGACGACGCCGGCGACGAGGCCCCAGCCAAGGATCGGGTGGCTCTCGGTCAGGCCGCCGATGCCGGCGATGCGCTGGGTGCCCTTCACCTGGGTGATGTGGCCGACCGAGAAGAAGATCGCCGACTTGGTCAGGCTGTGCATGGTCATCTGCAGCAGGCCGGCGAAGTTGCCGAGCGGGCCGGCCATGCCGAAGGCGAAGACGATGATGCCCATGTGCTCGATGGAGGAATAGGCGAACAGGCGTTTGATGTCGCGGCGGCGATACAGCATGAAGGCGGCGAAGATCAGCGACAGCAGGCCCAGCGCGATCATCAGCGGGCCGGGTGCGATGGCGTGCGGGTTGGCGGCGAGCAGGACCTTGAACCGCAGCAGCGCATAGAGCGCGACGTTCAGCAGCAGGCCGGAGAGCACGGCGGAGATCGGCGTCGGACCCTCGGCGTGGGCGTCGGGCAGCCAGGCGTGCAGCGGCGCGAGGCCGACCTTGGTGCCGTAGCCCAGCAGCAGGAAGATGAAGGCGATGTTGAGCAGCGAGGGGTCGAACTCGGGGGCGTCGTGCAGCAGGTTGGTCCAGATCATCGCGTCGAGGCCCTCGCCGACCACGGGCCTGGCGGCGAGATAGACCAGGATGGTGCCGAACAGCGCCAGGGCGATGCCGACGCTGCCGAGGATGAAGTATTTCCAGGCGGCTTCCAGCGCCTCGGCGGTGCGGTAGAGGCCGACCATCATCACCGTGGTCAGGGTCGCGAGTTCGACCGCGACCCACATCAGGCCGATGTTGTTGGCCAGCAGCGCCAGGTTCATGCCGAACAGCATGAGCTGGAACATCGCGTGGTAGAAACGCAGATGCCAGGCGGTCAGGCGGCCGGTTTCCAGCTCGTGGCCGATATAGGAAGCGCTGAAGGCGCTGGTGGTGAAGCCGATGAAGCAGTTCAGCAGCACGAAGACGATGTTGAGGTCGTCGACCAGCAGATAGGCGCCGGTGGCGGGGCGGTCCCACAGCAGGGTCAGCGCGAACAGCAGCGACACCAGGCTGGCGAGCACGTTCAGCGCCGCGCCGAGGCGGTAGCCGGGCAGCACCGCCAGGATCGCGGCGGCCACCAGCGGCGTCAGCAGGATGGCGGCGACCGGATCGGGCATCATGCCCTGGCCTCCGCGGGAGCGGTCCAGCGCGCCGACATCGATGGTGTCGAAGCGCTCGCGGATGCGGAACAGGAAGACGCCGACGACGATGAAGGCGATCAGGATGGAGAACGCGACGCTGATCTCGACCACCAGCGGCATGCCGCGGGCGCCGGTGGCGGCGAGGTTGATGCCGTTCTCCAGCGACATGAAGCCGACCACCTGGCTGATGGCGTTGCGGCGGGTGACCATCATCAGCAGGCCGATCAGGACGACGGACAGCGCCAGGGCGATGTCCTCGCGCGCCACCGGGTCGGTGTGGGCGGTGACCGGCAGCATGACCTGCAGCGACAGGGCGACGAGGGCGATGCCGGCGAGCATGGTCAGGCCGATGCCGCCGACGGTTTCGATCTCGCGGTGCAGGCCCATCTGGAAGACCATGCGGCGCAGGGCGTAGGGGAACCAGGATGGCCTTGAAGGCCAGGGCGATGGCGGCGGTGATATACAGATGCGGGGCGCCCTGGATGTGGGCCTGCCAGGCGACGGACAGCGCCAGGACGAAGGCGTGCAGGCCCAGCACGTGCAGCAGGGCGGTCAGGCGGTCCTGGTAGAGCATCATGAAGCTGACCAGCACCAGCCCGCCGGCCAGCATGTGGGCGATGTCGAAGTGCAGGCCATGTGCGGTGACGATGCAGCGGCGGACTGCCGCCTGCGGCGCATCACATGCCCCGCGAGACGAACAGCAGCAGCACGCCCAGCAGGCCCAGCATCAGCGCGGCGCCGAGGAAGTTCGGGACGCGGAACACCCGCATCTTCGCCACCGACATTTCCGCGATGCCCAGGGCCACCCCGCCGGCCGCCATCTTCGCCAGCCAGGCGAGGCCGCGCCGATGGCATCCGGCGACGCGGATGAGCCGGGCCGTCGGCCATCCCCACGGGATAGAATACGCAGGCGATCATCGCGATATACAGGGTCAGTTTCAGCGACGCGGCGAGCTCGATCATCGCCAGATGGCGGCCGGAATATTCCAGCACCATCGCCTCGTGCACCATGGTCAGTTCCAGGTGGGTGGCGGGGTTGTCGACCGGGACGCGGCCGTTCTCCGCCATCGCGACGATGATCAGGGCGACCAGCGCCAGGGCCAGCGACACGCGCAGGCCGACATGACCGTTCAGCATGGTCTTCGGCGATGGTCGACAGCTGGGTCGAGCCGGCGATCAGTGCGACGGAGAACACCATCATCAGCATGGCCGGTTCGGCCAGGGAGGCGATCATCATCTCCCGCGATGAGCCGATGCCGCCGAAGCTGGTGCCGATGTCCATGCCGGCCAGGGCCAGGGCAAAGCGGGCGCTGCCCAGCAGGGCGGTGATGGCGATCAGGTCGCCGGACCAGCTGAACATCAGGTTGGCGGCGAAGGTCGGGATCAGGGCGGCGGCAACCCAGGTGGCGGCGAAGACGAAATACGGCGCCGACGCGGAACAGCCAGGAGGCGTTGTCGGCGACCACGGCCTCCTTGCCCAGCAGGCGGCGGAGGTCGCGGTACGGCTGGATCAGGGACGGGCCGCGGCGGCGTTGCAGGCGGGCTTTGACCTTGCGGACCAGCCCGGTCAGCAGCGGCGACAGCAGCAGGATCATGGTCATCTGGACGAGCTGCGCCAGCAGCGCCTGGATCACCGCCATAGCGTCACTGCCATAACGTCAGGGCCATCAGCAGCACGACCAGGGCGGCGAAGACGAAGCCCAGATAGCGCCTGATCGTCAGGAATTGCAGCAAGTTGGCATGATCGGCGATCCAGCCGACGCCGCGGCCGAGCGGGACATAGATGATGTCCCAGATCGGGTCGCTGATGTGGCGGACGATGCTGGCGGGGCGGTTATCGCCGGGGGGCGGCATGTCGACGGTCTCGCTGGACGCGGAACAAGACGGTGGCGAACACGCGCCGCAGCGGCTGGGCGAAACTGGCCGCGGTGTACTGGCTGACCGGGCGTCGGGTCCGGGAAGCCGCAATCCCAGGCTGGCGCGCGCCGCACCGCTCGGGAGCCAGGCGATGCACGACGAACGACCGTCAGCAGCATCGAGGCGGCGATGAAGGCGAAGACCAGCAGGCCGTTGTAGGAGCTGCGGCTGGCCTCGACCGGGGCGATGGTCAGCCAGATGTCGCCCAGCTGCATCGGCATCCGCGCGCCGGTCAGCGCCCGGGCGACCGGGGCGATGCTGTCGATCACGGCGCCCGGGAAGATCCCGGCCAGCAGGCACAGCAAGGCGAAGGTGACCATGGCGGTGACCGACCAGAGGTCGGTTTCGCGCGCCTGGGTCGCGTGCTTCGGTGCGGGGACGGCCGAGGAAGACGATGCCGAAGGCGCGGACGAAACAGGCCGCGGCCAGGGCGGCGGCAAGCGCCAGGGCGGCGCCGTCGACCGGGATCATCAGCTTCAGGCCCCACTGCGGCAGCTCCGGGTGCAGCAGGACGGCCTGGAAGGTCAGCCATTCCGAGGCGAAGCCGTTCAGCGGCGGCAAGCCGGCGATCGCGGCGCAGCCGGTCAGGAACGCGAGCGCGGTGCGCGGCATGCGGTGGATCAGGCCGCCCATGGTTTCCATGTCGCGCTCGCCGGTGGCGTTCAGGACGGCGCCGGCACCGAAGAACAGCAGGCTTTTGAACAGGGTGTGGTTCAGCGCGTGGAACAGCGCGGCGGTCAGGGCGAGGGCCGCTCCGGCCTGGAAAACCGTTGGCGCGGAACGCCAGCGCCAGGCCCAGGCCGATGAAGACGATGCCGATGTTTTCGACCGTCGAGTAGGCCAGCAGCCGCTTCAGGTCGTTTTCCATCAGCGCGTGCAACACGCCCAGGACGGCGGTTATCCCGCCCAGTGCGAGCACGACGGTGCCGGCCCACCAGCCGGTTGGGGCCGAGCAGGTCGAAGACGATGCGGATGAAGCCGTAGATGGCGATCTTGGTCATGACGCCGCTCATGAGGGCGGAGACGTGGCTGGGCGCCGCGGGGTGCGCCAGCGGCAGCCAGACGTGCAGCGGCACGAGGCCGGCTTTCGATCCGGCGCCGATCAGGGCGACGATCAGGATCGCGGCGGCGGTGGCGGCGCTCGGGATGGTGGGCGCGGATGGTGTCGAAGGCGTAGTCACCCTGGGGGCCGGCCAGCAGGCCGAACGCGAGCAGCAGGGCGAGGCCGCTGAAGGTGGCCATGATGAGGTAGACGAAGCCGGCGCGGGCGTTGCCGGGCTGGCGATGGTGCGCCATCACCAGCGCCCAGGAGGTCAGCGACATCAGTTCCCAGGCGAACAGGAAGGTGAAGGCGTCGTCGGCGACGATGACCAGGATCATGCCGGCGAGGAACGCGGGGTAGAACGGCAGTATGCGTTCGGGATGCGCCTCGTGCCGGCCGTAGCCGATGGCGAAGAGGCTGGCGCCGGCGCCGCCGATCCCGATCAGGATCAGGAAGAAGCCGGACAGCGGCATCGAGGCGCAGATGGGTGCCGATCCAGGGAAGCCCGAGCGGCAGGACGAGATGCTGAACGGGGGCCGCGAGGGCGGAGAGGCCGATGTAGAACAGGCTGGCCGCGAGGATTGCGCTGCCGCCGTAGACCAGCGCCCGGGCCATGGAGATGCGGGCGGTGACGGCACCAGCGAGGGCGAGGACCATCAGGGCGAGGATGATCCAGGCGGTGGCGATCATGGCGCCTGGTCTTGCGTGGCTTGGGTGAGGCGGACGCCTCGGCCGCCGGTGGGGCTGATGGCGCCTTCGCTGATCAGTTCGACGCCGGCGGCGGAGAGTGCGCTGACCAGCTTGGTGAGGGAGTCGACGTTGCCGCGGATCACGCCGTCGCTTGCCTCCATGCGCTGGATGGTCGGCACGGAGAGACCTGATAGCTCCGCCAGTGCGCGCTGATCGAGGCCCAGAAGTGCGCGGGCGGCTCGCATTTGGCCGGCGGTAATCATGTCTCAGACATCAGTTGTTCGCCCCCCGGGGCGGAAACTGACGTATCAGGCATTAAAGTCAAGTCAGGTGGGAACTTTAACCGGGCTGTTACGAGTGCCGCGGGCGTGGTGGCGCGGGGTGTTCGGCGGATGGTCGGGACGGCGGGGTTTTCGGCCGGTGCCGGTTGCAGCGCTGGGTTTAACCGGCCGCGGGGATGCTGATTGGCTACGAAGGTGATGCGGGTCGGGGCTGGCTTAGGAGGCTGAGCGGGCGCTGGGGTCGTGGTTCATCTGGCGGCCAGGGCGGGGTTGGGCGGCCGGTTTGGGCGGCAACGGTGGGCGGGCCGTCGGCCAGGCGACGGTGGGCGGGCGATGGCGGGCGGACCGCCATGGTGGCTATTGCGGCACTGGGCGGGCCGCACTTTGTCCACGGCGGCGTTGGGTGGACCGCCGGCTAGGCGATGGCGGGCGGGCGATGGCGGGCGGATCGCCGGCCAGGCGCGGCCTCGGATCTGATCAGCGGGACATTCGGTAGAGCGGTATCTTGACACCCTTGCCGCGCACGATCGGGAGCAGTTGCGCATTCCGGGCGAGTTCGGCGTTGTTGCCGCCGGCTTGCCAGGTCAGGGGTGGCGAAAGCGGCCATTCCTTGGGCGCGCTCATGCCGGTGGTCCGGGTGCGCTGGGTGAACAGGAGGTCGTCGGCGGGAAGCGACGGCTCCAACACCTTGAAAAGGTCGGCGAACGAATAGGGTTTCGCCAGCACGACGGTGGCGCCAGCCTGGTCCGCCGCGGCTTGGACCGCTTCGGTGTTCTTATTGGTGGTCAGCACGATCGGGCGGTCGGCATATCCGGGCCGCCGGCGAATGCGGGCGCAGGCATCGTAGGCGCCGAGATGTAGCTTGGTGTCCAGGATGATCAGATGCGCGACGACCTGGGCGGCGTAGTCCTCGACCTCCTTGCCGGATGCGGCGAGCAGCACGGCAAAGTCCAGATGGGTAAATTCCACCCGCAGGACGCTGCTGATCATTGGGTCGGGTTCGGCGATGATGATGATCGGGGGCGTGGACATACCGACGCATGATAGGGAAGAGAAATTTACAAAGGGTTAACGGGGTGCCGGGTCGAGGCATTGGTGGCGACCACGGCGGGGTCGGCGAGCGTCTATACGGATGTCATGCGGAATTGGCTGGGATCTCGCGGCTGTCCGGTGCTGGCTTAGCGGGGCGTCGGCGGTTCGCAGTGGCGCCGGGTGGGGCATCGCCGGCTTACCGCCCAGCTGGTGTACCGTGCTGCCGGTTTACTGCGCTCCTGGTTTAGTACCCGGCCGGCGGACCGGGTGTCACCGGGTTGTGATGGCCTCGGGAATGCCGATCGCCGGACATGGCGTGGAATGGTCAGGGGTTGCGGGCTGTTCGGGGCGACCGGGGCTGCTTTGTCTTCCGACAATCCGTTTGTCGATGGGTTGCAATGGGTGTTGGATATCGGGTGCTTAAACATGAAGCGGGCGACAAGCCCGGGGGAGAACGCAATGGAAAAAGACGGACTGCGGCGCAGACAGTTCCTGCGCACCAGTGGCATCGCGATCACCGCGCTGGCGTCCGGCGGGTCGATGATCTTCGGGCCGGACAATGCCTGGGCCCTGGCGGCGACCAGCCTGGATGAACACACCGCGCAGACCCTGTTGGTGATGACGCACGACCTGTTCCCGCACGACCGGTTGGGCATGCAGTATTACGCGGTTGTTGTGGACGCGCTCGACAAGCAGGCCGGCGCCGATGCGGCCGCGCGCAAACTGCTGGTGGACGGTGTGGCCGGGCTGGACGCGACGCACGGAATGCCCTGGATCGACCTGAGCGACGGCATGCGCGAGGCGGTGCTGCACAGCGTCGAAAAGACCGAGTTCTTCACTACGGTGCGGACCAAGACCATCAGTGGCCTGTATGGCAATCCGCTGGTCTATCAGGCGTTCGGGTATGGCGGGCCCTCGGTGCAGCTTGGCGGTTATATCGAGCGGGGGTTTGACGACATCGGCTGGCTGCCGAAGGCCTGAGGGGGGAATGATCCATGGCCAAGACATTTGACCTGAACGATGATTCTGTCGTCGTGATTGTGGGCTCCGGCGCCGGCGGCGGCACGCTGGGAAACGAGCTGGCGCAGAAGGGGATTGATGTTGTCTGTCTGGAAGCTGGGCCCAGGCTGACGATCAGCGACATCGTCAATGACAATGACACCATGTTCGGGCGGCTGAGCTGGCTCGACAAGCGCATCGGCACGGGTGAGCTGAATTCCACGCTGCCGCTTTGGGTTTGCAAGACGGTTGGCGGCACGACGGTGCACTGGGCGGGGGCGGCGCTGCGCTTCCAGGAGCACGAGTTCAGGACCCGGACAGTCTACGGGGAAATCCAGGGGGCGAACCTGCTCGACTGGCCTTTGACCCTGCAGGACCTGGAGCCGTTCTACGACAAGGCCGAGGACAAGCTTGGGGTCACCGGCACGCATGGAATTCCGCGACTGCCCGGCAGCAACAACTACAAGGTCATGGCGGCGGGGGCGAAGCGGGTCGGCTACAAGGAGTTCCATAGCGGCAACATGGCGATCAACTCGGAGCCGCGGGACGACCGGCCGGCTTGCCATCAGATCGGGTTCTGCATGGAAGGCTGCGCGATCGGGGCGAAGTGGTCGACACTTTACACCGAGATTCCGAAAGCCGAAGCGACCGGGCATTTCGAGCTGCGGCCCGACAGCATGGTGCTGCGCATCACCCATGACGCGAGCGGCATGGTCAACGGGGTGATCTATGCGGACAAGGCGGGCACCCAGTTCCTGCAGAAGGCGCGCATGGTGTGCGTGGCGGGGAACTCGGTGGAGACGCCGCGGCTGCTGATGAATTCAGCGTCGGCCAAGTATCCGGACGGGATGGCGAACTCGTCGGGACAGGTGGGTCGCAACTTCATGCGGCACATGAGCGGAACGGTTTACGCGATCATGCCGGGGCGGGTGAACTTCGAGCGTGGCACGCAGATGGCCGGGATCATCAAGGACGAAGCCCGGTTCGATCCCAAGCGTGGATTTGCCGGTGGGTACGAGATGGAGACACTGCCGGGATTCGGGCTGGCGAGTCTGGCGGGGAGCCTGGTTCCGGGAGCGTGGGGACGGGATTATGCCAGGGTGATCGAAAATTATGATCGGTTCGCCGGCATGTGGCTGGTCGGCGAGGACCTGCCGCAGTCGGGCAACGGGGTTTCGCTGCATCCGACGGAGAAGGACCAGCATGGCTTGCCGGTGCCGGTGGTGCATTTCACCGATCATGTCAACGACTTCGCGATGCGCAACCACGCGTTCAAGGCCGGGCGCGCGGTGTATGAGTCGCTCGGGGCGACCGAGGTGTTCGAGCTGCCGCCATTCCCGAGCACCCATAATATGGGGACGTGCCGGCAGAGCGCGAATGCAAGGGATGGTGTGTGCAACAGCTACGGACAGGCACATGACATCGCCAACCTGTTCATTTCGGATGGCAGTCAGTTTACGAATTCTGGCGCCGAGAACCCGACGCTGACGATCGTGGCGCTGGCGATCCGGCAGGCGGGGTATATCGCTGATCAGCTGGGCAAGCGGCAGATGTAGGATCGGGTCCGGCGCGCCCTGTCCCGGGCTGGGATGGGGTGCGTCGGGGGGTTTTTGTCGCGGGCCTGGCCGGGACGTCGGGCAATGCCTGAGGCCGGGGCGGGCTGCCCTGCGGAACCGGCCGCGCGGGGTCCGCGGCAGGCCCGCCGCCCGGACTTTGTGGCGAGATGCGCAGTCTGGTATGCCGGTTTTTCCACCGTTACCGATGGCTCGTCGACGGTGTGGTGAATTGCACGCCAGCATTGGATTTCCGCCACATACCGTCGCCACGAACAAGAACGCAGGGGGCAAACCTATGAACAAAGAGCCTTGCTTCATCGCCATGCCGTTCGGCCGCAAGACGGTGGAGGGACGGAGTGTCGAGTTCGACGCGGTCTGGCAGAGCGTCATTGCGCCGGCGATCGAGGCGGCGGATATGCAGCCGCTGCGGGCCGATGAGGAACAGGTCGGCGGGATCATCCACAAGCCGATGTTCGAGCGCCTGGTGTTGTGCGCGTTCGCGGTTGCCGACCTGACGCTGGCGAACCCCAACGTGTTCTACGAGATCGGCGTGCGTCACGCGGCGCGACCGGCGACAACCGTGCTGATCGTGGCGGACACCGTGCGCCTGCCGTTTGATGTCGCGATGCTGCGCACCCTGCCCTACCGGCTTGGCGCGGACGGGCGGCCCTCACACGCCAAGGAGAACGCGGAAAAACTGGCGGCGCTGCTGAAGGACTGTCGGGAGCGGCGGGCGCATGACAGCCCGTTGTATCAACTGCTGGACGGCATCACGCCGCTGTTCGTGCCGAGTGACAAGACGGATGTGTTCCGCGAGCAGGTCGTCTATGCGGAGGGCAAGAAGGCTGAGCTGGCGAAGGCGCGGGCGCTTGCCCGGACGGATCGCTCGGCCGCCCGGGCGGCGGTTGCCGCTGTCCGCCAGTCGCTTGGCAGGCTGGATGCGGCCGAAGCAGGCGTACTGATTGATTTGCTGCTGTCGTTTCGTGCGGCCAGCGACTGGGATGGGATGATCAGCCTGGTCGCCGAGATGCCCGAGCCGGTGCGGGCAAGCGTCATGGTGCAGGAACAGCTGGGCTTCGCGCTCAATCGTGCCAAACGCGGCGAGGCGGCGGAGCAGGTGCTGCTCGACCTGATCAAGCGACGCGGGCCGTCAAGCGAGACGCTGGGTATCCTGGGCCGATTGTACAAGGACCGTTGGGAGGCGGCGGCGAAGTAAGGCGACCCGTTTGCTGCGGGAGTTGGGCGGGAAACCGATCGACGCAAGCCGTGTGACGGCACCCGACAATATTGGGCTGCTGGATATGCCGCCCTCCAACTCATTACAGCCATATTCTATTCCGCGGCTGAAGACGATCGAGAAAGTATGTGAATTCCTGCGCCGGAACGAATTTAACAATTGCGACTATACTACACGAACTGCCGATGGTTATCTCTGAAAGTCTGGATTTAATCCCTCAGACATTGCATGGTGACGTCGATACTAACCAGTGAAGGACAGGACACGATCTTGCGTCGACGGCATCAATGCCATCCGCTCGCTTGGCGGACGAAGTCAAGCCTCACGGCCGCGTAGCAATGCGTCGAAGACGCAGGGTTTGAGGTCGCTGGCCAAACGAGGAACGATAAAATCTGCCGTCTGGCCTGAAATACCGCCGACAATGTCCAACAGATCGAGCGCCAACTTTTAGAAGTTATAAAATTGTCAACACGCTGAGCTTGTCGACTACTGAACACCCAAAGATTTACTAAGAACTTCAACAGCAAGTTTAGCACCAATCTCTTCTGCGATCCCTAGCGCCCACCTTCCAGCTCGTGCCAATTTTTCAAGAGTCTTTGGTCCATTTCCTTTCTTGGCTTCCAATTCTGCCTCGCCTACGGCCGCTACTGCCTGATCATTCTCCGGCGTCACTGCTTTCGCGCGAAGCGACTTTCGTAACTCAGCCAGTTCCGCAGACAAGGTCACCAAATCGACCCCGGGCCCCACGTGGTTCCAGATCTGTTCGGAGTTATTGATTGTTGCTGAGGCATGGTCTCCCATGGCGCCAGCCTGACCGTAATTAGTATACTGACTTCCCACATTCAACTCCTTCACAAATAAGTCGCGCGACCCCTCGGGATGGTATCCAGGTGGGCCCGCCGACTGGAATAGCATCTTCGAATACTCAGCGACTTTGCTCGTATCCTCAAGATCGACATAATCTTCCTCGAAAATTGCAATCTCCTGACGTACAACTTCTTGAAGCGCGTGTGTATCTGCGCCTGTCACCTGCCGCGGCTGATATTCACGTGGCACGCCGATGCTGTATTCATAGTCGAGGGCTGTGGTCAGGATAATCGACGGAACCAGAAACCCCGTGATGATGCCCAGCAAGAACCCTACATCATGATTTTTTGTCCTAATATGACTAAGGCGAGATTGGCCGTCAGGACCCTATCGTATAGGGCACTATCAAAGAGGTGCCTCGATGTAGGCCCGCTGAGCACATGGGTGGAATAATGCATGGCATCAACTGTCAGTGCCACGGCCTCGCTGGCCTCCCTGCCGGCATTTCCATGGCCCACAATCAGACATCGCCGCCGCGTGAGGCCGGGCTGGTAAGCCGGTGGCGGGTTCGCCCCGATATAGCCATTAAATAGCTCCAACGCATGACGATGGGTTCTGATGTCCCGCAATAGCGACCGGCGGGAGAATCGTCTCTGCAATATGCGCGAGGAGATACAGTCATCCGGTAAGTCATCTTCAACGAACACAAGAACCGGCTTCTTTGATCTCATGCCAAGAGAGATCTCAAAAAGAATATATTGAGACGGTCCACCTTCTCTCGTCGTTAGGACCGCAACTAACCCGTCATTCGATCGAAGATGTCGTTCCGGCTTGGCCGCATTGAGCCTGCCATAGGGTGGGTCGAGACTTGCTGTTAGGCCCAAGAGTTGCATAAGATCAGCAAAATGCCGAACAACCTCCGCGTCTTGTGCCCAATAACTATGAGCATAGTAAACGAGCTTCATTTCAGCTTACCTACTGCGTCTTTCAATGCGCACTCGACGTAACATAGCAGAGAGCGCAACTCGAAGCTTTGCGGGAGCTCAGCCGGCTGACGACTTTGGAGAGAGCAGCCCTAGTTGCTCTTCACCATGGACACCCTCATTCAGCATAGCGGGCGGGTTTAGTGATGCTCAAAAATCTTTCTAACGTCCATGAACACAAAGCTAGTGACTTCGGGTAAGGGGCATAAACAATTTCGTCATACGGGTATGGGTAGAACAGGCTAGGCTGAATCGAAAGCTGAGTAAACGGATGTCGCAGGCGTGGCACGCAACGACTGACGATTCGCGGCAGGCGGCGGTTTATCGCGCCGCGCCCATCACCCAGGCCAGCACGCCCTTCTGCGCGTGCAGGCGGTTCTCCGCCTCGTCGAACACCACCGACTGCGGGCCGTCGATCACGTCGGCGTCGACTTCCTCGCCGCGATGGGCGGGCAGGCAGTGCATGAACATCGCGTCCGGGGCGGCCTTCGCCATCAGGCGGCTGGTGACCCGGTACGGCGCCAGCAGGTTGTGGCGGCTTTCGTTCGGATCGTCCGACATCGACACCCAGGTGTCGGTCGACCACGCAGCGGGCGCCGGCGACGGCCGCGCCGGGATCGTCGGTCAGCTCGATCCTGGCCGCCCTGCGCGCGCGCCCAGGCGATCAGGTCGGCCGGCGGGCGCAGGCCGTTCGGGCGTCGCCAGGCGCAGGGTGAAGCCGAACCGCACCGCCGCCTCGATCCAGCTTCGCGCGACGTTGTTGCCGTCGCCGCACCAGGCCACGACCTGGCCGGCGATCGGGCCGCGATGTTCCTCGAACGTCAGCACGTCGGCCATGAGCTGGCAGGGATGCGACGTGTCGGTCAGGCCGTTGATCACCGGCACGGTGGCGTATTCCGCCAGTTCGTGCAGCTTCGCGGCCTTGTCGGTGCGCAGCATGATCGCATCGACGTAGCGCGACAGCACGCGGGCGGTGTCGGCGATGGTTTCGCCGCGGCCGAGCTGCGTCTCGTTGCCGGACAGCACGATGACGTCGCCGCCCAGCTGGCGCATGCCGACCTCGAACGAGACGCGGGTGCGGGTGGAGGGCTTTTCGAAGATCAGCGCCAGGGTCTTGCCGGCGAGCGGGCGCGATGACACGCCCCCGGCCCGCTTGAAGCCGGACGCGACGTCCAGCATCTGGCGCAGCGTCGCGGTGTCGAAGTCGCGCAGATCGAGGAAGTGGCGCGGGCTGTCCCTGCTCGGACGCTGTGGCCGGCGATCGCCGTGCCTGCCGCCGGAGCGACGCGCTCATTGGGCCGCCGCCTTGTCGCCAGCGCTGCGGCGCACCTTGGCCGCGGCGCGGCGCAGCATGGCGACGCGCCTGGTCGATGTCGCCGTCGGTCACCACCAGCGGCGGCGCCAGGCGCAGCACGTTGTCGCCGGCGGTGATCGCCATCAGGCCCTCGGCGACGCAGGCGGCCTGCACCTGGCCTTGCCGGAATGGCGCATTTCAGCCCCAGCAGCAGGCCCATGCCGCGGGCGTCGACGAAGACCGTGGGGAATTCGCGGGCGATCTTGTCGAGTTCGCCGCGCAGCTTGCGGCCCTTGCGCTCGACCTCCTCCAGGAAGCCGGGCGCCAGGATCATGTCCAGCACGGCGTTGCCGGCGGCGCAGGCCAGCGGATTGCCGCCGTAGGTGGTGCCGTGGGTGCCGGGCACCAGCGCCTTGGCGAATTGCTCCTTGGCCAGCACGGCGCCGAGCGGGAAGCCGCCGCCGATGCCTTTGGCCGACGACATGACGTCGGGCGTGATGCCGGCCCATTCATGGGCGAACAGCTTGCCGGTGCGGCCCATGCCGGACTGCACCTCGTCCATGCCGAGGATGATGCCGTATTCGTCGCAGACCGCGCGCAGGTCGCGCAGGAACTGCAGGTCGGCGGGGCGCACGCCGCCCTCGCCCTGGATCGGCTCGACGATGATGCCGCAGGTGCCGGGGCCGATCGCGTCGCGCACGGCGTTCATGTTGTTGAACGGCACGTGGTCGAAGCCTTCCACCACCGGGCCGAAGCCTTCCAGGTAGTGCGGCGTTGCCGGTGGCGGCGAGCGTGGCCAGGGTGCGGCCGTGGAACGCGCCCTCGAAGCAGATGAAGCGGAAGCGCTCCGGCTTGCCGGCGTCGGACATGGCGCGGCGCATCATCTTGATCATGCCCTCGTTCGCCTCGGCGCCCGAGTTGCAGAAGAACACGCTGTCGGCGAACGTCGCGTCGACCAGCCGCTGCGCCAGCCGTTCGGCCTGCGGGATGCGATACAGGTTGGAGGTGTGCATCACCTTGGCGGCCTGCTCGGCGATCGCCTTGACCAGATGCGGGTGGCCGTGGCCGAGCGAGGCGGTGGCGATGCCCGACCCGAAATCCAGGAATCGTCGCCCGTCGACCGTCCACAGCCAGGCGCCCTCGCCCCGCTCGAACGCGAGGTCGGCACGAGCGTAGTTCGGTAGCAGAGCGGATATCATCCGGGTTCAACCCTTGCTTTGCGTCTTCCCCAACGGATCACCCGCCCGCGACCTTTCGGGGCGGGTCCGGGGGAAGAGCGGATCATTGGCGATCGAGTTGTCTGCTGTCAAACACCGGTTTTGGCTGGGGATCGGGGGCTGGTTCGAAGTGGTCCGCAACGGTGTGCGTGCAGTTACGGATTGGGATAGTTTCCCCAGCATTGGACAGCATGGGGGCGTCCGGTTGGCGGTCGCGTTGTGCGGGTTCGGCGCGGTTTCGTGTCGCCAAACGGGGTGATGCCTGGGGGACGGACATCGCGTTGTGAACCGCCAGGCCGTTGCTTTGATATCCGAGGTCGAGGATGGGCCGGCGGGGACCGTCCGAAGGGTGGCGGGTTGCCGAGAAGGCCGGTTCTTACTTCATGTTCCCTGGCTTGATGTTCCCTGGCTCGATGGGTGCGGCGGCGACGTGAGGCACCGAGACGCAGGGGTCTTTGTCCGGTGATGAAGAGATGATGAAAGAACGCCGGGCAGCCTGTTCATCGACCGGCTGCGCCTCGCCCCAGAACATGAGCGGTCAGCGGTAAATGGGGTGCTTGTTAGATGATGAGCACTGGTCCATGGCCGGATTGGAGAGCTGGTCTTGGTGGTGAATGTCGTGCGGACTCGGGCAGCCAGAGCGCGGGGACCGGGTGCGGCATAGCAGGTCGCCTGTTGGGTGGGTCAGTCGGAGCGGGGGCGTTCGGGCCGTTTGTGGTTGGAATTCTGGCAGGCTGGTCACGATCGCAATCTACTGCAGTTGGGCGCAATTCACTGCAGTCGGGGTCGGTTTGCCGCACCAGCGGTCGTTGCGGCCGGGTCGTCGCTGTCGCGGTCGCTTCGGTCGGATCTTCGGGGCGCGCCGCCGCAGTCGTTGCGGCGGGTCGATGACGAGGTCGAATTCCGGCCGCAGTCAAATACTGGCCGCTGCAGTGGTCGGTCAAACCGGGTCGTGGGTTTGCTTATGTCTGGGACATGAGTATTTGGTTTGGGGGCATATCGTTTTTCTCTCACATCGATGGCTTGACTTCGCGAACTATCACGTTCATGCGATTTGTTTGACCGGAGCAGCATTGCCGCCTTTCAATTGACAACCAGCAACTGCTAATGGGCATCAGGCGAAAAGCCCAAAAAAGGACCAGGGAGGGTGGCGTTATGGCAACAGCCGTGCGCGTGACCGACGTTCTGTCCGACTCCGATCATCGCAGACAACTTCGACGCGCTGTTATCGCTAGCACGATCGGTACCACGATAGAATGGTATGATTTTCTACTCTATAGTATCGTGACCGGGCTGGTCTTCGCGCGTCTGTATTTTCCGCAGTCGGATCCAATGACCGGGACGTTGCAGGCGTATGGAATCTTCTTTGTCGGGTTTGTCGCGCGCCCGATCGGGGCGGCGCTTTTTGGTCACTACGGCGACCGGATCGGGCGCAAGGCCACGCTTATCGCCACACTTCTATTGACTGGGCTGGCAACGTTCGCGGTTGCCCTGGTGCCGACTTACGATCAGATCGGCATCTGGGGCGCGATCACTCTGCTGGTGTTACGTTTCGTCCAGGGTGTGGGCGTCGGCGGGGAATGGAGCGGGTCGGTGTTGCTGGCGATGGAGTGGGCCCGCACGGATGCCAATCGCGGCTTTATCGCGTCGTGGCCGCAATTTGGCGGTCCGGCTGGCATCGCGCTGGCCAATCTGTCGGTACTGGTCTTCAGCGCAATCTCGGGTGATCAGTTTCTGACCTGGGGATGGCGTGTTCCGTTCCTTCTCAGCGCAGTCATGGTGGCAATCGGCCTGTATATACGGCTTGGTATTTTTGAGACCCCGGTGTTTTCCAAATTGATCGCCGAGGAGCAGCTTGCGCGGGCGCCTTCGCTTGAAGTTTTCATGCGCCAGCCAAAGGAAATCGTCCTGTCGGCGTTTGCCCGGATGGCCGAACAGGGGCCCGGATATGTCTACATTGCTTTCATTTTCACCTATGGGACCACGGTCCTGGGGCAGTCGCGTGATCTGCTGCTATCCGGTTTGCTGGTGGCCGCGGTGCTTGGTTCCTTGTGGGTTCCCGTGGCCGGCCATTTATCGGACAGAATTGGCCGCCGGCGGATGTACACGATCGGCGCGATCGCCAGCGGGTTGTTTGGTTTCGTTTATTTTGCGCTGCTCGACACGATGTCGCCGTTCTGGATCTTTGTCGGTATCGCCTTATCCCTGCTCGCGGTGACGACGCTGTACGGGCCTCAGGCGGCGCTGATCGCCGAGTTATTCGCGCCGCGGCTGCGATACAGCGGCGCGGGTATCGGCTACCAGATGGCGTCAATCGTCGCCGGCGGGCCCGCGCCGTTCATCGCGACCGCGCTGTATGCCCACTATCACAGCGGCTATGCGATCGCCGGCTACATCATGGTTTGTGGGCTTATCAGCATCGTCGCAACGGCGTTCCTGAAGGATTATACGAACAAAGATCTTGGTGCGGCCTACGGGAACAGGTGACCGGCGATGTGATCGTAAACCCAGGCCGAGCGACGCGAAATCAGGTTTCGTATGTTATGATATTATTAGTTGGGATGCGTCCGGCACCTCCTGATGGTGGGACACTGGCCTCCGATTTTGCTGTTGCATCACTTTGACGCTCCTGTCGCGTATCGTTTCTGAAAACCACGGGTGGATGGAATCCGCCGCTGAAACCGGGAGGGATTGCCATGTCAGTGACTGCGAACTGGACTGAGACGCTGTCCGAGGCCGAACATCGGCGGCAGTTGCGGCGGGCGGTGGTCGCCAGCACCATCGGATCCACGATCGAGGCATATGATTTTCTGCTGTACAGCACGGTGACCGGCATTGTTTTCGCCAAGCTGTATTTTCCAGGCTCTGACCCGCTGATCGGCACGCTGCAGGCCTATGTCATCTTCTTTCTCGGTTTCGTGGCGAGGCCGATCGGCGCAGCGCTGTTCGGGCATTTTGGCGATCGGATCGGGCGTAGGTACACGTTGATCGTGACGCTGCTGCTGACGGGTTTTGCGACATTTGCGGTGGGACTGGTGCCCACCTATGCGTCGATCGGGATCTGGGGCGCGCTTATTCTTATGCTGCTGCGGCTAATACAAGGAATTGGCCTGGGCGGTGAGTGGAGCGGTGCGGTACTGCTGGCGATGGAGTGGGCGCGCACCGACGCCAATCGTGGGTTCATCGCGTCCTGGCCGCAGTTTGGCGCGCCGGCAGGGCTGGCGCTGGCGAATTTGGCATTGCTGGGGTTCAGTGCCTTGTCCGGGGATCAGTTCCTGGTATGGGGATGGCGGATTCCGTTTCTTATCAGCATTGTTATGATTGGCATCGGACTTTATGTCCGCCTTGGCATTCTTGAGACCCCGGTATTTGCGAAAATCCTGGCGGAGGAACAGGTCGCGCGGGCGCCGTCGTTGGAAGTTTTCCGGCGGCAGCCGAAGGAGGTGGCGCTGACGGCGTTCGCCCGGATGGCGGAACAGGGGCCTGGGTATATTTACGGCGCCTTTATCTTTACCTATGGCGCGAATGTACTGGGAACGTCGCGCGATCTACTGTTGTCCGCGTTGCTGGTGGCCTCGATCTTGGGATTTATGTGGGCGCCTATCGCCGGGCACCTGTCGGACAGGATCGGCCGGCGGCGGATGCATATGATCGGCGCCGCATTCAGTGGCCTGTATGGATTTTTCTATTTCACCCTGCTCAACACGATGACACCGAGCCTGATATTCGTGGCGGTGGCGTTTTCGTTGCTGCCGATCATGACGCTGTATGGGCCGCAGGCGGCGTTGATCGCGGAGTTTTCGCGCCCCGGCTTCGATACAGCGGTGCGGGCCTGGGTTTTCATCTTGCCTCCATCATCGCCGGTGGGCCGGCGCCGTTCATTGCGACAGCGTTGCTGGCGGCGTTTCATAGTGGCTATGCGATCGCCTGCTACATCCTGGTGTGCGGCTTGATCAGCATTGCCGCCACCGCGATGCTGAAGGACCATACCAACAAGGATCTTGCCCAGGCCTACGAGAATACCTGACCCGGGCGGGCCCGGGGGCGGTGACTGGCTGGCTGGCGGAGGGTGCGGCGTTGTCTTGCTGATATCGGGGCGATAGTCTCGACCTATGGACGACCTCGCGTACCTGGCCCCTCCCCGGCGCTGCCGTCGATCGTTGACCGGACTGCCGCGCTTGCGTTCTCGATGCCGTCCGAACCCAGGACCGGCGCCGTGCTGCGGGTGCTTGCGGCGACGAAACCTGGCGGCAGGCTGCTGGAGCTGGGGACCGGGACTGGACTTTCCACGGCGTGGCTGCTCGATGGGATGGACGGGAGTGCTTCGCTGACCAGCGTGGATATTGACCCGGAATCGCAGGCGGTGGCACGTGAGATCCTGGGCGGTGACCCGAGACTGCACATCGTGACGGCGGATGCCGGGGTGTTCCTGCGGCAGCAGGCGGGGGCCTCCTTCGATCTGATCTTTGCGGATGCCATGCCCGGTAAATATGAATTCCTGGATGCGGCTCTGGGGTTGCTGCGGCGTGGCGGACTGTATGTCATCGACGATATGTTGCCGCAGGCTAACTGGCCGGAGGGTCACGCGGCAAAGGTGCCGCGATTGATGGAGGATCTGGCTGGGCGCACGGGGTTTCGCATGGTCAGCCTGGACTGGAGCAGCGGGTTGGTCCTGGTTGTGCGGACGCGGTGATCGGTTGGCGGCGGGGCTGTCACGCCGTCCGGGCGAAGCCGGCAGGGTGGCGCCGGGTGGCGGCTTGATCAGAAGCTCATCGCGGCGATGCGATCCGGACTGGCATGCGGCATTTGCAGCGCCGCGGATGCGGGGCATCGTCGGGTGATGTCGAACAATCCTACGTCCCCCGCGCCTGATGGGGGCAGCCTGTATCAGGCGGCGCTCAGTCACCTTGCGCGATATGCCGCGACCGAGGCGGGTTTGCGGCAGGTGCTGATGCGGCGGGTGGATCGCTGGGCCCGGTTGCAACCTAACCCGGAGGCGGCGGCCCCGGCCGTCGCGGCTGCGCGGGAGGCGATCGAGGGGGTCATTCGGCGGCTTGCAGAGGCTGGCGCGGTCAGTGACGTGGCGTTTGCGGAAAGCCGGGCGAAGACATTGTTGCGGGCTGGACGGTCCAAACGGGTGGTGCAGGCGCGGCTGGTCGCCAAGGGGGTGACGTCGGACGTAGCTCGCGCGGCGTCCGAGACCGATGCCGACGCTGAACTGGCGGCGGCGCTGGTGCTGGTGCGCAAGCGGCGGATCGGGGCTTACCGATCCGCGGAGGAGGCTGATGGCTCGGTTCGGATGAAGGAGATGGGGCTGCTTGCTCGCGCGGGGTTTTCCCGGGACATCGCGGAACAGGCGCTCGCGACACCGCGGGATGAGGCGGAGCGGCGGATATTCGAACTCCGGCAGTAGGCTCGGGGTTGCAAGTGGCGGGGCGTTGCGGACGATGACAGGATCTAGGGAGGATTCGGTGCACCGTTACTTTTCCGGGATAATGGACAGGACTTGGTCCAGGGCGGCTCGGGGCTGCAGACGCTGATGGACAGGGCGGGCGACGACACACTTTGGGGGGCGCAGTGTAACGGTCCGGATTTCGCCCGTCAGACATTGACTGTTGACATTGATACTATTGGTCGATGCAAGACAAGATCCTGCGTGAACGGCGTCAATGCCATCCTCTCGCTTGGTGGGCGAGGTCAAGCCGCGCAGCGATGCGTCGAGGACGCCGGGCTTGCAGGCACTCGCCAGGCGAGAAACGATGAAACATGCCGTGCTGCCGCAAACACCGCTGAGACTGTCTGATAGACTGAATACCGACTTTTGCACTTGAAGGCGGTGACGGCAACGATGTCCTCGCTGCCGCCGCAAAGATAACGCTAGCGGTATCACCATGATACTCTACGCAACATAAAATCCATCACCGGAACGGTTTCTGCTTGATTATCGCTGTAGTTTAGTATTGCCAGATGTGGCGACCGCAGAAGGGCGTTGACGCGGCTCGATGGAATGGACGTCGTTCCCAGCGCTCAGCAGCAGCTCAGTCCCGCTCGGCGACGCCATCCGCCCGAGCGGTTCGCCTTCTCTATCCCTTGAGTATCGATACCGCCTTCGTCACGCTGCTGACGAGATTGTTCACATGCGTGATGGAGACGGTCGCCGACGTCATCTGTGTCGCCGTTTTTTTTATCGAGTTGTCGCTTCCTTAAACGTCGCCAGCGCGTGCGCCATGGCCGGGCTGTCCATGGCCGCAGTATACTCCTGATTATCGAGAACCTCACGCAGCGTGCGTAATTCCGTGACCTTGGCGGCCATGCCGGCCACGTTCCGGTTGCCCCCCTCTGCTGTGGCCATTAAAGCCTTGCTGATGATATCGAGTTGCGACTGCTTTTCTTTATTGATTTCGTCCAGAATAGTCATGGTTAAGCTCCTAGCTCGGTGTCGATACAGATGTGTTTTTCAGCTTCGCGGCGGCGGTCGGCTTGGGCGAGACAGCGTGTGGCGCCGCGCCCGCGCTGAGCGCGGTCTGCAAAGCCTGGGCCTTGCCGGAGAACGTTTGTAGCGCCGTGAGCAGCGTTGGCAGCTCCCGCGACGGGTCGTTCACCGCCTTCACCAGCGCGTTGTGTGCCGTATTGATCGCGTTCGCAGTCGCGACGGGATCGGCTTGACGCAGCGCCTCGATGTTGGCGGCCAACGCCTCGGCTTGGGCAAGACGCTGGCGATAGGCGGCGTCGTTCAGCGTTGGCGCGAGCGGCGTTTTCTCTGAGCCCAGCTCCTCGTTCAGCGGTACTCAGTCGCTTGTCCCTGGCATCCCGCAGCCCTTTGCCGAGCGCGTCGGTAATGATTTTCATCGCCGAATTGCGGCCTTCCGGAGCGGAGCCCACGGCATTGACAGCGGCCTTCAGGCTGTCGAAGCGCTGGTTATCCAGCCGCTGGCCAATCAACCAGCCGATTATGTCGACCCCCGCGGTGACACCCTGGCAGGCGGCTGCGCCGGTCGGCCCAGCAGCCTTGGTGATCCCGCAAAGGGCGCTCGCCAACTGGCCGACCGCAGCATCATACGCCGCGCGATCCGCGGCATTCGTCACCGCCGCCAAAGCGTGAGTATAGTTCTGCAACGCGGGCTGCAGTGTATCTTTCGTCCTCTTGAGCGCCACCTCCACATCAGACGGTTGCGATGCCGCGCCGCCTTGACGGTACAGTTGGCACGGCGCCTCGCTACCTGACACATCCGGACTTACAGCCACCTCACAACTTTTGCTCGAAACAATCGCCGCGCGTCCGTCGATCAGTTCCGTCTGAAACCTCTCCGTCCGGTCAGTCGCAAGAGCCGCGTAGGTCGTCGAAAAGCCTTGCGACACTTGATCGACATCCGAACTGAAAATCATCACCTCGGGAGAGAAATTGTATGGAGAGCACGCAGCGACTTCCAATAGGATCAAAAGGCCCGGCCAGCACGGGGCGCTTCTGGCGCGGTGGTTGCGCCGAGCTGGTCTGTCAACGTTTCGCATCTTGGATCTATCTCCCGGCAATGGCTGCCGAAGGTCAGGTTGTGGCAATGGTATTGGGTTGTATGTGAGCCACATCACACCTACTGCCGGTTGACGATCTGTGCGCCTGAATGGAATGGTGTATTTTATGAGATATTTTGACTAGAGCAACATCACCCTGACTGGAACAGTCCAGGTGATAAAGTTGCTCGCTCAAACACGGAAATAGAGCGCGCTGACTATCTCCAGTCAGCCTGAAAGCGCTCTAGCGATACCAAACGGCTGTCAGATGATCGATCTGATACCGAGCCGAGGCCGCTGGGCTTTGCGAAACACGTCGTGGAAGTCGGCATCTTCTGCACGCCACTGTTGCGATCTGCATTCCATTTAAAATCCGCAAGCCGAATTCGCCGAAAATTGGCTTGCGAATGCCTCGGAGACTGTAGGGAAACTACGGACCGTAACGACAACTAGCTATTTCGTGCAGCTTCGGCGTTCAATCCTGGATAAGCTCGATCTTCAGCCCGCGCTCCGTTAACAGGATTTTGCTAACAATCGCAACCAACCGCGTTTTATTTCAGTCTGCTCAAGTTCCGCACGGTGGCTGATGACAGTATACCGTTCCATTCACACGCTCGGCTCGAGATGCAGAGCTTGCGCAGGTGTTGGGGATCGTAGCCGGGGCGACCGATTGCCTTCGCCTTTACGCGGACAAAGCCTGTCTCCGGGTCGACGTAGCCTTCCAGCGCCAGCCCGAGTATTACATGGGACCCCGATCATCGATACGGACGACAGCGACCTCATTACTGTTTAGCAAATAGTCAGCGTTCAATGGATAGCCGCGATGGGTATTTTCTGGGATCCTGACCAGTGCTTGATGGGCTTTGACGACCAGACGAACCCGACGTGGATGTCGACGGAACGATATTCCGGCGTTCTGAGGGAAGCGAACGCCTTGATGCGGCCAATGATCGTTTATATCGTTAGTAGATCGAGGAAGGCCTTATCAAAGCACTGCCAGCCACGGGAACCGGGGTTTACGCGACAATCCCCGACGAAAGCGCCACCGCCCAGCCTGGCCGCCGGTTTTCCAGGGCGCGCGCCGACGCCGACGCCCAGTCATAGGCCAGCGCAAGCATTTCCGCGTCCCAGTTTCCATTGCGCTTTGTCAGAATGGCATAGCGGGCGTGGGGCGAGCGATGTTCAAGATGCGGAGCAATGGCGAGGTCGGCGAAGACGGGGCAGCCAACGCTGCCGGGGTTCAGAATGACACAGCCGTTCGGTCCAAGAACGAAGCTTTGGCGGTGGCTGTGGCCGCAGAGCACCACGCGGGCGCCGGCCGCGGTTCGCAGGCGTGCCGCCAGGACATCGCGACGGGCCGGAACGAAGCGTCCGTCGTCGAGCGTTTCTTCCAGCAAGCACGAGCTGTCGTCGTCGGGCGTGCCGTGAACGGCCAGTATGCCATCCGTGAGCGCGATCTGGGGCGGCAGGCTGTGCAATGCCTGGCGCTCCTCCGGTTGCAGGGCGGCGCGGGTGAACCGACCGGCGGGGGACAGATCGGCGTCGGGCATTTCCTGGATCCAGCGATCATGGTTGCCTCTGACGGTAGGCAGGTTGAGCGCCTGGAGCGCCCTGAAGGTCTCGCCGGGCCATAGCGGGCTGGTGACGCAGTCGCCCAGATTGACGGTCAGATCGACGCTACGGGTGCTGATGTCGGCGAGCACAGCCTCCAGGGCGCGAAGATTGCCGTGGATGTCCGAGATGACTGCCAGCAGCATCGGTGAGGCCCTTTCCCAGGATCAGTGTCAGGCTCGCACAAGCATCTTAGCGTGGGAGGCAAGTGCGCGGTGCACCATAAACAGCGGAATGGCGAGCGCGGACATCGCGGCGGCGGCCAGCAATCCGCCCTGCGGCCGGCCGGTGGCGTCCGCGACCATGCCGCACAGGGCGGGTGCGAAGGTGCCGCCCAGATAGTATAGCGTGTAGAACAGACCCATCCCGACCGCTCGGTTTTCGGGGCGGGCGGACAGGGTGCCGACGGCCATGATCACGCCGGGTTGAATGGACCCCACGACCCCCAGCAGCACCGCCCAGGCGATGGGCGACGCGGCGCCCGCGCCTCCGGTGACGGCGATGCCGGCCATGCCGACGACGAGGGAGATTGTGCCGATCAGGAAGATGTTGAAGGCGCCGAACCGGGCAGCCAGGCCACCGCCGGCCAGGGTGCCGGGCACGTTACCCCAGGTGGCGATGGTCATCACGGCGGCAATGACCGCCAGGCCGTGGCCCTGGAACGACAGGCTCGCGGGCAGGTAGGAGGCGAAGGCGGAGAAGCCCGAGGTGTAGACCGTCCAGACACTGCCGGCGATGGCCAGCAGCAGGCATTCCCGGCCGCTCGGGAGGGAAAAGCGGCGCGGCACCGCGGCGGCGTGCGGCGGTTCGCGGTGGCTGGCGAGAAACAGCAGAAGGGCGAGGCCGGCGGGCACGGCGTCGGTCAGCATCGCCGCGCCCAGGCCGTACTGGTTCAGCATCGGGGGTAGAACGAGCTGTGCCAGGCCCATACCGATCGGGAAGGCACAGACGGAGACGCTGATGCCGATCATGAAGCGCGGGCCGGTGAACCAGTCGGCGATGATCTTGCCCTGCAGCACGATCATGGCGACCGCGCCGACACCGGCGATGGTGCGGCCGAGGGCGATCCCGGGCGGTGCGTCGGCCCAGGCGCTGATGCAGGCCCCGGCGGTCATCAGCGCGAGGCCGGTTCCCAGGATCCACCGGTCGCCGAATCTTCGGCCCAGCAAACCGAGCGGGAGGGCGACGAAGACACCTAGCAACATGTAGGCGCCGATGAGGCTGCCGAGCTGGGCGTAGGTCAGGCCGAACCGGCTGACGAGATCGGTGGCGAGGGTGGCGATGGTCTGGAACTGGTAGCCGAACGCGATCCGGGCGAGCGCCAGGGACGCGAGAATAATCCAGGAGCGAAGGTGCATCCGTTTCCTCAAAGATGCCGGTTCTGTGCCGGTCCTGGTAGACCCTATTGCAGCGGCGGGGCGGGTGAACACCCCATGTTAGCGCAACCCTGACCGGATTTGCGGTGCCGGATTCGCGGCGATTGGACGAACGCAGGTAGCAGCAGGCGACCGGGACGCCTATCTTGGAGCGATGTCCGATACACCAGCCTTTCTCGACAGCGGCCGTCCGCCGGTCCCTGATCTTGTCATACCGCGCGGCGTCCTGCCGTTTTTCCTGCCACACCGGCCGGTGCGCGGGCGCCTTGTTCGCCTGGGCCCGCTGGCCGACGCGCTGCTCACGCGGCACGACAACCACCCGGTGGTGACCCGGCTGGTGGGGCAGGCCATGGCGCTTGCCGCCGGGCTGTCGACGGCGCTGAAATTTCGCGGCTCGTTCAGCCTGCAGGCGAAGGGCGACGGACCGGTGTCGATGCTGCTGGCCGATTGCACCGATGCCGGCGAGTTGCGCGGGTATGCCCTGCCGAAGTCGGCGAGGCTCGCGACGCTGCTGGAAAGCGATCCGTCGCCGTCGGCGGAGGCACTGCTGGGCGGTGGGTTCCTGGCGTTTACGGTGGATCAAGGCGGCGACCAGAACCGGCACCAGGGCATTGTCTCGATTGAAGGCGGGTCGCTGGCGGAGATGGCGCTGCACTATTTCGCCACAAGCGAGCAGATCCGCTGCCAGATGCGGCTGGCGTGCGAGCTGACCCCGTCCGGGTGGCGCGCGGGTGCGCTGATCCTGGAGAAAGTCGCCGGCGCCGGTGGCATCGATCCGGCGCTGAACGATGCGGCGCAGGAAGAGAGCTGGCGCACCGCCACCACGCTGGCGTCGACCCTGACTGACCAGGAGCTGCTGGATGACGAACTTCCGGCGGATCGGCTGTTATACCGGCTGTTCCATACCGAGGGTGTCGCGGTTGACCGGGCGCGGGCGCTGTCTTTTGGCTGCCGTTGCTCGCGCGCCAGGCTGGCGAGCATCCTGGAGGGGTTTCCGGCCGGCGACCTTGACCATATGGCCATCGATGACGATATCGTCATGACCTGCGAATTCTGCAATTATGACTTCCGCTTTCCACGCCAGGATGTGCATGGACAGGTTTCGCTGGACGACCGCGGGGGGACCGATGGCGGCTCCGCCGATGGTTCCCGCGGGAACATCCGGGACTGACCGAACCGCCCTATCGCCCGCCCTGCTTCCCTTCCGGCCTCACCTGGCCCATCACTCCCGGCCTCATTTGGCCCATAATTGGACAACTCGCCTTCATGCAAGCTGGACACCTGACACGCCGTTTCGTGCTGTTGCTGCCACTCGCCTTCGCTTCATGCGGAAGCGAACCGGAGCCGGTTTACGACCCGTTGCGCTACAACTACCTGCCACCGCTGCAACTGAACGTCGCCTCGATCGACATCGCGCAGCGGTTCATTCCAGCGGGCGTGGCCCCGGATGTCAGCAACCAGGACCCCGTGCCGCCGATCGAGGCTTTGAAGGCCATGGCCAATGACCGGCTGCAGGCGTTCGGAACGGACAACAAAGCGGTCTTCAGCATTCAGGATGCATCGCTGACGCGTGATAACGATGTGGTGCTGGGGTCGTTCGCGGTCTCCCTGACCATCCTCGATAACAGCGGGGCGCAGTTTGGCTTCGCCGAGGCTCGGGTGCAAAGCCGCCATTCGGGACGGATCGATAATATCCGGCCTGTGCTGTACGATATGACCAAGGCCATGATGAGCGACATGAACGTGGAGTTCGAATACCAGATCAGGCGCAACCTGAAGGCGTGGCTGACAAACGGGGCGGCGCCTGACACCCCGGTCGAGCAGGCGCCGCTGGATCAACTGCCGAAGAAGTAGGGATTGGCCGGACCGCCCAGCGCGGCGCCGCCTCAGCGGTGCCCGCGAGAAGGCTTGACCGCCGCTTGAGACGGCGCAGTCTGCCGGGGCGAGGCTGGGAAGCGAAACGGCGGTCAGGCCGAACGCAGCATCACCCGCAACACTGTTATGTCGAGGTCGTGATGAGCCTTTCCGTCTATGCGATGACCTGCGGCTATCTGGAAGGCGCGTTTGGCCGAGCGATGGAGGACGGCGAGGGGCAGGTTGACATGCCGATCCCGGCCTTTTTGATCGAGCACCCGAAAGGACGGGCACTGTTCGATACCGGACTGCATCCGGCGTGCCAGCACGACCCGGTTGGCCGGCTTGGCCAGCGTATGGCCGATCTGTTCAAGATCAGGTTTCGTCCCGGGGAGGAGATCAGTGCGCGGCTAGAGGCTATCGACCGTGATCCCGCACGTGTCGACCTGATCATCAACTCGCATCTTCATTTCGACCATGTCGGCGGCAACGCCCTTATTCCGAATGCGACGATGGTGGTGCAGCGCCGCGAGTGGGACGCCCGGCTGGACCCCGCGATCGCGACGGCGCACGGGTATAACCCGGCTGATTTCGATGTCGGCCACAAGCTCCGGCTTGTCGATGGCGAGCATGATGTGTTTGGCGACGGTTCGGTTGTCTGCATGCCGACCTACGGCCATACCCCGGGCCACCAGTCTTTGCGCCTGCGGCTGGGCAGCGGCGACATCGTGCTCGCGGCTGACGCCTGCTATTTCTGCCGGACATTGCGGGAGCGGCGTCTGCCGCGTTACGTGTTCGATCGCGCGGCGATGCTGGCGGCCCTGGACCGGTTGAACGCGCTGGAAACGGCCGGCTCGCGGATCTTCTTTGGCCACGATCCCGAGTTTTGGCGGACCGTCCCGCAGGCTCCCGCGCCGATCGGCTGAGCCTGGATCATCGGCGCGCAGGCGCTTGCAAGGAAGCGCTACGGTGGGGCGACAAGCGGTCTGGTCGGCATTGAGACGCCGTCTCGTCGACGGGCAGCGATGTCGCCGATCGCCGGATTGCGGCACTCGATCGCGTTCACCCTGGCGCGTTCAACCTGGCCGTGTGGGCTGCAAATGATACGGTTCGGTGTTTTCGCGCGCTGCTTGATCATCGCAGCTGATTCCACGCTGGCTGATGCCGCTCCAGAATTCCATGTTTTCAGCGGACTGGCCGGTCAGAGGTCCGCCAACCGACGTTGATGGGCTTCTGGTTCGGGGCATGGTCCTGGCTGTAGCCCGGCAGAGCGCCGGGTTCAGGGTTTCGTGCGGACCGATACCGGTTTGCGCGGTGTGGACGGTGTTACTCGCTCAGGATAGCCGAACCACGGTTGCCGATCATCGCCAGAAGCTCGCGGCGGGTAGCGGCATTGTCGCGGAAGGCGCCCAGCATCCGGCTGGTGACCATGGTGACGCCCGGCTTGTGGACCCCTCTGGTAGTCATGCACTGGTGTGCGGCTTCGATTACGACGGCGACACCGCGCGGTTCCAGCACGTCCTGGATGGTGTTGGCGATCTGCGCGGTGAGCTTTTCCTGGATCTGCAGGCGTTTGGCATAGGCGTCCACGACCCGCGCCAGCTTGCTGATGCCCACCACCCGCCGGTGCGGCAGGTAGGCGACGTGAACCCGGCCGATGATCGGCGCCATGTGGTGCTCGCAGGTGCTTTCGAGCCGGATATCGCGGAGCAGGACGATCTCGTCATACCCGTCGGTTTCCTCGAACGTGCGTTCCAGCACGGCGACGGGATCGGTGTCGTAGCCAACGAAGAACTCCCGGTAGGCGCGGGCGACACGGGCTGGCGTGTCACGCAGGCCTTCGCGATCCGGGTCGTCGCCGGCCCATCGCAACAGAACGCGTATGGCCGATTCCGCTTGCTCCCGCGTTGGGCGATCTTCCGTGACCGAGGCTTCAGCCCGGGGCGAGGCAGGCGTAACGATATTCACCGCGAAGGATCCTCCAGCTTGTTCGTTGGGCTTAACGCTTCGGTCGATATGGGCCCGCTTCCTGACCCTGCAACCCGACTTATTTTAGTTACGGGTATAGTTCGCCCGGCCGGGCAGTTCGGCAAGCACGCGTGGATCGATTCTGACAACAAAGCCGTGACACGGGCCCGAACCGGGTTGGTTCTAATGAACCCTGCCGCTTTGATGCGGGCTGTCGAGGCTGAAGGCGGGAATGGCCACATCGAAGTTCTCGCCGGACGACGGGACGACCATGTGATAGGCGCCCACCATGAAACCTGACGGCGTGTCCAGGGGCGTGCCGGAGGTGTATTCGAAGCTCTCACCCGGCTCGAGCAGCGGTTGCTCGCCGACAACGCCCGCCCCGTGCACGTGCTGGGTGCGTCCGCGCGCGTCGGTGATCTGCCAGGTTCGGCGGAGCAGCTGGACCGGTTCGGTTCCCTGGTTCTCGATCTTCACCCGGTAGGCCCAGACAAAATGGTTCTCATCGGGCTGGGACTGGTCGGCGAGGAAGAACGATCGCACGGACACGCAGACGTCTCGCGTGGTGCGGGAATAGTCGGGACGTGCGTTACCGGCCGAGCGGCCTGACCGCTGCGGCTGGAGTATTGGCGAAGCCGGACGCCTGGTGCGGCCGGATTTGGGGTCCTCAGTCGACATGACGTGACACCTTTTGCCTTGCCGGAGCTCAAAATCAAGGGCCATTCTGCTCGACTTGTCCAGCAGCGCAGCGTCAGAGCCCTGATGAGCATCCCATCTTGTTCGTCGGACGGTATACGTCCGATGCTGGAATGATGCTGATCGGTTCATAAAAATCCCACCCATCGTGCATCGTGTCTATCGGGCGAGATGGGTCGGCTGGGCGTGATGCGTCGGGTGGTTTGACGCGCAGTAACGACAGGTCGATCATCAGGCGTCCGTCCAGCCGCAGCCGGCCGGTTCGGCCGAAGAAATAGACCGGGATGCGGCGCATTTCCTTGTTGATCTGGTCCGCATCCGGGCCCGCGGTCGCAAGACCGGCTGTGGCGACGCTCGAACTTGCGATGACGGCGCGAAGATAGTGGCGGACCGCGACATACGCGGCCGCATGCGCTGCGTCAGGCATTTGACCCGTTGTCGCGAAGAACCGGTTGGCAAATGCTCGCGCCTGATCATTTTGGGTCCAATAGAATGGGCTGACGGACAGCAGCCCACGCGCCGCCTTTGCGCCGGCGGCGTGAATGTCGGTGATTGCTGACAGAAAAGACACGACTTTACGACCATTGTCGAATGCACCGCCTTCCTGAAGCTGCCCAAGCTGATCGGTCAGCCCTTGGGTCATGTCGCACAACCCAACAACCTGGGCGCCGGAGGCTTTTACCTGGATCACGATGGAAGCAAAGTCAACGACCTGGGCTGGGTGGCGCGACCGACCGACAACCTGGCCTCCGACCGCTTCGATCGCCCGGGCGGCATCGGACTCGATCGCCAGGCCCAACACGGTGTCAGGCACCACAAGGAACCAGGTTTTCGCGCCGTCCCGCGCCATCGCCCGGGCGAGTGCGGTGGTGATGGATGCGCTGTCGATCGCCCAGTGTGATCCGAAGGGGGAGCACGCCCCGGCCGTCAGTTCGGGCGCAACGCTGCCGGTGATCAGCGTCGAGCATCGTCTGGAGCGGGCCAGGGTCTGCACCGCAACCGAGGCCGCCGAACCCGGGACATCGACGATGACGGACACGCCCTGGTCGAACCAGAGCCGGGCGATCGCGAGGGCGTCATCCGGCTTAAGCTGGTATGATGCCGTGATGATCGACACCGCTCGGCCGTCCGGCAGGGCGCCGGTATCCGCGACCGCCATTTGCACGGCGTGCAGCAGCGGCGGCCCGGAAACCGATGCGCCGATCCCGGTCGGATCGGTCAATACCCCGATTATGACGGGCGCAAGGGGTGGCTGGGCCTCAGCGGCGACGCCCGCGCCGGCGATGCCCGCGGCGGTTATCAGGGTGCGGCGGGTGATGACGCGTGGCACGCTTGGTCGGCGACGGGCTTCGGTTGACGGGTTCACGCGCCGAAGCATGGCAGGCACGTCTTTACGATCGGACATGCGTATCGCCCGTCTTCCAGGGATGCGACGGCGCTGATCGTGCGCAGTGGCGGCTTCGCCCCCCTGATCACGGATTGCGCTGCGCCGCGATTGGACGCGCGTATCGCCCATCTTCGACCGGCGATACGGCGTTGGCGGCGAGATGTGGCTGGTTCACGCGCCGTATCGCGGGAAGCACTTCCTTGCAATCGGGCACCGGTCAGTCAGCTGCCAGCACCGCCTGGCCTGGCACGAGCCGGTCGAGCGCCTGGCGCAGGTCGTCCTTGATGTCGTCCATATCCTCGAGGCCGATCGACACGCGGATGACGCCATCGGTGATGCCGAGACGACCGCGTTCCTGCTCACCGATGCGCATATGGGTGGTGGTTGCCGGATGAGTGGCGAGCGACTTGGAATCGCCGAGATTGTTTGACACAGCGATCAGGTTGAAGCCGTTCATGACCTGGAATGCGCCATGTTTGCCGCCGGTGACCTCGAACGTGACGACCGTGCCGCCCGCGGTCATCTGCTGTTTGGCCAAGGCGTGCTGCGGATGGTCGGGGCGCATCGGGTACCAGACACGGCTGACCGCTTGGTGCTGGGCCAGGAAATCGGCTATCGAAGCGGCGGAGCGGCTGGCGGCATCGACCCGCAGCGCGAGGGTTTCGATGCCCTTCAGCAATACCCAGGCGTTGAACGGCGACAGAGCGGGACCGGTGTTGCGGATGAACGGCTGGAGCACGTCGTTGATCCACTTCTTGCTGCCGAGAACGGCACCGCCGAGCACCCTGCCCTGCCCATCCATGTGCTTGGTGCAGGAATAGACGACGACGTCGGCGCCGAGTTTCAGCGGCTGCTGCAGAAGTGGCGTTGCGAAGACGTTATCGACCACGACAATGGCGCCGGCGGCGTGGGCCAGCTCTGCCACCGCGGGCAGGTCGACCATTTCCAGCATCGGGTTGGACGGGGTTTCAAGCAGCACCAGGTTGGTGGGACGTGACAGCGCTGTTTTCCACTGGTTCAGGTCGGCTCCGTCGACGAACTCGGTGTCGATGCCGAACTTGGGCAACAGCGTGGAGACGATCCAGTGGCAGGATCCAAACAGGGCGCGCGACGCAACGACCCGGTCGCCGGTTTTCAGATGGGACAGCATCGCGGCGTTGACGGCGGCCATTCCTGTGGAGGTGGTGCGACAGTCCTCGGCGCCTTCGATCAGGCAGAGCCGCTGTTCGAGCATGGTCAGGGTGGGGTTGGCGAAACGCGAGTACTGGTAGTGCTCGACCGTGCCGGCGAAGGTTGCCTCGGCCTGTTCGGCGTCGTCATAGACGTAGCCGGAGGTGAGGAAGAGCGCTTCGGCGGTTTCGCCGTGTTGGGTACGCTGGACGCCGCCGTGAACGAGGCGGGTGGCGGGACGCAGGTGGGACAGGTCAAGTGTCATGTGTCAGGGCCCTTGCACGCGATGGCCCGACCGTTGAGCAGCTAGGGCCTGAAGAGACCTGTCGCTGGCCTCTTTAGCGCACTTGTTTAACCTCGCCGCAAGCCGGCCGGACAAATCACGAGGGCCGGGGCGATCCCGGCGCGTGGTTGATAGGACCAGATCGGGCGTTTCGTCAACGGCCTTGGGCAAATCCTGCGACCGGACCACGGACGAGGATGAGTATGCGGGATCGAATGGATCTAGAATCAATGCGCGGTCGCCCACAGGCCAATGAGGTGTGCAACCGTAATCGCTACAGTCCGCGTGATGGAAAAGGCCGTCAGCCGTGACTGGCCGAGCGGCTCGATCGGCACGCGGGCATACTTATTGCCGATGCCGCCCTGAGTGCTGTTCACACGATTTAATCCGCGGAACAGGCGATCTGGTGAATTGCGTTGACCGCCTGGATCGCTTACAAAGCGGGTCCGGCGCGGGTGTAGTTCAATGGTAGAACGGCAGCTTCCCAAGCTGCACACGAGGGTTCGATTCCCTTCACCCGCTCCAGCCTTATCGCCCGTTGACACCCTGACGGCTGGCCGGTGTGCCCACGCCGTAGGTTGGGCCGGATATGGCAGAGTTGCCGGTGGTGAAGCCCCCTGTGGTCATGTCGCCGGTTGTTGAAGTCTCGGGCGTGGTAAACAGCGGTGTCTCCATCGCCGAAGCGGTTGATGTCGACGTCGACGTCTGGGGTTTCGGCCAATCGAAATCGGTCGTCTTCGGGAAGAAATCCGGCTGTGGCGGCACCCTGGCCTCCGGTTCCATGGTCTTTTGCGGCGGTCCTCCCATAGGGGGCAGTCCGAAGTTCTTATCCAGGGTGGATCCTGTCCCGGTCGTGTAGGCCGGGGTCTCGTAGCGCTGTTCCTGCGCGACGGCCCCGCTGCCGGCGACGCACGCTGCCGCGACGCCAGCCAGCAAAATCAATGAACAGCGCATACTTTGTCTCCCGACACTGACAGGGGTGGACCTGACCCCAGATGGCGCGTGCTTAGCAAATCGATCCTGCGTGACAAGCGGATTATTGCTGAATTGCATCGCGACAGAGATCCACCAGATGCGACCCCAAAGCGCGATAATCCCCGTTGCGCGGCGCGTTGGGGCGCCATGCCAGGCCCAGGGTGCGCCATGCGCCGGCACCGGCGAGCGGACGCAGGACCAGGTTCGTCCCCTCGATGATCCCGGCGGCGATCGCAAGCTTCGGCAGCAAGGTGATGCCAAGCCCGCTGGCGACCATCTGCACCAGGGTGTGCAGGCTGGTCGCGGCGAAACCATCCTGGTCGCCCCGGTCACCGGCAAGCAGACCGCAGACCGCCAGCGCCTGATCACGCAGGCAGTGACCGTCCTCCAGCAGCAACAGCCGCTCTGTCGCCAGGGCGGAGATCGGCACCTGGCTCTCGCCGGCCAGGCGATGATCGGGTGGCAGGGCGATCATGAAGGCGTCGCGGGCCAGCGGCATCGCATCGGCCCCGCCGCAGTCGCAGGGCAGCGCGAGCAGCAGCAGATCGAGCCGGTTGGAGCTGAGGCGATCGACCAGGTTCGCCGTGGTATCTTCCCGAAGATAGAGACGGAGGAGCGGGAATGCCTCCCGCAACGTGGGCATCAGGGTCGGCAGCAGGAATGGGCCAATAGTCGGGATGATGCCCAGGCGCAATGGACCGGTCATGGGTTCGCGGGCGGCGGTTGCTGCCTCGGCGACGGCTTCCAGCGCGGTCAGTGCGGTGCGGGCGCGTTCCACCAACTCCAGCCCTAGTGGGGTGAAGACGACGTGGCGGCCAGCGGCGCGATCGAGAATGCTGCAGTCCAGTTGGCGTTCCAGCGCCAGTAGCCCGGCTGACAGGGTCGACTGGGTCACCGCGCAGATCTGTGCCGCTCGGCCGAAATGGCGGCTTTCGGCAAGGGCGACGAGGTAGCGGAGTTGTTGCGGGCTGGGAAGCAGGGTCATCGGCAGGTTCGATCAAAATGTCCAATTTCATTCATTGGCACGAAAATGCGGTGCAGGCCATATCCGTCGCGGACTGTTTGGAGAAACTTGATGCTGACTGTTGGCGACATCTTTCCGGCTTTTTCCCTCAAGGCGGTCAAGGGCGGGCGTGAGGGCCTGAACCTGGACACTGCATTTACCGATATCACATCTGATACAGATGCCGGGAAGTGGAAACTCGTGTTCTTCTGGCCAAAGGACTTTACGTTTGTATGCCCGACCGAAATCGTGGCTTTCGGCAAGCTGGCCGGCGATTTCGCCGACCGTGACACCGTTGTTTACGGGGTTTCGATCGATAGCGAGTTCGTGCATCTGAACTGGCGCCTGCATCATGACGACCTGCGGTCGTTGCCGATCCCGATGCTGGCGGATGTAAAGCGTGAACTCGCGACCGCGACCGGCGTGCTGGACAAGAAGGAAGGCGTGGCACTGCGTGCGACGTTCCTGATCGATCCGGATGGCATCGTCCGCTATGCGGCGGTGAACGACCTGTCGGTCGGGCGCAATCCGGCGGAAGTGCTACGGGTACTTGATGCGTTGCAGACGGACGAGCTGTGCCCCTGCAACTGGAACAAGGGTGAGCAGGTTCTGCGCCCGGCGGCCTGATAACGTCACGATCCGTCCGGCTGGGTGCAACCCCTGGCCGGGCGCGTCGGGGCGCCCAAGCCCATTTGTTCTTTTCTTTGAACTTCATGGCCGCAATCGAAGCATTGGGCTGTTTGAAAGGCAACCATGTCCCTTGAACATCTGAAGGCCGCGCTGCCCGATTATGCGAAGGATCTTCGCCTTAATCTCGGGTCGCTGGCGACCGAACCCACCTTGTCGGATGAGCAGCGGTCCGGCACGTTCGTTGCGGCCGCAATCGCAAGTCGTAACCGGGTGGTGACCGAGGCTGTGATCGAAACATTTGGCTCGCAGCTTTCGCCGGAAGCACTGACCGCGGCCAAAGCCGCCGCCGCGATCATGGCGATGAACAATATCTACTACCGCTTCACCCATCTGGTTGGCGGCGACTATCCCAACATGCCGGCGAAGCTGCGGATGAACGTGATGGCCCGTCCTGGCGTTGACAAGGCAACGTTCGAGCTTTGGTCGCTGGCTGTGTCAGCGATCAATGGGTGCGGCATGTGCATGGAAAGCCACGAGCGTGCGGTTCGCCAGCATGGGTTGACGGCCGAACAGGTGCAGTCCGCGGTTCGCATCGCCGCTGTCGTGCACGCCGTTGCGGCGACGCTGGATGCGGAATCCGTTGCTGTACCGCAACTGGTGGCGGCGTGACCTCCCCGTGGATAGAATCTGACAGACGGTACCATCAAATTCTATCCACATGCCGTTGAATGGAGGTCGGACGAAAGGACCCGGCAGAAATCGCCTTCGTGCTGCGGGTCCATCGGGCCACAGCGCGTTTCGCCAGGTCGCTTTCCTCGCCGATCACATTGTCCGAACTGACGTCCACTTTGGCGCTGAGGTGGGGTCGCGCTTGAACGCTTTCAGGCTGACTGGAAATCGTCAGCGCGCATCATCTCTGTATTTGAGGAAGCAACATCACCCGGACCGTTCCAGTCAGGGTGATATTGCTCTACCCAAGCTTCCTGAATTTGCGAAGCGACCGTAAGTTGTCGGGCATGGGGTCCTGGGGAAACAGTTGGGGCCATTGTGTCCATGACACCTCGCCGACATAGATGTCACCACGACTATCTACACACAGGCCGTGCGGCGCCATGAACTGGTCCACCCCGAGTCCGGCGCACAGACCGCCGAGGCGGGAGAGGCGCTTGCCGGTGTTGTCGACGATGGTGACGCGGGGGCCAAGATTTGGAGAATCTCGGTTGACCCGCTGAACGGGTCCCAGTTCGCCGACGTAACAGACCGGACATTTCCCGGCCGGCATGAAAATGCCGCAGGGGCGATGCAGGTTGTTCCACTGGGTTTCGTATTTGCCGTTGCCGTCGAAGACCTGGATGCGGTGGTTTTCGCGGTCCGCGACGTAGACCCAGCCGTCTGCGTCGCAGGTGATGTTGTGGGCGATGTTGAACTCGCCGGGATCGGTGCCCGGACCGCCCCAGGACAGCAGCAGGCGGCCGTCCGGGGCATATTTGTGAACCCGGGCGTTGCCGTAGCCGTCGGAGACGTAGATGTCGCCGTTGGGGGCCATGGCGGTGTGGGTGCAGCGGTGAAAGGGCTCGCCGCTCATGTAGGGGGCGGGCTTGCCTGGGGTGCCGAGGGTAAGGAGGATCTTGCCGTCCAGGGTGCATTGGCGGACGGTGTGGTCGGCGTCGTCGGTCAGCCACAAGGTTTCATCCGGCGCGACGTAGACGCCGTGGGCGCGGGGGAAGATGCCCTCGCCCCAGGAGCGGAGGAAGTTGCCGTCGCGGTCGAAGACAATCATCGGGTGCTCGCCACGGTTGAACACGTAGACGTTGTCATTGCTGTCGACGCCGACGCCGCCGATTTCCTTGAAGGACCAACCGGATGGGAGCTTGGCCCAGTCCTCGACTGGTTCATACTGGTAGTCGCCGCTGCCTAGGGTGACCATTTCCGCTTCCCCGTTCTTGTCTGGCCCGGGAGTTTGTCACGCGATGGCGGGTTCGGCCAGAGCGGCGCAGCGTCTTGTCCAGCGGGGGTTGCCGAAGCGGGTTCCGCGGGCTGGTGCCCTGACACCGCGGACTTGATGATTGATGTGCGGCCGGTGGGCCATCGCTGGCTTGGTGCGAACGGTCGCTTCCAGGTCAGATCACAAAATTTGCTCGATGGGCTCGGCGGTACGGATTTATTGGGTTGTACCCAGGTCGGTGGAAAACCGGGTCTCATATCTCTGGATGCGTTTGCGACCACGCCGAGACATCAGGCGGCTCGGAGCGATGCGTGGTGGCGCGGTCAGCAAAACGATCGGACGGGTGGATTCAAAGATCGGCTTGAGTAACATCCGGCCTCGGGGGCCAACAACGGTGACGCCGAATTCGGTGATGCTTTCGACCTCATAGTCGCCGAGTTGCCCCCCTGCCCGCATCACGATGATGGATCTTCCAGGTGCTGCCGCGAAAATCGCCAGGCGCTGAGGTTCGGCGATGATGATCCCGGTCAGGCGCGGCAGACCTGGCATGCCCTCATCCGTCTGCCGACGGTCGGGCGCAAAGAGCGGCCGAGCCTGGACCTCTGTGAACGCTGCGTCGTGGCGGTCGGGAGGGTCGGATGCGGGGCTGCGGAGCGGATCTGGTAGCGGCATCGTCGGGATGTCCGTGGCCATGCGTTCGCGCCAGTCGAAGACTTCGTGGGCGATCAGTGCGCACAATGCGGCGGAGACGGCGAGCAATGCTATCGGGCGCCCTTGCCAGGCATGTCTTGTTTGCGGCTGGACAGGCCGCGGCGGGCTTGCCCTTCGTTTCGGTAAACCAAATTGGCTGGTAATGCTGATTTTACGGTCCAAGACACCGCAGTTTGGAGCGGTGCTCATGTTTCTGCCGGCAATGCCTGGGTTGGCCAATTCGCTCGTCGATCTGGCGTGAATTGTCCGGGGTTCATGAGCTTGCGTTCGCCGATGGGGTGCCCGTGGATGGAATCTGACGGCCGGCATCATCGTATTCTATCGACAGGACATTGATTTACCCGACGCACTTGCATCAGGAACCGTGTCACTAGCACCAGACCTTGAGGTAAATATTGGCCTGATAAGAATTGGAGGTTTTTCCATAGTATACCCAGCATGCCGTATCCGGATGCCAACTCGGCGTCATCCCTCGTTCTATGATATCTTCGACGCGTACCACCCAGTTCACGCCATCCGCGCTGTCGAGGTAATCTATCTCCGAGTTAACCGATCCGGTCGATTTCTGGGCGAACATCTGATACAGTTTCAAGTTCGGGTCGTACTTGACCTCCAAATTAATGAATTCCTCGTCATCGTTGGTCGTTATCGGCTCGATCGGACCGACTGCAACCCCACTGGGACCCAAGTTAAAGCAACAGATAAAATTGGGATTATTGTTCCAGTTTGTGTTCGCATACAGGATGACGTCGCCGTTGGCATCGACTGTGACGGTTGGCAGCCAGGCACTATCGATCAGCAGCCTCGGCGTATCCAGTTGACCCCATCCGTCGCCCAGGACACGGAATAGTATATTTTGTTATTTTAAGTCGTGTAGCCATTGTCTCGATCTTCACCGGTCACCCCGGTCATATACATGACCAGATAATCCAGACCACCATTATGCAGCTCAATGACAGCGGGGTCATTGACCATACTTGCGGAACCCATCTGGCTGGCAACCGGGTCGATGACCTTTTGTGCGACGCCACAGGCATTTGGAGCGGTGCAGATTGCCCGAAAGATAAAATCATTCGGCAAGGTTTCGGGGTCGGTCCTGTACCAGCCGCCAAAATACATCACCAGCGTCTTCTGGCCATTGATGGTTTGATATATTAATTTCGGTGAGTAAACATCGTTGGGCCGCGCGTTGGGGTCGTCCTGTGTCAGTTGAAGCGGCGGGTCCGAAATGGTCTGCGCCGTGGCGGCCTGGGAAAGGCCGATCAGAATAAGAAATATTGCCGCGCGAAGGTGTGTAAAACAGTATCTTATTGTATTCTCGAAATAGTCCATCGGTTGGCTCACTATCTCTTAAAGCGCGGATATTTTGATTATGGTATCATCACTGCATTGTCAGAATGCAAACTAAGGGTGCTTCCGTCATAGCAGTGGCCTCAACGCTGGCAGACTATTGTAGTGGCGGCGCGGCGATCGTGCCGTGGCCAGCAGCGCTTTGGTGGTATTGCGGACCATTTTACAATATTCACATCCAATTTCGTGCCGCCGGCATTGTCTGGCGGAAACGCCTGCCTGGCGACCGACTTGCCGCGGCCAGAGGAATCCGGCCAACGAGGCCATCTGCTTACCTCCCAAAAACGACGATCCGCCTGGCGATTACTTATATCCAGAAACCCCAGTTTGGTTCATGATCTTAGTCAAAATTATCATGAAAGTCAGTTGGGGTCTGTGTTTTTCGTGGATTGGCGTCGGAGGCTTGTGTGTCCCTACAGACTGAAGGGCGAAGACCGATACAGGCAGAGCAGCCGATGGCCGACGGCGGTCCGCATTTCCGATGGACCGATCAAAATCCTCGGCTTTTCGGCGACGGAATCGATCAGGTCGCCATCCGGGCGTCCGTCAATGGGCGATGATGCCGAGGGGTGCGGATGTTGAAGCGGCGCGCAGCGGCAGTAACGCGATTTCCGACCTGTGTCGGCGCGCCGCGCGGCAGCGCTTTATCGGCGCGGATCCGCCTGCCGGACGGTCCAAATTTTATAGTCCGGGACTAGATTCCGGCATACCAGGCGTAGCCTTGGTCTTCCCAGTAGCCGCCATTGCCGGCACCGATCTGGGCGAAGCTTTCGACCAGTTCGATCCGCATGATGTACTTTGCCATCTTGTAACCCAGTTGCCGCTCGACACGGAGGCGGATCGGGGCACCGTTGGGGACGGGCAGGGTCTGGTCGTTCAACTCGTAGGCAAGAATGGTCTGCGGATGCTGCGCCTCCTGCAGATCGATACTCTCATAGTATTTTGTGGCCGGATCGCCGTTCTCCATTGGATCGGCGCAGTGGAACAGAACGTAGCGCGCGGACGGCCGGGGTTCGACCTTGCGCAGCACGTCGGCCAGGATGGCGCCTTTCCATTTGCCGATGCAGCTCCAGCCCTCCACGCAGTCGTGTCGGGTAATCTGGGTGCGGGACGGCATCGCGCGCAGGTCATCGAGGGAGAACTGGGCCGGATGACTGACCAGTCCGTCCACCTGCAGGCGCCAGTCGACGAAGTTGTTGGCCGCCATGGCCTGGTAGTCGTCGTCATCCGGGTCGGAGGTGCCGTTGCTTCTGAAATGGGCCGAGAGGTCGGACTGGGTGTATTCGGGAGCCAGTGATTGCCTGCCGCTTATCAGACGCTGGGCGAGTTGCGTCAGCCGAGTGGCGCTGCCGAGAACGCTTTGCACCGTCGGATCCTCCGACAGCCGGTCGCAGCCGCCCAGCAGCATGGTGGTGAATGCGCCGGCGGCACCGGCAACCAGTTGTCTGCGGTCGACGGCGCGATCTGTGCCGGCAACGGGCGCATCGTCCATCGGTCCGGCGTGCAGGCTTGGGTGGGCAGGCAGAGCTCGGCCGTTACCTGGTTTCATCGGTGTCGTCCCTGATGGCGTAACGCCCGGTCACCATCGATCGCAGGTTATTCCAAACCCCGGACACCAGCACCATGAACACGTGCACCAGCACGAACGCGACCAGCGCCCAGGCGAGGATGAAATGGACCGTCCGAGCCGACTGGCGTCCGTCGAAGAAGGTCAGCAGCAGCGGAAACGCTGCGTCCATGCGCGGTGACATGGTCAGGCCGGCCAGCACGATCAATGGCAGGATTGCGACGATCACGATCAGATAGGTAAGCTTTTGCAGGACGTTGTAATGTCGTGCGTCCTCGCCCTTGGGGAAGCGGAAGAGCAGATGCTCGTAAGCGGTGTGGCCGATCCGCCCGAGATCGTGGCGTGACGGCAGCAGGTCGTTGCGGAAATGCGAGCCAACGAGGCTGGCGAGCAGGTAAATCGCGCCGTTGATGACGAAGATCCAGGCGAAGAAGAAGTGCCACAACCGCCCGCCGGCGAGGGACTGCTCGCCGGGAAGGGTCGCCCAGACCGGGAAGCCACGCTCCAAAGTATGGCCGCTGGAATCCCTGGACAAGCCCAGGACGCCGGTGGTGTTGAAGGGTTGGCCGAAAAGGGTGGTGGTGCCGGTCGCCGCTCCGTCCGGGGTTCGGGCGGCGGTCATCGCGAGGATGGGGTGGTCGAAGTCCGACAGGGCGCCCCAGTACAATGCGGGATGGGCATTGAAGATTTGCAGACCGCTCATGAGCAGGACAGTGAGGCACAGGACGTTGATCCAGTGGGTGATTCGCACCACCACCGAGTGCCGATAGATCATGCGCCGCGGCGGCTCGGTTTGCACCAAGCCGCCTTGTGTCTGGCTGACCGCATCGCCTGGCATCGCTGCGTTCCGGGTTCGTGGCGGGTTACATCGGCGGCTTCAGGCCATCCTTGCCGACGACAGTCGCGACGGCGGTCAGGCTGCCGTCATCCTGCTTCCTGGCGAGCAGGAATACCTTGCTGTCAGGCTGCAACTGTTCCCGCGTGGCGGCGGTGAACGTCACGATCGCCGCATCGGGCGGAACCGCGATTGTCTGGCTGCCGCCCTTGTAGTCCAGCTTCAGCACATGATCGCCGCCGACCGATTCGACCCGGGCGATGTTCGCGTTGGTCATCATGTTCGGGCTGCTTTCCAGATCCCACGGATAGTGGCCCTCGCCCAGGCCGCGCAGGCTGTCGTCGAACACATGCACTTCCTTGGCGACGCGCTTGCCGTCCTTTTCGACCGAGGTGATGCCAACGAACTTGCCATCCTTGATGGCGCTGATATCAGCAGGGCTGACCAGGAAGACCTTGGTGTCGTCGGACAGCTTGATGGTTGATGTGCCGCGCGCGGTCTTGACCGACATGGCGTTGCCCTGGACGGACTCCAAGGTGCCCCGGATGTGCTGCGGCGGTGTCGCGTTCTGCGCGGGCGGCACCGGTGGTGGGGTCGGCTGTGGCGGCGTTTGGGCGCCTGCCGGTGCGACGATTGCCAGCCATCCGCTGAATGCGGCGGTGACGGCGAGGCTGGTGGCGATCCGATGCAACGGCATGCGACGTGTCCTTTCCCGGTTTCTTTTGCGGCGTGTTGCCTCGGCATTGATAGCGGAAGCGAAGTGCACCGAGCCGCTGATGATTATGGAACGTTTGAGACGCACGCCCCATTATTTCCTGGTTGCAGGGGGCGCAAAGCAATTAATCGGCAAGTGCCGGCCGTGTCGAGGCCTGATGCCATGCGTCCCGGGGCCGGATCCGGCCGAGCGAACGCAGGCCGGCCCCGGGCTGCAACGCCAAGGGCTCCAACGCTTAGGGATGCGACCCGTGGGGTGCGACCTATGCCGGGGCCGGGTTATGGCAGCGCCAGGCCGCCGCCGTCGATCGGCAGAGCGTGCCCGGTGATGCCACGCGCCTCGGGACGCAGCAGCCAGACCACCGCGTCGGCGACCTCCTCGGGCGTGGCGATGCGACCGGTGGGCACGCCGGCGGCGGCCTGCCGCGGTGTGATGCCGAGCTCGGCGTAGCGCTGCGCCGCCATTTCGGTGTCGACCCAGCCGGGGCAGAGCGCATTGACGGTGATCCCGCGCGGCGCCACGGCCAGGGCCAGGGCGCGGGTGAAGCCGACGACCCCATGCTTGGCGGCGCAATAGGCGGTCTGGTCGGGCACACCGCGCAGGCCCAAGAACCGAGGCGATGTTGACGATCCGGCCGGTGCCGTCCGGCAGCAGCGGCAGCGCGGCTTTGCAGGCAATGGTAGGTGCCGTGCAGGTTGGAGGCGATGATCGCGTGCCACAGCGCATCGTCACCGTCCAGGCGGTTGGCGCCGGCGATCCCGGCACAGTTTATCAGCGCATCGACCTGGTTCAAGCCGGCGAACACGGTTTGCACGGCGGCCGCGTCGGCGACGTCGCAGGCGATGAAGCGATGCGGCGAGTCTGCCGGCGTGGCGGGCAAGCAACGAGCACGTCCCAGTCTTCCGCTCGCCAGGCGGTCCGCGATGGCTCGGCCGATGCCCCGGGTGCCTCCGGTAACGACCGCCTGTTTCATTGCGCGGTGCCGCCGCCGTCGACCGGCAGTATGACGCCGGTGATGAAGGATGCCGCGTCCGAGGCCAGGAACGCGACCGCGGCGGCGATCTCGGACGGGTCGGCGAAGCGGCCCAGCGGAACGCCGGACTTGTAGGCGTCGGCCGAGGAGACCGGGAACTGGTCCGGGTATTTGGCGAAAGATCGCTGATGACGCGTGGCCAGCATCGCGGTCTCGGTGCTGCCGGGCGCGATGCAGTTGACCCGGATGCCAAAGCGGGCCCAGTCCAGTGCGGCGGAACGTGACAGTTGAGCGATGGCGGCCTTCGAGGCGCCGTACGCGGCGCTGACCTGCTTGCCGATCAGCGCCTGATCGGAGGCGATGTTGACGATCGCGCCGCGGCGACGTTCCACCATGCCCGGAAGCACCGCGCGCATCAGGGCATAGGCGGCGAGGAAATTGACCCGGAAGACGCGCTCGGTTTCGGCCAGCGAGGTTTCCAGAACCGTGCCAAGGACGGTGATGCCGGCGTTGTTCACCAGGATGTCGATCGGTCCGTGGCTGGCAATGAGCGTGGCCAGACGCTGTTCCAGCGTGGCGGTGTCGGACAGATCGAAATCGGGCAGATCGAGGCCGATGACCTCTGCGCCGTCATGCGCCAGCGTTGCGAAAATGGCGCTGCCGATGCCGCCGCGGTGACCAGTGACGATCGCCCGGCGGCCGGCCAGTCCGTAACTTATGTTTGACCCATCTTGCCTCCGTGTGCAGTGGTGCCATTCTGGCCTGAATGGACCGGGAAGGAAGCCCTGACGATGCGACAGAAAGCCGCGCTACTGTCTTTGTTTCTGATTGCTGGCCTGATGAAGCCCGAGGCTGCGCATGCGAACGACAAGGTCACGTTTGGTCTGGACTGGAAGGCGGAGGCGGAATACGGCGGCTATTACCAGGCGGTCGCGACCGGCATTTATGCCAGAGCACGGGCTGGATGTGACGATCCAGGAGGGTGGGCCGCAGGTCAACCATACGCAGTTGCTGCTGGCGGGCCGGCTCGATTTCAACATTTCCAGTAATTCGTTCCTGGCTTTGAATTTCGTCAAGGAGAACATCCCGTTCCGAGCGATTGCCGGGATGTTCCAGAAGGATCCGTCGGTGCTGATTGCCCATCCGGGCGCAGGGCAACGACAGTTTCCCGGCACTGAAGGGCAAGCCGATCATGATCAGTGCGGATACGCGGGTCGGCTGGTGGACCTTCCTGAAGGCGAAATTTGGCTATACCGACAGCCAGATCAGGCCATACACGTTCAATCTGGCGCCATTCCTGGCGGACAAGAACGCGATCCAGCAGGGTTATCTGGGTTCCGAACCATTTTCCATCAAGCAAGAGGCGCATTTTGACCCGGTCGTGCTGCTGATCGGCGACGCGGGCTTCGCCGGATACGCCAGCATGATCGCGACGTCCGACAAGAAGATCGAGCAGCAGCCGGATCTGGTGAAGCGGTTCGTCGATGCGTCGATCGAGGGCTGGTATTCCTACCTCTATGGCGACCCGGCACCCGGCAACGCACTGATCAAGAAAGCTAACCCGGAAATGAGCGACGCCCTGATCGCCTACGGGATCAGTTCGATGAAGGCGCACGGTATCCTGGATTCGGGCGATGCGTTGACGATGGGCATCGGGGCGATGAAGGCTGAGCGCTGGGCGGAGTTCTATCAGACCACCGTGGACTCAGGGGTGTATCCAAAGGGACTGGACATCACCAAGGCGTACACGTTGCAGTTCGTCAACCATAAGGCCGGGATGGATCTGAAGCATTGAGTGCGATGTGCTGACCGTCAGTCATGTCGGTCGTCGCTTTCCGGGAGGGGTCGAGGCGCTGCGTGATGCGTCGCTGCAGTTGGCCGAGGCCGATTTCGTGGCTCTGCTGGGTCCCTCCGGCTGTGGCAAATCCACCCTGCTGCGTCTGATCGCGGGACTGGACCAGCCGGATAGTGGCCGGCTGGCATGGGATGAAGGGCCGCCGGCGCCGGGCGACATTGGCTATGTGTTCCAGGACGCGACCCTGCTGCCTTGGGCAACGGCGGAGGACAACGTGTTCCTGCCGCTGCGGCTGCGCGGGGTGCCGCGTGCGGCCGGCGATGCCTGACGTGCAGGCGGCATTAGGCCGGGTGGGGCTTGGCGGTTTCGAGAAAGCCCGGCCCCGACAGCTTTCCGGCGGCATGCGGATGCGGGTTTCGATCGCCCGGGCGCTGGTGACGAAACCGCGGCTGCTGCTGATGGACGAGCCGTTCGCCGCGCTGGATGAATTCACCCGGCATAAGCTGCAGGCCGATCTGCTGGCGGTGTGGCGGCAGGCAGGATGCACGGTGGTGTTTGTGACCCACTCGATCTACGAGGCGGCATTTCTGGCCAGGCGCATCTTCCTGATGACCCCGCGTCCCGGCCGGATTGACCGCGAGATCGTGTCCAGCCTGACGTCCGGGCCGGATACGCGGCTGGATCCGGCCTATGCGGCCCTGGTCGCGGATATCGCCCACGGCATGGAGGACGCGCTGCAATAAGGCTGGGGCAATGAGGCAGGGGCAACGAGGGTGCGGCGATGAAGCTGGGGCAATGAGGATGCGGCGATGAAGTGGGCGCCGGTGCTGTTTGGCGTGCTCGCGCTGGTGATCTGGGAAGCCGCGGTGCGGATCAGCGGGGTGCCGGTCTATCAGTTGCCAGGGCCGATCGCGATCGTCGGGGCCTTCGTGGCTGACCCGATGGGGCTGCTTGCAGGCGCTGGCGTCGACTTTGTTCGTGACGTTCGCCGCCCTGCTGGTGGCCGCGGTGCTGGGGGCGGCGATGGCGGTGGCGATGTCCGCGAGCCGGCTGGCGCAGGCGGCGATCCAGCCCTGGGCGGTGGCGCTGCAGGTGACGCCGCTGCCGGCGATCGCGCCGCTGATCATCATCTGGGTGGGCGATCCGTTTGTCGCGCTGGTGGTGTGCGCGACCATCGTCGCGTTTTTCCCGCTGTTCGCCAACACCGCGACCGGGCTGGCCTCGGCGCCGCCGGAGCTGACCGACCTGTTCCGGCTTTATGGCGCGAGTCGCTGGCGGACGATGGCGTTGCTGCGGCTGCCGGCCGCCCTGCCCTACTTCCTGTCCGGGCTGCGGATTTCCGGCGGTCTGGCGCTGGTGGGCGCGGTGGTGGCGGAACTGGTGGCGGGGTCCGGCGGTTTTGCCTCCGGGCTGGCGTATCGCATCCTGGAGGCCAGTTTCCGGCTGGAGATGCCGCGCATGTTCGCTGCCTTGGTGTTGCTGGCGCTGGCGGGGATCCTGCTGAATTTTGGTCTGGGCGCGCTGGGGCAGGTGATCCTGCGGCGGCGGGGATTGGCATGAACCGTTGCTGATATTTGGCCTGGGCTACAGCGGTCGCGCCATCGCCGGTGCGGCCCGGGCGGCCGGGTTTGCGGTCACCGGCACGACCCGGGCCGGCTCGGACGGGCAGCATCCGGTTCGATGCGGCGGAGGCAGCAATCGAGTCCGCGACGCATTCCTGACCATCGGCCGATCCGGACGAAGCCGGCGATCCGGTGCTGGCGCGCTATGCCGCGGCGATTGCCGGCGGCGCCGCAACTGCGGTGGATCGGCTATCTGTCCAGCACCGGCGTCTACGGCGACCGCGGCGGCGGCTGGGTGGATGAGGATACGCCGGCGGCACCATCGCAGGCATCGTGGGCAGCGGCGGGTGGCCGCCGAGGAAGCCTGGAGCGGGTTCGCCGACCGGCACGCGGTGGATATCTTTCGCCTCGCCGGGATTTACGGGCCGGGACGGTCGGCGCTTCGACGATCTGCGGGCCGGGCGGGCGCGGCGGATGATCAAGCCGGGACATCAGTTCGGGCGCATCCATCGCGACGATATCGCCCAGGCGGTCGTCGCGGCGATGCGGCAGGATCGCGGCGCGGGGCGGCGTGTGCTCAATCTGGCGGACGACGAGCCCTCGGAAAGCGCGGCCGTGATAACCGAGGCAGCGGCACTGCTGGGTGTCGCCGCCGCCGCCGGAGGTCGCGTTCGCGGACGCGCTGCCGGCCATGAGCCCGATGGCGCGCAGTTTCTGGGCGGAGAACCGCAAGGTCGCCAGCGCGAAGACCAAGGCGGCGCTGGGTATCGCGTGGCTGTATCCCGACCTACCGCGAGGGACTACGCGCCATCCTGGCCGAGGAGCGCGGCGACGGTCTGGCGTAGCAGCAGCAAGGTCCGCGGGCCGGGACAGGCGATGGTCGCCGTCCTTGACCAGGATGACCCGGACATCCGGGTCGTCGACCTGCTCGGCGATGCGCAGCGCGAGTTCCCAGGGCACGTCCGGGTCGGCCTGGCCGTGCAGCAGGCGCACCGGGCAGTGGATCGGGATCTGGCCCGTCAGCACGCAGATGGTTGGCGCCGTCCTCGATCAGCGCCCGGGTGATCGGGGTGGGCTCGCCGTACTGGCTGGGGACATGCAGCACGCCGTCGCGCTGCAGCGTTGCGCGTTCAGCGGGCGTCATCGGCGTCCCACATCAGGCGCTGGGTGAAATCGGGCGCGGCGGCGATGCCGACCAGCGCGGCGACGCGGTCGGGACGGGCGAGCGCGGCCAGCAGGGCGATCCAGCCGCCCATGGAGGAGCCGACGAGGATCAGTTCGCCGTCGGTCAGGGCGTCGATCGCGGCCAGTGCGTCGGCGGCCCAGGCGCCGATGGTGCCGTCGAGGAAGTCGCCGCCGCTGGCGCCGTGGCCGGAATAGTCGAAGCGCAGCATGCCGATCCCGCGCTCGGCGCAGAAGCTGGCGAGCGCGGTCGCCTTGTCGCCCGTCATGTCGCAGCGGAAGCCGGGCAGAAACACGATCGTGGGGCTGCTACCCGGGGTGCGAACCCAGGCCAGTTCGATGCCGTTGCCTCGGTCAAGGCGACCAGTGGTCTGGGTCATTTGTGTGATATCCTGCATGGGAGGCGGTCCGCACCTTGCTCTGGATCGTCTGGGTTGCAAGGGACGGGTCCGGTTGACCCCGCCTCCGTCGCTGCGATTGGGTGGTGCGGCGGGAGAGGTTGGCGCGATGGGCGGTCGGTTCCGCCGGCCGCATGGCGTTTGGTGCGGTGATGACGGCGATCGGTTTGGCGGCGCGGCGCCTAGGGTCGTGCGGGTGGCGGTTGCATGCGATGCCGAACAAGGGCGAACCAAACCAAAGCGGCTATTTTACCCGTGCGTTCGCGGGTCAACAAGCGTGATACGGTGGCGTGATGTCGGCTTCCCTCGATTCGCCGGTCGTGCTGCAGGTGCTGCCTTCGCTGGTTACCGGCGGGGTGGAGCGGGGCACGGTCGAAATGGCCCAGGCCATCGTCCAGGCCGAGGCGACGGCGCTGGTGGCCAGTGCCGGTGGTCCACTGGTGCGGCAGATCGAACGGGCCGGCGGCGTGCATGTGACGCTGCCGCTGACCACCAAGTCGCCGCTTGGGATCTGGCGCAACGCGGCGTCGCTGGAAACCTTGATCCGCGAGCGAAAAGTGTCCCTGGTGCACGCACGGTCGCGGGCGCCGGCGTGGTCGGCGTGGCTGGCCTGTCAGCGCAGCGGCGTGCCGTTCGTCACCACGTACCATGGCACCTACGGTGAGGGCTTGCCGTTCAAGCGACGGTACAACGCGGTGATGGCACGGGGGCGGATCGTCATCGCCGCCAGCCAGTATATCGCGGATCTGATCACCGTCCGACATGGCGTGGACCCGGCTCGGATCAGGGTGATCCCACGTGGCGTGGATCCGGCGGTGTTCGATCCCGCGGCGGTGTCGGGTGACCGGATCGCGCGACTGGCGGCGGATTGGCGGCTTCCCGACGGTGTTCAGACGGTTGTGCTGCCGGGGCGCCTGACCGCGTGGAAAGGACACGGAGTGTTGCTGGAGGCGATCGCCCGTCTAGCGCGGCCGGATGTGATGTGCGTGGTGGTGGGGTCGCACCAGGGACGTCATGCGTATGCTCGGGAGTTGGAGCGTCAGGCCATGCGGCTGGGCATGGGCGGGCGGCTGCGCCTGGTGGGACAGTGCGACGACATGCCGGCGGCGTTGCGCCTGGCCGACGTGGTGGTCCATGCGTCCACCCGGCCCGAGGCGTTCGGGCGTGTGGTGATCGAGGCTCAGGCGATGGGCCGGCCGGTGATCGCCTCGGACCTCGGCGGGCCGGTCGAGACGGTGCGGCAGGGAGAAACCGGCTGGCGGGTGCGGCCAAACGATCCGGACGCTTTGGCGGCGGCGATTGGCGTGGCGCTGGATCTCGACGAGGCCGAGCGTATGGCGCTGGGACAACGGGCCCGGGCATCGGTGCCGACGGTGCGGGCGATGCAGGATGCGACATTGGATGTATACGAGGCGGTGTTGACCGCCGAAAGTCGGGTGGCATGACGGAAAAGCAGAATATGCTGGCCGGGCAGTTGTACGACGCCGGTGATGCCGAACTGGTGGCTGATCGCGCCGCGGCGGCAGCCTGGATGGCGCGCTACAACGCGGCCTGTTCGGCGTCCGTCGCGGACCGCCTGCAGCTGCTGCGCGAACAAATGGCCGAGGTTGGGGACGGCGTGGAGGTGCGGCCGCCATTTTATTGCGATTATGGCACCAATATCCGGATCGGGTCGGCTGTGTTCCTCAATTTCAACTGCGTGGTATTGGACGTGGTTGCAGTGACGATCGGCGATGGGACGCAGATCGGTCCGGCGGTGCAGATCTATGCGGCCGATCATCCTCGGGATGCCGCCGAACGCCGGGCGGGGAAGGAATTTGGCCGGCCGGTGCGGATTGGGCGGAATGTGTGGATTGGCGGGGGCAGCATCGTGCTGCCGGGTGTCACGATCGGCGACGACGCGGTGATCGGCGCGGGCAGCGTGGTGACCCGCGACGTCGGAGCGGGCGTTACCGTGTTCGGCAACCCGGCGCGCGCCAAAGGATCCTGATTCCAAAGGGTGCCAGTCCCCAGGGTGCCGGTTCCCAAGGGCGCTGGTGCCAAAGGGCGCCGGTCCCATAGGAGTGGGTCCCATAAGATGCGGGTCCCAAAGGGTGTGGATCAGAGCGGCAGTTCCCAGGTTTCGCCGACCAGGTCCTTGCCAAACGAATGGTGCGGTTTCGCGTCGACCAGGGTGAAGCCGGCGGTCTGGTAGATGCGGCGGGCCGGTATCAGCACATCGTTGGTCCACAGCGACAGCGTGAGGTAACCTTTCTCGCGGGCGAATTCGATGCAGCTGTTGACCAGGTGGCGGCCAAGGCCAAGGCCTCTGGCGGCTGGTTCGACATACAGCAGCCGCAGCTTGGCTGTGGTGTCCGAACCGCGGGTGAGGAAAACCGAGCCGATGATCTGGTCTTCGCGGACCGCGATCCAGCTTCGCTCCCGGTCCGGATCGTAGTTCTTGACGAACGCCGCGAGGATTTCGGCGGCGAGCGTCTCGTAGGTTCCGTCCCAGCCGTACTCCTGAGCATAGAGGATGCACTGTCGGTGGGCGATCCACGCCAGGTCCTCGGGTCGGTGCTGACGCAGGGTGAACGGCGATTGCGGATGGCCCTGCCCGCCCATCAGGCGCTCGATCGTTCGCATCGACTGGACCAGACGGGCGGTGTCTTCCGGGGTGAGCAGGGCAATCAGTTCCTGGACCTCGGCCTGGGATGCGCGATCCACCGGATCGAACGCCTTTCGCCCGGCCGCGGTCAGGGTCACGAACACCTGCCGGCCGTCGTCCAGCGATGGGGATCGCACAATGAGACCGCGCGCTTCGAACGCCTTCAGGATGCGGCTGAGATAACCCAAATCGACCAGCAGTTCGTGGCTGAGACGGGTCGGACTTTGCGGCTGCTGCTGATGGGCGAGTTCGTAGAGGACCCGCGCCTCCGTGAGGCTGAACTCGCTTTCCAGCAGCTTTTCGTCGAGCAGGCCGATCTGGCGGGTGTAGAAGCGGTTGAAGCGGCGGACCGCGGCGACCGCGGCGTCCTGGGTGAAGATGGCATGGTCGGTCATGTTACCGTCCTGAGATGGCATCGTCCTGAAGTCGCGCGGATGGGACGCCATGATTCCGGAATATCCATACCCGGCGACACCCTGACGCTGATGTTTGACCTGATAGTTGACTGTGTCAAGGAACTCGTCTGCAAGTGGCTAGAGCGCCTTCAGGCTGACTGGAAATCGTCAGCGCGCTCTATCTCTGTATTTGAGCGAGCAACTTTATCACCCGGACTGTTCCAGTCAGGGTGATGTTGCTCTAGTACTACAGTTGCGTTTTCTGCTGGGTTGCGATTCGCTGCTGCGAGCAACTCGGGAGGGAAGGCATGCTGGTTGCGCCGTGGTCTGGCTCATTGTTGGCCTGGGAAGACGAACTTAGCGCATTCAAATTCCGCCTGAACCAGGCATTCGGGCGAGCCGAACTGCGCCGCTCCGCCGGAGCCTTCATCGACGGCGTGTTGTCGGGTGTGGCTCGCAAGACCGGGTGGCAACTGGCCGAGCAAGCTGGGCTGGAACGACCCTATCGGCTGCAATCGTTGTTGGGCCGCAGTGCCTGGCAGGCGGACAAGCTGCGCGACCTGGTGCGGTCCGACGTGCTGGCCACGCTGGGCGACGCCGGTGGCGTCCTTGTGGTTGATGAGACTGGGTTCCTCAAGAAAGGCACGCACTCGGTCGGCGTTGCACGGCAGTATTCCGGCACAGCGGGGCGGGTGGAGAACTGCCAGGTCGGCGTGTTCGTCGCCTATGCAAGCCGGTTCGGCCAGGCGCTAATCGATCGGCGCCTCTATTTGCCGGAAGTATGGGCAAACGATGCCGCGCGCCGGCGGGGTGCAGCCGTGCCCGAGACCGTCGCCTTTCAAACCAAGCCGGTGATCGCGGCTGAGATGATCGCGGCGGCGTTGGATGAGGGTGCGCCTTGTGCCTTCGTGCTGGCCGATGCGCTGTACGGGCAGAACTTCCGCATCCGCCGTATGCTGGAGGCGCGCCAGCAGCCCTACGTGCTGGCAACCCGATCCAACCATACGCTGCGCCTGCTGACGAACGAAGGCCTGGAGCAGACCGATCCCCTGACGCTGGCCGACGCTCTGCCGCCTGAGGCATGGATCGCACACGCCGCCGGTGAGGGCTCGAAAGGCCCGCGATTGTACGATTGGGCGCGGATCGCGCTGCCCTGGACGGTTGATGCCGGTTTCGAACGCTGGCTGCTGATCCGTCGCAGCCGGCGTGAAGCTGCGGAGCGCGCCTACTATCTGGTCTTCACGCGAACCGGGACAACTGTGGCGGAACTGGCCGGCGCGGCCGGCCTTCGTTGGACAATCGAAGAATGTTTCCAACGCGCGAAGGAGGAACTTGGCCTGGATCACTGTGAAGCTCGGTCCTGGCATGCTTGGCACCGCCATATGACGCTGTGCATGGCGGCAGCGGCGTTTCTGGCCAGGTTGCAGGCCTTGCTTCGCCGTGCGGCGTTCAGCAAACCGAACAGAACGAGTCCGCCACTCGCCGCGTAACCGCCATACGCCTCGGCCTGCCCAGCGTACCGGAAATCCGATGCCTGATTGCCAAGCTGTTGCTACGATCGCCGCTACGATCAGCATTCGTGCTGGCGTGGTCCGCTTGGCGACAACACCACCAGTTCATTGCGGCTGAAGCTCATTACCGTCGGCACAAAACGCAACTGTAGTACTAGCCTGAAGGACGTCAGCCGCTTAGGGCGCCTTCAGGCTGCGTGTAAACAGGCAGCGCGCACTATCGCTTTGTTTAAGCGAGCAACTTTGTCATCCCGATTGTTCCAGTCAGGGGTGATTTTGCTCTAACGTGCGGCCTTGAACACATCGGTCAAGGCCAGCACGAGATCTTGCCGCCACGTCGCGGATCGGCTTGGTTGATCGTCGGCAGCATCGAGGTTGTGAAAACATGCATATTGGCCTGATTGGCGGGATCGGCCCTGCGGCAACTGATTATTATTACCGGCGTCTGATCTCGACGTTCGCCAAACGGCAGGCGGCGCTCGAGCTCACGATCGTGCACGCCGACACGCCGACCCTGCTTGGCAATCTCATGAGCAACAACACTGATGCTCAGGTCGATATCTACATGCGGCTGGCCCAACGCCTGGTCGCCGCTTGTGCCGAATGTGTTGTCGTCACATCCATTGCCGGACATTTCTGCATTGACGCCTTCAAGGCTGCATCGCCGCTGCCCGTTGTCGACATGATGCCTGAAGTGAACGGAGCCATTGAGCAGCGTGGCCTCAGGCGGATCGGCATTCTCGGAACGCGCACAGTCATGGAGAGCCGTTTCTATGGCCGCGTCGCGTCTGCGGAGGTCATCCCGCCCAGCGGTCAGGACCTGGACGATGTCCATCAAGCGTACATCGAAATGGCCGCATCCGGCGTCGTGACAGAGGCGCAGCGCAGGATCTTCGTCACTGTCAGCCAATCGTTGATGGACACCGCCGGAGCGCAGGCAATCATGCTGGGAGGGACCGATCTGGCGCTGGCTTTCAACGACGAAGACGCCCCGTTCCCGCTCATCGACTGCGCCGGCATCCATGCGGACGCCGTTGCGAAACTGGCAATTCCGTAAGCCGAAAGTCGGCCCCTGCCAAGCGCAGTCGAGCTTCGGGTCTTGGCGGACCCGGAAATGTCGGCGTTATGCGGCCGTCAGGCTCCCGACGCCGGTGACGATCTCGCCCGCCGCGCGGAAGCTGCCGTGCTGCAGCAGGCGTTGGCGCAGGTCGTCTCGCTCACGCGGAATGAACAGAAACTCGTTCACGTAGGGATCGGATTCCGGAGCGCCGGTCGCGGTGGCGACTTGCATGGTTCCGCGATCGAGTGACGAAAGCGGCCAGAATTGCGCCTGGTGATAGAACCAGCCGTCATAGCCCAGTCCGCGCATGAAGCCGGGGATATACCATGTCGAGCCCTCGCGGTGACGCTCCTCGCACTCGCAGGATACAATCGGCCGGCAGCGTTGCAGGGTGTGGGTCGCGCCCTGCAGAACCTCGATTTCGTAGCCTTCGGCGTCGAGCTTGATCGCACTCAGGTCATCGATGCACAGGCCGTCGATGGTCCATACCGGCACGTCGAACTCGATACCCTCGATGCCATCCAGACCTTCGAAGCTCTTTATCAACGAGCCCCACTGATGGATCAGCCCGATGCCGGCAACCTTCGGGACGCGCATTTTCGCGGTGCCCATCTTCTCCCCCAGCGCCACCATGTGCAGCTTCGTCGTGGCTGGAAGCTGGCCGCCGTGATCATTCATGAGGCTGGCCTTGAGGGCTTCGAAGATCGGCGGAAACGGCTCGAACGCGTAAAGTTTGTTCTGCTTCCAGGTTGAAAACGGGCGGGAGAATTTGCCGACGTTGGCCCCGACATCGATGATGCTTCCGGGACGGGCGAGACATTCGTGAAAGGTCAACTCGGTAAACGACATCGGCGGCGACTCCAGTGAGAGCGATATCGCCCTGACCGGAACCGTCGGGGTGATAAAGTTGTTTGTTTAAACAACGCGATAGAGCGCGCTGATTATTTCCTGTCAGCCCGAAAGCGCTTTGGTCATTTGGTTATCCACGCAGCCGGATTGGCTGGGCGGGCGATCGGTCTTCAGAGCTGCTCTCGGGCGGTGGATGCGATCGGTGACTTCGCGGCTGGGCTCGTGGTCCAACCCCAAGGCTGGTTTGCCGGGCCATCGGATCGGACGACAAATCCAGAGCCGGCGGGCGGTGACAACAAATCCAACGCCGGCGGGCGGTTGGGTCCGTCAGATTGGCCTACTGGGATTTGCGGCCGCTGGCCGGCGGCAGCCTGCGGAGTGAAGAGTGATACAGCGATAAACATCGGCGGTTTCGTTACGGTTCGGGGTCAGATATACACTTCGCGGCAGTGTGGACCGCGCCTGGTTAACAAACCATTAACGCCGAGTGCCGAAAGGTACACCATGGCAGGTGACCAGCGTCGCCGCCGCCGTTGGCGGGCTGCCTGGCCGCGGACAGAAGCGGTCGGTGGGCATGGTCGAAACGCGCCGGCAGCGGCCGATGTGCCGCAACCGGCCCGACCCCCGATGCCGCACCTTGCCGACGGGACCTTGCCGCCAGTTCAAACCAGCAGGCTGGCGACCTCGTCCAACGGATGCGACTTACCACTGAGAAGCGCGTCGACGGCGGGGCGTTCCCACCCGCCCTCTTCCGGGGCGAGCGGGTCGGCCGGGGTGACAGGCGGTGCGCCAGCACGAAGCGCGACAACAGCGTACGGCCAGCATCGGCGCCGGGGCGGCGAGCCCTCCCATGCCAGCAGGATGGCGCTGGATACGTCATAAAGCGCGGTCGCCGCCTGGCGCGCCAGCGTCTCCTGCCCCTGCCCCGCCACCCGCTCGGCCAGTGCGACCGCACGCTCCAGCGTGTCGCCCAGCGCATTGCGGAACGGCGCCGGCAGGATGCGGATGCGTCCAGCCGGCGGCGCAGCAGCGCCTGCAGCGCACGGTGCGCGCCGGATTTGCCAACCGCGCGGCCGATGACGTCCAGCGCGTTGATGTTGCTGGTGCCCTCCCACAGCAGGCCGACCTGGGCGTCGCGGATCAGGCGGGGATTGACCCAGTCCTCGATGTAGCCATTGCCGCCGCGTGCCTCCATCGCGGCGGTGGCGACGGTGACGTTGTCGCGGCAGGCGCGCAGTTTCAGCAGGCCGGTGAGGATGCGCAGTTCTTCACGCGCACCCCGGCCGAGCGCGTCGGCGGTGCAAAGCGCCATCGACAACGCCTGTTCGGCGGGCGACCAGCATTTTCATCAGTTGCCGGCGCATCAGCGGGAAATCGGCGACGGTCCGGCCGAACGCGGTGCGACCGCGGGCGGCGGCCAGCGCCTCGTTCACGCAGCGGCGCATCATGGCGGCGGCGCGCACGCCGTGCGACAGGCGCGAAAGGTTCACCTGCTCCATCATCTGCTTCAGGCCCGCGTCCTGGCTGGCCAACGAGGTAGGCTTCCGCGCCCTCCAGCCGGATTTCGCCGCTGGCCATGGATTTGGTGCCGAGCTTGTCCTTCAGGCGGACGATCCGGTAGGCGTTGCGGGCGCCGTCCCGGGTGCGGCGCGGCAAGGCGAACAGCGCGAGGCCCTTGGTGCCGGCAGGCGCGCCTTCGGGCCGGGCCAGCATCAGCGCGACGTCGGCGTCGGTGTGGGAGCAGAACCATTTCTCGCCGTGCAGCCGCCAGCACGTCGTCCTGCTGGCGGGCGATGGTTTCGATCGCGCCGACGTCGGACCCGCCGGCCTTCTCGGTCATGAACTGGGTGCCCTTCCACATCGTGGACAGGTCGGCCGACAGCATTCTCGGCAGCAGGTAGTCCTGCAGGGAATTGCTGCCGAACTTGCGGATCAGGTGGATCGAGGTGTCGGTGACGCTGATCGGGCACATCAGGCCGAACTCGGCCTGCACGAACAGGTACTGGAAGGCGTATTTGGCGACCGGCGGCAGCGGGCGATCCATGCCCAGCACGCCGCCGCGATGCGACATGGCGTGGAACTGGAAGTCGCCGAACGCGATCTGCTCCATCTCGCGGTAGGCCGGGTGGTATTCGATCCAGTCCTGGTCGCGGCCGAAACGGTCCCGCGGCGTGCAGGACCGGGCGGATGGCGGTCGGCGATGCGGGCCAGTTCGTCCAGCCGGCCGCCGGCAAGGCTGCCCGAGCCGCTGGTAGTGCGGCGTCAGGTGGCTGAGCACATCCTGCGGGCAGGTAGATCGCCAGCAGGTCGCGCAGTCCCTGGTCGGCGGCGAAGAAATCCATGCCGGCGCAGTCGGGCGCGATCCAGTCAGAGCCGGTGCGCGGGCGATCAATCGGGTGGTCGAGAGGCATGGCATTCCTGCTTTGGGTTAGGTTTGGCGCGCCGTGCAGACCACAGAAGGGCAAACGCCGTCGCGAGCCAGTTCCGGCGAACCTGATCGCCGGTATACCCGGTAAGCTCGGGAATTCCATACTCCCTAGTGGGCGTCGGCTGGTGGGCGTTGCTTGGTTGGGCGTTGCTTGGCTGGGCGTTGGCTGGTTGGGGCTGTCGGGTTGGGCGTTGGCTGGTCAGGGGCTGGCGGATTGGGACACGCGGCCCGCATGGGCCGGCATCGGCGCCCGTGATGCCGGCCCGCGTTGGCGTGGTTTCCTGCGTTCGTCGTGGCGCGGGCCGCCTGCTGCAGCGTTGCCCGCCACCTGCAGCCGCGGCGGCCCCCGCCTGCCCAGGTCAGAAGCTGAGCGGGTCCTCCAGCACCGGGGTCCAGCGCGTCTTCTTCACCACCGACAGGAACGACTGGCTGGAGGCGTGATGGTTGGTCGGGCTCATCGTCAGCGGCGGCCCGCCGAAGATGTCGCGCCAGTCCTTCATGCTCTCCAGCGCCTGCCATGAAGCTGTCCAGCGTCAGGTCGCGGCCGGCCTTGTTGCAGCACGTCGATCAGGCAAACAGCGCCGGGTATAGCCGGCCTCGCCCAGATAGTTCAGGTCGATGCCGTAGCGCTGCGCGGTATTTCTCGAAGAACGCCCGCACCGCCGGACGGGGATCGTCGGGATAGCGATACAGCGCCGGGCGACATCGAGTAGAAGCCCTCGGCCGGCTCGCCGGGCGCCTCGGCCACGGCGGTCGAATAGCTGGCGAACTGGCCGCAGCAAGTCGCACGTCCCAGCCCATCTTGCGCGCGGTCTGCAGGATGATCGTGGTGTCCTTGACGATCGTGCCCATGCAGATCATGTCGCAGCCGGCGTCGTGCAGGCGCGTGAGCGGCGCGTTGAAGTCGGTGTCGGTCGGCCGGTGCGCGGTGACGGCGGCGAGCTTCATGCCCATCGCCTCGATCTGCGCCACGACGCCGGCATGCACGTCCTTGCCGAAGTCGGTGTCCTGATACATCGATGCCGATGACTTTTCTTGCCGCGTTGTCTCGGCGAAATACTTCACCGCCGGCGCGCATCTGGTCGTAGTACGAGGCGAACTGGCCGAACTTGTACCGGTTGAACGGCTCGATACATCGACCGCGCGCAGGTCAGCGGGAACACGTTCGGCACCTGCTTCTCGATCATCGTGGGCAGCACCGCGTCCATGTGCGGCGTGCCGCCGCTCGCCGATCGCGAAGAAGATGTTGTCGCGGTTGAGCAGCTTGTTCATCGCCTGCACCGCCTTGGGAACGATGTATTCGTTGTCCTCGACGATGAAGCGGATCTTGCGGCCGTGGATGCCGCCTCGGGCGTTGACGTCGTCGAACGCCATGCGGATCGCCTTGGCGGCGTTGCTGCCCTGCACCGCGGTGACGCCGGACAGGTCGGTCATCATGCCGATGATGATTTCGGTGTCGGAGACGCCGCGTGTGGCGGCGCCGGCTGCTTTTGGGATCGCCGGGATCAGGCTGGCGGCGGCGCTGGCTAATATGGTCCGGCGGTTGAGCGCGCTGGTTGTTTGCATGACGGAATTCCTCCCGAATGCGGTCGGATTATGTCCGCCCGCGGTGTCTTATCGACGATTTGGGAACCGCAATCGTGCCGTTCCAAGACGACGCTACGGCGCATTCAGGCTGACTGTAAACAGGGAGCGCGCTCCATCTGCTTGTCGCACAAGCGACGTCAGCAACCCGAATGTTTCGGTCCGGCCGATATGGCTTCGGCGCGGGCGGTTTGGCTGGCAGGCGGGGGAAACGTCCGATCCCCGCCGCTCTGGCGGTGCCGTGTCGGTCGCGCGGGCGGGGTCGCGACCTATGCTTTGCGCAGGTTCCAGAACACCGCATAGCCGGTCAGCACGTCGGTGACCGACCGGCGATGGACCGTGCGGGGCAGGATCTGGCCAAGCGGGATGTAGGGGACGTCAATGAACGCCTGCTGCTGCATCAAGGCGGCGATGCGCTGGCGGTCGGCGAGGTCGGTGGAGCCAAGCCATTCGTTGCGCAATGCCTCCAGCCTTTCGCTGGTGGGCCAGCCGCGGGAGGCTGCCTTGCCGTTGCCGCGCAGGAAGGTGTGCACGGCAGGATCGAACTCATCGAGCCCGGACCAGTAGGTGTGGAACAGGCTCCAGCCGCCCTGCTCCACCGGATCGGTCTTGGCCAGGCGTTGCAGGACGCTGCCCCAGTCGGCGTACTGGGCATCGACGTTCATCCCGATGCGCTTGAGCAGGTCGGCGCCGACATCGCCCAGCGCCTTCAGCAACGGAAAGTCGGACGGAATGAGCAGCACGGTGCGTTCGTTGTTGTAGCCTGAAGCGGCGACGGCTTTCGCCACGGCAACCAGGTCTCGGGGGCTGGTAAGAACCTGCATCCCGGCCTGGCTGGCCATGGGCGAGGCCGGGGCGAACACGCCGACACCAGCGCGCCAGTTGGCGGGGTCGCCGGCGGCCGCGGCCATGTAGTCCTCCTGGCTGACAGCGCCGATCAGCGCGCGGCGCAGGGCGGGGTTGTTGAAGGGGGGCTGCAGGTGGTTCAGCCGCAGGTTGCCGAGAAAACCGAGCGGATCGGGGGGTGGGATGACCAGGTCGGCGTTGCGTGCCAGCAGCGGCAGCAGATCGAAGGTCGGGGCCTCCCACCAGTCCATCTCACCCGACTGCATGGCCGCGGCCGCGGTGCCGGGGTCGGGGATGACGATCCACTCGACGCGGTCGACGTGCACGATCTTGGGGCCGGCGGTGAAGCTGGGGGTGCCGTCCGGGCATGGGACATAGGCCGGATTGCGCTCATACACGGCGCGTGCGCCAGCGATGTGCTCGTCCGGCTTGAAGCGGAACGGGCCGCTGCCGGTCATTTCGGTGATCTGGCGGAACGGATCAGTCAAGGCGAGCCGCTCGGGCATCATGGCGCAGATGTTGGACCCGGGCTTGCCGAGTGCGGCGGGCAGCAGCGGGAACGGGCGTTTGAGGCGGAAGCGGATGGTTTTGTCGTCGGGGGCGGATAGTTCGTCGGTGACCGTCAGCAGGGTCTGGCCGAAGCTGTCCCGGGCGCCCCAGCGGCGGATGCTGGCGACGCAGTCACGCGCGAGGACTTTCTCGTCGTCGTGCCAAAGCAGGTTGTCGCGCAGCGTCAGGGTCCAGGTAAGGCCGTCGTCCTGGGTGGTGTGGCCGGCGACCATCTGCGGCGAGACACGGTAGGCGCTGTCGGTGCCATAAAGCGTGTCGAACACCATCATCGCATGGTTGCGGGTGACATAGGCGGCGGTCCAGACCGGATCGAGGACCGCGAGGTCGGACTGGGGGATGAAACGCAGGACGGATGGCGTCGGCGCCCCTGCTGTTGGCGGGAGCGGCGAGCGTTGCGGCGGCGCCGAGGAAGGTGCGGCGGCGCATTGTCAGATCACGCCCAGGCCAGTGAGGAACGCGGTCAAGTTGGCACCAAGCCGCTCGATAAGGTAGCCGCCTTCCTGGATCAGGACGGTTGGAAAGCCTTGTGCGGCGATCTGGCGGCCGATGGTTTCGAAGCCGACGGCGCTGGCCGCGAGGTTGGCGGCGGGGTCGCCTTCCTGGGCATCGAAGCCGACCGATACGATCAAGGCGGCGGGGTGCTTGCTGGCGATGGCGTCCAGGCCCTGCGCGACGGCGGCGGTGAATGCCGGGTCCCGGGTGCCGGGCGGCAGCGGAAGGTTCAGGTTCCAGCCGATTCCCCTGCCCTGTCCGGTTTCGTCGGCGTACCCGGCGAACCAGGGATACAGCGTGGCGGGATCGCCGTGCACCGAGACGTAGTGGACGTCGTCGCGGTCATAGAAGATCTGCTGGGTGCCATTGCCGTGGTGGACGTCGAAGTCGAGGATGGCGACCGGACCGGCGCCGCGGTCGAGCATGCGCTGGGCCGCGATGGCCGCGTTGTTCAGGTAGCAGAAACCGCCGGCCATGTCGCTGTGCGCGTGGTGGCCCGGCGGACGGCACAGTGCGTAGGCGTATCTTTCCCCTGAAATAACGGCATCGGCGGCGTCGATGGCGGCATGCGCGGCGCCCGAGTGCGGCGGTCCAGGTCGCCTGCACGATCGGCGCGCTGACGCTGCTGATGTACCAGCCGGCCTGTCCGGCGACGGCTTCCGGCCGGCGGGATTTATGGCGAACGGCGTAAGCAGCGGGGCGGAGGATGGGGGGCGAGTTCGGCAAGGCCTGCCAACGGGTGAATGCCGTTTGCAGGAAGGCCAGGTAATCCGGGTCATGGATGCCGGCGATCAGTGACAGGCCGTGATCCTTGGCCGGCGTTGTGGCAAGACCGGCTTTTTGCACGGCGCCAAGCAGGGCATCCGCCCGCGCCGGAACCTCCCAGTACCGGCGGGCGTCGCCGGGCGTGGTGAAGCGGTCTGGGTCGTGCGCGGCGTGGTCGGTGGTGATGACGATCATGGTCGGTCCCTACGTCTGCGTGCCCCAGCGCCTGCGTACCTGGCCACCTGCGTATCTGGCCGTCTGCGTGCCCGGATGGATTTGGCGCAGGGTATGACCCGGGTGGCCGGGAGGCAAATACCGTCTGTAGCGGCGGATGGTATGGACGTCCGCAGAGGTTGCGCGGCGGCACGGACCGGGCTGGACGCGGGCGCGGCGTCCAGCCCTTTGGTCCGATCAGGAAACTTCGTGCGGCAGCTTGGGCTGCTCGACCATGCGCAGATAGGGCTTCAGGGTTTTCCAGCCGTTGGGGAAGCGCTTCTTGGCGTCAGCGTCCGACAGCGAGGGGACAATGATCACGGGCTTGCCGTTGGTCCAGTTGACCGGGGTCGCCACCTTGTGCGCATCGGTCAGTTGCAGACTGTCGATCACGCGGATGATTTCGTCGAAGTTGCGGCCGGTGCTGGGCGGATAAGTCAGGATCAGGCGCACTTTTTTGGCCGGATCGACGATGAACACGCTGCGCACGGTCACGGTTGGATCGGCCTCCGGGTGGACCATGCCATAAAGCGCGGACACTTTGCGGTCGGCGTCGGCGATCACCGGGAAATTCAGTGTCTGGCCCTGGGTTTCCTCGATGTCACGCACCCAGCCCTGATGGCTGTCGGCGGGGTCGACAGAAAGGCCAATGGGTTTGACATGGCGCTTGTCCCATTCCGGCTTCAGCCGGGCGACCTCCGCGAGCTCGGTGGTGCAGACCGGCGTGTAGTCCTTGGGGTGGCTGAACAGAACGCCCCAGCTGTCACCGAGCCAGTCGTGGAAGTGGATCGAGCCGGTGCTGCTGTCCTGCTGGAAGTCCGGGGCGATTTGTCCAAGCTGAATGGTCATCAGGTTCTCCTGGTTGGGACACGGGATTTGCGCCAGCGGGGGGCGATTTAAAGGGTCAGGTCAATCGGATCGGCGGGAACCGACCGATCATGGCGCGGAAGCAATCTTCCCGACGCTATTCGGTGTCATCACCCGGGGTTATGGCCTCGGGGGTCATCGCCCCTGGAATTATGGCCCGGGAATTATGACCCAGGGGGATTGTGGCCCAGGGGGATTGTGGCCCAGGGCAATTATGACCCAGGGGATTGTGGCCCAGGGCAATTATGACCCAGGGGATTGTGGCCCAGGGGAGCATAGCCCGGGGGACTATGGCCCCGCGGCGCTCGGCGGCGGATCAAAGGCACGGATCGGCGGCGGATCGCCGTCGTAACGCTCGATCTGAACGACGGTCAGCTGCCCGGTGCAGGCTTGCGCCAGTTTTGAGCTGCCCACGTCGCGGGTCAGGACGTTGGGGTTACCGTGCACGCAAAGCGGATTGTCGACGGTGAGATCGAGCGGATCATACCAGGCGCCGGTGGCGAGTTGGACGACGCCGGGGCGGATCGCGATGGTGACAATGGCACCGGCGAGGCAGGCGCCACGGTGGTTGAACAGGCGGACGATGTCGCCGTCGGCGATCCCCCTGGGGACGGCATCGTCCGGGTGGATGCGGACCGGTTCCCGGCCACGGATTTTCGATGCCTGGCTGGTGGCGCCGAAATCGAGCTGGCTGTGCAGCCGGGTCGCCGGTTGGTTGGCCACGAGATGCAGGGGGAAATCATGCATGATCGGCGCGCCGACGCCCTCCCGCGGCGGCAGCCAGGTGGGATGTCGTGGGCAGTCGTCGTAGCGGAAGCCGGCGATGGTGGCGGAGGTGATTTCCACTTTGCCGGTCGGGGTCGGCAGTTCGCGGTGGTCGGGGTCGTTGCGAAAGGCGCGGACGACCCCGCCGCTCCATGGCAGGGTCGGCAGCAGCAGTTCGCCGGCCGACCAGAAGGTGTCGAAGTCGGGGGCCTGGTGGCCCTGTTTCTCCAGTGCCTTGCGGGTGGGCTCGTAAAGATGCCGCAGCCAGTCTTCGGCTGACCGGCCCTCGGTGAACCGTTCGGCGATGCCGAGGCGCCGGGCGAGGTCGGCGAAGATCGCGTAGTCGTCGCGGGACTGGCCGTATGGTCTGGCAACCGGGTGCATCGCGACCATCAGCGGGTCGTTGGCGGAGGCGCCGATGTCGGCGCGCTCCATCGTCACGGTGGCAGGGAAGACAATGTCGGCGTGGCGGGCGGTGGCGGTCCAGGCGGAGTCGTGGACAACGACGGTGTCCGGACGGGCGAACGCCTGACGCAGCCGGTTGATGTCCTGGTGATGGTGAAACGGGTTGCCGCCGGCCCAGTAAACCAGGCGGATGTCCGGGTAGCTCAGGCGCTGGCCGTTGAAGTCGTACGGCTGGCCTGGATTGAGCAACAGGTCGGCGATGCGGGCGACCGGAATCAGGTCCGGCACCTTGTTCTGCCCTTGGGGCAAGGTTGGCAGCGGGACGGAAAGCGCTGGCTTTCCAACATTTGCCAGCGAGCCCATGGCATAGACGAAGCCACCGCCGGGCAGGCCGATCTGGCCCAGCATGGCGGCCAGGACGACGCCCATCCACACCGGTTGCTCGCCGTGTTCGGCACGCTGCAGCGACTGGGCGCAGGTGATCAGGGTGCGTCTGCCGGCAGCCTGGCGGGCGAGGCCGCGGATGGTGTCGGCCGGCAGCTCGCAGATGCGGGCGGCCCAGGCGGCGTGTTTGGGCTGGCCGTCGGAGCGGCCGGCGAGATAGGCCTCGAATTCGGGATAGCCGACACAGAAGCGGTCCAGGAAGGCCCGGTCGTGCAGACCCTCAGACATCAGCGTGTGGGCGATACCGAGCATGAGGGCGACGTCAGTGCCGGGACGGATGGGATGCCAGGCGGCTTCGACCGTGGCCGGAAGATCGTCCTGCAACGGACTGATCAGATGGAATTTTGTGCCGCGCCGGTGGGCGGCGAGCAGGTGGTCCCTGGCGACGTGCTGGCTGGTGCCGCCGCTGCTGACACTGGTGTTTTTCAGCGGCAGGCCACCGAATGCCAGCACAACGTCGGTTTCAGTGGCAAGTTCATGCCAGCTCACGTTTTCCCGCCCGGCGGATTCCTGGGAGCCGATGACGTGCGGCAGGATGACCGCGGCGGCGGCGGAACTGTAGGTATTGACGGACCTGACATAGCCGCCGAGCAGGTTGAGGAAGCGGTGAACCTGGCTCTGGGCGTGGTGGAAGCGGCCGGCGCTTGACCAGCCGTAGGAGCCGCCGAACACCGCGTTGCCGCCGTGACCGGTGTAGACGCGGCGGAGCTCCATTGCGGCAAGGTCCAGTGCTTCGGGCCAGGGAACGGCCACGAATTCATCGCGTCCGCGTAGGCGATCCGGCCCGGGTCCGCGTTGCAGCCAGCCTTTGCGGACCATCGGGGTGGCGATCCGGGCGGGGTGGCTGAGTGCCGCGGGCAGGTTGCCGAGCAGGGCCGCCGGATCGGGGTCGCGCGGGTGCGGCACGATTTCAACGCGGTCGTCGCGCCGAAGGACAGAGAATGCGCCCCAGTGCGAGCTGTGAGGAATCGGCGAGCCCGCCGGGTCAGTATCCATAATTTGTCTATACAGTGTCGATGCGGATGACGTCGAGGCCTCCGCCTGCGTGGGATTTTCACGATCATGCATGCGCGCCATGCATGCGCGGCGCGAGGCCGAACGCCCGACCGATCAAACGCCGGGCCAACAGATGGCCGTAAGTCGGACGGCCGCCCGCCAGGCACTGGTTACCGGGGCGGAGGCCCGTCGGGCACTGGTTACCGGGGCGGCCGCCCCGGCCGCGGGTTAGATCGTATAGTTGAACGACTGGTAGGCGGCCTCGGTGAGGGTCTGGTCCATCGACCGCGAGGGCTCATCGGTTTCCTGAATGCGGACCACCTTGGCCGGCACCCCGGCGACCGTGGCGTGCGCCGGGACCGATTTCAGCACCACCGAACCGGCCGCGACACGCGCATGTTCGCCGACCTCGATGTTGCCGAGGATGGCGGCACCGGCGCCGATCACGACGCCCCGGCGGATCTTGGGGTGGCGGTCGCCGGTTTCCTTGCCGCTGCCGCCGAGGGTAACGTGGTGGAGCATCGAGACGTCGTCGTCCACCTCGGCCGTTTCGCCGATCACCAGGCCAGTTGCGTGATCGAGGAAGATGCCATGGCCGAATTTGGCGGCCGGGTGAATATCGGTCTGGAACACCTCGGACGAGCGGCTTTGCAGATACAGCGCGAAGTCGCGTTCACCATGATGCCAGAGCCAATGGTTCAGGCGGTGCGCCTGGATCGCATGGAAGCCCTTGAAATAAAGGAACGGCTCGATCAGCCGGGTGCAGGCGGGATCACGCTCCAGCACCGCATTGATGTCGGCCTTCGCGGCTTCCACCAGGCAGCCATCGTCGGCGGCGGCCTTGGTGAAACCTTGCACAATCAACGGCAACGAGATGACGTCATTCTTCAGGCGGGCGGCAACCCGATGGAAGACCGCGGCCTCGAAGCTGGGCTGGTTGAGAATCGAGTCGAAGAACAGCGACGCGAGCTTTGGTTCGCGGTCACAGGCTTCCTCGGCTTCAAGCCGCAACCGAACCCACAGAGCGTCAGTGATCGCCGCAGCGTGGTCGGGGTGAACGAGCGTCAAGTGGCACGGACTTGGGCGCATGTCGGAGAATCCCGCGGGTTTTGGCCGTCCGAAATGGGACGATTGCCCCTACATGTTCGGATGCGGGGGCCATTCGTCAATCCCCTATCGGTTCGAGCTGTGACCGTCCTGCATGGTGGCGCTGGCGGCGGCGCCCTGTGAGCCCGGCATGCCGTTGTTTTCGCTGGAATTTCCGACGTTGGCGCTGCCGTGGTTGTAAGCCGGCCCGGGATGGATCGTCGACGACGGACCGCCGGGTTGGGCCTTGCCGCTCGTCGCGGTGGTGGCCGAGTGGTGGCTCAGGCCCGGCGGCGGAACCGCGCTGGTTGGCTTGTCGGTCGTGGTTGCGGCGTACGCTGGCAGTGCCGTGGCTGCCAATAGAAACGCGGTCAGGCGGGTAACAGTGCTTCTCATTCAGTCTCCTGTTTAGGTTTGTTCGCCTACGGTGTCGGCGGCGTAAGCTTGGCGTGCGCCCATTGGTTTTGGCTGCCCGGTCGTCGAATCCTGTTGCGTCTGGCGCTCCGACTGGGCGTTGATGACCGCACCGAGCAGGGCCACGAATGCCGACAGATAAAGCCAGGTCAGCATGACCACCACGCCGCCGAGGGCCCCGTAGGTTTTGTCGTAGCTGTTGAAATGGGTGACGTAGACGGTGAACGCGATCGACCCCAGCAGCCACAGCACCGTGGCAATGATGGCGCCGGGTGAAACCCACCGCCAGCGTGGCGTTTGCCGGTTCGGCGCATAGCGGTACAGCACCGCCAGACCGGTCAGCACGACGACGATAAGCAGCGGCCATTCCAGCACCAGCAGTAACCACTGGGTGGAGCTCTCAAGCCCGATCACCTGAAGCGCCGCGGGAAGCACGCCGACCAGCGCGATGATCACGGTGCCGCCCATCAGCATCAGCACGGTCAGGACGATCGCCACCAGATTGAGTTTGAAGAAGCTTCGTGTCTCCTTCTGCTGGTAGGCGATGTCGAACGCGGTGATCAGGCCGCTCATGCCACGCGAGGCGCTCCAGAGCGCCAGCAACAGGGCGACCCCGGCGCTGATGCTGAGTGATCCGTTGGAGGCGGTGACCAGCTTGTGCAACTGCTCGCTGATCATCTGCGTGCTTTCGGGCGGCAGGATGTGCGACAGGGCTTCGACCTGCTTTTCGACCTGGCTGGGATCAAGCAACAGGCCATAAATCGACACCAGGGCAGCCAGGCCGGGGAACAGCGCCAGCAGGATCGCGTAGGTCACGCCACCGGCGACCAGAAAGATGTTGTTGTCCGAGATTTCCCCCCATGAGCGCACCAGGATATCTTTCCAGCCCGGCATCGGGATCTGGTGCGGCGACGTGGCGGACCGGCCACGATTGATTTGCGGCGGTGGCGCATCAGGCGTTTGTCCGGCCGTCTTGGCCTCGATCACGTGCAGGTCGTGCTTTAGCTGTTCCAATCGCGTCGATGATGCCATGGAGCGGTTCCTTCGCGGATAGGGGGTAACGCTTGCCAGCGCAGGCAGTTTCGCTGGATGCCGCTTTATGGCGTGGGTAGTGATGCTACCGAGGCAAATTGCGCCCTGGCTTTTTCCATCTGGTCCCAAGGGATCTGTGCCAACGGATAGTGCCCGCCCAACACAACGCTGAGCACGCCATTGACCTTTGCCAAACGCAAGCGGTCCGTTTCGGCGCGGGTCCGCCGCCACTCGCTGGCCAGTTCATCGCGATAAGCGGCGATCCAGCGCGTGGCTTCAGAAAAATCATGGCCGACGCGTTGCGGCCGCTCGGACAGCAGTTTGTCCAGCATGCGAAGAGCGGCAGTGGCTGCATTGTCCATCGGCTACACCCGCCCCCGGCGCAGGTTGCAGGTCAGCGCCTTGGTGGTGTGGATGCTGGTGTTGGGGTCGCCATGAATCGCCAGCAGCACATTGGCGATGTCACCCTTTGCATAACCGTCCCAGCCGAACACCCAGGGCATCCCGACCTGGTGGACGGTCTTGCCGTTGATGGTGAACGGACGGATGCGGTCGGTGACCAGGGTTTTCGCCTCGATCTGGCCACGGGCGGTGGTCAGCGTGGCCCAGTCGAGGTTACGGATACCGAGCTGCGATGCGAGTTCCGGCGAGATCTCGACGAACGCTTCCGGTTGCAGTTCGGCATTGTGCGGCATCACCCGGGTCGATATGCCACCGCAATGGAGTTCCGTCAGCCGGTAAGTGGTGAAGACATAGGGGTAAGCCGGGTCACCCTCGGCGTGATATTCGTTGCCGGGACGCGGCCATAGCTTGATCGCCGGGTTGGATTGCTGCTTGTACAAGGGATTGGCGACCGGGCTTTCCACCGGCTCGTAATGTGTCGGCAGCGGTCCGTCCTTCAGGCCACTGGGCACGAACAACATGCATTTCCCATCGGCTTCCATGATGAAGGGATCATCGCCACCGAGTGCGTCCATGCCCTTGGGATGCTGGGACCAGTCCGCGCGCATGGTGGGCGGTTTGTTCAGTACCGAAATCGGGCGTGTCGGTGCCGGTCCATTTCTGCTGCGTTTCGTCCCACCAGATCATCTGCTTGCGCTCCGACCACGGCCTCCCCTCGGGGTCGGCAGACGCTCGGTTATACAGCGTGCGGCGATTGTCGGGCCAGGCGAAGGCCCAACCCTGGTGGCTGCCGGGACCATCGCGGCCATCCGGCTTGCGCGAGCGGCTGCGGTTGTGGTTTTCATCCGGGAAGACGCCGCTGTACATCCAGCCGCCACAGGCGGTGGAGCCGTCGTCCTTGATCTCCTGGTAGCTCTTCAAAAGCTTGCGGTCGGCAACGGTGTAGCCGTTGATCTCCTTCAGAATCGCCGCGGCGTCGGGTTCTTCCGTGGCGCCGCTGACGGGATACTCCCAGGTCAGGCACTGGATCGGCCGGTCGCGGGCTTCGGTGCTGCCGGCGTAGAGTTGTTTCAGGCGGCGGCCCAGATGGTAGATGAACGACAGGTCGGAACGGCTGTCGCCCGGCGCGTCGCAGACCTTGTCGTGCCATTGCACCAGGCGGGATGTATTGGTGACGGTGCCTTCCTTTTCCGCCGCCATGGCGCAGGGGAAGAAGAACACCTCGGTGCCGATCTGCGCCGGTGACAGTTCGCCGCGCTGCACGAGGCGGCCCTTCTGCCAGAAATCCGCTGTCTCCATCATCGCGAAGTCGCGGACCACCAGCCAGTCGAGGCGCGCGAGCCCGCGTTCGATCAGGTCGGAATTGACGGCGCCCACAACCGGGTTCTGGCCAAGGATGAACTGGCCCTTCACCACGCCGTCGGTCATCGCCAATGTCATTGGCAATTGTGAATGATCGCCGGTCAGTTTGGGGATCATGTTGTACGCATAGTCGTTGTCGGGCTGGGCGTGTTCGCCGTACCAGGCCTTCAGCAGGCTGATCATGTATTTCGGCAGGTTGTTCCACCAGCCGGTCGGCACCGTCTCGGTTTCAAGGAAGTCCTTAAGACCGTGATGCTGCAGGAAAACGTTCGGCTGCGGCAGGTAGGTGGGCAACATATTGTAGAGCGTCGGGATATCGGTGCTGCCCTGGATGCTGCAGTGCCCGCGCAGGGCCATGATGCCGCCACCCGGGCGGCCGATATTGCCGAGCAGGCCTTGGATAATCGAGGCGGCGCGGATGATCTGGACCCCGAACGAATGATGGGTCCAGCCGACGGCGTAGCAGAACGCGCCGGTGCGGTCCCGGCCGGAATTGCGGGTCAGGATGTCGGCGACACGCAGGAAGGTTTCCTTGCTGCAGCCGGTGGCCTGCTCGACCATTTCGGGCGTGTAGCGTTCATAGTGACGCCGCATGATCTGGTAGACGCAGTTTGGATGCTGCAGGGTTGGATCGCTGGCGGGACCGTGCTCCGGCGTTTCGGTCAAGGCTGGCGCGTGGTGTTCGGCGATGGCGGGTTTCGCCGGTGCCTCGGCATATTCCCACGACTTGGGGTCGTAGCTGCCGTTGTTGACGTCAAAGCCCGAGAACACGCCGCCATTGGCTTCCGGGTCGCCGTAGTCGTCACTGATGATCGTCGCGATGTTGGTGTAGGCCATCGCGAATTCGCGGAACCACAGATCGTTGGCCAGGATGTAGCGGATCAGCCCGCCCAGGAAGGCGATGTCAGACCCGGAACGGATGGGCGCATGAATATCCGCCAGCGCCGAGGTGCGGGTGAAGCGCGGGTCGACATGGATAACGGTCGCGCCCTTGGCTTTCGCTTCGGTGACGAAGCGGAAGGCGACGGGATGGTTCTCCGCCATGTTCGAGCCCATGACCACGATGCAGTCGGAATTGCCCAGGTCCCACAGGGACATGGTTGCTGCGCCGCGGCCGAATGTCGTCCCCAGACTGGGTACCGACGAGGAGTGTCAGATGCGGGCCTGGTTCTCGATGTTCACCATCCCAAGACCGCCGCCGAACAGCTTCTTGATCAGGTAGTTCTCTTCGTTGTCCAGCGTGGCGCCGCCCAGCGAGCCGATGCCAAGCGTGTGGTTGACCTGGGCGCCGTCGGGGAGGGTTTCGGTGAAGGTCTCGTCGCGCGTCTGCTTCACCCGCTGGGCGACCTGTTCCATGGCCCAGTCGAGCGGCCGGGTCTCCCAGGTTTCGCTGTAGGGTGCCCGATACAACACCTGGCTGATGCGCTTTTCCGACAGCAACATGCCCATCGTGCCGGCGCCTTTGGGGCACAACGTGCCGGCGTTGACCGGGCTTCTGGGATCGCCCTCGATATGGATCGGCTTGCCGTTCTTGGCGTATACAAGCTGGGCGCAGCCGACGGCGCAGTATGGGCAGATGCTGGTGCCGACGCGGTCGGCCTGTTCCAGCCGCGGCCGCAGGGTGCGCGACTGCTCGCTTTCCGCCGCCTTGGACTTGATGTCCTGGCCTGCGAGTTGGCGGGGGATGGACCAGTCTTTGACGAACCCGGTCACCCGGTCGGTGACGCTGCGGCGGAGCTTACTCATGCGGGCGAGGCTTTCGGTAGGACGCTGAGGGAACGCGGCGGAGGCAACACGGTTCCGCTGGGGCGGGAACCGATTGGTGTTTCATGCATTGGATTACCGGCACGAAGCGAGGCGGGTATGGATCAAATCGAAGGAACGGTGATCTTTGCGCAGGAGAGCCGGTTCCAACTGCTCGACCGCGGCGGTGTCGGACACCATTTCATCCTGAGCCACGCCTCGGCGGTGGAACCGGAGCAGTTGCCGGCGCTGCAGCGGGTCCAGGCCCGGGTGCGGGTCGGTTACCGCGGCGGCGGCGATGTGCTGGCGCACGCGGCGATGACGATCACCGTGCTGGAGGGCTGAGGCGATGGAGATGCATCCGCGGGCGTCCGAGCACAGCGAGTCTGACCTGGACTGCGTCATCCCCAATGAGTCCGAACTGACGGCGGGGGTGCGGATCGTGCCCGGCCGGTCGTACGGGTTTTTCACCGACACCACGTTATGCATTGGCTGCAAGGCCTGCGAGGTGGCCTGCAAGGAATGGAACAACCTGCCGGCGGACCATATCGGCCTGACCGGCAACAGCTACGACAACACCGGCGCACTGTCGGCCAATACCTGGCGTCATGTAAATTTCATCGAGCAAACGGTTCGCGACGACAATCAGCCGGCATTCCAGAGCGGCTGGCTAATGATGAGCGATGTCTGCAAGCACTGCCACAATGCGCCGTGCCTGGAGGCCTGCCCGACCGGGGCGTTGTTCCGCACCGAGTTCGACACCGTCGTGGTGCAGCAGGATATCTGCAACGGCTGCGGCTACTGCGTTCCCGCCTGCCCGTTCGGTGTGGTGGACATCAGCACGCTGGACGGCAAGGCGCACAAATGCACTCTGTGCTACGACCGGCTGAAGGGCGGGCTGGAGCCGGCCTGCGCGAAGTCCTGCCCGACCAATTCCATCCAGTTTGGCGAAATCGGCGACCTGCAGCAGCGCGCGGCCAAGCGGGTGGAGGCGCTGCATGATCTCGGGGTCGGATCGGCCTATCTGTACGGCACGCCGGACGCGCCGGGGGCGACCGGCGATCTGGGCCACCTGAACGCGTTCTTCCTGCTGACGGACCGGCCGGAGGTCTACAATCTGCCGGCCGCGCCGACCCGGGCCTCCAACCGGGTCGGACCAAGCCTGGGCAGTGGGCTGCTGGCCATGGCAGGCTTTGCGCTGGCGGCGCTGGCGGTGTTTTCACGTGGCCGCTGAAGGAGAGCGCATCATGGACCAGTGGACGGGCCAGACCTACTACAACCGGCCACAGTTGAAGCCAGCGCCGTTCAGCAAGACGCTTGTCGGCGGCTACGTGTTCCTGGCAGGGCTGTCGGGCGGCGCGCAGCTTCTCTCGACGTTGCTGGATCTGACCCGCGGCGTTGCGGCGCGCGCGGTCGTGCGGCGCGGGCGGTTGCTGGCGTTGCTGGCGCCGACTGTGGGAAGTGTCCTGCTGGTGGCGGACCTGCACACGCCGCAGCGTTTCTACAACATGCTGCGGGTGTTCAAGCGGACGTCGCCGATGTCGATCGGGACCTGGATCCTGATGACATTCACCGGGTTCAGCGGGCTGACAGCGCTGGCGGACCGGTTCCGCTGGCTGCGCGGCGCGGCCCGCGTCGCCCAGGTTCCGGCGGCGGCGGCTGGTGCAGGCCTCGGGACCTATACCGCGTCGCTGTTCTCCGCCACCAGCACGCCGCTCTGGGCAGCAGCACCCCAGGCGCTGGCGGTGCGGTTCGCGTCCTCGGCGATAGCCTCGGCGGCGGCGGCGCTGAGCCTGTGCGCAGGGCGGCGGGATGTGCGCCAGGACCTGGACGCGATCTGCCTGGGAGCACTGGCGGTCGAGTTGGCGGCGACGCTGAAGGCTGACGAGGAATACCGCCGGACCGGCGTGGACCGGGCGTTCCACAGCGCCGACGGGCAGTTGGAAACGATCGGCGGCACGGATTTCGGGACCATCGTGCCGCTGGGGCTGCTGGCGGTGGCGATGCTGACGGGAAGCCGGTCGCGGTCACTGTCAGCGGCGGCGTCGCTCGCGGTGCTGGGCGGTGGCTTGATGATGCGGATCGGGATGATCGGAACCGGGCAGGTTTCGTCCCGCCGGCCAGAAATCAGTTTGGCTTATACCCAGGGCCGATGATGCCCAGCGCCGTGATACCCTGGGCCGGTAAGGCAGCTATTCGTCGTCCGATGGGGGCATCGGCCATCTCGGGCTTGATCGCCGCGGGGGCTTCGTGGGGTGCCCGTCCGCGTCGTAATAGAGCGGTGTGCTGCAAATAAGCCTCAGTCGCCGCTCGGCTTCTTCAAGACTGTCGTGGGTGGACAGGACAACCCAGGTGGTGGCCTCCTCGGGCTCCTGGTTGTCCCAGTACTCATATCGCTTCTGGCGCAGGGTAACGGCGCCGTTGTCCTCGAACTGGATGCGATAGGGCGGGGCTTCGCGGTAGTACCGCCGCGCCGACAAACGGCGTGCCAGGTCGTCGTCCGCCTGCCGCCGCCGCGGGACGGTCTGATCGTTCACGACAAACTCGTCCGGCTCCCGCGTCATGGCCGCATTCCTGGATCTGACTGGCCACGAATCATAGGGACTGCGCCGCGGCTGTCCAGGCGGTGATGTTGGCTGGTAGCGTCGCGCCGGGTTTGCGTTGTGGCGGGCTGCCGGGCCGAGGATGGGGCTACAGAATTATTGAACCACGGCGTAGACCGCGCGGGTCAACGGGTCGGTCATGGTCAGGCCCAGCAGCACGGTCAGCCAGAACAGTCCGGCGATAGCGAAGGATTTTGCGATTTGCGGTGCGCTCAGCAGGCGCATGTAGCCCAGGGCAACGAGTGTCGCCATCACGGCGGCCGGCAGGATAAGGATGGGTCGCATTTGGGCAGGCATTGGCATGTACGATGCGGCGAGTTCCGTCCCGGCCAGGATTAGCAGACCGAACCAGACCAGGGCGTCAAGGCGATGCTGCTTTCTCATGGCGAGCCCTGTTGGAAGCGACTTTCCGATGCCGATGTCGCGTTGTGACGGAGTGGGTCAGTATTCATACGCTCACGCTGTTGACCGCTGCGGTGGATAACGGGCCTTCACCCGCCATGACGTTGAGGACGCGGTGGCTGCTGCGTGTTCCCATCATCCGCGCCCTATCAGGTAGATGATCGGGTACAGAACGATCCAGACGATATCGACAAAGCTCCAGTACAGGCCGACGACCTCGACCGGGCGTCAGCCAACCGTCGGCAAAACGCGCCGCGCCGGGCCTGCAGCGCGATCCAGCCGACGAGGCCGACGCCGACGATCATGTGGACGGCATGCAGCGCGGTGGCGACGAAGTAGAACGACCAGAACATCCTGGCGCCGCCGGCGTCGGGGCCGGCGATCTTGAACGGGCCGGACGGGAACAGGTGCTTCCGAAATGTCGATGTGCCACTCGTAGAATTTCAGCAGCAGGAACAGCGTGCCGATCGCCATGGTCACCACGCAGCACTGGATCAGGCGACGGATGTTGCCGGCCTCGATGAAGGCCAGGCCGGACGAATAGACGAAGCTGCTGGTGATCAGCAGGAACAGGTTGAGCGTGCCGATCCACAGCACGGTTTCCCTGGCACCGGCGTCGAAGCCGGCAAGCTGCCAATGGCGGCAGAACATCCAGGCGACGATCAGACCGCCAAAGAACAGAATCTCCGACGCCAGGAACAGCCACATTCCGGACAGCGCGGTCTCCGCCTGATGGTCGCGCGCTCGGCATACTGGAAGTGGGTGTGCGGCGCGACTTCCTCAGACATCGCGCATCTCGACGTCGGCTTCGGAGAAGTCGTACGGGCCCTTGGTGACGATCGGGTGTGACGGCGAAGTTCTTGGTGAATGGCGGCGACGGGGTCTGCCACTCCAGGCCCAGGCTGCCCCACGGATTGGCCGGGGCGCTGGCGCCGCGGAAGATCGAGAAGGTCAGGTAGAACAGCGGCATGCAGGTAGGCCGCGGCCAGGATCGTAGCCCCGGCGGACGACAGCACATTCAGCACCTGGAACTCCGGCGGATAGGCATGGTAGCGGCGCGGCATGCCGAGGTAGCCAAGGATGTATTGCGGGAAAAAGGTCAGGTTGAAGCCCAGGAACATCAGCAGCGCGGCGGCCCGGGCGATCATTTCGGGATACATCTTGCCGGTGATCTTCGGCCACCAGTAGTGCAGTGCCGCGAAGTAGGCGGACACCATGCCGCCGACCATGATGTAGTGGAAATGGGCAATGACGAAGTAGGTGTCGTGCAGATGGATGTCCGCCGCCAGTGCCGCCAGATACAGGCCGGTGATGCCGCCCATGGTGAACAGGCCGATGAAGCCCAGTGCGTAGATCATCGGCGCATCGAAACGGATGCGGCCCTTGTGCAACGTGCCCAAGCCAGTTGAACACCTTGATCGCGGAGGGAACCGCAACGAAGTAGCTGAGCATGGAAAACACCACGCTCGCGAACAGTGACTGTCCGGAGACGAACATGTGGTGGCCCCAGACGAAAAACGCGATCACCGCGATGGAAACGCTGGCCCAGACGACGAACTTGTAGCCGAACAACTCCTTGCGGGCGAACACCGGGATGATCTCCGACACGATGCCAAGGCCGGGCAGGATCATGATGTAGACGGCGGGATGCGAGTAGAACCAGAACAGATGCTGGAACAGCAGCGGATCGCCACCGAGGCGGGGGTCGAAGACGCCGACGTGGAACAACCCGTCTCGAACAACAGCAGCAGCAGCGTGATCGCCAGCACCGGCGTGGCCAGAACGAAGATGATGCTGGTCGAATAAAGTGACCAGATGAAGACCGGCAGGCGATACCAGGTCAGCCCGGGGGCGCGCAGGCGATGGATGGTGATGATGAAGTTCACGCCGGTGGCGATGGTGGAAAAGCCGGAAATGAAGATGCCGACAACCACGGCAACGACGTGGCCCTGGGCATAGTTGCTGGACAGCGGGGTGTAGAACGTCCAGCCGGTGTCCACCCCGCCGGAGAACAGCGCGTACAGCGCGCAGAAGCCCGCCCGCCATGAAAAGATACCAGCTTATCAGGTTGAGTTTTGGAAAGGCCAGGTCCCTGGCGCCCAGCATCAGGGGGACGACGAAGTTGCCGATCGTTACCGGAACGGCAGGAACCAGGAAGAACCACACCATGATGATGCCGTGCATGGTGAACAGCCGGTTATAGGTCTCGGCTGACTGGATCATGCCCTCGGGCACGATCAGGTTGTAGCGGATCAGCGCGGCGGCGGACCCGCCAAGAAAGAAGAAGAACGTGATCGAGACCATGTAAAGGATCGCGATCCGCTTGTGGTCCGTGGTCAGCAGCCAGCTTTTCAGCGAGACGCCGTCAGAGCAGATAGCTGGTCTGGTCCTGCGGCAGGGCCAGGCGCGGGGCATCTGCGCGGTCTGGCTCATCCGTGGTGCTCCGCGACGATTGTGGGGCCAGGGAATGGATGTAGGCGACCAGGCGCATCAGGTCGTCCTCGTGGATGACGTTGGCGAAGGACGGCATGATCGGTTCGATAGCTGGCGACGATCTGCGCTTTCGGATACATGATCGAATCGCGAATGTAGCGATCGTCGGCGATGACCGTGGTGCCGTCCGACAGCGGCACCGGGCTGCCGTACAGGCCCGCGAGGGACGGCGCCCGAACGGTTCCGCCGCCAAGGTGACAACCCGCGCAGCCATAGCGCATGAACAGCGACTTACCCTGTTCGGCCAGCGTGTCGCCGGCGCCGTTGGTGGTCAGCCAGTCGGCATAGTCCTTCGCCGGCATCACAACGACATCGCCGATCATGCTGGAATGGGCGGTGCCGCAGAACTGCGAGCAGAACAAATGGTAGGTGCCGACGCGATCGGCGCGGAACCACATCGTTTCGTATTGGCCCGGCAGGACGTCGCGTTTGACCCGGAACGCCGGGACGAAGAAGTCGTGGATGACGTCCTCGGAGGTCATCACCAGCTCGACCGGGGTGTCGATCGGCACATGCAGCGCGTTGATCTCGCGCTGGCCGCCGGCGTGCTCGATCTTCCACATCCATTGCTTGGCGACGACGTAGATCTTCAGCGCGTTCGGCGGGCGGCTGAAACTGACGGACGTAGATGACCGAACCCCAGATGAACAGGCCGAAGAAAATCATCAGCGTGGCGACCGTCCATGATGATCTCGAAGCGGAATGACTTTTCAGCCAGGGCGCCGCGCTCGATCGGACTGTTGTGGCGGTAGCGCACGACGTAGAAGAACATCAGGCCGAAGACCAGCGCCAGAACGGCGACGGACACGCCAACAAGGCCCAGCAGCAGGTAATCGGTTTCCTGGCCGGTGCTGGCGGCGAGCGGTAGGGTCAGTTTCATCGCGGGTGCCGTTCGCGCCGCAGCGCCAGAGTAACGATGCCGGCGACAACCACAATCGTGATCGCGGCGCCAAGCTGCAGGATCCGCATGATCGCCAGGGTGTAGCGCCCGGTGGCCGGATCGTAGTGGAAGCACAGCAGCAGGATCGGCAGCGCCCGCGCCGTGACACCATTGGCCGCTCGGGTCAGCCCAAGGCCCACGTCGCTGGCTTGGTAGCCAAGGCCCAGCAGATAGCTGGAAACGGTGCCGGTACCAGTGAGGAAAACGATCCCGGCAGGGTGAAGGAACTGTTTTTGCTGGTCGTCGAACCTTGAACGGAAGCCAACGGCATTGGTCACGGCGGTGATGTCGGCGGCAGAACCGGTCAAATAGTGCCAGTCCGTCGTTTGGCCGGAGCCGTCGAAACGGGCAAGGTCGGCGGCTTTCGCCGCGCTGGCGTCGGCCGGGGTTTCCGACGGATCGATGGACAGCACCACCAGGCTGTAGTTCGCGGGGATTGTCCAGACGGGCGATGGCATTGATCAGATCGTTACGCACCAGACCGCACAGGTTGGGGCAGCGAAAATAGCCCAGCGCCAGGATCGTCGGCCGGTGCGCCAGGGCCTGTTGCAAGGTGACCGCCCTGCCCTGCTCGTCCTTGAAGGCGGTGGCCAATGGAAGCTGGCTTCCCAGGCGCTGCTCGTAGGCGAATGTGGACAGGTCATTTGCAGCGCGGGCCTGCGGGGATACCAGCAGCATGAACAACAGAACCAGGGCGGTCATTTCGGCCAGTCCGGAATACCGGTAGGCAGCGATACGGCGCATGGCGTCATCGATCGCGATATGGCCGATGCCTTTCGCTTCATCGTCCCAGCCAGTGCTGTTCAGCCTCGCCAGCTCGGTTTGCAGGAACTTCTGCATGTCAGCCTGCAGGGTCGGCCTGCAGCCGGGGTTCGGGAAAGACCGGCAGCGCGCTGGGCAAGCGGCGGTCCACCGCGGCGCCTGGATACATCCAGCGCACCAGCAGCACCGCCAGCAGCAACGCCACCAGGATCGCCGGAAACGCAATCAGGGCATTGCCCGTCGTGACGTCCGACTGCTCATAACGGGCCGGCGGAAGAATCGGTTCAGCGGGCGGCGTGACACGTTCAGGCATGGGTCGCTCGAAGACGGAGGCCGGGGGCACGCACCATCAGCCCGATGGAGATGCCGCCGAACGCCAGGACGGCGGCGACGTCGATCCAGCCGATGCCGTGGCCGCCGGCGGCAGGGCTTTGCGCGGGAAGCACCAGCCACCAGCTTCGGATGACAGAGGTGACGATCAGCAGGCTCGTGGTGAAGATGATGCCGCGGCGGGAACGGCGGAGCGCCGGGATAAGCAAGGCCAGGAACGGCAGCAGGAAATGGCCGATCGCGATCAGGGCGGCGGCGATGCCCCACATTCCGGCGGTCCGGGCGATGTACCACGCCGCCTCTTTCGGCAGGTTGGACTGCCAGATGATCAGCAATTGCATGAAATCGAGGTAGGCCCACAGGATCAGCATGCTTTGCAGCAGCCGCCCGAGATCATCGCGCTGTGCGGCGGCGACCGGGCCGCTGACGACGGTGGCGAGGATGGTGACCGCCAGCGCGAACAGCACCGTTTCGGCGGCGAAGGTCATGCCGAAATCGCTGGAGTTGAAGTGGGGATCGAGCGACATCAGCGCGTCGATGGCGGCGAAATTCACCGTCAGCCCGAGCAGAATGAGGCCGGGGGGTGCCAGGCCGCGGAGGGAGGCGTTGAAGCGGCACCGCCACAGCGCAAGCCCACCGACGCCGAACCAGACGATCAGGTAGAAGATCCACCGGGCAGCGGCGAACGGCAGGTTCAGGTAGAAGCCATTGTCCAGGTGCACGCCCTGCCGCGCCCATGGATAAAGCTGCGGCAGCAGCAACAAGACCGGTACGATCGCCGGCAGCAGCAGCGGCATTGTGCCGATGCCAAACAGCAGCGCAGGCCTGATCGGCTCTCCCCAGCGCCCGCCGGTCAGGGCGTGGACCAGCAGCAAGGCCAGGCACCCCAGGGGCCAGCGCAGCCATACCGTCAGGCCCGACAGCCAGGCAAAGGCGAAGGCGTCGGGCTGCAGGATCGCGCCAAGGATGCAAAGCAGCAGGCCGACGATGCCGGCGATCCAGGCGACGCGCGTCGGCGTCATTTTGCTGGCCACGGCGGTCATCGGGCGGCCTGCTGGGCGTGGATTGCCTCGGCCGGGGGATGCTGCGAAAGCTGCAGGGCGCGGATATAGGCGGCGATCGCCCAGCGGTCCGGCGGCGCCACGCGGCCGGCGAACGAGTACATCGCGCCGTAGCCGTTGGTGATGACGTCGTAGAAATGCTGCGTCGGCGCCTCCCGCAGCCGGTCGATGTGATAGGACGGCGGCGACGGGAAGCCGCGCTGGACCACCATGCCGTTGCCGTCACCAAGCTCCGAATGGCAGGGCGTGCAGTCGATGCGGAAGCGCTGCTGGCCCCGTTGCAGCAGCGCCAGCGTCAGCGGTGGCGGCTGTTGCGGGACGCTGCCCCATTCGACGGTATCCTGCGCGGGCGCGACCAGCCCGGCATCGGCGGAGTAGGCGCCGGCTTTCGGCTGCACCGTCATGTCGTCGCAGCCGGACAGCAGCGCCAGCAGGACCAGCACCGGCAGTGCGCCGCGGCAGATTCATGCGGGCAGTTCCTCGACCTGTTCCGCCGCCAGGCTGCGCAGCAGGTCGTGGGCGCGTTCGGGTGCGTCGGTGCGGATGGCGACGCACCAGCGGTCGCGGCTGGCGCCGCGCATGAGCATGGCCTCGTCAACCGGGTCGTACAGGTGCGGCAGGCGGTTGACCACGAGGAAGCCGACGAAGCCGGCAAGCATGGCGGCCAGGACGCCGATCTCGAACGCGATCGGCACGAAGGCGGGCCAGGAGAATTCGGGGCGGCCGCCGATGTCGACGGGGTAGCTGACGGTGTTGGCGTAGACCTGCATGGCGAACCCGCCGGCGGTGCCGAGCAGGCCGGCGATCAGGACAACCAGGGGAAGGATGGCGGGGCGGTCGTCGCTTTCCAGGGCTTTCGGCGTGTAGGTCTCGATCGTGCCCAGCGCGCGCAGACGGGGCAGCGCGTCGGTCAGGGTTGCCTCGGAGATGAAGCTGGCGACAAGGGTCTTCATCGCGGCATGCCGTGCGGCCGTTGCGGGGCGAGGATTTCGCGCATCTCGAACATCGAGATCACCGGGATCAGGCGGACGATCAGCAGGATGCCGAAGATGAAGAAACCGACAGTGCCCATCAAGGTCAGCCAGTCCCAGATCGAGCCGTGGTAGACGCCGTAGGATGACGGCAGGCGGGGACGGTGCAGGGCCACGACGACGATGGTGTAACGCTCGCACCACATGCCGATGATCACGCCGATGGAGATCAGGGCGACAAGGATCTGGTTCAGGCGGAAGGCGCGGAACCACAGAAGCTGCGGCAGCAGGACGTTGAAGAGGATCGTGCACCAGTAGATGCCGGCGTAGTAGCCGAAGAGTTTCTCCTGGATACATCGGTGATCTCGGCCTTTTCGCCACCGTAGATATGTGGTGAAGGCGTCCATGATGTAGGCGTAGCCGACGAACAGGCTGCTGGTCAGCAGCAGGCGACCGAGCACGTCGATGTGGCGGGTGGTGATGTAGCGTTCCAGCCGCAGCAGGCGGCGCATCGGCATGATCAGCAGCAGGACGGTGGCGAAGCCGGACAGGAAGGCGCCGAAGATGAAGAACGGCGGATACATGGTGGAATGCCAGCCGACCGTGGCGCCGCCGGCGAAGTCGAGGCCGACGATGCTGTGCACCGAACACACCAGCGGCGCCATGATCGGCGGCCAGGACGCCATACAGCGCGTGGTAATGGCGCCATTGCCGGCTGGTGCCGCGGAAACCCAGTGCCATGGCGCCGTAGATTACCTGCTTGCCGCGCGTCGGCGCCCGGTCGCGCAGCGTCGCCAGGTCGGGCAGCAGGCCGAGATACCAGAACACCACCGACGAGGTGACATAGGTCAGGATGGCAAAGAAATCCCACAGCAGCGGACTGCGGAACTGCGGCCACAGGTCCATGCTGTTCGGATAGGGAAACAACCAGTAGAAGAACCACGGCCGGCCGAGATGCAGAATAGGATAGATGCCGGCGCAGGCGGCACCGAACAGCGTCATGGATTCGGCGATGCGGTTGATCGAGTTGCGCCACTCGGATCGGGTGAGAAAGAACAGCGCCGAGATGAACGTGCCGCCGCTGGCGATGGCGATCCACCAGACATAGTTGATGATGGCAAAGCCCCAGGCGACCGGCCAGTCGATGCCCCAGATGCCGACGCCGGCGTAGAACAGATACAGGATCGAGCCGAGCAGCACGCTGGTCAGCAACGCTGCCGGCGCCGATCGCGATCCACCACCAGGTAAACGCCTTTCCACGCAGCGCAATGCCCGGACACATGATCCGTCATGTCCGGGTTGTTGCTGCCGGGCAGCGACGACGGGTTCTATCGCTTTCATCCGGCCCCACCCGTCATGAGCAGACATTCGTCATGAGGAAGCATCCGGGCCGGGGTTGGTGATGCGGGCTTCGTAGGTTACCCGCGGCTTGGTGTCCTGGTCGTCGAGCAGGGCGTAGGTCAGCGGGCTGTTCTTGCGGTCCATGACGTCGCCGCCTTCCGCCATGTTGCCGAAGGTGAAGGCCTGGGTGGGACAGGCGGCCTGGCAGGCGGTTTTGACCTCATTGGCGCCGATCGGCCGGTTGTCGGCGTCGGCGTCGATCCGGGCGGCGGCGATGCGTTGCAGGCAGAACGTGCATTTTTCCATCACGCCGCGGGCGCGGACGGTGACCTCGGGGTTGCGCGCGATGGCGGGACGGCGTTCTTCCTGCGGCGAAGGCGAAGTAGTTGAAGCGGCGCACCTTGTAGGGGCAGTTGTTGGAGCAGAACCGCGTGCCGACGCAGCGGTTGTAGACCATGACGTTGAGGCCTTCCTCGTCGTGCACGGTGGCGCCGACCGGGCAGACGATCTCGCAGGGCGCCTGCTCGCAGTGCTGGCACAGGACCGGCTGGAACAGCATGTCCGGCGCTTCGGGCGTGCCTTCGTAGTAGCGATCGATACGCAGCCAGTGCATTTCCCGCTCGTGGATCACCTGCTGCTTGCCGACGATCGGGATGTTGTTCTCCGCCATGCAGGCGACGACGCAGGCGTTGCAGCCGATGCAGGCATTCAGGTCGATGCTCATGCCCCAGGCGGCCGGGCCGGACGGCTTGCGGTTGTACAGGTTCGGCAGTTCGGGTTGCTTGCCGAGGAAGTGCGGGTCGGCCTTGAACGCGGCCAGGGTGCCGTGACGGACATAGTCCCCGGCGTCGGCGAAGATCGGGTCGTGGTGTTCGGTGCTGGCCAGGACGTCATGGCCGTCGGCCTTGCGCAGCGTGACCGTGCCGCTGCCGCGGTAACAGCGGATAGACGTCGAAGCCGACCCCCTGCCCCACCATGCCGACATCGCGTGCGGCCGAAGCCCAGCAGCGCGACGACGCAATCGGGTGCCTGGCCGGGCATGACCCAGGCCGGCAGGGTGACGCTGGCGCCGCCGACGCTGACCGAGACGCGATCGCCGTTCACCGAGCTTCAGCCGCTCGGCGATTGCGGGGGACGATCAGCAGCGGATTGTCCCAGGTCAGCTTGGTCAGCGGCCGCGGCAGTTCCTGCAGCCAGGCATTGTTGGCGAAGCGGCCGTCCCAGACATGCGGATCCGGGCGGAACAGCAGCGTGATGTCCGCTGGCCGGCGGCTCCGGTGGCGGCGGAGTCTGCGTTTTCAGCGCGGCGTTGCTGGTGGCCGACCTGTGTATCCGGCACGACGCCGGAGGCCAGCGCATCGTGCCACTGCTGGTCGGTCAGTTCGATGGGTCTGGCGGACGATGTCGCGGCTGTCGCGTTCCTCCGGGCCGGCGAACAGCGCCAGCAGATAATGCGGGCTGATCCCGTCGTAAAGCGGCTGGGCCTGCGGCTGCATGATGGTGACGGTGCCGTCGTAGGCACGCGCGTCGCTCCAGTCCTCGAAGCTGTGGCGGCAGGGCAGGCTCCATTGGGTGGCTTGCCGGCAGTTTCGCTGGGCATCCACCGCCAGGGTCATGGAGAACGGCACCTGCTTCAGGGCGTCGCCGAATCCGGGCGCCGTGAAGACCGGGTTGCTGTCGATGATCAGCAGGGTTTTCACGCCGCCCGGCGCGCATGTCCTCCGTCAGGCCGCGCAAGGAGGCAGCGTGATCGACCGGGTCAGCCTCCACCGGATCGATCAGCGTGTAGGTCGCGCCGCGGCCGCCCAGCGCCTCGTTCATCGCATGGACCAACGCGTGGATTTCGGCCGGCTGGCCGGGACCGGCATGGATGAAGGTCCGGCCGTGCGCCGCCTTCAGGTCCGCGACCAGCGGCGCGAACCAGGCGGGCATGTCCGCCGGGGTTTCGTTGCGGATCACCGCCGCGGCCAGCGCCGGGACGATCCGCGCCAGATCGCGCGGGCTGGCGATGAAGCGATGATCCGCCGCGACGCCGGTCAGCGTCGGCGTCGGCTCGATCGCATAGGCTCGGCTCATGCGATCGGTGCGGGCCGGGTTTCGGCGCGCGGCGAAATCGCGGGCAAAGCGCAGGTGCCCAGGCGCGGAGTCGAGACAGGTCGCTGTCGATCGTGAGCAGACAGATCGACCGCGTCGAGTTTCGGCACCACCTCAACCGGCTGGCCGTAGGCGAGCATCGCACCGGCGCGGACGGCATCGCGCGAAACCGGCTCCCACCGATGCCACTGCATCGCCGGGTAGTGGCTGCTTCAGCGCCGCGATCTGGCGCGCCATGGTGGGCGAGGTCGTCGTGCCGGTGAGGATGCGGAAACCCTCGCCGTGCGACTGGCCCAGCGCGTCGCGCTGGGCGGCAAGGGCCGTCAGCAGCGACGACCATGCCTGCGGTTCACCGGCGCGAATGATGCTCGCGGCTGCGGTCCGGATCGTAGAAGCCCAGGATCTCTGCCTGGCCGATGGCGCTGGTGCCGCCCAGGCTGGCGGGGTGCAGCGGATTGCCCTCGACCTTGATCGGCCGGCCGTTGACGTGACGCACCAGGATGCCGGCGGCATAGCCATCGCAGCACGCTGGCGGTGGCGAACAGGCGGCTGCCGGCGGAGACCGTGTTGCCGGGCGGCAGCACGGGCGGGATCAGCACGCCATCCGGCGCACCGTCGTCACAGCCGGTCAGACCGGCCAGCGCGAGGCCGGCCGCCATCAGCTTCAGCACGCCGCGCCGATCGCGCGGGGCCGCCAAGCGCGGAGGCAAGCTGCGGAAACTCGGCCGATGCGCGGGCAACGAACGCCGGGTCGCGCGCCAGCCGGTCCAGGCCCGCGCCATTGCCCGCTCCCCGCTCGCGAGTCACCGATGGCATATCGAGCAATCCGTCAGGTTGCGGCCACCGACATGGTATTGCTGCAGCAACGCGGCGGGGGACGGCGTGTCCTGCGGATCGATGCCAGTCGGTGTTGAAGATCGCCTCCGGCGGCCGCAGGTTGGGGGCGGGATCGCGATGGCAGTCCAGGCAGAAACCCATGGTCAGCGTGCGCGCCTTCTGGGTCAGCGCCATGTCCTGCATGGTGCCGTGGCAGCTTTCGCAGCCGACACCCTTGGCGATGTGGATCTTGTGGTTGAAGTAGACGTAGTCGGGCAGATCGGTGACGCGATGCCAGGTGATCGGGGTGTTGTTCGCAAGACTTTCCCGCACCGGCGCCAGGATCGCCGCGTTGGTCCAGATCTGCGAATGGCAGGTCATGCAGGTGTAGGTCGGCGGCAGCCGGCATCGCCCGCGGTCTCGACCGTCATGTGGCAGAACCGGCAGTCGATCCCCAGGCCCGCGACGTGATGCTGATGGCTGAACGGCACCGGCTGCTCCACGGTCCAACTCCTGTGGCGGACGTAGTCCATGCGCGGCCACGCCCACCACCAAACCACGCCGCCTGCGACCAGAACGCCCGTCGCCAGCATCACCACCTGCGTCACGATATTGGCCGTGGGCCGGAAGATGGCGGGCATGGATGCGCTTTCAGCTAGTCAGGGCTCCGGTGACGACCGCAGCACATCGAATGACGTCTTGGTTTTGCAAAACGCGAACGGCCGTCGCGCTTGCCGGTTTCTGTCCGCGCGTTAACGTGACGCGGCTTTGTCCGGCGACTCCCAAACGACGCGCTCGTAACCGAGGCCGGTTGCCATCGTCTCGACCCATTGCTTCACGCCCGATGCGTCCGTGCCAATATGCGAATCCGGCAAGGCTTCGACGCCCGCCTCATCCTGGTTCATTTCGCCGGGGTATTCGGCGCGGAAAAGACCGGGCTCCATCTCCCGCAGGATCGCGCGCAGGATGCCTTTGGTGGGTTCAGTCATGCGGACCTCATGATGTATTGAGTAACCGGTCAGGCTTGATCCGCCGCACCGGTTCTTTTGTCTGTCGCCGACGCCTGTCGCGCTGGGCTGGCGCTTTGTTCCTGCAACACCGCCGCCACTTCTTCCGGATCCAGCTTCTCTGCTTCAGCGAACAGTTGCTCCGCCTTTTCCTGATCGCCCGTCGCTTCCGCATGCAACGCCTGCTCGGTCAGGGCACGGGCCGGACGCCGCCGGTCGGTCGCATCATTATCGTCAGCCATGGTCAAGGCCTTTCGTCAGTTCTTGTCAGAAGGTCTGCACTGAACAACGCCAGCCAATCCGGCGGTTTCCCGGTACTGAAGGTTTTGTTACGTCGGCCCGTCAGGTACGCCTGCTCGGCAGTATCCCACTCAGAACTTCCTTGGCGGTGTCCACCAGCAGACTGCCCTCCTCCGGGTCGCCCTTCACCAGCATGGAGGTGAATGCCTTGGCCTGCTGCAGCGTGATATGCGGCGGCAATGGCGGCACGTTCGGATCGGTCCGGACCTCCAGCACCACCGGCCGGTCGGACGACAAAGCTTCCTCCCAGGCGCCGGCAAGCTGATCCGGATGATCAACGAATATGCCGCGCAGCCCGATCAGTTCGGCAAAGCGATGATAGGGCACATCGGGAATCTGCTGCGTGGCATTGAACTTCGGGTCGCCCTGTATGACGCGCTGCTCCCACGTCACCTGATTGAGGTCCTGGTTGTTGAAGACACAACAAACCCAGGTCTTGTTTGACCATTCCTGCCAGTATTTCTTGACCGTTATCAATTCGGCCATGTTGTTCATCTGCATCGCCCCGTCGCCGACCAATGCGACGACGGGCCGGTCGGGGTGGGCGAATTTCGCGGCGATGGCATAGGGCACCGCCGCACCCATGGACGCGAGCCCGCCCGACAACGAGCACATCATGCCGCGCCGCACCTTTATGTCGCGGGCATACCAGTTCGCGCAGGAGCCGGAATCGCTGGTGACAATGGCCCTCTCCGGCAGGCGCGGCGAAAGTTCCCACGCGACCCGCTGCGGGTTGACGGGTTCGGCGCTGTGCATGGCGCGCGCCTCGGCTTCCTTCCACCACGCCGCCACATTCTTTTCGACCGTTGCGCGCCAGGATCGGTCGCTCTTCTCATCCAGCAGCGGCAGCAGCGCGCGCAGCGTCTCGGCGCTGTCGCCGACAAGATCGACCTCCATCGGATAGCGGATGCTGAGCATGTCCGGCTTGAGGTCGATCTGCACCCCCCGGGCCTGACCTTCCTTGGGCAGGAATTCCGAGTATGGAAAACCGGACCCGATCATCAGCAAGGTGTCACAACCGTTCATCAGGTCCCAGCTTGGCTTGGTTCCAAGCAGACCGATGGAGCCTGTGACCCAGGGAAGTTCATCCGGCAGGGCAGCCTTGCCCAGCAGGGCCTTGGCGGCACCGGCACCGAGCCTGTTGGCGACGGCGATAACCTCGTCGGTGGCGTGCAACGCGCCGGCGCCGACCAGGATGGCGACCTTCTTGCCGGCGTTCAGCACATCGGCGGCTCGGCGCAGATCGTTGTCGTAGGGCACGATCCTTGGATCGGTATAGCCGACGCCGGAGTGCAAAGTGCCGTGTTTGCGCGGCGGTTCCGCGTACGGCTCGTCCTGCAGATCGTTGGGAAAGATCAGGGCCGTCACCCGGCGCTCGCCCTTGGCGATGCGAACGGCGCGGTCGATCATGTGACGCACCTGGGGTGCGGTGGATGCTTCCTGGACATAGGCGCCGGCCACGTCCTTGAACATGCTGACGAGGTCGAGTTCCTGCTGGTAATGCCCGCCCAGCGCATTGCGCGCCTGCTGTCCGGCGATGGCGAGCACCGGCATGTGATCAAGCCGGGCGTCGTACAAGCCGGTGATCAGATGCGATGCGCCAGGCCCGGAGGTGGCGATGCAAACGCCAAGTTCCCCGGTGAACTTGGCATGGGCCGAGGCCATGAACGCAGCCATTTCCTCGTGCCGGACCTGGACGAAGCGGATCTTGTCTTCGCCGAAACGATTAAGCGCACCGAGCAGGCCGTTGATGCCGTCACCCGGATAGCCGAAGACCCGGCGGACGCCCCATTGGTAAAGACGATCCCAGAAGAAATCCCCAACCGTCTGTGCCATATCCGCTCTCCCTGCCTCTGGCGATGCGGCGGGAACCACCTGATGCGTGCGCGGTTCCCGCGGATAGCGGCGAGTTCATCGACCGGAATCGCGAAGCCGTCAGGGCGGCGGCTGTTGCGCCCTACGCCGGCGATGCAAGCGTCGGCTGCGGGTTGGCCGGCACCGGATCCAGCAGTTCGGGTCCATCGTTGCGGACATTGCCGACGCGCTTGTCGACGGCCCAGATGCGCAGAATGCCCTCGGGCGACGGATGCAGCAGGGTCAGCGGGTCGCCCGGTTCCTCGTCCAGCCACGCGGGCCAGTCGGATTGTTCAAGGATCACCGGCATGCGTTCGTGCAGCACCGCCATCTCCGCATTGGCGGTCGTCGTCAGGATCGCGAAGCTGCGCAGGATGTCGCCGTCGGGGGATCGCCAGCCCTCCCAGATACCAGCGAATGCCAGGGGGTCACCATCGGCCCGGGCAATGGCGTGCGGGATCTTGCCGGACGGCGTCGCCTGCCATTCGTAAAAGGCGGAGGCCGGGACAATGCAGCGCCGCTTGGCGAAGGCGTTGCGGAACATGCCGGAGGTTGCCACCGTCTCGGACCGCGCGTTGACCGGCCGGCGGGCTTCCTTCAGCACCTTGGTGAAGGCGGGGACCAAACCCCAGGTCAGCGCGTCCAGGTGCCGGTCGCCGGTTTCGGGATGGCGGCGGACCACGGGCGCGGTCATCGTCGGCGCCATGTTCCAGGTCGGCTTCAGGTTCGGCAGCGGGTTCTTCGTGCCGAACAGGCGGGCAATCAGGTCGGGCGGCAGGAAGCTGGCGTAACGTCCACACATAAGCGGGAGATTGCTGGAAAGACGCGGATCAGGGAAGCCCTGCCATATTTTCGGCTTTCATGACGTTTACAGCGATGGACGATCGCCATGTGGAAGGAAATTGTCCATGCGCCGCTTTGTCGCCGTCTTGTTGTTGGCCGGGTTCGCGTTCAGCGCGACCGCTTGTGTCGTGGTGGAGCCTGGGCCTGGCCCGGGTCATGATCGCTGGTGCTACTGGCATCCGTACCGGTGCAGGTAAGCACGCGGCGGGCAAGGTCGGGCCGGTCGGAGATCAGGCCGTCAGCGCCCCAGGCGATCAGGCGGCGCATGTCAGCCGGCTCGTTCACCGTCCATGGCAGGACCGACAGGCCCAGCGCATGCGCCTGCTGGATCTGGGCCTGCGTCAGGCTGGTGTGATCGGGTGCCCAGATTGGTCCGCCTTCGCGGGCAACCTGCGCGGGGACCAATCCACCGGGCGCGACACCATCCCACCATAGCACCGACCCAGCCTCTGTCTCGGCGCTGGTCAGCCAGGCCAGCCGGATGTCGGGGCGCGCCCGGCGGATGTAGCGTTGGACCCGCCAGTCGAATGACTCGACGATGACCCGACCGGCGGCCTGGGCTTGATCGATCACCGCCAATGTCGCTTCGACAAGCGCATCCGGCGGGGCTGTCCAGTCCGGCTTGGCGGGATTGGTTTTGACCTCGATGGTGAAGCGCGCGTCCGGAAGCGCCGCCAGAACCGCGGCCAGTGTGGGGATGCGGGCGCCGTCGCACGGGGCTTGGTCGGGGAACAGTGCCGCCGTGCGTGATCCGGGCCGGATGCGGCCGACGTCGTACCTGGCCAACGCCGCAAGCGTGAGAGAGCGAATGGTTGGCCCGCGCCGCTGCAGCCAGTGGCCTTCGGTGTCGCGCGTGATGTCGGGGTTCAGCGCCGGATCGTGCGAAACCACCACGACCCCATCGGCGGTCATCCCGACGTCCAGTTCAAACGCCGTGACGCCCAGGGCCGACGCGGCCAGGAAGCCTTCCAGCGTGTTCTCCGGAAACAGCGCCCGTGCGCCCCGGTGGCCCTGGATGTCGAAAAGTCGCGTCATTCACCCTGCCCTGCTAGAGCGACATCATCCTGACCGGAACAGTCGAAATGATAAAGTTGCTCGCTTAAACAAAGCGATAGTGCGCGCTGACTGTTTACAGGCAGCCTGAAGGCGCCCTAGCGTTCCCCGATCCACGTTCTAGCGTTCCCCGACCCACGTTCTAAGGCCTTTTCCGTGCAATACACCACCCTCGGCCGCACCGGCCTGAAGGTCAGCGTCGCCGGTCTGGGTTGCGGCGGGTTCAGCAAGCTGGGCCTCGGAACCGGCCAGTCGGCGGACCACGCGGCCGGGATCATCCGGCAGGCGCTGGATCTCGGGGTCAACCTGATCGATACCGCCGCGGTCTATGGAACCGAGGACCTGGCTTACCATAAAGGGGCTTATGCAATTTCGACAACGCCACGCCATCGGCACTCAATACGGTGAACCGTCGATGCTGCAACCTAACTCAGCGGCGCGAAGATTTCCGGCATAGCCTTAGCTCTAAACTTTGCAGAGACATACCACCCATCCCATTGTGAAAATTGAGGAAACACTCTAATGTAGCCATTATCTTCAAGAAGATTTTGTATTCCAGGCTCGGTATGCGGGTTTTGCTCGACTGATATCAGGTTAAATCTATGTTTTTTGAAGTTGTGTGCCGAAAGTATGTCAAGTTCACTACCTTCAGTATCTATTGATAAAAAGTCAATTTCTGTAGGAGCTTGATATTTTTCAAGTAAATCTGATAAAGAAATCGTCTCCACCTCAATTACTTTACCTTGCCTGCGCAGTTCAGCAAAATGATCCACTTCAGAGAATTTGCTAATCGCACTTAACTCGGGGTCTGAATCGTTGGTCGTAGTAAACGCGACATTTTCACCTGATGTTGAAGAAACGCATCGGTGCTCAATTGCAACGCGCCGATTAGCGGCAAGCGCCGAATGCCAAATGGGGTTGGGCTCAGCCAAGATGCCTTTCCAACCTAATGCCGTCTCAAGAAGCCAAGTATTACTATTCGTCAAGCCGTTTGTGGCTCCAAACTCCACAAAGAATCCATCTCTCTTTTCATCCAGTTCAAAACAAACCCACAAATCTTGTAAGATTTGTGATCTCGACCGAGCTCTCATAGAGAAGGCATAATTTAAGAACCTAATTTCTGCTTGTGACCACAAACGAAAAAACTCGGGGCGATTGAGCCGAATGGAGTTGAAAAGAAGTTTTTGAGGAGTTGAGCTCTTGGCAAGCTTTGAGGCAATAGCCGCGGCAATGGATAACGTAATACGTCTTGCCCTCGCCATATTAATCACTCCTCCGCTCATCGTTGTTATTATACGTGAAAGGCTAACCAGAGGATAGTCGACTTCGCAATCGTGCACCGTATAATGCACAATTCTTGCAGGCCGTGCGAAAACTAACCTGCAATGGATTCCCGCTTGTCGCAAGATCCGCTAGAATCTGGACCATGACGCACATCGCCGGTCACGATCGATCCCAGACACTGCTGCTTCCAGAATGCCTGGATGATTACGTCGGCGCCGAGAACGCTGTACGCTTTATCGAAGCCTTCGCTGACGGACTGGATCTGACCGCAGCAGGCTTTATCCGCGTCGCCCCCAAGCGGACCGGACGTCCTGGCTACGCGCCTGCCGATCTGTTGAAGCTTTACAACTACGGCTACCTGAACCGCGTTCGGTCCAGCCGCCGACTGAAAGCGGAGACCCATCGCAACATCGAGGTGATCTGGCTGCTGCGGCATCTGAAGCCCGACGACAAGACGGTCGCCGACTTCCGGCGCGATAACCGCAAGGCGTTTCGGCCGCTCTTCCGCCATTTCGTGCTGCTGTGCCGCCAGATGGACCTGCTCGGCAAGGCGCTGCTGGCCGTCGACGGCACCCGGATCAAGGTGGTCAACAACAAGGACCGCAACTTCATCCGCGCCTCGCTGAGCAAGTTCATCGAACTCGCTGATGCCAAGTTCGACGATTATCTGCAACGACTGGACCAAAGCGACGAGGCCGAGAGCAAGACGTCTGGCTCACGGTCGAGAACCTGGCGGAGAAGATTGCCGCCATTCGCACCCGTCGCACGCGCTGCCAGGAGATGTTGGCGCAGCTGGATCGCACCGGCGAGGACGCAAATCTCGCTGACTGATTTTGGCAGCCGAGCCATGGCCGCGCATACCCATGTTGCGGTGGGCTACGATGTTCGGGTTGCGGTTGATACCAGGCACAATCTGATCGTCGAGCAGCAGGTCACCAACCACGTCGTTGATATGGGTCTGCTGACGCAGACTGCTGAGGCGGCGAAGGACGTCCTTGGCGTCAAGACCATCGAGCCGGTGGCCGACAAAGGCTATTTCAAGATCGTGGACATCGAGGCGTGCGAGAAGGCCGGGATCGTGCCCTACGTTCCGGGTCCACAACGCGGACCGTCCGTCAAGGCGGGTTACTTCCGCAAGGACGCGTTTCGCTATGACGCAGACAGCGACCGTTACGTCTGCCCCGCCGGTCAGCGTCTGTATCCGTATTCATCATCGCTGCTACGGGGGCTAAAGAAGATCAACTACGTCAACAAGTTGGCGTGCGACGACGGCAAGATCTGTTCGCAATGCACGGGCGGCAAGTTCCGTACGGTGTCGTGTCTGGAGAACGAAGCGGTCCTCGAGCGGATGCAGGCGCGCTTGGCCAAGCGCCCGGACATCCCGGATCGCCGGCGCGAGACCGTTGAACACCTATTTAGCACGATCAAGCAATGGATATACAAGGGGCGTTTCTGATGCGTGGCCTGGAGAAGGTCCGTGCTGAGTTCAGCTTGACCGCGCTCGCCTACAATCTCCGCCGGGTCCTGAATATTGTCGGGTTCAAAGAGCTGATGGCCGCAGTAGCGGCCCGAGAGGCCTCCAGTTGGGCACTTCTGCCGGGCTGATTGGCAGGATCGACCGAGGCCAGGATGTGAACCAAGTTTTACTGGACAATCGCCCATGCACTTCAACTGGATTTCGTCGTGCACCACTGACCGCCAATCTCGCCAATATCACTGCCCAAGTGCGTTTTCGCACAGTCTGAAAGAATTCTGAGCCACTTTGGTCTTTGTGGAAATCAAGTGAGTCACCAAGGTTAGCCGCGAAGATCAATGACTCCAAACAGAGGCCCGTTGAGGTGGTCCCGGAAATTCGGCTCTCCCGCGCTTTGCGTGGATTAAGTCGCAGTCGCATTGATATTTGGCTGGAGCCATCCTATACCCCATTTTGGCTGGAGCATGAACGACTTGTGGCCCATTTCACATTGTCGCGTTGAGCAGGTAACGCCTGACAACGCTACTCACCTGCACATTGCTGCCCGGGGCCTGCGCCGGGATCGACGCTGTCCAGACTGCGGTCAAACAAGCCCTGCGGTGCACAGCCGCTATGATCGGCAGCTCGCCGATCTGCCATCACTTGGACGCACTGTCTCGATCCACCTGCGGGTTCGCCAATTCTACTGTCGCCACACGGCCTGTCCTCGCCAGATCTTTGCCGAATGCTTGCCGAACCTGAAGGCGCCCTAGCTTTCCCCGATCCACGCTCTAGCGTTCCCCGATCCACGTTCTAAAGGCCTTTTCCATGCAATACACCACGCTCGGCCGCACCGGCCTCAAGGTCAGCGTCGCCGGTCTCGGTTGCGGCGGGTTCAGCAAGCTGGGCCTCGGAACCGGCCAGTCGGCAGAGCACGCGGCCGGGATCATCCGGCAGGCGCTGGATCTCGGGGTCAACCTGATCGATACCGCCGCGGTCTACGGAACCGAGGACGTGGTGGGTGCGGCCCTCAAGGGCATCGCGCGTGACAGCGTGGTGGTCTGCACCAAGGCCTCGAAGCCGGCGGGCGACAAGACGTTCAGCGTGGACAAGGTGGTGGCCAGCCTGGACGGGTCGCTGCGGCGGCTGGGCCTGGATCATGTCGACGTATTCCAGCTGCATGCGGTGCCGCCGGCGGGCTACGACCATGTCCGCGACGTCATCGCGCCGGCGCTGCTGAGGGAGCGAGAAAAGGGCAAGTTCCGCTTCCTGGGCATCACCGAGACGGCGCCGAATGATCCCGGGCAGAAGATGCTCAACCGGGCGATGCAGGATGACATGCGGGATACCGCCATGGTGGCGTTTCACCTGATGGACCAGGTCGCGCGGACGCAGGTGTTTCCGCACACCCTGGCCAACCGGATCGGCACGCTGATGATGTTCGCGGTGCGCGCGATTTTCGCCCGGCCGGCACAGCTGGCCGCAACCATGCGACAGCTCGCGGCGGACGGTCAGGTTCCGCCCTGGCTCGCGGAGACTGACGATCCGCTGGGGTTTTTGGTCCACCCCGATGGCGCGAGCAGCCTGACCGATGCCGCGTACCGCTATGTGCGGCATGAGCCCGGGGTGGATGTGGTACTGTTCGGGACCGGCGATGCGGGACATCTGCGGACGAACATCGAATTGATCCTGAAGCCGCCTTTGCCCGCGGAAGACCGGTCCAAATTGCAGGCGCTGTTCAGCCATTTACGGGGTGTCGGGTTGGAGGCGCCGCCGGCCCGGGCCCAATGATGCCGGTCCGCCGCGCTGGTGGTCTGACGCCCGCCAGCGGTGAACCCCCGCGTGCCCGCCAATTCTGCATCAATCGTTGACCGTGCCGCCCTCGGACCCGAAAGCGACCCGAAGCGCTCGGACTTTTCCTCGGCGGACGTCGAGACTGTCATCGGTCAAGGCATGGGTCTTTTTCGAACGCTTCTCCTTGCGGTAGTTGCGCTCGCCATTGCGCCCGGGGGCGGGCGGTTCGTCGTTGCCGTCCTTGCGACGGAAACTCTTCATCGATGCCCAGGCCTGAATAAGCGTGCCGTCGACCGAGAAATGCGCGTCCGACAACAGCGCCTTGACCCGCGGCAGGGTCCGCACCGCGCGATCGAAGGGTGGCCGATCTCGGCGTAGAGCGCGGCAAACTGGGCGTCGAGGGCGTTCAGCGCTTCATCGGCAGCGCCACGGATCAGGCGAAGCGGGCGGCTGCTGGGAATCCGGCTCTCCGGCCGCACATAGCTGAAAAGTCCGTCTCGTCGAACGTCGTTGCCGCGCATCCCAAGCCGCCCCGCGATGTCGATCCGATGAGCTATCGAATCAGACGCGCCCGCGTCGGGGCAAGGGGTTTTTCAGCAGCCTGCTACGGTTGGTCCCGGTCATGCGTAACTGTGCAGCCGCTTTGAAAACTACTTTGCTGCCGGCGGCGAGATCTCGTCGACGGCTAATTTGATCGTCCAGATGCTGCCATGATCGGATGCCAGGCTTAGCGTGCCCCCTACCTGCTCCACGAGGCGTCTGACCAGGCCCATCCCACGTCGTTTCGTCTCTTCCTCAACAAACCCGACACCGTTATCCGCGATAGACAGGACTGGTTGCCCCGATATGACCTTTAGCGCCACGGAGATTTCTCCGTTACTCTCGGGAAACGCATGTAGATAGGCGTTGTTGACTAGTTCAGTAATAATGATGCCCAAAGCCGTCGCGACATCCAATTCGAGCTGGATAGAGACTGCATTGCACACCAGTTTAATGTTTTCCTCCCGATACAGATCGGGCAGGTTTTTGCACAAAGCGCTGACATAATCGCCGAAATTGATGATTTTGCTCATCCCGATCCCGAGCAGATGATCGAAGACTTGTGCGAGCCCCATCACCCTGAGCGCGATCGACCTAAACGCAATTAAGCTGGCTTCATCATGCTCGCCGGCCATCTCCGCGGTTAGCAGGCCGTAGACCAGGTGCAGGCTGTTGCGAACACGGTGTTTCAGTTCTTGGGAGAGGGTCTCCTTTTCTTCGATAAGCTGTTCCATGCGCGCTATGGTTTGTCGCAGGTCTTCCGCGCGGGCGGCGGTCACGACCGCTTCGGCCAGGATATTGGCAAACCCGGTCAGGAAGTCGATGTCGTGTTCGTCAAAGGCATTGCTGGTCTAACTATCAACCTCCAGAACCCCGAAGGACGGCCCCGTTTTGGCTGCGACCAGGACATCCACGGTCGATAAGATGCCATGTTCGGGGTAGAATGATGGAAGGTTATAGGTATTTGCCGCGGCGATGTCCGGGCAAAGCTGGGGTGCACCGGTGGTGAAAGCGCGACCTTGCGGCGAGGTTTCATCCGCGACCGAGATAGCGAAACCCACAACGTCCGCCTTCCAGCCATGGCCGGCCACGACAAGGAGGTCATTCTGCGATGGCCGGAACTGGCATATTTTACTGAACGGCACACCGAGGCAGTTGGCACAAACCAAGGCAGCCTGATCCAGGATCTTCTGCAGCTTCGTTTCACGAAACGCAAAGGTTCCGAATTCTGCCAGCGCCTTCTCGCGATGGAAAAGTTTCTTGATCGTTGTTTTGTCTGATGGCTCAATTTGCATAAAAGAAAAACCCTGATGTCACAGCGAAATATCCTCATTGGGAACGTATTCACGAGATGGTGATGGTGATCTCGGCCAAAGCTTCACGACATAGTGACGAAGGCTAAAGTGAAGCGTCAGCGCGTGTCACCGTGAGCGTAGCACTTTTGCCAGGCATGCTGATTTATCATGAGGCGTCTCTGCGTGAAAAATGTGCTGATTGTGGAAGATGATTTCTCGATTGCCGATTTGCTTCAAATGGCGTTGGAGGCGGATGGGTATTGTGTCAGCGGGATTGCCCGTACGGTCGCAGAGGCCGTGAAAGCAGCCGAGCGCCATGTGCCGGATTTCGCCGTTGTCGATGTCTATCTCGCAAAGGGTGACCTCGGCACGGACGTTGGTGCGCATCTGCGTCAAATGAAAAACATCGGCATTCTGTTTTCAACCGGGAATGACCAGGTCAAAAATCTGAGCTTGCTCGTCGGTGACGCCGTGATGACAAAGCCGTATCGGTTAGCTGACGTTGGGCGCGGCTTGGAAATCCTCGACGAATTAGCGCAGTTCGGGCAGACGCAGTTGGTGTTCCCGCGTAATTTCCGGCTTCTTGCTCCAGCGGCCGTGTGGCCCATCGGCTCCCTGTCCCATCAATCGATCTATCGCGTTCTGGATTGGAGCGTTAGTTTGCTGGTTGCCGTAATATGCGCTGTGCAATACGCGACCATGCCCGTTGCGTATTTCAGGATTTTTTGCTCATCACCTCCCCCTTCGGTCACGGTTTCCCGGGTCTGGACATACGCAGACGCGCCGAAGAAGAAAGCAATCACAATCCCAACTATAGACGTGAAGTTTGTTACTAAGGTTTGAGTGACTTGGGGTATAAAAATATTATCGCCAGATTGTTGGCTCCAATGAAAGAACGCCACTACGCCAACGAATGCCATATACTCCACAACTATTGAGACAGCGATGGTTGCACGTATGTGCTCGGAGCTAGCTATCCAAAACACTCCCGACTCCAGGAATTTGCTAGTAATGCAACCGGCGAAAACAATTAAGCCAGCTCCAACTACCGGAACGGCCAGCCACATATCATTCTTGCGCCAGAGTGAAATTAGGACGAAAAATACCAGCAAGAATATTATCAGGAGACATCCGCGCCTACAGCGCGAACGGTTCGATGCATATCTTAGGCCTTCTGTTCCGGGTGATCTCTTGCAGCAAGATACACATATGGAGCGAAAAGGCGCATCAGCTTCCCTGCCGCGTAATTTAAGAAAAACGCACCACAAGATTAGCAACGACAAATCAACGCATTAGAGCATGCATAAATCTGGTGCGAACAGTCATCCGAAGCCGGCATCCCCGCCGTCGTCGGTGCCGATCCCGGCGGCGCCTTCATAACCACGAACCCCGACTGCTCCAGATGCCTGACCAACCGCTCGGCGGTGATCCGGCTTGTCGCGGCCTGTGTGGCTGGCGCGGCCGGTGGAGTTGGGCAGGGATGAGCGGCAGTTGCCGATCATGACCGCAATCTTATCATCCGCAGCCCATAAGATTGCCTACATTTCCCAACACCACAGCTATTGCGGCTGATCACGTAGGACGGCTTCATCGTGCCGCTTCGGAGGCGCTGATGAGGGTCTATCGCGTGAGGCATGGCGACCTGCAGCATCCGGTTTTCGGTGCTTCCGATCGCCCTCTATCCCGATGGGAAGCCTGGTGTTGGCTACTGGAGCAAGCCGCAGACGCGGCAATCGAAGTCCAGGTCAACCAGCGCATCGTCTCTCTCGAACGCGGCCAGATACCAGCATCGCTAGGCCGGCTTACCAACGCTTGGCGCTGGCAGAAGCTGGCCGTCCAGCGGTTCCTCAGAGGGCTTGAAAAGGCCGGATTTATCAGCCTCAAGATCCCAACCAAGGGGAGCACAGCAACAGACGCGCCGGTGACGGTTATCACGATTATCAATTTCGACGGATAAGAGATCAGGATCGGCTAGGTTAGTCGTGGATTGATCGTTACCGCTTTTGTTTTTCGTGTGGTGTCATTAATGCAAGATCATCCGTCGGAAGCGGACGAGCCTCAGTTGCTCCCTGGGCAAATCTGGCGGCCCCGCGGGCAAGGGTTGGCTCGGGAAATTCTACATTGTGATATACAAAACGACAATGAAACGTCGATCCGCTATCGGACGTTGCATGGTGACTTCTCAACTAGTGCGGCCAATTTCCGTTTCTGGATAAGCCGCCTTTCCGCTGCACTGTGACGCCAGGGGACGTGGCGAATTAACCGATCGCTAATCTTCAGACAGTAACATGACCTGGCCGGCTGTGGTTCCGCCCACGGGCAGCATCTTCCAATAAGGCGCACCCCTTTTGCCAGGGTGCGCCTATGGCGCTGCCTCAGCAGCGGGCATCCACCCGATAATGCTTAGAAACGCAGGCCCGCGCTTTCGCATTGTCGGCGATGCCTCTGAAGCGGCACGGATCGCAGCGCCGGCTGGTCGACGGCGGCTTGTCATAACCGGAGGTTGTGCGACAATTTGACGTAATGGGGCTTATGCAACTCCGCGCACTTGATTGCATGACAGCGCCGCAGCACAAGATATAGGTTCGTGCCTGAGGATGCGCCCAAAAGTCACCCGTCCTGCGTAACGGGGAACGGGGCACAGCCCCGCGACTTGCTCATGGCATAGCCGTATTCCACCTCCTGAACTTTTCGCTATTCGGACGCAGTATCGTCGCGATGCCGCCGTAATCCGCGGTGACATTTCGATGGTGCCAACAGACACAGACATCGGATCAAGACCAGGAGATGGTTATGCGCGCGATCACGACAGCAATAGCGGCACTTGGGGTGCTTGGCGTGGTCACCGCCAGCGGGCCAGCGCGTGCCCATGACGACGACGACTGGCACCGGCAGGAATGGCAGCAGCACCAGTGGCGGGAGAATAGGCGCTGTCCGTTACACCGAGTGGCGCGAACGCGCCGGACACGCCTACGCGCCCCCGCCGGTCGCTTATGTCCCACCTGGCTACTATTTCCACAGCCGACCGGCTATGCCCCTGCCCCGCCCGTAGACGCCGCAGTCCCGCCCGGCGCTTATTATGCGCCCGCCCCGCCTCCGGCCTTCTACCAGTCGCCAGGGGTCTCCATTGGCTTTAGTTTTCGCTGAAGTGGCAGGACAAGTAAAACGTCGGAGCTCTGGTTCCTATATCAGGGATAATTTGTACCTTCTAGTCCGGAGTGTGTTCTGATGCGGTTAGCCATGCAGCAGCGTGTTGCAGGGATCGGAGGTGCGAGCGCAATGGGCAATCCCTTTCTTTGTGTCAGACGATGCGGACATCGTTCGGGCGTCCCAGATCCAGCATGCGGTTTAGGACGTCGACCGCCACGTTGATTTCAGTGACCCGACGTTCGTCTATACGTGAACGCGGGCCGTCGCCGATCACCTGTTTCCATCGTCCGATCGCCGCCTCCACTCTGGCGCGTTTGTTGTCGTCCGAGGCCTTCTGCCAGGCCATGCGGCTCGTCTCGGCGATGCACTGGAGGTGACAGTCGCGCTGGGTTGGCGCTGTCGCCGCTTGCTCGCTCAGCACCGCCGTGCGGCGCGGCGGCACGATCACCGCCGCATCAGGATGACGCTCGGCACTTCGGCGTAAACACCATCTTGGTCATAGGCGCCATCCGCGGTGACCGAGCCCAGCGGACCGGTGACCTGATCCAGCAACGGGCCAACCTGGACCGCATCGTCGACTGCTTTACGCGTCAGGGCCGCAGCCACGATTTGGCCAGTGCCGGCATCCACACCAATGTGCAGCTTTCGCCACGACCGGCGTGTCCTGGTGCCATGCTTCTCAATCAGCCATTTGCCCGCACCGCACAGTTTTAGACCGGTGCTGTCCACCAGCAAGTGCAGGGGCTGTGCGCTGTCGCAAGCGTTGGCGCCGCTCAACTGGGGCCGTGGCACGGCGCGTGTCGCCGAACGACGACTGAGCGTCGTGTGGTCCGGCACGCGCAACGTCAGGCCGAGCAGACTGATGATCGAGCCGATCAGTCCTTCAGCTTGCCGATAGGCAAGACGAAACACGGCGCGCAAGGTCAGCGCTGTCAGGATCGCCAGCGGCGAATATGACGGTTGGCCACCTCGCGTCGTGCGTGGCGCCGCTGACCACGCCGCGACCGCCTCGTCGGTGAACCACACCGTCAGGCTGCCACGCTGACGCAAGCCAGCCTCATAGGCAGGCCAGTTGCTGACCTTGTGCTGCTGGCGCGGGATGTGATGGCGGCGGTCCTGGTTTAGCTTGAACGCCAACGCAGACACCCCGAGGTCAGGAGATGGGGCACTGTCCTACGCCGGACCCGTTCGCATCACCAACGCTGGGGGTTCCGATGCACCACGC
>CAWBPF010000039.1:0-367286 GCA_963790515.1 uncultured Alphaproteobacteria bacterium | reverse complement strand
CATGCCGAGGCCGTCATGCCAAAGAATCTTCAAAAGATCACCGCGGCGTCCGCGAAAAACATAGAGATCACCCTCGTGCGGATTGCGTTCCAGCACTTGCTGTACTTGCAGAGCGAGGCTGTTCATCCCGCGGCGCATGTCGGTCGTCCCCGTCGCCAGCCAGACCCGCACGTTCGACGGCGGCACGATCATCCGCGCAGCGCCGTCATGACACGGCGCAAGGTCGCCAAGCTGACGTCGTTGCCAACCCGGACGCGGCTGCCATCGGGCAAAGTGATCTCGATCGTCTCCGCTGTCGCGTTGGTTGACGGCGGTATAGCAGCGGTCGGCGGCGGGGCCTCGATGAGGCGGACCGGGACAAAACGCGCCGGCGACGTCCCGACAAGGCGACCCCGGCGTTCCAGACTCCGCCATGTGCTCAACAGATTCGGATACACGTCATGTCGCGCCGCTACCGCCCTGACGCTGGCACCGGGTTCTCGAGACTCCGCAACGATCCGCAGCTTGTCGTCCAAGCTCCAGCGCCGCCGTCGTTCCCGGCCGTTGATGATCTCAATCTGACTGTTCGGCATCTCTGTAAGGTGGACCTTAAAGTGCACTTTAAGGTGGTCACCTCCGCCATACCTCGGCCCCCCAACGCAAGGCGGCAGTCACCGGAGGCTTACCCCGGAAATCACTATGGACGAAGTCGCGCGGCGGCTCGGCGTTGGCGCCGCTACGCTTTATCGGCACCTGCCAGGCGGCCGCGGCGGCATTGTATAGCCAGCGATTTCCCCTCCTGGAGCCAACAGGTCCATGCACGGATAAACGTTGCGCTTCTCCCAACATGGCTTTTCCAGCCTTAAGTCCGGTGGACTTCCCCCGTAGACGCAGGCGCGCCTCAGACCGTTACGGCAACCGCGGGTTCACCAGCGGCTTGAAAATCCTTGTAGGCCTTTTCCCAGTCCACGCCGGGGAATGCCTCACGCAAACGCTCTAAGAAATCTGGCTTGTTCAGAGTCTCGAACGTGACATCCTTGTAGGTTTGCTCGAGTTCCATTTTTCTGATTAATTCTTCCGCCGTCGGAAAAACACCGTCCAACTGCTTGCCAAGCCAACGGTCCACATCCTCATCGGTTGGGTCGCTCGTCAGCAGCTGGCCAAGAAATTTATCTGGCGGGCTCGCTTTAACCCGCGCGGCGTAATAGGCAATGATCTCTTTGCGCGATGCATCGAGCAGACCTTGTGCTTTGGCTTTCACCTCCTTTTGGAATGCCTCAAGCTTCGCCTGTAATTCCGCGAGCCGTTTTTCGAACAACGGCTTCTGTGCCTTGAGCAGCACCCGCCCGTGATCTTTGCCGAGCGACGGCATGAAACTCTTACGAATCTCATTTAGCGCCTCTTCGATGGGCTTAGACGAAAGCGAGCTCTCCCGCTCGATTAGATCGAACGTCGTATTGAAGCGCGACTGCGCTCCCTCCGGTACGCCGAGGTTCTGCATGACCCGCGGGATCGCCAGCCGGCGGCGCTGGATCGCCGCCCCGGTAAGGCGAACTTCCACATATTGAAGGTACGGTTCAAACACGCGAACCTGCCGGGCCACGTCGAACCGCACGGGCGGCGCTTCCTTCAAACTCCGCTCGACCGCCGCGAAATGTGCTTGGGGTATCTCGACCGATCGAACTTCCACGGCCTGGACGCTGATCCGCTCCCGCTCCTCCGGCGACGTTGCCATCGCCACCGCAATAGCTTTCGCAGTGGGGGATAGCCGTGCGAGGGCCTCCTTCACTTGGTCCCGGGACAAGCGCAGGGCGTTTGGCGCCTCGTCGCCAAGCCGATCCGCCTCAAGGTAACGCGCAGTCGGCGTGAAAATGTAACCTTCTTCATCGACCACAAAGAAGCCCGTCCGAAGCCCGGGAGTCGATCGCACTGCGATGCCGGCCGCGCGCAGGGTCGCGACCGCTGCAAGATCCCCAAATCCCATTCGCATCACGCGCTCGTCGAAATCCAGGATGACCGTGATCAACTCAGGGCCAAGGCGCTCGGCAAGGTGAGCCAGGGCATCGGCTGATGCTTGCTGGATGCCAGGTGCGGCATAGCAGATGGAATGCTGAGCGCTGGCAGCGCGCTCGGCGATCGCCGCGGTGTCCAGCGAGAGGAACATTGCCGTGGTCACGCTCTTTCCCTCCGTTTTGGGCGTAAGTCGTCTTGTTTCGCGCTGCGCCGCTATAGCGAAAAGTGGATGAACGAGCGTGCCTCAAAGCTGAAGCCTATCGAAAACTCGGGCCCGGACCAGCGGAAAGACCGGCACCAGGTCTGATTCATGGTACCCGGGTACTAAATCTGCCCAACACGGCCGTCGCTGTGCACTACCAGAACGCGATCCGCTAATTCATAGACCGTCGCTGATCTATCGAAGGCCTTGAATTTGGCCGACCATACATCGGGATCCAGCAATCCGATCTGAGCATTCTGGTGAGGACCATCCGCGGAGAAGCCGGCGCCGATTGTCATGCCACCCTTGTCGGTTAGCAAGAACCGATCGTGGAAGTCTTCGCCCCCGCTTCTCTCTTTCCAATGGAACAAAATAACCGACATTCCCGCAGGAATTACTCCCTTGAGCCATTGACCGACGCGGATCTCAATTTCCCGGATTGGTCGACAGTTAGCATGGTCGGCAAAGTGTATCTCGCAACGAATGTCACTCCTGCCTAATCCCGATAGTATGGCAAGAGCCTCCCGAAGCGTTTCCTTGTAGCGAAGCTCGTCGAACTTGAAGTATTTATCGACAAAGCGGACTGTCTGCGCCGTCTTCAGCAGCGGAGCGATCGCCTGAGCAAGACTTGCTCCGACACGCGGAACCTCCCAGTTGTGAGGCGCCACCATCAAAGGATGTCCTTCGTTCACATCCTCGGCTCGGACAACAAATGGCTGAGCCTGTGGGTTCTCTTCAGCGATGATCGCGCGAAAGGGCTCCATAGCCTGCTGGCCTGTCGCGTTCCCCAGCCAGTCTACGTTCGCGTCGTATTGTCGGCCGAACCGAACAATACTAGGCTTTGATCGATTTAGGATCTCCGTGACGCGCGCGCGCTGAATTGGCTGCAAGTGAGCGGACGCTTCGTACACCATACGGAGCCAGGTTTTCGGGAACTGGGAAATCAACCGGCCGCGGTCAAAGCCGAATTTTTCCATCAGGTAGCGGCAATTTTGCCAGCTCGAGCCTACGGCCCGAGGTTCAACCGCATATTCGAAGAGCATCAGAATAGTTCTCCCGCGCGCTCTTCAAAGAAACCCTTTGGCCATTGATCGAGAAACTCTCCGTCACGATCGATCCGAAGCGGACGGAAATTGACACCGGCATCCGACCCTTCCACATAAATCACCGACAGGTCTTCGGGTTGCAGACCAGTGATGCCTGGCGCCAATTCGTTAGCCGAGGTTTCGCGGATGCGACGCAGTAGTCGAAGCATGACGTGCTCGCTGTGCGTTTCGATCAGGAGTGACTTGCCGGTAAATGGGCCCCCTCCCGGCTGGATCGCTCGAGTAAACAGATCCCCCAGACCAACCTGGATCGCCGGGTGTACATGCAGCTCCGGTTGCTCGATCGCCAAAATGCCACGGTTGTCCCGAAGACATGCGACAATTACCGGGATCAATTGGGATATACCGACACCGACGTCTCGCGGCGCGACGATGATGCCCTTCTCGAAATCCCGGAGCGCTATCTCGGTTCGGGACTTGAGTGTTGCGTACAGCTCCTGGAGATCGCCGATGTCGTCTTCGGTCAGGCCCCGATCAAACAACTGGTGGAAGGCACTGGGGACCGGGATTTCTTTTAAAGTGGTCTTCTCCAGTCGGTAGCTCGTCCGCAGGCGTTCTTCGCCGGACAGCCACGCGTTCACCTCATCCAAGAGCTTCCCGTCCGTGTCGGTGTAGAGAAGATCCCAGGCGGCCAGGCCCTGCGCCCAGCGTGTCTCATCTGGGGACAGCTGCGGTCGGAAACTACGGCTCGGGATTTCGCGCAACGGCCCAATGTAAGTCATCGTCGACAAATAGTCCCGGACGATCCGAACGGGGCCGAGCACGAGCTCATCCAAAAGTCGGTTAAGGCCTCGCACGCGCGACGTCTTGCTCTCCAACTCGAACTTCTTGACGTCAGGGTCGCGCAGATCGACGATTAGCTCTCGATCGATATCAGGCATCGCGCCCAATCGAGTCCCTACAGCAATCCGGAAGTCGCCGTCTGGCGCGTCGGACGCGCTCCTATCCAGGCTAACCTCGCGAGCAAGTTGCGCCACCTCGCCCTCGAGGGGTGAATTAAATGCAGTATCGCCGGCCTTGGCGCCGTCATCTGGATCATTGATTGAAGCAAGTTGCGGATGCGCGAAGTTGATGTTGGCGAGCTGTGCGCGACCGGCCTGCGGCGGCGAAGCTATTGTCGCAACAGCGTTGCCATCGATTTCCACGACCACCGCCGAAACGTATGGTCCTCGTATCAAATCACTCCACTTAACTTCTATAGAAAGCCCCACTTCCTGGACGATCGTATACATCTTGAGTTCGGCGTTCTCGCCCACCAGGTAGCGGAGTTGCAACTCCTGGAAGTCGGCGTCATTAAGACTGCCACCCGAATTCAAGGGCAGGCTTTCGCTACCTTGTTCCTCACCTACGTCGATGGTCAGTCCGAGCCGTATCGGTAACGCCAGATCGTGGTTATGGACAAGGGTCGCGAACCCACCGAGATCGATCAGGCCACCAGCAATTGTCTGATCCGGGTCGGAATTGTGGCGTTCTAGGATTTCGCGCAAATAGTGCATTGACTGCAGGATTGTGCTTTTTCCCGCACTGTTGGGGCCAAACAGAAGAGTGATTGGCTTCAGGTCGATGACCTGCTTGTGGCCAATTCCCTTAAAGTTCTCTATTTTGATCCGACTGAGGCGCATGGTGGCGTCCTACAATTCACCGCGAAAGGCGCGTTGGGACAGCGAAGAGAAAAGGGTTTCAGCGTCCTCGCCTTGCCGGAAATGGCGGCACCGCTGGGCAAAAACACGTTGGCACATCAAAGAGAATTGCCGCTGTAGTTCGAGTGGGGGCCTCAAACATTTGAACTTCCGAATATCCTTGATGTTCACGTGTGGCGATGCTGCACCGCCTACTACATTCCCCGCCTGCTCGAAGATCGATTTTGAACACAGGACGGCCCAAAGATACTCAGGCGTTGCAACCTTAAGGTTAGCCCGCAAGAGCATGGTCCGCTGACCAAGACACGGTGTCATTCCCTCCGGAATTATACCGCAATTTCCAAACCGCGCGCCCTCCCGACAGTAAATCGTATCGCCTGCAACGGGGCGGTATCGCTGAATCCTAACTTTGTACTCGGCCTCAGAAACATATTTGGCGGATGACAGATCAATATACCCCCCTTGTAGCTCTGAGCTTCTAATAGAAGGGTACTCATTCGGCTCATCAAAATGATTTGGCGTCGTGTGCAAGCAATCCGTAATTAAGTCACAGATCGCTTCGACGCTTGTGGTTGGCAAATCTAGCGCATTCGTTGTCGGATCTCCAAACATCTCATGGAATGCCGACCTCAGAAAATCATCCGCCAGGGTAAGCGCCTGTTCGCGTTTGCGGCGAATGGCATCGGCCTTGTCAAGAATCGTCGCGATTTGCCGTTGTTCGACCGGTGAGGTTTTCGGGAACGGCAGCGCTCGCAAAAGGTCCAGCTTGATGCCCTTTACCGTCGCCCCTTGTGCCTGGCTTTCAAGGTATTTCCCTTGGGCCAGCATGAAGTGAAGCAGAAAGCGAGAATTGACTTGGCAGTTGGGCAGCAGGGCCTTCAGATCCTGATTGATCGCAATGTCAACGGTGTTGATTGCTGCTTTCCCGACGGCCATCCGGGTTGGAACAATCACCGAACCGGCGGGAATGACGTTGGTGGCCGAGTTGTTAATCCCCTCCAGAGTGATGCTCTCTTTGGTTTCAGCCAACTCTGTTGACTTAAAATCCTTCACCGTTGCCCAGCGGATTTCGCCGTTCCAATAAGCGGGAACCGATCGGCTCGGTGTGCCACCGCCGCGAATTGTAACCAGTTCGCCCAAGGGGATCGTGCCGGTCATCCGAGCAGTTCCTCAAGCAAGGCGAGGTCAGTTGCGATGTTGTCGTTCAGCTTCTTCATCCTGTCCAGAATGACTGTCGGCGCTTCGTAATCCCGCGCGATATGCGGTCGAACCTTGTACTTGCCTATCGAAAAGTCATAGTTCGCTTCCCGGATCTCCTGGGCCGGCACGAGAAACACCTTCTGCGTCCGGTCCATGTGGCGCTTCGCATCGCGATTTCGCCATGCTGAAAGGCAGCCCGGCAGATCGTTCGCCTCCACCGGATCGCGCTTGTCGTCCAGCGAGTAGCCGTCCGCTTCCACGTCATAAAACAACACGTCGTCCGAGCGTCCGCCCTTGGTGAATATCAGAATGCCGGTCGACACGCCCGCGTAGGGCTTGAACACGCCGCTAGGCAGGGAAATCACCGCTTCTAACTGGTTATGATCCAGCAACAGTCTGCGCAGGGCGATATGGGCGGTTGACGAGGCGAACAGAACACCATCGGGCACGATCGTCGCCGCCCGGCCGCCCTTCTTCAGCATGCGCAGGATGAGCACCAAGAAGAGCAGTTCCGTCTTCTTCGTTTTCACCTGACGCAGCAGCGAGGCATGCACATCCTCGAAATCGAGGCTTCCCTTGAAGGGCGGGTTGGCCAAAATGACCATGAAGCCTTCGGCCGCAGCTTTCGGGAACTTGTCGGTGAAGCCCGAGCTCAGCGTGTCCTGATAGTGGATGTCCGGATTGTCGACCCCGTGCAGGATAAGGTTCATGGCGGCGATGCGGAGCATCGTCGCGTCAAAATCAAACCCGTGGAACATGCCGCTGCGGATGTACTCGCGGTGAGCTTCCAGCAGATCGCCGGTGTAGGTTTTTTCCGTCCTGCCCGTCTCGGGATCGGTTTCTTCCAGCACACCCTCGGGCGAGGTGTACGTTTCCAGAAGATACTGCATCGTCTGGACAAGAAAGCCGCCAGTGCCACAGGCCGGATCGCCGATGACGTCGGTGGGCCTAGGTTCCAGCATGTCGACCATCAGCCGGATAATATGGCGTGGCGTACGAAACTGGCCGTTGATGCCGGCGGTGGTCAGCTTGCTCAGCAGGTATTCATAGAGATCACCCTTTGCGTCGCCCTCGGTTAGCGGCAGCTGGTCGATCATGTTGACCGCCTTTACCAGAAGACTCGGCTTCTGGATCATCAGCTGCGCGTCCTTCATGAATTCAGCGAACGCGGTTCCGCTGGTAGATGCCTTTCGGAAGTGCGGGAACACCTTGTCCCGAACGAGGGGCAGCATGCCGTCCGCACCCAGGTGTCTGAACTGCGACCAGCGCAAGTTTTGATCCTCGTCGAAAAAGCGCCGCTGGAATGAGCGGCCCGTCCGCTTCATGCGGTTTTCGTCGCGTGTCTCGTTGATGTCCAGCAGTCGCGCGAACATTAAGAACGTGATCTGCTCGATCACGGTTAGCGGATTGGTGATGCCTCCCTGCCAAAACTCCAGCCACAGGGAGTCGACGTTGCGCTTCAGCTCGCCGGTAATCATCGTTCAGTCGTCCTTGTGGAAGAGTCCATCACGCCTGGCTTCTCTCCGGTGGGAGGCGCAAAGACAACCAGGATATCGAGGAGATCATCGATCTCCTCCGGTTTCTGAAACACACCGTCCAGTCCGTCGGCATCCACGACGGTAAAGGGTTGCTCATACAACCGATCGATCGTGATCGATCCGAAGCGGGCGATATGATTTTGTAGAAGGCCCAGGAAGCGTGTTTGCTTAGCGGTGAGCGTCGGGTGCCGGCGCGCGAACTCGGAAAAGCGCGCGGCCACAGCATCCGGGTCTAGCCCGACGATCGAGCGGACTGCAAAGTCAAGAGGCATGGCGGTATCGGCGAAGAATTCTGCCAGCACGTCCCGGCTTGCGTCGGGGCTCTGCACCAGGACAAGGGAGACCAGGGACTGGATGTCGGTGTCCGACACGAGTTCCCCGGCCCGGATTTTCTGGAGTGTAGCGTTCGTGTCAAAATGCCGCTTGAGTTCGGTTTCCACTACTTTCTGATAGGCCTGCATATCGACGGTCTTCAGGGTCGTGGCACGGCGAGATGTCTGAACGCCGGCCGGGTCTTCCGTCACGTCGATAATCTTCGCGGGAAGCGGCGCGGCATCCTTCCGATCCCGATGATGCATGATCTCGCGAAGCGGGCTCCGCACAGCCTCAGCATCCTTGGCAGTCAGGCTTCTCCAGAACGCCTCCGACTTAACCTGCTTGATCACCTCCGCCTTCTCGCGGACCGGGTTGAGGTGCATCTGGAGAACGGATAGCCGATCGAGCAGCTCAATCTTCAGATCGTTTACATCCCCTGAGTTTTGCAGTGCTGCAATCTGAATACGCGCTATCAGCAGGTCGAGCGCGTACGCGTCGCCATGGCCGCGAATATTCCGCCATTGCATGAGCGGCGCGATCGTTTGGCGAAGCATCGCCACGGTTGCGGGAGCAAACGCCTTCAGAACGGTTGGCGCCGATACGGCCCGCTTCTCCCGCCACCGTTCGCGAACCGCGACCGACTCTTCTGGCAATGCCTCAAGGTCTTTGCCAATGAGGTCGATCACCGTGTCGAATATCGCCGGTTCGCTCTTGCGAAGTGCCAGCTCCGCAAGCGTCAGGCGCGCCTCGAAGACAAGTTGCAGGAGTGGCTTCGATTGCGCAGGCTCGGCCGGTCGATAGCCGGTCTCAAAGCGCTCGAAGTTCCCCCAATGATCGAAGATCCGGAAGATCGTCTTGTGGCGTCCCGGGCCGAAGAGGTCAGTCCTCAGCCTGGTTCCTCGGCCGATCATTTGCCAGAACTTGACCGGTGATCTGACAGGTTTCGCAAAGACAAGGTTTAGGATTTCCGGGATATCGATGCCGGTATCGAGCATGTCCACGGAGATCGCGATGGTCAGCTCATCGTTCGTTCCGTCGCCCTTGAAGTCGTCGATCAGCTGCTCGGCACGCGGATCATAGTTGTCGATAACTTGGCAGAAGCGGCCGCCATACTGGGGATACATCTCGTCGAACAATTGGCGCATTAGGACGGCGTGCTGATGGTTCCGGGCGAAGATGATGCTCTTGCCCGGCAACTGGCCGGTCGCGTCGCGGAGGCCGTTCCTCCATCAGATTACGCAGGATCGCGCGGTTGGTGTCCTTGTTGTAGATGATCTTGTCGATCTGCTCCGACGAGAAATCGTATTGAGAGGGATCCTCTCCCTGCTCCTCAAGCTCTTGAATTTGCTCCTTAGTGAGGATGTTCAGACGGATCTCCCTCACGCAAGAATTGGGTCGTGTGTTCGAAGACCTCGAACGGCACAAGCCAACGGTCTTCCACCGCCTGCTCCAGGCCATAGTTCGCGGTCGGCAGCTGGCCTTCACAGCCGAAGAGGCTGAAGGTGTTGCGAGCGACGAAGTCCACAGGCGTTGCCGTCAGGCCGACCTGGAGACAATCGAAGTAATGGAACATGTCGCCGTAGACATTGTAGATGCTACGGTGGGACTCGTCGGCGATGATGAGGTCGAAAAATCCGACATCGAAAGACTGATAGACCTTCTGCATCGCCGGATACGTGGCGAGGAAAATCCGTTCGGTCGCAGAGCTGTTCACTCTTGAGCTGACGATGCGAATGGGCTCGGAAACATAGTCACCGAATGCATTCTTGGCTTGCTTGCGGAGCTCCCGGCGGTCGCAAAGGAACAGGACGCGCTTCACCCATCCTGCACGGATGAGCAGGTCCGCAAGCGCGATCGCAACGCGCGTCTTGCCGGTTCCTGTGGCCAGGACGACAAGAGCTTTGCGGTGGCCGTTCGAAAACCTCTCGCAGACACGCTTGACCGCCTCAATTTGGTAGAGCCGATTGACGATAACGTCACTGACTTCAAGAGAATTCAGCGGTTTTCTTGCTGCCCTCTGGAAGTTCACGAGGTACTGAAGGCTATCCCTCGCATAGTATCCGAACACCTTACGGGGCGGATAATTGAGCGCGTCGTCCCACATCCAAATGTCGTAGCCATTGGTGTAGAAAATGACCGGGCGTTGCCCGTGCATTTTCTCAAGCCCATCGGCGTAGAGTTTCGCCTGCTGCCGCCCGTGCTCGGGATCGATGGATGTCTTCTTCGCTTCGACAACCGCCAGCGGACTGGCGTTGTCATCCCACATGACGTAATCGGCATAACCGAGGCCGCTTGTCGTGGGCTGGTGAAGGACTTCAACTTCTTTCCCGATCTGTGTAGTGCTCGCTTTATCCAAAGCCACGTTCCATCCAGATGCCGCGAGAAGGCTGTCGATAATTCGCGCCCTCGTTGTGGCCTCGTCAAACTGCAGCAAATCCGCAGTCGCAGCACCGGATGATGCCAGGACCTGGATTTCTTCAGCACGCCTTTCGGCAGTTGCGGCCGTTTTTCGTGCATCCTCCAGGTCTCGCAGAAGCACTTCCATTTGCGCTTCCTGAGCCGCGAGGCGCTCCAAGACCTGGCGCTTTTCGCGCTTGAGCTGCCCCTTGGTATCGTCGCTTCCATCTGCCGGCGGCTGTTTGAAGGCGGGGATTGCCTTAGCATCCCCCTTTCCGAACTGGACAAACAGCCAGCGTGAGAGATCGAAAGCCTCCTGGAGCAGCCAAATTGCGTTCTTTGGTGTCGCAAGCTCCCCGTGCGCCGCCTTATTACCATGAATACGCAGAGCATGAAGCTTGTCGAGGATGACCTTTGGGGTGATCGCGGCGAACGATTGGTTGGTCAGTAGATCGACGAGTGTGGCCTGATCCGGCTTTGGCAGCCCTAGGTCGCGATAGATGTCCTTAACAAAATTCTCAGCGAATAGGCGCAGTTTCACCAACGCGCTTGCCGGGTCGGTGTGAGCGTACGCTTCTGCAAAGCCACCTAGGGTGGCGAGTTCCGGCCACGCCGGTCGGAGGATTTCAAAGTTCTGGGAATTCATCGCATCGCCTCCGCGAGGGCGATGTCAAAGGCCGTCCGATTTTTTACGATGACCGGAGCTTCGTGGGGGTCATCGAAAAGCTCACCCACATCTAGACGGAGGCGCTTATTGAAATAATACAGCAGAGCGCAGCGGACAGGTACGACCACTTCGCCGCCGTTCATCGCAAAGTCCTGTGCAATGACTGCCTGCTGGCTCGGAGACAGTCTCGGATTAGGAGAGAGTGCCACGGAAAAATGGGTATTCCATAAGCGATCGTCAGTAACGGGGGCGCCGGGCTGTTCAGGTGCCCTCGTGTCCGCGCAACGGGATACGATGAAGTCTTTGAATTTCTGATCGATGTGGCAGAAGGCTCGCGCATGCCACCGCAAACCGTTATTTCCAAACGCGTGTGGGGTGATACGACGCCACACCGGATCGGGTCGGACCGCGCTCATCGACTGGTACCGGATTTCGATGGATTGATTGTCGCGCACACATGCCAATAGGGCCCGCAGAACACCCGGTTTGATCCGGCGCTGTGGGAGAGGCACCTGTTCCGCCGAAACACTCAAAGCGCGTGGCTCGCGAATGTTGGTGCGGATGGACGTACTCGCGGCTAAACGTCCGAGATGGGCGTCCGCGTCCAGGGAAATGAAAGCTGGCCGGAAGTCACCTGATGCAAAATATCGCTTTAAGCTCCGATCATATCGGATGTTGTCCGGAGCCTGCTCCTGATAGAGAGCCAAATCCTTGGATGCCTGGGGGACCGAAACACCAAATTCGTCAACGATATCGGACCGATTGACCCCACCCTCCCAAAAGAGGCGGAATTCAATGAACTCGAGCCTTCGCTCGACTCCCCATCGAAATCCATTAACATCGGTCGTCATTTCGGTATCTTCACTTGGGCTAAATGGATCGCGTTTCGCTATCCGTCGCTTTTGTATACTGATCCATACCGATGCCGTCAAGCGTTGTTCAAAATTATCTCTATGCGGATCCTGATTTTCTCGGAAGTCTCGCCAGGGGTAACGCTTTCATCCCGGCAACGCGGTTGGGTAGGGTCTGGACCAACTATGCGAGAGGCTCTGCCTCTCGCGCTCTCCGGGATATTTGGACAAGGAAATTTTCGTGGTATGGTGGCGATGCGGTACAGGCTGGGAAGCCGATGACCGTCAAGGAAATGGACGTCGCCGCAGCGATGCGGCGCGTCTTCCTATATCTGAGCGCGGTTGGCAGCCCGGTAGGCCAACAGAGCCCAAGCGTTCTGCTTACAATGGTTGGAACTACCGCTTAGATATGAAACCCTACGACCCGTTGATCCGGCCGGGGCCGCGCCTCAACAGCGGCCTGGGCGGCCGGTATGTCTCCGACCAGGACAACTTGCTCAGTTGCCCGCGTCACGGCCGTATAAACCAGCGTGCGATCGAGAATGCGGCTTGGAAATACCGGTACCACGACGCGTCGGAATTGACTGCCCTGCGCCTTGTGAACTGTGATTGCGTAGGCGAGCTGTAGCGGTATCAGGTCCTCGGAACGCCTGAACTCGTGCACGACGCCGCCAAACTCCACATGCACGTATCCCTCGGGGCTAACCTGGAGAACGCGGCCCAAGGAGCCGTTCATCAGCCCGCGGTCCCAGTCGTTAACCGTCCAAATAACAGGTTCACCGACCGCAATTGAGTGGCCGGGTATCAGGCGCCGGCCGGGCGAGCAGATTTTGTGGAAGTGGGCGTTGATGCCATTGACGCCGGTCGGGCCCTGCCGAAGTGGCGATAAGATTTGGCATTCATTCGGTCCACCGAGGGCTGCAAGGATGTCCGTAAGTCTGTCTGTCAGGGATGCGGGCACGCACTGCGCCTTGGTCACGCCAGCGCTGGAACCCGTCCAGTCCGGAAGTTCTGGTACGGATCCGTTCCGGATCGAGAGGGCGACGGCAGGAATGCCTGTACTGCCCACCTGACGATAGATACGCGTCAGCTCGACTTTTGGGACACCGCTGGCGACAGCGACGACATGGAACACAAGACCGAACCCGATGGGCGGTAGTTGCGCAGGATCACCGACGAGTAGGAGCCGGGCGGTTTCCGGCAACGCGCGCATGATGCGGTATGACGTGGGAAGATCGAGCATTGAGGCTTCGTCCACAACCGCTAAGGCGTTCGCCGGGATAACCAGTGCGCCTCTCGCCACTTGCATCAAGAACCCGGCCATGGTGTAGGCTGGCCGCTGAGTAGCCTCACGCATCCGCTGCGCCGCCCGCCCAGCAAGGGCCATCTGAATGACCACCCGGCCGTGCCGCTCACATACGGCGTGGAGCGCTTGTAGAACCGTGGTTTTGCCGACACCGGCACCCCCAAGGATGAGCCCGAAATGCCCGTTGACGCCTAATTCGACAGCCGCGCATTGCTCGTCGGTCAGAACGTAATTTTGCGCTTGCTGAAACTGGACGAGAGCCTCTGCGATCGCAGCACGGGCGATCGGTGCCGATAAGAGATCGCCCTGTTTCGCCGCCACGCCCATGCCGCGGAGGCGATCCTCCACATAGCGCTCCATGACAGCTGCTCCAGCCGGCTGCAGGAGAGCCGGGCAGGGGACTGAGACGGCTGCTCCGTCGGCGACAGCCAACGCGACCGCCTTTGATGACAGCGTCGCCAGGCGCGATCCAAGGAGGCTTGCCACCGCAGCAGACAAAGCCGGACCCGGCACCGCGGTGTGCTTCTGCTCAAGGCGTGCGTAGAGAGCACCCTCGACAGCGCCGATCAGGCGGCGCGTGTCATCCGCCGGGATGCCGATTCTACGCGCGGCGTGGTCGACCTGACGCCAATTGGCGAAGGTCAGCATGACATACGGATTCGCCTTTAGCTTGGCCGCACCTGATCTGCCCCAAACGCGCACCACTTTGTTCGCGAGGCGCGTGTCGAAGCGGTTTTCATCGAGCCATACCGCAATGTCGCTCTCAGCTTGGTCTTCGTGCCAAGCGTCCAGCAGTTCGGCTGCGCGATCCACCCCCAGAAGTCCTGCCAGAGGCGAGGGGTCCATGCCAGCTAGAATGCCGTAAAGGTCAGGCCCATGAGCTTGCCAAAGTTTGAGGGTTGTAGCCTCGCCTATACTAGGGAAGCGTTTGGACCGCGCAAGGAAGCGGATAAGAAAATCCCCCTGCCGCGGCTCAGATTTGGCGGCCGTAGGTCTCCATCGGCGGGGTACGTCGCCCGTGGTGTCAGAGGCCATGAAGTTCTCTTCCGAAGACCGACGGGGGCAATGAGCGAATGTCGGTTAGTCGCCAGATTTTTGCTCGTCTCTTGGAACCATCAGGCAGCCTTGCAACGGACAAACTTTCTTGCTTGATCAATTGGTTAATGCCCGGTCCGCACTTCACCTGGCAACCCTGCGCCCGGTTTCAATCATGTGAGCCTCGACGTGTTCCAGCTGTCTTACCCTTCGGCGCAAATCCAAGTTCTCGGCCCGTAGCGAAGCGTTCTCCTGCTCCAATTTCAGGATCCGCTGGTCTCGGAGGTCGCGTGCCGGTGTGGCCTGTTGTTCAGGCTTTTCGTAGGCTTCGAGCCCGAGGTTGGCGGCCGCTTGCTCAAGGGCACTTTTGACCGCGGGATTGTTGTAAAGCACCTGGCGGTCGACGCCTGCCGCAACCGCGACCGCGGACATATTCAGCTTTCCGTCCCGTTCCGGCAGGCCGCGGCCAGCGCCAGCCAGACCGTCGAGATAAGAGCGACTCGGCTTGCATTTTCAGCGCCGGCCTTTGAACCATTCCAGCCCTCAGGCCTAGTCATGGCGGGTCCTCCATGAGGTTCTTTAGTTCAACGATGTCCGCAGACACGACGGCTCCCAAAGCTTCCAGTTCGCGCCTAATGCCATTATATTTTTCGAAAAAACGGCGGTAGCCGGCCATGCCGCCATGTTCGAGGACGGCTATGAGCATTGCTTTGTGGGAGGCAGTCAGCACCTCGACCCTACGCCTAAGAATTTCGATCTCGCGGTCGCGGTCAGCGATCTGCGAGACAAGCCTCGCCTTCGAGCTCTTGTCAGCTTTGCCGATGAGTTCGCGAAGCCGCAATTGCTCCTTCTGAGCTTGGTCCACGAGCGCAGCGCGTGCGGGCATTCGAGTGATCGTTGAGGGGGCAACGCCCATAGCCCGCGCCACAGCGCGAGCGGTTATGTCCTCGTTTGCCTCAAGTAGGGCCTCGAGCGCATTGTGGACCTCGACCTCATTAGACATAGGGCAAAGCTGGAGTGATGGAGCTGTTGAAGGCTTCTGAGAGATCCTGCCCTTGCGGAAAAACGTGACCGCCCACTGCCGTCGATTTCGCTGCCCTGACCCCCTCTAATTTTAAGCGAGCATCTCGAAGCTGGTTGTGCCGTCCTATCGAACCCGACGGTCGAACTCTCGATCGCTCGGATGGTCAGCTCAAATCGAGATTCCATTTTGTCGAGATTGGCCGCCGCTTCTGGGTTTGAAGTTCGGACCAGATGCCGGCAGCCTTTGAAGCATTCAAGGTGTTTGGGGCAGGGATCGACTGTGAACGATGTCGCACATCCACCGTACGGTGTGGCGTGGAACCCATCGGCCTCGGTTGCAAGGAACTCAAAAGCTGCGTCTTCTCCTTCGGAGGCTTCAATCCGCCGAAATTCGTCTACAATTGGGCCTGAAATGCGCTTCGTCTTGATCATGCGCCAAACCTGGGCTGCTTTCGGCGGTAAGGTTTCCAACGCACCAGCAGGAAGGTCGATAAAATCTAGATCCTCGGCTAGGCTACGATGATCGTAGACGTGGGATTGCGTCACGCTCCGCCGATTGAAGCGTTTAGTGATTAGCGTGTCGGCAAGCCCTAATCGGAACAGCTCCGTGTTTTGAAGGTGACGAATAGTGTGGGAGCGATTTAGGACTAGCCGCTTGTCCTCATCGGTTTCGCCATAGCGGCTGAAGATATTGTCCACATCGCCGCCAAGATGCAGACGTAGATCATAGCTATCAACGTTGCCAACCGAAAAGTACATTCCCACGTCGCATAGGTTTCCGTTTCGCGTCTCGACAATTGAACGTTTAGGGATAATCGCAGCGATTTCATATGGATAGAGCTTGCGATGGTTAGAAAGGGGATAGGGCGCCGTATCCGATAGCTTCGTGGGCATGAGTGTGCGGGTCAGATTTTCCATGTCATCGACCCGAAACCAAGCGTCTCCCCACGATATCCTGTCGGCGAACCAGGGCGATCCGTCGGCATGTCGAATAGGCAATACCGGCTCGCCGCTTCGGAAGAGGGCCGTTTTCTGCTTATGAAAGTAAATTGCGATATCATTATATTGATTTGTACTGGCGTTATCTACCTGTGCTCGAATCTTCTGCGAGTAAGGAAACATCCCAATTTTGGCGATATTTATCTACGATGGCGGCCGGCATGTCGGTCCCGTGTAACTCTTATGTCGCCGCTCAAGCGTCTATAAAACTCCCTGGCCGGCACAAGTTGGTGGGGATTCAATTCCGGAAATATCCTACCTGTATCGCATTGGCCTTGGAGGCGGCGTCTCAGAGGCGCCGTGCGCTCGATGATGCCCCTCATCGCCTCTTCAATAATTCCTTCAAATATCTGGGGAATATGCTGAGTCGCCTCATAGAGAATTACGCCATCTGCATCTCGGCCCGATTGCTTCTCCGCGAAATGTCGGAGCATCACGGACCTAGACATGCCACCGAGTTCTCCGGCGGGTCGGCCATCAGCAGCGACATGGAAGCGTTCTCGCCGCCAATCGACTGGAATCAGACAGGTTTCTCCTATACGAAATCCGGTGCAAATCTGTACTTTGAGGAGGTCGAATTGAATGGCATCAACGAACGTTCGAGGCTGTTCGGTGAATAAAATTCTGACTAGCTCCCAAAAAGCTTGCATTTCCGGCAACTTTTCCGCGGACTTCCGATCATTGAGTTTTTTTCGCATATTCCCGCGGCTCGGGTTCGGGTTTCGTGGTTGCGATCTCTTGCCTCCCGCGAGGACTGCTGCCAGCAGTGGGACTCGATTACAAAGGTGCCGGCCGTCTAGGAAATTTTTGACGAATCCTTCTACCTGTTCCTTAAGCTTTCCCGAGGTTTGCACATCGGCGGCGACAGAAAGCGCCAATCGAATGTCGTCGACGGTGAGGTCGTAAGGCTCTGCTGTCGTACAGGTGGCAATCAGCCTCAGGGGTCGAACATCGTTCGCGAGGACACCTTGTGGCTGGTTTCTTCTCAGTAAAACGCCATCGATTGCAACCGCGAGCAGCAAATCGCTCCAGTCGGCACTCAAGGCGAACATCGAAAGCTCGGGGAGACCGTCTTGCCGCTGACGCTCGTTGAGCACCGCGCGCGTTTGGGGGTCACAATCCAGGTGCGTTATGCAGTTAGAGCGCTTCGGGACGCCAGCCAGTAGGTCGAGATCCCAGCGGTCCTCTAGAGGCAATTTGCCGCCCGATACCGGCGGCCTTGGCCACGCCAATCCTCGGCCACCGGCAATTCGCTTTGCCATTTCAACATAGGTATCGAAATTCTTATTTCTTGGCATCCGATACCTCCGTAACAGCGACGATTATCTCCTCGACGGCCTCCAGGGTTCGCCGTAACTGTGTGTAAGCCGGGCCCTGAGTCTCGCCTCGAGATGCATCATAGAACTCGCGGACAACCGGTCGGAGGGTGTCCAGGACTTCACGATGTGGGGTTGGGTCACTGATCGGAATAAATTTTCGACAATCATAGCACGAGAGAACCGGATTTTTCGTGCACCTGCCCTGTCCAAGATTGCACGCTCCAATCCCCGAAATCGGAACCCCGTGCGGTACAGCGCCGATCTGGTTATCTGGAGGGAGTCGGAGGAGCGCTGATTTGTCGATTGTTTTGGTTTTGTGGGCCTGTATCACGGCCTTGTATACTGGTGATATCGCTAACGCCTTGTTCAGCAATCCTGCTTGCGTATGGGATGCCGTAAAATAGATGTTTCCAGTGTCAGTGTCCGAATGGCCGAGGAATTCAGCGAGTTCCTCGTGCGAGGCTCCGGCGTCGGCCATGCGTTGAGCGGCGGTGTGTCGCAAATCGGTCGCCGACCTGGGCGAACCAGTCACTTTTTCACAGATATCACGAATTCGAATGCTGATCGTAAATGGATCTAGGCCAAAAAAAGAATTATGTATTGCACGTTTGTCCGCGAAGAGACGCGGGGACGCATCTCGAACCTCTGCTAGTCGGATGTATAGAACTGCCCATTCTCGTTTGATCGGGCGTAGCATAGCGGTGCGCTTCTCATCCTTTTTTTGCTTTTCCCTAAAAAATCTAACGTGGACGATAGGACCGTCGGTGGCATTCAACAACCGGATACGCACATCCTCTCTGTCTACCTTTGCCATTTGGATCGGCCGCATTGCATGCTGATATGACGCCACAAGCAAGCAAGCATCGCGTAGCTCATCGCTGGAGAGTTTGGACAGCTGCGCCCCGCTACTCAAATCGTCCAGATAGTTTACGATTGCTGACTCTTCGTCGGCGCCGAGAAAGCAGTCTCCCGAACGGACTGAGGCATATTTGTCCACGACAGGGTGATGAAAAGCGCCAACGTATTCCCGAAAACCTGGAGAAAAACATCCAATCTTCATCTCGCAGCAAAAAAATAGTATTGCTTTAAGCCCGGTAGCCTCACCTTGTTCCAGTATCGGCGCGAGTTCGGTATTCCAATACGCTTGATATTCAGCAATCGTGCCCGAAAAAATTTGTTTGAAGGGCAACTCTCCAAGACGAGAGTAGACATGCCTGATCCCAGTCAAATTCGTAATAACCGTCCCCACCGCTTGGTTAGTTAGCCGCCACGCCATGGCTTGCTGAACCAACCGGCTCCACGGAAAGCTAAAATCGGAGAAATCTAGGTTTACAGATCGTCCGTTTAATTCAACCGGCCAAATATCCAAGAACTCCGGCTTCCTAAGGGTTAGAATTCTGTCATGGTAACCATCGTAGTACCGCAAAATCGAGGGAAGGGGCGGAAGCCGCGATATTGCGGCAGAGAAAGCATCCGGGGCGGACTGTAGGTGTTCTGTATAGCTATTCCCGCTCACGTTACTGCAACTCCGTCGAGACGTCGGAGTGTTTCGATGTGTATGTCGAATTTTGTGTTCCAGACGGTATTCAGCCGATCTTGAAAGTACGCGCGAGCGTAGTGACGCGGCATTTCGGAACTATCTGACCACCCAAAGAATGCCCTGAGTGCTTGATAGGCAATATCAGCACTATATCCAGCGTTCATAAACTCGCTCAGACGAAACACTGCAGCCGTATGCCGCAAATCATGTGGGGACACGGTCTCCACGGCCCGTCTATCCATGAGCTCCTTCTTCGCGCTGATTGATAGGGCCCTGGAAAGCGTTGTATATGAGGAGTTTACCGAATTCAATGCAAGCGGCCGATCTTCCTGTGATACGAACAGAAAAGGATGATTCTGTCTTCCGCGAAAGTTAGTACTATAGATTTCTATTGCGTCGACAAGGGCCGCCGAAATCGGAATTTGTCGGACACTCTGTTCGGTCTTTATCGCTGGCCTATTGGCACGCGGATCAAGGGCAGCGTCCGCAGATTCAACAACATTCAGCCAATGTCGTATTTCTCCCGTTCTGGGATCGGTTCCATCCTTTACCGCGTCTGCGGTCAACAAGCAGGCCTCCCCTCGGCGAAGCCCTTGGTGGAGCAGCAGCAGATGGAGCGCCCGATTGCGGTAGGCAATGCTCTCTCCGCGGAAGGGATTTCGCGGCGAGGACGGATCCGTAAGTTCATACAGATCCTCTATGACTGCAGCGGGCAGCGACCGTACTCGTTTAGGGCGCCAGTGCCGCCGGGGGGGGCGGAGTTGCGAATATAGCCGTTCCAGCTCGCCGAGGCGGCCAACAATCCGGTCAAAATTCTCCATCCCGCCAGCACGGGCATTGTTCTCAACAACCCATCGAATAAAACTCAGGATGGTGTGCCATTTTCCGCTACCGTCGGTTCCAGCCTCGGCGCTCCGGTTTCGTAGTTCGAGTTGCACGCCTTCCAGAATAGCTTGCAACTCTTCAAACTGAAGCTCCGCGAGGATGACATCCAGAGCATCGGCCCCCCCCATACGCTCACGTACAGCAGCGTAGAACCAGTCGATCACTGCAAGCCGCGCCCGCAGCGTTCCTTCTGCAACCTCGGAGGAAGCCAGCTTGCTCCATGCCAGAGGCCAGTACCTCGGACAGCCCACGCAGTCGACGAGCAGTGGCCCCCAAAGGGAGGGTGGCAGCCAGGTTGCTGAAAGGTTGAATTGCATGGGTTGAAACCTAGGTGACGAAGGGCTGTAGCGCAACACCCAACTTGGACTCCATAGGTATGGTGTGTTGCGTAAGATTGATTTTTAGCGCAACACTTGCGAACTTGGACCCGGACCGCATAATGGATATTATGTTAAATCATAGATCCCACTTGCAGGCTTTCACACGTTCATGGCAACCGAACACCATGTCCGACCGCTTCGTGATCGCCGCCGCCGTCGACCGCCTGATCTACGGCAACGACGAAACCTTCAGCGCCGACGATGCCCGCACGCTGCTTGACGCGCTGCCGCGAAAACCATCGCCGTGGATCCAGCTTGGTGTCGCCGGCAAAATGTCGGGCGGTTCAACCCGGGGCTTCGCCGCAGGCGTCGGCGACATGCAGATCAAGGACACGAAAGACCGTCAGTTCCAGTACACCACCGGCGCCGACGCATACACCCGGGCCGGTCAGTGGAAACTGATGTGGATCGGCAAACGCACACGCCAATACGTTGAAATCGAGCAGGTCATGGCCGACGCCACCGACGATGGCCGCGGCGCCCTGATCTGCTACGAGCCAGACGGCACGCCGATCCGCATGGACATTCGCTTCAACCGCTCGTTCAGGCTGTTCTGGTCACCGGTCGTGATCATGTTTCCGGGCTGGAAGCCGTGGAAAAGACCTGGCTGACATCCAGCACCATGCCGTCGTAGCCAGCCTCCACACCAGCCGGCAGATTGGCCGCCATCCAGCCCCAGTCCATTTCCGTTCCCATATGGGTCAACACGGTGCGGCGCGGTCTTAGCAGCTCAACCCAGCCAAGCACGGTATCGAGGTTGGCGTGCGTCCAATGCGACCCTTTGCGCAGGAAGCAGCCGACGACCCAGGTATCGACGCCCGCCAGCGCGGCCAGCGCCGTATCGTCAAGTCCCACCACGTCCGTCGAGTAACCGAACCCGCCCATGCGCAAACCCAAAGTCTCGACCCGGCCATGGTTCTGCGTGAACACGCGGACAGACAGCCCAGCCGCTTCGATCACATCGCCCGGCCGAATGATCTTTGCTTCAAGAACAGGACGATAGAAGTGCGGCGGCTCCCACGGCTTGAAGGCATAGCCGAAACGCCGGGTGATTTCCTCCAGGGTTTCGGCGCTGGCGAAGGCCGGCAAAGGACGCTGGGCGATGCGGTTCAGAATACGAACGTCGTCGATGCCCGTGATGTGGTCCGCATGAGCATGGGTGAACAGAATCGCATCCACACCCGGCACCCGGCAATCCAGCAACTGCCCCCGCATCTCAGGCGACGTATCGACCAGAAGCCGTTGATTATCTAACGTTTCCACAACGATCGAGGACCGCGTGCGGCGGTTCCTCGGTTCGGCGGGATCGCAGTCGCCCCAGTTCGCCGCCGCCGTCCGGGCCGCCGATCATCGGCACCCCGGCAGACCCCCCGGTTCCCAGCAGCGTCACCTTCATGCGGCGGCCTTGCGGAACAACCGACGAAAATTCGCCGTGGTCAGATCCGCCAGCGCCTCCGGCGTCATGCCGCGCAGCCCGGCGAGCACCGCCGCGGTGTGGGCGACCCAGGCCGGCTCATTGCGCTTGCCACGAAACGGCACCGGCGCGAGATAAGGCGCATCGGTTTCCACCAGCAACCGGTCCAGCGGCACGTCACATGCGATCTCCCGCAGTTCCGTCGACCGCGGAAACGTCAGAATCCCCGAAAAACTGACGTAGCCCCCCATCTCCAGCGCCGCCTCGGCCAGTCGTCGCGTCGAACTGAAGCAGTGCAGCAGGAAATCGAACCCCCCTTCCCTGTCGCGTTCTTCTTTCAGAATCAAAGCGATATCGTCGTCAGCGTCACGCGCATGAATGCAAAGCGGCACGCCCGCCAGGCGTGCGCCCCGGATATGCGCGCGGAAATTCTCGGCCTGAACATCCCGCGGCGATCTGTCGTAGAAGTAATCCAGCCCCGACTCACCAATGCCGATCACGCTCGGATGGCGCGCCATCTCCGCCAGCACGGCGGGCGTCGGGATCGGCGCCTCGGCCGCATGGTGCGGGTGCACGCCGATCGTGCACCACAGGTTCGCATGCGCCTCGGTCATCGGCGGCAGCCGCTCGGACTGCGCCAGCGTGGTGCCGATGGTCACCATCTCCCCCACGCCCGCCGCGGCCGCCCGCGACAGAACGTCCGGCAACTCCATGGGCGTAAAGTAATCCAGGTGGCAGTGGCTATCCACAAGCATCAGGCGGCAGGCTCCACGTAACGGGGGAAGACGCCTTGTGGAGGTGGCAACGTCTGCCCGCCCGTCAATGGCAGCGGCAACGCCGTGAACGTGCGGGCATCAGGAGCAACGCCAAGCTGATCAAGCATCCGCGCCATGCTGCCGGGCATGAACGGCTGCAGCAGGGTGGCAACGACCCGGATGATATCGACCAGGACGCGCAGCACCTCGCCCATGCGGACCTTGTCGGTCTTGTTCAGCGCCCAGGGCGCCTGCCGGTCGATGTAGCCGTTGGCAGCCCGGATCACCTTCCAGATTTCCTCCAGCCCTTCGTGAAAGGTTTGCTCGATCGACATGGCCGCGCACTTTGTCCAGCAATGCGTCCGATGCGGCCAGCAATGCCGTGTCGTCCTCGGTCTCAGGCCCCCGAGCCGGCAGGACGCCGCCGCAGTTGCGGGCGATCAGCGACAGCGTGCGTTGCGCCAGGTTACCCAGATCATTCGCCAGATCGACGTTGATCCGGCTGATGATCGCCGCATGGCTCAGGGACCCGTCAGCGCCGAACGGCTTTTCCCGCAGCAGGAAATAGCGGATCTGATCCAGCCCGAAAATCTCCGCCAGCTTGCGCGGTTCGACCACGTTGCCCAGCGATTTGGACATCTTCTCGCCGTCCATCAGCCACCAGCCGTTGGAGGAAACCCGCCGCGGCAGCGGCAAACCGGCGGCCATCAACAGCGCCGGCCAGTAGACGGCATGGAAACGGATGATGTCCTTGCCGACGAAATGCACGTCCGCCGGCCAGAATTTCCATCGCGCCGCATTCTCGTCCGGGAAGCCGCACGCCGTGACGTAGTTGTTCAGCGCATCCATCCAGACATACATCACATGGCCCGGCGCATCGGGAACCGGGATGCCCCAGTTGAATGTCGTGCGGCTGATCGACAAATCCCGCAGCCCGCCCTTGACGAAGCTGATCACCTCGTTGCGGCGTGACGACGGCGCCACGAACGACGGATTTCCTCGTAAAGCTTCAGCAACCGATCCTGCGAACGCCGACAGCCGGAAGAAATACGACGGCTCCCGCACCCACTCGACCGGCGCGCCGCTCGGTGCCACGCGTGTTCCGTCCGGCCGTTGCGTCAGCTCGCTCTCGTCGTAGAACGCTTCGTCCCGAACCGCATACCACCCTTCATAATGCCCCAGGTAGATATCGCCATTCCGGTCAATCCGCCGCCAAAGCTCGGCGCATGACACCTTGTGCCGCGCCTCCGTGGTCCGGATCCAGTCGTCGTAGGACACCCCCATGGCATCGGTCATCGCCCGGAAATCGGCGGATACCCGGTCAGTGAAGGTTTGCGGATCGACACCGGCCTCGGCCGCCGCCTGCTCCACCTTCTGCCCATGCTCATCCGTGCCGGTCAGGAAGAAAACGTCGTAACCGTCCAGCCGCTTGAACCGAGCCATCACGTCGGCCGCGATGGAAGTGTAGGCGTGGCCGATATGCGGTGCACCGTTCACGTAATAGATCGGGGTCGTGACGTAGAAGCTCTGGGTCATTGATCTTCTTCTTCAGACAAGGCTGTTCGAGACGGGACCACTTAACATGCCGATCCCAGCGACAATCGCCTGACGCTTGTCCAGGGCAAAGCGTTCGGTCTCATCCTGCAGCTTGGTCAGCCCCTGCCACAGCTCGCCCCAGGCATCAAGCGGGCGCAACGCGACAAGCTTCTCCTGATCCGGATCCGCCCTGCCCCGCACGCTTTCCCGCACCGCCGCCGCCACACCGGCGCGCACCAGATCCATGAAGGTCGAAAAGCCGGTTTCGCTGCGACCGAGGAAATCAGCGATCTCGTACCCGCGCGACACCGGGACCGCCGGCAGGTCGGACAGCAGCTTGTCGACCAGCATCGCGATCTTCAACCCCTCATCCTCCGCCAGCATGATCGCCCGCCCCGGCGAACCCTCCGCCAGGGTGATCAGCCGCCCCCGTTCGTCCGCCTCGAGCTGGGGAAGATACAGCGCCAACAGCTCCGCCATCGCCTCGTCCGCCAGCGGCGTCAGGCGCAGCCGGCGACAGCGGCTGCGGATGGTGGGCAGCAGCCGACCGGGCGCCGAACAAACCAGCAGCAGAATGGCCCGCGGCGGCGGTTCCTCCAGGATCTTCAGCAGCGCATTGGCGGACGCCTGGTTCAGCTCCTCGGCGCCATCGACGACGACGACGCGCCAGCCGCCCTCGGCCGGCGTCAGCGACATGAAGCCATTGATCTTGCGGACATCCTCGACCGCGATCTGCGTCTTCATGCGTTTCGTCTTCTCGTTGAAGACCCGTTCGATGGTCAGCAGGTCGGCGTGCGACCCAGCCGCAACCCGCCGGAATACCGGGTCGAGCGGATCGAGCGCCAGGGTGTCGCCAGTTCGCTCGCCGCCGGGCCGCCCAGCCAAAAGGCGTCGCGCAAACCGATACGCCAGCGTGGCCTTGCCAACACCCTCCGGCCCGGTGATCAGCCAGGCGTGGTGCATTCGCCCGGTCCGGATGGCCTCCAGTATCGTCGCCTCGGCATCGAGGTGACCAAGCAGGATCGGATTGGCGCGCGGTTCAAACACAGGCATGGAGGGGTTATAGCGCGGGACGGGACCGCGGTGAGTAGTCCTGTCGCGCAAAAACCGATTGCCAGGCACTACGTTACGTCAGACACCGCCGGAACCCTGCACCGTGGCCAAAGACTGAAACCGACCTCACGGGTCTGGTCCGTACCCACCCCAAGCCCGGGTCGCGGCCCAACCGGGCCGGTCAAACCGTCAGGAACTCATCACCGCATCCGGCGACGACCGCGTGGACAACCGCCGCACGACCTGCGGGTTCCCCGAATGCGTCGCGAGAAACGCCGGCACCGCGTCCATCGGGATCGGGCGGGACAGGAGGTATCCCTGAATAAGGTCACAATTCTGCTGCTGCAACAAGACCAGCTGCGCCTCGGTCTCCACCCCCTCGGCCGTGACAACGAGATTGAGCTGGTGGCTCATCGCCAGAATGGCGCCGACGATCGCCCGGGCGCTTTCCTGCTCGATCAGGTCATGAATAAACGACTTGTCGATCTTGACCTTGTCGAACGGGAACCGCTGCAAATTCGACAGGCTGGAAAAGCCGGTGCCAAAATCGTCCAGCGCCAGACGCACACCCAACGATTTCAACCGTACCAGGCTGCGCAATGCGCGCTCCGCTTCATGGATCATCACCGACTCGGTGATCTCCAGTTCCAGCCGGTCAGCCGGCAGACCGGTTTCCCTCAGCACCGCTTCAACCGTGTCGGCGAAGTCGTCGCCAATAAACTGCCGTGGCGACACGTTGACCGCAACGACACAGGGCGTTGCCCAGGATCGTGCCGCAAGACAGGCGGCTTGCAACACCCAACGCCCCAAGATCACGATCAGGCCAGTCGCTTCTGCCAGCGGAATGAATTCCGCTGGTGGCACGTCACCCCGCGCAGCATGCTTCCAACGCACAAGTGCTTCGAATGAAACGACCTTCCTGGTGACCGCGGCAAATTGCGGTTGAAACACCAGCTCGAACGCCTCATCGGCAACGGCCTCGCGCAAATCCTGCTCCAGAGCGCGACGCTCCTGCTGCACCTGGTCCATGCCGCTCTCGAAGAAGCAGAACCCGCCACGGCCGTTGGCCTTGGCCTTGTACAGCGCGATATCGGCATTCTTGATCAGCACTTCAGCGGTCGTGCCGTGCCTGGGTCCGACCGCGATGCCAATACTGGCGCCGATCCGAGCTTCGAATTCGCCGAGGTCAAACGGCTGGGACAGCGTATCGATCAGTCGCCGGGCCAGGGTCGCGACCGAATCCGGGCGAGTGATGCCCGACACCAGCAAAATGAATTCGTCACCGCCGATGCGCGCCGCCGCATCCACCGGGCGGAGGCAGTCCAGCAACCGCTCCGCCACCTGACGCAGCAGCCGGTCGCCCGCTTGATGCCCGAAAGTATCGTTCACCGTCTTGAACCGGTCGAGATCCAGGCAAAGCACCGCCACCGATTGTGCGGACTGCTTTGACTGTATCAGGTGCGAGGCAATCACGTCGTGCAATTGCGATCGATTGGGCAAACCGGTCAGCACGTCGTGATGGGCCAGGAACCGGATCTTGGCTTCCGCGGCCTGCCTTTCACTGATGTCACGCAGGGCGGTGACAACGGCGGGACCACCCGCGAAGGCGATCGCCCGGGACAGCACCTCTACTGGCAGGCGATGGCCTTCGGCCGCGATGATCTGGTATTCGCCGCCCGGAAGATCAGCCGGCGCCAACGTCTCGTCCTGCGTCAGCTCCGCCACCTCCGACAGAAATGTCGCAAATCTTTCGCCCTTGACCGCCACCAGACGCTTGCCGACAAGGCTGCAGAACACTTGGTTGGCATCCAGCACGATGCCGCCGCGATGAATGACCAGCGCTTCGAACGTGCTCTCGGCCAGCTCCCGCAGCCGTTCATTCTCGCGATCGATCAGACTCGCGGCCCGGTGATCAATCGCCGCGCCAATCAATCCCAGCACCGCCGTAACCGCCGATTCAGAAACAAATACCACGACGATCGGCTGGAACGCGAAGCCATGCGGCGTCTCGATCTGCAGGCTCCAGTCGGAGAACGTCAGGATCGATGCGAGCGAACCCCCGCACACCAGGATCAGGCTCGCGGCGATGAAGGCGCCTGCCGTGAGATGCTGTTTCCAGCCGGCCTGGATTTCGTCCTGCCAGTAGCCGCCCGCCAGCCAGAACCCGATCGCGGCAAGCGTTCCGCTCGCGGCCATGGCAATAACGATGCCGCGCAGATCGTAACCAAGCGGAGCGGGCGCAGCGAGCCCGCTCATGATAATAAACAGCATACACGACGTGCCGCCGGACAGCAGCGCGCCGGACAAGGCGACGTTACGGATGTTGCGCGTGCCGCGTGCCGCGATCAGCGTGGCAAAGGCCGCCGCGATCGCTTGCAACGTCCAGCCTTCGGCCACGGACACGATCGGAAAATGCAAACCCAGGTGCTGGTAGAAGACCTCAAAGCAGGCCAGGAACACGGCCGCGCTGGTAAGTGCCAGGGGCACCGCCCGCCACCATGACGCCAGGGCCCAGGCGGATGGGGCCACAACCAGCCTGGCGGGTTTGCCGGATGCACGGCCGCGAAGAGCCAGGAGGCTACCCCCCAAGCTGATCAAACCAGCAATCAGCAACCACACCGCGCTATGCCAGGTCGCGCCGGCCAGAAGTTCGTCCATTCACGTCGCGCCCAAGAGTTCCACCGGCACTTTGGCGGCAAACAGTGAATCATGGGTTAACCGCGGCCGGCTCGCTTGGCGACAAAACCTTCACGCTTTGTTAACGATTTGACGTCATTCTGCCTTCGCTTAAGGAGCGGAATACCCGGTGATCAGGCTACCCATCCCGCCACGTTCCGTCTTGCACCGGCTCGCCGCTGGTCTCGCGATTGCGAGCCTGGCCGCGAACCCCTGCAACGCGGCCTCGCTGCAGGCGGAGGAGCTGCAGATCCTCGGCAAAGCCCTCACATTCCTCGAGCCACCGCTGACCGCCCCGTCTGTCGTCGCGATCGTCTACAGCCCCGGCAACCTCGACTCCCGCCGTGACGCCGAAGGTCTCGCCGGTTACCTCAACAAAATGCAGCTCGGCGGGGTGTCGGTAACCACGCGCGTCGTCGGCGCCGAGGCACTGGATACCTCGGATTTCCAACTGATCATCACCGCTGATGGCGTCGACGGCGAACGGGTGATCGCGGCCGCGAACGCCCATCACGTGCTGTGCGTCACGGCCGATGTCGATGCGGTCCGTACCGGCCATTGCACCATGGCGATCCGCTCTTCCCGCAAGGTCGAGATCTTCGTCAACCGTGACGCCGTCCGCCAATCCGGCATTGGCTTCGCCACGGCCTTCCGGATGATGGTGCACGAACAATGAGCCGCCGTCCCGCACACGCGGCGATCCGCGTCATCTGCATCACCGGCCTCCTCGGGGTCGGCCATTCCGCGCTCGCTCAGTCGCCCGACAGTGGCGTTCTTGCGCAGATCTTCAACGAACCCGTCACGTCGTCCGCGACCGGCCATCCTCAACTCGCGTCCGAAGCGCCGGCCAACATCGATATCGTCACCCAGGACGACATCCGCCGCTCCGGCGCCACGACAATCCCCGACGCGCTGGAGTTCCTGCCCGGCGTCTACGTCCACCGCTATGGCATCGCCGATGTCGACGTCGGGATCCGCGGCTATGACCAGCCATACAACCCGCGCCTGCTGGTGCTGGTGAATGGCCGTGAGGTGTTCGAACAGGCCTATGGCCACGTGGCCTGGCCGGACATCCCCGTCCAAATGGACGAAATCCGGCAGATCGAGGTGATCAAAGGGCCGAACTCGGCGCTGTACGGCTTTAATGCAGTCAGCGGTGTCATCAACATCATCACCTATGACCCCATCCACGATAACATCAACGTCGCCAGCCTGCGCGCTGGCACACAGCATAATTTCAGCGGTTCGGTCGTCGGCACCAGCCAGATTGGAAACGCAGCCGGCATACGACTATCGGCGGGCGGCCTTGTGGCCAGTGAGTTTGCTCCCGGTCGATTGGTCCCAGTCTATGCCGAGACGCTCCTGTCGCCGCACGTCGACACATTCAGTATCGACGCAAAGGCCAGACCCGCGCCGAACGCCGAAGTCTTTCTCGAGGCGAGCGCGGCCAACACCCGGTACTCCGAAGCGATCTTTACCGGCACCTTTGACACGACGGAGCGGCGCACCAACTCACTTCGCGCCGGTGGCAGCGTCGACACCGCGCTAGGCCTGCTTAGCTTGAGTGCCTACCGTAACGAGACTCTGGCCAGCATCTACGGTGCGCCAGATATTACGGAGCCGAATTGGTACCAACAGGATCTGTATGTCGTGCAGTCGAACCTGTTGACGAAGCTGGCAGCTGATCACACGCTCCGCATCGGTTTGGAATACCGGAACAACAGCCTGACATCCCCCGGGTTCGTGGCGGGAACAATCGGCTACCAGGTCTACGCCGCAGACGCGATGTGGAACTGGCAGATCACCCCTGACCTTTCACTCACCAACGCAGTCCGCGTCGACAGGTTGAACCTGAACTACACCGGCACCCTGGCGCCCGGTTCGGGGTTCACCCAGGCGGATTACGATCAGGCGACGCTGACCGCTGTCAGCTTCAACGCCGGTCTTGTCTATGAAGTAACCGAGCAGGACACGCTGCGCCTGATGGTCGCACGCGGCGTGCAACTGCCAAGTTTGTTGGATTTCGGCCAGCAAAACGCCTTCGGCACGCTAGGGTCGCTGGTCGTCTCCGGCAGTCCGGCGGTGCGACCGACAATCGTGCACAATATCGAGCTGGACTATGATCGCACCCTGCCGATCTGGCACGCCACGATGCGAACAGCCGTGTTCGCGCAGCGTAACGACGACCTCATCAGCCAGCCACTTTCGTCGGCATTGCGGTTCACGCCCGCCGGAATTCCGCTGCTGACAACCACGAACGTCGGCAGTAGCGACGCGTTCGGCGGCGAGTTCGACCTGCGCGGACAATCGCCCGCGGGCGTACGCTGGAACGCCAGTTATGCGCTTGTTACAACAACGGATCATACCACCTTGAACCATTGGGCTTCGCCAACCAGCTCGATTGACTACGCCTTGAGCGTGCCACGCAACGTCGTCAGTGGCGGCATCGGTTACACCTGGAACCAGGTGGAACTGGACATGCAGGGACGCTGGCAGTCGAGCTATCGCGATTTCCGCCCCACCGGTGTCGGCTTCTATCTGCAGCCGGTCGAGGTCCGCAACTACATCACCGTCAACGGCCGCGCCGCCTACAAGCTGACCGATCACGTGACACTGGCGCTCACCGGGCAGCAGCTTAACACGTCTCGGCTCTATCAGACAGCCGCCCCGCCGGTGGAACGTCGCCTCATCGCCAGCGTGACCGTGCGGTTCTAAGCAAACCGTCCGCGGTTTGCGCGCAATGACGACGCTAAGCAGGCGTCAATACCAACGGTTTGCGTCATGCGAAGCGTGGGGCGACCTGGGAAAGCCTGCTTAGGAACTGGTTCCAAATGCTCCTGGATATTGGTTGGAACAGCCGCACACCAAGCAGGCGAGCATAACGACACCACCGCTTGACAGATAGTGCGCTGCTTGCAACGCTCATCCGGAAATAAGAATACCAAGGGCGGGCCTCGGCCAAACACCTGTCGAGCTTGGGCTGTATACCTGTTGGACGACCCCGCGCCGTGGATGCTACGCGTTCACTAAAAAACAAGGGGGAGAAAAGCAATGGGCAGTTTCCTAAGCAAGCGTGAGCTCGATCAACTTTCACCCGCGGAAAGCGCGGCCTTTTCGTCGCCGGTACCGATGCAAATGGTGTCGAATGGCGAATTCAACCCTCTGCCACAGACCGCCGATCAGCGAAAAGTCGAAGGCCGGCTCAAGGATTTTGCCGACCAGACAGGCCGTAAGCTCGGTCTGGACCGGCGCCAGTTCCTGCGCACCGGCTGCGGTATGGCCGCAGCCTTCGTCGCCATGAACGACGTGTTCGGGCCGCTGTTCAAAGTCAACCCGGCCGAAGCGAAAGAGCCCGAGGCCGCCGCCGCCCGGTCGTCCTCTCTGGCCAACCAGTTCATCTTCGACGACCAACTTCATTTCGTTCGCGACGATTATCCCTTCGCCGGCCTCATGGGGCTCGCGCACTACGCCGCGGAAAACTGGAACCCGGACATGAAGAAAGAGTCCGTCGGCATGGGGCTCGAACGCTACAAATTCGCCAATTTCCTAAAAGAGATCTACTTCGACAGCGATACAAAAATCGGCCTCTTGAGCGGCGCGCCATTCGACGACCCCACCAAGTGGTTCCTGACCAACGACCAGATCAAACAGGCAAGCGAGACCGTGAACGGCATCGCCGGAACCCGCCGGCTATTATTCCATTCGTTGTTCACCCCCAACCAACCGGGCTGGATGGAAGAAGTCGACCGGGTCATCGAAGTCGTCAAGCCGACAAGCTGGAAGGGCTACACGATTGGCGATCCGCTCAGCCCGCAGACCACAAAGTATCCGTTCCGGCTGGACGATGAAAAGATCATGTACCCGTTCTACGAAAAAGCCGTCAGGGCAGGTATAACCAATATCTGCATCCACAAAGGCTTGCTGCCGAAAGACTATGAAACCTCGATTCCCGGCGGCGCCTGGCGCTATGCCAATGTCGACGATGTCCCCAAGGCCGCAAAGGACTGGCCGCAGATCAACTTCATTATCTATCATGGGGCACTGCGGGCATTTCAGGAGAACCCCACCGACGACCTCGCTGAATTCGACCGTACCGGCTATATCCGTTGGGTGTCCGACCTCGCCGCAATCCCGGCGAAACATGGCGTCACCAACGTGTTCGCCGATACCGGCACCAGCTTCGCGGTGTCAGCGGTCACCAACCCGCGCTTCTGCGCCGCGATGATGGGCACACTGATCAAGGGGCTCGGTTACGACCATGTGTTCTGGGGCACTGACTCAGTCTGGTACGGCTCACCGCAATGGCAGATCGAAGCGTTCCGGCGACTGGAAATCCCCGAAGATATGCAGAAGAAGCACGGCTTTGCCCCGCTTGGCGCGGCCGAAGGTCCAGTAAAGGGCGCTATCCTTGGTTACAACGGTGCCCGTCACTATCACCTCGACATGCGTGCCGCCGAAAACGATCTCCCAGGCGACGGCATCGCCAGAAGAAGAGCAGCCTACCTCGGCGACGGCGGCGCCCCGAGTAACGCCGCCTATGGATACGTAAAGGCCGGCTAACCGGGGCCCTGGCGGTTCCGATCCCGGCGCTTGGGTCCCAAGCGCCGGGTGAACCGGCCCGCCTAATGAACGCCTGGTGGATACAATCTCACGGTCCCGCCCGTTGGATCGGCCCTCGCCACAGTCCAATCCCAGTAGAAACGCCCCATAGACCTGACCGCCGCCGTTACTTGCCCCCGGGCGCGTGTTCAATCGCTTCCTTGAGGTCCTCTTGTTCCTCACACCCGGACGCGCATAGACGATCAAGCTTCACAAGGTTCTCCTTCGCCTTGTCGACCTGACCAAGTTCCACGAAAAGCTCGCCCTGATACTCCAGCGCCCCTCGATGAGTTGGATCAGCGTCAAGTGCCTTGCGATAGTAAGTCATCGCCTGCGCGCGGTCGCCCGTCTTGCGCAGCGCAAAACCCATCAGGCTGAACACATCCGGCTGCGGATACGTGACGACCATGCCCTTCAAATCGGCCAGCGCCGCATCATAATTCTTCACTTTGATCGCCGCCCGCACTTTACTGAGGTCCGGGTCGTCCTTGCTCGAGGTGAAATCGGCCGCGCCAGCGCATTTTGTGAAAACTGCCGCCACGACCAGGACAGCGAAGGCCACACGGAAAAACCAGCCAGGCATCAGATGACGTCCTTCAATTCTGCCCATGAGTATGACCACTATCGTTAAGCAGAAACGACTTCGTTGTAAATCAGACCACGGCGCTCCCCGCGAGGATCGCCGAAGTATCGGAAAGCAGCCACCGCTACCGGATCACCGCCAAAACGATCTCGACCGCGATCATCACCACGATGATAATCTCCAGCAGTTCCGACCGGCTGCTCGACGCCTCATCATACAGCGCCGTATAGGTATCCCGAATGATCGACAACTTCCGGTCCACCGCTGCGCTGACGGTGGGAACCCGGAACAACTCCAGCGCTGCCGCATAGATGCGCGCCAGATAGACGTCCTCGGTCACCTGCAGCGCGTTATCCACTTTCTCCGTCAGTTCCGTTACTTCGGCGACCAGAGTATAAAGCCGCCGAGCCAGATCGGCGAAGCGCCGCGCACCGGGCAATGTCCAGCGCCGCTGCGCCGCCTCCACCAGATCATACATCCGCGGCAGTTCGGCATCCAGAAGTTCGTCGTAATACCGCATCTCCAGCAACTGGGCATTCGCCACTTCCAGCACGTCGATGACATCGGCATCGCCCCGCGGCTCATAGATAAAGGCACGATCCCAGGCCAGAACCACCAGGTCGTCGGTGTAGTAGGAATATTGCTGCCGCAGCAGATCCCGGCGTGCCGCCTCCGACAGCGGGCGTTGTTCGCCGGACAGCAGAGGAACCAGGTCCAGCCGGGCAAGCAAGTCCTCGGCCGTCACCTTCTCGCTGAAGGAATTGGCGACGCCGACCAGGTAGTCTTCCTCCAGCGTTGATGGAATGGGACGCACCAGCGCGTCGCCTATGCCGTGGCGGATGCGGTTCAACAGGTCAGTCCACAGTGACGTGGCCGGCGCCAGGCCGACAGCAAGGTCCACGGCATTCAGCCGTTCGGTGAACGCCGCCCAGGACAAATCCTCCACCGGCACCCGCAGCGCGATGCTGACCACGCCGAAGTCGTAAAGTCGCGCGGTCACCGTTGCCTGAACCGGCCCATCCAGCAGCGGCAGCGTAATGGTCCCGAGCCCGATCGCCACCGGTGGCACACCGAATGCCACCGCCTTCGGCGGCGTGCGTCGTCAACCGTCCGCGCGAGCTTCCGGTACGCACGGTCCGCGCCCAGGTCTCTTCAGCAACCCGCCAGGTCGATGGCGTAGGCAACGTCGAACAGCCGATAGGCAAGAATACAGCCGCCCGTGACGTCCAACCCCGACGCGGATTGGTTCGTGGCAGGCGCGCTTTGGGTCGTGCCCGAGCTCATGGCCCAACGCGCCCGGTCAAGCCGCACCACCCTGGGTCACCTGCCAAAACCATAACGCCCCTACCCTGCCGCTCCCTGTTCAGCCAGGAACCGCCGCGCATTCGACGGATCGATCAGCGCATGCACCTCGAACCGTGCCGGAATGATGTCGGCCCAGGCATTCAGGTGCGCATGCAGTGCCTCGTTGGACGCGACGTCGAACAGCACCACCGCCCCGCGCCCCACCTTGGCGTGCACCGACCGGACCTCGCCGGTATCGATCAACGGCTGGATCCAGGTCCAGTAGCGCTGTCGCGCCGCGGTGACGCTGGACGGTGGCTCCGGCCGGGGTTCGCTGATCACCAGAAACAGCATCTAAATACCTCCTATGCGCGTAACGCCGGCGGCCGGCGCAGCGCCCAGAACGCGATGCTGCCGGCGACGTAGAACACGATCGACAGCCCGAACGCGACCCGGTAGCTGCCGGTGGTGTCGAACACGAACCCGGCCAGCCAGGACCCGCCCGCCGCGCCCAGCCCGGTGCCGATCGTGATCACGCCCAGGATAGCGCCGAGGTTCGGGCCGGGGAACAGGTCGGCGGTCTTGGCGGTGATCGCCGGCCCTCGCGCGCCCCAGGTCAGCCCGAAGAAGCAGGCATGCAGCCACAGCAGCAAATGCTGGTCGGGCGAGGTGATCATCAGCCCGAACACCACGCCCAGGATCGAGGTGCCATAGGTGACCACCGCCGACAGCTCGCGCCCGATATAATCGGACAGCGTGCCGGTGATGATCACCCCCGGCAGCGACAGGAACGCCCCCATGCCCAGCACGCCGGCGGCGTACAGCTTGTCGAACCCGATATCCACCGCGAACGCCAACTGATGCAGCGCCACCAGGAAGCTGCCCAGGCCGGTGAACATATAGACCGCGAACAGCAGCCAGAAATGCGGCGTGCGCACCGCCTGCCGGACCGTCCAGCCTTCGGCGTCCGCCGACCCGACGGACGGCCGCTCTGTCCGATCCCGCGGAACAACGACGCCAGCGGCAGCAGGATGACGCCCATGAACACGCCCTGCCACAGATAGGCGCCGCGCCAGCCCAGGCCGGAGATCATCATCGTCGTCAACGGCGCCGAGAACGCCCGGGCGAAGCCGTTCGCCGACTGCACGACCGAGACCGCCATGCCGCGGTTGCGCACGAAATACCGCGACAGCAGCGGCACGAACACCACCAGCCCCAGGCAGTTCGCCCCCAGCGTCATCACCACGCCGTACAGCACGACCATGTGCCAAAGCTGCGTGGCCCAGCGAACTCGCCAGCAGCCCGACCGTCAGCAGCGCCCCGCCCATCAGGATCAGCCGTGGTGGCCCAAGCCGATCGACCAGCCAGCCGACCAGCGGCGAACTGACCCCGTTCACCATCTGCGACACCGAATACGCCAGCGAGACCTCCGCTCGGCTCCAGCCGAACGCCTCGATGAACGTCACCAGGAACACGGTGTAGGCGTGCATGAAGCCGGCGCCGATGGAGAACGTGCCGAACGCGGCGGCCAGCAGCAGCCAAAGGCGGGTGCTGGAGAGGGATTTCATATCAGACATGCCGCAACCATGTCTGCGTAATGCCGCGCTGCCCAGCCCCAGGCGACCGCACCGGCCAACCTATTTGATCAACCCAGCGCTGCGCGGCAAAAACAACGAAAGCTCCGGGATGCAGATGATGAACATCAGTCCGATCATCAGCGCCAGCAAGTAAGGCATGTAAGCCTTGGCATGCTGGCCGACGGAGATGTCGGCGAACCGCAGCGCCATCAGCAATCCCACACCCAGCGGCGGCGTAAACAACCCGATCCCAACCGCCGCGGTCTGCACGATATCGAAATGCACAGGGTGGATGCCGATCTTCATCGCGATCGGAAACACCACCGGGATCAGCACCACGGCCGCCGGCAATCCCTCCAGCACCATGCCGAACAGCAGGGTCATCACCGCAACACCGGTCAGGAACAGCCACGGCCGGCTCTCCAGCGGTCCCAGCATCCAGCCCAGGAATTCCGGCGCGCCGGACAAGCCCATCAGGTATTGAAAGATGGTCGCCACGGCCAGCAGGAACACCACCACACCGGTCAGCACCCCGGCCTCGTAGGCCAGCTGCAGCACCTGCATCCAGGTTACATTTCGATAATAGAACTTCGCCGCCAGCAGCGAGTAAAGCGCGACGATCGCGCCAGCCTCGGTCGCGGTAAACGCCCCCATGTAGAAGCCGCCCAGGATGACCACCGGAATCACCAGTGGCACCGCGGCATTCTTCAACGCCTTCAGCACCCGGGCGAAGCTGGTCCGGGTATCCTTCGGCCAATGCAGGATATGCGCCTGGATCAGCACCAGCACGCACAGGCAGGCGCCGATCGTCGCCGCCGGAATGAACCCGGCCAGGAACAGCGCCACCGCCGACTGGTTGGTCACCGCGCTGATCACGATCATGAAGATCGCCGGCGGCACCAGCATCCCCATCGCCGTGCCCGCCGCGATCAACGATGCCCCGTCTTCCGCGCGATAGCCGGCCTGCTTCAGCGACGGCATCAGCGCCGATCCCAGCGCCGAGACCTCCGCCATCTTCGAACCGCAGATATCGGAGAAGAAATACGACACCACGATCACCGACATGCCCAGGCCGCCGCGCAGCCAGCCGACCAGCGCCCGCGCCAGTTCGACCAGCGCGGTCGACATCCCGGCCCGCTCCATCAGCGAACCGGCGAACACGAAGGACGGGATCGCCAGCAACACCCAGCTTTGCGAGGCCGATACAATGGTCGAGCCAAGCTGCTGCAGCGGCAGCCCCGCCGTCAGCAGGCCGATCACCCCCGCCGCCCCCAGGCAGAACACGATCGGCAACGACAGAATCAGCAAAATCAGGAACGTGGCGAGGGTCGCAAGAAGCACCACAATACCTACTCCCGCACGTCGGCAAACGAGTGTGTCGGGACCCGCCGGGCGCCGCGCTGCGTCCAGTGCGTAAAGCGCCATCAGGATGCCGCCGACGACGGTCGAGGCATAGAGCCAGCCGAGGCTGATTTCCAGCGCCGGCGAGGTCAGCATGCCGTTCAGCAGCACCAGCTTGTAGCCCTGCCAGGCCACCAGGCCGGCAAACCCGGCGATGATGAGGTTGTGCAAAATATGCAGCGCCGCCCGCGACCGCGCCGACAACCGATGCGATATCAGATCGAGTGCGAAGTGGCTCCGTTCCTTCACCGCGATGGCCGCGCCGATCATGGTCAGCCAGGCCAGCGTCGTTTCACCGACCTCCTCCACCCAGAAGAAGTTCGGCGGATCGACATCCAGCCAGTCGGTGATCGGCAGCATGACATAGCGCGCGAAGACGCCGTACAGCATGACGCCGATCGCGAACAGCACCAGGCCGCCCAGGATCACCTTGGGCAGCAACAACAGCACCCGCATCAACTTCAGACCTTGGTGGAGACGATTTGCTCCCACAGCCCGCTGTAGTTGCTTTTCGTATATGCGGCCACAGCTTTTGCTTGGCAATGTCGATGAACGGCCCCGGATCAGGCTGGTTGACGATCATGCCGCGCGGCTCAAGCTGCTCCTTCGCGCTTGCCAGCGTATCGACATCCTCGGTCACCTTGCGAACCACCGCCCTGCGCCTCCCGCCCCGTGTCCAGCACCAGTTTCTGCTGCTCGGGGCGCAGGTCATTCCACATCTTGCAAGTTCATCGCGATCAGCGTCGCGCCATAGTTGTGGCCGGTCAGCGAATAGTATTTGGAGACCTCGTACGCCTTCAGCGGCACCATGTTCACGACCGGCAGGTCGGCGCCATCGATCACACCCTGCTGCGCCGCGGTGATCACCTCGGCCCATCCAAGCGGCACCGCCACCGCGCCCAGGCTGTTGATCGGTATCGGCGAAAACCTTCGACGGCTGGGCGCGGATTTTCAGCCCCCGCAGATCCTTCGGCACGTTGATCGCCCGCTTGGCATTCCAGACATGCCGGAACCCGTAGTCGAAGTAATAACATCACCTTGACGCCGTATTTCTGCTGAAAGGTCCGATCCAGATCATCGCCGACCTTGCCGTTCAGAATAGTATAGGCCTGCTGGTAACTGTTGATCAGGTAGCCGACCAGGAACACCCCCATCTCCGGGAACAACGTAGCGGACGCCCCGCCCGGGTTGCCCATGGCGATATTCCCCGCCTTGACCGCGTTCATGATGTCGATCTCCTTGGTCAGCAGCGTGCCGCCATGGTAGCTGACATCCAACTCACCCTTGGTTCGATCAGTGAGCGCCTTGGCGAACCAGTCAAGCGCAATGGCGCCCGATTCCGGCACTGGATTGACCGCGGCAATCTGCATCTTCTTCGGCACGGCCTGCGCGAACACCGGCGCCCGCCCGCTTGCCAGAATGCCGGCCAGGCCTCCAGCCGCCTGCAGCAGCGTGCGGCGAGATGAGATCTTATGCATGAACGTTCCCCTGCGAATTCTTGGTCGGTTGCCCAACAAGGTACAGCAGTGGCACGATATGGCCAACCGGGGAAGCGGAACACCAACATGTCAAACCTGATCCATAGCCACGCACAATGGGGCCCAGCCGACCAGATCGGCGCCGCCAATCTACTGACGGTGGAAAAGCGCCTGGCCGCCCTGGCGTCGGTCCGCCAGGGCCGTATCTACGACGTCAGCCACGAGATCTTCATGGGCGCGCCGTACATGGCACCCAACCAGACGCCTTTCCTGATGTCGATCTTCGGCTCCTGGCGCGACACCATCAAGCGCCGGCGCAAGACTGGGTGCGACGAACGATGCCGGCACCAACCTCGAGCGCATCGAAATGACCACCCATGTCGGCACCCACATCGACGCGCTCGGGCATTTCTCCAACGGCGACATGCTCTACAACAGCAACGCCGCCGCCGACGTGGTCACCGACTGGGGCCTGGACCGGCTGGGGATCGAGCACGCGCCGCCCATGATCACCCGTGCCGTCCTGTTCGACGTCGGCGGTGCGACCCACCTGTCCCCCGGTCAGACGGTCACCCCGGACGACCTGAAACGCGCGGCCGACGCGGGTGGCTTCGCGGTCGAGCCCGGCGACATCGCGCTGATCCGCACCGGCTGGGGCCGCTATTTCGGCATCGACAACGCCCGCTACCTGGAAGGCGAACCCGGCATCGACGTCCCCGCGGCCAAATGGCTGATCGACCAGGGCATTGTCGCGATCGGCGCCGACAACATGGCGGTCGAGGTGCTGCCCAATCCCGACAAAACCGTGATGATGCCGGTACACCAATTTGCCTTGGCCGAGTGCGGCGTCTACCTGATCGAGAACCTGGCGCTGGAGGAACTGGCGGCGGCGCGCCTATACGCCGCGTGCTTCATTCTGCTCGCCACCAAGATCCGCGGCGCCACCGGCGCGCCGGTCCGGCCAATCGTGATGGTATAAGGCAGGATCAAGCCGCCACCCCGCATCCGCCATGGCCAGACGATCGAGTAACGGGATCAAAGGGCCGCCGGCCCTTTGCGGGCCCGGGCAGAGCCCGGACCTTCCCGGACCCGAGGCCTTTCTACCCAACAAATACCCGGCTAACGTCACTGCGCCAATCAATACACCCGGTCGTAATTCCACGACTGGGCCAGGGAAGGAATAAACGATGCCATTGATGCCTAAAAGCGGCTGGTTGCCAGTCATTGCCGGTGGTTTGCTGCTGACCGCCTCGGTCGCCCACGCCGCCGATCCCGTCCGCGGTGTGACCGATACGGAAATCGTCATCGGCACCATCACCGACCTGTCGGGCGTGACCGCCGTCCAGGGCGTCAACAACAGCGACGCCGTTCGCATGGCGTTCGACGAAGCCAATGCCAAAGGCGGCGTAAACGGCCGCAAGATCAAATACATCGTGGAGGATAACCAGTATCACCGTCCCCCGCGCCGTGCAGGCGATGAACAAACTGCTGAACAACGACAATGTCTTCGCCACGATCGACGACGGCGGCACGCCGATGAACGACGCCAACATGCCGGCGCAGTTCGCCAAAAACGTGCCGAACATGTTCCCGCTGACCTCCGCGCGGTCGATGTACGAACCCTACAACAAGCTGAAATTCGCCCAGTTCGCGTCGTACTACGACCAGATGCGCGCCGCGGTGAAATACTTTGCCGAAAAGAAAGGCCGCAAGGCGTTCTGCGTCGCCTACCAGGATTCCGACTTCGGCAAGGACGTCCTCGCCGGCGTCGTCGCCGAAACCCAGGCGCTCGGCCTCAAAGTCATCGACACGACCGCGCACCGCCCGACCGATACCGACTTCAACGCGCCGATGACCAAGCTTCATGATGCCGGCTGCGACGTCATCATGATGGGCACGATCGTGCGCGACACCAACATCATCATCCAGACCGTTCGCAAAATGAGCTGGAATGTCGATCTGGTAGGCCAGTTCGCCGCTTATGACACCGCCGTCGCCACCCTGCCCGGCGGCGCGACCGAGGGCTTCTACTGCATGACCCCGGCCCTGTACGCCTATCCCGACGATCCCCGCCCGGCGGTGCAGGATTTCGCCAAACGCTACAAGGCCCGCTACGGCCGCGACCCGAACTTCCACGGCGAGGTCGGCTACACCGCCGCCAACCTGGTGCTGCTCGGGTTGAAGAACGCCGGCAAGGACCTGACCGTCGACAGCTTCATCAAGGGGATGGAAAGCATCCACGACTACAAGGACATCTTCGGCTCCGAACTTTCCTTCGGGCCGGATCAGCACCACGGCTCCACCCGGTCGTTCCTGACCGTCGTCAAGGACGGCCGCTGGGTGCCGGTCGAGGAAGACAGCCCTGGGTTACTGATCCCCTGGGTTACTGATCCCCCGGGCTACTGATCCCCCGGGCTACTGATCCGCCCCGAGCCGCGTCCACACCGCCGTCATGATGGCGGTGTGGACGACCTCGATCTCCGCCGACGCATCCAGTAACACGCACCGCGCCGGTTCGCCGGCCGCGATCTCCCGGAATCCCTGCCGCACCCGCGCATGAAAGTCCGCATCCAGCCGCTCATAACGGTCAGCCCGCCCACCCCGCAGGCGCATCCGCTCAGCGGCCACCGCTTCCGGAACGTCCAGCACAAGTGTCAGCGCCGGACGAACCCCCAGCAGCCGGATCTGCTCGGCAATGAACAAGCGATCCGCCCCCTGGCCATACCCCTGATAAGCCAAGGTGGAATCGAAGAACCGTCGCAAACCACCCAGGTGCCGGCCTCCAGGGCAGGCTGGATGGTCTTCGCCAATGTTCCGCCCGGGCCGCAAAGTGCAGCAATGTCTCCGCCCGGGGCGACCAGTCCACCGAACCACCCAGCAAAATCCCGCGCAGCAATTCCGCCCCCGGCGAGCCCCCGGGTTCCCGCGTCCGCAGCACCGCCACCCCACGCGCCACCAACGCCTCGACCAGCAAAGCCGACTGCGTGGTCTTGCCGGCGCCCTCCCCGCCTTCCAGCGTAATGAAGCGGCCTGCGCTCACGTCCCCGTCACGTATTTCGACACCACCGCCATCGCCCGCCCCGGCAACCCAAGCCGTGGCACGTCCGCGGCCGCCACCAGCGGCACGTTCAGGTTGGGAACCCCTTCACCCGTCACCACCAGCTTGCCAAGCGTGTCGCCCTTGGTGACCGGCGCCGTCAGCGGCATGTCATAGCTGACCTTGACCGACGCCTTCTGCCGCCAGTTCCGCGGCATCGTCACCGTCACCTCCCGCCCGGCCACCAGCGGCACGGAACGTTCGGTTCCCAGCCAGACCGGCACATGCTCGATCACGTCACCGGCGGTAAACAGCGTCACATCCTCGAAGTTGAAGAATGCCCAGTCCATCAGCCGCTCGGATTCCTCGGCCCGCTCATGCATCGACGACATGCCGTTCAGGACCAGGATAACCCGACGGCCGTTGCGCTTTGAACTTGCGACAAGTCCGAAGCCGCCAGCATCGGTATGGCCGGTTTTCAGCCCGTCCGCGGTGCCCTTCTGCACCATCGGATTGCGGTTGCCCTGGTCAATCCCGTTGTAGCGGAACGACTTCTCGGCATCGTAATGATAATACTCCGGGAAATCGCGGATGATCCGGCCTGCGAGGGTGGCGATGTCGCGCGCGCTCATGTGCTGCTCCGGGTCCGGCCAGCCGGTGCAATTCTTGAAAAACGAGTTGGTCAGCCCAAGCTCCTTCGCCTTCGCATTCATTTTCTCGGCGAACTGCTCCTCCGACCCGCCGATCGCCTCGGCCAGCACGATCGCCGCGTCGTTGCCCGACTGCACGATCACGCCGCGGATCAGATCCTCGACCTTCACCGTGCTGCCGATCTGGACGAACATCTTCGATCCCTGCATCCGCCAGGCCTTTTCGGTCACCGGCAACTCGTCCTCCAGCTTCAGCCGGCCCTGCTTCAGCCGGTCATAGACGAGGTACATCGTCATCAGCTTGGTCATCGACGACGGCGGCATCTCGTCGTCCGCACGCTTCTCCAGCAGGCGTGGCGCCGGTATCGAAGTCCTGGATGAAGGCCCATCGCGCCGCGGTATCGACCGGGCCCAGCGGCGTGTCCGCCGGGCTGCCGGTGGGGCCCGCCGCGTCCTTGCCCTTGTGCCCGCCTGGAGCGACGTGCGGGTGTCTCTGTTGTGCGAATGCCGGTCCAGCCCCAACAGCCAAGGCGGACGCCAGCAAGCCAAGACGACGGGTCAGCATCTCGACGTAACCCCCTAATCCACCACAATCCGAGCATCCGGGATTCCGGACGCAAGCGCCTGATCCAGCACCGCGTCGGCCCGTGCGATATCCGGCAGCGGACCGATCTCTACCCGGAACCGATGGATCCGGCGGTCAACAATGGACACGATGCGTGCGCCGGCGGCACTCATCTTCGCCCGCTGCACAGCCGCGTACTGATAATCCTCGAATGTATCCAGCAACACCATCAGCCGGCCCGGTTGCGGCGAGGTCTGCACAATCGCCTCCGGCAGCCGCATCGGCGGGACATCGGCCACCGCCCGCGCCACCCCCGCCACCGGCATCACCGACGACCTGCCCGCGTTCCCCTGGCGCACCCCGGGCAGCGGAGCCAGTTCCGCCACTTCAACCCCGCCGCGCGGCGCCGCCGCGATCGCCAGTGACGGCGCGCCAGGCAGCGCCTCAGCCGCCGCGTGACTCTCGTTTGGCAGCACCGCCAGCCGCACACGCGCAACCCCGACCACCGGCATCGCCAGCAACTCTGCGGTCCGCCGGGTCACCTCCAACAACCGGCGCGGATCGCCCGAACCCCGGTCATTCAGCCGGATAACCACGCTCCGGCCGTTCTCCAGATTGGTCACCCGGCCAATGGCCGGAAGCTGCATCGTCGGGTGCCCCCCGGCCAGCGCGGTCTGGTCGAATGTCTCGCCGTCCGCCGTCAACCGGGCGGCATCGCCTTTGGCAACCGCGGCGATACCGGTCTCATCGAGGTCGAACACTTCTTTCGGGTAAAACCACACCGTCCCGACCTTGTAGGGCTGACCCAGAACATAATGCGGATCAGGCTTCACCACGGACGCGGGCATGCACCCAAACATCGCCGGCGCCAGCGCAAGCCCCCATCCCAGGACGCTTGCCCAGCACCTTTGCATCACCGCCTGCCCGCGGTCACAACACACAGCCGGATCATCATGCCGCCACCTGGTCGCCGATCAGGCCAACCGCGATGGCGTAGAAATCCGAGGGATTATACCGACGGATCGCCGCAAAATTGCCGAACACCACGAACGTCTCGCCGCCCGCCCCGTCCGGCGCCACCAGGCCCGGCGGCGTATCCGACGTCGCCGCCCAACGCCCGCTGACCGGCCGCACCCCGGCCCGGGTCCACTCCGACAGCCGATCGCCTGGCATCACGTCCCAGCGCCTCCATGCCTGCCGGCACCGTAACGGCCTGCCCCCAGGTCTGGCCGGCCCGCCAACCCGACTGCGCCAGGTAATTGGCGATCGAGCCCAGCACGTCCGGCTTGCTGGTCCAGATGTCGCGGCGGCCATGACCTTCAAAATCAACCGCATAGCGCAGATAGCTGGACGGCATGAACTGCGGCTGGCCCATCGCCCCGGCATAGGACCCGGTCATCGCGCCCGGTGCGACATCGCCATGGTCGAGGATCTTCAGCGCCGCCATCAACTCGCCGCGGAAAAAGCTCGCGCGCCGGCCTTCCCAGGCGAGCGTGGCGAGTGCCTCTACCACCCGGAAATCACCTGTCCCGGTGCCGAAGCTCGACTCCAGGCCCCAGATCCCGGCGATCACTCCGGTGCTGACGCCGTAACGTTGTTCCACGCTCTGGAACAGCGCGCGATTGGCGGCGACCGCCTGGCGGCCATCGGTGATGCGCTTGTCGGTGATCACCAGCCCGCGGTACCGCGCCCAGGTCATGGTGAATTCGGGCTGATGGCGATCGCGCTCCAGCACCTTCTGGTTCGGCGACACGCCGGCGAAGGCACTGTCCAGGGTCGCCGGCCGGATGCCCGCCCGGCGCGCCTCCGCCCTAACCTCGGTCAGAAATCCGTGAAAACTGTCGGCGGGCGCTGCGAAAGCGCGAGCGGACAGCAACGCGGGAACGGTACTTGCAAGCAGGAAGCGGCGGGTTGGCATGGCGCGCTTCCTGCCATGCCAACCCGCGCCGGAGCAAACGGATTCAGCTGATCAACGGCAGTTCCGGATAAGTATGGTAAGCCGGAGGCGACGTCTGGCTCCATTCCAGGGTCGTCGCACCCTCGCCCCAGTAATTATCTGCAACCGGCACCTTCGAGGTGAAGGTGCGGAAGCAGACATACAGGAACACCACCAGCGCCAGCCCGCTGATATAGGCCCCGATCGAGGACACCATGTTCCAGCCCGCGAACGCCGTTGGGTAATCCGGATAGCGCCGGGGCATGCCGGACAGTCCCAGGAAGTGCTGCGGGAAGAACGTGAGGTTGACGCCGATGAAGGTCAGCCAGAAATGCACCTTGCCCCAGAACTCCGGATACTGGTGCCCGGTCATCTTGCCAATCCAGTAGTAGAACCCGGCGAAGATGCCGAACACCGCGCCCAGCGACAGCACGTAGTGGAAATGCGCCACGACGTAATAGGTGTTGTGCACGACTTCGTCGATGCCGGCGTTGGCCAGCACCACGCCGGTCACCCCGCCGACGGTGAACACGAAGATGAACCCGACCGCCCACAGCATCGGCGTCTTGAACTCGACCGATCCGTCCCACATCGTGGCGATCCAGGAGAAGATCTTGATCCCCGTCGGCACCGCGATGATCAGCGTCGCGGCCATGAAATAGGCCCGGGTATCGACGTCGATGCCGGACACGAACATGTGGTGCGCCCACACGACGAAGCCGACCACGCCGATCGCGATCATCGCATAGACCATGCCCAGGTAGCCGAAGATCGGCTTGCGGCTGAACGTCGACACCACGTGGCTGACGATCCCGAACGCCGGCAGGATCATGATGTAGACTTCGGGATGGCCGAAGAACCAGAACAGATGCTGGAACAGCACCGGGTCGCCGCCGCCCGTCGGGTCAAAGAACGCGGTGCCGAAATTGCGGTCGCAGATCAGCATGGTGATCGCACCCGCCAGCACCGGCACCGCCAGCAGCAGCAGGAAGGCCGTCACCAGTTCCGACCAGATGAACAGCGGCATCTTGTGCAGCGTCATGCCAGGGGCGCGCATATTGAAGATGGTGACGATGAAGTTCATCGATCCCAGCAGCGACGAAGCGCCGGCCAGGTGCAGCGCGAACAGCGTACAGATCCATGCCCATGCCGTATTCGTAAGTCGACAGTGACAACGGTGGATACAGCGTCCAGCCGGTGCCCGACTCGCCCATGAACAACCCGATCATGATCAGCACGAACGCAGGCGGCAGCAGCCAGAAGCTGATGTTGTTCAACCGTGGAAACGCCATGTCCGGCGCGCCGATCATCAGCGGGATGAACCAGTTGCCGAAGCCCCCGATCAGCGCCGGCATGACCGTGAAAAAGATCATGATCAGACCATGCGCCGTAACGATCGTGTTCCATTCCTGACCGGACGTCACGATGTCATTATGCGGATGCATGAGCTGCGCCCGCATGATTTCCGATAAAATGCCGCCGACCACGCCGGCGAACACGGCAAACATCAAATAGAGAGAACCGATGTCCTTGTGGTTGGTGCTGAAGAACCAGCGCGCCACGAAACCGGGCGCGTGGCCATGGTGCTCATCATGGTCGTGATGGTGAGTGGTTGCTGACGCGAATCAATCTCCGGCTCTTGCTTCGATATCGGTGGCCGCATCAGGACGGCAAGGGCGCAATACCGATGGCCAGCCGCTTAGGCCTCCACGGCGAAGCCGGCAACCACCGGCGGGGACAGGATTATGTGAGCCTCGATTGACCGCGCGGCGTCGTGTCCGGCACGCTGCAAACCAGCCGACGCCAGTCCGCCACCACAACAAAGCCCGCCATGACGGCCCACACCAACCGCCCCGACCCACCAGCCACCCCAACCGCCAGCCATCCGGTCCGAAGCTCGCCGTCGCGACTGCGCCAAACCGAAACCAAGAGGAAACACCATGAAATTCGGCTTCTGCATCATGTCGGATATCGACGAGATCGGCTTCTTCAGCTTCATCGAGAACCTAGGCTACGATTCCGCCTGGGTCGCCGACAGCCAGATGATGTTCTCCGACGTTTACGCCGTCTGCGCGCTGGCCGCACAGCAAACCAGGACGTTTGCGCATCGGGCCCGGCACCGCCATCTGCGGCACCCGCATCCCGCCGGTGCAGGCCGCCGCCATGGCAACGCTCAACCGCATGGCGCCCGGCCGGGTGTTCCTGGGCATCGGCACCGGCAACACCGCGATGCGCACCATGGGCCAGAACCCGATGAAGATCGCGGCATTCGGCGAATATCTACGCGTCCTGTCCGGACTGCTCGATGGCCGCGTGGTCGACTACACCTTCGAAGGTCGCACCCGCCCGATCAAGATGCTGCGTCACGAAACCCGGTTCATGAACCTGCAACCGCACATTCCGCTTTACGTGTCCGGCTTCGGCCCCCGAGCCATGGCGCTCGCCGGCGAATACGGCGACGGCCTGGTGTTCGCCATCCCGCCGCGCGGCGTTCCGGTTCAGGACGCCCTCGCCCATGCCCGCCAGGGCGCCGCCCGCACCGGCCGCGACATGACCGGCTTCCGCAACGCCACCCTGACCAACGTCGCCCTGCTGCAGCCCGGCGAACCGGCCGACTCCGACCGCATCAAACAGGCGATCGGGCCGAACGTCATGGCCAGCGTCTATTACTTCTACGATATGGTCCACGAGCGCGGCATCGACCCGCCGGCCTTTCTCCAGCGCATCTGGAAGCCCTACTGCGCCCTGGTCGAACAGACCCCGGCCGAACACCGGCATTTCCGCACGCACGAGTTCCACTATACCGACCTGCATCCCGGCGAAGCCGCCCTGATCGATGAGCAACTCATCCGCGACACCTGCCTCGTGGGCACCGCGGACGAACTGATCGAGCAAATCCGCGCCCTCGAGCGGGACGGCCTGCAGGAAATGGTCTTCGCCACCGGCAACGCCGCGAAATGGCAACTGGCCGAGGAATTTTCCCGCACCGTCATCGCTCGGTTATAAACCGCCGCTCCTCAGGCTGCCCGGGCCGGCGCCGCTCAGGCTGCCCGGGCCGGCGCCTTCGCTCGCCCGACCGCCGCCTTCAGCGTCGCGCGCAGATCGGTCAGGTACCGCACGTGCTCTTCCTCGATCGTATGCCGGGCGCTGTCCCGATACTGGCTTTTATACCACGCGACACGCTGGCCGATCGCCTGCCGCATCTCCGCGTCCGGCGGCAACCTCGCGTTCCCCAGCAGGAATTCGCGCACCCACCGCGCCTGATGCTCAAACACCATGTTCAGCGCGGTGTCGGTGTTGAAGAAGCCCATCAGGAACAGTCCCGGCCACCCGGGCGGCACGATGCGCATATACAGGTCCAGCCGGTTGTCCTGCACCCGCACGACCTCCGGCGGCAGCATATCAAGGTCGATCCGGTATCCCGTCGCCGCGATCAGCGTGTCGAATTCTTCCTCGGTGCCATCGACGAAGCGGATCCTGTGCCCGTCAACCGCTTCGATCCCCTGCTTCACGAAAATCCGCCGGTACGCGATATCCGTCGTCACCGTCCCGTTCGAGGTCACGTGGCTCAGCGTATCGGAACGCTTGAAACCAAGTTTCGTCATATCCCCATGCGCCAGCCATACCAGCCAGCGCACCAGCCTTTGCCGCAGCTTCCGGGGAATCCACGGCCGCTGAATTTGCGCCGTGATATCGGTGAACGCCCGCCCGAACAGCAGCTTCGGCAAGATCGTCACGCCCGACCGAGCCACCAGCACGGTGCGGCGTGATGTGACGCAGACGTCGCTGGCAATGTCGCAGGCGCTGTTGCCAACACCGACCACGCAGATCCGCTTGCCGACGAACGGCTCCGGCTCGCGATAGTAATGCGCGTGCAGATACCCCTCGCCGAAAGCCTGCAACGCCGGCGCGTGCATCGGTTGGGTCAAATGCCCTGTCGCGACCAGGACCGCATCGAACCGCTCAACCGAACCATCCGCCAGTTCGACCTCCCACACCGGTGGCTCACGTGCCGGATCAAACGCCGGCCGCACCCGGGCCACCTTGCTGTTGAAGCGGATATGCGGCGTGACACCGAAATGGTCCGCATAGCTGACCAGATACCGATGCATATCGTAATGATCTGGAAAAGGCTGCGTCTCCGGGGCAAAATCAAGGTCGCTGAACCGGGTCACCCCGCGCGAGGTATTGATATGGAGCGTCCGGTAAGCCGATGACCGCCCGCTGTCATTGTTGAAGCACCACATGCCGCCGATCTGGCTGCCGATTTCGAAAACGCTGACGTCAAACCCCGCCTGTAACAGGTATTTCGCCGAACACAGGCCGCTCGCGCCGGCACCGATCACCGCAACCCGCTTATCCCCCTTCATCCTCGGTCCCAGCGGCGGGCCACCAAGGCCCCGTTGATAAACCGACTGCACGTCCGTCATCAGGCAAGTCTCCTACCGGCTTCATCTCCGGCCTGTGTTAGCGGGGCTTGCGACCTTCTGGCAAAGCCGCCGCTACCCGCGCCCCCGGCTGAGACCCCCTACAACCAGAGACCCCCAACAACCAGGAACCCCCGCAAGCGACATGGCCGTCGCGACCACCCACCGATCTCACATCCCCACCCCAGGCCCGCCGCACCGTTTCGTTCACCCGATCAACCGCGCCCACGAACTGACCAACCGATCCACGCGTTGCGGCACAGCCCCCTCGACACTCGCCAAAGGTCCCAGCATGCGCCCCTCCTTCCCGCTCTCAGTGCTCGGCCTGACCATCGCCCTCACGAGTCTCGCCCCGGCACCACGAGCCCAACCCGCGGCCGAAGCGCCTGCCTACGGACCCCAACTCCAGGGCTTTGCCTATCCCTGGCCGGTCGCCCATTTCCGCTTCACCTCGCAGGGCGAATCCCTCGACATGGCCTACATGGACGTGCCAGCCGAACACCCGAACGGAAGGTGCCATCGTGCTGCTGCACGGCAAGAATTTCTGTGCCGCCACCTGGCAGGACACCATCACGGTTCTGACCGAGGCAGGTTATCGAGTGATCGCCCCCGACCAGATCGGCTTCTGCAAATCCACCAAGCCCGCACACTACCAGGTACAGCTTCCAGCAGCTCGCGGGGAACACCCATGCCCTGCTGGCTTCCCTCGGGATCCGTCACGCGATGATCGCCGGCCATTCGACCGGCGGCATGCTGGCGATCCGCTACGGGCTGATGTATCCGGCCGATGTGACCGCACTCGTGCTGGTCGATCCGATCGGGCTGGAGGACTGGAAGGCCAAGGGCGTGCCCTGGCAGAGCGTCGACGCCTGGTACCGACAGGAACTGCACACGTCGGCCGAGCGCATCCGGGACTATGAGCGCATCGACCTACTACGCCGACACCTGGCAGCCGGACTACGAGAAATGGGTGCAGATGCTGGCCGGGCTGAATCTCGGGTCCCGGCCGCGAGATCGTCGCCTGGAACTCCGCGCTGCTCTACGACATGATCTACACCCAGCCGGTGATCTATGAACTGGGGCACCTCACCATGCCGGTGCTGCTGATGATCGGCGACAAGGACACCACGGCGATCGGCAAGAACCTCGCCCCACCTGCGATTCGCCCGACCTTGGGCAACTATCCGGTCCTCGGCAAGCGCGGCGGCTGCCGAGATCCCCAACGCCAGGCTGGTGGAATTTCCCGACCTGGGCCACGCCCCGCAGATCCAGGACCCGGAAGCATTCCACGCGGCGCTGCTCAACGGCCTCCGCACCGCCGGATCCGCGATCCCGACACCAACCACCTCCGGGTCAACCGTCCCCGGCTCGACCAACTGAGCCCCTGCATCGACCGACAGAACGACCAACAGAGATTGACGCACCCCGGCCGCGTCCCTATAAGCCGCCGCTTCTCGACGGGTCGCCGCTCAGGCGCACCCGCCGGCATGCTTGCAAGGGAACGGGCCAGCAGGTCGCCGTTCAATTGGTTTCGGAGAGTTGTCGTGAAGCGCACCTATCAACCGTCCAAGCTGGTCCGCAAGCGCAGGCACGGATTTCGCGCCCGCATGGAGACCGTTGGCGGTCGCAAGGTCCTGGCCAACCGCCGCGCCAAGGGCCGCAAGAAGCTGTCCGCCTGAGGCGCGAACCGCTGGTGTGCCGACCATGCCAGCCTGCCAGACCCCGTCCGCAGCTGCCGAACCGCGAGCGCCTGCAAGCCCGGCCGCCTGAAGCAGCGGGCCGGAGTTTCTGCGCGTGGCATCCGCCGGCAAGAAAGCCGCGGTTGGCGGCGTCGTTCTCCAGGCCCTGCCGCGCGCCGGACGACCTGCCCGTTCGGCTGGGCTTCACCGTGACCAAGAAAGTCGGCAACGCGGTGGTTCGCAACCGCACGCGCCGGCGGCTGAAGGAAGCGGCCCGGCTGCTGCTGGCAGCAGCGGCCGGTGACCGGGGTCGATCTGGTGCTGATCGGCCGGGACAGCACGCGCAAACGGAATTTCATCACTCTGCAAGGTGATATCAGGCGCGCACTGGAAAGAACCGGGCGTATGACACGGCGTCAGTTCGACCGACTCAGCGGTTGGGGCGATCCAGGTTGGGCATCGGCGTCGGTCCGCGTCTATCAGTGGACGGTGCGTCCGTTCATCGGCTCGCATTGCCGCTTCTGGCCAAGCTGCAGCGAATACGCCGTGGAGGCGTTGCGGATGCACGGCGCGGCGCGAGGATCGGCGATGGCGGCGAAGCGTATCCTGCGCTGCAATCCGTGGCATGAAGGTGGTGTCGATCCCGTGCCCGGCTTGATGGGAATGGGGTCGACCGGAATATGGGGCATTGATGGACCAGAAACGGCTCTTCCTGGCGATCGCGGTATCGCTGGCGATTCTGCTGGGCTTCCAGATGCTGGTCGCGCCGCATCTGCCGAAACCGCCGCCGCAGCAGATCGCCCAATGACGTCGACCCGACCATCCGGTGACCACGCCGCTGGAGGGCGCGCCAGGCGCCGCCGTGCCGCCCGCCCCGGCCAGCCGAACCGCGCGCACGTCCCACGCGTGAAGATCGACGCCCCGCGCGTCGAAGGCTCGATCAATCTGCTGGGCGCCAAGCTCGATGACCTGGTGCTGAAGGACTACCGCGAGGAGATCGCCCCGAACTCGCCGCTGGTCCGGCTGCTGGAGCCGCGGTCGCAGGATCATCCCTACTACATCCAGTATGGCTGGACGGCGCCGGCAGGCGCGTCCGTGAAACTGCCGGACAACGACACCACCTGGACCGCGTCGTCGAACGAGCTGGCGCCCGGCAAGCCGGTCACGCTGTCCTGGGACAACGGCGCCGGGCTGACCTTCCAGATCGGCCTGTCGATCGACGACAACTACATGTTCTCGGTCAACCAGACGGTGAAGAACGCCACCGGCCAACCGGTCGCGCTGTTCCCCTGGTCGCGCATCCGCCGCGACTACAAGCCCGAGGTCGCCGGCTACTACGTGCTGTTCGAGGGCCTGCTGGGCGTGGTCGACGGCACGCTGCAGGAGACCTCCTACGACAAGGCCAAGTCCGAGGGCGACAAGCATGGCGGCCTGGCCTACGACGCCACCGCCACCGGCGGCTGGGCGGGCATCACCGACAAATACTGGCTGACCTCGCTGATCCCCGACCAGGCGCTGCCGTCCAAGGTCAATTTCCGCCATATCGAGGACCACGGCGACCACTACCAGGTCGACTACATCAGCGCCGATCCGCTGACCGCGCCGGCCAATGGCGACGTGACGACGGTCAGCCATGTGTTCGCCGGCGCCAAGGTCGTGACGCTGCTGGACCGCTACCAGAGCCAGTCTGCACATCCCCAGCTTCGACAAGGCGGTGGATTTCGGCTGGTTCTATTTCCTGACCAAGCCGATCTTCTTCGCGCTGGATTTCCTCAACGGCCTGCTCGGCAATTTCGGCCTGGCGATCATGGTGTTCACCGTGTTCGTGAAGGCGCTGTTCTTCCCGCTGGCCAACTACTCCTACCGCTCCATGAGCAAGATGAAGCTGCTGGCGCCGAAGATGACGGCGCTGCGGGAGCGTCTGAAGGACGACCCGCAGAAGATGCAGCAGGAGATGATGGGGCTGTACCGGCAGGAGAAGGTGAACCCGGCGTCGGGCTGCCTGCCGATGGTGGTGCAGATCCCGGTGTTCTTCTCGCTCTACAAGGTGATCTTCGTCACCATCGAGATGCGGCAGGCGCCGTTCTTCGGCTGGATCCACGATCTGTCGCAGGTTGACCCGACCAACGTGTTCAACCTGTTCGGGCTGATCCCGTTCAACCCGGCGGCCTATGTTCCGCTGCTGCATCTGGGCGCGTGGCCGCTGATCATGGGCTGCACGATGTTCCTGCAGCAGAAGATGAACCCGCCGCCGCCCGACCCGGTGCAGGCCAAGCTGTTCCAGTTCATGCCCATCATCTTCACCTTCATGATGGCGAAGTTCCCAGCCGGCCTGATCATCTACTGGAGCTGGAACAACACGCTGTCGGTGGCACAACAATGGTTGATCCAACGCCGCACGCGGCTGGCGAAACCCTCGCTGGCCCGCACCTGAGCCTCGACGCAGACCTGACGCCGGATGAGCAGGCGGCGGCGCTGGAAGCCGGCCGCCTGCTGTTCGCCGGCCGATGCGAGTTCTTCTTCGGCGCGCAGAAGCTGGACCAGTTGCCGCCGCTCGCCGGGACCGAAATCGCCTTCGCCGGCCGGTCGAATGTCGGCAAATCCTCGCTGCTGAACGCGCTGACCGGGCGGAACTCACTGGCCCGCGTCTCGTCCGAACCGGGCCGGACCCGCCAGCTGAATTTCTTCGACCTCGGCGGACGGCTGACCCTGGTCGACATGCCGGGCTATGGCTACGCGCGGGCGTCCAAGGACATCAAGGCCGACTGGCAGGGCATGATGTTCGACTACCTGCGCGGCCGCCCACCCTGCGCCGGGTCATGCTGCTGCTGGATGCGCGGATCGAGTTCAAGCAGGCCGACCACGACGTCATGGACCTGCTGGACCGCGCCGCGGTGACCTTCCAGCTCGTGCTGACCAAGACCGACAGCGTGAAGCCCGCTGCCCTGGCGCGCAAAATCAGCGAGGCCGAGGCGCTCGCCCGCTCGCATGCCGCGGCATTCCCGCGCATACTCGCGACCAGCAGCGAAACCGGCGACGGCATCGCCGCGCTAAGGGCGGAACTGGCGTCGCTGGCGGACTAGAGTGCGATCGTCCGGGTTCTCGCCAGAGGCGCCTCCAAACGAGTCTGGCCTGATAGGCCGCTGACATCGCTCGAGTCTGAACGCAGGCAGCGAACTCGGACAGCGTTGGCCGCGGCCTGACTCCAGCTCCGTCAGCAGGGGACAGCACCATGGCCAAACGCACCAACACCCCTCCTCCGGCACCGAGCCGGAGGCAGATCAACGAGGTCGCTGCTCGAGCTCGCGGAGATGCTGCTGAGCGACTTCTTTTTCGATCCCGACAACGAGCAGGCCTACAAGCAGAAACTGGCCGAGAACCGGCCGGCCGGCGACCGACGGCGTCGCTGCTGGACGAAGACATCGATCGAGCTGCCGGATGCGACCTGCGACGTTCGGATCGAGGCTCTGCGGACCTGGACCCAGTTTCGCGTACGATCTGCTGCACCCGGCGTTCACCGCGACGGTCGAAGGCACCTGGAGCTTCGAGAACGAGGAGCTCAGCCAGGTCCGAGTTCACCCGCACCGGCGATCCCGAGACGATCGAAAGCGCCGTCGAGACGCATGATCGAGGCCATCGAGGGCAGCGAGCTGGACGACGAGGAATTCGCCGATTTCATGGACGGCCCTGGACGACGATGACGACGAAGAAGTCCCGCTGATCGGCGACGACCCGACGGAACCGCCGCGACGCCACCGCGCTCGACCGCAATCGCGCTGAAGGCGATCGCCAAGCGCGTCGCGCGCAAGCCGCGAGGCCGACATCAGCATGGAAGACCGCGGCTGGCTGGAGCAGACGCCGCAGATGCTGCCGGTGATCACCGAAGCGCTGATCGCCTGCCAGCGCCGCCAAGCGCGACCAGCCGCTGGTCCTTGCCTACCAGATCCTGCTGGCGCTGCAGCTGGAGTTTGTCCGCTACCGCCAGGACCGGGGCTGGGACTGGGCGGACGACATGCTGAAGGCATTCCAGCAGCGGCTGATCGACGCTCGGCCGGGATGCGACGATCCCGCGGGAAGACTGGTTCATGATGTGCTCGGCGCTGACCGAGGCGCGCGTCCCGGTCGACGACGAATCTCAGACCGCGCTGGCGGATGCCGGCTTCAAGCCGGACGACTGGACGGGCCGCCGGAAGAGATGCTGCGCATGCTGCGCGACTTCATGGACGAGCTGGCCAAGATGGTATCCTCGCCGTTCGAGGTCATCGACTCGCTGCAAAAGGTCCGGCGCGATGTTGCCGGCGATGCTGCGCAGCTTCATGGCCACCGAACTCGCGCTGTCGCCGCACCAGGTCCTGCGCGACGCGGTGCCGCTGCTGCTGCTGGACGATGATCCCTCGGTCCGCCAGTGGCGGCGGCCGGCGGCGCTGGAGCAGACCGCGCACGTCCGGAAACCCTGTCGCCGGATACGCTGCGGCGCGCGATCACCCTGCGCAACTGGATCCCCGCCGCCGACCGTCCCGCCGCTCGACGCCGCCATCCGCAAGGCTCGCCTCGCCGGGGTCGAAATCGGCGCCTGGCCTGCGCCCAGTCCGCGATCTGGAGTTCTACGCCTCGACCGATCGACGGTTCGGGTGCGCAGAGCATCCTCGCGGCCAGCCGCAGCGGCAAGAAAGGCCTGTTGGGCGGGGTTGCTGCTGCGCCACGGCACCGGCGTGGTGGACGGCTGGGCGGATCAGGATCTGTCCCGCGGCAAGATCAACAAGCTGCTGCGGGAGGCGCAGATGGCGGCCCCTATCGTCCGCGTCGACAAGGCCGTTTGTCGACACGATGGTGCAGCACGCCATCGGCACCTCGGCCGCACAAGGCAGCGTGCCACCGGCGATGTTGCTGGAAATCGCCGAGCTTCTCGGCGGCGCCGAATGGAAGGACCGGCGGCTGGATGTCAAGGCGGAGGCCGAGCCGGCTGTTCGAGGAGCTGGATCGCGGCGGACCGCACGCCGGCAGGGCATCGAGGCCGGCTTCGCCCGCGGATTGGAGTGGATGACCGAGGACGAAGTGTTCGGCACATGGTTCGAGGACGGCCCGCAGGTGCAGAAGGCGCTGGCGAAACTGCCGCGCACCGACCAGGTCGGCATGATCGCGCTGGTGATGACCGACATCCTGCCCGACAAACGCGCCGACTGGGCTGAGCGGTTCCTGATGATGGCACTGTGGTGCCAGGCGGCGGCCGAGGCAAAGCAGCGGGACAGGGCCCGCGATCTGGTGCTGGTCGCGCATGCCCTGACCGGCGACCAGCCGCTGGACGCGATCCCGATCATGGCCGTGATCGCCATGCAAACCGTGCGGGCCACGCTGCTGGGCGCCTGGTAAAAACCGTCGCCGGACAAAAAGCTTCGGCCCCACCCAGCCTGGTCTTGACCGCTCGCCGCCGCGCCAGGAAAGTCGTGGCATAAGCACACGTGGGAGGATGCCATGCCGGCACGCACGGGCGCGCAATATCTGGCCGGTCTGCGCGCACGCAAGACCGAGGTCTGGCTGCGCGGCGAACGCGTCAGCGATGTCACCACCCATCCGGGTCTGGCCGGCGGCGCCCGGGCGATCGCATCGCTCTACGACCTGCAATGCGATCCCGCGCACCGCGACGCGATGACCTTCACCTCGCCCGGACACCGGGACCACGCTGGGCCTGTCGTTCATCATCCCCCGGACGCAGCGAGGATCTGGTGCGGCGGCGGGAGATGATGCTGGCCTGGGCGCGCACGACCTGCGGCATGATGGGCCGCTCGCCCGACTTCATGAACGTGACGTTCGCCTGCTGGGCCGGGGCGGCCGACTATTTCGGCCGCGGCAAGCCGGAATTCGCCGAAAACATGCGGCGCTATCATCGCTACATCGCCGAGAACGACCTCGTGCTGACCCATGCGCTGATCAACCTGCAGCGCAGCCGCAACGTCAGCGGGATGTTCAACCTGCAGGAAGGCACCGCGCTTCAGGTGGTGAAGGAAACCTCCGCCGGCCTCGTCGTCCGCGGCGCCCGCGTGCTGGCGACGCTGGGCCCGCTGGCCGACGAAATCGCGGTCTATTCGCCGCGCCTGGCGCAGCATCTGGACCACTACAGCCCGTTCGCCCTGAGCTTCGCCATGCCCTGCGACACGCCGGGCCTGCGCTTCCTCTGCCGCGACAGCTTCGACGAGGGAAAGTCGCATTTCGACCATCCGCTGGGCTCGCGCTTCGAGGAAATGGACAGCATCGTCTTCTTCGACGACGTGCTGGTGCCGTGGGAGCGGGTGTTCATCCACGGCGACGTCGGGCTGCTGAACGGCACGGCGTCGATGACCCATTCGTCGGCCCATACGGCGCATCAGGGGTGTGCGAAGAACCTGGCGAAATGCGAACTGGTGCTGGGCGTCGCGCTGCTGATGACCGAGACGCTGGGCAACGCGCCATCTGCCGCATGCCGAGGAACGGATCGGCGAACTGGTGATGTACACCGAACTGATGCGCGCCTGCATGCGCGCGGCCGAGGCGGATGCCGAACTGGACGAATGGGGCGTCATGTGCCCGGCCCCGCTGCCGGCCGAGACGACACGCAACCTGTTCATGACCGCCTATCCGCGGATGGTGGAGATCCTGCAGCTGCTGGGCTCGTCCAGCCTGATGATCCTGCCGACCGAGGCGGATATGAAAGGCCCGCTGGCCGGGCACATCGACCAGTATCTGGCGACCGACAACAGCACTGCCCGCGACCGGGTGAAGCTGTTCCATCTGGCGTGGGATATCGCCTGCAGCTCGTTCGGCAGCCGGCAGGTGCTTTACGAGCGGTTCTTCGCCAGCGACCCGCTGACCCGGGCCAAGGCGCTGGCGTCGATGTTCCCGAAGCAGCAGGTCACCGACCGGGTGCTGGATTTTCTCGGCCGGGAATAACGCCAGCCGATCACGCCGCGATCCAGTCGTCCTCCCGCTGCACCACACGCTCCATCAGCCGCAGGACATCGCTTCCCGTGGTCGCCCGCGGTCCGGCAAACGTCGTATCGGCCAGCAGGTGCCCGAGCGGATCAGCTTCAGCGCCTGAAATCTGGCCGCAAAACCCCATCGACCAGTCCGGAAAACTGCGGCGCTCCGTCGGCGTGAACGTCAACACCGTGACGTCGGCGTGACGTGGATCGGCGCCGATCCGCTCGAACCGCCGCTCCACCACCTCGCGCGGTCCCTCCAGCACCTGGGCGAACCCCGATGCGGTGAACAGCAACGCGCCGGTTATGTGTTCCACCTGGTTGTTGCGGCGCGCCGCCGTCAGGATCGAGCGAATTTCCCGCTCCAGCACGCTCGGATCCGACGCTTCCGGCACTACCTGGGCGATTACGTTACGGCTGCAATAGATCAGCCGATATAGCATGGCTGCCATATTGGTCTTCTTCATCGGAAGTAACGTCCTCATTCTGTTATCTCGATTTTAGCCGTAACAAGCGGATACTGATGCAGTAACGCCTCGATCTCCGCCGCTGGGATTGGCCTGCTGATCAGGTAGCCCTGAATATCCGTGCAGCCATCGGCCTTGACCTGCTCCGCCTGTGCGGCCGTCTCCACCCCCTCGGCAATCGTGGTCATCCCAAGACCCAGCCCCAGCGCGGCAATCGCCCGGATCACCGCGGTCGCTTCCTTATCGAGTCCAAGACTGGTGATAAAACTGCGGTCGATCTTGATTTTGTCGAAAGGAAACGACCGCAACTGGCTCAGCGAAGAATAGCCCGTGCCGAAATCATCCAGTGCGATCTTGATACCTAGCGCACGCAGCTGGTTGAGCGTCGCCAACAGGCCGGCATCCGGGGAAATCATCGAACTCTCGGTGATCTCGAGCTCCAAGCGTGACGGTGCCAGCCCCGACAGATCCAGCGCGGCCTGGACGGCGGCGAAGAACCGATCGCGCTCCTCCAGTTGCTTGGGAGAAACGTTCACCGCGACGGACAACGTCTCCGGCCACCGCACCGCCTCCTTGCATGCGGTCTTCAGCACCCACTCGCCCAACGCGACAATGCAGCCGATTTCCTCCGCGATCGGAATGAAATCGGTGGGCGACACGCGAACCGCGTAGACGGATGGTTCCAGCGCAAAAGCGCCTCAAAGCCGGTCAGGCTATGCGTCCGCACATTCAGCTGCGCCTGGTACATCAGCGACAGCTCGCCCAGCGCCAGCGCCTTGCGAAGATCGGTCTCCAGGTCCCGCCTGGCCTGAGCGTTCGGACGCCATGACTGGCTGGAACATCCGCCAGGTTCGCTTGCCGGCAGCTTTTCGCATCATACAGCGCCAGGTCCGCATGGCGCAGCAGTTCGTCGGCCGTCGCCCCATGTTCAGGAAACCGGGCGATCCCAATGCTCGCGCTGATGTTGGCGACGTGCCCCTCGACCAGGAAAGGGCGTGACAATATGTCGACCACGCGCTTGGCCAGAGGTTCCGCCAGCTCGGTGTTCGGCACCAGGATGACGAACTCGTCGCCGCCCAACCGCACCAGCATGTCGTTGTCCCGCGCCTCACGCCGCAAGCGCCTGGCAACCAGGCAAAGTAGTGCGTCACCGACCGGATGACCCAGCGTATCGTTGACCGGCTTGAACCGGTCGAGATCGATCATCAGCACGGCGTGATGTGCGTCGGGCGCGGCGGTCTCGACCAGATCCTGCAACACCTGATTGAAGTGCCGGCGATTGCTCAATCCGGTCAGCGGGTCGAGGAAGGCGTCCCCCCCGCCCTGAGGCGCCGCGCTGCGCTCCGTCGCCAGAGCCATCTTTCCGTCATCGATGACCAGCATCCACCGGCGGTAGCCGATCCCGCACACCTGGATCACCAGGCGCTGGTCCCGACCGAGCGACACCCGCAGGAAGCTCTCCGGTTCCGCCCGATCGCCGGCCGCGATATGGCTGGCGCAGAACGCGATGATCCGGTCCTTCTGTCCAGCCGCAAGGTTCCTGATGCCCACCAGAATTTCAGCCAGCGACGGCAACCCCGCCGCGATCATCGGCGGCACGCCGAACAGGCAGCCCGCCTGCTCATTCCAGAACAACAGTCGTGAGTCGGCATCGATCACCGCGACGCCCAAGGGAAGATGCGCCAGCACCGCATTCATCACGCGTGAACCGGCCCCATTGCGCGCCCGCGCGCCGGTTCGGCTTACCGGGGAATCCACGATCCGCTCCGCAAGGCCGTCCGGTGCCCAAGTCGCTAAGGTCTCCTGCACCGCTGCCTCCCGCACATTCAAATCCGTCATGCTCGGCAATGTTATCCACATTGCATTACCGAACTATTAACGCCACGGCACCCGCTCGCGGTATTTCCCCCCGCCTCATGCCCAGCCCCGCCTCATGCCCAGCCCCGCCGCTGCCCAGCCCCGCCTGACGCACCACCCAGTGTTCCCCCCTGCCAGTTGTCAGATCGCTCGCTTGACCATGGGGGCCGCCGCGCCTTAAAGCCGCGACATGAGCGACACACCGACCCACGTCAGCGACATCGCCGCGCATCATGTCACCGACATCGCCGCGGCCACCGAACAGGCCCATGTCCTGGCCCAGGCCCTGCCGTTCCTACGACGCTATGCCGGCGCGACCGTCGTGGTGAAATACGGCGGTCACGCGATGGGCGAGGAACATCTTGCCCGGCAGTTCGGCAACGACATCGCGCTGCTCAAGCAGGTCGGCATCAACCCCGTGGTGGTGCATGGCGGCGGCCCGCAGATCAACACGATGCTCAAGCGCCTGGCGATCCAATCCACCTTCATCGACGGACTGCGGGTCACCGACGCGGCGATGGTCGAGGTGGTGGAGATGGTGCTGGCCGGCACCGTCAACAAATACGTCGCCGGCCTGATCACCGCGGCGGGCGCGCTGGCGGTGGGCATCAGCGGCAAGGACGGCGGGATGATCCGCGCCCGCAAGCTGCAGCGCACCCATAAGGACCCGGACAGCCATATCGAGCGGTGCCCTCGACCTGGGCTTCGTCGGCGAGCCGACCGGTGTCGACGTCACGGGTCATCCACGCCCTGACCGGCGGCGGGCTGGTGCCGGTTATCGCGCCGATCGGCGTCGATGCCGACGGCCAGACCTACAACATCAACGCCGACACCGTCGCGGCCGCGGTGGCCGGCGCGCTGAACGCGACGCGGCTGCTGATGCTGACCGACGTGCCCGGGGTTCTCGACAAGGACAAGAGGCTGATCCCGTCACTGACGTTGACCGAGGTGGAGGAGCGGATCGCCGACGGCACGATCACCGGCGGGATGATCCCGAAGGTCGAAAACTGCGTGGAGGCGGTGCGCCAGGGCGTCAAGGGCGCGGTCATCCTGGACGGACGCGTGCCGCACGCCTGCCTGTTGGAACTGTTCACCGAGGCCGGACCCGGCACGCTGATCAAGCGCTAGGGCGGCATCAGCCGGACTGCAACAGTCGGGATGATAAAGCTGCTCGTGAAAACAACGAGCTGGACCGCTTTCAGCCGGAACGATCAGGGTGAACGGGTTCTGGCGTCCGGTCGCAAAGAAACGCGAATCCTGCCGGCGATCGGGGTTAGAGCAACATCACCCTGACTGGAACGGTCCGGGTGATAAGGTTGCTCGCTCAAATACAGAGATAGAGCGCGCTGACGATTTCCAGTCAGCCTGAAGGCGCTCTAGCCGCGTGCATCGGCCACTTCAGGCAAACTGCGACACATCGTCCGTCGCCGACGGAGGAAACTAAAGCAACATTACCCTGACTGGAACAGTCGAGGTAATAAAGTTGCTCGACCAAATAAAGCGATAGAGCGCGCTGACTATTTCCAGTCAGCATGAAAGCGCTCTGGCCAGGGCCCGCCCGGCCGCCTACCCGTCAGTGGGTCAGGCGGCGTGGCGTCCACGCCTTCGGCCCACGGTCCTCGACACTCAGAAAAGTGAGCTGCCAGCGCATTTCGTCCTCCGACATGGAAAACGTGCCGCCCTGACCGGGTCGCAGCAGCATATCCGGCGGCAACTGCGCCAGTGTGGCCTGCAGAACCACGGCGGTATGCACCGACAAGCCGGCTTTCCATGCCAGGCTGACGATGCCCTTCGCGCTGCGCAGCCCACACGCCCGCTCGATAACCTGCACCGGAACATTGGCCTTTACGGCCAGCATCGCGGTCGCCTCCTCCCGGGCGTTACGCCGCAATGCATCCACAACCATCTGGTCGTCGAGCTTGCCCGCCTGGTTCATATCACGCGCATGCGCCAGCGCGACGTGTGACCGGTCGCGAACCGGCGCCGCGGCCGGCGCCTGGGGATGCTTCCGTCCCAACGACACGCGCAGTTCCTGCGCCACCCTGGGATCGAGGTCGCTTCTGGCAGACAAGGCCTCCAGCAGGTTGCCGGTCACGATCTCTGCCAGCATGCGCTGCGCGCGCGGCGGCAGATGTGGCCGGTTGATCAACGGCGCCTGCCAGGAAGTGTGCTCCTCCGACTGTGCCGCCAGTGCATCCAGCGTCGCCTCCCTGATCTGCGCCGTATGGTTGGTCAGCAGCGCGCCGATGGCCGCCGAGTCGGCGCTGCCGACAATGGCATCCGACACCAAGGGCCCGATTTGGGGCCGGTTCGCCACCGCGACCATGGTCGATGACGGCGGTCCGGACGCGATCAGGATGACCAGGTCCTCCTGCGTCAGCATCGGTGAAAACCGGATCACCGGCTCGCAGACCATGATCGCCGGATCATGCGCCAGGCGCAGGATGATCTCGCGCGGCCCGTCAGCAAGATCCTTCACGATGTCGGCGATGTTGGTCCGCACCCGAAGCGCCGCCTCGGCGACCATCGCCGTCAGGTTGGCCACCGCGTCGTGCTGCATGCGTTGGCGGGCACCGTTGGTCAGGCCCGGGGTCAGGGTGGACAGCTTGCGGCTCAGAATCGACCGCACGCGGGCATCGGTATCGGCCGCAAGCAACGCGCTCAATTGCGCCGGCAATGCCGGGTTCATCGCGACGCTGGCGCGCACCGTCACCGACGGATCCCTTGCCAGCTCGCGCAGGATGTCCGGGCTGGTGCTCGCACTGGCGCCCTGGCGGACTCGCGTGGCCTCATCGGTGTTCATGCGTCGCCATCCAGCAGCGAGACCCGCCAGTGGCCGCGACCGCCCCGCTTGACTTCATACATCGCCATGTCGGCCCGCCTCGTCAGATCTTCGATCGATTCCTGGCTGCCCGTCCGCCGCGTCGCGATACCGATCGATACACCCAGCTTGGGAAACGGCTCCGGCAGGAGTGTCTGCAGATCCACCGGCACCGTCTTGCAGAGGTGGTCAGCCCGCTCCGCCGCCGTCATATGGTCCGCACCACTCAACCAAACCGCGAATTCATCGCCGCCCAGGCGTGCAGTCAGGTCGAACGGCCGAACCAGCTTGAGCAGGATCTGGCCGATATAGACCAGGACGGCGTCACCCATCGCGTGGCCAAGGCGGTCATTCACCACCTTGAAGCCGTCCAGGTTGATAAACAGCAGCGTCCCCGATCCGGAAACCCGGTCCAGCCGCGAAATGTCCCGGCGGATCTCTTCCACCAGCGCGCGTCGGTTCAGCAGGCCGGTCAACGGATCGATGCGCGCTTGGTGCGCCATCTTTTGCTGTACGGTCTCGTATTCCAGGATCATCCGCACGATGCTGACTGCCGATCCGGCCAGCGCAGTGTCCTCCCGGTCCCAGGGCCGCGAATTGGAATTGCGCCAGATCGCCAGTCCGGCATGGACGCCGAAGCGGGTCTGGAAGCCCACCGCCAGCACCAGGCGGCCATCAAGGTTGACAACATGGCCAGGCTCCGCCGTTTGGCTGGCCAGCATCCGGGCCGCGGCATCAAGCACATCCGACGCGCCGGGCCCGCACTCGTGCAGCACCTCGATCGACGAGCCGTCCGACACTGCGCCGATAACCGCCGATCCCTCGGCCCCCAACGCATGGATAAGCGCCCAAAGGGCGGAATCCATCATGTTGTCGGCGGTGGTTTCCTGACCCACGCGGGACAGGATGTGATCAATTACTTCGCCACGGCGCAGCCGTCCGGCCACCTGGGAGGTATGCGCATCGCTGTCCGTCATGTCGATGCCGACGCCGCGGGCGCCGCACACCTTTCCGGCCGCATCGAGCAGCGGAGTCGAGGTGACGGTCATCATCGCCTGGCTGCCGTCAAAGCACCGCAGCCAGGCTCGGTGCCGGCGAACCTCGGTGGATGGACGAAACGGGTTGAACATGGTGCCGGTGCCGTCATCACCGACCAGCAGCTCCGACGGCTGCCCGATCAAGGAGCCCGCCGGCCAGCCCAGTGCGGTATCCGGAATGACAAACACAAACCGCCCTTTGGCGTCCGTTTCGAACGCCACATCGGTCGCCAGGCTTACCAGATGCCGCCAGCGCTGGCGGCTTTCCTGCAGAGCATCACGGACGATGTCATGCGACGCCGGACCCGGGGCCGAGAACTCCGACAGAAGGTTGAACCACCATTTCAGTCATGCACGCCGATCCAAAAGAGGCTGGCAGCCATGAAACCACGAAATGGTTAACGAAACGTTGCCATCGATGACTTGTCCGCCGAACGCACAGGCTTGCGAGGCATGTCGTCCTCCATGCACAGGCTGGACGGCCGTATCTCGCCCGCTGGCATGACGCCGCGTCCGGCAAACCATGCGGTGAAACGTTCGGCGTTCTCGACCGCCTCCTGCTCGACCGCCTCCGTCTCGCGCACATACCGTTCGGCGAAACCCTCGATGCCCCAGCGCTGATACTGCATCACATGGGTCAGTGCGTGCGCCCAGACCCTCATCTCGCTTTGCGCGGCTCGCTCGTTCTTGAACTGCACGACGTCACCAACCGTGATCGCGGTCGGGTCGCCGTAGGAAAATCCAATTGCCGGCAAGGTCAGTGGGGAACAGCAACCTGTCGTATATCGACATTTTTGCAACAGTGCAGCAGGGAAGTACCCGAGCAACGAGCGATACACCGCCGGCGGGATCGGCCGCACGCCGTCGGCGATCGCCTGCCGACGCGCGTTGTCGATCAATCCCGCAAGCGCACCCGCGGCATAGTCGAGCAGACCTTCCGCAATGGCTGGCTTGGTCCGGGCAGGCATTACCCGGGCAAGAGCCGCTAACAGGACAGACCGGCGCATCGGCATGACTTTTGAGAGACCATGACGCGATATTGAACACCAGATCGCGTCGAAACCCAGCCTGAAATGTGGCGATATCAGGAATATTTCGATTCAGCGACCCTGAAACGAACCCGGCACCCGCTCAGATCCGCTCGCTGATGGTGATCGCAGCCCGGCAGCCCGCCTTGATGAAACGGGACAGCAATCGATAGCCGGGCGCCTGTTCTGCGCCGTGTTCCAGGCCGATATCGCGGTGTTCAAGTTCGTCCGCGCGGAATTTCTCCACCGTCTCACGCAGTTCCGGCTCCGTCGTGCCCAGCGCGTCAAGCTGCGCGGCATAATGGTCGTCGATGGCCTCCTCAACCGCCACGGTGCACGCCATCGCCGCCTTTTCCCCCAGCGCTGCCGTCATCGCCCCCAGTGCGAATCCGGCGATGTGCCACAGCGGCAGCAATGCGGTCGGCCGCACCCGACGATCCGCGATCAGTCCGTTGAAGGTCTGCAGATGTTGCTCTTCCTGCGCCCGCATACGCCGTATCACGTCGCCCGCGCCGCGACGCCCCAGCACGGCAAGCTGCCCGGCATAGATCCGCGTCGCGCCATATTCGCCGGCATGATCCACGCGGATCATCCGCTCCGTCTGTTCCCTGGCCGTCAGGTCACCCGGAAGTCCGCCGCTCATCGCTTGCTCTCCTTCAAAGATAGCGAGATGGCCAGGACCGCCGAAAATGCCAGGGCGAACAGCATGTTCATCGCCGCCATCGACAGCGGAACCCCGGGGATCAGGAATGTCGGATCATCGCACGGCTTGGCTGGCCGCGCCGGCATGGACGCCAGACGCTCGGCGATCGAGCTCCCGCTGATATGCGCCGCCGCACATTCCGGCAGCGGGCTCGGCCACCAGAGCTGCTCCACCCCGACATGCACTGCCGCGATCGCGCCGTCGGCCAGCAGGGCACAGATCGCCAGGAACAGCAGCGGACGCACCATCCTGGCCGGGGCAACGGCGGCCAGCAGTCCCAGCACAATGACGATCCGGTACGGCCATCGTTCAACCAGGCACAGCGCACAGGGCACCAGTTCGCCCCAGATCTCCGACGCATAGGCAACGCCAAGCGCCGCCGCCGCCCCAAGGGCAGCCAGCACAGCCAGAGTCCGCGATGGAAGGCGCAACATGACGCACGGTGTGTGCCTCGTTGCCCCCCAGGATGCAAGTTGCCTCCCGCAAGCGCCGCATGGAGGCCGCAAGTTGCCGCCTGGTCTCGTTCGCATTACCCTGCCCCGATCCGAAACGAAGCGGGGAACACCATGACGCAAGCCACGAATCGCATTGTCTGGGGCCGAAACACCTCCAGCAACGTGATGAAGGTCCTGTGGGGACTGGGCGAACTCCGCCTGCCGTTCGAGCGGATCGACGTCGGCGGCGCCTTCGGCAAGACCGACACCCGGGAATACCGCGCCATGAACCCAACCGGACTGGTGCCAACCCTGCAGGAGGCCGATTTCACCCTGTGGGAGAGCAACGCCATCCTGCGCTACCTCGCCCATGTGCACGCCGGGAACACGACGCTTTGGCCGTCCGATCCAAAGCGACGGGCCGACATCGACCGCTGGATGGACGCCCAGCAAACCATTCTGAACCGCCCCATGAGCGGGGTGTTCTGGGGTCTGGTGCGCACACCGCCCGGCCAACGCGACCTGAAGGCGGTCGAGGCATCGATTGCCGAAACCACCCGAGCCTGGCGCATGATCGAGGCCCGCCTCGATCGCCACGCCCACATCGCCGGCCCGGACTTCACCCTGTGCGACATCCCCTGGGGGGTGCACGCACACCGCTGGTTCGGCATGGACTACCAGGGCCTTACCCGGCCCGAACTGCCCGCTCTGCGCGCCTGGTACGACCGGCTTTGCCAGCGCCCCGCCTACCAGCAGCACGTCGTCGCCACACCCATCGTCTAATCAGTCACCCGCCCCACACCGGCCTGGTGTCGGACCACAGAGCAGCGCAGCGAGCACGCTTCGTCACGTCAATCAACGACTTCCAGCATATCGCGCCGGATCGCGCGTCTCCGCCGGGCGATACGGCTCGCCGCCCTCATTCAGCCTCCCAACCGATCGCCCGGCGAAGGAACGCCATCCCAAGTGCAGCAAAACTGGCCACCTCGGCGTTGTTTTTGCCGTAACCGTGCCCGCCCGCCGCAGGCTCGTAGAACAGCGCATCATAGCCCATCGCCTGCAGCTTGGCCGCCATCTTCCGCGCGTGACCCGGATGCACCCGATCGTCACGACGGGTCGTTGCGAGCAGGATAGGCGGATAGGCCATCCCAGGTTCCGCGACATGATAAGCGGACATTTCCGACAGGAACGCCCAGTCCTCCGGCTTGTCCGGATCGCCATACTCGGCAATCCAGCTCGCCCCGGCCAGCAACCGGCTGTAGCGGCGCATGTCGATCAGCGGGATGGTGCAGAACAGCGCGCCGAACCGTTCCGGGTAACGGGTCAGCATGTTGGCGATCAGCAACCCGCCATTGGACCCGCCCTCGGCTGCGATCCGCCCCGGCCGGGTCACCCCGCGCGCCACCAGATCCACCGCAACCGCCGCAAAATCGTCATGGCTCAGCCTTTTCCCGGCGCGGCGACCCGCCTCATGCCAGCGCGTGCCGAACTCACCGCCACCGCGGATGTTCGCCAGCACCGTCGTGCCGCCCCGCTCCAGCCACAGCTTGCCGGTAGAAATCCGGTAGCTCGGCAGCGAGGAAACCGCGAACCCGCCATAAGCGGTCAAGTGCACCGGCGCCTCCCCGGTCAGGCCAGGCGGCCCACACATGACATACGGAATACGCTCACCGTCGCTGGAAACCGCCTCGTACCGCGTCACCACCGCCCCTGCCGGATCAAACGCGGGCGGCAAACGCTTGAGGACCTCCGGCGCACCAAGTCCCCCACCGGCCCCACTTCCCAACAGCTCGGACGCCGACAATGTGGTCAGCAACAGGCTGGGCGGCGTCACCGGATCCTGCGCCACCGCGAGCAAGCTGCCATCGCTTTCCTCCGCCTCCGTGTCCAACCGCCAGGCGTTCACCGTGCCGATTGCCGGCAGACCCGCCAGCGGAGTCGGCTGCCACTCGCCCGGTGCCAGCGCCAGATAGACCGGCCGCAGATCGTCCAGCACACTCAGCACCAGCCGCCCCGCCGCCCAGAAGAACCCCTGCAGCGCGAGACGCGGCGCCGGCTCGAACACCCGGGTGAAATCCCGCCCGCCGGCAAGGAAGTCGTCCATCCGGATCACCGCCACCACGTCGGGCTGGAAAGCCACGCCACCCGCGGTCCAGGGCGTGCGACCGCGGACCGCCAGCCATTCCGGGTCCCATTCGAACGCAGCGTCGGTGGGCAGCGCCACAAGTTGCTTAGGGCCGCTGCGGTCACCGATCCACACCTTGGCATCGAAGAAGCCGGTTCGCTCGACATACACCAGCCGGTCAGCCGGGCGGTCGTAATCGCCCCAGACACCCATGTTCGCCGGGTCGGTCTCGAACAGCAGCGGCCCCTCGGACCACGCCGTGCCGCGACGCCACAGTCGAACGCAACGCGCATACCCGGACGCGGTAGCACCATCCAGCGCCGACGAAAGTAACACCGTGTCCCGGTCCACCCACACCGCACCGCTTTTCGCCTCCGGCAGCACGAAGCCGTCCGCCACGAACGTGCGCGTGATCAGGTCATATTCCCGCAGCACGACCGCATCGCTGCCGCCCCGCGACAGCCGGAGTATCGCCCGCCCGTGCTCCGGCGGCAGGGTTTGCGCACCCTGCCAGATCCAGTCCTCGGCCTCCTTGGCCGCCAGCGCGTCAAGGTCCAGCAGGACATCCCATTCCGGTGCGGAGGTGCGGTAGGACGCCAGCGTTGTCCGTCGCCAAACCCCCCGCTCGTGCGCCGCGTCCTTCCAGAAATTGTATAACAATCCACCACGGCGGGTTGGCACCGGCAGGTTGTCGGGGCGATCCAGCAGCGCGCACAAGACATCCCGGTCGGCGGCAAAGCGCGCATCCCCAATCCGCTGCATCGTCCGATTGGTCTGCTCGTCGGCCCACGCGGTCGCGCGGACGCCGTCCACCTCCTCGAGCCAGAGAAACGGATCGTCATCTGGATCTGCCAGCGTCGGGTCCAAGTCGGTCCTCCCTGTTTCGATTGGTTCGCTTGTTTGGTTCGGCGCCGGAACCGGAACGTCGGTCCGCGCTGGCACGCCAGGTCAGAAATTCCTCAGCGCCTATCGGCGGACATCGGAGCGATCAGCACGCTGAAAACAACGAATTCAAAGTCTCAAGCCGGGCGTTTCTCACGACGACGAACCTCAGGCTCGGGACACTTGTATCCGATCGCGGCGAAACGCAAGCCGCCCAGCGGCATCGACGCGTCGCGTGGCGCGGCCACCTCCGGAATGTCGCGATGGATCGCCCTTGGCGCATCGGCGATCCTGGCCTTCGGTCATCGGCACGGCCTGCAACCGCGACCAACCGACGACCATGCCGTGGTCAAACCGCGATGCCCCCGGCACTGACCCCGCCCCATGGGGCCACGCGGCGTTCAAAGTCCGCACGCCGATCAGGCACCGTCCGCCGGATGGATGTCGACCATCAGCTCGTTGCCAAGCTGCTCCAAGGATGCCCGCACCCGGTCCACCGACTCCTCGTTCGGTGCCCGCAGCAAAGCGGTCGCCCGGAACAATGTCTCGCCACTGAACGACCCGCTCGCCACACCGGTCGTCAGCTCCTCGATATTCACACCGCAATCGGCCAGCACCCGAGCGACGTCGCGCACAATGCCGGGACGGTCGTTACCAACAACCTCCAGCATAATCCGCTGTCCGGCGGTCGCCACCGCCTCTGCCGCCGTCCCATCCGTGACGTTTTGCGTCACGATCCGCAAACCCTGGCTTTCCAGCGCCCGCAGATCATCCGCCAGCACCTCCGGCGCTTCCACCAGCACGATGCCGGCGAATTGCCCCCCCAGCCTGGCCATCCGGCTTTCCAGCCAACTGCCGCCCCGCGCCGCCACCGCCTCCGACAGAGCGCGGACCAGACCCGGACGATCAGGCCCAACGACAGTCAGCATCAGCGAAGCCATTCCCAGCCATCCTCCGGTTCGTTGCCGCCACATGTGGGCCACCAAATCTTGGCCGCCAAATCGGGGCCGCCACATCTGGCCCGCCCGCTTCAGGGCTACCATATCTGGGCCATCCGCCCTTGGAGCCCCCGCAGCGCATCACACCTATTCGCGAACGTTATTGCAAACCGCGGCGCGGCATGGTTGTTACGCGGCCCTTGGAGGATACGTTCCCAATGTCGAATTTTGTTTCCGGCCGGCATTTCCTGCAGACGCCCGGGCCGACCAACCTGCCGGACCGCGTGCTGCGCGCCATGGACCGCAACGCGATCAACCACCGAGGCCCGGAGTTCGGCGCCCTCGGCCGGGACATCATCGCCAAGATTGCGCGCCGTGTTCCAGACCGCGTCCGCCACCGATCGGCATCTTTCCCGCCTCCGGCACCGGCGCCTGGGAATCCGCGCTCGTCAACACGCTGGTCGCCCGGCGACCGCATCCTGATCAGCCGCACCGGCCAGTTCTCCCATCTGTGGGAACAGATGGCGCCCCGCCTCGGGCTGGACGTCGTCGACGCTGGAGACCGACTGGCGCCGCGGCGCCGACCCGATCGCCATCGGCCAGGTCTGGACCACGACCGCGAGCACAAGATCAAGGCGGTCTGCGTCGTCCACAGCGAGACCTCGACCAGTTGCATGACCGACATCGCGGCCGTGCGCGCAGGCGATGGACCGCGCCGCGCCATCCGGCGCTGCTGATGGTCGACGCGATCTCCTCGCTGGGCTGCGCCGAGTACCGGCACGACGACTGGCAGCGTCGACGTCACCATCGCCGGCTCGCAGAAGGGCCTGATGGTGCCGCCGGGCCTGTCCTTCACCGCGATCAGCGACAAGGCCCTCGCCGCCGCCCGCGCCGGCGGGTCGCGCCGCAGCTACTGGGACTGGGAGCCGCTGGTCACCTCCAACAAGACCGGCTTCTTCCCCTACACCCCGGCGGTCAACCTGCTCTTCGCGCTGAACGAGGCGCTGGACATGCTGGCCGAGGAAGGCCTGCCCACCGTCTTCGCCCGCCACAGCCGCTATGCCGAGGCCACCCGCCGGGCCGCCGCGGCCTGGGGGCTGGAACTGCAATGCCTCGACCCGCGCGCCTACGCCCCGGGCGTGACCGCCATCCGCACGCCCGGAGGGCCACAGCGCCGACCGCCTGCGCACCGTCATCCTCGAGCAATTCAACATGAGCCTCGGCAACGGGCTCGGCCGTATCGAGGACCGCGTGTTCCGCATCGGCCACATGGGCGACCTGGGCGTGCTGTAGCTCACCGGCACGCTGACGGGCGTGGAGATGGGCCTGCGCGCCGCCGGCATCCCGCACCGGGAAGGCGGCGTCCAGGCGGCGATGAACTTCCTGGCATTGTCCAACACCTGACGGCAGGCGGCGCACCGGGATGCCGCCGCCCACCACCCCGGGACGCGCGGGACACTGGCGGAAATCTTCCTGGTGTTCCTCCGGCTGGGCTGCACCAGCTTCGGCGGCCCGGTCGCCCATCTGGGTTACTATCGCGCCGAACTCGTCACCAGGCGCCGCTGGCTGACCGAGGCAACTTTCGCCGATCTCGTCGCCCTCTGCCAGTTCATGCCCGGCCCCGCCTCCTCCCAGACCGGCATGGCGATCGGCCTGCTCCGGGGCGGCCCGCCTGGGATGTTCGCTGCCTGGCTGGGCTTCACCCTGCCCTCGGCACTGGCGATGACGCTGTTCGCCTACGGCGTCGGCGCGCTCGGTGACCTGTCCCAGGCCGGCTGGCTGAGGGGCCTGAAACTGGTCGCCGTGGCCGTCGTCGCCCAGGCCGTCTGGGGCATGGCGCGCAGCCTCGCCCCCGACCGCGCCCGGGCCAGCGTCGCCGTCGCCGCCTGCCTGATCTGCCTGGCGGTCCCGTCCTCCCTCGGCCAGATCGCCGCGATCGTGCTGGGTGCCATCGCTCGGCCTGACCGCCCTGTCTGCGGAGGCGCAGGCGCCCGACAAGCCTGTCAGCATGGGTATCCGCATCCCGACCGGCATCGCGGCGCTGTTGCTGACCGCGTTCTTCGCCCTGCTGGCCGGCCTGCCCCTGCTGGCGAGCGCCACCGGCAGCCACTTCGTCGCAACTCATTGACGCCTTCTACCGAGCCGGCTCGCTGGTCTTCGGCGGTGGCCATGTCGTGCTGCCGTTGCTCCAGGCAACCGTGGTGGAGCCTGGCTGGGTCGGCCAGAACCTGTTCCTCGCCGGCTATGGCGCGACCCAGGCGATGCCCGGCCCCATCTTCACCTTCGCCGCATTTCTCGGCGCCGTGGAAACCCCCGGCCCCAACGGCTGGATCGGCGCCCTGGTCGCCACGATCTCGATCTTCGCATCATCGTTCCTGCTGGTCGGCGGCCTGTTGCCGTTCTGGGATACCCTGCGCCATCGCACCGGCATGCGCGCGGCCCTGAGAGGCGTGAACGCCGCGGTCGTCGGTGTCCTGCTGGCCGCCCTGTTCACCCCGATCTGGACCGGCGCCGTCCACACCTCCGCCGATTTCGCGCTCGGTCTGGTCGCGTTCCTGTTGCTGGCGCTGTGGGCGGTCCCGCCGTGGCTCGTCGTGGTGCTGGGTGCCGTGGCCGGTCAGGCGCTGATCAGCCTCGGCCTGCCCATATAAGGCAACCGCCCGCGAGAACCGGACCCACCCGGACCGGCGACAAAGTTCCTCCCCAACAGACACTCAGGCTTCAATAGTTGGAGAGCGGACCCCGGGTCCCCACACCATCCGTCGCGTCCGTTCCATAGCGCGACGCGCCTGTCTCTGGCTTTTGACCGCAGCCGCCCGGTGACGTCCGGCCACCACCGCCTGGCGGACCACTGATCGCCTCCGAAACCCCGGCGTTTCACGCCCGTCGAGTTGCACGCGGTATGCGATCGTCGAATACTGCTGGCGCGACCCCTCGGGCCGCAGACGCGCGTTCACCCCGCTGCGCCGATGACGGCGCCGGCGCTCCGATGGCCCGATGACGAGCCCACGAACAGACCCAATGGAGGAAAATCGATGTCATTCTACCGAGGCATGACCTGCGAGAACGTGACCATCAAAGGCGACAAGGGAACGCCGATCACCGCCTACGTGGCCAAGCCAGAGGGCCCGGGCCCGTTTCCCGGCGTCGTGCTGATCCACCATCTGCCGGGCTGGAGCGAGCTCTACATCGAAACGACGCGCCGGTTCGCGCATCACGGCTACCTCGCGATCTGCGCCAACCTGTATGAGCGCGAGGGCGGCGGCAGCGACGGCAATCCCGACGACGTCGCCGCCAAGGTGCGCGCCGAGGGCGGCATTGCCGACGCCCAGATGGTCGGCGACACCGAAGCCGCGGTGAAGTGGATGCGCGCGCAGCCCGAGTGCAACGGCAAGGTCGGCCTGATCGGCTCCTGCTCCGGCGGCCGGCACGCCTTCATCTATGCCTGCCAGAAGAAGGACGTCGATGCCGTCGTCGAACAATGGGGCGGCGGCGTGGTGATGGCGCAAGGAGGAGCTCAACGCCAAGACAGCCGGTCGCGCCGATCGACATGACCAAGGACCTGAGCTGCCCGCTGCTCGGCCTGTTCGGCAACGACGACCGCGCGCCGAGCCCGGAGCAGGTCAACCAGCACGAGGCCGAGCTGAAGAAGCTCGGCAAGACCTACGAGTTCCACCGCTACGACGGCGCCGGCCACGGCTTCTTCTACTGGCACCGCCCGCTGTATCGGCCCGAGCAGGCGATGGACGGCTGGAACAAGATCTGGGCCTTCTTCGGCAAGTATCTGGCGAAGTAGGAGGATCGGACATGTGCACGTCGATCATCGAGATCGCTCGGGCGGAGGGCATGGCGAAGCGCGGGGACCAATGGTTCCCGCTGACGCAGACGGTGGTCGCCTATGACCACGCGCGCCATGCGCCGCTGGGCGACGTCATCACGCTCGATTTCGTCAACACCGGCGCTCGATCCCGGTGCGCGGGCGGGGGTCGAACTGACGCTGGAGACAGCGAAGGAACTGCGCGCAGCGCTGGACCGCGCGATCGCCGCCGCCGACTTCGAGGAAGCGGAAGTGCGCGGCAAGGGCGCCGTGCTCAACCTCGTCCGGGCAGCCTGACGACTCGGACGTCTGGATACCGCTCGGTCATAGCAAAGTCGAGATAGCGGGCACCCCCGCCGATGTCTAAGAGCAGGGTGGTTCGACTAAAGAAGAAACTCCTCGACCTCAGCGTCGAGGAGTTTTACTTTGGCAATCATGTAAGTGTCCGTTTGGGAACTTCGCGAGTTATTGGAACCGGTTAGCCGAGGGGCTTGAACTCATTGAATTTCCTTGATTCGCTGCCTGGCATCGATCCGCGAAGTGGCTTATGTGGAACGCCCAGAACCGACCGCGGTACAACCGGGACAAGCTGCGCTACCTCAGCGATCTGACCGAGCAGGCGTGGTCGCAGGTCGAGGGAATGATCCCGCCGGCGGGAGGTCGACGTGCGGGAGATCGTCAACGGCGTCATGTATGTGCTGGGCACCGGTTGCGCATGGCGCTACGTCCCCCGCGATCCGCCGCCGTCGCCAAGAGCGGCGGGGTCATCGTCGATCAATACCAAAAGCCAGCCGAGCAATCGGCTGGATTTTGGTATTTGGAATCCCCCAAACGAACCCAAGCGGCGAATTGGGTTGAGTTAGCTACAACAACGGCGGCAACAGATTGAATTGGAGATAGACCAAATTGTTATATGTGTCTGTTATCGAAATTACGACTGGATTACCTGCAAATGGAATGGATGCCACGCAGCGGCTCGTGATTGCGGCTGGATCAGCCGCCGCTGGATCAGTTGGATCAAGCGCTGTGTGCAGGACGGGAACCAACGGGCAAGAGAACGCCCCCGTGCCTTGCGGCGCCACCCCGAGCGCTGGCACGCTCCCGCTTGGCTGAGCCCAATTGGCGGGCTGGAAAACCAGGAACGATTGAACCTGATTGGGAGCGCCATACAATGGATCGACACTGACATTGGCGGCAATATTGATCGTTGTGCCGTCTGCACTCAGTTTCGCTATTCCGCCAAGCTCGCTAAAGACCTTGGGTGGCACAAACGTGGGGCAGGCCCATGTCGTCGGTGCGGGGACAGGTGGACACGGTGCCGGGGGCGGAAGTATCGGTGCCGTATAGGTACTGCCAGCTTGCGGCTGGATAAAATCAACGATGAAAACCTGTGCGCCAGCCCCCCACTGGCTGACATTGGCAGGCGTCGTTGCAACGCCGTCGCCCATCATTGTGTAAGCGCAATTCAGGATATTGTCGCGATGACCCCAATTTGAACTTGCATCGTTATACATCCACTGAAAGACCGCACCTTCCGGCGTGTTATCAACCGCCGCGATTTCACCGACAAAACCCTGATCGATCAAACCGGGTGGACCAAGCGGCGCCGTCTCGCGACCAGCATACGCCCCGTCAACAGCATTGCTGTGGATAATTGGAATATTAAGCAGCCACCAGCCGGCATTGATCGCCACTAATATCGCGTGATTGGTGGTGACGTTGCCTATGTAAGGATCATTCACCCCTGTATTGGTGCCGCCGGGACCAAGAATTGGTGGAATGCCTCGAATAATTCGTTCGGCATTGATCAGCAAAAGAACCTTTTGATCTGGATTGAGTGCTGCGTAAGTCGCTGGATCGGGTAGGTAGGTCTCAATCATGCTCCCACCCGGCGAGCATCGCGCGCACACACCTTCTGCGACGTGTGCCGCATCAATCGCGGCAAAAGCTGCGGCCGTCGTGGATGGGAATGGCGTGGTCGTATCGGCTAGCGGGTTCGGAACCGTCGGACACTGCGTCGGTGGGGCCTGCGCCAACGCCATGTGGGCGGTCAAGACGGCAGCAAGCGCCATGGGATAAGCAAATTTCATATCAACTCCCCCACAAATTACAATAATTTTGCGAGTTATTAACAACAGTCACGAATGAATGTGTCAATCTACTGGATTGCCACGAATTCGTGTACAAATCTGGATCGTTCCTTGATCAGATCATGATGCGACGTATGATCGCCACTTTGGTTTTGGGGCGGCGGTTCCTGCGGCAGCGGATACACCGACTTGCTGTAGTCGGCATCAAAGCCGGCGAAGCGCCATCGCCGGTGTACGCAGATGCCTGATCTGATACGCCCAGGCCGCCGCTTGCGTAGGTCGATCGCAAACGGAAGCTTCTGTGCCAGAAGACCAAATAAATGGCTGTCGCTGGAAGCCGAAACATCGACAGCTTCGATAGACAAATATGCGCGGCCCATCGTTAGGTTCTGGCGTTAGCTTTTGGCGCTACCTTCTGGGCGCTAAGATCAACCCAGACAACAGGGCGGACCCGACGATCCTCAGCCGATTAGTAGCCGCGGCCAACGACCGCCCCATGAGCATCGCTAACCCGAACCTGCCAAGCCCGGTCTCGGAGCCGGCCAATCCGTAAGTTCCGACCAATGGACCGGCGATCGGCGATCGGACGGACCTATTCGACTTCAAGCAAGACTAATCATAACGTCATCAAACGAGGTCATCGGCACCTATGCCGCCCTTCTTCATGGCGCAACACGTCCAACCGTTCTCGATGACTGATCGTTCGAACAAAAGAACCGCTGATCAGGGACACAAGCGCGCCCCCGACCCAAAACGGTCTAGCCCGCCGCGGCTTCACGGAAGCGGGCGTACCTCGCGCACCCGGCGGCGATACTTGGTCCAGGCCGAGGTGCCCTTATACCGCGCGAACGCCGGGACCTTCTGCTTTCTGCCCGCGCTGAAAATACCCGGCGACGCCGCCACGGCCGCCCGGGCGCCGCTGAGCCATTCGGCTGTAAGCGGCGTAACCGCGGTCAGGCCAGGCGGTGCCGGGATGTGTCCGGCGCGAATGGAGCGGCGCAGCAAACGCACAGGAACGCCTAGCCGGTTTGCCGCTTCGGGAAGGCCGATGACAGAGGTGTCGCTCATTGGCAAAGTAATCCAAGTTGTTTCGGCCGCTCTCTGACCACTTTACGCGCTCGGGAGCAAGGGTTTGCTGCCGGAAAATGCCAGGCAGCCCGCACGGGACCCGCCTCAATGCCGCAGCCCAGGCGCCTCCTGCCCAGTCCGCGCAACATACTCCGTATAGCCACCATCATACTGGTGGATACCCTCGGGCGTCAGCTCCAGCACCCGATTGGACAGTGCCGCCAGAAAGTGTCGGTCATGCGACACGAACAGCATGCTGCCCTCATATTGCGACAGCGCCGCGATCAGCATCTCCTTGGTCGCGATATCCAGGTGGTTGGTCGGCTCGTCCAGCACCAGAAGGTTCGGCGGGTCGTAAAGCATCCGCGCCATCACCAGCCGCGCCTTCTCACCCCCCGACAGCACACGACATTTCTTGTCGACATCGTCGCCGGAGAACCCAAAGCACCCCGCAAGCGACCGCAGCGAGCCCTGCGCGGCAAGCGGAAACGCGCTTTCCAGAGCCTGAAACACCGTCTGCTCGCCATCCAGCAGCTCCATCGCATGCTGGGCGAAATACCCCATCTTCACGCTGCCCCCCAGCGTCACCGAACCCGCGTCGGGCTCCGTCGTCTGGGTCACCAGCTTCAACAGCGTCGACTTGCCCGCGCCGTTGATACCCATGATGCAGCAACGTTCCTTGCGGCGAAGCAAAAAGTCCAGGCCCTGATAAATAACCCGGTCTCCGTAACGTTTATGGATCTTCTTCAGGCTCACCACATCGTCCCCCGAACGCGGCGCGGGCGGAAAATCGAACGCCAGCGTCTGCCGCCGCTTCGGCGCCACCACCCGATCGATCTTTTCCAGTTTCTTGACGCGGCTTTGCACCTGGCTGGCATGCGAAGCCCGAGCCTTGAACCGCTCGATGAACTTGATCTCCTTCGCCAGCATCGCCTGCTGCCGGTTAAACTGCGCCTGCAACTGCTTTTCGTTCAGCGCCCGCTGCTGCTCGTAAAATTCATAGTTACCGGTGAAACTGGTCAGCGTTCCACCATCGATCTCGATCACCTTGTTGACGATCCGGTTCATAAACGCCCGGTCATGCGACGTCATCAGCAGCGCGCCGTCGTAGCCGTTGAGGAATTCCTCCAGCCAGATCAGGCTTTCCAGGTCAAGATGGTTGCTCGGTTCATCCAGCAGCATGACGTCCGGCTGCATCAGCAGGATGCGGCCCAGTGCCACCCGCATCTTCCATCCGCCGGATAGCGCACCGACGTCGCCATCCATCATCGCTTGGCTGAAGCTCAGCCCGTCCAGGACTTCCCGGGCCTTACCCTCCAGCGCATAACCCCCAAGCTCCTCAAACCGCTCCTGCACCTCGCCAAAACGTTCGATCAGCGCGTCCATCTCATCCGCCCGCGCAGGGTCGGCCAAGGCTGCTTCCAGCGCCTTCAGTTCGGCGGCGACGGTGCTGACCGCGCCCGCGCCGTCCATGACCTCCGCGACCGCGCTGCGGCCGGACATTTCGCCGACATCCTGGCTGAAGAAGCCGATACTGACACCGCGGTCGGCGATGATCTGGCCTTCGTCCGCTTCGTCCTCGCCGGTGATCATGCGGAACAGCGTCGTCTTGCCGGCGCCGTTGGGGCCGACCAGACCGATCTTTTCGCCCCGCTGGAGCGAAGCGGACGCCTCGATGAACAGCAGCTGGTGGCCGTTCTGCTTGCTGACGGAGTCGATACGGATCATGGGCGGGCGCGGCCTGACGCTGTTGCGGCGCGCCTTATGGCATGCGCTGCCGCCGCGTGACGAGGGTTTGTTCCCCCATTTCCGTCAGCGGGCGGCGCCGACGATCGCACATCCGCACGTGCCTGCGCGGTCACTCACCATCCCGCCGCGTCCGGCAACCGGCCCTCTGCATCAACATCCCGCGGCGGAAATGCCCATCGTCAGCCCAGCCACCGTTTCAAAGGTACCTGCTAATCCGGCAGCAGTCGCGACACCCACGCGGACACGGCGTCGCCACTGCCGATGTCAGGTTGCACCAACCCGTCGATCATGAAAGTCGGTGACACGTGGATTCCGTTCTGGCGGGCATATTTGCAGTGCCATTTGATCTCCCGGTCCAGGTCAGGAATGGCGAAAGCCTCGGCCACCCTGACGCCGCTGTAACCCTCGATCCGCGCGATGATGTCGTTCGGCGTCGCGGCCATGTTCGGCCCCGAGCAATGCTTGGTGAATTCGAACTCGTCACGGTGCGCCGCGACTGCCGCCAGGACAGCCTTGGCCGCCTGCCTTGCCCGCTTGCAGGGTAGAGGCAGCCAGTATGCATCGCACGATAACCCCGGAATACATGTGCCAGGGCTGTGACTGCAGACGGATCTTCACCGTAAGCCGGTCCTCGCCGGCCTGCTGCAACAACTCGTCGAGCTTTCCGAAGGCGCGCACGGAATACGGGCAGGTTGGCTCCAGGAACATCTCGAACACCCGCGGGCCATGGCCCCAGGTCAGCGGATCAGCCCGCCATTTCGTCGCCGACTGGTTCATCTGATGGCTCCCCGATTGCCAGACCTGTTGAAAAGCCCCCTTTACCAGCATCGCGGCAAGAAAGCAGCCGGTCCACACCGAATATCCGCCCTGGCCGCACCACCCCCATGGCACCTTCCGGGCGTCCCATGTCGGAAATCCGGCCGATTCACCCAGACGCCGCACAAGCCGCTCTTGCGACCACCGCGCCTCCTGCCTAGGCTCGTGGCAAATCCGTCCAACAGGAGCGTCCCAACATGCCACAATCGCAGGGAACCAGATTTACCGCCGATCCGCTGACCTTCATCGTCAGACACCAGCTGTGGGATGGCAATGTCGAGGATCATGTCGACCAGGGTGTATCCATCGACGTGGCGGCCGATGTCGACGGCAAGCAGACCTCGCTGCTGCGCTTCAACTGCTTCGACATCGAGAGAAGCTATGTCTACGGCCCGGAAAATCCCGAACTGACGACCCCCGGCCGGGTCGGCGGCGGCATGGGCGTGCACTGCCGGATGGATCCGATCATCGATGGCAATCCCATCGGCTGGACCATCCGGACCCTGAGCCAGAAGCTCCCGAAGATGCTGGACCGGGCCGGATACAAGGACATCGCGGCGGCAACCGACCTCGCCGCGGTGCGCGGCGTCCTGCCCGACGTGGAGGCCTGCGCCAGGGAAACGTTCATCGCCAAGCGGAACACGGTCAAGCACAACCGCGGCACGGACATGTTCGAAGCCGGCAACATCCGGTTCGGCCTGGAGATGCGGCGGCAGCGCAACGGTGACGGCGGCCTCGCGGTCCATGTCCTCGGCGACGTCGGCGGGTCGAAAGGCAAGGCCTACGTCGAAGAAACCGAGATTGCTGGCGTTCGACTGTTTCTGGAACGGCGCGCATTACCACTATGGTCCGCGCAACAAGAACCACCGGATCAACTGGGACATGACGATCATCGACGATCCGCTGGACTGGACCTTCGAGCAGATCGAAAACCGCAAGCTCGGCCCGATGATCGAGCGCGCCGGTTACCCGGGAATCGCCGCCGACCTGGACCTGGACAAGATCGCCGCAATCCTTCCGGCGTTGAAGAAGCGGGCCTTCGAGATGTACGAGGAAGGCGAGAGATTGACCGGCCACAAGGGCCTGCCGCTCGAGTTCACCCCGAACCTGGCCGCCGAATAGCCTGAACCCCAGCACGGCGGAGGGCTCGACAAACCCTCCGCCGCCCCGCCCATGCCGGCTCCGTCGCGGCAGAACAACCCTCTCGCAGCAACAAAGCCGCAATCCGCACCGGCCCGAATCATCCGCGGCGGCCAGCCGATGGCGCGACACTTGGAACGCGGCTTGCGATTTCCCATCTAAGCGTGTCGAGCGATAGGAAGTCGGATAACGGCAATGGCGAGTGGCTGGGCCCCGGACGGGGCAGTGCAAGATCAGATCGACGATACCATCGCCGACGGGGTGATGCGGGCACGCGCCCACATGCCGACGGGTGAGGGAGAGACCCATTGCCTGGAATGCGGTGACGAAATCCCGCAAGCCCGGCGCCGTGCAATGCCTGGGGTCCGAACCTGCGTTACCTGTCAGTCAGCGCGTGACGCCCGACCGACGAACACCGGGTTCAACCGCAGAGGCAACAAAGACAGCCAGCTCAAATAGCGCTCGGCGCTATCGCCGCCAGCGTCGGCTTTGCCCCAGGGAGCGATGACCGCAGCCGGCGAAAACAGCCGAACCCCAAGTCCGTCCTACTTCTTGCCCTTTACCGCCAACGTGGGTTCCATGATCACCGGATCAGGCATCCGCTCCCCCGCCGGCTCATACGCAACCGCCTCCGCCCCCGCCTGCGCCCCAGCCTCCGCCACTCCCTGCCGCCCAAATCGCCCGCGGACCACCCGGCGCCACATCGCGTATAAAAACCCCCCCGCCCCCGCCGGCATCAGGAACATCACGGCGATCAGGATCACGCCGTAGACCGCGCCCGGCGCCGCCTTCGACACCTTGTCGGCGAGGTTCGGCACGAACTCGATGAAGGCCGCGCCCAGCAGCGTGCCGCCGATCGAGGACACGCCGCCGACGATCAAGCCGACGAACAGGAAGATCGACACGAACACCGCCGAAACTGTCGGGCGCCACGAACTGCACCGCGATCGCGCCCAGCGAACCGGCCAGCCCGGTGTACATGGCGCTGAGGGCGAAGGTGCGGGTCTTCACCATCGGCAGGTTGATACCCATCGCCTCGGCCGCCATCGCGTGGTCGCGGATCGCCATCATCGCCCGCCCGACCCGCCCGCGCACGATGTTCCAGGCCATCACGTACAGCACCACCGCGACCGCCGAGGGTAAACAGGTACAGCCACTGGTCCGGCGACAGCTTCAGCCCGAACGGCGCATCCGGCTTGTCGATCACCAGGCCCTGCACGCCGCCGGTCCAGTCCTCGAACGGCTTGTATTTCAGGATCTGCGGGATCGCGACCGCCAGCGCGAACGTGGTCAGCGCCAGATACAGCCCGCCCAGCCGCAGCGCCGGCAGCCCGATCAGGAACCCGACGCACCGCGCAGACCACCGCCGAGACCGGCAGCGTCGCCCAGTACGGCACGTCCCACGCCGACATCAGGATCGCCGTCGTATAGGCGCCGATCGCGTAGAACGCGCCGTGCCCCAGCGAGATCTGGCCATTGAATCCGGTCAGCAGCGCCAGGCCCAGGATGGCGATGGCGTAGACCACCACCATCGTCAGCTGGAACAGATGATAGTCGCTGAACAGCGCCGACCGGCACGATCGCCGCGAGCAGCACCAGGATCGCGATCAGCCATGGATGTGCGCATGATCGTCATACCCGGCTATACACTTTGCGGCCCATCAGGCCGGTAGGCTTGATCGTCAGCACCGCGACGATGATGACCAGCGCCAGCGTCAGTTTCAGCTCGGTGCCCGACCATGATAGGCGCCGCCGAGGTTCTCGATCACGCCCACCGCGAAACCGCCGAGCACCGCGCCCAGCGGACTGTCGATCCCGCCCAGCAGCGCGCCGGCGAAGGCATACAGCAGGATGCCGCGCCATCATGTTGGGGTCCAGGAACACGACCGGCGCCACCATGCAGCCCGCCACCGCGCCGATCGCCGCCGCCAGTCCCCAGCCCAGCGCCAGCATCCATCCGACCCGCACGCCGACCAGGCGCGACGAGGTCGGCATTGAACGCCGCCGCCCGCATCGCCAGCCCGAGGCGGGTATGCCGGAAGAACAGATACACGCTGATCAGCACGATCAGCGTCACCGCCGTCGAGCCGAGTTCATGGCCCGACAGATACCCGCCCAGCATCGGCTGGTCCGGAAACGGCGACGGAAACTGCTTGATCGTGTAGTCGAAGAACCAGCCGCTCAGGCTGTTGATGATCAGCAGCAGTCCGACGAACACGCCCACCGAGGCCAGCACCGGCGCGTTCGCCAGCGGCCGCATCAGAATGCGCTCGATCGCCACGCCGATGCACGAACGAGACCACCACGGCCAGCGAAGAGCGCGACCCAGTAGGGAAACCCCAGATTGATGAACGTCAGCGCGATGTAGGTGGAGAACGTCGCCATCTCCCCCTGGGCGAAATTCACGTGATGCGTCGCCTGGTAGATCATCACCAGGGCCAGCGCCACGCTGGCGTAGATACCGCCCGTGGCGATGCCCGACATGATCTGATGGATAACGCCTTCGCGAGCATCGTGCCCCCCTAATAACCAAGATACGAGCGGCGGATGCCCTCGTCCTTGCTGATCTCCGCCGACGAGCCCGACATCACGATGCGCCCGGTTTCCAGCACGTAGGCGTCCTCGGCGAATTCCAGCGCGATGGCTGGCGTTCTGCTCGACCAGCAGGATGCTGACGCCGGCGTCGTCGCGTGATGCGCGCCAGGATGCGGAAGATCTCCTGCACGATCAGCGGCGCCAGGCCGAACGACGGCTCGTCCAGCAGCAGCAGCCGCGGCCGCAGCAGCAACGCCCGCACGATCGCCAGCATCTGCTGCTCGCCGCCGGACAGCGTGCCGGCCTGCTGCTTGTAGCGTTCCTTCAGCCGGGGAAAGTAGTCGAACATGTGCTCGAAATCGTCGGTCGCCTCGCCGCGCCGGCCGGGTGTAGGCGCCGAGCCGCATGTTCTCCTCGACCGTCAGCTCCATGAACGTGCCGCGGCCTTCCGGCACGTGGGCCACGCCGCAGGCGCACGATGTCCTCGGTTGCCATGCCGTCGATGCGCTTGCCGTCCAGGGTGATACTCGCCCTGGGTCCGCACCAGGCCGCAGATCGCCCGCAGCGTCGTGGTCTTGCCGGCGCCGTTCGCACCCAGCAGCGCGGTCACGCCACCCTGGCGCACCGCGAAATCGATGCCGTGGAGGACCCTGGTCTCACCATAGGCTGCATGCAGGCCCTTGGCCTCAAGCAAGTTGTTCACGCGTGCATCACGCGTGTCATGCCGTCGCGGCCGTGGCCTGCCATACGCCTCCAATCCCTTCTTGATTCGTTTTCCCAGACGACTGGAAACTGACGAAGCCAACCGGCCGAGTCAATCGGCCCTGCTCAATGCCAGCCCGGGGATCGCATGATTGAAGCCATGGTGATGCCGGGTCGGCCGCTCGCGGCAAACCCACCTCGCCCTCATGCGCCGAGGCAACGCCGACGAACCGGTATCATGGGCAACGCCGACGAACCGGTATCATGGGCAGCGCGCGGACAGCACAACCCGATCGCTGCGCCGATCAACAAGCGGTGGCCAGGGTCACGATGCGTCAGATCAACCCATTAGCCCGCGGCCCACCGACGCCCTCGCACTTTGTTTTTCTGTCCCGATCGGTAAGCATGCGCTCGGCCAACGAACCGGGGAAACGCACGCCATGCTGAAAAGGCTCCTGATAGCCGCCGCTATGCTCGCGGCCGCAACCACCGCCCACGCGGGTACCCTCGAAGCCGTCCGTCAAAGAGGCTACCTCTCCTGCGGCGTCAATGTCGGTCTCGGCGGCTTCTCCATGCCCGACAGCAACGGCATCTGGCGCGGCCTCGACGTCGATGCCTGCCGAGCAGTCGCCGCGGCCGTGTTCGGCGACGCCGGATAAGGTGCGCTACGTGCCGACCACCGGCACCAGCCGCTTCGCCGCCCTGCAATCCGGCGAAATCGACATCCTGTCGCGCAACACCACCTTCACCTTCCTGCGCGACGTCACCATCGGCCTGCGCATGGTGATGGTGAATTTCTACGACGGCCAGGGCTTCCTGGTCCGCAAGGATGCCAAGATCGGCAGCCTCAACGGATCTCGCCGGCGGCACCATCTGCATGCTGCAAGGCTCCACCCACGAACTGAACCTCGCGGACTGGATGAAACAGCACAATATCGATTTCCACATCGTGCTGCTCGACACCACCGACGTGCTGATCAAGACGCTGCTGTCGGGCCGCTGCGACGCCGCGTCCTCGGACAGCTCCAACCTCGCCTCCATCCGCGGCGCCGGCGTGCCCAACCCCGACGACTTCGTCATCCTCCCCGACCGGATCAGCAAGGAACCCCTCGGCCCGATGGTGCGCCGCGCCGACGACCAGTGGTTCGACATCGTGCGCTGGTCGATGATGGCGATGCTGGAAGCCGAGGAACTCGGTGTCACCTCCGCCAACGCCGACCAGATGCTCGCCGAGAGCGCCAATCCCACGGTGCAGCGCCTGCTCGGCAAATCCGGCGACTTCGGCAAGCTGATGGGCCTCGATAACGCCTGGGCGCTCGACATCATCAAACAGGTCGGCAACTACGGCGAATCCTACGAACGCAATGTCGGCAAGGCCAGCTCCCTGAAACTCGACCGCGGCCCGAACGCGCTGTGGACCAACGGCGGCCTGATGTACGCAATCCCGTTCCGGTGAGGCCCCCACGGTTCCGCCGGTTCTCCTGCGCCTGCCCCGGTTCTCCTGCCCCCGGCCATGCCGGCCACCTCGAGCATCCCCGCCGCAACAGCCGGTCCGAAATCCTCGCCCCGTTCGCAGTCCGCAGCTTCCGGTTCCAGTTTCCGGCCGACCTGCTGACCTCCTGGGCCAGCGAGATGGAGATCCTGATCCTCGGCTGGTACATCCTGACCGAGACCGGTTCGGTGCTGCTGCTGACCGTGTACGGCTCGCTGCAATATGCCGGCACCCTGATCGCGCCGATGTTCGGCCTGGCGGGCGACCGCCTCGGCCACCGCAACGTCCTCTGCGGCATGCGGGTGATCTACGCGGCGCTGGCCGGGCTGATGACGCTGCTTGCCGCGCTCGATCTGCTGAACCCGGCCGCCGTGCTGGTCATCGCCGCCGTGTCGGCCTGATCCGGCCGTCCGACCTCGCCATGCGCAACGCCCTGGTCGCCGAGACGATGCCCGGCGACCGGCTGATGGCGGCCATGGGCGTGGCCCGAACCACATCCAACTCCGCGCGCATCGTCGGCGCCCTCGCCGGCGCCGGGCTGTTCGCCCTGCTCGGGATGGCCCCGGCCTACGCGGTGATCACCGTGTTCTACGGCGCCGGCTTCGCCCTGACCCTGGGCGTGGGCGCCCCCCGCCCAGCCGGCGTCATGGCTCGGATGTCACTCTGGCGCGACCTGCGCGAGGGGCTCGCCTACGTCTGGGACACCCCCGCCTCGCTGGCCGCGATGTGGCTGGCCTTCCTGGTCAACATGACGGCCTTCCCGCTGACGCTCGGGCTGCTGCCCTACGTGGCGAAGGAAATCTACCATGTCGGCCAGACCGGCCTCGGCTCCCTGGTCTCCAGCTTCGCCTTCGGCGCCCTCACCGGCTCGATTGTCATCAGTTTCGCCGGCCGCTCGCTCCGCCCGGCGCGCATGATGATCATCTACACTGTCGTCTGGTACATGATGCTGCTGGCCTTCGTGTATGCGCCCGGGATCATGACCGGCCGCATCACCCTCGTGCTCGCCGGCCTCGCCCAAAGCCTTTGCATGACCCCGATGGCGGTGATGCTCCTGCACAGCGCCGGCGCCCGGTTCCGCGGCCGCGTCATGGGCGTCCGCATGCTTGCCATCTACGGCCTGCCGCTTGGCCTGCTGGCCGCCGGAGCGCTGATCGAGCGCTTCGGCTTCCCGGCCACCGCATCCGGCTACTGTATCATCGGCCTGCTGCTCACCATCGTCATCGCACTACGCTGGCGTGCCGCGCTATGGCGCCCCGACGCCCCCGCCAACGCCCGCCCGTCCCACACACCCTGACGTTACCAAGAAATCATGAAAAATGGTGCGTGCCGCCGCAATCTGGTCACCGTGGCATCCCACATTCCGTCCGAACAGATCGCCTTGAGGAGCAAATCCATGTCACGCTTGACGGCCCTATTGATCGCGGCCCCTGTCGCAGTGGGCCTGCTTGCCGCACCGGCCGCCCATGCCGACTGGCACGGCCGCGGTGGCGACTGGCACGGGCGCGGCGGCTATGAGCATGGCGGCTATGATCGCGGACATCATGGTGGCCCGGGCATCGCCGGTGCGATCCTCGGCCTCGGCGCCGCGGCCGTCATCGGCGGCGTCATCGCCTCCCAGGCCTACGCCCCGCCGCCTGTGGTCTACGCGCCACCCCCGGCCTACTACCCGCCGCCGCCCGCCTATTACCCGCCGCCCCCGGGCTATTATCCACCGCCGCCGCCGCCCGGCTACTACCCGCAGGCCTACTATCCCCGCGGCTACTGAACCCAACCCGCCGGCAAACAACCCCGGGCCATCCGGCCCAGGGCGTCGCCGTCGGGCCGCAACTACGCCGCCCGGATCTTGGCCAGGAAATCGTCGATATCGGTGCGCAGCCGCTCGCCCTGCATGCCAAGCTCGTCGGCGGCAGACGATACCTCGCTTGCCGCTGATCCGGTCTCGGATGCCGCCTGGTTAACCCCGTCGATGTTGCTGGTGATGATCCGGGTGCCCCGCGCCGCCTCCTGAACATTGCGGGCGATCTCCTGTGTGGCCGCGCCCTGCTCCTCAACCCCTGACGCGATCGCCGCCGCGATCTGGTCGATCTTGCCGATCGTCGTGCCGATCCCGCGGATGGCATCGCCGGCCTCGGCCGCCGCGGCCTGGATCGCCCCGATCTGACCGCTGATCTCCTCCGTCGCCCTGGCGGTCTGGTTGGCCAGCGCCTTGACCTCGGACGCCACCACCGCGAACCCCTTGCCGTGCTCTCCCGCCCGCGCTGCCTCGATCGTCGCATTCAGCGCCAGCAGGTTGGTCTGGTTGGCGATGTTCTGGATCAGGCTGACGACGTGACCGATCCTGCCCGCCGCGTCCGCCAGCAGTTGCATCTTGCCGTTCGTCCGTTCCGCGTCCGTCACAGCCTCGCTGGCAACCCCGGCAGATGCCGCCACCTGGCGCGAAATCTCCTGCACCGACGCGGCAAGTTGTTCGGTTGCGGCGGCCACGGTCTGCACGTTCGCCGACGTCTCCGCCGACCCGGCCGCGACATTGGACGCCTGACGCGTGGTTTCCGACGCCGTGCTCATCATGCTTTTCGATGTGGCGCTGAGTTCGGTCGCCGCCGCCGCGAGCATCCCGATCGCTTCCCGCGCTGACGTATCGAAGCCAGCGATATGTACTGCTCGATGACGCGCTGGCGGGTCTCCTTCCGCGCCTGCTCCGCCCGCTGATCAGCCTCCAGCCGCCGCGCGGCGATCGCATTTTCCTTGAACACGACCAGCGAACGGGCCAGCGCGCCAACCTCGTCGCCCCGGTCGGAGCCGGCCACCTCGATCGACAGATCGCCCAGCGCCAGGCGTTCCATCTGCCGCGTCATCGCGCCCAACGGACTGCCGATCTGAAATGCCGCAATCCACCCCAGCAGCCCGAACGCGACGCACAGTCCCACCACCGACGTGCCGATCAAAATCGTGCGCCCCTGGTCGGCCAGCGCATGGGCACTGAGCCGGGCGTCCTCCAGGCTGCCGCGGTTAAGTGCGATCAAACTCTCGACGCTGTCGATCGCCGTCTTCCGTTGCTTGGCACCTTCGCCGGCCGACAGCACAAACGCCTCGGCGTTCCGGTGCTCGATCGCCAAGTCGAAGACGTTCGCGCTGATATCCCGCCGACGCATGACCGCGGCGCGAAACGCGTCGATGAGGCTCTTCTGGTCAGCCGCAGTAGTGATCGCCGAAAGCTCGTCCAGGCCCTGCAGCACGCTGTCGGTGATCCTGCGGTATTGCTCGATCCCGGGCCGTATCAGTTTTTCATCGGTATAGAGAATGATGTTCTTCTCGGTCACCGCGGCGCTGTTGAACCAGGCCTCGGCCTGCAGCGCCAGCTCGACACGCCTGGCTTCGCCGCGAATGACGTGATCGGCCTTGCCCGCCAGGCCATGCAGGCTGACCGCGGCGTAAATGACGATGCCGAGACAGGCCACGGCAATGACTGCGGCCGGAATGGCAATCTTCCCGAGCACGCGCATGTTGGACATGAAGCCCATCCGCGACGGAGCGGCAGCATCGGCGCGCGTCATGACGCAAACGCCGCCGCGGCGTCCGCCACCAAACGATCGCGACACCCATCACCCGGCAGCCTGAGCAAGAGCATGACGGGCCGACGGCGACACCGCACGCTCGGGTAACACGGCAGGCGATAATTCATGGCGTCGAATGCTCCGGGAACAGAGTTCCAGCAGCCACATGCCCGCACAGGGTTAAGATCGCGTTAAGACAACCACCAATTTCGCGCTGGTCAAAGCAAACGACAGCACGGACGCGGCAATTCTGCCTCATCCCCAGGCGCAGCCACGTCGATTGCCGCTATTTCGATCGCCAAAGCCGGAGCCCGTTCCGTTCGCTCATGCTCACAATCCAGGCTCCGGTTATTGGGTTGACCAAGGGTGCCACGGCCGGCGGATCACCCCGGCGTGTTGGATCGCGCCTCAGAGCAACATCACCCTGACCGGAACAGTCGGGGTGATGTTGCCCGCTTGAGCGCAGCAATAGAGCGCACTGACTATACAGTTAGCGTGAACGCGCTCTAACGCCGCCGCGCCGAAGCCACATCCCGCACCGCACCGCGTGCCGCGCTCGTCGCCATCGCCGCATAGGCCCGCAATGCGGTGGACACCTGCCGCTGACGAACCTCGGCCGGCTGCCAGGCGGCGTCACCCTTCGCCTCCATCGCCGCCCGGCGGCCGGCCAAAACCGCGTCCGACACCACCAGATTCAACGACCGCCCGGGGATGTCGATGGTGATGATGTCGCCATCCTCGACCAGCCCGATCAACCCACCCTCCGCCGCTTCCGGCGAGCAATGCCCGATCGACAGGCCCGACGACCCGCCGGAGAACCGCCCATCCGTCACCAGCGCACACAGCTTCCCCAGCCCCTTCGACTTCAGGTAGCTCGTCGGATACAGCATCTCCTGCATTCCCGGCCCGCCCCGCGGCCCCTCATACCGCACGACCACCACGTCGCCGGCCTTCACCCGACCCCCAAGAATCCCGGAGACCGCCGCATCCTGGCTCTCGAACACCCGCGCCGGGCCCTGGAACCTCAGGATGCTGGCGTCCACCCCCGCCGTCTTCACGATGCAGCCTTCCTCGGCCAGGTTGCCGTACAGCACCGCCAGCCCACCATCAGCGGAGAACGCATGCGCCCGGTCGCGGATCACCCCGCCTTCCCGGTCGGTGTCCAACGCATCCCAGCGCTGCGCCTGGCTGAACGCCTCGGTCGTCGGCACCCCGCCCGGCGCCGCGCGATAGAACGTTTTCACCGCCTCATCGACCGTGCGCCGCACGTCCCATCGCTGCAGCGCCTCGGCAAGCGTTTCCGCATGGATCGTCGGCACCGTCGCGTCGATCAGCCCGGCTCGGTCCAGCTCCCCAAGGATGGCCATCACCCCGCCGGCGGCGTGCACGTCTTCCACATGCACGTCCGGAACCGATGGCGCGACCTTGCACAGCACCGGCACCCGTCGCGACAAGCGGTCGATGTCGAGCATGGTGAACGGCACCTGCCCCTCATGCGCCGCCGCCAGCAGGTGCAGCACCGTGTTGGTCGATCCGCCCATCGCGATATCCAGCGTCATCGCGTTCTCGAACGCGGCGAACGTCGCCACATTGCGCGGCAAAACCGAGTAGTCGTCGGTTTCATAGTGCCGCCTTGTGATCTCCACGATCTTCCGCCCGGCCTCCAGGAACAGCTCGCGACGGTCGGCATGCGTGGCCAGCACCGTCCCGTTACCCGGCAGCCCAAGCCCCAGCGCCTCCACCAGGCAGTTCATCGAATTGGCGGTGAACATGCCGGAGCATGACCCGCAGGTCGGGCACGCCGACCGCTCCATCACCTGCACCTCCTCGTCCGTCACGCTGCTGTCCGCCGCCGCCACCATCGCGTCGATCAGGTCCACCGAACGGGTCTTGCCCTTGTGCACGACCTTGCCCGCCTCCATCGGCCCGCCCGAGACGAACACCACCGGAATGTTCAGCCGCATCGCCGCCATCAGCATGCCCGGCGTGATCTTGTCGCAGTTGGAGATGCAGACCATCGCGTCGGCGCAGTGCGCGTTGACCATGTATTCCACGCTGTCGGCAATCAGTTCGCGCGACGGCAGGCTGTACAGCATCCCGTCATGCCCCATGGCGATCCCATCATCGACCGCAATGGTATTGAATTCCTTGGCGATCCCGCCCGCCGCCTCGATTTCCCGCGCGACCAGTTGCCCGAGGTCCTTCAGATGCACATGCCCCGGCACGAACTGGGTGAAACTGTTGGCGACGGCGATGATCGGTTTGCCGAAATCCCCATCCTTCATCCCCGTCGCGCGCCACAAGCCGCGAGCGCCGGCCATGTTGCGGCCATGAGTGGTGGTGCGGGAGCGATAGGCAGGCATGGCATCTTCCTTGACGATTGGGCTGCGTGCACACCCCGGGAACCGGGGCTGGGTGATATCCGATCAAAGAGCAACGTATGGCCGACGCAACGGCCACCCACCGTCACACGACGCGGAATGCCTCCGGTGCTTTGCGACGCATCGCTCTTCTCTGATCGCCGATGATAGCGTCGTCCCGGACATCAGGCCAGTCGCGCCCGCCCAGGCCGGCATCGATTGAAACATTTCCGACAACACCCGCTTTACCGGGCCCGCACCGACCGTTCCGTATTACCCGCGGCGCTCGTCCCGACAAGCCTGCGGATACGTGCCCAATCGTCCAGGCCCGCGTCGTCGCGCGCCCGTGCTGCCCATGACCCCTCATCATACGTTGTCAGCCCGCCGGCCGCGACAGCCGCCCGGACCAGACTGCCCAACCCGGGACGCTCACCCCAACCCGGTCCAGCCAACCCAACCCCGCTCACCCCGACCCGGTCCAGCCAACCCAACCTGCCACGCCGCGCAAACCGCCGCCCGAAGGCGTCCGCCGCGGCCCAGCCACCCAACCGCAAGCGCTAAAGATTACCCGACGTCACGACAACCGGCACCACCTCGATCGGCCGCGAGCGGAGCCATCCCGCCAGCTCAGGACGCATCGTCCAGGCCCACTCCCGCTCCTGCACCCCCGCATGATCGACCGCTTCGGCCAGGGTCAAGGTCCAGTTCGTGGTGCCATCGGCCAGCACCGGCGGCGCGAACTCGAGTTGTTCCGCGATAAGGTGCCCCAGCTTCCCGTAATGCTGGATCGCCAGCCGATAGTTCGCATACCCCGCCGCCTGGGCCAGCCCCTCCCAGGTCAGCGTCGCGTCCGGCGCTTCCATGTGCGCCAGCAGCATCTTCCAGTGGGTCTTCGTCACCTTCGACCCCAGGACCGCGAACGCGTCGCCGAACTCGGCGCTGCACGGAATATCATTCAGCCGCTGCGCCCGACGCGCCACATCCTGCGCGGTAAGCTGCTGCTCCACCCCGCGAACCGCATCCTGTTCGGTCTTGGCCTCCGCCACGATCCGCGTCGCCTTGTCGCCGATGAACGCCCGCGCGCTCGCCTTACCCACCCGGCTAAAGGTCTTGATCTGGTATTGCCGGAACTGAAACGAGCCGGAAGACCGTTCTGCAGGGCGTGCCATTCAGGTTATTTTCCTTTGATCCAACTTCGAAGCCTACCATACACAGGAAACGACGCCGTCACCCGAAAGCTTCTGTTCAGCCCCAACCCGACATTCGCCCGTTCCCCTCCACCGTGCCATACGCCAGCCGTCCCGCCACAACCGTCGCCACCGCTCGGCAGGTCCGCGGATCGACCATTACCAGGTCCGCCCGCTTCCCCGCCGCAATGACGCCCCGGTCCGCCAGCCCCCCCGCCCGCGCCGGGTTCGCCGAAATCAACGCCCAGGCCCCCGCCAGGTCCAACACCCCCCGCTCGGCCAGGATGAACGCCGCACGCATCATCGCCGGGTAGTAATAATCCGAGGTCAGCACGGTGCAAACCCCCGCCTCCGCCAGCCGCGCCGCCGAGGCCCAGCCAAGATGCGATCCGCCGCGAACCACATTCGGGCAGCCCATCGCGACAAAATCACCAGCCGCGACCGCGGCCCGCCCAACCGCCTCCGCCATCGGGAATTCGCAAATCCGTGCCCCGCGTGCCCGGAAACCATCCCGCACGGCAATACTGTCGTCGTCATGGCTGGCCATCGGCAACCCGGCCGCGCGCGCTGCCGCGGCAATCCGGTCCAGCCCCGCCGGAACCGCATCCGCCTGCGCCGCGACCGCATCCGCCATAGTCCGGAACGCCGCCATCGTCATCCCGGCCCGGCCGCTGTATTTCGCGCCCTCCACCGGGTCCTGCAGCTTCTTCAGGATCGACGGCGTATGGTCATTGAACGCCAGCAGATGCACCCGCCCGGCTGTAATGTCGGCAACCGCGGTCTCCAGCGCCGCCAGATTGTAGGCCTCCCAGCGCAAATGCACCCGCATGTCGCAGGTCCACGAGCCTGCCTCCAGCGCCGCCAGCAGCGCCCGCCATGCGGTCAGGCTTCGCAGCCCCGGTTCCCACGACAGCGTCACCCCATGAAATGCGGTGGTGATGCCATTCGCCAACAACTGAGCCTCGGTGTCGCGCAGCGCCAGGTCAGCCGGGAAATCGACGCCTGGTCGCGGCTGCAACTGACGCTCGAACGCGTCCCCGTGCAGGTCGACGATCCCCGGCAGCACCAGCAACCCGGACGCGTCAAACACCAACCCACCACTTCCGCCGCCGATCCGGTCGATCACGCCATCCCGCGCCACCAGGTCCGTCACAACAAGTCCATCCGAGCCCAGCAGCACCGTCCCGCCGGCGATCCGCAAATCATGCATTTGCAACGACTTTCATGGTTCAAAAACGATTTGGACGCGCGGGGTGGGGTAGCACCCGACCGCGAACTCGACGATTGCGCCGTCCCGATCCACGTTGATGTTCTCCGTCACCAGCACCGGCCGGTTGCGCGCCATGCGCAGCAGATCGGCCTCGGTCTGCGTCGGCAACCGCGCGGTCACGCGTGTCTGCAGCCGCAGATAATCATCGATGCCAACCGAACGCAGCGCCTCGGTGATCCGCGGCGTGGCTTGCAACGCCTGCAGCATCCCCTTCAGTCGCAATGCCGGGAAGTAATGCCGGGCCAGACTGACCGGCCGGTCATCGGCCAGCCCAAGCCGTTCCAGCAACATGACCCGGGTGCCCACACGCACCCCCAATCCGGCCGCGACACGCTGATCGGCGGCAACCTCCCGCAACTGCCGGACGATCCCCGACGGCTCCTTGTTATGCTTGCGGACCCATTCCGAAAACCGGGTCCTGGCCTCGACGTTGTAGTCCAGCACATCCTCGGCCACGAACGATCCGCGGCCTTGTTCGACCCGCACCAGACCGTCGCGCGACAGCTCCTCCAACGCCCGCCGAACCGTGTGCCGGTTGACGCCGAACGTCGCCGACAACTCAGCCTCGGTCGGCAGCCGCATGCCCGGCTTATACGAACCCGAGGCGATATCCGCCTGCAGCTGGCCCATGATCTGACGCCACAGCGCAACCCCATCCTGCCGGTCAACCGGATGGGTTGGCAGCTCATCCATATCGGCTCGCAGGTTCATCGATGTTTCATCCATTCGCGGGCTGACCGCTGTCATTTCAAGGTTGACGATAGCCGGACCTGCGTCTACCTGTCTAGACATCTAAACAACACCAGGGCCATGAACGACAGTCTCCCGAACGCTCATCCTCACCCCGCCCGCCGCCGTTGGATGGCCATCCTGGCGCGTGCGAGCGCCGACCACATCGACGCCCGGCTGTCCGAATGCGACGCCCTGCCACCCTATACCAGGCTGCGCGGCCCCGAACCCGGCCTGGTCATGGTCCGCGGCCGCGCAGGCGGCGGCGGGTCACCGTTCAACTTGGGGGAGATGACCGTGACCCGCTGCACCGTCCGAACCGAAACCGGCTTCGTCGGCCACGCCTACATCCCTGGCCGGGAATCCCGCCGCGCCGAGCTGGCCGCCCTGGCCGACGCCCTCATGCAAGACCCCGATCGCATGCCGGAAATCGAGGCGACCGTGATCGCCCCGCTCGAAGCCCACCAGGCCCACCGCAAAACCGCCCGCGCCACCAAGGCCGCCGCGACACAGGTTCAATTCTTCGCCATGCAAACGATGCGCACATGAACCACGCCACCCTCTCACCCGGGTTCGCTGACCCCGTTGCCGACGCGCAGACCTGCTTCAGAGCCATCCTCGACGCCATGGCGCGTCCCGGCCAGATCCGCACGGTCGGATCCGTCTCGGCCCCCACCTTGCCCGGTACGCCAACCCCGCCCGGTGCCCCCACCCAACCCCGCTCTTCGCCCCGGCCCCGCTCTGCACCGCCACCGCCGCTGTCCTGCTGACGCTGGTCGACCCTGAAACCCCGCTCGCGCTGGACCCCGCGGCCGAACCGCTCGCCCCTGGATCGCCTTCCACACCGGCGCGCCGGTCGTGCCACCCACTCAGGCCATGTTCGCTCTGGCCCTCACCCTGCCGGCGTTTTCGGAACTGCCCAACGGCACCGACGAGATGCCGGAAACCGCCGCCACCGTCATCCTGCAGGTCGCGTCCCTGGCGTCCGGCGCCCGCTTCTGGCTCGAGGGCCCCGGCCTGAGGGAACCTGTCGCCATCAACGTCGACGGCCTGCCCCGCGACTTCGCCGCCATCTGGCAGCGCAACCACGCCCAGTTCCCGCGCGGCATCGACCTGATCCTGTGCGCCGGCGGCGAACTGACCGCCCTGCCCCGCAGCGTCACCGTGCGGGAGGCCTGAACCATGGCCTATGTAGCCGTCAAAGGGGGCGAGCGGGCAATCGACAACGCCCACGCCTGGCTCGCCGATGAACGCCGCGGCGACCCCGCGACCCCCGTCCTCTCCATCCCGCAGATCCAGCAGCAACTCGGTCGTTCCGTCGACCGCGTCATGGCCGAGGGCTCACTCTACGACCGCGAACTCGCCGCTCTGGCGATCAAACAGGCCCAGGGCGACCTGATCGAGGCCGCCTTCCTGCTGCGCGCCTATCGCACCACCCTGCCGCGCTTCGCCCATTCCAAACCCGTCGAAACAGCATCGATGCGCATCGAGCGGCGGGTGTCGGCGATCTTCAAAGACCTGCCCGGCGGCCAGGTGCTCGGCCCAACCTACGACTACACCCACCGCCTGCTGGATTTTTCCCTGCTGGAAAACGACACCGTCCCGAACAGCAGCAAACCGCCGCCCGAAGCCACCCTGGCCCAAATGCCGCCCGTACCCGATATCCCCCGCGCGCCCGATATCCCCCGCGTGACCGACATGCCCCGCGCACCTGAAATGCCCCACGCTTCGGACATCCCTCGCGTCACCGACATGCCCCGAGTCCCGGACATACTCGGCCACGAGGGCCTGCTGGAACCCGACGCCGCGCACGACCGCGAACCCGGCGACCTGACGCGCGATCCGCTCAGCTTCCCGGCTGAACGCGACGTCCGCCTGCAAGCCCTCGCCCGCGGCGACGAAGGCTTCGTGCTGGGCCTGGGCTACTCGACCCAGCGCGGCTATGGCGGCAGCCACCCGTTCGCCGGCGAAATCCGCATGGGCGAAGTCTCGGTCGAAATCGAACCCGCCGAACTCGGCTTCGCCATCGACATCGGCGACCTGACCTTGACCGAATGCCAGATGGTCAACCAGTTCAAGGGCTCCAAATCCGTGCCGCCCCAGTTCACCCGCGGCTATGGCCTCGTTTTCGGTTTCGGCGAGCGCAAAGCCATGGCCATGGCCCTCGTCGACCGCGCCATGCGCGCCGAAGAGCTCGGCGAAGACGTCACCGCCCCCGCGCAGAACATCGAATTCGTGCTGTACCACTCTGACAATATCGAGGCCACCGGCTTCGTCGAGCACCTGAAGCTGCCGCACTACGTCGATTTCCAGAGCGAACTGCAGAACGTCCGGCGCATGCGGGCGGAACCGGAGGCGGCACAATGAAGGGCTACAACTTCGCCTACCTGGACGAGCAGACCAAGCGCATGATCCGCCGCGCCCTGTTGAAGGCCGTCGCCATCCCCGGCCACCAGGTCCCGTTCGGCTCCCGCGAAATGCCGCTGCCCTACGGCTGGGGCACCGGCGGCATCCAGGTCACAGCCTCGATCCTCGGCACCGACGACGTGCTGAAAGTTATCGACCAGGGCGCCGACGACACCACCAACGCGGTCTCCATCCGCCGCTTTTTCGCCCGCACCGCCGGCGTCCGCACCACCACCGCCACCGCCGAGGCAACCGTCATCCAGACCCGCCACCGCATCCCCGAAAAACAACTGACCGAAGACCAGATCATCGTCTACCAGGTGCCGCAGCCCGAACCGCTGTTCCGCCTGGAGCCGAGCCGTGTAGAGACGAAACGTATGCACGGCCTGGCCGACTACGGCCTGATGCACGTCAAGCTGTACGAGGACATTTCCCGTTTCGGTCAAATATCGATCAGCTACGACTACCCGGTGATGGTCAACGATCGCTACCTGATGTCGCCCAGCCCGATCCCGGCCTTCGACAACCCGAAAATGGACATGATGCCGGCCCTGCAACTGTTCGGCGCCGGCCGGGAAAAGCGCATCTACGCCATCCCGCCCTGGACCCGCGTCAAGTCGCTCGATTTCGACGACCATCCGTTCCGGGCGATCAACGCGCCGCACCCGTGCGGCCTGTGCGGCGCGACCGATGCCTACCTGGACGAGGTCGTCACCGACAACCAGGGCGGCCGCCTGTTCGTCTGCTCCGACACCGATCACTGCGCAGGAACGCCGCGCCGCCGGCCACCGCGGCGCGGACGGCTTCCAGGAAGCCGCGGAATGACCGAACCAACCCTGCTCTCCGGCCGCGGCCTGACCCTGACCTTCGGCAGCATCCCCGCGCTGGCCGATGTCGACGTCGACCTCTGGCCGGGCGAGATGCTCGCCATCGTCGGCGAATCCGGCTCCGGCAAGACCACCCTGCTGAACGTGCTGTCCGGCCGCCTCGCACCCGACCACGGCATGGTCTGGTATCGTGACCCGGACAAGCACATCGCACGACGTGCACGCGATGCCGGCCCCGGCCCTGCGCACCCTGCATCGCTCCGACTGGGGGTTCGTCCACCAGGACCCGCGGCAGAACCTGCGCATGGCCGTCAGCGCCGGCGGCAACGTCGGCGAACGCCTGATGGCCCAAGGCGCCCGGCACTACGGCGACATCCGCGAGGCCGCGCTGGACTGGCTCGCGCAGGTGGAGATCGACGCGAACCGCATCGACGACCTGCCGCGCACCTTCTCCGGCGGCATGCTGCAACGGCTGCAGATCGCCCGCACGCTGGTGACCCATCCTCGCCTGGTGTTCATGGATGAACCGACCGGCGGCCTGGACGTTTCCGTGCAGGCACGGCTTGCTCGACCTGATCCGCTCGCTGGTGACGCGACTGCGCATCGCCGTCGTGCTGGTCACCCATGATATCGCGGTCGCCCGCCTGCTGGCGCATCGGATCGCCGTCATGCAGCGCGGCCGCATCGTGGAGACCGGCCTGACCGACCAGGTTCTGGACGATCCCCGCCACCCCTACACGCAGTTGCTGGTCAGTTCGGTGCTGAACGCATGAGTATGCAACTCGAGCCATGTCTTGCGCCCCCGGACCGATCCTTCGTCAGCACCGGACCAATCTTCATGACCGTCATGCTGCGCACCCGCGGCCCTGGCCAAAACCTTCACCCTGCATCTGCGCGGCGGCCTGCGTCATGCCGGTCCTGTCCGGCATCGATCTCGATGTCGCGCAGGGCGAGTGCGTCGTGCTGTCCGGCCCCTCCGGCGCCGGCAAATCCACGCTGATGCGCAGCCTGTATGGCAATTACCGCGCCGAGAGCGGCAGCATCCTGGTCCGGCACCACGGCGAAATGGTCGACCTCGCCACCGCCGATCCGAGAACCATCCTCGCGGTCCGCCACGAAACCCTGGGCTATGTCAGCCAGTTCCTGCGCGTCGTCCCCCGCGTCCCCGCGCTTGATGTCGTCGCCGAAGTCACTGCTGGCCCGCGGCGTCGATCAGCACGCCGCCAGGGACCGCGGCCCGCGCCCTGCTGCTGCGGCTGAACATCCCCGCCCGGCTGCACCCGATCCCGCCCGCGACCTTCTCCGGCGGCGAGCAGCAGCGCGTCAACCTGGCCCGGGGCTTCATCGCCAGCCACCCGATCCTGCTGCTGGACGAACCAACCGCGTCGCTGGATGCGCGAGAACCGGGCAGTTGTGATTCGACATGGTCCAGGACGCGAAGGCGAACGGCACGGCGATCGTTGCGATCTGCCATGATACCGATGTTCGCGATGCCATCGCCGACCGCCTGTTCACCATGACTCCCTACCAGGACGCCGCATGACCCAGGAAACGATCCTGACCAACGCCATCCTGGTCCTGCGCGGACGAGATCGCTTTGCGGCACCATCGTCATGCGCGGCCACATCGATCGCCGATATCCAGTCCGGCCGCTCCCACGCGCCGGGCGCCATCGACCTGGGTGGAGACCACGTCATTCCCGGCGTCGTCGATGTCCATACCGACAACCTGGAACGGCAGGTGCAGCCGCGCAGCCTGGCCCGCTGGCCGTCCCGCTCCGCCATGGTCGCCCATGACGCGCAGTGCGCCGCGGCCGGTGTCACCACCGTGCTCGACGCGCTCTGCCTGGGCGATCTCGGCTTCGACGCGGAGCGCATCCAGACCTTCCGGAACGGCGTCGTCGATCTGGACGCGCTGACTGACGCCGGGCTGCTGAAAGCCGACCACTTTCCTGCATCTGCGCTGCGAAATCCCCGCCCTGGACATGCTGGAGCTGTTCGATCCGGTCGCCGATCATCCGCTCGTGCGCATGATCAGCCTGATGGACCACAGCCCCGGCGTCGGCCAATACGCCAACATCGATTTCTACCGCAAGCTGCGCCGCCAGGGCGGCCTGGACGAGGCCACCGTCGAGCGCCGCATTCATCGAAATGCAGGCGCAACGCGCCCGCTGCGCGACCCCAACCGCCGCGCGCTGCTGGAACGCGTGCGCGGCACCACGCATCGCGATCGCCAGCCACGACGACCGCACCGAGGAAGAAATCGCCGAAAACGCCGCCGACGGCATCCGCATCAGCGAATTTCCCGTCTCCATGGAAGCCGCCATGGCCGCCAAGACAAGCCGGCATGCAGGTGATCGCCGGCGCGCCCAACATCGTCCGCGGTGGCTCCCATTCCGGCAACGTCGCGGCGGCCGACCTGGTGCGCGCCGGCGCGGTCGACGCCTTCGCCTCCGACTACGTGCCCCCCGAGCCTGATCGAGGCCGCCTTCCAGTGCGCGCGCGAGGAAGGCATCAACCTGCCCGAAGCGGTCGCCATGATCTCCGACCACCCCGCCCAGATGTCGGGTCTGCCCGACCGGGGCCGGCTCGAACCCGGCCTCAGCGCGCCGACCTGGTCCGCGTCCGCCTGCTCGGCAACCTGCCGGTCGTGCGCCAGGTCTGGCGCAGCGGGAGAGCGTGTGATCTGATGGCGTCGCCGCGGGGTCGCGATCTACTACGCCCCCGCTGCCCGACGACCCGCTGACCCCCCTGAGCGCCGTCCTGGCTCGGTCGTGACCCGGTCACCAACGCCCCGGTCGCCGCAACCCGCCGCTGGATGGCATTCCAGGAAATCACCGCCGAACCACGGCTCTACGGGTTCCATGCCACGCTGAAGCCGCCGATGCGGTTGGCCGAAGGCACCGACTGGCCGGCTTCGTGGCCGCCGTCCGTGCCATGGCAGCGGACATCGCACCGTTCGACCTGCCCCCGCTGGTGGTGGCCGACCTGCATGGCTTCCTGGCGCTGCGCGAAGCAACCCCCTGCCCCGCCGCTGCAAGCACTGGCCGACGCCTGTGTGGAACAGCCGGACCCACTCCGTGCCCCGCCATCCGCCGACGAACTGGCCCGCCGGCCGCAAGGCCAAACTGTCCGCCGAGCAGGACGCGATGCTGCATACGCTGGGGCTATCCCTACGTGTTCGGCACCTGGTTCTTCCACATGACGCTGACCCGCCGCCTGTCCGACGCCGAGAAAGCCATCGTTCTGCCCGCCGCCGAAGCCTGGTTCGCTCCAGCCCTCGCCATCCCGCGCCGCGTGGAAGACATCTGCCTATTCACCCAGGCCACGCCCGCCGCCGCTTTCACCCTCGCGGAGCGGATAAAGCTGCGCGGATGAGCGCCGACACAAAACGATCAGCCGCCTCCCCGGGCGTCCCGTCGTTCACCACCGTCTCCACCGCCACGTGCTGCGGAATTGGAACGTCCCGGCCCAGCCGCCGAGCCACGTCCTCCGCCGTCTCCCGGCCCCTCGCCGCCAGCCGCGCGGCCAGCACCGCTGGCGGCGCCGTGACCACAACCACCCGCACCGCGAACCGCTCGGCCGCAGCTTCGATCACCCCGCGCGACACATTCGCCACCACCACAACACCGCGGGCAAGCTGTTCGGCGGCCTCCACCGGAATCCCATACCGCAGCCCATGCGCCTCCCACTGCAACGCGAAAGCGCGCTGGGCGAACACGGCGTCCGAAACCGCCTCATGATCCTCACCCCCCGCATCGGCGGGACGGGTGATAACCCGGCGCACGAAATGGAACCGAGGATCACCTGCCAGCGCCGACCGAGCCAGCCCGAGTACGGTATCCTTGCCGGCGCCACTGGGCCCAACCACCAGAACAAGCATCGTTCACCCCACACCGTCCAGGCCCACGTTATCGAGCCCCGCGTCATCCTGAAGGCGTAGCTACATCAACAGCACACGTCGTCCGACCAATGTATTCCGCACAAAGGCGCGACCGATTGTACAGCAAAAAGGCCGGGGATGACCCGGCCCATTATGCTGTTCGCGTCCGAGAAACTTAGCCGCCCTTAGCCTGGGTGGCATTGTGCTCAGCCACCGTCTGGCTGTTCTTGGCATGGCCAAAAAGCTCAGAGAAAACAGTGTGGTTGTGATACTGCTGGTTCGGGAATGCCTGCGACCCGTAATTCGGCGGTGAGGCACCGGGAGGCAAGCCCTGCGCAAAAGCGGCGCTCGCACCAAGGCTCAGAACGGCAGCAGCAGCAAGAATGAACTTTTTCATCGGGGTTCCCCAAGGATCAAGTCGGGCGGGATGTCCGGCTTCGTTGCAAAGCAACATGGCGCTGCGCGCCGAAAATTATAACCGCATTTCTGAGCATTAGATCTATGCGGTTTGCGCGTAACTCAGCCAGGTCCTCTCACCCTGACATACGCCGCGTCATTCTCCACCCTGCGCTTCAAGCCGACCGAGGACTGCCTCATGCGGCAACCCGCCTCACCCCCCGCGGCAGAACACCGCGTCCCGGATCAGCCCGACCGCATCGGCCGCAAGCATGTCACAAAACCGTAACGACTTAAGGCCGCTCTGTCGCCCCGCCGCCTGCATCGGCCAGAGCCGCGCCTGGGCTTGGTATGCCCGCCAATGCGCACCGGAAGACCATCTCGCCAGGTCCGGCCATAACGCCCAGGATACCGGCTGCACCGCTTGCCGAACGCCACCACCACCGCAACAGGAAACCGGAGATGCCCGACAAACGCGACACAACTGTATCGACCTCCCGCCGCCACCCGCTGTTTCATGGCGGGAAATGGCTGCTCGCCGATCTCCTTTCAACACTGACCTTCGTCGCTCTCTACGCCATCTCCCACAACATTTTCCTCGCCACCGGCCTCGCCATCGCGCTCGGTGTCGGCCAGATCGCCTATCTCAAACTGCGCCAGGCACCCATCGACCTGATGCAGTGGCTAAGCCTGTTCCTCGTCGTCATCTTCGGCAGCGCCACGCTGCTCACCCATGATCCGGTCTTCGTCAAGATCAAGCCCACTCTGATCTACATAGCTATCGGAGCCGTCATGCTGCGGCCCGCCTGGATCAACCGCTATATCCAGCCAGTCCCCGGCGTCAGCATGGACGACATCGGCATCGCATTCGGCTACATCTGGTCCGCGCTGATGTTCGCCACCGCCGTCGCCAACCTTGCCGTTGCGATGTACGCCACCACCGCCACCTGGGCGTGGTTCATCAGCGTCTTCCCGATCGCTTCCAAAATCGTTCTCGTAGCCATTCAATACATCACGACGCGCACGATCGTCCGGGGCCGCATCAGGGCTTCGCGGGCAATGCCTGTTCCCAACGCCTGATCAAAACCTACGGCTGCAATACCACCTTCGACGCCGCGCGCTGCCGCGACAACTCGAACCCCTCCAGGCCCCGGTCCAGCGGCAACCGATGCGTGATCATCGCCCGGAACCGCTCCGGCTCCCGCCCCAGCATCGTCAGCACCTTGTCCCAGGTGGCCCGGTCGCACCCGTGCGTCGCCCGCAACTGATGCCGCGCCCGCACGAAATCCGTCAGCGGCAGCGACACCGGACCGGGATGGATGCCGGCCACAACCAGCACCCCCGCCGTCCGCAGCACCCCAAGCCCGTCCGTGATCGTCGCCGGATGCCCGGTCGCCTCGATCACCACATCCACCTTTCGCCCGCCGGTCGCGCCCAGCACCAGGTCCGCCAACGGCGCCTCCGCGACATCCAGGATGTCGGAAAACCCCAACTGCCGCATCACGTCGAACCGCGGCCCGTCGGCCCGCCCGGCGATCAGCACCCGCCCCGCCCCAGCCGCGCGGGCGAACATCGCGATGGCCTGACCGATCGTGCCCGGCCCCATCACCAGAACCGTATCGCCCAACCCGACCTCGCCGGTCAGCACCGCCTCGCACCCCACGCCCAAAGGTTCCGTCAGCGCCCCCAGTTCGGTGTCCAGCCCCGCCGGCAAAGCCAGGCAATTCGCCGCCGGTACAGTAACGAACCGGGCGAACCCGCCATCACGAGTCAACCCGATCGTACTGCGCCGCAAACAATTCCGCTGGTCGCCCCGGGCACAATTCGCGCAAACCCCGCATGCCACGCCCGGCATCACCGTCACCGCCGTCCCTTCCGCCAGCGCAACGCCAGCCCCGACCGCGGCAATCCGGCCGGCGAACTCATGCCCCATCACCACCGGCAGATGCGGCACCATGAAGCCGTAGCCATCGGTCCATTCATAGGCGTGCACGTCAGACCCGCAGATCCCCGCGTTCTCCACCCGGACGATCACATCGCCCGCGCCCACATCCCCTTCACCCGGCCCCGCCTTGTCGGACCCGTCCAGCAAATCCAGGCCAAAGCCCGGTTTGATTTTTCGCAGACTAAGCACCGGATTCTCCCAACGACTTCAAACCGACCGCGCAGTGCATCGGATTCGCCATGAACAGCAACCCGTCATCCCGTGCCACCCGCGTCGCATCATGCCACACCACCGTCTCGGCGTCGGACAGTTGCCCCAGCACATGATCCTCCCGATACCGCCAGATCGGCCCATCCGGCTTGTCAAACGTCACCAGGCTCGGCAAACACGACAGCGCCTCAAATCCCGCCCGCCGCATGCGCGGATACAACGAGGCATCCGCGACCCCACGTGGACCAACCGATTGCGGCGGCACCGCCACTTTCGCCCGCAGCGCCGGCGGCAGGTCCAGGTGCCACCATTGCAGCAGATCCACCGCCCGCACGATCACCCCGACGCGTCCCCCGGGCCGCACCACCCGGTACAGTTCGCGCAACGCCAGGTCCGCGTCACATTCCTCCAGCACCGTCACCGTGAACGCCGCATCGAACGACGCATCCGCGAACGGCAACACTTCCGCATTCGCCTCCTGGAACACGATCCGGTCGGCAAGCCCCGCCGCCTCCGCCAGCAGCAAAGCCTCCCGCAGCAGGAAGCGGTTGACATCGGTCGCGACAATGCGCCCGCCAGCCAATCTCAGTCGCCAGCAACCGGTCCAGTGCCCCGGACCCGCATCCAACGTCCAGCACCCTGTCGCCGGCCCCAACCGCCATCGCATCCCACAGCGTCCGCGCCAGAGCCTGATAATTTGCGCCGCTCGCCCGGTCCTCCAGCGCCGCCACCCCGCCCAGGTGACGTCCGCCCAGCACAATCACCGTGAACCGCTCGGCCAGCGTCGCGATCGCCGGCTCCCATTGCGACGGCGCCAGGAAGAACGGCAGCAGCACCAGCGGCGGACCCGAACCCTGGACGGTATAGCTGATCCCGGCGTGCTCGCCGCTGCCCGACGCCACCCGCACCGGCGAAATCGGCGGCAGGTCAGCCAGGATCTCGACAATTTCGTCGGTCCGGTCAGCCACCACATCCGCCCAGCCGGGGGCGTCATATCCCGCCAGCGCATGGCACGACGCCGCCGGCAACCGGGCGCGAGCAACCGCCGCGACCGTTGCCGTCATACCAAGCTCGCCGGCGATCACACTGACGCGCTCGGCGATCGGCACAAACGGCGCCGGATCAAGCCGCGCCGGCACGCACAGCACCACGCTGCCAAGCCGCTCCGGCGCATCCTGGACCAATCCGGCGATATCACCCGCCATCTGCGTCGCAACATGCGCGACACTCAGGCCCAGATGTTCCCATAGCGCCAACAGTCTCCATCCCGGTCCGGCATCCTGCGTCATTGGCGTCATGTCCCCTTGGCCTGTATGGAACAGCAGTCGCGACCGGATGGAAAGGGCAAGCCATGAACGACGACCAGCGACTGATAAACCTGTTCACCATTCTGGACACCCTGGCCAATATCGCGAGGATGATGCACCCGCGCCGGCTCCCCGACCTGATCGCCACGCTCGGTGACCAGGACACCGCCCTCAACACCGCAACCCAAAACACCGCGACCCAAAACACCACAACCGGCACCACGGGGACCGCCGCATCGTCCCCGGCAACCGACACCGCCGCACAAATCACCCTGGCCTGCACCCACGCACTGCAAGCCTGCACCGCACTCCGCGCCGCGCCTGACGCCGCCAACCCGATGCTGCAAGCCTACCGCGCACTACGCCACTACAGCGCCGCGCAGGAAGCCTTGGCCCCCCTCGCGGACACGCTGCCAGCGGTCAGCCGATACCTGCTGGAATCCAGGTTCCGCGACGACCCCGCGCTGCACCGACGCCTCGCCCAGCCGCCCGGCCCCGACACCGGTGTTTTCCATTCCGGCAACGAAATCCAGCAGCGCGGCGGCTTCTCGGTCTTTGTCCCGTCCTGGTATGACGCCGCCACACCCGCCCCGGTCATCATGGCGCTGCACGGCGGCTCCGGCCACGGCCGCCTGTTCCTCTGCAACTGGCTCCCCGAGGCTCGCTCGCGCGGCCTGATCGTCGTCGCGCCAACCGCGATCGGCAGCACATGGTCGCTGATGGAGCCCGAAACCGACAGCCAGAACCTGGCGAAAATTCTCGAGCGGATCCGCGGCCGCTGGAACATCGACCCCACGCACATGCTCCTCACCGGCATGAGCGACGGCGGCACCTTCACGCTGATCAGCGGCCTGTCCGAGGACTCACCCTTCACCCACCTGGCCCCGGTGGCAGCTTCGTTTCATCCGTTACTACTGGCCATGACCGGTCCGGAACGCCTGTCCGGCCTGCCGATCCATCTCACGCACGGTGCCCAGGACTGGATGTTTCCGGTCGGCGGCGCCCGCACCGCCCACCGGATGCTGGCGTCCGCGGGTGCCGCGATCACCTACCGCGAAATCGCCGACCTGTCGCACGCCTATCCGCGCGACGGCCAGCCCGAGGTCCTGGACTGGTTCCTGTCCTACCCGACCTCGATCACCGCATCGACCGCGAACGCGCCCTCGCCCTCCGGCATCGCGAACACCGGGTTCAGGTCGATCGACTGCAGCCGATCGCCCGCCGCCACGGCGAACGCCGACAGCCGCGACAGCATCGTCGGCCAGCGCCTTGACATCCGCCTTCTTCCGCCCCCGCGCACCCAGCAGCAGCGGCGCGCCCTTGATCGAGCGGATCATCGCCTCCGCCGTATCCGCCCCGAACGGGCAGCGGTGGAACACGACGTCCTTCAGCACCTCGACGAAGATCCCGCCCAGGCCGAACATCGCCATCGGGCCGAACACCGGATCGCGGTGGATGCCCAGGATGCACTCGACGCCGCCCTTCAGTTGTTTCGCGACCAGCACGCCCTCGATCCGGGCGTCCGGGCGCCGCCGCCTTGGCCCGCTCCAGCAGCAGCGCGAAACCGGAACGAACGGCATCCGGCATCGGCGACATCCAGCAGCACGCCGCCGATTTCCGATTTGTGCACGATGTCCGGCGACAGGATCTTCATCACCACCGGGAAACCGAATCGTTGCGCCGCCGCCACCGCCTCATCCGCCGTCGCGCAAGCGGCTTCAGGCGCGGACACGATCCCGGCCGTGGCCAGCAGCCGCTTTGCCTCGGCTTCCGACGGCGTCGCTGCCGGCAGCGTCACCGCCGGAACCAGCCGGCGCCGGATCCGCCGCACCCGCGGCGAACGCCGCACCGAAGCGGCCCATCGCCTCGATCGCCGTCACCGCGCGGGTCGGATCCTCATGCACCACCCAGCCGTCGGCCTCCAGCTCAGTCGCGTCGCTCCGCCGGAACGATGACCGACAGCACGTACAGCCGGTCCGGGTTTTCCTCGACTGCACCACGTTCAATTGCGTCGCGGATCGCCGGCCAACGCCGAGACGACGCCGTCATGCTGAAGAACCCCAGCACCGAGGCGTATCCGCCCGTCGCGCACCATCAATTCGGTAAAGGTCTTCACCAGCGTAACGTCGTTCGAAACCTGCGCGGTCGCGTCCACCGGATTGCGCGGCGCACAGAACGGCACCAGCGCACGCAACTTCTGCTGCGCCTCCATCGGCATTTCCGGCATCGCCAGCCCGAGCCTCTCCGCGACGTCGCTGATCAGCACGCCGGCGCCGCCGGAAACCGTGATCACACCAAGGGTATTTGTTCACCGGATAGATCTTGCGCGTCGCCGTATGGGCGATATCCAGCATCTCCTCGCTGTTGCGCGCGCGAAACACGCCGAACTCCCGCATCACCGCCTCGGTCACCGCATCGTCCCCGGCGATCGATGCCGTGTGCGACTTCGCCGCCTTGGTCACCAAGCTCGCTGCGGCCGACCTTCTGCATGACGATCGGCTTTTTCGCCGCCCGCGCGGCTTCCAGCGCCGCGATCAGGCCCGGCGCCTCACGGATCCCCTCGGCATAGACCGCGATGACATCAACCTCGGGGTTCTCCGCCAGCCAGCCGATGCATTCGCCGACGGTAACGTCGGCCTCGTTGCCGGTCATCACGCACAGCGAGGCACCGATGCCGCGGTTGCGCGCCAGGGTATAAAGATGCGTGCCGTACGCGCCCGACTGGCTGGCGATGCCGATACGCCCCAGCACCGGCCAGCCGCTGTCGAACGACGACGAGAACGTTGCGTAATACGATCGCCGGGCATCGAACACGCCCAGGCAGTTGGGGCCCAGGATGCGCATCCCGGCGGCCCGCGCCGTTGCGACCATCTGGCCTGCGCCGCCGCCCCGGCCTCGTCCATCTCGGCAAAACCGGCGGTGAACATCACCACCGCCTTCGACGCCGCGCTTGGCCAGGTCCTCGATCGCCGGCGCGGCAAGTTCCGCCGGCACCGCGACGATCGCCACATCCGGCGTCTCCGGCAGATCGGCGACCGACGGATAGGCCTTCAGTCCCTGGATCTCCGCCCGGTTCGGATTGACCGGATACAGCGCGCCCGGAAATCCCTGCGCGCGCATATAGGCGATCGGGCGGCCGCCGATCCGCGTCGCGTCGGACGAAGCCCCGAGGACGGCAACGGAATTAGGCGCCAGAAGTGGCGTCAGGCCGGCAAATCGAGACATGATATTGGACAGTTCCCAGTTCTTGCGAGACGGCGGATCAATCGCCGCCGCTGCATCCTGGACCGGGTGTCATCGTATCGCAACCGGCCCGCCCCGCATCGGCCAGAGTGCGAGCGTCTGGGATCGACCCGAAGTCACACGTGAATCGCCGTCTCAAAGCCTGACAGGTTCAACCTGAACCCGTCAGCCTGCTCCAAAACAACGAACTGGAACGCTTTCAGCCCACCCATCAGGATGAAAGCGTTCTACGCCGCCCGCTGCAACCCCAGCAGATCCAGCGACGCCGGCTCCCGGATCCCGGCAATCGTCAGCCCGGCATGCACCTGGCCGCGATGGTGCGTCTGATGGTTGAAGAAATGGGTCAACGCCGGCCCAATCGCCTGCCGAAACGTCTTGCCGGAGGAATTCTGGTACTCCAGCATCCGGTCATAGTCTGCAGTCCAGTAACGAACGCCAGAATCCGCTCATCCTCGTGCTCCCGCGCCGCCCGCAGTTCGGCAAAATCCTCATGCAGGATCTGGTTCAGGCGCTCCGGCTGCGGACCGTCCCCGGTGAAGCGCCGCATCCAGATGTAATCCGCCACCAGCAGATGGTTCAGCGTCCCGTGCACACTGCCAAAGAACAACCCGACCCCGCGCTTTCTGGTCTCGTCCGGCAATGACGCCGCATCCGCATAGACCCGCCGGTTCGCCCAGCGGTTATAGGCCGCCAGTTCGTCGAAATGCGCCTTCAACATCTCTGCCTCCCAACAACAGACCACCGCTATACTGGCGCAATCGCAACCACAACCGGTAGTGAGAAGGCAAACCCAGAACATGAGGATTTCTCATGTCGCCGCCCTCCCTGCGCGCGCTGCAGGCGTTCGCCGAAACCGCCCGCACCGGCAGCCTCGCCGCAGCCTCCCGCGCGCTGAACGTGACGCCCTCCGCGGTGTCCCACCTGCTGCGCGAACTCGAACAATCGCTCGCGCTGAGCCTTTTCGTCGCCAGCGGCCCGAACGCCCGCCTTACCGAAGCCGGCGAAGACTCGGCCGCCGCCTGGCCGCCGCTTTCGACGCCATCGACGCCGCGATCACCGAGGCGCGGCATCAGGCCGGCGACGTCCGCGTCTCCGCCTTGTCGAGTTTTCTCACCCTCTGGCTGGTCCCGCGCCTGACCGGCTTCCAGTCCCGCCACCCCGGCACCAGGCTGCTGTTCAGCACCGGCATGCGCCCGGTCGACCTGTCAGCCGAACCCTATGACTGCGCCATCCGCTGGGGCCGCGGCAACTGGCCGGCCTGGAAGCCACCCTGTTGTTCCGCGACCACCCCGTGGTGGTGACCAACCCACGCCTGTTGCACAGCAACGGCCGACCCCAGGACCTGCCGCGCCTCGCCGCCGGCACCCGCCCCGCCGACTGGCCGCTTGGTCGCCACCGCCCTGGGATGGCAGGCAACGCCGCCGGTGTTGACGCTTGAAACCCGTGCCCTGGCCGTGCAGGCCGCCATTGCCGGCATGGGCGCCGCCGTGGTGGACCGCAACCTGGTCGCCGACATGCTGGCCGCCGGTATGCTGGTCGAAATCGCCCCCGACCCGCCCGTGCCGGCCGCCGAGGGCCACTGGTTCGTCGCCCTCCCCGACCGCCTGCGCATCCGCCAGGTCCGGCTCGTTCCGCGACTGGCTGATCACCCAGGCCGGACACCACGCCAACCCGGACCAGCCCTCCATTCCCGCGCCAGTCCAGGCCTGAAATCCCTCGCCGGCGCAAATCGGGCACCGGCGAAAGGGTGGCGTCACGCCGCGTGGATTGTCAGATACGGCACCCCCGAACCGGCACTCGTGCCCAGGTTCTGGGTCAGCCGCCCGTTCGTCAGATCCGCGGTCGAGTAGCCCGACAACACCAGGCTCGCCGTCGCATGTCCTGCCTCGGTGAACGACAGCGTCAGCCCGGGCGATCCGGCCACCCCGCTGCTGTCCGATGCGCTCACCGCGAAGTCGGCCAGCGACATGCCCACGATCGACGCGTCATCACCGGAATGAAAATTCGCGATCGTCGAGGACGTGTCGCTCGTCACGTTGCGCACATCAACCACAAACGTTTCGGCACCCGCACCCGCCGTCACAAAGTTCGATCCCCCGCCGGCGCCCGACAGACTGAGGAAGGCGTCCGGCGACGTCGCTGCGATGTTCAACGACGCCGACGAAATAGTCGTGCCGCCTTCGACATAAACACTGCCGGGCGTGGCCGTAGACCCGCTCGCGCTCGAACTCACGCTCGAACCCACGCTGGTGGCGGCCGCCGCCGCGACGATCTTGACCTCGGAACTGCTGGCGCCGAATGGCGTCACCTTGAACGTCTCACCCGCATAGCTGCCCGCCAGCGCCAGCGATCCAACCGTCGTGCCGGCATTCTGCAGCACCAGGGTCTGCCCCACCTGCGTGGCACTGGTCGCCTTCAGCCCACCGAGGAAAATCGTATCACCCGCCTTCGCCTCGATCGTGCCGGCGAAGGAAACCGGCGTGTCGATCACCAGCTGATCGTCGCCGTTCATGATAAACGTCTGACCGGGCCCAACGCCATGGACCTCCATGATGCTGCCGGCGGAAATCGTTCCGGCTTGCTGGTCCAGGTCGAACGTCACCACTCCGGTGCCGACCAGGCCACCGGAACCAACCGTCAGCAGGCCGCCCTCTGCCCGCAACGTCCCGTTGTTGATCACACCGCTGTTGATCGTCCCCGATCCCTGCACCGTGCCGCCATTGATATTGAGCAGCCCGGTCGTGACCACGCCCGCCTGAAGTTCGAGCAAGCCGCCTGTCGATATACTCAGCGTGTTCTTCGTGGTGTAGCTGCGGCCGCCGATCAGTTCGAACGTTCCGCGATTGCCGATCTCCGTCAGTGTCGATTTAATCGGAACGTATCCGGTTCCGTTCCATTCGCCGATATCGTTCAGCTTTCCGTTCAGGATCAGTTCCGTCCAACCCTCCGGAATCAACGGCGGCCCCTCGATCGTTGCGATGTTGACGATCAGGTTCTGCCGCGGACCGCCCAGGTTGATGATCGCGCCCTCGCCCTTGGCCTCATAAATCCCATCGAACAGCGTGTTGCCGGTCATTTCAGTAATCGACTTGACATCGATCGTGGTGATCGCACCCAGCGATTGCAGCCAGTTGGTGACATAGAAACCGTTGGTGCCGGTCAGCAGCACGTTGCCTTCCGCCTGGATAAATCCGTCGATCGTGCCGGGATTTATCATCGTGCCGTTGGTCATCGAAATAAAGGTCTGCAACGACCCGCTCAGCGAACCGGTCGAGCCGGCGCCGAAGGTCAGGGTGCCGTTGAGATCCAGCTCCGCCGCCCGGTACGGCGCTTGGTTGGAGCCCGCCAGGTTGTTCACCGCGTTCATCGTCAGCGAATGCACGGTCTCGCTTTCACCCGCGGCAATCGTTACCACGTAGGCCGCGGTGCCTGGATTATCGATTGTGACATCGGCCAGTGCATCATTCGGCACCAGCCCCGGGATCCAATTCGCCGCCGTCTTCCAATCACCGCTCTTCGCTGCCGCCCAGCTATAGCTAGCCATTCAACTGTCTCCCACGTCGCCCAAAATATCAGTCGCAAACACATTCAATTGCAAAACGTGTTTGCCCTCCGAAAGGGCGTCGCGGCCGCGTTAAGTCCACTCACGATGCCGTAGGATCTATGACGTATCCGACAGTGCGGCCTTTTCGCCATCACCGGTCCTGCCGACGCCAACACCGCCCTTCGCGCAAAAACCGGCTGGCCACCTGCATCGGATCCGATCACGCCGCTGGCAACCGGGAACCGATTCGGTCTAGGTATCGCCCGCATGATTGGATTGATCGGCTCCCGGCTCCTCCAGGCAATTCCCGTCCTTCTTGTCGTCGGCTTCATCGCCTTCGCGCTGTTCGACTTACGTCGGCGATCCGGTCAACATCCTGCTCGGGCCAGGACCACACCGAGGCGCAACGGATCGCGCTGGTCCAGCAACTTGGCCTCGACCAGCCGTTCTTCGTGCAGTACGGCCGCTTCCTGTGGATCGCGCTGCACGGCGATTTCGGCATCAGCTACCGCCTGGCGCAGCCGGTTGGCCAGCTTGATCGCCGAGCGGCTGCCGGCGACGCTGGAACTGGCGATCACGGCGTCGGTGCTGGCGTTCGCGATCGGCGTGCCGATGGGCGTCTATACCGGCATCCACCGCGACCAGCCTGCTGTCGCGCCTGTTCATGATCGTCAGCCTGATCGGCGTCTCGCTGCCGACCTTCCTGCTGGGTATCCTGCTGATCCTGGTGTTCTCCGTCGCCCTCGGCTGGCTGCCCAGCTTCGGCCGCGGGCCGGTGGTGCATGTCGGCAGCTGGTGGACCACCGGCTTCACCTCCTGGGCCGGCATCCGGTCGCTGATCCTGCCCGCCATCACCCTGGGGCTGTTCCAGATGACCCTGATCATGCGCCTGGTGCGCGCCGAGATGCTGGAAGTCCTGCGCACCGACTACATCAAGTTCGCCCGCGCCCGCGGCCTGACCGACCGGAGCATCAATTTCGGCCACGCACTGAAGAACACGCTGGTGCCGGTCATCACCATCATGGGCCTGCAGTTCGGCGGCATCGTCGCGTTCTCCCTGGTGACCGAAACCGTGTTCCAGTGGCCCGGCATGGGCCTGCTGCTGGTGCAGTCCGTCGCGGTCGCGGACATCCCGGTGATGTCCGCCTACCTGCTGCTGATCGCGCTGGTGTTCGTGCTGATCAACCTGGTCGTCGACCTGCTGTATTACGCCGTCGATCCGCGCCTGAGGATCCGCCGCTGATGCTCGGCAGCCGCGCCTGGAACAGCGATCTTCGCCGTACCTAGTTTCCGGCACGACTCGCCGGTCGCCGACTGCCGTGGCCGCCGCTGCCGTCGCCCTGGTGCTGGTCGCTGGCCGCCGCCTTCGCCCCGTGGATCGCCCCGCATGACCCGATGGACGTCGCGTCGCTGTCGCTGCTGGACAGCTTCAAACCGCCGGTCGGCCTGCCCGACGCCGACTGGTCCAACCCGCTGGGCACCGACAACCAGGGCCGCGACGTCCTGTCCGCCATCATGTACGGCATGCGCATCAGCCTTGCTGGTCGGCATCCTGTCGGTCCTGTTCGCCATCGTCGATCGGCATCGCCTTCGGCCTGCTGGCCGGCTACGCTGGGCGGCGTGGTCGACACCATGCTGATGCGCATCGCCGACGTGCAGCTGACCTTTCCGTCGATCCTGACTGCCCTGCTGGTCGACGGCGTCATCAGCGCCGCCCTGCCCCGCACCATGCGCGATTCCCTGCAGATCTACGTCATCATCTTCGCCATCGGCATCAGCCTGTGGCCGAATTTCGCCCGCACCGTCCGCGGCTCCACCCTGGTCGAGCGCAACAAGGACTACGTCATGGCCGCCCGGGTCATCGGCGTGCCGTCCTGGCGGATCATGCTCAACCACGTCCTGCCCAACGTCATCGGCCCGGTCATGGTGATCGGCACGCTCGGCCTCGGCCTGGCGATCATCGCCGAGGCCACCCTGTCCTTCCTCGGCGTCGGCCTGCCGCCCACCCAGCCCTCGCTCGGCACGCTGATCCGCTTGGGCAACGACTTCCTGTTCTCCGGCCAGTGGTGGGTCACCGTCTTCCCCGGCCTGACGCTTGTCTTGATGGTGCTGGCGATCAACCTGCTGGGCGACTGGCTGCGCGACGCGCTGAACCCGAAGCTGCGCTGATGGCGCTGCTGGAAGTCGAGAACCTGACCGTCGAATTCCCCACCCGCCGCGGTATGCTGCGCGCGCTGGACCGGGTCTCCTTCAGTCATCGACAGCGGCGAAATTCTCGGCATCGTCGGCGAATCCGGCGCCGGCAAGTCGCTGACCGGCGCCGCCATCGTCGGCCTGCTGGAACGCCCGGGCCGCATCGCCGGCGGCGAGATCCGCCTCGACGGCCAGCGCATCGACAACCTGCCGCCCGAGCCATTCCGCAAGATCCGCGGCCGGCGCATCGGCACGATCTTCCAGGACCCGCTGACCACGCTCAACCCGCTCTACACCATCGGCCGCCAGCTGATCGAAACCATGCAGACCCACGCCCGCCTGTCCGACGCCGAGGCCCGCCGCGAAGGCCATCGGCTGGCTCGACCGCGTCGGCATCCCCGCCGCCGCCCAGCGCATCGATGCCTACCCGCACGAGTTCTCCGGCGGCCAGCGCCAGCGCGTGGTGATCGCCCTGGCGCTGTGCGCCGAACCCGCCCTGGTCATCGCGGACGAACCGACCACCGCGCTGGACGTCTCGATCCAGGCGCAGATCATTACGCTGCTGAAGGACCTGACCCGCGATCACGGCACCGCGGTCATGCTGATCACCCACGACATGGGCGTGATCGCCGAGACCGCCGACCGCGTCGCCGTCATGTATGCCGGCCGCATCGCCGAGATCGGCCCGGTCGCCGCCGTCATCCGCCAGCCGGCGCATCCCTACACCGACGGCCTGATGGCCAGCATCCCGTCGCTGGAGCATCGCGTCGACCGCCTGCGCCAGATCGACGGCGCGATGCCTCGCCTGGACGCCATCCCGTCCGGCTGCCGTTTTCATCCGCGCTGCCCGCGCGTCTTCGCCCGCTGCACGGAAGAACAGCCGGAACTGCTGGATGCCGGCGCTGACCCAGGCCGCCTGCTGGCTGCATGACCAATGGCTGAGCGAGATGACCCTGGAGGCTGATCGCGCGTCTCGCATGTCTTCGACGTCTCCCGCCCGTTTCTGCAGCGTGTCTTCACCGGCGAACCGCGGCGCCTGCTGCGCGCGGTGGATGACGTCTCGTTCGCCATCGCGCCCGGCACCACCTTCGCGCTGGTCGGCGAATCCGGCTGCGGCAAATCCACCATCGCCCGGCTGGCCGTCGGGCTCTACGAACCCAGCGACGGCGACATGCTGTTCGAGAACCAGGCGCTGTCGTCGCCCGTGCGCAGCCGGCGCTGCGGCGGCGGATGAACATGATCTTCCAGGACCCTTATGCGTCGCTCAACCCGCGCTGGCGGGTGAACGATATCGTCGCCGAACCGATCCGCGCCTTCCGCCTGGCCACTCGCCCGAACGAGGTCCAGGGGCGGGTCGGATCCTTACTCGCACAGGTCGGCCTGACGGTGCGCGACGGCGAGAAATACCCGCACGAATTCTCCGGCGGCCAGCGCCAGCGCATCTCGATCGCCCGCGCTTTGGCCAGCGAGCCCGACTTCCTGGTCTGCGATGAGCCGACCAGCGCGCTGGATGTTTCGGTCCAGGCACAGATCCTGAACCTCATGCGCGACCTGCAGCAGCGCCTGGGCCTCACCTACCTGTTCATCAGCCACAACCTCGCCGTCGTGCGGCACATGGCCGACCGGCTGGGCGTGATGTACCTCGGCCGCATCGTCGAGCAAGGCCCGGCCGAGGCCATCTTCCGAACCCCCCGCCATCCCTACACACGGCTGCTGCTCGACGCGATCCCGGACCCTCGGGCAAGCCGGCGGCCTGGAACATCGGCCGCGCCGGACGCCCGTCGGCGGCGAACTACCCAGCCCGATTGCGCCGCCGTCCGGCTGCACGTTTCATCCGCGCTGCCCGCTTGCCAACGAGCGCTGCCGGGTGGAAAAGCCAGCCATGTGATGGGCCGGCAACGTTCGATGTCGCCTGCCACGCAGTCGAGGAAGGACGCGATGGCTGAAGACGAGCCCAAAAGTTCCCCGCTGCGCGCGATGGTTGGGCTGGGGCTGATCGCGGCGCTGATTGTCGGCGTGCTGTTCGTCGTGGAGCAGCTGCGGCACGCCGCCGCGATCCAGGACTGCGTCGCCTCCGGCCGGACCAATTGCGCCCCGATCACCCAGGGACGCTAATCGTTACGAGTATGGGTTACCTATCAGTTCACCCGCTCCACGCTGCCGACAAAACTCTCGATCAGCGCATTCGTTCGCGCCGCCTCGTCAAGCTGCGGAAAATGCCCGGTGTCCGGAATGATCTCTACCCGGACTGATGGCACATTGGCCCGCAGCATATCCAGGAACGGCGTGGTCTCACCCGCCTGCATTGTCCGCCGCTCCCGTCGTTCATTGCTGAACGTCGTCTGCACCGCCATCACCGGCACCTTCAGCTCAGCCAGTGCGCGCGAGAAACGTCCAATGTCATAGCGCAGTATATCGGTCAGCATCTTTTCTCCGACCGCCCGCGGCAAACCGCCCGCCCGTTCGACAACCGATGCAACAACACCCGGACGGCTCTTGCCCGTGAACATGTCCTTGAACATGCCGCTGACCATCAGCCGGTATCCATCCGGCGCCGCGAAACGCTCCTGCAAAATTGCGCCCATCGAGGCCGCGAACTGGCTGCCATCCACCAGCACAACCCCGGCCGTCTGCGCCGGCGCCTGCAACGCCGCCTCGGTCACCACCCGGCAGCCCATGCTGTGGCCAACCAGCACCGCCGGCGGTAAATCCAGCGCCCGCATCACCTCGGCCACATCCGCGCCGTACCGCTCGACCGAGCATTCCTCCGCCGGCCCAGGACTGTCCCCGTGGCCTCGCAGATCGACGGCGACCGTCTGATGCCGCGGCGAAAAATGCGCCACCTGAGCGTCCCAGTCGGCCCGCCCGCAACCAAATCCATGCACGAACACGATCGGTGGCCGGCCCCGGCCCGTCACCACATGATGAATAAGTGCCATTCCCCGCCCCTTTTACGTTGGCCGCCGCCACACCGGCAAGCTTCCCGACCAACCTGCGTCCAGCCGCCCGGGCTGGCAAGCCTGCGCGGGTCCGCGCGGAAAGTCTCATTGAAATTACTCAGTGCGTCGCACCAGCCGCATTGACACCGCTCTAATCAATTCTTAACCGATCCAAATAAACGTTCAAAATGTCCACCGCGTTGATCAGGCAAGCGTCCGGCGCTCGGGCAAAACCGCAACGCCGTCGCCGCCACGGGTCGCTTGACCAGCGCTCCGGAAGGCTCAGCCATGATCTTATTAGCTGTTCCATTTCTCCATTATGCGGCGGTACTTCAAGACAATCAGTCTCAAATTATACCCAAGAATAAGCCGATCAGACCTCGATAGAATCCGGAAACATATTTGAAGTTAATTTCCAACAAAACCGAGGAGACAATATTGGAACATAGACCGGCCATGCCCTCATGCGAACGTTCTCGCGGCGATTGTGCCCCTGCGACCGTCGGCCTTTGCTGCCGGAGGTGCTCAGTCCGCCGCGGCAAAATGCGCCATCTGGTCTGCGTGTGCCTTCACGAAGGACGAGCGTGCCGTGGCGCGCGCGACATAGTCACGACAGGCGGGATATTCCGCCAACCCGTCGAACCGGTCGACCAGGCGTAGCGCATCCGCCATGAGTATGTCGGCGACGGAGAAGGACCCGGCCAGCCACTCGCGTCCCGCCAGCACGGGCTCCATGTGCCGGAGCCGGGCGTTCAGGAACTGGTCCAAAAACTTCCGTCCCGGTGTGTCGGCGGTGTCGCCGGAGAACTTGAAAAGGGACCAGGGCAGGCTCGCCATCTCGACCGAATTGAGCGCCGCGAACAGCCATTTCATAGCCTCGATGCGACGGCGTGGATCGGTGGGCATCAGCGCGTCACTACGCTCGCCTAGATGAAGCAGGATCGCGCCGCTCTCGAAAATCGAAATGTCTCCATCCGTCAACCACGGCACTTGGCCGAAAGGCTGATGCGCAAAATGTTCGGCAGACCGGTCGCCAAAAGGCACGCTCTTGACGCGATAAGGCAACCGGGCCTCCTCCAGGCCCCAGCGCACACGCAGGTCACGCACAAAGCCCCGCGGCAACTCGGGAACCCAGTCAAAGGTGGTAAGGATCAGATCGACCATTCCGCATCTCCATCCGTTGACGTCAAACTATGACCGCATCCGGGTTCCGCAGAAAGCGGCCGGGCTACCGACACCAGCCGCGGGCTGCCGAACATGACCGTCGGCAAACAGTTGATACGGCCAGCGTATCGGTGGTTCGGTCACTCACAGAGAAACAAAGTCCCCCGCGACCTAACTCAGTGCCCCATTCCGGGCTTGGCATGCAGTTTCCAGCAAATCGTGCAGCGGCCCCGTCCTCGCGTCGAAGGCCGTCGTCACCCAACACGTTGTTTGTGCATATTGTTGCATCAATTCAGGGCGAAATCGTAAAAGCTAGTGCGACATGCGGCTGCATCCGGGACACTCCATACCCCGAGCGTCCGGCATGAGCGCGGCGCCAGCCCGCCACCCGCCAAGCATCCCCTAACCCTCACCCGTCACGCCTGCCCAACGAAATCGTCCCCACCCCCTTGCACCCGCCAACATCCTCCCCATATCCAGCCCCATTTAGGAACATATCACGAACACGCCCCATGTCAGAAACCACCCTCGAACACCACCAACCCTACGACCCAGCCGCCATCTTCCAGCAAAACGGACCCATTGACCCCACCTTCATCGAAGAAGCCATCCGCACCCTGATGCGCGCCATGCCGCTCGACCCCAACGAGCCGGAAGTCGCCGCCAACCGCCGGATGCACAGCGCCATGCGCGCCCTCGCCGCACTCCACCCCCGCGACGAAATCGAGGTCCTGCTCGGTGTCCAGGCCCTCTCCGCCTGTCAGGCCGCCGCCGCCTGCTGGCGCATCGGCATGAACCTGCGCCAGCCGCACGGCGACAGCACCCGCCACATCACCACCGCCGCCTCCGCCGCACGCACCTTCGACACCCTGCTCAGGGCCATCGAACGCCGTCAGGCCAAACCCCTCGCCATCCCCGTCGGCCGGCCCGCGCCGCGCGCATGGACGCCGCCAGACCTGCCCGCCCTCGCCTTGGAATGGAACACCCGCTGCAGCCCGGGCGCACCCGATCACGCCGGCCGGCCCCAGCCATGCGCCACCTGGACCCCGGACGCCCTGGCCATCACCAATGACATCCGCGACCACGACCGGACCGAAGCCGAAAACCACGGCCTCGACATCGCCAACACTCAGGGCATTCTTCCCGGCGGCGGCATGATCATGCCGGAGGACCCCACGCCGCAGCAGGCCGCCTATATCGGCCGCCGCCTCGGCCTGATGTACCGGCGCGAGTATCAGGAAACTCTCCGCCAAGGGATCAAGAAGATCCCAAAGCTGCGGCCGATAAGACCCGGCGACCTGATCCCGTAGCCCACCGCGCCAACCCCCCGCCAACCACTCCCGCCCGCGCCGGCATCTGCCGGACCCAGGCCGCGACAATCCAGCCAGGACCATTTCAGCATGACCAAATCACCCCCCGCCATCCCAACCAGCCATTTGCCAGCCAGCCATCTGCCAGCCAGCCATTTGCCAGCCGGCTATCTAATGCAGTTCATCCTCGGCCTTCTGACGCCCCTGCTGATGACCGGCACAATCGCCGACACCAACCTGGCCCGCCTCGCCGCCACAGAAACGATCGCCGCCTACAACGCCCGCGGCCAGAACGAGCTGGTAACCATCGCCCAGATCCTCGGCTTCGCCCTGACCGCGCTGGACAATTTGCGACTCTCCATGTCCCCCGACCTCTCGCTGTCGATGAAGCTGAAGCTCCGCGGCAACGCCAATGGACTCAACCGATCCGCCCTGCACAGCACAACGACCCTGGAGAAAGCCCGCGACACCAGCACCCCGCTGGCGCCCAGTCTCGCCGAACAAGCCGCGATGGTCCCGCCCGAGGCAGCAGCCAAACCCACCCCCCAGCCCGAACCCAACCCCCAACCCAAACCCGCCACTCAGCCCAAACCCGCCACTCAGCCCGAAACGCTCCCCGCCGCCGGCCAATCCGCCGCATCCGCGGCAGAGCATCAGAACCGGCTGCAATGGGCCAACGCGATGCGAACCGAGGCCGCCAAACTGCGGGCAGACAACGGTACCGTTTCGCCATCGCGGCAAAAAGCCGACACGCTCTGGGCCAAGGTCCTGACCGAAGTCGCCAACGAACTCACCGCCGCCAGCCCGGCAAACCCCGGCATGAGCAGGTCCGACCTGATGCGCACCACGCTACTCGCCGGCGGCACCGGCTTCCCAGCCAGTCTCGGCAACAGCCCGCAGCGTTCAGCCACCCGTAAACGCCCACAATAAACCCCGCATGGGGGGCAACCCGGACCCTAGCTAAAGCAGATCAAGCCCAACCTTGCGCTTCGGCGGCCGATGCGCCGCGTCGATCGCCGCCAGATCCTCCGCCGTCAGCACAATCGCCGCGGCCCCGGCATTCTCCCGCACATGCGCCGGATCCGCCGCTTTCGGGATCGAGATCACGTTGCCGTCGCGCATCCCCCACGCGATCGCCACCTGAGCCGCCGTCGCCCCATGCCGCTGCGCCACCGCCTGCAACGCCGATGATCCCAGCAACCGACGCACATGATGGCCCAGTGGCGAATAAGCCATCACCGGAACCCCGTGCTCGGAACACCACGGCAGCAGATCGAATTCGATGCCCCGGCTGTCCGGATGATACAGCACCTGGTTCGCCGCGCAGCCTGCCCCGCCCGGCACGCCCAGCAGCTCCTTCATGTCGGCGGTATCCAGGTTGGATACGCCCCAGTAGCGGATTTTGCCGCGCCGCCTTCAAAGCCTCGAACGCCGCGACCGTCTCCGCCAGCGGATGCCCGCCGCGCCAGTGCAGCAAATACAGATCGATCCGATCGGTCTTGCAGCCGCTTCAAACTCCGCTCGCACGCCGCCGGCACGCCGGAGCGGGACGCGTTCTGCGGCAGCACCTTGCTGACGATGAACACCTGATCGCGGATGCCCGCAACCGCCTGGGCAACGACCTGCTCGGCGCCGCCGCTCGGCATACATCTCGGCCGTGTCGATCAGCGTCATCCCCAGATCGACACCCAGCCGCAGCGCGTCCGCCTCCTTCGCGCGTCGCCGCGCCGTCTCGCCCATGTACCAGGTCCCCTGCCCAAGCGCCGGAACCGTCTCGCCGCCTGGCAACGCAACCGTTCGCATCAGCTCGCCAACCCCTCCGCCACCCGCATCACCCGAAGGAAATTACCGCCCCACAGCTTTTCAAGGGCACCCCGGTCGTAGCCGCGCCGCACCAGCTCGATCGTGATGTTCGGACTCTGGCTGGCGTCGTGCCAATCCGAGAACCCGCCGCCGCCATCGAAATCCGACGAGATCCCGACATGATCGATCCCGATCCGCTTCACCGCGTAATCGATATGATCGGCGAAGTCGGCGACCGTCACTTCCTCGGGCTTGGCGTTCGGCTTCAGGAACGCGGACACCGCGGTGATCTGGATCACGCCCTTCACATCCCGGATCACATCCAAGCTGCCAGTCCGTCATGTTGCGGGAATGATCGCACAGCGCACTGACACAGGAATGGGTGGAAACGATCGGCGACCGCGATACCTCCGCCGCCTGCACCATCGTGTCGCGGGAGGTATGCGCCACATCGACCAGCATCCCGACCTTGTTCATCACCGCCACCGCCGCCCGCCCCAATGCCGACAGCCCGCCATGCTCGGTTTCCCGATCGCCCAGATCGCGCCGCGGATTGCAGGAGTCGGCCAGCGCGTTGTGGCCGTTATGGGTCAACGTCATGTAGATCGCGCCGCGCCGCCGGAATTCGGCGATGCGGCTGAGATCCGCCCCGATCGCGAAGCCGTTCTCGACGCACGGCACGATCGCCAGCACGCCGTCCCGCTTCGCCGCCACGATCGCATCCGCCCGGTTGGCGATCCGCATGCGGGATCGGCGACGGCCACCGCCTGCATGCGCGTTGATCTGGTCCAGCATCGCGATCGCGCGAGCATAGGCCGCATCCTCGGTTGCCGGCGTCCGGATCGATTTGCGGCACATAAGCCACGAAGCAAGCCGCACTGAGCCCGCCGCGAATCATCTTTGGCAAATCGACCCGCCGGTGCCATCCTGGAACGGGATCCGGACCGGTTGGCCAGGGAATGTCGATATGGGTATCCAGCGTCACGATGGTCCGGTGGATCGAGAGCGCGTCGGGATGCATGGCGTCGTTCATGCCGACACGCTTACAGATAACCGCGCCGCACGGAAGAGGTTGGCCAGTGGCCAGGCAAGATAAATGACAAAACGCCTCTGCCAGACGATCATTCTGACCGCCGCCACGCTCAGCCCCGCCGTTGCCGCGACGCCCGAGCAGATCGGCAGTTGGGTACTGGACTGTTCAAATACGGCGGCGTGCCAACTGCGGTCGAACAAACGTTTCCTCGAAAAAGGCGCGATCACCGGCGACCTCGAGGTCCGGGCGCAAGGCAAAACCCTGGTCCCGGTCATCGCCCTGCGCGGCCTGCCCGCCGATTTGCTGGCGGCGGCATCGATGGCTGGCAAAGCCGAGGCATCCATGCAGTTCCCGGGCACCCCGCGTGAGGAGCTCGACTGCACCATCAGCACTGCGGGGTATTTCTGCGCCCCGAAAGACAACGCCGCGCAAATCCTCGCCGCGCGACTTCCCACCGCCCGATCGGTCACTGTCTGGGTGTCCGTTACTGTCGACCGGCATGAACCCGCTTCCCGCCCAGGAAAAATCGCTTGACCTGTCCGGCACGACCGAAGCCCTCCAGCGGCTGCGCACCGTCGGGCCGCCGCCAGCTTCCCGGCCCGATGACCGCGCTGACATCTCAGTCGCCAGCCGGGTCTGATGGCCATGGCCGACAAGGCGCTTGAAGGCGGCGCGGATACCAGAACGGCATCGCCAGCCTGCAGTCCATGCTGGCCAAATACATGAAAAAATGACGAACGGTGCGGATCATCCTGCCTCGCTTAAATCACGCCCTCCTCCGCCAGTCGCTGCACGTCGCATGTGCGTCATGCCCAGCAGTTCGGTCAGCAGCCAGGCGTTATCCTCACCATAGCCGGGCGCGCCGCGATTGATCGGGCCGCCGATATAGGCCGGGGTGCGGGACAGTTTCATCGGCAACTCATATACCGGCCAGGTGCCGATCTTGGTGCCGGTGACCTCGGTCAGCCATTTCAGATGGCGAAGCTGCGGATCGTTGTCGCAACGGTCCTCGGCGTTCTGGCAGACGCCCGCCGGGACACCGGCATTCTGCAGCGCCATCATGACGTCCTCGGCGGTGCGCGTCGCGGTCCAGGCACCGACCGCCGCGTCGAGCGCATCCTGGTGGCGCCAGCCGGTCCGCCAGGGTCGCAAAACGCCTGTCGTCCAGCCACTCGGCATGGCCGGCGACGCGCGCCAGCGCCTGCCACTCCGCCTCGGTGAAGCAGGCGATGGCCACCCAGCGGTCCTGGCCCTTGCACCGATAGGCACCATGCGGCGCGGCCGGCTTGTAGGGCGAGCGGTTGCCGTAACGACGCCACTCCCGCCCGTTCGCCGACCAGTCCAGGATCGATGTGCCGGTCAGGAAAAGCCCGGATTCGCACTGGGACGCATCGATCCACTGGCCTTCGCCGGTGCGGTCCCGGTGATACAGCGCACCCAGCAGCGCCAGCGCGTAGCCATAGGCGCCCATCCAGTCGAGGTAGGAATACCCCCACCCCACCGGCATCGCCGGTTCCGGCAAGCCCGACATGTCCGCCTGGCCGCCGAACGCCGCGGCAACCGGCCCCACGGTCCGCATCCGCCCATAGGTGCCATGCGCGCCCATGCCGGCCTGCTGGATATAGATGATGTCCGGCCGGATCTTCTTCATCACGTCGTAGCCCAGGCCCAAGCCGCTGCAGCACGCCCGGCGAGAACCCCTCGGCCACGATGTCGCAGATCCGCACCAGGTCCTTGGCGATCGCCAGCCCCTTGGGATGACGGATGTTCAAGCGAAATCCCGCGCTTGCCGGCGTTCTTGTTGTTGAACTGGCCGCCCATGTCGGGGTCCTTCACCCCCGGCAACGGACCCGTCGCCGCATCCCGCGCCGCCCGGCCGCCAACCGGCGCCATCGCGGCGAGGCGGGTGTCGGGGTTGTCCTTCCACTCCACCTTGTAGCTTTCCGCCCCCATCGCGGCGAGAAACCGCGTGCCGCCCGCCGAGGCCAGGAACCAGGCGAAATCGAGGATCTTGACGCCCTGCAGCGGAAATGGCTTGCCGTGCAGCGCGGAGATTTTCGGCTGCTGTCGTCACCTTTCGGCTGCGCCGGCACGGACGGGCTGCGCGGTGCCTCGCCGAGGATCGTTTCGGTGTCCTCACCCAGCAGCGGCGCGCGGCGGCCGACCTGCCAGCTTGTCTTGTTGGTCAGCCACTTGCTGGTTGGATAGCGGAATGACCGGCCGTGTTCCGGATGGTAGACATCGGCGAAGGATTTGCGCTGGATCCAGTGCTCATCGAGGGCGTTTTCATGCGGCTTGCGGATTGGCGCCCACAGCAGGCCGGCCTCCTGCGCCTCCAGCCACGGCATGTCCTTATAGGTCCAGGCGCGGGTGAAGCGCTGCACGACATCGATCATGTGCGCCCGGGCCTCGTCGCTGGCGGTGGAGCCCGGCACCGCGCGCGCCTTCAGGTCGGCGTCCGGCGGCGGCGGTTGCAGGTCGGCCTGCATGCCGTATTTTGACAGTAACGGCACCAGCGCCTTCAGGTCGCGCGCGCCCATGCCGTGCGAGATATACCAGCGGCCGTCCTTGGTGTGCATGATGCTGGGCGAATGGTTCGGCGTCTCCAGCGCATGCCGGCAGGTCAGCCGCCACAGCGGCACCCGCCGCATGACCCAGTGCATGATGTCCAGCTCAGGGTTTTTCGACACCGCCTCGTGCACCGCGACCGAAACGTCCTGGCCCTGGCCGGTGCGATGACGGGCGATCAGCGCGGCGATGATGCCGGTGGCGAGTTGCTCGCCGGCGATATGGTAGGCGTGCCAGACCTGCGGCGCGATCGGCGGCGTGTCGTATTCCAGTTTCGGATTGGGATCGTAGCCGCAATTCATCATCACCCCGCCGAGCGCGAGGTGGATCAGGTCGGACGCCTTGAAATCGGCCCACGGCCCGTCATCGCCGAACGGCGTCATCCGCGCGGTGATCAGTTGCGGAAACCGGGCGTTCAAGGCCGCGCGGTCCAGCCCGAGCGCGGTATTCAAGCGCGCCGCAGGACGAATCCAGCAGGATGTCGGCGCCCTCCAGCAGCCGCAGCAACCGCTCGGGCTGCGACTGGATGTCCAGCACGACGGATTTCTTGCCGCGGTTGTAGTTCCAGAAGAACAGCGACCGTTCCGGGCCCGGTTCGTCGTTCAGAAACGGGCCGATGCGGCGGGTGGCGTTGCCCTCCGGCGGCTCGATCTTGATCACGTCGCAGCCGAGGCCGGCGAGCAGCAGGCCGGTGTATTCGGCCCGCTCGTCGGCGATCTCGATCACCCGCAGGCCGGCCAGCATGCCGGGGCCGGCGTTGCCCATCATCTCGCCGGGGACCGGTGGATCAGTTCGGTCATTGATCTTGTTTCCTCCCGCAGACGTTCGATCAGGGACGCGTGCGCGCCAGCATTTCCAGCAGTATCGCGTTGACGGTATCGGCGGATTCGTAGGCGGCCCAGTGGCCGGTCTTCGGGATCAGGCGGATGTCGGCCTGCGGGCAGTGCGCGCGCAATGTCGCCACCCGCTCCGGACCCTTTCGGGTTGGCCGGGGCATCGAGCTCACCCCACATGCCGTTCAGCGGCGACTGCAACTGGTCGATCGCCTTCATGATGGCGCCGCTGCGGGAAATCGCCGGGGTGCGCAGGCGCGAACGGACCGTGTTCCAGTCCTGGATCAGGATCGCCAGGTCGTCGATCTTGCCGGGTCGGCGATCATCAGGCGGCTGAGGTTGATGCGATGGGTGTCGCGCCGCTCCTGCCCCTCCAGATGGCGGACTTTTTCCAGCTTCACCGCGGAACCCAGGGCACCGACGCCGGACGAGCCGATGATCGTGACCGAGCGGACACGCTTGCCGCGCAAGCGCACCGACGCAGGCGGCCATGGTGCCGCCGAAGGAGAAGCCGACGACCTCATAGGTCGTTGCCGCGCCGACGATGATGTCAATGCCGTCGGCAACGATGGTGGCGATGGCAAAGGCGTCGTCGCCGTCAGGCGGAAAGTCGGACTCGCCGAGGCCGGGGAGGTCGGGGACCAGGACGCGATATGCGGAACCAGCGCCGGGATGGTGCGGATCCAGTGCCGCCACGACCCGGCGCCGCCGTGAAACAGGGCGACCACGGGTGCGGTGCCGCCGGACTGATCCCACAGGTGCCAGACCATTTTGCCGTCGCCGCACGGGCGTCTCATAGCGGGTGGCCTGCTGCTGGATGCGGTCCAGGATGGTTTGCGGGTCTTCGGCAAGCTGGTCGTTCATCCTGGGCTGGTCCTTCGGTTCGGGTCTTGGGCTAGTTTAGAGACAGGCGCGGCCCGACGCCAAATCCGCCGATTTGGCATGCGGCGCCCGTTCCCTCCGCGGCCGCCGCCAGGTTCGTTGCATGAATACAGGATTACACCGGCCGATGCCGCACCGTCTTCTCTGATTGCTTTGTCGGCAGGCTGGAAAGCCTGGGCGCGCCGTGCTTGTGTTGACACAGTGTGGGACGCCGGAGCGATACCGTCGGTGCGACTGGCCAGGGACGAAGGGGGCACATGACGATCGTTTTTATCGGCGACATCCACCAGATGTGGGACAAGGTGGAGCGCGGGCTGGCGCGGCTGGAGACGGTGCCGAAGGCGGCGGTCATCCTGGGTGACGTGCAATGCGATAAACCATTGGATGTGCTGGCCGAACCGTTGCTCTCACGCGGCATCGCGGTGCACTGGATCTTTGGCAATCACGACAATGATGGGGGTCCCGGGATGTGGCATATGCTGACCCGCGCGGACCACAATCCGGTCACGGCCGAGCGGTCGTTGCATGCCCGGGTCTGCGTCGTCGAGGGGGTGCGGATCGCCGGCCTGGGCGGAACGTTCCGGCCAAGAATATGGGAACCGCCTGCCCCGCCGCGGCTGCATGCGCGGACGGAATTGCCCGAGGATGTGCGACAGATGGGTCGCGGCTGGCGGCCGGAGCATATCGACGCGTTGGTCCACTCATTGGGAACCACGGCGATCTGGCCGGAGGATTATGCCGCCCTGGCTGGTCAGCAGGCGGATATTCTGGTCACTCATGAGGCGCCCAGCAGCCACCCCGCCGGAAGTGCCGCGCTCGACGCTCTGGCGCGGGCGATGGGTGCCCGATTGATCGTGCATGGGCATCATCATGTGAACTATCTGGCAACGGCAGAGGACGGGCTGCAGGCGCTAGGGGTGGCGGCAGCCTGGGGCGCGACGGAGACCGGCGCGGTGTTATGGGAGGGCGAGGCGCCGCGGCATCTGACGGCGCCACCGGCAGGGTGGGCCAAGGCGCCGGCGGGGCCCGGATGACAGGCCGCGAACGCGCCTGCCAACCATATTCCCCGCCGGCATCTTCGCAGAGCTGGTGCCGGTCAGTTGATGCGGGTGGCGGAGACAGCTTGCTCCGCGACACGCTGCGGCGGAATACGTTCAACTTCGATACGATACCCGCCGGACTGGTTGGCGAGACGTCGGATACGCAACGTCTGCTGCTGCGACCCAACCGGTCCCGGCACCGAGATCAACTGTGACTGGCCGGGCAGGATCAGCGCCGAGAAGCGCGCGATTGTGTGCTGCTCCTGCGCCGGGCTGGCGTTGCCGTCGAGTATGGTGTCGATCGTGGTAACGACGTGAATACCATCGGCTTCGTCGACCCAGTAAGTAACGGCCGATGCCTTGTTGCCGAGGTCGGTGGTGATGGCGGTCCGCTGCGGCAAGGCGTGACGGGGTTGGTCGGCGCGCGCGGTGCCGGCGATCAGCGGGACCGCCACGAGGGCTGCGCCAAGTGCTAATCCGAAAACAGATTTGCCAGGCATGGTTTCAAACTCCTGAACGAATGATCGGCGGATCATGTCGATTTCCGCGATCGACTGGTTGTTACGACAAGCGTCGGTTCCGGGGCCGCCGTTGGCGGCGGCCGGCAAGTGGATCAGGCGGCTGCGCTTTGACGGTAGCGATCAGCGACTTCCTGACGGGAAAGGTGCGGTGCCAGCGCCAGTCTTGCGTTGTTGTAGGTGGTCCACAGCGCCTCGTCGGCGAGCGGCGGGATCGTTACGGTTTCACCGTTGTCGAGGCCGGCAAGTGCCGCATCCACAAGGTCATCGACGTCCATCACCTTGCCCGGCAGGATCGCGTCCACATCCTTGCCGGAGCGTGTCCAGATCTCGGTCCGGGTCGCGCCGGGCAGTACCGCCTGGACATGAACGCCGGCCTGCCGGACCTTTTCGGCAAGCGCCAGCGACACGTTCAGCACAAACGCCTTGGAACCGCTGTAGACGCCGTCGAGAAGTTCCGGAGCAAGCGCCAGGACGGACGCGATGTTGACGATGGTGCCGGCGCGGCGTTCAACGAATGCTCGGCCTGCGGCGGCGGCCAGCACGGTGGTCGCGGTGACGTTGAGCGCGATCAGTTGCGCCAGTTCGGCCGGTCCGTTCTCCAGCAGGCTGCCGTTCAGCGAAATGCCGGCGTTGTTGACCAGCATGGTGATGCTGGGGTCGCTGGCGAGCCGGTCCTGGATTTTCAGGACGTTCTCAAAGCTGGCCAGGTCGGCTGCGATCACCTCCACCGAACGGCCGGTCTGCGCCCGCAGGCGAGCGGCGACAGCCTCCAACCTTGGCACGTCCCGAGCGACGAGGATCAGATCGTATCCCCGATGCGCAAGTCGATCCGCATATACCGCGCCGATGCCGGAGGAAGCCCCAGTGATGAGGGCGGTTCCAGACGTTTTGCTGCTCATGATGCTTCTCCTTTCCACCCGGTTCCGACCGGGTTGCTGCGACTAACGTGGTACCGTCGATATCATTATGCAAGTCACTGATGGGCAAATTCGGTGGATCATGTTGCGGCGGGATGCGAGCGGCGGGATTACCTCGATGCAGGGCAAGGCGCGTGACTGGGGGAGAGGATTTCCCGAGGTCATTGGCGGCGGGTCAGGCGTGCCTCAGCGGCGGCATCAATTCCGCCGGATCGAGGCCGAGTTCGTGGACGCCCATGTTCCACAGGCAGAAATCCGTCGGGCGGCGGCTGGATCTCCGCCAATGCACCGTCGCGAAACAGTTGTTCCAGTCGCGAGCCCTTGAAAATCCCATGCGCGCCGCCGAGGGTCAGCGCGGTCCGGGTGATGCTGCTGACGGCCTCGCCCACCAGGTACTTTGCTCGGTACAGCGCGGCGGTCGTTTCTGGAGTGGGGCCCTGGGTGTCGCTGAGCCAGGCGGAATGATAGGTTACCAGCCTGGCGGCTTCGAGCGAGGCGCTCATGGTGGCGATGTGGCGGCGGACGTCGGGATGCCAGGCCAGCGACTGAGCATAGCCCTGGGGTTTTCGTGCCGTTACGACACGGCGGATTTCATCGTAGGCGGCGACCGCGAGGCCGAGATAGACCGCGGTATAGGAGCCCCAGAACCAGTTCAGGTAGGCCAGCCGAAACGGTCTGGTATCGTCCGATCGATACATCACCGCACTTTGCGGCACGCGGCAATCTTCCAGGATCAGCGAGTTGCTGCGGGTCGCCCGCATGCCCAGCGTGTCCCAGTTCGGATTCACGTCGCGACCAGGGGCGCCGCGGGGCACCAGCAGGAGCATCCCGGCGGTGGGGCTGGTCGCGCCTTCAGGATAAGCCATGACCAGGACGTAGTCGGCTGCCTCGAGCATGGAGGCGAACATTTTGCGTCCGGTGATGCTGTAGCCGCCATCGACCGGACGCGCGCGAACCGTCAATGGCCGCTCCCCCATCAACGAGGTTGTCGTGGGCTCCGAGAAATTGCCGCCGATCATCTTGCCCTGGCGGACCACAAGGTCGGCGAGGCGTTGCCTGGCGTCGGCGGAGACCTCGGAGCTTTGCAGCAATGGCATCACCACCGAGGCGTGCATGTTGAACGCCAGGGCGGTGGCGGGACAGCCCTGCCCCAGCGCTTCGTAGGCGATGGTGTGACTGAGGAAGTCGAAGCCCTGGCCGCCGAGCGACTGGTCGATGGTCAAGGCGAGGAAACCGTCCGAGCGGAGGCGGTCGTAATTCTCGATGGGGTGGGATGCGTCGCGGTCATGCTGGTCTGATCGGGTGGCGAAATCCGCGGCCAGCGCCAGGCAACGTCGGCGCAACTGTTCCTGCTGGTCGGTGAGCCGAAAATCCACAGGCGGAACCTCCTGGAATGGCAGTTTAAGATCGCCCATCAGAGTGGCGATGGTCGCGATATGCTGGAAATAGTCGATTTACACGGCGAAACGCGTTCGCCGTGCGAGCCGCATTGGTCTGCGATTGGAGATTAGCGTGGATTGTCGCGGTGTATAGACAGTGTCAGGGGAGGCCGACGATCTGCGCCAATGCGTCAAGCTGTTCGACGTGGCGTGAGACCGGGTTCAGCAGCAGGTGGTTGGCGCCCATGCCGATCATTTCCTGCAGTCGCTCGCGCACCTGTTCGGGTGTGCCGTGGATGCCGGAGGCGTCGGTGCCGGCAGGATTGTGGTATACTTCGGTATACCAGCGATGCAGTTCTGCCCTGGCGATTTCAGGTTTTTCATCGACCGCCATGAAGATGCGTTTGGAGATCGGAAAAGTGGCAGGGTCGCGGCCGGCTTTTTCCAGGGCATCGCGCAGCAGGGGGACGGAACGGCGGAAATCCTCGGTGCTGGAGCCGCCTGCGCCCATCCAGCCATCGGACAGCAGGGCGGCTCGGCGGATCGCATCCGGGTGGCCGACACCCATCCAGATCGGCAGCGGGTTCTGCACCGGGCGGACGCCGAGGCTGGCGTTTTCCAGGTGGTAGAAGCGGCCGTTGTGGGTGACTTTTTGCTGGCTCCAGAGGGCGCGGATCAGGTCGAGCTGTTCGCGGAAGCGGGCGACTCGGCCTTCCTGTGGAACCTGGAACTCTTGGAAATGGAATGGGCGGCCGATGCCGACGCCCATGATCGCTCGGCCATTGCTGAGGGTGTCGAGGCTGGCCCATTGGTGCGCGACCATCCTGGGGTCGTGGACCGGGAGCACCAGCACCGAGGCACCGAGCCGGATGCGGCTGGTGACGGCGGCGGCGTAGGTGAGGATGACGATGGGGTCGAAGGAGGTGACGTGGTCGAGGGTGTTCTCGGTCACCCACAGGTCACGAAAACCGAGTTGGTCGGCTTTCATGGCGACGGTTCGCACGGTGTCGGGGCTTATCGCGTCGGGCGAGCGGTGCGGCAGGGACATGCCGAACGGGATCAGGTCCTTCAACGCCATGGGATTGGTCCTGCTGCTTTGCTGTTCTCGACTGTGCCAGTCTTGAGGAAGTTCTGTCAAAAACTGGCGGTGGGATTCGCAGCGTGGCCGCCAGCCGGTTCCGTTCCGGGTCCGGTCTGACACGCTCGTTTGCAGGACGCGATGTATTTACCGGGGTATCTGCCGGAGGTCTGTCGTTTCGGTATAGATGCGAGGATCGCCCTGGGGTGGGGGCGTGTTCGGTGGGAAGGGTGAGGTCGGCGGCGGTCCACCGTTGATGCTTGCAGCGGTCTTTGGCCTCGGTCGTGCAAATCAGAGGGCCGGGGATCACCCGGCCCTCATGTGGTTAGCTGCCTTTGACGGAGGTGGCGTTGTGTTCCGGCGCCGGCTGGGCGTCTTTTGAATGGCCGAAGATCCTGGACAGGAGCGTGCCGTTCTGATGCGGCTGGCCTGCGAATGCCTGCGAGCCGTAGACTGGCGGCGAGGCGCCCGCGGGAAGGCCTTGGGCGAAGGCGGTGGCCGTGCCGAGGGTCAGGACGGCTGCGGCAGCAAGAATGACCTGTTTCATTGACGGTCTCCATCTCTTACCCGGCGGGATAGCCGGTCTTGATGGGCCTTAGATAGGCGTGAAAGTTAACATTGATAACCTATGAATTGGGCATTGGACTTATGCGAAAAACGCCGAAGCGGCTGATCACGCGCGTTCGGTGGGTTGGCACCGGGATTGTGGCGGAACCGGATGGGGAATGCGCGGGTTGCGGCGGTGCCTCGGGCTGACGTCAGACAGTCAGGCGGGTTGCCGGTTATGGAGCAGTGTTTTGGGGTGACGCCGGCCCGTTGTTAGGCCCGAGGCGGCTGCCGTGGGGCCCGGGCGCACAGCGTGGCTGGGCGCGCAGCCGGACTGGGGTACGCTATAGAACGGGTAGGATGCACGGTTCGTGGCACGGACCGGTAACCCCGTGCTCTGCCGCCCGACAGCTATCCGGCTACGAACCTGCAGAAGCGGACGTTCGTTCTCCTAGCGGCTGAGCACGACGTGCGTGGCGAGGTCCGTGGCAGTAGATTTCTGTCACGCGGTAGCCGAGGGCAGGAAGATCCAATCCCTCGAACATCGCCTCGCCCTGTCCGAGCAGGACAGGCGAAAGCGCAAAATGCAGTTCATCGATCAAGCCGGCCTGCAGGTATTGGCGAACGGTCGAGACGCCACCTCCGATCTTGACGTCACGTGCGCCCGCGGCGCTGCGTGCGCGCTCGAGCGCGGCATGTATCCCGTCCGAGACGAAGTGGAACGTGGTGCCGCCCTCCATTACGATCGGCTCGCGAGCATGGTGCGTCAGGACAAACGTTGGAGCATGATAGGGCGGATTGTCTCCCCACCAGCCCTTCCAGGTATCGTCCAGCCACTTCCCGCGCACAGGACCGAACATGTTCCGACCAAGGATGAAGGCACCGAAGCCGTCCATCGAGCGGTGGGCAAAGGTCTCGTCCACGCCCTCCGAGCCGCCGCCCTCGCCGAACATGGCCTTAAACGTCTTCGTTCCGAAGAACCAGCTGTGAAGCTCCTTCCCGCGCTTTCCCAGAGGATCCTGAAGACTTCTGTTCCGAGCCCGCTCCGAACCCATCCAGGGAGATGGCAAACCCCGCGACCCTGACACGTCCCACCCTAATCTCCTTTACTACTTGCAACATGCTGCCTTTCTAGACACGTGTCCTGCAATCAGGAAGCACGAGCGCGGTATTGCGCGGCGCGTTTTGGGCGGAAGCAGGCATGCGGACTGGCCTTCGATTGTTGCAGTTGAACTGTCACGGCGAGATGTGCCGCAAGACATCGATGTTGCTTAGGCCGCTGCCGTAGCAAACAGACTGAACTCCAATTGGGACAGGCCCATGTTCCCGGTCCGAGCCACGAACCTTGCTATCCTGGCCGTTCCATGGCGTACCCCCGGACTGGGCGCACAGCCGGGTTTGTGTCAGGCCTTTTCGATGATTTCCATCTGCGAGCCGTCGGTGGCTGCGACGAAGGCGACGCGGTTGCCGCTGTTTCCCTTGAGTTCCTCCAGCACCTCGACGCCGTTCTGGCGCAGTTTCGCGAGTGTGCCGGGGTAGTCGTCGGTGACGACAGCCATGTGCTCGAGGCCATGGTGCTGTTCGTGGTTTTGTTCCGAGATCAGGGTGGTGATGTTGAGCTGGGTGCCGTGCAGGTCGACCTGCCAGCCGCGGCCGGGGATCTCGGCTTTCCGCGTGGCGCCGAAGTTGTCGATGTAATACTGGACGGTCTTGGCGACGTCGCGGGTCTTGACGTGGACGTGGTTGAAAGCGATGGCCATGTTCGTTTCCCCCTGATGGCTGGCGCAAATGGTAGAGCGTTTCCGGCTTCGTGGGAACACCGGGGGGATATGGCTGGACCATGCTTGCGTGTCGGTCGCCTGATTTGACCCCGAGATTGGCGCGCGGTTTCGAATTGAAGCGCGAACAGGCGACAGCGTTGCAGATCGCGGCGTGCCCGTGCCGGATTCGGCGTGACGCTCCGCGGTGCGTCGCCTTCTTGTCGGTCAACGGTCCATCGCCGCGAATTACAGTGAAACGTGATGTTTGTTTATCGAAACAGCATTGCCATGCTAAATACTTATCCAGGTGGGGCTCTGCTATAGTGCCTGGGTCGTTTGGATCAATTTTACCGCCCGGCAGGAAGCAGAATGTCCACAATGATTTTCTACATGTGGGCGGCTTTTCCTGGCCGACTGCCACGACAGCCGCGGAATGCAGACTGGACCGATGTTGCCAACCACCTCACCTGGTCCAGTACCATCTATGCGCAAATGACCTTCGTACCAGCGCAAAGTCCCGTTACGGAAGGTTACATCGACAATGGCTACCTGACCGTGCCTCAGTATGCAATCCCCAACTATAGTGACACGTACAACGTCGCTGTGCTGCACGGAGGACAAAGCTCCACAATAACGGTTGATTCCGAGTTCTTCCACCCTGACGCCGTCCCGGGTGTGTCGATGCAGGGGATCCAGTTGGACTCACCATGGAACAGCATCAAGGACATCGAGGTCACCAGCATCTCATCCGCGGCGCTTGATGTTTCGGGATTCGTGGACACCGTGATCAACCCGCCGAACGACAACAATGCCCGTGAGGTCACCATTGAGTACGCGAAGCGCGGCGCGGTGACGTTATGAAACGGTAATGACATGGTGGCGATCTGTGTTGCCGCCAATGAATACACCTGGTCGAGCCATTTCGACATCGCACTCGGCGACGGGCGTGATTCGGTGTACATCTCGCCGGCGCCAACCCCTATAACGGGTTACTTTTCGGCGCCAACGGGTTGGACGTTCAACACGGAGCCACAACTGACGACGGCCGACATCACGCTTGGCAATGGCTCTGACGGCGTTGGTTTAAATGAAGTTTCCGGCGCGATCCACGTTGGCAACGGCAATGACTCGATCGCCCTCATCGATGGCAATACAACTGTATGGCTCGGTTCGGGGAACGACGAGGTTTATATCGCCGCGAAAAATATCGGCGCCACCTCGCCCTATTCCTGGCCGCGGGACACGGAGCCAAGCTCCAGCTTCATCCATGTGGGCGGTGGCCACGTGGACATACTCGTTGCTGAAGTCGACGGGACGCCGGCTCCGAAGACCACGCTGAACTTCATCCGCGGGGAGCCCGGGGGGAGCACGCTCGCGACCGCCGATACCATCACGTGTGGCCATTTCGACCCGACGTCGAGCGTATTTGTTGAGGGGGACCTGACCGCGTTGGCGATCGACCTCAGCGGCTACAGTCCGGGTTCGTCGGCGTCGCTGGAAGCGGCGTCACCGGGTGGGGCGATGTTGCTGCAGATTCATGATGATGCGACCGGAGGTGTCGACGCGCTGGCGCTTCACGGTGCGAGTGTGGCCAGCGTCGCGTCGCTGCATCTGCGATTCAACTGACCTGACGGGTCGGACGGTTTTATGGCTTGCCGTTCGCAGGGATTGGACGGGCGGCCTTATCGGCGTGCTGACGGCCTGGTTGCCTGTGCCTTAGGCCAGCACCAGATCGTCGCGGTGGATGATCTCGTCGCGGCCGCGCCAGCCGAGGATCGCCTCGATCTCGTCGGAGCGGTGGCCGGCGATCCGCTCGGCGTCGGTGCTGGCATAGGCGGACAGGCCGCGGGCCAGCGCGGTGCCGTCGGGACCGACGATGGTGACGGGATCGCCGCGTTCGAAGCTGCCGTCGACGGCGCGGACGCCGGCCGGCAGCAGGGATCGGCCGCTGGCCAGCGCGCGGGCGGCGCCGGCATCGACGGTCAGGACGCCCAGCGGCGGACAGCGAGCCGGCGATCCAGCGTTTGCGGGCGGTGCGGCCCTCGGGCGCCGGCAGGAACCAGGTGCAGCGGGCGCCGTCGCTCGAGCGCTGCGAGCGGGTCGGTCGATATTGCCGATGGCGATCGCCATGGCGCAGCCGGCCTGGGTGGCGATGCGGGCGGCGACCAGCTTGGTGCGCATGCCGCCGGAGGAGTAGCCGGGCGGCGGCTCGCCGCCCATCGCCTCGATCTCGGGCGTCATGGCTTCGACCACGGGGATGTGCGTGGCGTCGGGGTCGCGGCGCGGATCGGCGGTGTAGAGGCCGTCGATGTCGGACAGCAGGATCAGCTGGTCGGCCTGCACCATTTCGGCGACGCGGGCGGCGAGGCGGTCGTTGTCGCCGAAGCGGATTTCGGCGGTGGCGACGGTGTCGTTCTCGTTGATCACCGGGATGCAGCCGCAGGCCCAGCAGGGTGTTCAGGGTGGCGCGGGCGTTGAGGTAGCGGCGGCGATCCTCGGTATCGTCCAGGGTCAGCAGCAGCTGGGCGGCGGTCAGGTCTCTGCGCGGACAGCGCCTGGGTCCAGGCCTGCGCGAGGCGGATCTGCCCGACCGCGGCGGCGGCCTGTTTTTCCTCCAGTTTCAGGCGCTTCTGGGTGAGGCCGAGGGTGCGGCGGGCCAGCGCGATGGCGCCGGAGGAGACGACGATGACGTCGGTGCCGCGTTCGCGGAGGGCCTGCGATGTCGGCGGCGACGCTGTCCAGCCAGGCGGTGCGGGGGGCGGCCGCTTCTGATCCACCACCAGGGCGCTGCCGATCTTGACGACGATGCGCTGGGCGCCGGTCAGCGTGGGGATCACGCGGCTTGCTCCTGCCCCGCTTGTTCCCGACGCGTGGTGTGGATGGTGTTCTGCAGGGCGCGCAGGACCTCCGGGCACGCCCTGGCCGGTGGCGCCGGACAGCAGGTAGACCGGGCGGCCGGAGGCTTTCCGCAGGGCCGCCATGCGGGAGGAGGTTTCCCGCGGGCGTCATGGCGTCGGACTTGTTCAGGCCGATGATTTCGGGCTTGTCGGCCAGGCCGCCGCCGTAGGCCGCCATTTCGCCGCGGACGGTGCGCCAGGCTTTCACCACGTCCCCGGCGGCGCCGTCGATCAGATGCAGCAGCACGGCGCAGCGCTCGACATGGCCGAGGAAGCGGTCGCCGAGGCCGGCGCCTTCGTGCGCGCCCTCGATCAGGCCGGGGATGTCGGCCAGGACGAATTCCTCCGACGTGGACAGGCGGATGACGCCGAGCTGCGGGTGCAGCGTGGTGAAGGGGTAGTCGGCGATTTTCGGTTTGGCGGCGGAGACGACCGACAGGAAGGTGGATTTGCCGGCGTTGGGCAGGCCGACCAGGCCGGCGTCGGCGATCAGCTTCAGGCGCAGCCAGACCCAGCGTTCCTCGCCCGGCCAGCCCTTGGTGGCTTTGCGGGGGGCGCGGTTGGTGGAGGTCTTGAAGTGGGCGTTGCCGAAGCCGCCGTCGCCGCCGCGCAGCAGGGTGATGCGCTTGCCGGCGGTGTCGAGGTCGGCGAGCATGGTTTCCTGGTCGTCGGCGAAGACCTGGGTGCCGATGGGGACGGTGACGATGACGTCGTTGGCGCCGGCGCCGGTGCGGTCCGATCCGGCTCCGTTGCCGCCTTTCGGGCGCGCGGAAATGCTGGGTGTAGCGGAAGTCGATCAGGGTATTGAGGTTGTGTTCGGCGACGAAGATGATGTCGCCGCCCTTGCCGCCGTTGCCGCCGTCGGGTCCACCGAATTCGATGAATTTCTCCCGCCGGAAGGCGATCACGCCGTCGCCGCCGTCGCCGGAGCGGAGGTAGATCTTGGCCTGGTCGAGAAACTTCATGACGTGTCACCAAAAACGGAACGGGGGCCGTGAGCAACGGCCCCGCTTGTCCCAAAACAGAACGGGGGCCGGATTATACCGACCCCCGTGCAGATATAAGATCAGGGGCGGCTTTATTCAGCGGCGAGCGGTAGCGGCTCGACGGAAATATGCACCTTGCCCTCGGAGCGGCGGGTGAATTTCACGTGGCCGTCGACCAGGGCGAAGATCGTGTGGTCGCGGCCGAGGCCGACATTGGTGCCGGGGTACCACTTGGTGCCGCGCTGACGGACCAGGATGTTGCCGGCGATGACCTTCTCGCCGCCGAACTTCTTGATGCCGAGGCGGCGGCCTTCCGTGTCGCGCCCGTTGCGGGACGAGCCGCCTGCTTTTTTATGTGCCATGGCGGATTACTCCTGCGTTTGTTCGACGGATTCGGGGGTCTCGCCGGAGACGATGGCGAGGGATTCGGCAGCGTCCAGGGCAGCCGGCGGGACGGTGTCGGCCTGGGTCTCGGTTGGAGCCGTCTCGGCGGCCTGGGTGTAGGTCTGGCCGTTGGCGTTGATGCCGGCGATGCGCAGGACGGTGACGTGCTGGCGGTGGCCGTTGCGGCGGCGGCTGTTCTGCCGGCGGCGCTTCTTGAAGATGATGATCTTGTCGAGGCGGTCCTGCGCGATGACGGTGGCGGTGACGGAGGCGTCGGCGACGATTGGCGCGCCCAGGGTCAGGTTGCCGTCGACGCCCACGGCGAGCACGTCGCTGAACGTGACGGTGCCGCCGGCCTCGGCGTCCAGTTTCTCGACTTTGAGTAGCGCGTTGGGAGTAACGCGGTACTGCTTTCCGCCGGTGCGGATGACAGCGAACATGGGTCAAACTTTCTAAGATCTAAGCAATGCGGGCCGCAAAGGGCGTTTGAGGCGCCCTGGCGGCCGGAAGTTGGGGGTTATAGCGGCGGGTGCGCGGGTGTCAACCGGGAAACTGCCTGAAAGGCGAGTTTCGTCAAAAGCTTGCCGATGTCACCGTGGTGCGCGCGGCAGGCGTTGCGGACAAGAGGACGGCACAAATGCGGTTATGGGAGATTTTTTTACGACAGATTTCAGGCGGCAGGCGGCCGGGTGGTTGTGGCACCGCCGGTTTCGGTCGTCCGGCGGCACCCTATCGCAGCATCGCTAGTCGCGCTGCCTAAAATGCGTACGTCTGGGGCAGCATTTCAAGTTCGACAAACACGACGGCCTTGCAACCGCTCAGGGTCACCCCGGTCAGGTTGATCGCCTGAGTCAGGCTGTTACCGCTCGTTGTGGGTGGCTGGTTTAGGTTGGTGTAATTAAGGTTCAGCGGCAGTCCATCCGCGCCAAGGATGACAATTCCAACCACGAGAGCCGGATTGGTGATCGCCTGAGCGAACGACAGTGTAACGGTCAGCGCGGACGCTGAGGCATTATACTGAAACGAGGTTGCCGATGGCAGCGTCGGCGCCGGCTGAGCGTACGTTCCCAGGTTGTAGGTGCCGGCCCAGGTGAACTGGGATTCGGCGTTGAACAATTGCCATTCAGCCAAAATCGAGTCGAAGTTCGCCGCCAGCCGCCCGAGAAACTGAAGCACGCGCAGCAAAACCTGCGACGACTGGGTATGTTCGGCCGCAACCTGCTGGGTGGCGCGGCTGATCTCGGCCTCTATGAGACTGGGGTCTTTGATGATGGCACTGACGCTGGTGATGTCGGTGGCGCTGAGGTCCAGCCAGTGATCGAGCAGTTGAGAGAGCCAGTTCACCAAGCTGCCGCTAGTTTCTGTGTATTCCACCAGCAACGAAAGGCCGGACAACTGCGGCGTACTGCCATCGCCGCTGCCGACAGTTCCGGTTACCTTCATCGTGGTAAGCGGCGTGGGAAGGCTCGTGAGTTCAAAATACGACGGCGCTGACGCGAGGATCAGGTTCCCGTTCTGATAGGTGCCGGTAAAGGTGTACAGCAGATTGCGAACGGCTGCCCCCGCCCCGCCGGCGTTGTAGCTTTCAAATCCGTAGGCCCACAGCGCACCGCTCGCGGTGTTGACGACATTTATGATACGGAATGGTATCGTGATGGTCGCAAGGCCAAGCTGGTCGAGCGCGGGCACGATGAACGGGGAAAAGAAAGAAGCCTGCTGGATGACAAATCGCTGCTTGAGCAGATCCGTTTGCGACAAGGGGGCCGTGACGCTGCGATAGTTCACATTGAACTTCACCAGGCTTTGACCGCCACCGCTGACCGTAATCCCGCGGCTGGACGCCTGGGCCGCAACCGGATCAATGTACAGTTGGGTTCCGTCCGCGCTGAGACGCCAGGTGATCGGCGCCCCGTCGGACGCACTGACCTGTACATTCTGCGGGATGGCCGCAAATCCCGCTCGGTTTTTGCCTGGCGCATACGTGTCCTTTTGCAGAAACACCAGGCTGATGGCTTCGGCCGCGTAGAGCGGAAGACTTGATTGGGTCGGCTGAAGGACGGTGCTGGCCATTCGGCCTGTCGGCGAAAGATAGCAGAAACTTCCCGAGGCATCGATCTGGCCGATGTAATCGTCCACCGGCGACGTGTTTATTCCGTTCGGTCGCGGCGAATTCCCGTAGTACAGGTAATCGATCCAGAGGATCAAACCACCCGAGGTCGCCGTGGCGATACCGTTGCTGCCAATCGCCAGCGACGAATTTATGGCAGGGTAGCGAAATGACGACCAGAATGCCGGGTCTGAAGGGTCGTCATTTTGCTGATAAAGTGTCGCGATGTCGAACGACCACCGCCGGTTTCCGTCCGGATCAAGCGCCAGGACCCGACCATTGCCGGTACCGACATAGATCAGGTACTTGCCAGGTTGTTCCGGATCCGGCCCAAGTGCCGCAGAACTAAAGCTTGGCATCCCGGTAAAGAATTCCCAGAGCACGCTGCCGTCCGCAGTATTCAGGGCTCGCAGGACGGCGTCGGCGGCAATGATGTACAGCACGCCGTCGTTGCTGATTGCCGGTGAAGCGTAGATCAGGCCACCTGTCTGACGGCTCCAGACCTGTTTGCCGCTGGAGCCGTTGAGGGCGTAGACGTTGCCGTCAAAAGCGCCGAAATAGACGACATTCCTGCTGTCAACGGCGGGCGATGACGTGCAGATGTTTGGCACCGGGAATGCCCAACGTTCGGTGGGCGGGGCGGGATTCGCCAGGTTCAATGCGTACACGGTCATGTCCGCGGCGCAGAAATACAACGTGCGCTGATTGGCCGAGAAGGCGCAGGCGCTCCAGACATAAAATCCAGTTGGAAAGATCCAGACCGGGTACTGATTTTGCTCCGGCTGACAGCAGTATAAATAGAAATCGTCGTTTCCGGCGTACAGAAAGTTCCTGGAATTGGCGACCACGTTGCCTTCGAACCAGTGAATGGTGCTGGGCGAGCCGCCATCGGTGGTCATTTGATTTGGCGTGGCGGCGGCGACATTGCCAGCCGGGCAGTCATAAAGGCTGAAGTCACCGCATGGGAAATACAGCAGCTCCGGCGAAACGAAACACCCCGCCGAGTTAACGATGTTGCCGAGCGTCACGCCCGTCAAGGTCTGTGATGGTGGATCGAAAGAATAGAAATGGTTATTGGACGAGCCGACATAGACGACGTCGCCGGGTCCGATGACCGGCGTTGCATTGATCAGGCTGAGACCATCCCTGTTGGTATCCGCCGCGGCCAGGATGGGCGCGCGGCTAGCCGGCGTGAAGTGAAGGCGGACCAAGGGACTTACACCGGTGTTCTGGCGATTGCCCCGCATCGATACCCACGGTACGCCAGCCGGATAATCACGCCGGCCCGCCTGGGCCGCGATCGCCGACCCTGCGATCCCGTTTGATAGGGCCATACCGGCGCCCGCACCGGCGATGTGCTTGAGTAGTTTCCGGCGCTTCAGGCCAAGATTTGGCCTGTTGTGGTCAATATTCTGCGACATGATGCGATTTACTCCGTGACGGTAGTTGCAGGACACACCACGGAGTATCTCCAAATTGGATTTCTCTTGGCGGTCATGAAAATCGGCGTGCATGGTCAGAGAACAGTATTTGCAACAAAGTCTTATGTTTGGAGCGCGTTTCCCTCCCCAATACCCATACAGTATAGATCAGGCTCGGGATGCTTTCATAGCCAGTATGAGGACTTGGTGTCGTTATTCGATAAACAATGCTGTGTTTGAACACGTGTGGAACATGGCGGTACAAACTGGATGGTTACGCGGCCACGTCGAAAGTGCAACGTTCGGCCGATCCGGCGACCACCAAAGGGCCGCGACGGCGCCGGTGGTGTGGCCTTGCGCCATGGTCAGGACGCGGGCCTGGGCCTTGTGCGCCCACGCGCTGACCGGGACTATAGGCGACCCGCCGCGAAGCCGGGTGTGCACTCGATAGTTTGCTGCGGGGCCACGTCAGGCTGGGGATCAGCACGCATTGCGTCGGTACCGGCGGCGCTTGCGGAGGATGGATTTATCCTGCGCGCCACGCTTGGGTTTCGGTTTTCTTGCCGGTCACGGGCTGGGTGCGTCGGCGTGCGGGTAATCGGGCACAGGCGGAAGGCGGTCTTCATGCCCGACTGAACTGACGCGAGCAGCGTCAGGGCATGGGACATCGATTATGCTGTCGGCCACGTCATCACAATGACATCCTTTACAGGGGCATCAACGACTGCTGAACGAGGCGACGACCTGCCTGCGCACCAAAGCGCCGAGGCTGTGTCCTCTTGCCCCCTGCCCGCCTCCCGGACGTGCTAATCGGTTCGTCACCACCGCCGCGCCACGAGCGTGGGAGCCAGACGGTTTTACGGAGGCGGAACGGACATGGTAACGACCCGGCGTTTGCCGGCGACCCGTGTTGCGAGACGACGCGGGGATCCATTCGAGCACTGATCGGTTCAGGAGCAACCTGTCACGCTCGAAATCTTTTTGTTTGAGAGGGGTATTCATGTCTGAAGTTGATTCGATCCCAGACATTCGCACTCTAGCGATCAAACTAACTGGAGCAAGAACGGTCCGAGGCAACCGCGCCGAGCGATCGGGCGCTTCAGGCTTACCCAATCACAGGTGAAGCCATGGACTGGATATTCATACTTGCTATTGCAACGTTTGTGCTGCTGATCGGCTTCCTGATGTGGAACCGCTCGTCAACGAAACGACATGTGGAAAGCGGTGGCGGCAATACCCAAGGTATTGGCGGGCTGAGCGACCCCCTGTCCGGCACGACGCAAGGGATGCGGGATCCGGATGAGTTGCGGGCAGCGCTCGATAATGCCGCTGCGACAACGCGAGAGGAACGTGTGGCCGCTCGGCGGAAGGCCTAGTCACGGTCTCTGATGGCGCACGCTGATACGTTACGGCAAGAATACATTCCTGATACTTGCCACGGTCCTTTCCGGCTGGGAGATCTGCCCGTCCGCCGGTCCGCCCGTCCGCCCGCCCGCGTGCTGGCGAGGCGCTGACTGGGCGGGCGTTCCGGTGATCCTTGCGGTGGTTCGGAACGCAAGCCGACTCAGAAGTGATGAATTTGTATCAGCTAATCTGGATTGCGTCCGGTTGTGGCAGAATTTAGCGACTAAAATGCCAACGCCGTTGCCTGCATCACCAGCGGCAGCGTCCGCACCATCTCCAGCACCGGTTCGGGCACTGCTTCGTCCACCGACACCAGGCAGATCGCGTCGCCGCCCTGGTCCGCGCGGCCGAGGTGGAACGTGGCGATATTGATCCCTGCCCCGGCCAGCGTCGCGCCGAAGCGGCCGATGAAGCCGGGTTTGTCCTGGTTGGTGACGTACAGCATGTGCGGCGCGAAATCGGCCTCGACCTTGATGCCCTTGATCTCGACGATGCGCGGGCGGGAGCCGGCGAACAGCGTGCCGGCGACCGAGCGAGTCAGGCCCTGGGTTTCGACCGTCACCCGCACCAGCGTCAGGTATTCGGTGGGGCGGTCGTGCACGGTCTCCGCCACGTCGATGCCGTGATCGCGCGCGGCGACGGAGGCGTTGACCATGTTGACGCCCTCCATCAGCGGCGACATCAGGCCGGCGAGCATCGCGGCGGTCAGCGGGCGATGGTTCAGCGCGGCGGCCTGGCCTTCGTATTCGATGCGTGACCTTGTGAATCGCGCCTTCCCGGGCCTGGGTCAGTTGGCCGGCGAAGCCGCCGAGCAGGCGGCAGAGTTCCAGGTAGGGCTTCAGGCGCGGGGCGTCCTCGGCCGAGACCGAGGCCATGTTGATGGCGTTCGTTACCGCGCCGGTCAGCAGGAAAGTCGCTCATTTGCTCGGCGACCTGCAGGGCGACGTTTTCCTGCGCCTCGGCCGTGGCGGCGCCGAGATGCGGGGTGCAGACCACGTTCTCCAGCCCGAACAGCGGCGAGTTGGTTGCCGGCTCGGTTTCGAACACATCCAGCGCGGCGCCGGCGACGTGGCCGGACTTGATGCGCGTCGGCCAGCGCCGCTTCGTCCACCAGGCCGCCGCGGGCGCAGTTGATGATGCGGACGCCCTTTTTGGTCTTGGCCAGGGCTTCGCGCGACAGGATGTTCCGGGTGGCGTCGGTCAGCGGGGTGTGCAGCGTGATGAAGTCGGCGCGGGCAAGCAGCGTGTCCAGATCGGCCTTTTCGACGCCGAGATCGAGCGCCTTCTTTTCCGACAGATAGGGATCGTAGGCCAGCACACGCATTTTCAGCCCGACGGCGCGATCGGCGACGATCGAACCGATGTTGCCGCAGCCGATCAGACCGAGCGTCTTGGCGGTCAGCTCGACGCCCATGAAGCGGTTCTTTTCCCACTTGCCGGCCTTGGTCGATGTCGGAGGCCTCGGGGATTTGCCGGGCCAGGGCGAACATCATGGCGATGGCGTGTTCGGCCGTGGTGATGGTGTTGCCGTGCGGGGTGTTCATCACCACGACGCCGCGCGCGGTCGCCGAGCGGACATCGACGTTATCGACGCCGATCCCGGCGCGTCCGACGACTTTCAGGCTGGTGGCGGCGTCCAGCAGTTCCTTCGTCACCTTGGTGGCGGAGCGGATGGCGAGGCCGTCGTAGTCGCCGATGATGGCGCGCAGTTCGGCCGGGGACAGGCCGGGTTTCAGATCGACCTCGATGCCGCGGTTGCGGAAGATCTCGACAGCAGCGGGCGACAGCTTGTCGCTGATCAATACCTTGGGCATTGGAGAGTCCGTTCGTTACTTAGCTGCAGCGAAAGACGTGGCGACCTGGGCGGCGGCCCAGTCCAGCCAGGGCAGCAGCGCCTGGATGTCGGCGGTTTCCACGGTGGCGCCGGCCCAGATGCGCAGACCCGGCGGCGCGTCGCGATAGGCGGCGATGTCGTAGGCCACGCCTTGCTTTTCCAGCAGCGACGCCAGTTGCTTCGCCGCCTTGGCCTGGCCGTCGGCAGGCAATGCGGTGAACCAGGGGGCGGCGATCTTCAGGCAGATCGATGTGCAGGACCGCGTCGCTGGGTCCTCCGCCAGGAAGCGCGGCCCAGTCGCTTCGTGCGACCCAGGCGGCGACAGCGGCGAGATTGGCCTCGGACCGGGCGATCAGCGCCGGCAGGCCGCCGATGCGTTCGGCCCAACGCAGGCCGTCGAGCGCGTCCTCCACGCACAGCATCGACGGCGTGTTGATCGTTTCGCCTTTGAAGACGCCCTCGGTGATCTTGCCCTTGGAGGTCAGGCGGAAGATCTTCGGCAGCGGCCAGGGGGGCGTGTAGGTTTCCAGCCGCTCGACCGCGCGCGGCGACAGGGCGAGCATGCCGTGCGCGGCTTCGCCGCCCAGCACTTTCTGCCAGGACCAGGTGACGACATCCAGCTTTGGCCCACGGCAGCGCCATCGCGAAGGCGGCGGATGTGGCGTCGCAAATCGCCAGTCCCTGCCGATCGGCGGCGATCCAGTCGGCGTTCGGCACACGCACGCCGGAGGTTGTGCCGTTCCAGGTAAACACGACGTCGTTCGCCGGATCGACCGCTGGTCAGATCTGGGCAGTTTGCCATATGGCGCGGACAGGACACGTGCATCGGGCAGCTTCAGGTGCTTGACGATGTCGGTCGCCCAGCCCTCGCCGAAGCTTTCGAATGTAAGGATATCGACGCCGCGGGCGCCCAGCATGCGACCACAGCGCCATCTCGACGGCGCCGGTGTCGGACGCGGGAACGATGCCGAGACGCCAATCGGCGGGCATGCCGAGGATCGAGCGTCGACAGGGTGATGACCTCGGCCAGCCGGGCTTTGGGTTCCGCCGCGCGATGGCTGCGGCCGAAGAACGCGCCTGCAAGCGCGTCCAGCGTAAAGCCGGGGCGCTTGGCGCAGGGACCGGACGAAAAATTGGGATTTGCCGGACGGATGTCCGGTGTCGCGGCAGTTTGCCATTGCGGCTCTCCCTTTCAGAAGAAAAGCGTCCCGGTGGGGGGACGTGACCCGCCGCGGTGTTTACGGGCGGGTCGGCCGACGTCAAGGTATTTCACCAAAGCGCAACGATCATATGAATGGGCGACTCACGATCCCGTTATAAGGCCCGTTTGCCTGTGCTTACAGGGTCATGCTGATGCTATGCAGCGCGCGATCACCACACCAAAGGGGAGCTGACGATGACGGAGATCGATGAAATCTCTGCGCGCCTGACCGTGCTTGAAACCGTGGTGAGGCAACTCATCACGCATATGGCGGTGCGGGCAGACGACCCGCTTGGCTGGGTTGGGACCCGCAAAACCCTGGCGATCAGCGCGCTTGCCGCCAAAGGTCCGCGGTCCCTGGAGCAGACTGCCCTGCTCCGTGATGCAGTGGCCGACTTTTTTGGTCGGGCGGAGGTGGTGGCGAGCGAATACAGCCTGCCGCCGCGGTCCGGAACGCCGCGGGCTTTCGTGCGTTAGTCCGGCAATGGCGCAAGCAGCGCCTGAAGCAGGACGGGACGACGTTCAATGATGCGAATTCTTTGTTTGACTGTAATGATCTTGGCGGCGGCGCCGGCGATGGCACAAAATCCGCAGCCGGCGTCGCCGACAAATCCGACGGTGCCGATCGCGCCACCGAATGCTCCGTCGCCACCGCCGGAGAAGATTGCGCCGCCCGACGCGAACATGAGCAATCGGCTGTCACAGCAGAAGGGCACGATCACGCCGCCGAATGTCGATCCGGGAATGACCGTCAGTCCGCCGGCGCATAGTGGCGCCACGACGCCGGTCATTCCGCCGCCGGGGTCGCCGGGCGGCAATCCGTCAGTTGTGCCGAAATAGCGTTTTCAGTGCCGCGCACACCGTTTCGACCTCGGCATCGGTCAGTTCCGGGTAGACCGGCAGGCTGAGGATTTCCGTCGCGGCGACCTCGGTTTCCGGGCATTGACCATGGCCCGAGGGCGATGCGGCCAGCGTAGGCGGGCTGGCAGGTGGACGGGGACCGGGTAGTGGATGCCGGTGCCGACGCCGCGTCCTGCAGCAGCGGCCTGGAAGCGGTCGCGGTCGGCCGATCGCGTGACATACAGATGGAAGACGTGGCTGGCGCCGTCGCGCTGCGCGAGGCGGGTGCAGCGGGCCGTCTGGCAGAACGCCTGCGTGTAGGCTGCGGCGATCGTGCCGCGGCGGGCATTTTGCCGATCGAGGTGGGTCAGTTTGACGCGCAGGATGGCGGCCTGGACCTCGTCGAGGCGGCTGTTCACCCCGACTTCGTCGCTGATGTAGTGCTTGTGCCACCCATATTGCCGCAGCGCCGCGATCCGTTCGGCCAGCACCGGATCGGACGACCGCGACCGCGCCGCCGTCACCGAGCGCGCCGAGGTTTTTGGTCGGGTAGAAGCTGAAGGTCGCGGCATCGCCGAAGGTGCCGACGCGCTGGCCGTGCAGACGGGCGCCATGGGCCTGGGCGCAGTCCTCGATCAGCGCGACGCCATGCTGCGCGGCACAGCGGAACGATCCGGTCCAGGTCGGCAGGCTGTCCATACAGATGCACCGGCACGACGGCTCTGATCGGCGGCAGGCCGGGCGGCGGGTCCTCCAGCACCTGGCGCAGCGCGTCCGGATCCATCGTGTAGTGGACAGGATCGATGTCGATCAGCAACGGCGTCGCGCCGGCCATCTCGATCGCCGCGACGGTCGCGACGGCGGTATGGGAGACTGTCACCACCGTGCTGCCGGGCCCGATGCCGAGGCCGCGCAGTGCCAGGGCGATCGCGTCGGTGCCGTTGCCGCAGCCAATGACCGCAGGGAACACCGAGCCAGGCGGCGAATTCGGCTTCGAAGGCGCGCAGTTCGTTGCCCAGGATATACCAGCCGGAGGCCAGCGCGCGGGCGACGGCGGCGTCGATCTCGGGCTTCAGGGCGCGGTAGCCGGCGCCGGGATTGGCTTGCGGGATCATATACAGGTAGTCCGCCAGCCGCGTCCTGGTACCAGTCCAGGGTGCGGCCGATGCCCTCTTCCAGCGAGGTTTGCGGCGCGCCAGCCCGACGCAGCGCGGAACGCCCGGTCATCCGCATGGTAGCTACCGATGTCGATACGCGCTCGGTCGGCTGGGAAATTCCCGCGTGGTGTAGTGGCCGGTGCCGCCGGACAGGCGCACCACGATATCGGCGAGTTCGTGCAGCGAGGCTGGCGGGGAGCCGCCGATGTTGAAGATGTGGCCATGACAGTGCGGGTTGTTCCGCGGCGGCGAGGAAGGCGTTGGTGACGTCATCGACATAGGTCAGGTCGCGCAGCTGGGCGCCGCCCCAGACCTCGAACGGGCGGTTTTCCAGCACGCAGCGGATCCAGATGCCCAGGAAGGTCTGCCGCGCGTCGCGGATGCGCAGGCGGGGGCCGTAGCAGTTGGTCAGGCGCAGGGAGACGACGGGGCGGTTGCGGACGCGGTGTTCCAGCATCCAGTACTGCTCGCCGGCGAATTTCGACACGCCGTTGGCATCCGGCGGGGCGACCGGCTGGTTTTCGTCGACCGGAAGCTTTTCCACGCGGCCGTAGAACTGGCGGGTGGAGGCGTGCACGACGATCGCGTCCGGGGCGGCCTCCCGCGCGGCCTGGATCAGGCGGACCTGGGCGACGGCGTTGACGGCGATGTCGGCCAGCGGGTCGGCCTGGCCGCCCATGTGGCTGGTCTGCGCGGCGAGGTTGAAGATGACCGCGGCGCCCTCGCACAGTGGACGCAGGTCGAGTTCGCGGATGTCGCCACGGACGAAATCGACTTCGGCGCCGTCGAGGTTGCGGGGATTGGCGCCGCCGCCGAACAGAAAGCCGTCCAGCGCGGTGACCTTGGCGCCACGGGCTGCCAAGGCATGACAAAGGTTGGAGCCGAGGAAACCGGCGCCACCCGTGACGAAAACTTTTTGACCTGACCAGTTCATGACCGCTCCTTACAACGTGAGCGGTTCTGATGCCACAAAATGGCAACAAAACAGCCGTCTTGAACACCGCTTCGCCGTTATCGGCGCTACGGCGTGGGTATCGCCTGGCGCCACAGGCTGGCGCGCGGTCCGGTCAGCAGGCTGACGATCCAGAGCCCGCCCGCGGTCAGACGATGGCCGGGCCGGCGGGGATGTCCAGGTTGAACGACAGCATCAAGCCCGCCGACAGGAGGACAGGCAGGCCAGCAGGACGGCGACCCGGACCTGGCCGGCGAGCTGATCGGACCAATGCCTTGCGGCGATTGCCGGCAACATCATCAGTCCAACCGACATCAGCGTGCCCAGCGCGACGAAGCCGGAGACAACGCACAGCACGACCAGCATCAGGAAGACCAGGTGCCACAGGCCCCCCTTCCCCGCTGTTGCCGCCATGAAGCCGGGGTCGAGACTTTCCAACACCAGCGGTCGCCAGATCAGCGCCAGGCTGGGCAGCGTCACCGTCGCCACGCCCGCCATGCCGAACAAGGCGGCGTTGTCCACCGCCAGCACATTGCCGAACAGCAGATGCGTCAGGTCGATGCTGTGCTGGGCTGAGATCAGCGCGACGCCGGCGGCGAGCGCCAGCAGATACATGCCGGCGAGCTGGCTGTCCTCCCGCCCGCCGGTCCGGCGGGCCAGCCATCCGGCGACGACGGCGACCGCCAGCCCGGCGATCACGCCGCCCAGGCCCATCGCCCAGACCGACAGGCCGGCGAAGATCGCGCCGACGGCGATGCCGGGCAGGACGCCGTGCTGCAGGACGTCGCTCATGAGGCTCATGCGGCGCAGCACGAGGAAGACGCCGAGCGGCGGCGCGGCGACCGAGAGGGCGAGGCATCCGGCCAGGGCGCGGCGCATGAAGCCCAGCGCGAACGGCTCCAGCAGGAAGTCGAGCATCAGGCGGCCTGCAGATCCGGGTCCGGCAGGTTGTTCCAAATGGCGGACTGGCCGGTCAGCAGCAGGGTGTTGGGGAAATGCCGCCGGACGAGATCCATGTCGTGCAGCACGGCGATGACGGTGCGGCCCTGGGCGTGCCAGTCCTGGATCACCGACAGCAGCAGGCGGGTGGTGGCGGCGTCGACGGCGGTGAAGGGTTCATCCAGCAGGATCAGCCGGGCGTCCTGAACGATGGTGCGGGCGAACAGCACGCGCTGGAACTGACCGGCGGACAGCGCCTGGATCGGGCGCGATTCCACCTCGGCCAGGCCGACACGTTGCAGGGCTGCCCTGGTGGCCGCGAGGCGGTCCTTGCCGATGGACCGGAAGGGCCCCAACCGGGTCGGCGGCCAGGGCGACGACGTCGCGGCAGGTGATCGGAAACGAGCGATCGAGATGGCTGCCCTGGGCCAGCAGGGCGATGTCCGCGGGTTTGAGGCCGCCGCGGTCGATTCGGCCACTGGGTCAGCGGGTGCAGGCCGGCGATGGCGCGCAGCAGGGTGGTCTTGCCGGATCCGTTGGCGCCGATCAGCGCGGTCAGGCTCCCGGTTGCGAAGGTGCCGGACAGGCCGGACAGGATGACCCGCGCGCCGTGCCGCAATTCGACGTTATCGACTGTGATCATAGCGCCCAGATCACCGCTGCCCAGACAACGGCAAGCACGGCCGCGGCCAGCAAAAGGCGGGCTGAGGCGCCAGCGGTTGGGGACAACGGGTCGATCATGGTTACAGTATAACATTGCGTCGGGTTGGACGGAAGAGAGGCGCGCGCTTAAACACGCCGGCGATGACCGAACCTGATCCTGACCTCCTCGCCCGGCGCGACCTTGCGCCAGCACCGCCATGTTCGCCACCGGCTTGCTGGTGCTGATGGCCGCATTGACCGTCGGCAGCTATTTCATCCCGCCGGACTGGTGGGGTGGCCTGCTGCAGGCGTCGGCCAAAGCGGGATTTATCGGCGGCATCGCAGATTGGTTCGCAGTAACCGCGCTGTTTCGCCATCCTTTGGGCATACCAATTCCGCATACCGCCATCATCCCGAACCAGCGGGTCGCCTGGGCCAGGCGCTGGGGCGGTTCGTCGCCAACGCATGTCTTCACCGGCAAGGAAGTGTCCGCACGTGCTCGGCCGGCTCGACCTGCCGGGCATCGTGCATCGCTTTCTGGCCGACCCGGCCGCCGCGCACCCGGCCGCGGTGGCGCTGGCGGGCATGCTGCCGAAGCTGCTGGCGACGGTGGAAGACGGCCGGGCGCGCCGGGTGCTGGCGCGCGTGGTGCCGCGGATCATGGGCGGACCGGCGGCAGGCCAGGTGGTGGCGCGGGCGCTGCACAGCCTGGTGGACGGAGGGCGGCACCAGGAGGTGTTCGGCTTCATCCTCGGCCAGATGAAGACCGCCCTGGCCGGCGCGGGAGGACGCCCTGCAGCGGGCGATCGAGGAACGGGTGCGCGAACAGGGCGGGCGGCTTGTCGGCTGGGCGCTGGGCGCCTCGATCGCCCGGCGGGTGCTGGGGCTGGTCAACGCGGAACTGGATAAAATGAGCCCGGACGGGTCGGAGCTGCGGGCCGGCGTTCGACGAATGGATCCGGCGGGAGATCAACCGGATGGAAACCGAGCCGGAACGGGCGGCGGAGGTTGGGCTGGCGATCCGCCGGCTGGTGGCGCACGAGACCATCCAGGCCTGGATGTGGGATATCTGGGCGCGGATCCGTATCGGGGTGGAGGCTGATATTGCCAGGCCGAACGGCCGGGTGGTGGCGTATATCGAAAGTGCGCTGGGCAACCTCGGCGCCATCCTGGAAGCCGATCCGGCGGCGCGGGCGCGGCTGCAGACCGCGGCTGAAGGGATCATCCGGACGCTGTTGCCGACGGCGCAGATCCGGATCGCCGAGTTCATCGGCCAGGTGGTGGCGAACTGGGACACCGCGACGATTGTCGATCGGATGGAGCTGCGGGTAGGGCGTGACTTGCAATATATCCGGATGAACGGGACGATCGTGGGCTTCCTGATCGGCGGTCTGCTGTACGCGGTGCTGGACACGCTGTTCGGGCATGTCGTTTTTTAGTGTGGTCGGCTGTCCACGCCGTTTGCTCGCCGGGTGGCGGGTTACGCCATCGGGGCTTGGGCAACCGCCATCGCTACCGTCCGCGGTTTTGAACCAGCCTAAGCAGGCGTCCCCAGGTTGCTCCACGGTTGGCGCGGCGCAAACCATTGGTATTGAAGCCTGCTTAGCGTTGTCATCGGGCGCAAACCGCGGAAGCTTTGCTTAGGCGTTTGTCTGACCGGGGATAATTGGGCAGATTTGCCGGCGTGCTGACGATGCCGCGGATGGAATGGAGGTTTGCTGATGATACGGCTTTCGGTTCTGGATCAGTCGACCATCGTCACCGGCCGGTCACCTGACACGTCCATCCGCGAGAGCATCCGGCTGGCGCAGCATTGCGAGGCGCTGGGATACGCATCGGTACTGGTGCGCGGAACATCATAACTCCGACAGCCAGGCGGGGACGGCGCCGGAAATCCTGATCGCGGCGATTGCGGCGACGACGCGGCGGATTCGGGTGGGATCGGCGGGGGTCATGCTGCCGCATTACTCGGCGCTGAAGGTGGCGGAGCAGTTCCGCGTGCTGGACGCGATCGCGCCGGGCCGGATCGATCTGGGGCTGGGTCGGGCGCCGGGATCGGATGGGCGGACGGCGTATGCGTTGAACCCCAGGGCGGAGACGGCGGCGGACCAGTTTCCGGCCGATGTGCGTGATCTGCTGGCCTGGCTCGCCGGTGAGAAACTGGTGGAGGGCCATCCGTTCCGCGACATCCGGGCGCAGCCGGCTGGACCGACCATGCCGGAGGTGTGGATCCTGGGAAGCTCTGACTACGGGGCACAGGTGGCGGCTTATTTTGGGCTGCCGTTCTGCTTTGCCCATTTCATCGGTGACGGACGTGGTGCGGCCGAAGCGTTCGCGGTCTATCGCGAGGGGTATCGACCGAGCGTGGCGAACCCGGCGCCGCATGCTGCTGTATGCGTCTGGGGGATGGCAGCGGAGACGCAGGAAGAGGCGGCGTATCTGTTCCGGTCGCGCGAGATTTGGCGACTCGACCGGGACCGCGGGCTGTTCAATGCCCTGCCCTCACCCGAGGAAGCGGCGTCCAGGGCTTGCTCGGACGCGGAGCAGGAGCGGTTGGAGCGGCTGCGGGCCCGGTCGTTTTACGGCACGCCGGAGGTTGTCGGCGGACAGCCTGAGGGCGCTGGCGGCGGAGTATGGGGTCGACGAGATCGCGGTCCTGACCACTCTGCATGACCCGGAGGCCCGGCGGCGGTCCTACACGCTGCTGGCGAAGGAGTTTGGGTTACGGGCGCCAGACGTTGCGCTGGCTGCTGAATGACCGTTGGGCGCGCCACACCCGGTACCGGAACATCGCCCAGGCGATGACGGCGGCACCGAGGGCCACGGGCAGGATCAGCAACGCGAGCCACAGCGCGAATGCCGCGATCGACAGCGCACCGGTGATAACCGCGACGATGACGGCCCAAACGAGGATTCGGCTGGTGATCGGGCAGCTTCGGGGGCGAGACGAACTCGCCTTCGAGGGTCATGTCCAGCTCGGGCGGAGGACGTTGATTCATGGACCGAATGTGGCCTGTCGCTGGTCGTGGTTCAAGGTGGGGGTTAGGGTTGGGAAGATGAGAAAGGGTTTAGGGTCATGAAGGTCGGGCTGTTCATCAACACGCAGTATCCGGAAGAGGTGGATGTGCCGGCGCAGATCCCGGCGCTGGTGGAGCAGGTGCGGGTGGCGCGCGATGCCGGGTTCAAGTCGCTGTGGTTTCCGCATCACTGGCTGACCGAGCCGATGCAGATGCTGCAGATCATGCCGGCGATGGCGTTTCTGGCGGCCGAGGCGAAGGGCATGGTGATCGGGCCGAACATTCTGATCCTGCCGCTGCTGAACCCGATGCATGTGGCCGAGGAAGCGGCGACGCTGGATGTGCTGACCGGCGGGAACTACGTGCTGGGGGCTGGGCTGGGGTATCGGGAGCCGGAGTTCACCGCGTTCGGGATTCCGCTGACTGAACGCGCCGGGCGGTTCAGGAGAGCGTGACGCTGATGCGGAAGCTTTGGGCGGGCGGGCGGATCACCCATGAGGGGAAGTTTTTCACCGTGCGGGATGCGGGCATCAGCGTGAAGCCGGTGCGGCCGGGCGGGCCGCCGATCTATGTCGCCGGGCTGGTCGACAGCGCGGTGCGGCGGGCGGCGCGGATCGGCGACGCCTGGCTGATCGCGAACGCGTCGTCCATCCAGGAGATCACGCCGCAGATGCCGACCTACCGAGCGGCGCTGACGGAATATGGCCGCACGCCGCTGGAGTTTCCGATTGCGCGGGAATGCTACGTGGGCAGTTCCCAGGCGTCGGCTTATGCGGAATGCAAGGCGGCGTTGGAGTATAAATACGCGGCTTACGCGGCGTGGGGGATGACGAGCCCGCTGGAGGGGACGAGCTTCGATGATTTCGCCCGCGACCGGTTTATTATCGGCGACAAGGAGTCGGTGAAAGACGAGATCTTGCGCTACACCGAACTGCTTGGGGTGGACCACTTTATCATGCGGAGCCAGTGGCCGGGGTTGGAGCAGGACAAGGTGCTGGGCTCGATCCGCCGGCTGGGGGAGATTTTCGCCGGATTGGGGTGACGTTTGCGGCGTCGCGTTGGTGTGTTGGCGCCGAATAGGCAACTCGTAGCGAATTTCGTGTGTAAGGACCATCCGGTGGCGGGTTGGCGGACACGCTGATCGAGCGCGGTTAGTCGCCGCCACGGCCGGGCGGTGTGACGTTGTTCGTTGCGGTGGCGCGACATTGGCGCGTCACGCAATCGTGTGTCGTGTATCCGGGATTAAAACGGCCTTGCCAGGCGTCCACCTGAGGCCTGGCACGAGCAAAATGCTGCGCTGCTGCAGGCACGCCCAATTCCATATCGAATTTATGAGGGGAACAGCCGTGCAGGATCAGTCACAGAAACTGAAGGATCCAGGGGAGCGACGATCATTTCTGAAGAATTTCGCCGCGGGCGGGGCAATGCTCAGCGCCGGATTGGTGGCGAGCAGCCTGCCCGCGTTCGCGGACGATGGACAGAGCAGCAGCCTGACCAATGGCGATATTGCCATTCTGCGTTTTCTGGCTGCCGTCGAAATAATCGAGGCCGATCTATGGCTGCAGTATGCGGAGCTTGGAGGGGTTCAGGATACCGAGCTTCCGGGGCTTCCAACCGGGGGAAGTGCGCCGTATACGGCGGCGCTGGCGAACCTTGACGCTGATATGGCGCAGTATATTCACGACAATACTGAAGATGAAATCAGTCACCAGGCGTTTCTGAACGCCTACCTGCATTCGAAAGGGATTGGTCCAGTCAGCCTCGACCAGTTTCGTGTCCTGCCGAGCAGCAAGGCGACGGGTGCCAATCAGATTGGGCGGATAACCAATCTGATGCAGTTGACTGTGGATACAAGTTGGTGGACGCGTTATCGTAGCCGGAATGACAACCCAGATCTGGAACCGGGGTTCAAGTTTGCTCAGGCAGTGCCGAGTTTGAGCAGCGGGCGGTTTCCGGCAATTCCGCGAACCGATGCGGACCTGGCGCCTGCCGGCCATATTCAGGCCATCGCCAATACCGCGGCGTTTCACTTTGCTTTCATCGAGCAAGGCGGCACCAGCCTTTATCCAACGCTGGCGCAGAAGGTCACCAACCTGGAAGTGCTGCGGATCCTGCTGAGCATCGGCCCGACCGAGACGATGCATTTCCAGACATGGCACGACAAGGCGGGCAATGCGGTTTCGGATCCGCTTGCTCCGCTGACTGACCCGACTGACCCGAGTCTGGTGTTTCCGAACCTGAATGTTGCGCCGTTTGGTGGGGAAGACTTCCAGACCAATCTTATCATGGCAGAACCGTGTCCGTTTCTTAGCAGGAAATTCCCGGCGGTTTCGATTATCCGCCCGACGGGAACGCGGGCCGGGGGTGCGATGGCGGCAGTGAAGTCTCTTGTCGCTGATGGTTTGTTCATCGGCCAATCCGGGGCGTTCTTTGAATTACTGCAGGATCTGGCGGAGGATGCGGACAGCGCCACGCGTGGGGGGTAGCTGATCGTGGAATTACTGCAGGATCTGGCGGAGGATGCGGACAGCGCCACGCGTGGGGGGTAGCTGATCGTGGGCCGCCGGCGACATGTCACGTGCGTCACGCCGGCGGTTCATGTCGCTTTGCGGGTCCGCGAGACCCGTGTAACCGCTGGAAAGGCCAGATCGGTTTCACCCCGACTGTGGGACTGAAAGCGATCTAGCTTTGTATTTGAGCGAGCAACTCTATTACTCTGACTGTTCCAGTCGGGGTGATGTTGTTTGCACTCGCGGCTCTATCATCCCGACTTTTCCGTTCTGGCTGGTGCTGCTCTATGTTACTTTTCGACGGACGGCGAAGGATGGGTCTCGCCATGCAGCCTCAGTCATGACGGCACCCAGTGTGGCGGCGGCGTCCCATAGGCTGGTGTAGCTGAGGGTGAGCGGGGTGATGCCGAAACGCAGGATGTCGGGCGCGCGGAAGTCGCCGATGACGCCGCGTGCGATCAGCGCCTGCATGATCGGCGTAGGCGTCCGGATGGGCGAGGCAGACCTGGCTGCCGCGCCGGGCTGGGTCGTCCGGGGTGACGCAGGCGGAAGCGCCGGGCGCACGCTTGCTCGACCAGTTCGGCGAACATTTCGACCTGAGCGCAGGACTTCGTCGCGGATCTCGGCCATCGGCGCGCGCGCGTGCGATGCTCGACGCCGACCTCGAGGGCGGCAAGGCTGAGGATGGGCGGCGTGCCGACGATTGCCTGGCGCGATGCCGCGGCGCGGCGCGATACGTCGGCTCGAACGCGAACGGCTGCGGCGTGGCCGAGCCAGCCGGTGATGCGGCAGGCGGAGTTGCGGCGTGCAGGCGGGGCGCGACGTAGAGGAAGGCCGGGCGCGCCGGGTCCGCCATTGAGAAATTTGTAGCCGCAGCCGACGGCGAAGTCGGCGTTGGCGGCCGTCAGATCGACCGGGACGGCGCCGGCGGAGTGGGACGAGATCCCACAGCACCAGTCGCGCCCGCGAGCGTGGGCTGCGCGGGTGATGGCGGTCATGTCGTGCATTGCGCCGGTGCGGTAGTTGACGTGGGTGAGCATGACGACGGCGGTGTCGTCGTCGATCGCGGCGGGTATTTCATCTGGCGCGACGAGGCGAAGATCGTGACGCCCGCCAAGGAACGCGGTCAGGCCCTGGGCGATGTAGAGATCGGTTGGGAAGGTGCTTTGCTCCGAGACGATGACGTGTCGGTCCGGGCGCGAATGGAGCGCGGCACCGAGCAGCTTGAACAGATTGACCGAGGTTGAGTCGGCGACGGCGACACTGCCTTGGACGGCGCCGATCAGATGGGCGATTTCAGAGGCGATCCGATTGGCCAGACTGATCCAGCCGGCGTCGTTCCAGCTGCGGATCAGGCCTTCGCCCCACTCACGTTCGATCAGTGCGGCGATGCGGCCTGGGGTGGCGCGGGGGAGTGGGCCGAGCGAGTTGCCATCGAGGTAGATGATTCCGGCGGGTAAGTGGAAGCGGTCCCGGAAGGGTGCGAGCGGGTCGGTTTTGTCCAGTTGTTCGAGGGCGGTACGGGTGATCATCCGGTCACTGATAAACGCGGGCGGCACCGAGAGCAATTCGTGCCGATTCGATGCACCGCGTTGAGATTATCCGCGTCCAGGCGTTGATTTATCCGATTTCCGATAAATAGTTGGATCGTTCGGGCGCCGGGCTGTGGTCCAGCCACCGTATTGCGGTGTGATTGATGCAGATAATCCCATTGGTTCACCGGGATGGCTATATCTTTTCGTTATGGTTTCAAATTCGTTCTGTGATCTGCGTCACAGTCTTCGTTTCTGGCGTGTGATACAGAACGCGTTCGTCGAGTCATGTATCCGGTTCGCGCGGCCGGGTATAGTCCCAGATGTATGGGGCGCAATTACTTGGGGTTGAATACCACCGCGCGTGACACCAGGGAGAGATATCATGTCGTGGAGACAATTGATTTCGTCGCGGGTTACTCCATGGGTTCTGATCGGCGTCGGCATCGTTGCTTTTGCGGTCTGGTCAGTGATTGGCGCGATTACGGGTCACGATGACCCGTTGGCGCGACGCTGGAGAAAGGAAGTCGCGAAGCAGACGACCGACCAGTTCACATCGCTGCAGGCATCGCCGCCGGACGCTCAATCACCGCTGCCGCCTAGTCGCCCGGATTGGGGGAAAACGCTGGTCGCTGTTTATAGTGTTCCGACGATTCAGCCAGCGCGGCCTCGCCCGACGTTGCGCGACCTTGCCGACATTGGGCAGGCGCATGCCATCGACTTTCTAGCCAACGCGTCCCCGACGATGCCGCGTTCCTGGCGGGACCTGCGACAGGCGCTGGTTGATCCGGGCGAAGCGGCGCCTGGGGACAGGGATCCCTTTGTATTCGATCGCACGTTAGTGGCTACGGTTTCCAAAGGCGTGGACTGGGAGCCTGGGGATCGGATGGTGTGGAGCAGAGTGCTCATCCAGCCGATAAATTTCCTTTTCGCCGGCTATACCGTTGCCGCGACCGAGAATGAGACGATTAAGGTCACGAGCATAGAAGCCACCAGGAGCAGGAAGTTTTCCGCTGACCTTGGGCTGGGGCTGGCCGATACGGGCGGACCGAAGGCGAGCATCGGGCCGACGGATGAGCACGTGATCAAGTCGGATGCAGACATTAAGACCCAGTTCGAGAAGCTTGGCATCGATATCACGCCTGGTTTCCTCCGCATAATAAGGGAAAGTGAAAAGGGCGGCGACGTGCGGGGCAACACTTTGGTTTCGCTTTCAGTTGAGACTGACCCGGTAAGGATTCTGAAACGTGTTCCGGCGGAACAGATAGTCAGAGAGCAAAAAAGACCCGACGTTGTTCTGCTGGTGGTGGATGTTAACCTGGAGGATGGGCGCGGCGGGCCAGACAGCAGTCCGCCATCGCTCACCGTATTGCCGCAGGCGCCACTGCCGCATTGCCCGCTTCGGGCTCGAGTTCTGGATGCTCTATCAGAAGCGCGACATCGTCAGCGGCCGAGAAAGCTATGACGAAGGCCGGCAGGATGTCGAGCTGATCCTGGATGCCACCGCGCCGAAGGATGTCGAGATCGTTGCCGCTGACGACGTTTCTCCTGCGGCATGGTCGGTCAAGATCCTGAGAAATGAACCGGAGGCGGCACAAAATCGTGATGCGGGTGACGACGCTTCGACATTCGTCGAGGCGCGTGTCGGCCGCGGTCCCTGGCGTCCGCTGGTTTTCACTGACTACACGAAAGCAAGCAAGCTTGCGCACTGGTTTCGGTTTAATTCCGAGGCGATGCTGACCAAGGGCGCGGAAGCGAAACTGGGGGAGCTGAACTTCAAATATCCGGCCGGTGTCAGTTTCGTGCCATTCAAGAACACCAAACTGGACAGCTGCACGCCAAATGGGGGCCAGGACAATCAAGGCACCTATCAGCAAAATGCGGCGAACCTTGGTGGGTGAGACGCGACTGCGTTCGCGGTTGCGGATGCGTGGCCGGCCCGCGCGCGAAAGGCGCCGCCGTCAGGGTGGACGGCGGCGCGGAGGTTACCAGTTCAACATATCAGAGCAGATCGGCGACCACCTGTTTGAAACGGGTGATCGCGGCGAGGTGGTCCTTGGCGGTGTGGCCAGCGATGCGCTTGTGGTGGTTCATGGCATAGGTGGTATGGGCGGTCACGTGGGTGACGCCGGCTTTCTTCCAGAAGGCGAATTCGCGGTGCCAGGCGCCCTCGTCGCCGGAGCCCAGGGACTGCCAGACCTCCAGGCCGATGCTGTTGGGATCACGGCCCTCGGCCTTTGTGAGGGTGCGGAGCTTTTCGAAGACGGCCAGTGCGGTTTCATCTGCCGGATAGGCCAGCGGCATCCAGCCGTCGCCGTATTTGGCGGTGCGATGTAGGGTCGCCTCGGCATGGCCGCCAAACCAGACGGGGATGTGGCCCGAGGCCGGGCGGGGATTGATGCCGGCGTCGTCGATGGTGTGGTAGCGGCCCTTGAAGGTGACATGGGGCTGCGACCACAAAGCCTGCATGACCTGGACCTGTTCCTCGGAGCGGCGGCCGCGGTTGGAAAAGACCTCGTTCAGGCCGGTGAATTCGACCTGGTTCCAGCCGACGCCGACACCCAGGCGCAGGCGGCCTTTGGACAACACGTCGAGGCAGGCGGCTTGTTTGGCGACCAGGGCGGCCTGGCGTTGGGCGAGGATGAGGACACCCGGTGCGAAGCCCAGGCGTTCGGTGCAGCCGGCGAGGAAGCCGAACAGGACGAATGGGTCATGGTAGGGATTTTCGTTGGTCCCTACCCTGCCCTTGCCGGCGACGGTCGCCGGGTTGGCGCCGAGCACGTGGTCGGGGGCTTGCAGATAATCGAAGCCCAGGCCTTCGACGGTCTGGGCGTAGTCGCGGATTTCGGCCGGGCCGGTGCCGATGTCGGCGACCGGGATTGTTGCGCCAAGTTGCATTTTTCGTTCTTTCCTAGAAAGATTTGGCTAAAGCAGGTCGCCGACGGCTTCGCGGTAGCGTTTCATGGCGGCCAGATGGTCGCCGATCGTTTTGCCAGCGATGCGGTGGTGGTGACGGCGGTTGAAAGTCGTGGTCAGGCAAATGTGGCTGGCGCCGGCCTGCTTCCAGAACGCGGTTTCACGGCGCCAGTCGGCCGGCGAGCCTTCGCCGCAGGAGGTCCAGACCTCGATGCCGATCGCGGCGGGGTCGCGGCCGGCCTGTTCGGTCAGGCGGCGCAATTCGCTGAACACGTCAAGCGCGGTTTGATCGGGCGGGTAGGCGTTGGGCATCCAGCCGTCGCCCCATTTGGCGATGCGGGGCAAGGTGTGCTCGTGGTGGCCGCCATACCAGAGCGGGATGCGGCCGGAGGCTGGGCGGGGGTTGATGCCGGCGTCGTCGATGGTGTGATACTTGCCTTTGAAGGTGACGTGCGGCTGCGCCCAGAGGGCTTGCATGACCTGGGCCTGTTCTTCCGAACGGCGGCCTCGGTTATGGAAGTTTTCATTCAGGGCGGTGAATTCGACCGGGTTCCAGCCGACGCCGATGCCGAGGCGGAAGCGGCCGCCGGAGAGCACGTCGAGGCAGGCGGCCTGCTTGGCGACGAGGGCGGTCTGGCGCTGGGCGACGATGAGGACGCCGGTGGAGAAGGTCAGCTTGGTGGTGAGGCCAGAAAGATAACCGATCAGAACGAACGGGTCGTGGAACATGTCGTCGGCGATGCTGCGGCGGGGGTCCCTGCTGTCGTTCGTTCCTGGATTGGCGCCCAGGACGTGATCGGGTGCTTCCAGGAAATCGTAGCCGAGGGCTTCGAGATTCTGGGCGAAGTCGCGGACCAGGGACGGGTCGCCGCCGGTGTCGGTGAAGGGGACGAGGGCGCCTAGTTGCATGAGGTGGGGCTCCTTTATTTCGTGTCGGATTCGAGCACGGCCTTGATTTTGTCGGGGGCTACGGCGATCGGCGGGATGCCGGCGCGTTCCTGCTGCAGTAACGAACCGACGCGGGAGTCGCGGGCGCCCCAGCCGCGGTTCAGGGCCTCGGTGAGTTCCATGAGTGCGAGGTTGGTCAGGCGCATGGGGACCTGGACTTCGCGGGCGAGCTGGCAGGCCAGGCTTACGTCCTTGTGCAGCAGGCGCAGAGCGAAGTCGGCGGGGTCATAGCTGCCGGTGAGGAAATGGTCGGCCAGACGGTCAAACATGCGGTTGCGGCCGGATGCGCCCTGGCGAACGGCCTCGAACAACGCCAACGGTTCGACGCCGGCCTTGATGCCCATGGTGAAGACCTCGGACAGCACGACGTTGACGGCGGCGGATGAGGCGTTGTGGACGAGCTTGGCGATGGATCCGGCGCCGATCGGGCCGATATAGGCTGCCTGGTCGCCCATCGCGGTGAGGGCGGCGTGGTATTTGTCGTAGACTGCCCTGTCGCCGCCGACCCAGATGGCGAGGCGGCCGCTGTTGGCGCCCTTGGGTCCGCCGCTGACCGGGGCGTCGAGAAAGTCGATGCCTTTCTCGGCGAAGGTGGCGTGCAGGGCGCGCACGACGTCGACGGCGTTCGTTGACAGATCGAACCAGGCGGCGCCTTTGCGGAAGCCCTCGATCAGGCCGTTCTCGCCGGTGCCGACGCGCTGCACGTCTGCTGGGGTGGGCAGTGAGGTGAACACGAGGTCACAGGCCTCGGCGACGGCGCGGGGGGAGTCGGCCCAGGTGGCGCCGGCGTTGAGGTGCTTGGATGCGGCCTGGCGGGTGAGGTCGTGAACGACGAGGTCATGGCCGGCCTTCTGCAGGTTGGACGCCATGCCGGAGCCCATCATGCCCAGGCCGATAAATCCTATTTTCATTGTTTCCTCCTTGGTTTTCTTCAGGCGCCATTCCATTGCAGGATGTATAGACCGGCGTCATAATCGGTGACGTACATCAGGCCGTCCCTGGCGACGAACAGATCGGCGGTGTGACGAATTTTGGCGCGGCCACGCAGCGGCTCCATCCATTTTGTCGGCTGCGGTGGGACGAAGTAGCCGATTTCCTCGGGGCGGTAGGGGTTGGCGATGTCGAAGACGCGGACGCCGGCGCTTTGCCAGGTGGCGAAAATCGTTGTTGACGACTGGAACGATCCGGGGCGGTTTTCGTGCAGGTTGTGCGGGCCGAACTGGCCACCGAGCTTGATGTAGTCCTGGTCGGACGGGGTGGGCATGGTGGCGATGGAGATCGGGTTGGATTTCTCGCGGATGTCGAAGATCCAGGTGCGCTTCAGCTGCTCCTGGTCGATGTTCATGGTGGCCTCGTCAGCGACGACCAGCAGGTTGCGGTCGTGCAGCGGCAGGGCGCTGTGGGTGCCGCCGCCGTACGGGGGACACCAGTTGCGGTGGGCGATCAAGCTGGGTTTGGTGGGGTCCTTGACGTCGAGGATGGTCAGGCCGCCGTTGCGCCAGGAGGCGTAGGCGATGTCGTCCTCGACCACGGCATGATGGAGGGCCCAGCGGCCGGTCCAGTGCGGCGTTTCGCCGGCGGCGGCGTTCATGCCGGGGATCCACCAGCGCCCGGCTTCTTTCGGACGCGTCGGGTCAGCCATGTCGATACTAATGAAAATATGGTCCAGGAAGCCGTCCAGCAGGGCGGAGGCATAGGCGTAGCGGCCGCCGGTCCACCAGATGCGATGCAGGCCCAGGCCCTCGACTTCCATGAAGCCGATGGGGCGCGGATTGGCGGGGTCGGCTATGTCGTAGACGCGCATCCCGGCGGAGAAGTCTTCGCCGCGTTTGCCGTAGCGGGACGAGTCGACCTGGTTGGAGGTGCCGTAGTAGTCCTTTTGGGAGAGCAGGGCCTTGAGGTCGAGTTCCTCGATGCAGAGCAGCAAATCGTTGGCGGTTTGCAGGTGCATGCACCAGGAATTGGGGTGGATTGGCGCGAAGTTGACCGGTCTGGGGTTTCTGGGATCGCGGACGTCGGTGACCATGACGCCGCGGCTGACGCGGGTGCCGATATAGGCGTGGCCGCGGTTGACCATGACCTGCACGCCGTCGCCACGGCCGCCCTGGTCGGTGTGGCCGACGAACGAGATATTGCGCGCGCCTTCTGGTGTGATCATGCCCTTGCCATCCCCAACGGTTCGGTCGTTTGATCGAACTCTTCCAGGGAGGATAGTCGCGATGCCAAATTATGTCATGCTGGCGAACTGGACCGACCAGGGGATGCGCACCATTGACGAGAGCCCGAAGCGGATCGATGCCGCGCGCAAGACGCTGGAGGAGATGGGCGGGCACTTTCTGTCGGTGTTCGTGACCATGGGCGAGTACGACTTGATCATCATCTACGATGCGCCCGACGATGCTTGTGCGGCGCGGTTTTCGGTGTTGCTGGGCAAGCTTGGGAATGTCCGCACGAAGTCGATGAAGGCGTTCCCGGAAGAGGCGTACCGGCAGATTATCAATACACTTCGGTAAAGGACATCAGGTGATGGTTGAAGGCGCGCGCACCCCGTTGACGGTGGATCTGACGGGCTACCGGGTTGCGATCTCGGCCGGGGCGAACGGCATCGGCAAGGTGATGGCGGACAGCTTTGCCTATTGCGGGGCGCGGGTGTTTGTCAGCGATGTTGATGTGCGGGCGCTGGAGGGGTGCGGGTATCCCGGGATGCGGGCCGATGCGGGTGATGTCGGGGAGTGTGAGGCGTTTGTCGACACGGCGGTGAAGCAGCTGGGTGGGCTGGACGTGCTGGTGAACAATGCGGGGATCGCCGGTCCCACGGCGTTGGTGGAGCATGTGACGCCGGAGGCGCTGGAGGCGACGCTGCGGATCGATGTGGCGTCGATGTTCCACATGTCGCGGCGGGCGATTCCGGCGTTGCGGGCGAACGGGGGTGGGGCGATCGTCAATCTGTCGTCGGCCGCCGGGCGGTTCGGGTTTCCGATGCGCGCGCCCTATGCGGCGGCGAAATGGGGGGTGATCGGGTTTACCAAGTCGCTGTCGATCGAGCTGGGGCCTGACGCGATTCGGGTGAATGCGATTTTGCCCGGGCCGGTGGATGGGCCTCGGATCCGCGCGGTGATCAAGGCGAAGGCGGAGGCGGCGCGGATTTCGGAAAACGAAATGACCGAGCGGACGGTGGGGACGACGAGCTTGCGGTGTTTCGTGACCCAGCAGGATATTGCCAACATGGCACTGTATCTGGCCAGTCCGTTTGGAGCGACGATCAGTGGTCAGGCGATCGCGGTCGATGCGGACATGCAGACGATGATGTAGCCTGGGATAGCGGGCGCTGGTTTGGATTGATTGTCTGGTTGGGCCGGCTGATATTTGCCGAGGCTTTCCGGGTGGGGTGCCGGGCAGATGTTATTGCTTGTGGGCAACAATATCGGGGCGGCGGTTATTGGTGCCCACACATTGTCAGGATAGTGTCGCCGTCCTGTCGTGACGTATGTGGTGGACCGGGGCATGGCGGGGGTGTTGCGGGGCGCCATTCATTACCTCCATACAAAGGTTGATCGCGTCAGGGCCAATACCTCGGTCGGCGTGTCACGTGCGGTGGTCCTGCCCGACATCACCCCGGCGAGCGCTGTCATGCCGATCAAGCCATGTGGCGGGCCGCAGGTCAGTGATTGCGGGGACCTGGGGACGCGATGAAATTTTTGACGCGACCCCGGCGGAAAGAGTATTGGTGAGGGGCTCAGCAATGCAAAGCTGGAAGCATTCATGATGGCAAGCTCAGTGCAAAGCGCAGCATACCGGTTTGGTTCCTTCACGCTGGACCTGGGGCGAGGCGCGTTGTTGGCCGATGACGGTGCGGAACTAGCGCTGCGGCCCAAGTCATTCGCTCTGTTGCGACTGCTGGTTGAAAACGCCGGACAGTTGCTGTCGCGTGAAGCAATCATGGAGGCGTTGTGGCCAAACGTCTTTGTGACCGAAGACAACGTTACCCAGTGCATCCACGATATTCGCGGGATCCTGGGCGCGGATTCGCTTCAAATGCTGCGTACGGTGCCTCGCCGCGGTTACCTGTTCGCGACGGAGGTGGTCACGGTGACGCCGGCCGATCCGTGGCAGCAGCATGGTGGTATGGATAACGAGGCGCAGAGTGTGGAACCGAACCGCCTGCAACCGGGACGTTTGCCGGTTGCCGCACAACACACGGTTGGCGAGCGATCCAAGTTGCCGCGCGCCTCTGTCCGGGTCGGGTCGCTGCGGATCCTTGGGATTCCCGACGAGCAGAGACACCTTGTCGATGGTGTCATCGAGGATATCTGCGGGCATCTGACCCTGTGGAAGGTGCCGGTCGTTGGTTTTTCCCAGGCGTCGCCATACATCGACGATTTAATCGGGCGGCAGAACATTGCCCGCGATCTGGGCGTGGGTTATCTGCTCCAAGGCAGCGCTCGAAGCGCCGATGATCGGATCGAGGTGAATCTGCAACTGGTCGACACCGAAATCGGCGTTTACGTGTGGTCGGAGCGCCTTTCGATTGATCCCGGCGAGACCACGGATGCGCGCATCGAGGCGAGCCTGCGGGTCGCTCGGAATCTTTGGAAGGCACTCGGCCGGGAGGTGAACCGCCATCTGAAGACCATTTCACCACAGCAATGGACTTCGGACGACCTTATTCACCATGGGTTCAGCTTGTTGTTTCGTCCGATCGCGACGGGTCAGTACCGTGACGCCATCAGACTGTTTGAGCAGGCCTTGGACGGAAATCCCGACGCCCTGGATGCCAAGCTTGGCATTGCCGGTGCGTTGATTCTGGACATCGCGGATCGGGTGGATGCCGCGGATGCGCGCGACGAGGCGCAGGCGGAGGCGCTGATACTTGAAGTGCTTCGCGTCGACACGAACAACATGCACGCGCACATGCTGATGGGCGTGCTTCGGCGCGCGCAAGGGCGATTGAACGATGCCAGGACCGAGCAGGAAATAGCCGTCGAGTTGAAATCCGAACTGTTCCGATCCGATCGCTCAGCTTGGTGTGACGTTGACCTGCCTTGGCGATCCGGAGGGCGGAATTCCGCTGATCGAGAAGAGCCTTCGGTTGTCGCCGCAGGAATTCAGTGCCCCGATGTATCTTGCGTGTCTTGGTCTGTGCCATCTGCTGCTGGGCAATACTGACGCAGCTCTTGCTTCACTCAGGAAGGCTCGTGCGCTCAATCCCTCCATGCATTATGTGCATTGGTGGCTGGCTGCGGCGCTTGGCCTGGAGGGTGAACTGGACGAAGCAAGGGCGGCGTTTGCGCAGGCCGTGGCGATGTGTCCGGAGGTTGTTTCGCGACCTGGCTGTTATGTGCTTTCGCGGCGACCTGGTCCGGGGTTCCTGAGTCTTTTCGAGAGCATGGTCTATCCTGGCCTGCGGCGTGCGGGGCTGGCGGATACATTGGCACGCTGACCGGGTGGCAAGACGACCGGAGCAGCATCCGGTCGTCTTCAGTTCCGCTGATTTGTTGCCGGGCAGCTTGGTCAACCGCCGCGGACCGGGGCCGTGGGCACCTGGGTGATGGGCCGGGACGAATCGGGGACGGTCGTCTGCTTGTGCTTTGACAGGCTGATGTCTACGGGCTGGGTGTTCATGTTGCGCGCCTGCAATTGCTGGGTGGCCCATGCGGACCCGTATATCGGCGGCGAGGCGCCGGCCGGCAGGCCCTGTGCCGATGCAGAAACGAAGCCCAGGCAAAGCATCATCGACGCAATTGTCATGGCGGATATCGACTTGGTCATGCTATATCTCCTTGCTGACGCCACTATTCTGTCGTGACGTTCGCGTTTGACTTTGATAGTCCAGCCGTTGCTGCCATCGTTCCTTGCGGTGTGCGTGCCGGACAGGCGCGGTGGCAGTCAAAGGCGTCTCGAGGTTGGTTCTTTCGGATATTACCCTGCGTAAAGGTCAGTTCGTGGGTTCAGTCGGGATCCTCAGAACACGTACTTCGGTGGCAGGGAGAAAAGCACTTTGCTGATCGGGACACCTGAGAACGCCACGAAATTTTTGACGAAATATCGACGAACAGCGTGCGAGAGCACGAAAGGTCTCCGGGTTTGATGGCCGATAAACGTATTGGTCTGGCCCAGCCTCCCTTGAGGACCGGCTCGACGATGCGAAGGTGCGGTGTCATGCGGCGTTGAGAGCGATCGGCTTGGTTCCATGGTGCCGGATCGCGGGGCGCGCGCGCTCGGCGAACGATGGCGCGGGGGTGCCGCTTCGGCCGAAGTCGCTCGCGCTGCGGCGGTTGCCGATTGAATATGCCGGTGCGTGGGTTGCACGGTTGTCCGGGCTACATTCGAGTGTCGCAAAGCTGCCGGGGATGTCTTTTATTCCGACTCCGTTATAGGATTTGGTCGTGCCGCCGGAGGGGCCGTGCGGTCAGTCAGTCCGGGCATGGCACTTGTTTACCGGCGGCTTGGCGCGGCGCCGGGATTGGCGGGTGAACTGGCCGAAGCAGCAGCAGTGCCGAGGCAACCCCTCGTTGGGGTAAAAAGACGGTCAGCTTGGGATTTCGCTGTCCGGGTCGAGAACACGGCTTATGGGACAACCGGCTGCGTGGGCGTACCTGATGGGCTGGGGGCGGGGGCGAATCGCACAGGGTCTTTGGCTGGGCGTCGGGTTCCGGGGATGACGAGGCAACGGGTGGCGGGGATTTCAGCGAACGGACGGCCGGCGGACTGTGGGGCGGCGAATTTCCGCTGTCTCTCGACTGAGGTAAATATTGAAATTGGGTTATCGTACCGGTAAGCGGGAGTTGACCGAACCACCGGCGGGCAGTCAGTCTGTGTCATCTGGTGCGAAACAGATCGCGGATCGAGCGGCTGCATGGGCTCGGGTTTTGGGTGGACCTCGACGCGGTTGAGGCATGGGCGAACTTACGCTGATATTATGGTTGCGTCTGGCTACTGATATCGATGTTACCCTATTCCGGCGCCTTTCGAAGTGCCGGGTCCGGAGACTCGTATCGTTCGGAACTAAACGGAAAGCAATGAACGAATCTCCGGGCGAGCGCAGTTATGGCTTTCGAAGATTCAGCACTTCATGTAACATAGCCGCATGATCAACGACTGCAGCAGTATCTTGACGTGCTGGCGATTCAATGCGTCGGTTGTGCGAATGTCGTATTTAAAGATGGCGGAAAGCCGGCGTCTGCTGGAAGCAGAGCTTGCGCAACTGGAAATCCTAGCGGCGGAAAGCGTCAAGCATCGCCGTGGGCTGTTGGCGGAAATTGAGGATCGCCTTGCCACCGCAGCGGGGCCGCTCAAGGTCTATCGTGTTTACCTGCTTGGTGACCAGGGCGAAATCCTTCGGCGCAGGGATGTACATGCCCGCGACGACGCGGAGGCGACTAAGACGGGCTGGCTTTGGGTGGACGCCCATAAGGCGGACGAGGCTGAACCTGCCCGGGGCACCGAGATTTGGCGAGGCCGGCGTCTGGTCTTCAGCAGCCATCAGAAGACGCCGGACGACGCCCCTGCCCCAACTGGTGATACGGATGCGGCCTCTATAGCGGCCTGATCGGGCGCTGCCCTTCTGGGGGGATTTCGAAAGGCGGTGGATGTGTTCCCGCCTTCTGGCCTAGCCTGGCCGCGAGGCGGGGGTTTACAGGTTCGCTGAGCAGGAAAACTCAGTGTTGAGCAGCCAGTCGCTTGCCGCCCGGTCCGATCAGCCCGGGATAGGGCGCCTTGAAGCGGTACACGGTTCCGCTGACCGCGCCTTCCATATAGATGTACTGATTGTCCTGGCCGCCAAAAGCGAAGTTGGTGGCTGATGAATCTCCGTTTGGCAGGGGAACGTAGCCAAGAATGATGCCGCGGGGGTCGTATTCGATGACCCCGCCGATACCAAGCGCGGCCCAGAGGTTGCCGTGGATGTCGTAGTGAATGCCGTCGGGACCGCCGTTGCCGGGGTTATAGCTTCCCGTGGTGGCAAAGAAGAACGTCTGGTGCGACGGGTCCTTGGCGCACATCGTGCAGGCGGCATTGGGGCCGTTCTGGAACGAATAATACAGCATCCGGTTGGCGGCATAGTCGGCGACGGCCAGCGTGCTGTCGTCCGGCGAGACGGCAATGCCGTTGGGGAATTGTCCGGTTGAAATAATCCGCCGAAGGATGCCGTCGGTTGAATACTGGTAGACCGCACCGGCCTGATCAGCCGGGTCGGGTCCCGGACCGGTACCCCATGGATCGGTGAAATACAGATTGCCTTCCGCATCGAAATCAAGGTCATTCGGCCCCTTGAACAGCTGGTTGCGGTAGGTGCTGACTAGCGAAGTCAATTTCTTGGACTGCGGTTCGTAGACCATGATGCCGAGATGGCGGGTGGTCAGATAGAGTTTGCCGTCATGCCACCTTGTGCCTTGCGGTTCGCAGGCGAAACCGAGTTCGGCCGGCGGGTTGCAGTTGAAGCCGGGGACGAGTTTTCCGTCCGGCGTCAGGTACGAAACCCATCCGCTGCCGATCGCAACGAACCAGAAATTGCCGGCGTCGTCGAAGGCCCCGCCCTCCAGGAATTTGCCTTGTGGGGTATCGTGGATGTCGGCGAACAGTGAGACCGGACCGATGCCTGGCGGTGGAGGCGGCAATCCCCATGGCTGTACTTGTTCCGGCGGGGGCGCCCCCTGGAGCGCAGGCGTCCCCGGTGACGGGGTCTGTGCCAGTGCGGCACCTGCTGATACCAGCGTCGCTGATAACGCAAGTGAAAGGGAGTAAACAACGTCTTTCAATTTGGGTGTCATGGCGGTTCCCCCGGGAACATCTGTGCCGAACTTGATTGGTCTGCGCTGCGCTTGATGTCCCTGCGGCGGCAATTGAAATCGCACCGCGGTTACTGTCAATCGGCCGTCCCGAACAGGCTCGGGTTCGTGATGTCGGGCCTTAGGCCGTATGCGGATCTACTGATTTCAACTTCCGGTTACGGTATAAAAACGTCAATCAGCAAATTAAACCTATGTCAAATTGCTTCTTGTGTGGTGCAGAGCTGCGGCGCGGTAGTTTACCAGGGATCTGTAATATGATTTTTGTCAATAACAATCAGCGCGTCGATGCTGGTGTGCGGCAAGCGTAGACCGCTTGTCATTTGACTTGGATTTTGATGCGGCGAATGCTTGCTGCTCTGGCGGTATTTATCACATCGCAGAGTAACTGGAACAGAACAAGAAAGTCGGGAGAACGTAATGCGGAAGGCCACGCATATCAGCAGGCGGAGCGCGTTGAAAATCGGCGCTGGGGCGGCGGCGCTGCCGCTGGTTCATATTCGGACTGCCGGCGCCGCGGGCAAGCTGAACATTGGGCTGGTCGATCACTGGGTGCCAAACAGCAACGAGAAGATCAAGCAGCAGATCGACACCTGGGCCTCGCAGAACAAAGTCGAATGCAATGTTGACCGCATCACCACCGTGGGCGCCAAGCTGCAACTGACCGGCACGGCGGAGAGCCAGGCGGGCACTGGCCACGACATGATGACGTTCCTGGCCTGGGACGCGCAGTCGAATGCCTCCCACCTGACGCCCGTGGATGACATTATGGGCCGGCTGGAGAAGAAGTACGGTCCACAGAACGAAGTTTGCCAGTATCTCGGGCGGGCGGAGGATCACTGGGTCGTCATTCCATCGAGTTTTTCCAGTCAGTACAAGGGGCCCTGCGGGCGCATCAGCCTGTTGAAGCAATACGCTGGCCTTGATGTCGTCGAGATGTTCCCGGCGCGACCTGAGCGCACGAAAGGGGCGGAGGGGTGGACCTATGACGCGCATCTGAAGGCGGCGGAGGCCTGCAAGAAGGCCGGGTTCACGTTTGGCATCGGATTGGGGCAGACCCCGGATTCGGTGGATACCGCGGGTGCGATCTTCCGGGCGTACGGCGCGGAGCTGGTGAACGCCAAGGGGGAGATCACCGTCGAGTTGGATGCGGTGCGGCAGTGCCTGGAATACGCGCAGCAACTGGTGAAATTCCTCCCGCCCGATGCCACGAGCTATGACGACGCATCCAACAACCGTGATCTGATCGGCGGGAAATCGGCGTTGATCTGGAATCCGCCGTCGGCGTGGGCGGTGGCGAAGCGCGATGCCAGGGCGGTGGCGGCGGATTGCTGGACGTTCCCGGCGCCGAGCGGACCGGCGGGAAGCTTCACGCCGTTTCTGCCGTTTCACTGGGGGGTCTGGCAGTTCAGCCAGAACAAGACGGCGGCCAAGGAATTACTGGAATGGCTGATGCAGCGGGAACAGATCGAGCCGCGGTGCATCGCATCCGAAGGCTACGATATTCCCCCCTTCCCCAGCATGTCTGATTTCACCGTCTGGGCTGACGTGGAGCCGCCGAAAGGCACTGTCTATAACTATATACTTCGGCCGCATCATCATTCCTCGGCGCATATCGCGGCATTTCCCGCGCCGCCCGATATCGGCGTGCAGATCTACAATCGCGGAACGCCGTCCTCGATGTTCTCGCGGTTGCAGAGCGGCCAGTCGATCAAGCAGGTGGTGGACTGGGCGAAAGGCGAGCTGGAGGGCTTCGTACCGATAGGCGAAGGCTGCTAACCTGCCGCGCAACAGCCAAGAGGAAACGGCACCATGAGCGCCAGCACGATCGACTACAGCAAACTCTACAGCGCCGGGCTGCCCGAGCCGGCGGCGCGGTGGGCGCCGTTTCCGAAGTATTATTTTGTGGGTGGCAACAACGATCCCGAGCAGATCCCGATCGAGGGGCTGATCGACGCGGCGGCGTCGGTGCTGCGGCGGGATGGGTCGAAGCTGGCGATCTACAACCTGGGCCTGGGGCCCCAGGGCTATCCCGGACTGCGCCAGTTCGTGGCCGACAAGTGCGGGCGGCAGCGGGGGATCAAGGCGCCGATCGACGATATCATGATCACCACCGGGTCCGGCCAGGGGTTGGACATGATCAGCAAGCTACTGGTCGATCCGGGTGATACCGTGCTGACCGAAGAGTACCTGCTACCAGGGGGCGATGAACCGGTTCCGCAAGCTGGGCGCCAAGCTGGTCGGCATGAAACTGGATGCCGACGGGATCGTCATCGAGGCCCTGGCGCAGCAGCTCGCGGAGCTGAAGGCGCGGGGGATTACGCCGAAGTTCATTTATACCATTCCGACAATTCAGAATCCCACCGCCAGCATCCTGCCGCTGGACCGGCGCCAGGCGCTGATCAAGCTGGCGCGGGAATACAACGTCGCGATCTTCGAGGATGAATGCTACGCGGATCTGTTGTGGGAAGGCGTCACGGCGCCGCCTGCACTGTACGCGCTTGATCCTGGCTGCGTCATCCATCTTGGTTCGTTTTCGAAATCACTGGCGCCGGCGCTGCGGCTTGGGTACGTGATCTCGGGCTGGGAGATCATGAGCCGGTTGCTGCCGTTGAAGGGTGACAGCGGCACCGGGGCGTTGGACCAGATGGTGGTGGCCGAGTATTTCTCGCAGAATTTCGACCGTCATCTGGGGCATCTGAACGGGGTGCTGCATGAAAAGCTGGAGACCATGACCGAGGCGGTCGCTCGGGAATTTGGTTCAGCGGCTGAATGCTGGGCGCCGAAGGGTGGGATCTTCCTGTGGATCAAGCTGCCGGCGGAGATTGACGTACGCAAGCTGGTGAAGCCGGCGGCAGAGGCCGGAATCGTGTTCAATCCGGGTCCGGAATGGGCGGTCAGCGCGGATAATTCCAGCAACTGCCTGCGGCTTTGCTTCGCCATGCCCAGCAAGCAGACGATCCGCGACGGGGTCGCCGAATTTGCCCGGGTATGCCACGAGCAGACCGGGATTCCGGTGCGCAGCGGGAACGTGCCGCGCTGAGCGGACGGTTCAGGCCGTCCCGGTCAGCGTCTGTGTCACGGCCGCCGCGAGCAGGGAATGTCCGGCGGCGGTCGGATGCAGATCGTCGAAAAACAGGTGGCTGTTCTGGGCCGAACCGGTTGCCGCAAGGACGCCGCTATGGCTGTCGGTCAGGTTACCGTTCCATACCGGCTGGGTGACGTTGGTAAAGCCATAGGTGGCCGGGCTGGCGATCGCGGTGTCGAGTAGTCCAAACGTGTCGACAGTATCGATCCTGGCCGCGCCGGATGCCATGATCTGCCGCAGGGCGGCGCCAAGGTCGGCGTTGTAGGTTTCGGCCAGGGTGCCGGATATGGCGTCGCTGGCGGGGCGGGCCAGCTCGTAAGGGGTTTTGGCCAGGTCAGGCACGTCCATGACCACGAGGTTCCTGGCACCGTGGGCGATCAGGCCATTGATGAAATTGGTTTCATTGGTAACTGCCTGACGGACCGAGGCCTGCTGCTGCGCCGGCGTTTCGGTCGAGTTGGCGATATCCAGCACATCGTTCGAGCCGGCCCAGACGGTATAAAGCGCGGAGAGCGATGGGTGCGGCACGGATGCGACGAACTGACCGAGCTGAGAGGGGAGATCGGATGGATTGGCGGCGTGCACGGCGGTGGCGCCGGTCTCCGCGCCGCCATACGCGTAATCCGTGCCGCCGGCGAGGCTGGGCTTTACCGGGGACATCTTCAGGTCTTGTGCGAGGTCCTGAACCCATACATTGCCGTTGGTGAAGCGGCCACCGCTGTAGACGCCGCCGACCGGAAGATTTCCCAGGGTGGCGAGCGAGATATTGCCTGCGTCGGACAGACTGTCGCCAAAGGCGTAAATGGCGCTGAAGCCGCCGGGCGGGACAGTGATCGCATCGTTGCCGATGAACGAGGGTGAGGCTGGGGTGCCCAACACCGCCGCGCCCAATGCCGTGGCTGGGATGGTTGCCGCGTCGAAGCCGTCGATCAGTGATTTCAGTGTTGCCATGCTGCCGCAAACGCCGAATGCCACGGTGCAGTTGCATTAAATCCAGGCCATTTTTGGGTCCGTCCGCACCGGTCCGGGATGTTAGGCCGCACGCGGTTTGGTGTTGACCTGGGCGGGGGAGGCCATTGCCGGGGTGGTCCCGAAGGTTTCCCGAAAGGCCGCCCCGAATGCCGGTACGCTGGCGTAGCCGATCGCCTTTGCCACCCGACCGGGCGGCACACCCTGGGCGATCAGGGCCAGGGCCTCGGTCATGCGCAATTGTCGGCGCCATTGCTGGAAGCTCATGCCGGTTTCGGCGCGGAACAGACGGGCCAGGGTGCGGACCGAGGCGCCGGCGACAGTGGCGAAGCCGGCCAGGTCTCGGGGGTCGGCTGGGTCGGCGGCCAGCGCCGCGGCGACGCGGGCCAGCCTGGGATCGTGGCAGGCGGGCAAGGAAAGCGGTCGGGTTCCGGCCCGCGCGATTTCGTGCAGCACCAGGGCGGCGACCAGACGGACTGGCCCGCGTGCATCCCAGACGACGGGTTCGCCGCATACGGTTAGAATTAGTTCGCGCAGCAGGGGCGACACCGCGATCACCGTGGTTGTCGTCGGGCCCGAGGGGGCTGCGTCCGCCCGCAGGAACAGCGCACGCATGCGGACGGCGCCGTCCATCCGAACGGCGTGCATGGTGTCGGCCGGGACCCATAGTCCGGTGCCGGGAGGCACGGTGAACAGCGCGGCCGCTGTTGTCACCCGCATGACGCCGGCGGTGGCGAACAGCAGTTGGGCACGAGGATGCCGATGGGCGCCGGTTTCATGGCCGGGCGCATAGTCATGGGCATAGCCCGCCATCGGCCGTGGCGCCTGCTCGAACGGTTGCAGCCGGTTTTGGCCGTCACGCGACAGAAATTGGCCAGACATCGCCATCGGGACAGACTAGCCTGCTTTGACCATCGAAGGGAACGGCCGCCATGACCCCAGCCGCGCGTCAGATCGTGTTCATCAACACGGCACACACCATCACCCATTACAGCCTGCTGATCCTGCCGACCGCTGTGCTGGCAATGGCGGTGCCGGGCGGCCCGTTCGGCGAGTCCTATGGTCCGATCCTGGCGCTGGCGACCGGCATGTTCGTGCTGTACGGCCTGCTGTCGCTGCCGCAGGGGTGGCTGGCGCAGCGGTTTGGCCGCAAGGTGCTGATGACAGCGTTCTTTCTTGGCACCGGGGGCAGCCTGATCGGCGCCGGCTTTGCCCATTCGCCGGCGATGCTGGCGGTGGCACTGGCCTGTGCCGGCGCTTTCGCGGCGATCTACCACCCGATCGGCACCACGATGCTGGTCGAGGCGGCGGGCGACAAACCGGGCCGGTCGATTGGCGTGAACGGGGTTTTCGGCAACCTCGGCGTGGCGCTGGCGCCGGTCGTCACGGCTTTCCTGGCCAACGAGATCGGCTGGCGCGCGGCGTTCGTCGCACCCGGCCTGTTCTGTGCGGTGGCCGGGCTCGCCTGGATGCGCACGCCGCTGGCGCAGGTGAGCATCCACGCCAACGCGCGGCCGTTTCCGCCGATCCCGCGTCACCTGGTGCGCCGGGCGGTGCTGGTGCTGATGCTGATCGCGATGTCGTCCGGGCTGGTGTTTAACGCCTATACGTTGCTGCTGCCGAAGCTGATGCAGGAGCGGCTGGCCGGAAACGCGACGCTGCTGCCGCTGGTCGGGCTGGCGGCGTTCCTGGTGACATTGTGCGGCGCGCTGACGCAGTTCTCGGTTGGCCGGATGATCGACCGGAACACGTTGAAGAAGGTGTTCCTGCCGGTGAGCATCGTGCTGGCGCCGGCGATGTTCGCGCTGTCGTTCGCGCAGGGCTGGCTGGTGCTGCCGCTGGCCGGGGCGGTTGCCGCCTCGATCTTCGGGCAGGTTACGGTGAACGAGACGATGGCGGCGCGCTACGTCTCCCCTGCCCTGCGCGCACGGATCTACTCGATACGTTTCTTCGTCGGCTTCCTGGGTGCGGCGGCGGCGGCACCGGTGGTGTCGATCCTGTATGAGCGCACGGGCAGCGTGGCCGCGGTCACCATGGTATTGTCGGCATTCTCGGTGGTCACACTCGGATGCGCGCTGTTGTTTCCGAACCGGCGGGAGGAACTGGAGCCGGCGCTTTGGGCGCAGGCCGATGCCGGGCAAGCGGTGCCGGTTGCCGCTGAATAGGGATTTGCAAACCGGCGGTGGAGACGCCACATCACGGCGCATGTTCCATCGTCGCTCCCTGTTGCTGTCCGCCGCCCTCCTGCCGCTCAGCCTGACCGCCCGCGCGGCGCCGGGGGGCACGCTTTCCGCGCAGGACAAGGCGGATATCGGGCGGGTCGAGGCCTACCTGAACGCGCTGAAGACGCTGAAGGCGCGGTTCGTGCAGGTTGCGCAGGATGGCGGGCTGTCGGAGGGCACCGCCTGGGTGGACCGGCCGGGGCGGATGCGGTTCCAGTATAACCCACCGGCGCCGTTCCTGCTGATCGCGGCCCACGGGGTGCTGACGTTCAACGACTCGGCCTTGCAGCAGACGAGCAATATCGGGTTGGGCCGCACGCCGCTGGGCATCCTGCTGGCGGAGCATGTGGAGTTGTCGGGCTCGGTCACCGTGACGTCGATCCAACGCCTGCCCGGGCAGCTTCAACTGACGATGGTGCGCACCGACAGTCCCGGTGACGGCGCCCTGACGCTGATATTCGCCGACCCGCCGCTGATGTTGCGGCAATGGACCGTGGTGGATGCGCAGCGGCGGGAGACGCATGTGACGCTGTATAATGTTCAACTCGGCGGCAGTTTTGATCCGCAGTTGTTCGAGCAGATCAGCCCGCCATCGGCCAAGCAGGGGTAAATGACACGACCGCATGACGGACATGTGTCGGATGGGATGAAAAAGTCTTCTTTTTGCCGCAAAACTAGGGAATGATATTTCCCGACATGAGGTCTCCACGCGTCGTAAAGCCGTTGATCGGCATCAGTTGCTGCACCAAGCAGTTTGGCGTTTTTGGAATGCCGAACCATGCGGCTTCCGACACCTATGTGCGGGCGACCGATGAGGTGATCGGCGCGGTTCCGGTCCTGCTTCCGGCCAACGGACCGACCGCGGATATCGAGACGTTGCTGGATCGCCTGGATGGCATTGTGCTGACCGGCAGCCGTTCCAACGTGCAACCTACTTTATATGATGGTCCGCCGCACGCCGAGGGCACGCCGGAAGATCCCGCGCGTGACGGGATCACCCTGCCGCTGATCCGCGCGGCCGTGGTGCGCGGCGTGCCGTTGCTGGCGATCTGCCGCGGATTTCAGGAACTTAATGTCGCGTTGGGCGGATCGCTGCACCAGCGGCTGCAGGATCTGCCTGACCGGATGGATCATTCGACCCCGATGCAGCCGTCCTCACGCGTGCGGCAGGGCAAGGCGCATGCGATTCGGGTCACGCCGGGTGGTTGGCTGCATCGTCTGGCGGGTGCGACGGAGATCGCGGTGAACTCGCTGCACAACCAGGGCATCAACCAATTGGCGCCCGGTCTGGTTGCCGAAGGCATTGCGCCGGATGGGACGATCGAGGCGGTGACTGTGGTGGCCAGCCAGGCAGGGCCGGCCATTGGTTACGCGATCGGGGTGCAGTGGCACCCGGAATATGACTGGCGGACCGATAATCTGTCCCGAGCGATCTTCGAGCAGTTTGGGGCGGCGGTGCGGGCTTATGCGGATGCGGCGCGTCTTGGCGGGGTTTCCATCGCCGCGGATTGAGAATGTGAGCGCCTGGACTTGGGGGTCCCGCCGGTTGGCCAGCGACCCTGGGGGCCGGGTTCCACGGTCGGTTGCCGGGTTTGCCGGTCCAGAGCATCGGCCTGGTTTCACTTCCCCCTTGTCACACCGGCGATTTCGACCGATGTATCGGTCTGAAGACCGGACCGCTGTGGTCCGGATTAGCCACCACTCAGAACAGGACAGGCCACCGCCATGTTCATCGAAACCGAAGGCACGCCCAACCCCGCCACCCTCAAGTTCCTGCCGGGACGCGATGTGATGGGGCTCTCGACCGCGGATTTCGCTTCCGCCGTGTCCGCTGTCCGCAGCCCGCTTGCGACTGACCTCTTCACATTGCCAGGGGTTGCCCGGGTGTTCCTGGGCGGCGATTTCATCACCGTGACCAAGAACGACGAGATCTCCTGGCAGGCGCTGAAGCCACAGGTGCTGGGCGTCATCATGGATCATTTCGTCTCCGGACGTGCGGTGATCGAAGGTGACGAGGCCGAATTCGACGAAGAGGACGTCGACCCGGCTGACCGGGAAGTTGTCGATCAGATCAAGGAACTGCTTGATACCCGGGTCCGTCCGGCGGTGGCCGGGGATGGCGGCGACATCGTCTTCCGCGGGTACCGCGAAGGTGTTGTCAGGCTGCACATGCAGGGTGCCTGCTCCGGCTGTCCGTCTTCCTCCGCCACGCTGAAGCATGGGATCGAGAACATGCTGAAGCATTACGTGCCGGAAGTGATCGCGGTGGAACAGGTCGAATTCTGACCAAACCCGGTTGACGCGAGCCGGCGCAGCTTTCACGTTGCGCCGCAGCATCGCCGTAATACATCCTCAGGAGCAGCCTATGACGATCGACGCACCGGGTCTCGACCTGTTGTTCAAGGAAGCGCGCACCCACAACAAGTGGCACGACAAGACGGTGTCCGACGAGACGTTGCACGAGCTGTACGACATCCTGAAATTCGGCCCGACCTCGGCGAACAGTTCGCCCGCCCGCTTCGTGTTTATCCGCACCAAGGAAGGCAAGGAGAAGCTGGCGCCGGCGCTGTCGTCCGGCAACCTTGAAAAGACCATGAGCGCGCCGGTTAGCGTCATCGTGGCGTATGACCCGAAGTTCTTCGAGAAGCTGCCGCCAACTGTTCCCGCACAACCAGGATGCGATTTCGTGGTTCACCAGCAACGACGCGCTGGCGGCGACCACGGCGTTCCGCAATGGCACGCTGCAGGGCGCCTATCTGATGATCGCCGCGCGTTCGCTCGGGCTGGATACCGGTGCGATGTCGGGCTTTGACAATGCCAAGGTTGATGAGGCGTTTTTTGCCCAGAGCGGCTGGCGTTCGAACTTCCTGGTCAACCTCGGCCATGGCGATCCGTCCGGCGTGTTCGATCGCTCGCCGCGACTTTCCTTCGAGGAAGCCTGCATCCTGGCCTGAATTTCGTCGTTGCCACGATCGGGTGGTGGGATAGCTTCGTCCCACCATGCTGATCCTTGCCCTCGATTTCGGCCGTTGCGCGGTGTTCGGCGACCCTGGTTGCCGACGGCGCCGTCATCGCGGGCTATCAACAGGACCTTGAACGCGGCCACGCATCGGTCCTGCCGGTGATGGCGCAGGCCTGTCTGCGCGACGCTGGCATCGAGGCGACGCGCCTTGATCTGGTCGCGGTCACCGTGGGTCCCGGCAGCTTTACCGGCATCCGTGGCGGCGTGGCCCTGGCGCAGGGCATAGCGGTTGCGGTGGATCGGCCGGTGGTCGGGGTCACGGTCGGCGAAGCGCTGGCCGCATCGTTGCCGCAGCTCGGCGGGCGGACGTTGTGGTGCGCGACCACGAGCCGGCGGGGACGGATTTTCCTGGAGGTTGGGGACCAGGTGTTTTCGCTTGCGGTGACCGACCTGCCGCAACCCCGGGGACCGGTCGCCGTCGCCGGTGGCGCGGCGGCGGATGTCGCGAGCCGGCTAGCCGCCAAAGGGGTGAACGTGATGCTGACGGACGCCCGGTTGCCGGTCGGACGCCATATCGCCCAGGTGGCGGCGCGGCGGTTCGCCGGCGAGATCCGGCCGCTGCCAGCCGAACCGCTGTATGTCGACCCGCCCGAAGCCAAACTGCCGGGCGGCAAGCTCCCTCCGGCCGCGTCGGGCTGAGACCCATGCCGCAGCGCGCAACGGTGGCTGACAGCACGGTCATGGCGCTTATTCACGCCACCAGTTTCGCGGGTGTGGATGCCTGGAGCGCCGATGTCTTCAGCCTGCAGCTCGCGCTGCCGGGGGTATTTGGGCTGCTGCACCCATCGGGCGGGATGATCCTGGTTCGGGTCGCTGCCGATGAAGCCGAGATTCTGACGGTTGCGGTGGCACCGGCGGCGCGGCGGAACGGTATCGCTACCGCGTTGCTGTCCGAAGCAACGACCGTCGCCGCTTCGCTTGGCGCCGCAGCGATTTTTCTTGAGGTGTCGGTCGCGAATATTGCTGCGATGCAGCTTTATACCGGCATTGGCTTTCGCCAGGTCGGACGGAGACCGCGATATTATTCTGACCGGACCGATGCACTGGTGCTGCGGCTCGATCTCAACAGGCGAGATTGATTGGTCGGCGCGACTGTATTATTTGCCGCGACGAATCAATAAATAACTGATTCCCGAAGCGTCCGTCTCGAGGGAAAGTCACCTGGTGCCCTTGTTCCGTTGCTGTGCGCGGAACGTTACGCAGCGGCTCTTCACCCTTGAGCTTGACAAGAAGTGTGTCGCCGGGTGCCAGCTTGTCCAGCGCCAATCGAGTTCTGACAAAAGTCATCGGGCAGATTTCGTGTGTAATATCGAGTTCGCGAGTTACATCTTGCACAGCCGATATGATTCCTTTTTATTGAAATTGTTCAGTCGCAGTTGCGGACTGTCGAGTCCGCTTCATATATAGACACAGCAACAACTCGAAAGGTGCTACAATGTCTAAATCGTCGGCAAACTCTCCTATTCTTGGTCTGACAGCCCAGATCGTCGCGGCGCATGCTTCCCACAACGCATTGGACCCCGGCGCGTTGCCGTCCGTCATTCGCGCCGTCTACAACACATTATCGCATATCGGCGACGCGCCTGCCGCCGCCCCGGCGGAACGGGCCCAGCCGGCGGTGCCGATTCGCAAATCGGTTTTCCCAGACTACATTATTTGCCTGGAAGACGGAAAACGGCTGAAGATGCTGAAACGGCATCTGTCGACGTCCTATAACCTGACACCGGAGCAGTATCGCCAGAAGTGGGGACTGGACGCCAGCTACCCAATGGTCGCACCGAATTATGCCGAGCGGCGGTCAGCGCTGGCCAAAGAAATCGGACTTGGCACCCATCGCGCGGCGGCTCGCTGATCTTTCTCGCTGAACGCGGTCCGGGGGCTCCGGGGCGACAAATTGGCTAAACGGGGTCGGGCTTCCACCTGGGCGCCAGTGTGGGCTTCAGTGTGGGCTTCCCTGGGGCCACCCTGACATTGTATGCGGTTGCTGAGGGCGCGCCCCACCCGGGCGTCGCGCCGATTGACCAACCGCAAGGAACCGTATGGAATCGCGGATCGAGCGTCTCTGCGTTGAACGGGGCCTTAAAATGACCGGCCAGCGCAGGGTCGTGGCGCGGGTTCTGTCCGATGCGGGCGACCATCCGGACGTTGAGGAGCTGTATCGCAGAGCCTCGGCGCTGGACCAGCACATCTCCATCGCCACCGTGTACCGCACCGTGCGGCTATTCGAGGAGCAGGGAATACTCGAGCGGCGGGACTTCGGCGGCGGCCGGGCGCGCTATGAACCAAGCGAGGACGGCCCGCATTACCATCTGATCGACGTCGAGACGGGCAAGGTCATCGAATTCCAGGACCCCGAGCATGAACGCCTGATGCACGCGATCGCGGCGCGGCTCGGTTTCGATGTCGTGTCGCTTCGGCTTGAGCTGTTCGGGCGGCGTCGCGATGCGCCTGATGCCGGGCTGGCAGCACCGGATCGCGGGCGTATGACGCCCGATACAGCGCGTGGCGGGCGCACTGGTAGTGCGCTGCCTGACGGTGATGACACCGGCCACAGCATGGACCCGCGTGAGCCGACCAAAGGAGCCAGCCGATGACCTTGCAGAATGTCAGTGGCGGCATCGCCGGACCGGTGACCTCGTTCGTCGAGCTTCGTGGCGGTAACCTGGGGGTTCGTCTGGCGATTGGGGAGGCCGAGATCGATGCGGTCCAGGCGCTTCGCTATCGCGTGTTTTACCAGGAGCTGAAGGCCCGGGCGGATAGCGAGACGGCAACCAGCCAGCGCGACCGGGATGTCTATGACACCGTGGCGGACCATCTGCTGGTCGTCGATCATGAGCTGGGCGAGGGAGCGGAAAGTGTGGTCGGCACCTACCGCCTGATCCAACGCGAGGCGGCCGGGCGGATCGGTCATTTCTATTCTTCCGACGAGTACGACATTGCCTGCATCGAGGCGATTCCCGGCCGGATACTGGAACTCGGGCGATCCTGCGTCGATACTGGCTATCGCAACCGGTCAGTCATGCAACTATTGTGGCGCGGCATCGCCGCCTACGTATTCCAGCACAAGATCGAACTGATGTTCGGCTGTGCCAGCCTGCCCGGGAATGATCCGGATGCCCTGGCTGCAGAATTGACCTATCTGTATTATCATCATCTGGCGCCCGCGGCGATCCGGCCACGCGCGCTGCCGCATCGCTACATCGAGATGCGCCGGCTTGACCGTGACGAGATCGACGCCCGTGCGGCACTGACCAAATTGCCACCCTTGATCAAGGGCTACCTGCGTCTGGGGGGTTTTATCGGGGATGGCGCGGTGATCGATCCACAGTTCAACACCACGGACGTCGCGGTGGTGGTAAAGACCGACCTGGTGACCGAAAAATACTACAAGCATTACGAGCGGCAATCGCGCGAGACGCCGGACTGACCGGTCGGGCATGCTGTTCCGGTTGACGAACCGGCTGGCCGAGCTGCGCGGCTGGCGGGCCGACCTGGCCGCCGCACTGGCCGGCGCGGTTTCGGCGCTCGCTTTTCCGCCGATCTTCATCCTGCCGTGTCTGCTGGTCGGAATACCTGGCCTGCTCTGTCTGATCCAGGCCGCGCCTGGACAAATGGTTGCGGCCCGGCGCGGATTCTGGTTTGGCTTTGGCCTTCACCTGGTTGGCCTGTACTGGATCACCGAGGCGATCCTGATCGAGGCCGAGCGGTTTTGGTGGCTGGTGCCTTTGGCGGTGCCGGCGCTGTCCGCCGTGTTGGCGGTGTTCGTCGCGGTGCCCGCGGCGGTCGCGTGGCGGGCTCAGGCGGGCTGGCGCGCCTCCATCACGCTTGCCGGGGCCTGGGTGCTGGCCGACATAGCCCGTCAGTTCGTGGCCACCGGCTTTCCCTGGAACCCGCTGGGCAGTGTCTGGGAATTTCCCGGGCGCGTCGGCGATATCATGATCCAGCCGGCTGCCCTGGTGGGGGTGCATGGGCTGACCTTGGCGACGATCCTGCTGGCTTCGCTGCCGCTGCTGAGCTGGCGCTGGCGGGTGGGTGGTGTTGCCCTGCTGGCGCTGTGGTGCGGCTTCGGCGTGTTTCGCCTGGATCAACCGCTGCCCGCAGGTCCTGATTTGCATGGTCCGGGCCAGCCCGGCGTGAACCCGACCGTGTTGCTGATCCAGGGCAATGTCGCCCAGGGTCAGAAATGGAACCGGACGCTGATGGCCTCGATCTTTCGCCGATACCTGGACCTGACGCGTGAGGCGGTTGCGTCGGCGGGGGATCATCCGGCGGTGGTTGTATGGCCGGAAACCGCCAGCCCGGCGCAGTTGCAGACGGACGGTCCGGCGCGGGACATGATCGCCGAGGCGGCCAACGGTGCGACCGCGCTGGTCGGCGCGGTGCGTTTCGATGCCGATGACCGCCCGCGCAACAGCCTGTTCGCGCTTGGCGCGACCGGACTGATCGAGGGGATCTACGACAAGTGGCACCTGGTGCCGTTCGGCGAGTATGTGCCGGACTGGTTGCCGCTGGGATTCCAGATCGTGCCTGGCGGTGGCTTCGCCCGTGGTCCTGGTCCGCGCACGCTGCACATCCCTGGGTTGCCGCCGGTCGGCGTTCTGATCTGTTACGAAGCGATCTTTTCCGGCCAGGTCATTGACGAGTCGCACCGGCCGGACTGGATCGTCAACGTTACCAATGACGCCTGGTTCGGCAACTCCACCGGTCCCCGCCAGCATCTTGCAGCGGCTCGGTTGCGTGCCGTAGAGGAGGGATTGCCGTTACTGCGGGCTGCCAACACGGGCATTTCGGTTGCGTTTGATGCGAGGGGGCATGAACTAGGACGTCTGGGACTGCAAACGACCGGGATACTGTCAATAGAGCTGCCGAACTCGGCTCCCGGTACCTTTGTATGCAAGAGTGGGATTACTGCTACCCGCGGGCGTGGCAATTTTAGCGATGATTACCGGTTTATCCGGGCGCTCGGCCCGAAAGCAGAGTGTGCGTGCTAATTTTTATACCAGTTAAATAATATATTACCAGATAACGTAAAATTTCCCGCAGGTTGACAATTTTTGGTTGCAGGGGTTCACAAAGTCCTTTAGTTTTTGTTTGGTTCCTTTTTCGAAACCGCCTTCGGCGCGATAGATTTTGGGATGATATGGATAATCCGCCCACGTAAGAGGAAAACAGGAAATGGCAGGGGCCGAGCAAGTCATAGGAAATGATAGGGAAAGCCGCCCCAGCCCTATCGATGTACATGTGGGTGCGCGCATCCGCCTGCGCCGGACTCTGTTGGGCATGAGCCAGGAACGGCTGGGCGAATCGCTTGGACTTACATTCCAGCAGGTGCAGAAATACGAACGTGGCGTCAACCGCGTCGGTGCATCGCGCTTGTTCGATCTGTCGCGTGTGCTCGACGTGCCGATCAGCTTCTTCTTCGACGATATGCCTGACACGCTGGCCGCCAATTTCGGCGGTGTGCCGCATCGCCGTCTCGGCAGTTCATCGGAGCCACACGATCCGTTCGGCGATGACACACTCAGCCGCCGGGAAACGCTGGAACTGGTACGGGCCTATTACCGCATCACCGACCCGGCCATCCGCAAGCGCGTGTTTGATCTGATCAAGTCAATGGGCCCAGCGGAAACCTGATTACGACGGCGCGAGATCGCTTAACACGCAAAATGCTTGTTCAGATGTTTTCGCCACGGCTGTTCTCGGTTGCCCCATTGCCCCTGAGTTGCGGATTATCAAAACAAGGGTTCTTTACCCGATAGAGCGCGTCGCGAAGTGCTTCGAACAGCGACAGCTTGTCCGGTTCGTGCAGGAATGCACCGATCTCGCAACCGCGGCCGTGGCTGCTCAGCATGACATGGGGAATGCCCTTCCCGGCTTCCAAATCAATCCGCAGCCATGCCGATGGCAGTGAGACCTGACTTCGCCGCCCGCTCGGGTCGGTGCGCGTCACCTTGAGTTCCTGCGTATCCAGCATGATCAGTTCGCTCGCCCGGGCGCGGCGAATGTTGATGGCCAGAAGCAGGACGACGAACGGCACCTCGATCAGGCTGAAAGCGACCACGGGCCACGCGCCCAAAAGCCAGAAACGCAGCCCGACCGCCGCGGTCAGTATAGACAATATGGCTACGACGATGACGACGCCTTTGCGCGACAGGCTTCTGTAGGGGACGATCAGCGCCTCGAACACCGGAGCTTGAGCGGATGACATCCGATCAGTCTATCAGACCCTGGCCGGTGCCATCCAGGGCCTGGTGAGTTCAGATGGATTAGCGAACGACGCCCTTGTCGCCGACGCCGAAACCGCCGGCCGCGTTGGCCAAACGTTGCAGATCGGTACGGGAGATCACCAGGTTGGCTGAAGATCCGCAGTCTCCGGCGGTCCTGGCTGTGGCGGCGCCGGCCCAGTGGATACGGTATTGCAGTTGAGGCTGATCCTTGCGGCCTTCGACAACCAGGCTGCCGCCGTTTTCCGCCATCACGTTGGGGTCAAGCGAGCATTCCGCCAGCGACGAACCGGTTGACGACACGACAGTCGCGGGGATCGTCATCTGCCACATATCGGTGTCTTGCGAGCCCGGCTTGAAGGCGACGATGTCGCCGACTTTCGGACGGAACTCGTCCAACTGCAGAACAAGGAAGGTGCTCAGGCATCCGGTGATCATGATCGCCATGGCTGCCAACACGGGCAACCAAGCTGCGAGAGGCGTTCCCTGGGTCGGGGTATTGCGGCTGGGTTCGTGTTGATCTGGTCGTCGCATTGGCTGGAAGCCCTTAATCACATTAGCGTGAGAAATCGTCCTTTCCTTCATATTGTGCAGCGCAGCATGAATGCAAGCACTGTGTTTGGCTTTCGGAAGAATCTGGCCAATAGTGATGCGAATAATCCGGAGGAACGAGACGATGCAGTACCGGATTCAGTCTGCCGGTTCGCGGCAACCTCGCTAATCATGATGGTATCGTGGGTATTGTTGGGCATGGGGAGCGGCTGGGCTTCGTATCCGCGACCATCGCGGACCATATCGTTTTTCCAACTGCGGTCGAAATCGAAGTACCCGTATGACGCCAGCGGCAATCACCCCAGCACCGGGGATGCGATCGAGCCGCTCAGTCTGATGGCGTTCGCGGCCGGGCGCACGTCAACGCTGCGCTTTGTCACCAGCGTGCTGATCTTGCCGCACCGCAACCCGGTGTTGGCGGCGAAGATGATCGCCACCATCGACGTGCTGTCGCAGGGCCGGGTGACACTGGGCATCGGCGTGGGTTGGCTGCGCGAGGAATTCGAAGCTCTGGACGCCGCCGATTTCGACCGGCGCGGCGCGGTCAGCGACGAGTATCTGGCCATTTACAAGAAGCTCTGGGGTCCCGGGCCGGTCGAGCACCAGGGGACCTATTGCAGTTTCGCGCCGTTGCGGTGTGAGCCACGCCCGGTGCAGCGGCCGCACCCGCCAATCTGGGTCGGCGGCCATAGCAGGGCCGCGCTGCGACGGACCGCTCGTTTCGCGGATGGATGGCACCCGTTGGGCACTGTTGCCACCGCTGAACTGCGACCGCCCGCGTTCGCCGGGATGGTGGATGAGCTGAAGCGAATGACCGAGGCCGAGGGTCGTGACTTCGCCAGTATCACCATCGCGTTTGTCGCCCGGCTGCGCGAGACGCCGCAGCCGATTGATGCCGCGGACCGGATGCCGTTTTCCGGGTCGGCGGCGCAGCTTATCGAGGATGTCGAGACCTATCGGAAGCTGGGGGTGTCGCACCTGAGTTTCGACTTCCGTGCCGCGACGTTGGCGGAGACCCAGGCGCGGATGGACTGGTTCGCCGCTGCGGTGATGCCGCATACGGCATAGTCAAGCGGTCAGCGCGGCTGTTGCCGCTTGTGTCCGCTGCAGCCCGAAGCTGTGCCGCGTGACTTCGCAGGACACGTCCCGCCTGCCTTCGCAGGACGTGTCCCGCCTGCCTTCGCAGGACATGTCCCGCCTGCCTTCGCAGGCCGTGTCCCACATGCCTTCGCAAGACACGTCCGCCTGCGTTCGCATGACACGTCCCACATGCCTTCGCGTGACACGTCCCGGATGTCCGTCCCGCATGACTTTACACGACCGCAACACCGTGCGGTGCTGTTGCCGATACAACGGGAGGAAACAATGGCGAGACAAGCCATGCTCAATCGACGTGCGGCCCTTGGTGGGGCGGCGGTGCTGCCGTTTGCCACGGGCGCCCGGGGTGACAGCGGTGCCGTGACATTTGCCATGATCAGCCCGCTGTCCGGCCCATGGGCGCGCGAAGGCGAGTTGCAGCGCGGGGGCGCCGAGATGGCGATCGATGACATCAACGCTGCGGGCGGGATCAAGGCGCTGGGCGGCGCCAAGGTTCGCCTGGTGCAGTACGATGCCGGCGACTGGCCGAGAAAGCCAAGAACGCCGCACAGCGCATGATCGCGCAGGAGCCCGATGTCTGCGGCGGCTTCGGCGCGTGGCTGTCCACCTTCACCCTGGCGGTCACCGAGGTGACCGAACGCGCCGGAAATTCCCTGGTTCACCCAGTCGTATTCGGACCTGATCACCGGGCGCGGCTTTCATTATATCTTTCAGTCCTCGCCGACCGCGATCGATCAGGCGGAAAAGGCGCTGCCGACCGTCCTGGATCTGGCGGAGCGGGCCACCGGCCGGCGACCGAAGCGGGTGGCGATCATCTCCGACAACACCGCCTCGGCGGTCAGCTTCCTCAAGCCGATCCGCAGCCATGTGCTGGCCGATCTGGGCCTGACCGCAGTGGTGGATGAGGTGTTCACGCCGCCGCTGACCGACGCCACGACGCTGATCCAGCGCGTCAGGTCGGCGCGGCCGGATTTCCTGCTGGCGCTGCCGTCCAACGTGCCGGACGACAAGATCATCCTGGACAAGCTGGCGGAGTTCGGGCTGGGCGGCGGCAAGCTGCCGGTGGTCGGCAACGGCGGTCACTGGGCGACGCCGGAACTGATGGCCAATACCGGCCGCGCTGTGGTGCAGGGAATGATGATCATCACCGCCGGCGGGGCAGGCAAAGGACTGGAGGATATCGAGCGCCGGTATATGGCGCGGACCCGGGAACCTTGGATGCTGCAGGAGCCGATCATGGCGTATGGGCATATCATGCTGCTGGCGGCGGCGGTGGAACGGGCGGGAAGCGCGGACCGGCGCAAGGTCGCCGAACAGATCCGGGCATTCGACCTGCGCGATGGCCCGGCCCTGCTGTTTCCGGGCCGCCACGTTCAATACGACGCAGCAGGACGAAGGGTGGATGCGAAGCTGATGATCGTGCAGTGGCAGGACGGGCGGATCGTTACCACCGACCCGCCCGAGATGGCTGTCGCTTCGCCGATTTGGCCGAAGGGTTAAGCGGCCGCAGGGTTCAGCGCCGACGAGTTCAGGGATAGCCACGGCGCTGCCTTGGACCGGCAAAGCGGCCGACGACTGGTTTGATCCGGTGACCTGGGTCCGGGTTCAGGCGGCGGACGCCGCAAACGGCCTCAGGTGGTCGGCAAGTGCTTTTTGGAAGGCGGGCCGAGCTTCGCAGCGGTTCTGGTAGGATCGGAGCGTGGAGCGTTTGGCGACAATATCGGTATGGCGCAGGATCCGCAGCACCGTGGTCATCAGCAGGTCGCCCGCGGTGAACCGGTCTTCCAGGTAGTCGCGGTCACCCAGCCAGTCTTCCAGCAAGGCAAGGCGGTTTTGCACGGCCTCCAGCGCGGATGGCCGCCGTGCTGGCGCCCACGCTTCCTGGGCTTGGAAGAGATCGAGCCCGGCCAGGGTCATGATCGCTGGCTCGACCGAATTCAATGCGGCGAACATCCATGCGGTGGTCCGTGCCCGCCCGGCGCCAGCTTTTGGCATCAGCACCTCGGACTGCTCGGCGATGTGGAGGACGATGGCGCCGGACTCGAACAGTTTGAGTTCAGCGGTCTCGATCGCCGGGACCTGGCCGAATGGTTGCAGCGCACGATAGGCAGCGGTTGTCTGGTCCGCAGGCCCGATCAGCCTCTCGCGGTAGGGTATGCCCGCCTCCTCCAGCGCCCAGCGGACGCGGAGGTCGCGTACCAGGCCTTGGGCGAAGGGGGGCACGTTGCGGAATGCGCTCAGCGTGATCATCGATGGTCTCCCTGTTTTACTTGGATGGTTTTTACTTGGATGACTTCTGTCGTGCGGCCGGATTGCCCATCCAGCGGATAGAATCTGCTGGATCGTGGATGGATTTTATCCACGGGCCATTGATCTGGCGGGCCGCTTCACCCGGCGCCGGGTACCCACGCGTCAACGTCGGACACCATCGCTGCCACCCAATTTTTTGACACGCGTTATGCGGGGTTCGGCAGAAGCCACGCGCCGGCCGGGGCGACGGTTAGCGGGACGACGGTTAGCGGGACGGCGGTTAGCGGGGCGGGGCGGCGGCAACAGAGAAATGTTGGTGTCAGAACGCCAGCGTGGGCACCGGTCTGGTGCGGCCGTCGCCCTCGTAGCGGTCGTGCCGCTTGACCCAGTCAGTGAGGTTGCCCCGCCTGGTTTCGTTGCGGCCTTTCGGCACGATGTCGAGCCAGCCGTAGACGGCCAGGAACATTTCGCCGCCACGGCCATAGGTGGAATAGGTGTGGTAAATCGTTCCGTCTGCGTCCTGGTAGAACACGCTGACACCGGTGAGCTCGTCGATGCCGGGATCGGGGCCGTGCTCGAAATTATAGAACACACCCTGCTCGCGCGTGCCGTCCGGGAAGGAGACGTGATAGTCGAAGTTGAAATCGCTGTTCGCGCGAGGACACCCAGCGGAAGCTCCACCCCATCCGCTTGCGGTAGGCCTGCAGCTTGTCGATCGGGCCACGCGAGACGGCGACGAAGCTGACGTCATTGTGCTCGAAATGCTGGCGCGCACCGTCGACCTGGTCCGCGAGCAGCGAACAGCCGGTGCAGCCCTCGTCCCATCCGGGGCCGAACATGAAGTGATAGACGATGAGCTGGCTGCGTCCGTCGAACAGCTCGGCGAGTGTCACCGGGCCTCGGCGATTTGAAACATAGGTCTTGTCGACCTTGACCCAGGGCAGCGCGCGGCGCTTTTCGGCAGGCGGTCGCGCTCCGCGTCCAGGCCTTTTCCTCGGCCAGAAGGCGCGGCTTGCTGCGATCCATTGCTCCTTCGAGACGACTTCATGCTGGGCATGAGGTCTCCTTCGCTTCAGGAAATGGCGTTCCAGCTTGTCGAGCGCGCCGTCCAGCCCGCTCGTGGCTACGCCGCGTCGTCGTCGGGCAGACGCGCGTGGGTGAACGTGAGCTCGGTGCCGTCGGCGATGGCGCGCAGATCGATGTCGATCCGCGACCGACCAGCGGCGCCGCCACCTTCGACCCAGCGCCAGCTCATGGCCAGCCGCTCGGGCCTGTCGACTTCCAGATATTCACCGGCGCTTTCGTGCTCGCTGCCATTCAGCATGCGGAAGCGGACGCGAAAGCCGCCGCCCACGCGCACATCGGTTTCGGCCAGCAGCACGGGGCCGGCGTCGGGTCCCCACCAGCAGGCGATGCCTTCCGGCGTGGTCAGGGCGTCGAACACGATCGAAGGCCGCGCCTTGATACGCCGCACCAGCGTGAGGCTGGTCATTGGCCGGTCTCCCTGGTTTCGGCCTCCTTGGCCTCGGCATAGGCGGTGAGCCGGTCGAGGCGGCCGACCAGAAGCGTTCATAGCGGCGGAGCCAGTCCATCGCTTCCCTGATGGGTTCCGGGACCAGCCGCACGGTCACGGTGCGCCCGACCTTGGACCGCGTGATCAGTCCCGCGTCGCTGAGCACGTCAAGATGCTTCATCACCGCCGGCAGCTTGATGGCGAAGGGTCGGGCGAGTTCGCTGACCGATGCGCTGTCTTCATGTTCCAGGCGGGCCAGAATCGCCCGGCGGGTCGGATCGACGAGTGCCGCGAAGGTTCGGTCGAGGCTTTCCGGATAGTTCACCATATAGGAAAGTATTAAACCGGCAATGTGGGGTGTCAACCGCTGGCGCCTCACCTTCCGGAGATCGCGGGCGAGCGCGTGGCTTCTGGCCGAGGCGTGTCGAACGGTGCCGAGCGTGGGTGGGCCGGTGGCGGTAAATCAGCGACGAGGCGTGTGTGGGCGGGCGGACCTGGAGGTGAAAGCGGCGGCGGCGGCCGCGTCTGCCATGCTTCGCGTTGCCTGCCGTTGGCAATCGTGGCTTGTCATCAACCGGACGCTTGCAGACTCACCTGCACCCGCCTATGTGGGGGCGCCAAGGTAGCGGAAAGGCTCGCCCCGCCCATGGCTTTCGACAGTCCCCAGCAGACATTGCCCCCGTCCCCCGCGCGCTTGGTCACCACGCGGATCGAGGAAGCGCTCGCATTCGACGATGTGCTTATTGTTCCCGCCTATTCCCAGGTCCTGCCCAACCTGACCAGCACGGTGACGCGGCTGACGCGCACCATTTCGCTGAACATACCGCTGATATCGGCTGCGATGGATACCGTCACCGAGTCGGAGATGGCGATCGCCATGGCGCAGCTCGGCGGCATGGGCGTGATCCACAAGAACATGACGCCGGAAGAACAGGCATCGCATGTCCGGCGGGTGAAGAAATTCGAATCCGGCATGGTGGTCGATCCGCTGACCATCCATCCCGACCAGACGCTGGCCGACGTCAAGGTGTTGATGGCGACGCACCGGATCAGCGGCATCCCGGTGGTGGAGCGGGAAACCAACCGCCTGGTGGGCATCGTGACCAATCGCGACGTGCGGTTTGCGACCGAACCCAGCTTGAAGGTCTACGAGTTGATGACCCGCGAGGGTCTGGTCACCGTGCATGCAGATGTAGGGGCGGATCAGGCTCGCCGGTTGCTGCACAAGCACCGGATCGAGAAGCTGATCGTCGTCGATGACGCCTATCGCTGCATCGGGCTGATCACCGTCAAGGACATGGACAAGGCCGAATCCCATCCGCTGGCCAACAAGGACGAGCTTGGCCGGCTACGGGTTGCGGCCGCCACCGGCGTCGGTCCGGACGGCGCGGCCAGGGCCAGGGCGCTGATCGCGGCGGAGGCCGATATCATCGTCGTCGACACCGCGCACGGTCACTCGGATGGGGTGTTGCGGGCGGTCGAGGCGATCAAGAAGGCGTCCAACACGACCCAGGTGATCGGTGGTAATGTGGCGACGCCCGAGGGTGCGCTGGCGCTGATCGAGGCCGGGGTGGACGCGGTGAAGATCGGCATCGGCCCGGGCAGCATCTGCACCACCCGCATCGTCGCCGGGGTCGGCGTGCCGCAGTTCACCGCGGTGCTGGAAACCGCCGCCGCCTGCAAGGACCACAACATCCCGGCGATCGCCGATGGCGGTATGCGGACCAGCGGCGACGTCGTCAAGGCGATCGCGGCGGGTGCGGATTGCTGCATGATCGGCAGCCTGCTGGCGGGCACCGACGAGGCGCCGGGCGAGGTGTTCCTATACCAGGGCCGGTCCTACAAATCGTATCGCGGTATGGGTAGCCTGGGTGCGATGGCGCGCGGTTCGGCGGATCGTTATTTCCAGCAGGACATCAAGGATCAGCTCAAGCTGGTTCCCGAAGGCGTTGAAGGGCGCGTGGGCTACAAAGGCTCGGTCAGCAACGTGGTGCATCAGCTGGTCGGCGGGCTGAAGGCCGGGATGGGTTACACCGGCAGTGCGGATGTGGCGGCTTTGCAGGCGAATACGCGGTTCCGCCGGGTTACGGGCGCCGGCCTGCGCGAGAGCCATGTGCACGATGTGGCGATCGATCGCGAAGCGCCGAACTATCGGCAGGATTGATCGCGGACTGGGGTCGCACCGGCGACTTTCGCCGGTGAGGAGGGGTCGGCGCGGGTGACCCATGAGAAGCGTGGGTGGCACAGCGGACGCGTTTCGCCGCGCACACCGGCGACTTCCAGCATATGGCGACCTATCGGCCTGCTCTGATGGGGCGACACCAGTGCGTGGAATCGGCGAAGCGCCTGCGGCACCGGCGAACGCCGTTGATCCGCGGAATTTCGACCGGTTCGGATGGGACCGGTGCTCCATTGATCGCGGGTATCAGGTCCCGGGCGGTGGATCGTGAGCGGCCCTGCCCTGTTCGGCGCTGTCCGTGGCGCGGGGCAGCAGGATGGTGACCGTCGTGCCTTCACCGGCAATGCTGTCCACCCGGACGTCCCCGCCCGACTGGCGCACGAAACCATAGACCTGAGCCAGACCCAGGCCGGTGCCCTTCCCGACATCCTTGGTGGTGAAAAACGGCTCGAACATCCGGGCCTTGACGGTGTCGGACATGCCGATGCCGTTGTCGCGGACCATGAGGGTTGCGTAGGCACCGGGGGCGAGATCGCCCTGGGCTTCGTCTTCCCTGATCCAAATGTTGCCGGTGGCGATCCGCAGCACCCCGCCGTCCGGCATCGCGTCGCGGGCGTTGATCGCAAGGTTCAGCAGCGCGGTGCGCAACTGGTTGGCGTCGGTCCTGACCGGCCAGACGTCCGGTGCCAGATTGTAGGCCAGGAGCACCCCAGGGCCGACGCCGCGGTCCAGCAAATCATTCATCGCCGCCACCAACGCGTTCAGTTGCAGATATTCGACCTGCAAGGTCTGCTTGCGGGCGAAGGCCATCAGTTGTGCGATCAGCCTGGCCCCGCGTTGGGCGGCGCTGATCGAGCCGTCGATCAGCTTCAGGCTGCGCGGGTCCTCGATCCGGCGGCGGGTCACTTCCAGGCCACCCATGATCGCGGTCAGCAGGTTGTTGAAGTCATGTGCGATACCGCCGGTGAGCTGACCGAGCGCCTGCATCTTCTGGAACTGGTGGTTTTGTTCGCTGGCTCGTTCGCGCTCCTGCATTTCGATGCGCAGCTTGGTGTTGGTTTCGGCCCATTCACGGGTTCGTTCGGCGACCAGGTGTTCGAGCTGGCTGGTCAGCGCCTGCAGCGCGTCGCGGGCGTCATTTTCGGCGGAGCGATCGGCCAGGATGCACAGGGTTTCGGCGATATTACCGTCCGGGTCGTGTAACGGCACGACACGGTGGGTGCCCCAGAAACGGGTGCCGTCACGCCGGGGATACCAGCATTCGGCGCTGCTGGTGGGTGCGGTGGCCTGGGGAGCAGCCGTGCTCAGGGTGCTGGTGGCGAGGATGCGTTCGCAGGTCTGGCCGATGATGTCCTCCGGTGCGTAGCCCAGGATGGCGTGGGCGGCGGTGCTGCAGCCGCTGATCCGGCCGTCCGGTCCGCAGATGAGGATCGCATGACCGATGGCGTGTTCGAAAATGGCATGGAAACGCTGATGGGCCGCGGCGGACCGCCTTTCAGCTTGGTGCAGTCGCAGCATCGCGCGGGTGACGGCGATCAGCTCAAAGGCCTTGATCGAGGTGGTCAGATGGCAATCGGCGCCGTCGTCCGAATCGCCAGCCGGGTCCGCGTCCGGCATTTCCGGCGGTGACATTCGGATCACGACCGTCCCGGGCCAGCGTGCCTTGAGGTGATGAGCGGCGTTGCGGCCATTGGTGTCGGCCGGGCTGATTTCGAGCAGGACGACATGGGGTCGCTGAGGTGCCTCGATCAAGGCGTGCGCGGCGGTGACGGTGTCGGCCTCGATCACGTCGATCCCGCCGGTGGACAGCAGGTTTGTCTTGCGGGCACGGTTTGCCACATCGGCATCGATGTTGAGTATCAATGGATGCGACTTTTCGGTGGTGTCGAGGAAGCTTGGGTGAATGGGATTTAGGCCAGTGGGGATAGGATCAGGCGTTTTGCTGTCGGACTGCCATATCATTGTATGTTCCACGCTGGTTGCGGCGGCCCGAACGCTCGCCGGCCCAGAGCCATCGATCGCCGGATTTGGTAAGGTAGAGGGTTCCTTTGTCATCAGTGACTAGCAACGCCAGTCGCCGGTACCGGTTGGAACACGTCCGCAGGAGGCGTGCCATGAGCGCCACAAAGCGCGCCCACGCGCACAATGTGATCGCATATCGCGCGTTGGCCGGCGTTTTCCGGAGGTCACGGCCGGCGATTGCCATCGTCGATGGTCTGCGCCAGTGTCGGGCCGACACCCTCGTAAGGCATTCCACCGCACAGCCGGCGATCGGCGAAGGATGTGCGTGATCGTGCGACGGGTCATTGAGCGGCGGAGGACAGGCCAGTGGCGGAACCCAACAACCGATATGGCTTGACCGCGGCGCGGGCGCATGGCCAGCCCGGACGGGACATCAGGCCGCGCAGCCTGACAGTCGATATTCACGCCCATGTGCAGGTGCCCGCCGCCGCCGCGTATGCCCGGCTGCACCAGACGCCGGATCCGCGCGCTGCTGTCTACACCGAGGAAACTCGCATCCTGACCCGCATGCAGGATGAGGATCGGACGCCGAACCTGACCGACCTGGCGCTGCGGATGCGCGATTTCGACGCGATGGGCGTGGATGCGCAGGTCATCAGCCCGGCGCCGCCGCAATGCTACTACGACGTGCCGCACGAGGTCGGCATCAAGGCGGCCGGATGGTCAACGAGGGCGTGGCGGCGATCGCGGCGAAGATGCCGGACCGCATCCCCGCGGCAATGGGGTCGGTACCGATGCAGGCCGGTGGCGAGGCCGCCGCCGAGGAACTGGAATACGCGGTGAAGACGCTGGGCTTCAAAGGCGTCGAGGTGCTCGCGCATGTGGGCGACATGGAACTTTCGGATCCGTCGTTCGAGCCGTTCTGGGCGAAGGCCGAGGCTCTAGGCGCGGTGGTGTTCATCCACCCCAGCGGATTCACTGAACCCAGGCGGTTCGGGCGGTTCTACTTCAGCAACGTCATCGGCAATCCGCTGGATACCACCATGGCGCTGCATCACTCTGATCTTCGACGGGGTGCTGGAGCGGTATCCGGACCTGAAGATCATTGCCTCACATGGCGGCGGGTATCTGCCGGCTTATTCGGGGCGGATCGATCATGCCTGGGGGGCCCGCAGCGATGCGCATGGCTCGCTGCCGAAACCACCGAGTTTCTATCTGAAGAAGATTTATCTCGATACGATCGTGTTCACGCCGGACCAGTTGGAGGCGTTGGTCAAGCTGTTCGGGGTGGAGAAGATCCTGCTTGGGACGGATTACCCGTACGATATGGGGGAATATGACCCGATCGGGCACATCGCTTCAGTGGCATCGTTCAGCGATGCGGACCGGGCGGCGATCGCCGGGGGGAATGCGAAGGCGCTGTTCGGGTTTTAGGGTTTGTCCAACAATCATCGCTCCGGTTCATCGTTGAACGAGCCGTAAGTCCTGGTTTGGACGGGCGGCTTCATCGGCGTGCCGCCCTGGCTGCTGTCGATACTGGCCGTTACGACGCCTGGGGCGACGCGGCCAGCAACTGCTCGATCGGGTCCCAGACGAAGGCGGTCTGCGCGACCGTCTGGCCGGCGATCTGGATGGTCTGTTCGGCGACCGGCTTGCCGCCCAGGCGCTGGTAGAACCATCGGCTGGGGTTGTCGCGCAGCACCCACAGGAAGGCGGACTTGCAGCCGATATCGACCAGATGCGCGGCGGCGGCGCGCATCAGCCGGCGGCCGACGCCGCGTTCGCGCCAGTCGTCCAGCACGTAAAGGGTCTCGACCTCGCCTTCGGCCAGGCGCCGGCCGCCGACTTCGGCGTGACGGGCGCGTCCGGCGGTGGTGAAGCCGATGATCCGGGGGCCGCTGCCGGCGGGAACATCGGCGCCCGAGGCGGTCGCGACCGTCACGCCGGTGCCGCCGCGGATCGCCGCATCGTAGAACGCCGCCTGGCGAGACACCGACATCTTGGCCAGGAACGTGTCGGGCAGGATGCCGGGATAGGTGCTGCGCCACGCGGCGACATGCACCGCGCCGATCGCGATGGCATCGGCGACCCGGGCTTTGCGCAGCGAAATCATGCAGTCCGCTCCAGCACCGCGGTGAAGAACCCGTCGGTGCCGTGGCGCGCGGGCGTGAGCGACAGGAAATCGCCGCTGTTTGGCGGCGGCGGGTCCAGCGGCCACGCCTGGGCCAGCGGGACGATGGCGAAGGCGGGATGGCGGAGAAGAAAGGCGGTCACCTGAGCCTCGTTTTCCTCTTCCAGCAGAGAGCAGGTAGCGTAGACCAATCGCCCGCCCTTGCGAACCAAACTCTGCGCCGTATCGAGAATGCTGGCCTGCTTGGGAAGCAACTCGGCCAGGTCGTGCTCCTTTAACCGTAATCGGGCGTCCGGGTTGCGCCGCCAGGTGCCGGTGCCGGTGCAGGGCGCGTCGACCAGCACGCGGTCAAATGTGCCGGCGCGCCGTTTCAGCCATTTGTCGCCGGGTTCCACCAGATGGCGCTCGACATTGTGGACGCCGGCGCGGCGCAGGCGGCGGACCGCCCCATCGAGCCGCGGGGCGGAGACATCGCAGGCGACGATCTGGCCGCGGTTTTCCATCATCCCGGCCAGGGCGAGGGTCTTGCCGCCGGCGCCGGCGCACCAGTCGACCACCCGCATGCCGGGTGCGGCGCCGACCATGGCGGCGACGAGCTGGCTGCCCTCGTCCTGGATCTCGATCAGGCCGGACTGGAAGGCGGGACCGCTGGTGACCGGGCGGCGGCCGTCGATGCGCAGGCCCCACGGCGACAGCCTGGTGCGCGCCGCTTCCCAGCCTTCGGCGGCGAGCGCGGCAAGGGCCTGGTCGCGGTTGCCCTTCAGCAGGTTGACCCGCATGTCGAGGGCGGCGGGTTCGGACAGCGCCGCCATCTCGGCTGGCAGGGACGGGCCGAAGCGGGCGGTGAGACGCGGCAGCAGCCAGTCGGGGATTTCCAGCCGGACGGCGTCGGGCATGGCGGGGTGATCGAGCGTGTGGCCTTCGATCCTGGCCAGGATGCCGGTTTCGCCGCGGTCCAGCGGCGGGGCGGCGAACTGGCCGCCGGAGAAGGCCTGCTGGATGCCCGACTTGGTCCAGCCTTCGAGCAGCAGGGAGGCAGCCACGAGCAGGCGTGCCGTTGGTTTGGCGTCGCCCAGCCACCAGCCGATGCGGCGGCGGGTGCGCAGCACGGTCCAGACCCGTTCCGAGACGGCGCGGCGGTCGCCGGAGCCGATATAGCGGCGGGAGCGGAAGAAATCGTTGGCGACCGCGTCCGCCGGGCGTTTCGGAGCGCCTTCGACGACTTCGAGCAGATCGATCGCGGCCGCGATCCTGGCGGCGGGGGTCAAGTCGGCAGGTCGGGCGAGGCCGACAGAACAAGCAATTGGATCACCGTGGGCTGAGGCTACAAAGCGGTTCCGATACACCGCGCTGTTCGATTTGGCCACGTCAAACGGTCCGCGGCGTGGCCAGGGTCTGATTGTAGAGTGGCGCGGGTTGCGCGGCGAGCGTGGTTCGCCGTGTCAATCGGCCACTTCCAGCCTATCGCGACGCATTGTCGGTCCCTGATGGGGCGAAACCAGAACCAACCGGTGAAGCGCCGCGGTGGATGCCGTCCACTCACGGATCGCATTCGAGATGCGGAACGAAATTTCAAAATCGCCTCCACTGCGCCCCGATACGGCTGCCGGCTTGCGCGCGGTGCGGCCGAGTTGGATTTGCGCGTCCGGAGCGGGGCGGAGCACGTCTCCATGTCGCTACCGCATCGGTAGCCTTGCGCGGGCAGATACGATTATCGCGGATGGCCCCATGGCGATGGCCAGGTCAGGCTGAGATACCAGACGCCGAACCGATACCGGCAAGAGCCGACATATTTGAATGGTTCAGAAATGACGGTGATCAGGCAGTGGGTCAATGATGCCGGCATTGGTGGACATTACTGGTTCGTCTCGGCTTGTGTTGACGGCCTTTGCCGCGTTCGGTGGAGTTTGATCCGGCCACCCGTCGCCAGGGTGGATCTGGTGCCGCAGCAGGTCCGCCACGCGATGCTGCAGGCTCACGGCGGTGAACGGCTTTCGCAGCACGCCCGTGATATCGGACAGGTGGCGATCAATGTTGGCCTGTACTTCAGCGTCGATACATCCGGTCAACAACAGCACCGGCAAGTCGGGCTGGCGCAGCCGTGCCTGCTTCATCAAGACCAATCCGGTCATTCCGGGCATGGCAAAATCGGCGATCAGCACGTCGAAGACTTCCCCAGCATCCAGGCACTTGAGCGCGGCGGAGCCGCTCGACGCCGGGACAATGTGATAGCCTTCGTCGCCGAGCAAGCCGACAACGATATCATTGACGATCGGATCGTCATCGACGGCGAGGATTCGCGGCCCCACGGATGCAGGTGCTGACTTGAGGTCGTCATGGGTTTCCGGAACCGTCCTGCGTACTGCCGGGAACCATAGCGTGACCGTCGTGCCCGCATTCAGGGTGCTGGCAATTCTGAATCCGCCGCCGGATTGCTGGGCGAACCCGTGTGCCATGGCGAGGCCGAGCCCGGTGCCCTTACCAACGGGCTTGGTGGTAAAGAACGGTTCGATTGCACGCGCCGCGGTAGCCGGATCCATGCCGCAGCCGGTGTCGCTGACCGAGATCGCGATATATTCCCCTGGCGCCAGATCGGCTGGATGGGTCGTCCCGTCCGGGACCGACGTGCTACGGGCGCGCAACGTCAAGGTTCCGCCTTCTGGCATGGCATCGCGCGCATTCACCGCCAGGTTGACCAACGCCGTTTCGAGCTGCCCCTTGTCGGCCAGCAGCGATGGAAGTGCCGGACTGGCATCGACTGTAATGGTAATGAAATGACCCAGGGTGTGAAGCAGCATGTCCCGCTGACCTTCGAGCAGCGGCAGCGGAAAAATCGGTTCAGACCGAAGCGTGCCGGAGCGGGAAAAGGCAAGCAGACGACCGGTGATGGCCCGGCCGCGTTCGGCCGCGTCCGATGCCATGGCCGCAAAGCGGCGAACCGCGTCGACATCCTTCACGCGACGCTCGATCAATCCCAGGCTGCCGGAAACCGCCTGAAGTATGTTGTTGAAGTCATGCGCGATGCCGCCGGCGAGCTGACCCAGCGCCTCCATTCGTTGGGTCTGTACCAGCCGTAGCTGTGCCGCTTCGCGTGCGGCCACCTCTTCGGCCACCCGTTGTTCGAGATCCTCGGTGAGCCGGCGCAATGTCATTTCGGTTTCGCGCCGTTCGGTGATATCCATGCTGACGCCGATCATCCGCAGCGGTTTTCCCCGGGGATCGCGCTTTATTTCTGCATCAACATGAATCCATCTTAGACCGGCCCTGCCCTGTGTCGGCGGCGTGATGCGATAGACGAGTGTTGTCGCGTTGATGTCTGGCGAATTTACGGCATGGCGAGCCTGCTCGGCGATACGGGCGCGATCATCGGGATGAATAAGCCGCAGCCATTTGTCGAATGTGATCGGGCACGCCGGCAATATACTCAACCCAAAGATCTTATACTGCTGCTCGGACCAGTACAGGCTACCGGTTGTAATGTCCTGCTCAAAACAACCGATTTTGCCGGTTTCCTGGCTGATGCGCAGGCGTTCTTCACTCATGCGCAGCGCATCTTCGACGTGTTTGCGTGCATCTATCCGTTCCGCGAACAACAAGATGCCGGCGACATCGCCTTCTGCTTCAAACCATGGCGTCATTTCCCAGCGCCACCACTCGACCCGTCCATCAGCCCGCACAAAGCGGTCTTCCTCGACCGCCAAGGTCTCGCCCGCCAGCGCACGCCGGTGCGCCGCACGCCAGTCGTCCGGAAGGTCCGGTATGGCATCGTAAATAATGCGGCCGATAAGATTGTCAGGCTTCGACGCATCCGGAACCGCGTCGCGCACATAGCGGCGGCTGACCTGCAGAAACCGCATGTCCCGGTCGAACATGGCTACCGCCGCGGGTGCGCGATCGATGAACAGTTGCAGCTTTTCTTCATGTTCGCGCCGCGACCGGACCAGAGCGAAGCGGTTGATGGCGTTGCGAATTGTCAGCGGTAGCGATTTTTCGTTGAGGTAATCCTTTGGCAGATAGTCCTGTGCTCCCGCCTGCAGGGCGGCGGCGGCCGTGGCTTCGTCACCGCCGCCGGTCAGCACGACGACGGCAAACTGGGGGTCGGTGTTTGCGGCTCGGGCGCGATCAAGGACCGCGAGCCCGTCCATATCGGGCAGACGGTAGTCGAGCAGCACGCAGTCAGGGCGCAGCCGTTGCATCGCCGCGAGTCCCGACAGGCCACCGTCGGCTTCGTGGATGGAACAGCCGGCCAGGGTGGAGGCGGACAGGAACATTCGTATCGCGAACCGGTCCTCTGGCGAATTGTCCACGATCAGTAGGGACAAGTGTGCCGGGTCCGTCATTTCGCTAGATTTTCTCTGAAAACGATGCGGGGATCAAGGCAACGCGGAGCCAGAAATCCACTAAAGTCCGTATCATTGCTTCGAATTTTTCAAGTTCAACCGGCTTGACCAAGTAACCGTTCGCGAACGACCTGTAGCAAGCCAATACATCATGTGGGTTGGTCGAGGTGGACAATATGATCATCGGAACTGCTTGCAAACGAGCATCTTCCCGTACCCGACTGAGAAGTTCCCGTCCGTCCATATCGGGCAGATTGAGATCAAGCAGCACCAAGGCGGGGAGACTTTCCCCGTGGGCGGCGTCGGCATGCTGATCCAGAAACTTCAGGGCGGGCCCGGCCTCGGTACAGCGCATAAGCGGGTTCATCGCACCGGCCGCCATAAGAGACATGCGCAGAACCTCGAAGTCTTCGTCGCTGTCATCAATTGCCAGGATGGTGCGACGGTCAGTCAGTGTGGGCATCATGCTGCCTTACTGTATGACGCCAAGGTAAAGTAGAAGGTCGCACCTTCATGCAACGCGGATTCGACCCAGACCTGCCCGCCGTGACGTTCAGCGACGCGCTTGACAATTGTCAGTCCGGCCCCGCTTCCGCCGCCATAGGCATTGCGTGCATGCAGACGCCGGAAGATCTGAAAGACGCGTTGATGCTGTGCCGGATCGATACCGATGCCGTTGTCGCGTACAAAGAAAACCGGCGTGCCGCCTGCTTCCGCCGGATCGATGCAGCCAATCTCCACCCAACGTCCGCTGACATGGTCGTTGTACTTCAGCGCATTGGAAACCAGGTTGACCAACATTTCCCTGACACGGACACGGTCGCAGCGGATCACGGGCAAACATCGATGACGCCTGATGTCCACCCCGGCCTCCTCGATGCGGGTTTGCAGTGTAACCAGGGATTCGTCGAGGACGACGTTTAGATCGTTGTCTGCAAGTGCCAGATCGACACGGCCGACGCGGGCATAATGCAGCAGGCTGTCGATCAATTCGTCCATGCGGTGGGCGAGCCGCTGGATGGTCTGGAGCTTGTCTCGGCCGTCCTCGCCGAGTTTCTCGGCATATCCACGCGTCAGGAAGGTAGCGTAGTTGGATATGCCGCGCAGCGGTTCCTTCAGGTCGTGGGAGGCGACATAGGCAAAGCTGTCGAGTTCGGCGTTGCTGCGGGATAATTCGCGGTTGGTCTGTTCCAGCGCCTCTGCCTGGCGCAAGATCGCCTCCAGCACCGCCTGGCGGAGGTTGGCCGCGGCGGCGATCTCGATATCCCGCCATGGCCCTGATTTGCCGAACACCGATTGCTTCCAGAGCGCGAAGGATCCGCGCGGTGAAAGACGAATTTCGCCGTCGACTTCGACGACCTCCATCGGCTTGTCGGGATTGCCGGCCCAGTGCACGGTCTGTACCAGTTCGCAGCGGAACCAGATGAGATAGTCCGTCCGGTGTGTTGTCAGCCTTGCCGCCAGCAGGCCGGAAGCAGTGTCCTTGTAGTCAGCCGCGGGCGGGTAGAGCGCGCTCAGGCCATCGGTGGCGAAGATCGGGTTTTCGTCCTCCCGCTTCGCCAACCACTGGATAAGCCCTTGCACCTGCGCTTCGCTCGGCGTCTTGCCTATCAGCACCAAGGCGTCCGCGGTCGCTACCGCCGCACCGGTTGCTTCGAAAAGATTTAGAATGTTTGCGCCGCGCTTGGTCAGGCCTGGCTGAAAGGCCGCCTCGTTGGCCATCGCGCGGGTCAAATCGGAGACCGCGACGGCCATGCTCAGTCTGTACCTGGTAGGTTTCCGCCTCTTCCTTTGCGTCCATCATCATGGACAGCATGTGGACCAGAAATTCGGTAGCCATGCGCTGTTCGAGCGGCACATGCAGCGGGCCGGAATGGTGGATACAGGAAATCAGGCCCCACAGACGCCGGCCCTTCATCAAGGGCATCACCATGGTGCCATGCGCGCCCATGTTTTTCAGGTAGTCGGTGTACATGACCGATACGCTGCGCAGCAAGCCGCGGCTCTGGTCGAGCGGGCCACCGGTGATGGGGCTCATCTCCGGGACAAGCGGCACTGCCGTGTACCAGAATTCGGCAGGTGACGCAGCCAACTCAGGGCAAAGAGACGGCGGGCCGGAACCGGGATATCGCTGGTGGGATAACGCAGGCCGAGATAGGACTGGAGACCGGTAGCGTGTGTTTCGGCCATCACCTCACCGCTGCCGTCGTCGAGAAATTTGTAGGCCATGACCCGGTCGTATCCGGTCAACTGACCTATTCGCCGACAAGACAAATCGAGTAACGCCTGCAGGCCGTTTGTCGCCCGTAACCGGGTGAGTGTGGTCTGCAGCTCTGAATAGAGATCGAGCAGTGGCGGACCCTGGATGCGAACGATTTCAAATTCGACGATCAGGCCGTCGTCGATTCGATGAATGAAGGTGTCGAAGCGGTTGTCGCCCAGGTCGACGCGAAGAACATGGACGGGTCCGTTCGCGAAATTGGTCGATTGTCTTTCTATCCGTTCGCGCAAATCGCCGGCTGCAACGTGTCCGACGACGACGTCGATTTTTTGACCGAGCAGGGAGGCGACTTCGGGCGTGCCGAGCAATGTGGAGCAGTTGGCGCTGGCCTGGAGGATGTGTAGTTCCGGTTCGGCCAACACCAGCAATGCACCGTGCGGCTGGACAGCGCCTGAGAACTGCACCTGCTCGCGGTTACAATTGTCGAGATGCACGTTTCCAGCCGTAACTGCGCGGTTGTTGTCAGCATGGGGAACATTGTTGTTCATTTGTTGCCGACCGACTCCCCGAACAGTGTCGCTAGTCAGACGATAGCTTAGCACCCACGGGGCACGATGTTGGAAGGCCGATGCTTTGTAAATCGGATTTTGCTAGTTATGGACATGATTTGTCCTGAGCCGGCACGATTATCGTTTGCGGCAAGATCTGTTGGCAGCGCGATAGACAGTGCTATATCGATACGGATATGGCCCGAATTGGTCCGCTTGGGGATTTTCGTCCTTTACCAGATAGCTGGTGCGCGCAAACCGGTAGGGTCAGTGCGCTTCGGACGTTTATGCGGTGCCGTGGGGAGCGTAAGGTTGGTACAAGTTCAAAGTGTCTGACCCGATATATCTGGGATTAAACACAGCAGTCCGGGTGTGCCAGGACCGCCTGATCTTGATATATCAAAATAAATAACCCGTATGATTTCAGGAGAACTCGGATGGGTGGGCCGGAGCGCTTGCGGCTGCCCATGAACGCTCTGGCTGTGATCTTTCACGGGCAAGTCAATCAGCCGGACTGTTCCAGTCAGGCTGAGTTGCTTCAAGTCGCCAATGCCCTGACTTCGCCGGCCGGGCATCACGACCGGCGCATTCCCGGCACTCGGCTCTGCATGTCCATGTCCAGGCTCGGGGCTTGCGCAACAGTAGGCGCGACCGTTCGCGGTGTTGAACAAGCCCTGAGCCTGAGTTTGACCGGGCAGCTTTATCGGCGTGCCGACGCACTTGCGGCGGATCGCGCCCTGGAGCCTGATAGGTTCAGGGTGAACCTTTCAGGCCTTAAGAGTTTTTGTTTGAGAGGGCTATTCACGTCTGAAGTTGGGTTAACCTCAAACGATCACACTCTAGGCCGTCCGGTCGCTTGCCGCACCCAACGCCGCCTGCGCCGCCGCCAGACGGGCCACCGGCACGCGGAACGGGCTGCAGGACACGTAATCCAGGCCGACCTGCTCGCAGAACGCGATCGAGGCCGGGATCGCCGCCGTGTTCGCCGCAAATCCCCAGCTTGAGGTGCGTTCTTCGTCGCGCGGCCCTTTCTCGGCGGCGATGCGGACCATCTCGCCGACGCCTTCGATATCGATCGAGACGAACGGGTCCTTCGGCAGAATTCCGGCCTCGACGTAATGCGGCAGGAACTTGCCGGCATCGTCGCGGGACAGGCCGAACACCGTCTGGGTCAGGTCGTTGGTGCCGAAGCTGAAGAAGTCGGCGACCTCGGCGATCTTGTCGGCCAGCATGCGCGGCGCGCGGCAGCTCGATCATCGTGCCGACGCTGTATTCGATCGTGGTGCCGGTTTCGGCGAACACTTCCGCGGCGACCTTGTCGACCTGGGCGCGGGTGATCTCCAGTTCCTTCTTCATGCCGACCAGCGGGATCATGATCTCCGGATGCGGGGCCTTGCCGGTTTCCTTGGCGACGGCGATGGCGCCTTCGAAGATCGCGCGCGCCTGCATTTCGTAGATTTCCGGGATAGGCGATCCCCAGGCGGCAGCCGCGATGGCCGAGCATCGGGTTGGCTTCGGCGAGTTCCGCGGCGCGCTGGCGGATGGTGTCGATGTCGGTGCCCAGGCTGTCCGCCACTTCCTGCATTTCCTGGTCGGCATGCGGCAGGAATTCATGCAGCGGCGGATCGAGCAGGCGGATCGTCACCGGCAGGCCGGCCATGATGGTGAAGAGCTGGCGGAAATCCTCCCGCTGGAACGGCAGCAGGCGCGCCAGCGCGGTGCGGCGGCCGGATTCGGTGTTGGAGATGATCATCTGCCGCACCGCCAGGATGCGCTCCGGGTCGAAGAACATGTGTTCGGTGCGGCACAGGCCGATGCCCTCGGCGCCGAACTTGCGGGCGGTTTCGGCGTCCAGCGGCGTTTCGGCGTTGGCGCGCACGCCCATGCGGCGGTGCTTGTCGGCCCATTCCATCAGCGTGCCGAAATCGCCGGACATCGCCGGCTCGATCATCGCGACGGAGCCGACGAAGACCTCGCCGGTGGCGCCGTCGAGGGTGATCGATCTCGCCGGCGCGGATGAACTTGCCGCCGGCGGCCAGCACCTGGCTGTTGTAGTCGACGCTGATGCCGCCGGCGCCGGCGACGCAGGGCCGGCCCATGCCGCGGGCGACCACCGCGGCGTGGCTGGTCATGCCGCCGCGCGTGGTCAGGATGCCCTGGGCGGCGTGCATGCCGTGGATGTCTTCCGGGCTGGTCTCGATGCGGACCAGGATGACCGCTTCGCCCTTGGCGGCGCGGCTTTCGGCTTCGTCGGCGCTGAACACGACGGTGCCGGAGGCCGCGCCCGGGCTGGCCGGCAGGCCCTTGCCCAGCAAGGTGCGCGGCGCCTTCGGGTCGAGCATCGGGTGCAGCAAGCTGATCCAGCGAGGACGGATTGACCCGCATCACCGCCTCGGCTTCGTCGATCAGGCCCTCGCGGGCCATTTCCACCGCCATGCGCAGCGACGCCGCGGCGGTGCGCTTGCCGTTGCGGGTCTGCAGCATGTACAGCTTGTGCTGCTGCACGGTGAACTCGATGTCCTGCATGTCCTTGTAGTGCTTTTCCAGCGTTGGCGCGGACCTCCATCAGTTCGCGCGTAGGCGTCCGGCATCGCCGTCTCCAGCGGGATTTCGCCCGGCCTTGGCGACCGACTTGCGACAGCGGCTGCGGCGTGCGGATGCCGGCGACGACGTCCTCGCCCTGCGCGTTCACCAGATACTCGCCGTAGAACATGTTCTCGCCGGTCGACGGATCGCGGGTGAAGCAGACGCCGGTGGCGCAGTCGTTGCCCATGTTGCCGAACACCATGGCCTGGACGTTGACGGCGGTGCCCCATTCGGCGGGGATGTCGTGCAGGCGGCGATAGGTGATCGCGCGCGGGTTCATCCACGAGCCGAACACGGCGCCGATCGCGCCCCAAAGCTGCTCGTGCGGGTCCTGCGGGAACGGCTTGCCGGTCTCCTGCGTGCACCAGGTCCTTGTAGCCCTCGACCACCTGGCGCCAGTTGTCGCGCGGTCAGCGCGGTGTCCTCGATCACGTCGGCGTCCAGCTTGGCGTGCTCGATGATTTCCTCGAACCGGTGGTGGTCGACGCCCAGCACGACCGAGCCGTACATCTGGATGAAGCGGCGGTAGGAGTCCCAGGCGAAGCGGTGGATCGTTGGCGGCCTTGGCCAGGCCCTCGACGGTCATGTCGTTCAGGCCGAGGTTCAGCACGGTGTCCATCATGCCGGGCATCGAGACGCGCGCGCCGGAGCGCACCGACACCAGCAGCGGATGCGCCTGGTCGCCGAAGTTCAGGCCGACGGCCTTTTCGATCACGCGCCAGCGCGGCGTCGACCTGCGCCTTCAGGTCGTCCGGGTATTTGCGGTTGTTGTCGTAGAAGGCGGTGCAGACCTCGGTGGTGATGGTGAAGCCGGGCGGGACCGGCAGGCCGATCGAGGCCATCTCGGCCAGGTTGGCGCCCTTGCCGCCAAGCAGGTTGCGCATATCCGCCCGGCCTTCGTTGTGGCCGGCGCCGAAGCTGTAAACCCACTTGGTCATGGCGGACCTCATTCTAGCCTTCGATACGGGAAAAATCGGCGATCTGATCCATGATGGACCGGACCTGATTGAGCAAACGCAAACGATTGCGGCGCAAATCCGGCTCCGGTGGCGTTCACGGTCACCTTTTCGAAGAACGCATCCAGCGGCGCGCGCAGACCTGCCATCGTGCGTCATCGCCGGACCGTAGGCTTCCTCGTCGCAGCAGCTGCGACTACGACACCGGCAGGCGGCCAGCGCATGATCCAGGTCAATCTCGGCGGTTCCCGGTAACAGATCCGGATCGGCGGCGTCGGTGTGCGGGCCGTCCTTGCGCTCCTCGATGCGCAGGATGTTGGCGGCGCGGCGGTAGGCGGTCAGCAGGTTGGCGCCGTCCGGCGTCTGCAGCAGGCTGGCGACGGCGTCGGTGCGGGCCAGCAGGGCGACGAGGTCGTCGTCCTGGTCGAGGCCCTTGGCGGCGAACACCGCGTTCAGCACGTCGTAGCGCGCGCCCTCGGCGCGAAGCTGCACGACCAGGCGTTCGATGATGAAGTGCGAACACCGCCTGGACGGTGGCCGGCGTCGGCGCCGTGGCGGCGGCCAGCAGCGTGACGCAGATCGCAAGCCGCAAGCCCGTTCTCGCGGATGATCCGGATGACGCCCAGGGCCGCGCGGCGCAGCGCATAGGGGTCGCCGGAGCCGGTCGGCTTTTCGCCGATCGCGAAGAAGCCGGTCAGTTGGTCCAGCTTGTCGGCCAGCGCGACGGCGATGGAAACCGGCGCGGACGGCGCCGGTTCGGCCGGGCCGCGCGGCGCATAGTGGTCGCGGATGGCGTCGGCGACGTCGGCGGCTTCGCCGTCATGCAGGGCGTAGTAGCGGCCCATGACGCCTTGCAGTTCGGGGAACTCCCCGACCATGCCGGTGACCAGGTCGGCCTTCGCCAGCTGCGCGGCCCGGGCGGCCAGGGCGGGGTCGGCGCCGACCAGCGGCGGCGATCGTCGCCGGCCAGGCGGCGTCAGCCGGCGGACGCGGTCGCCCTGGGTGCCGAGCTTGGCGTGGAAGGTGACGTTGTCCAGCGCCGGGATCGCGGGTTTCCAGCCGGGTCTTGCGGTCGAGGTCCCAGAAATGGCGGGCGTCGGCGAAGCGGGCGCGCAGCACGCGTTCGTTGCCGGCGATGATGACGGCGCCGTTGTCCTCGGCCTGGATGTTGGCGACGAAGGCGAACCAGGGGGCGGCCGCGCCGTCGGCGGTGCGCAGCGCGAAGTAGCGCTGGTTGACCCGCATCGAGACCTGCATGACCTCGGGCGGCAGGTCCATGTGCTCGTCGGCGATGCGGCCGAGATGCGGGACGGGCCATTCGACCAGGCCGGCGACTTCCTCCAGCAGGCCGGGATCGTCGACGACGGTCAGCGATTTTTCGGCGGCGAGGCCGGCGATGCGGTCGGCGATGACGCGCTTGCGGTCGGCGGCGTCGACCAGCACGCGGCTGTGCGCGCAGTTGCTCGCTGCCAGTCGGCGGCGCTGGTGACGGCGAAGGCGCCGGGGGCGTGGAAGCGGTGGCCCTCGGTCAGGTTGCCGCTGGCCAGGCCATGGCCGTCGTCGGCGCCGTCCCGCAGGTCGAACGGCACGACCGCGCCGTCCAGCAGGCAGACGATGCGGCGCAGCGGGCGGACCCAGACGAAGCTGCTGGTGCCGCCCCAGCGCATGGATTTCGGCCAGGCAAAGCGGCGCAGCAGGCCGGGCATGGCGCCGGCGATCAGGTCGGCGGCGGAGACCGCGGCGGCGCTTTTCTCCAGCACCCAGTAGTCGCCTTCCTGGCGCAGCTGCTCGCGGCTGGCGTTGTGCTTGCGCAGAAAGCCGGTCAGCGCCTGCTCCGGCGCGCTGGCGCGCGGGCCCGCGTTCGGTGGAGCTGGCGGCGGCGACCTCGGCGGCGACCTCGGCGCGCGAGGGCGATGCGGCGGGGGCCGAACCAGGTGGCGATGTCGGTGGGGGCGATGGCCGCCAGCGCTGTCGGTGATGCCGCGCTCAAGCTCCGCCGCGGCGCCGCGCTGCATGCGGGCGGGGATTTCCTCGCTGAACAGTTCCAGGAAGAATTCGGGCATGTCAGTCTTTCAGACGCGCGGCTCGAGCGTCGGTTTGGCCGAAATGTCGTCGCCTCTTGAACAGCAGGGGTTCGCGGGTGTCTTGCGCGGGCGCGGCGCTCAGCCGGCCATCGCCAATCGGTAAATGCCCGTCGGCTCATGCCGCCTCCCCGGCGACCCAGGCCTCGCAGCAGCCTTTCGCCAGCGCCCGCACCCGGCCGATATAGCTGGCGCGTTCGGTCACGCTGATCACGCCGCGCGCGTCCAGCAGATTGAACAGGTGGCTGGCCTTGATGCACTGGTCATAGGCCGGCAGCGCCAGCTTGCGGTCCAGCAGCGCGGCGCATTCCGCCTCGGCATCGGCGAAATGGCGGGACAGCATGGCGGTGTCGGCGAACTCGAAATTATAGGCGCTGTATTCGCGTTCGGCGCGCAGGAACACGTCGCCGTAGGTACACGCCCGGCGCCGTTGAAATCGAGGTCGTAGACGTTCTCCCTGTCCTGGACATACATCGCCAGGCGTTCCAGGCCGTAGGTCATCTCGAAGCTGGGCAGCGTCACCGGGATGCCGCCGACCTGCTGGAAATAGGTGAACTGGCCGACCTCCATGCCGTCGCACCAGACCTCCCAGCCCAGGCCCCAGGCGCCCAGGGTCGGGCTTTCCCAGTCGTCCTCGACGAAGCGGAAATCGTGCCGCAGCGGGTCCAGGCCGATCTCGCGGTAGCGACGCCAGCAGCAGCTCCTGCGCGTCCGCCGGGCTGGGCTTCATGATCACCTGGTACTGGTAATAGTGCTGCAGCCGGTTCGGGTTCTCGCCGTAGCGGCCGTCGGTCGGGCGGCGGCTGGGCTGGACGTAGGCGGCGCGCCAGGGCTTTGGGCCCGAGGGCGCGCAGGGTCGTGGCCGGGTGGAAGGTGCCGGCGCCCATCTCGACGTCGTAGGGCTGCAGGATGACGCAGCCCTGGCGCGCCCAGAAAGCGTGCAGGCGCAGGATCAGGTCCTGAAAGCTGGGGGCGTTGGTGTTCATCGTGGTCCTGGCGGCCTCGCGGTTGTGGTCCGGGTTATCCGTGACGGCGGGCCGCCATTAAGCATTCCGGCCGCGCCGGGACAAGCGGTGGCGCATGGTTGAAGGTCCGATCACGGTCTGAACGTTATCCCACGGCGGTTCCGGCGGGTGACGACGCGGTGCACTCGGATTCTTCGGCGTTCCGCCAGGATCGTCAGTCTCGGCTTCCAATCGCTGGCCCAGGCGGTCTATGTGCCGTCCGCCGGACCCATGGGACGACTCCATGGTGGTCGGTTACGGCCCGACATTATTCTAGACAGAGGCTCAGACGACATGACCGAAAACCGGGCAATCCCCCGTGCGGGCAACACGCTGCACGCGGCAGGCATCGCCTTTCTGACCAGACACATCGCGGCCGCGGCCCTTGTTGTGACGGGCCTGCTGCTGACCTGCTGCTCCCCGAACTCCGGCGGCGGGTCGGTTGCGTCCAGGCTGCGGACCTACGCCGCCGATCTGACTGGCGGCGCCAAGGTCTGCGAGGCGCCGAAGATCAGTCCGGCCGCGGGACAAACCGCCGATGCGGCGATCAAGGTGGCCAATGACGGCGGCTGGTGTGGTCTGCCGGCTGCAGCAGGATGGCTCCAAGCCGTTTGGCGCCGGGCTGCTGATGGCGCGTCCCGGCCATGGCACGGTGGTGATCCACGCGGTCGGCGACGACACGCGGATCGACTACACGCCGGACCGCGGGTTCACTGGCAGCGACAGCTTCGCGGTGAAGCTTATTCCGGGCGACGCCACCGTGCACGTGGCGGTCACGGTGACACCGCGGCAAAGCTGACAGGCCAGCTGACGGCCCTGCCGACGGGCCGGTCCACCGCGGCGCCACCGCATCGAAACGTATTGGAGGTAAACACGCCGATCGAGCACCGCACGCTTTCCTGACTGGCACGCATACTGCCATTGCATCATGAGGATGCGCACCGACATGCTGGCTGCACGCCCCGCGGGACGAAGCGGGCGGCCATGCATGGCCCGACCCGTGCCTGGGGTGACCCACGCGCGGGATTGGCCACGCTCGGCAGACGGGGCATTGAGCGATGAGGAGCGGAAGGCATTGATGTTAGATCTTGATCCGCTGCTGCTGGCCACGCATCCAGTTCGGCTTCACGATCTCCTTCCACATCATCTTCCCGGCGATCACCATCGGCCTTGGCAGCTACCTCGCGGTGCTGGAGGGTCTGTGGCTGCTGCGGAAGGACGCGGTCTATCTCGACCTGTACCATTTCTGGTCGAAGGCCTTCGCGGTGAACTTCGCCATGGGCGTGGTCTCCGGCCTGGTCATGGCCTACGAGTTCGGCACCAACTGGAGCTATTTCTCGGCCTTTGCCGGCGGCGTCACCGGCCCGCTGCTGGCCTATGAGGTGCTGACGGCGTTCTTCCTGGAGGCCGGGTTCCTGGGCGTGATGCTGTTCGGCTGGCGCAAGGTCGGGCCGGGGCTGCATTTCTTCGCCACGCTGATGGTCGCGGCCGGAACGCTGGTGTCGATGACCTGGATCCTGGCGTCGAACAGCTGGATGCAGACGCCGCAGGGCTACGAGGTCATCGACGGCCGGGTCGTGCCGACCGACTGGCTGGCGGTGATCTTCAACCCGTCGTTCCCGTATCGCCTGGCGCATATGGGGCTGGCGGCCTTCCTGGCGACGGCGCTGTTCGTCGGCGCGGCCGGCGCCTGGCACCTGCTGAAATACCGCGACAATCCGCGGGTCAAGACGATGTTCTCGATGGCGATGTGGATGGTGCTGGTCACCGCGCCGATCCAGATCTTCGCCGGCGACCAGCACGGCCTGCAACACGCTGGAGTACCAGCCCGCCAAGATCGCCGCGATGGAGGGCCACTGGTCGAACGAACCCGGCGAGGGCGTGCCGCTGATCCTGTTCGGCTGGCCGGACATGGCGCAGCAGAAGACCCTGGACGCGATCGAGATCCCGCATCTGGGCAGCCTGATCCTGACCCATACCTGGGACGGCCAGATCAAGGGCCTGAACGATTTCCCGCCGCAGGATCGGCCGAATTCGACGATCATCTTCTGGACCTTCCGCGTCATGGTCGGCCTGGGCATGCTGATGCTGCTGCTGGGCGTCGGCGGCGCCTGGCTGCGCTGGCGCGGGCAGCTGTATCGAACAGCGCCTGTTCCTGCGCTTCGCGGTGGCGATGGGGCCGGCGGGCATCATCGCCATGCTGGCCGGCTGGATGACCACCGAGATCGGCCGGCAGCCCTGGGTCGTCTATGGCGTCATGCGCACCGCGGACGCTGTCGTCCCACCACTCGGCCCTGGCGCTGAGCGCCAGCCTGCTGATTTTCGTCGTGGTGTATTGCGCGGTGTTCGGCACCGGCATCACCTACCTGCTGAAGCTGGTCGCCGTCAGGGACCCGACCGCGGCATGGCACCGCCGCGCCGGCGGACACCGATGCACCCGCAGCAGCGCCCGGCCCGGCCGCTGTCGGCGGCGCCCGAGATCGATCCCACGTCGAGCGCGGCGGAGGAATAGCACCGATGGGCATCGACCTTTCGCTGATCTGGGTGCTGATCATCGCCTTCGGCCTGATGATGTATGTCGTCATGGACGGGTTCGACCTGGGCATCGGCATCCTGTTCCCGTTCGTGCCGGCAACCGCGCGACCGCGACATGATGGTCAACACCGTGGCGCCCGTCTGGGACGGCAACGAGACCTGGCTGGTGCTGGGCGGCGCCGGGCTGCTGGCGGCCTTCCCGCTCGCCTACTCGGTGCTGCTGAGCGCGCTGTATATCCCGATCGTGCTGATGCTGATCGGGACTGATCCTGCGCGGCGTGGCGTTCGAGTTCCGCTTCAAGGCCGATCCAGGCACACCGGCGCGTTCTGGGACGTGGCGTTCGCCGGCGGGTCCTATCTGGCGGCGTTTTGCCAGGGCGCGGCGCTGGGCGCGTTCATCAACGGGTTCGCGGTGACCGGGCCGTCCTACGACGGCGGCGCGCTGGACTGGCTGACGCCGTTCAGCGTGTTCACCGGCGCTGGGCGTGATCGTTGCCTACGCCCTGCTGGGCAGCACCTGGCTGACGATGAAGACCGAGGGCGCGCTGCAAGGCCGCATGATCGCCTTTGCCCGCCGCATCGTGCCGGTGCTGCTGGTCGGGATCGGCATCGTCAGCCTGTGGACCCCGCTGGCCCATGCGGACATCGCCGACGCGCTGGTTCTCGCATGCCGAACATCTTCTATTTCGCGCCGGTGCCGATCCTGGTGGTGGCGACGAGCTGGCAGTTGCTGCGGCTGCTGACCGGCGGTGCGCACGGCAAGGTTCCTCGTGCCGGGCCGTTCCTGCTGGCGCTGTTCCTGCTGTTCCTGGGCTACACCGGCCTGGCGATCAGCCTGTGGCCGAACATCATTCCGCCCGGGATTTCGTTCCGTGATGCCGCCGCGCCGCCGCAGAGCCAGGGTTTCGCGCTGGTCGGCGCGGTGGTGATCATCCCGATCATCCTGGCCTATACCGGCTGGGCCTATTACGTGTTCCGCGGCAAGGTCACGGGGAGCGAGGGCTACCACTGATGTGGGGCCGGCGCATCCTGTGGCTGGTGGCGATCTGGTCCGCCAGCGTCCTGGCGCTGGGCGTCGCGGCCTTGGCGATGCGGGGGCTGATGAAAGTTGCGGGGCTGACCGGCTGATACGGTCGGGCAGCGGGAGGCGCCGCTGCCGCCCGGCGGACGTATCGCGCGGGGTTGGGATGACAGCGAACCTGCCCCTGCCCAAGGGTCTGCCTGTTCGGGCAGGCGAGGTTAGAGCGACATCACCCTGACGGGAACAGTCGGGGTGATAAAGTTGCTCGCTCAAACACAGCGATAGAGCGCGCTGACTATACAGTCAGCCTGAAGGCGCACTCAGGGCACGCTTCCCCATCGGGTGCAGTCAACTGGTCGCCATCCAGTAACGACCTTCAGCACCCGGGGCGTATCCTTCTCGTCATCTATCCAGCCTTTCATCTGGTTGCTCCAATAGGCCAGCACGACCCTGGAGCCTCGGCGAACCTCGACGATCCGTCCATCAAGCGGGGCAGTATCCATGTCGTGAAATGGGCGAAGACGCATGCAGCCCTGGTATCATATTGGCTTTTCATCGTTCCACAGGAAACTTACCATAGTCTTCAACAGCCTGCACCGGCCGACAGGAATGATGTTTTGACTGGATATTCTGACGTCGCGTGTCGGAACGGAGCGCAGCATCGTGCATCAAACCCAGAATTTCATTTCTGTCAAGTGAATTTCTTGCCGACGTAGATACCGTTGCTGATCCCCATCAAGACTTGATAACCGGACGGAATATCCGGTATGACGTAGTTGTTCAGCACTTGCAGCGCGACGAAACCGGCGCTGACCACGGTGAAAAACAGCATCTGCAGACGCGTGACCTCCGGCATGTCGTCATCGTCGCGCACCAGATCGGCCCAGCGCGGGCCAGCATCGCGCCGGTCGGACGACGGCCGGACCGGCACTTGCGCCGCTTGTGCCGAATCGGTGATTCGTTGCGTATCCGGTGGGCGTTGCGTATCCGTTTGGCGTTGCGCACCTGGTGGGCGTTGCGTATCCGTTGGGCCGCTTCTGCCCGCTCCGGCGGTTATCAGGCCGGCCGCACCTGCAATACCGAGCAAGATCAGGGTGCCGGGGGTGATGTTGATCAGGCTGCCGGAGAGCGCCATCACGTAGATCGCGCTTGCCGCCACCAATATTGACCAGAGCAGAATCTGGAAAGCCGACAGGCTGGCTCGGCCATTGCCATCCTGAATAAGATGCAGGACCCATCGGAAGGTCATGAACCGGGCGGCAAGTCGCAGCACCTTCGGGATGGCTTTTTCTCCCGGTATGAAGGACCGGGTGGACATCCCATCGGCCGAGAGTTGGTGCAGCACCAGCATGGCGGCGATGATGCTGATGGCGACAAGCAGCAGCGAAAAGCGGACGCTGGTCACGCCGACGGGGCGGACAACGTCGAACAGCACACCGGCATCGCTGTAGCCAATAAGACGCATGTCGGCGACCGGAACCACGCCCAGGCCGGTCGATCGCGCGCCAGCCAGCCAGCGGGTGATCACGTCCGACGACGCCTCGGGCAGATCGGGGACCACGATCCCTAGATTGACCAGACCCAACGTGTCTGAAGGCCTGATGCGGATAAAGGCCTCGCCGAAATGCGCGAGATTTTCTGGGGTGAAGAACTTGTCGGCGCCCGCGGCGCTCCAACCGAAGCAGGCGCGGGCGGTGAAGCCTTTAAGGAGGGCTGCGTCGGCCACGACCGCGACAATCACCTCCCCGCCGCGCGGCTGCCAGATCGTTGCCGGATTGACGGTTACGCTGATCGGCGGAGAGGACGTGGTCGCCGCGTTCGCGGGCTCTGAACAGGACGGGATGACCGCGTGCGGCGGTGGCTGCGCCGCGACCGTGCCGCCGTGGCTGTCGGCGTTGCCGGTTGGGGCGCTTGCGGGGGCCGGCGATGTCGATGACAAGGATGCCGGCGTCTGGGCGTTGGCCCCTGCGGCGAGGATGAACAGCACGATTGCCCAGTGGATTATCCGGATACGAGCCATTTCCATCCCCGTTTGTTATTATCGGTATACGATCTACATCAAACTGTGCACCGAAGCGAAGATCGAGGCGAGGACAGCGTGACATGCGCGGCGCGCTGGATGATCCGGCTGCGGGCTGGATCAAAGCCACCTGGCCACCCCAACGCCGACCCGCACAGGCACACGCACGGGCACGGGCACAGGCACAGGCACAGGCACAGGCACAGGCAGGGAAGACATGATATTTTTGGCCGTTCCCGGAACGGTTTGTCCAGCCCGGCGTTCCCGGCCCAGGCGTTGCCAATTGACGATTGACGACGCCCGCGTTCAGATCCACGGCGTGAGCCAGGGGAGGAACAACAAATGCAGGATTTTACTGGCAGGATTGCGGTTGTCACCGGCGGTGGAACGGGGATGGGGCGCGAACTCGTGCGCCAACTCGTGGCCGAGGGCTGCAATGTCGCGATGTGTGATGTGTTCGCATCGCCGATGGCGGAAACCAAACGGCTCTGCGAGGCGGAGCGGCTGCCGCATGGACTGCGGATCACCACCCACCTGGCGGACGTATCCGATGCTGCGCAGGTGCAGAAATTCCGTGATGAGGTCGCCCAGCAGCAGGATACCGACACGATCCATCTGTTGTTCAACAATGCGGGGATCGGCGGTGGCGGCAGCATGATCGCCAACAGCCGCGAGGAGTGGGAAAAGACCTTCAACATCTGTTGGGGCGGCGTTTACAACAATACCCGCGCCTTCCTGCCGATGCTGCAGAAGGCGGACCAAGGTCACATCGTCAACACCAGCAGCGTCAACGGCTTCTGGGCGTCGATCGGGCCGGCAGTACCGCACACCGCCTATTCCGCGGCCAAATTTGCGGTGAAGGGCTTTACCGAGGCGCTGATCACCGACCTGCGGATGAACGCGCCGCATGTCAAATGTTCGGTCGTGATGCCGGGCCATATCGGAACTTCGATCTTCGTCAATTCGCGGAAGATTCAAACCGGCAACGAGTTGGATCAGATCACCGAGAAGGAGGTCGCGTTTGTGCGCTCGCGCATTGCCGCGGCGGGCAAGGACGTATCGAAGATGTCCGATGATGACATCAGGACTTTTCTGAAAGAGCGCGCTCGGCGTTTTCTGGAGGACGCCCCGACGACCGCGGCTGCCGCGGCGACCATTATCCTGAATGGCGTCAAGGCGGATCAGTGGCGCATCCTGGTGGGCAACGACGCCCACAAGATCGACGAGCGGGTGCGTGCAACGCCGGAGCTGGCGTACGATCTCGATTTCTTTGAGAGCCTGGCAGGCGAGATCGGCTGGCGCCTGGGGTCCTGAGGGGTCTGCAAAGCGATGTGAGTATAGCCCCGGGGCCGCGCATCGGCCCCGGGCGCACGCCTGACGCAGGTACGCGGTGATCAGGCAGCGGCGGGTTGGCCGGAGCCCATGTATTATGGGCGTATCGTTCCCGGCGACGTCACCGCCCTGGTGATTTCAGGTTCATCTTTGCGCCGGTTGGCCCGATCATGTCACCCGGCCGCATGTCGCCGGGACACGGGCTGGCCCACCTTGCTTCCTGCGTCATCGACGAGTCGCTGAGACCCATCATCGGCGGATCAAAGTGGGATGTGACGTCAGCCTTGTAAGCTATGTCCCCGGTAAAGGTCATGACCGAGTGGGACGTCATTTTGCTCTCGCCCATGCGACATTCGGCGTCCATGGTGACAATATTGCCGTTCCGTTGGATGTCGTTCCGACTGCACATGCCCTGCATTGTGCTCATGCCAAGTTTGAGGAACTCGGCATCCGTCGCGGCATCGATGCACAGTTTCATTACGGGGGGTGGCCGGTTCTTTTCGGCCATGTGCAGGGTGATCTCCCACAGGCCCGGCTTGCGCTGCGGGAGGTCGACCGCCAGCGCATCTCCACCCATACAGGTAGCGGCGCCCATGAGGGTAGCCACCCAAGCCGTTCGTCTCGTCCGCATGAGATGTCCCCCTCTTTGACGCACATTGCCGGGCGAGCCTAGGACGGGACGAAGCCGCAACACAATCGGCCCTGGGCGGCACAATACGCGGTCTGGCGGCGCAGGCGATTACGGCCTGTGACACTAACCCGAGGCTTCGGGGGCCGGCACTGACGGTTCAGGTCGGGCGGTGTCGTTCCGGCAATGGCTCACGACAGGACGGTCAGGCCAATCGGGGAAGCCAAAATTGCCTGATGCTGTCGGCACAGTTCCTTCGTCAACGCGGCTTTCGGCGGCGGTGATGGCACCGGCCCGTTGGGTGCCGAGGCACATGACACGGTCCGCGACCTGCGGCGGCGTTGCAGGCCGAGCCAGCGGGCTGCCGCTGGGTGACCTCATGAGAATTTGCTTGCCGGACTGATGATTGGTTGCGGCTTGCACTGCGAAACGCTCTGGGGTGGCGGCAGGGGTTTCGGTCTCGAGTCGGGACGATCCGTGCCACTCGAATTCGGGTGGCGAGAGCAACATTATCCTGACCGGAACAGTCGGGGTGATAAAGTTGCTGGCTGAAACAAAGCGATAGAGCAGGCTGGCTGTTTACAACCAGCCTGAGCGCGCTCGAAACTTCTTGCGACAGGCTCTCGCTGTACTTCGCTGCTGCATAGGCGGATGTTGACCCCGGGACCGGACGCTCACGCCGGGTCAAGGCGCGTTTGATGACGCGGCCACAGGCGGGTGGCGCCGGTCGCCATGCTGCCCGGTCGGACTGATCCGAACCGGGCAGGTCGGCGTTCAGGCGGATTGTTTCGCCGCCGCCTCGGCGAGTTCCGCCAGTTGTCCGGCGACGATTGTCCAGCCTTCGTTGAAGCCCATGGCTTCGTGCTGCTTCTGGGTCGCCTCGTCCCAGTGACGCGAACCGGCGCGATAGCGTGTGCCGTTTCCTTCCCGGGTGAAGGTGAAAAAGCCGACCATGAACGGGGTTTGCGGAATCCATCCGACAGTAAAGGCGTTGGTGAATACAATGCTTTTATTGGGGACGACTTCAAGGATCACGCCCTCCAGCGGTGAGGTGGCGCCATCCGGGCCGCTCATGATCATGCCCGAGCGTCCGCCGGGCCGAAGGTCCAGTTCGATGATTTGGGTGGTCCAGGGTTTCGGCGCCCACCATTCCTCCAGCCGCTCCGTCCACACCTTGAAGACAGTTTCGGGAGGTGCGTCGATGTAACGTTCGATCGCCAGTTCAAATGCAGCCTGGGTCATTGGTTTCCTCCTTCAGCAGCCGCGCGCATGGCCGGCAGATCAAGCTTTTTCATCCCCATCATCGCCTGGACCGCCCGTCCGGCGCGGATCGGATCGGGATCGGACAGCACTGCACCCAGCCCGTCGGGCACGACTTGCCATGACACGCCGAAGCGGTCCTTGAGCCAGCCGCAACGCCCTTCCTGGCCACCATGCGCGGTCAGTGCGTCCCAGTAATGGTCAACCTCGGCTGCATCCTTGCATGCGATCGAGAGTGATACCGCTTCATTGAAGCTGAACTGCGGCCCGCCGTTGATGGCCTGAAAGCGTTGCTCGGCGAGGGTGAATTGCACCATCAGCGCGGTGCCCGCGGGAAACGGCGCACCGGCGCCGTAACGCGAGATGGTGCCGATGGCGGCATCCGGAAACAGCGATACGTAGAACGTCGCCGCTGCTTCCGCGTCGCCGTTGAACCAGAGGCAGGGTGCGATCTTGGACATTTTAGTCTCCCGTGGTGTTTGCCCCGATGACGCCGGTCGTTACGGTCGGGGTGGATGGACGCCCGCGGCTGCGTGTTTTTCGGCGCCGGGGCGTCCGGCGGCTCATGTAGGTTTGGTGGATCCGGATCCCTTGAACAGAAGTTCAAAGTAACGTTTTAGATGGGTGATGCTGTCGGCTGCGACCTGCGGCCCGCCGGTTGCCTTGGCCAGGATGAAACCGCCCTGCAGGACCGCCTGGGTGTGTAACGCGAGCGACCTGGCCGAGGTTTCCCGCATGCCGTATCGCGCGATCGCGGCCGCGATGTCGGCTTCGAGCGCTTCGGCATGGCCCGCGATGCTCGCCAGGCATGCGGTGCGGATGGCGGGATTGGTGGCGAACACCTCCTGCACCATGGTGCCGACAAGGCAGGTGAACGCCTCCACCGGTCCGTTCAGAAGTTGTCCGCGAAAGTCGATGTAGCCGAGGATGCGGTCGAGCGGGTCGTCATGAGCGTGATAGGGGGCGGCGGCGAACAGCGCGCCGGTGGTTTCGGACCAGAAGTCGGCGGCGGCGACCGCCAGCGCTTCCTTGCTGTCGAAATGGTGGAAGAAGGCGCCCTTCGTCACGCCGGCTGCGGCACAGAGTTCGTCCACCGAGGTGGCGCTGTAGCCTTTGGTGCGGATCAACCCCAGCGCGGCCTGCAACAACCTGGCGCGTGCGTTGTCGCGCGGTGTGCTGGCGGGCCGTTCACCAGTGGGCCGTGCACTGACGGGCCTGCTGCGGACTGTTCGGGGTGCGTTCATGACCGAAAACATACCAACTGGTCGGTATGTGTCAAGGTGAAAAATGGGACGCTGGCGCAGCCCGGACACACCCCTCGACAGCGTGCGGGCGAGGGCGACACACGGACTTGGGACGACACAGTCGCATGGCCGCGTTCCGGTTCGGTGTCTCGCAAGGCATGTCCGGTTTATGCACCTGGCTCGCTGCCCAGGTTCGGCCTCGACCGTGCACGCACACACCGCAATCAATCACGTCCGAAAACGGCCAGACCTGTCCCGCCTGCCCTGCGTAATGTCGGCCGCACAGGAGGATCAGACATGACCGGGGCCGTGGTGGAGGACTTTTTAGCGCGATATGCTGGCGCACCGGCCGGTGGTATCGGTGACGACGTTCAGACCGCTTGGCAGGAGGATGGCACGCCGGACCATCAGATGCGGAACCAGCCGTTGAGACGACGCGACATCCCTGCCCTGCACCGCCTGCGGAAAGCCGTGGCGCCGACGCTGGTCCGGCAGCCGGTCGGCGCGATGTCGCGGCACGATATCGTGGTCGTCCTGTCGCGCGGCACAGCCACGGCGGCGGCACGGTTCGCATGGCGGCGGATCGACAGATCTCGCGTGCACGGCAGCGCAACCATCGAAGAAACGATCTATCCCGACGCCGCCCGGTTGCGTGCCGCACGCCGCGATGCGGAACCGGAACCGATGCTGCGCCTTCCCGCTGCCGCCAGGGTGCCGCTATGAACCCGTCAGGCCTCGTCGATCTTGATCATGCAGCGTGCTACCGGGTGATCTGCGTTCGCGATGCACGCTTCGATGGGCGGCTGTTCACCGGCGTCAAGACCACCGGTATCTATTGCCGGCCGATCTGTCCCGCGCGCACGCCTCGGCCGGAGAACGTGATCTTCTTCCCCACCGCCGCGGCGGCGCACGAGGCCGGGTTCCGTCCCTGCCTGCGCTGCCGGCCGGAGACCTCGCCCGACCTTGGCGCGTGGCGTGGCGCGTCCAACACCGTCTCCCGCGCGCTGGCGCTGGTGGAGATGGGGGCACTCGATGACGCGTCCGTCGATGCGCTGGCCAGCCGTGTCGGCATGGGGGAGCGGCAGTTGCGCCGGCTGTTCCAGCAGCATCTCGGCGCCTCCCCGATCGCGGTGGCGCAGAGCCGGCGGGTGCTGCTCGCCAAGCAGTTGATCCACGAGACCCGGCTGCCGATGACCGAGATCGCCATGGCGGCTGGCTTCGGCAGCCTGCGCCGGTTCAACGACACGTTCCAGGCGCTGTTCAAGCGGCCGCCGACGGCGCTGCGGCGTGCCGGCGGGCTTGATGTATCCGCCGGACCGAGCGGGGAGATCAGTCTGCTGCTGCGCTATCGCCCGCCGTACGACTGGGCGGCGATGCTCGGGTTTCTGCGCACCCGGGCGATTGCCGGGGTGGAGAGCGTGGAGGGCGATGTCTACCGGCGGACCATCGGGTTGGACGGGCAGCAAGGCACCGTCACCGTGCGTCCGGCGGCGGGCAACGCGCTGAGCGCGACCGTGCGGTTCCCGAAACTGTCCGCCCTGCCCCAGATCATCGCCCGGTTGCGGCGGGTGTTCGACCTGGCGGCGGACCCGGATGCGATCGCGCTGCAACTGGTCAAGGACCCGACCCTCGCGCCGCTGGTGGCGGCGCGGCCGGGGCTGCGCGTGCCGGGTGCCTGGGACGGATTCGAGCTTGCGGTGCGGGCGGTGCTGGGCCAGCAGATCACGGTGCCGGGGGCGATCCGGCTGGCGGGCGCGCTGGTGGCCCGCTTCGGGGCGCGGTTGCGCGAGCCGGATGGGGCCTTGACGCATGTTTTCCCTGATCCCGCCGCGCTGGCCGGGGCCGATCCGGGGTCGTTGGGCATGCCGCGAAGCCGTGGCGTTGCTCTGCTGGCGGTCGCCGCGGCGGTGGTGGCGGACCCGCATATCTTTGCTGCGGGTCGCGGCCTGGACGAGGCGGTCGCGCAACTGCGGGCCCTGCCGGGCATCGGCGAATGGACCGCCCAGTACATTGCGATGCGGCAGCTGCGGGAGCCGGATGCGTTTCCGGCCGCGGATATCGGGTTGATGCGGGCGATGGCTGACCAGGAAGGGCTGCGGCCGACCGCCACCGCGCTGCTGGCCCGCGCCGAAACCTGGCGGCCGTGGCGGGCCTACGCGGCACAACATTTATGGGCAAGCGCATGACCGGATTTTTCGTCGAGACCTTCACCGCTCCACCCGGCACGATCCTGCTGCTGACCGATGATCAGGCGCAGGTGCGGGCGCTGGACTGGGAGGATCGGGCCGCCAGCATGCACCGGCTGTTGCGGCTGCATTACGGGGCGGTGCGGCTGGAACCGAAGCCGGCGGTCTCGGCGGCCCGCCGGGCGGTCGAGGCCTACTTCGAGGGGGATCTGGCGGCGATCGACGGGGTCGCGGTGGCGACCGGCGGGACGCCGTTTCAGCGCGCGGTCTGGGCGGCTTTGCGCACCATCCCCGCGGGTGAGACCGCGAGTTACGGCGGCCTCGCGGCCAGGCTGGGGCGGCCCACGGCGATGCGAGCGGTTGGCATGGCGAACGGTGCGAACCCGATCAGCGTTATCGTTCCATGCCATCGGGTGATCGGTGCCAACGGGTCGCTCACCGGCTATGGTGGCGGGGTGGAGCGGAAGCGCTGGTTGCTGCGGCATGAAAGCCGCGGCGCCGGGTGGACGCTGACCGAGCGGAAGGAAGACGTCCATGCTGGTGCGACAGACCGACTATGACCGTCTGTACCGGGGCTTCGCCTGGGATATCCCCAGGCGCTACAACATGGGGGTCGATACCTGCGACAAGCACGCGGACGGATCCGGGCGGCTGGCGCTGGTCTACGTCACCGACACCGGGGCGGTGCATGAATTGTCGTTCGACTACTTCCGCCAGCAATCCAACCGGTTCGCCAACACGCTGATCGCGCACGGCTTCCGGCGGGGTGACCGGCTGGCGATCCTGCTGCCGCAGACGCCGGAAACCGCGATCGCGCATCTGGCGGCGTTCAAGGCGGGACTGGTCTCGGTGCCATTGTTCACCTTGTTCGGGCAGGAGGCGCTGCAGTTTCGCCTGGGCGACAGCGGCGCGCGCGGGATCGTCACCGATGCGGCGGGCGAGGCGAAGCTGCAGGCGTTCCGTCACCTGCTGCCGGATCTGGAACGGGTTTATGTCATCGGGCCGGATCAGTCGTTCGAAGCGGCGTTGGCGAAAGCCTCGGACCGGTTTGTGCCGGTGGAGACCGGGCCGGATGATCCGGCACTGCTGGTCTATACATCCGGCACGACGGGCAACCCGAAGGGCGCTCTGCATGCCCACCGGGTTCTGCTGGGTCATCTGCCGGGCGTGGAATTGCCGCAGGACTTCTTCCCGCAGCCCGGCGACCGGTTCTGGACGCCGGCGGACTGGGCCTGGGTCGGTGGCCTGCTGGATGTGCTGCTGCCGGCGTGGCACCATGGCGTGGCAGTGGTGGCGCACCGGGCCCGCAAGTTCGATCCGCAGGAGGCGGTAGACCTGATGGCGCGGCATCAGGTGCGCAACACCTTCCTGCCGCCGACGGCGCTGAAGCTGATGCGCATGGCGGGCGTCCGGGCGTCGAAACCGGGATTGCGCAGCATCGGCAGCGGTGGCGAAACGCTGGGGGCGGAGCTGCTCGATTGGGCGACGGAAACCTTTGGGGTGACGCCCAACGAGTTCTATGGGCAGACCGAGTGCAACCTGGTTGCCAGCAACAACGGGTCGCTGTTCCCGATCCGCCCTGGATCGCTGGGGCGGGCGGTGCCCGGGCACACCGTCGCGATCGTCGACGATTCCGGCCGGCCGGTGCCTTGCGGACAGGTCGGCACCATCGCGGTGCGGCGGCCCGATCCGGTGATGTTCTTGGGATACTGGAACAACCCGGAGGCGACCGCCGCGAAGTTTGCCGGCGATTTTCTGCTGACCGGTGACCTGGCTCGGTTGGACGAGGACGGATATCTTTGGTTCGCCGGCCGGTCCGACGACCTGATCACCAGCGCGGGCTACCGCATCGGGCCGGGCGAGATCGAGGACTGTCTGCTCGGCCACCCGGCGGTCAGCATGGCGGCCGTGGCCGGCGTCCCCGATCCGGTCCGCACCGAGGCGGTCAAGGCCTGGATCATATTGCGCGCGGGATGGAGCGGATCCGCCGCACTGGCCACGGAAATCCAGGATTTCGTCAGAAGCCGGCTGGCCGCGCATGAGTATCCGCGGCATGTCGAATTCGTGGCGGAACTGCCGATGACGGCAACGGGGAAAATCATCCGCAAAGCGTTGCGCGCGCGCGGTTAGGGCCTGTCGGCACCGGCGGGGGCCTGTGTCTGGTGCCAGGCATCATGCTATTGTTGTTATGAGCATCGGTCGGCGGCGCGCGCCTGTCTTGTCGTACGGCGAGATTGCGCCGAGTCTGCTGCCGTGGCTGACACGCAAGGAATTGATTTGTTTGCGTCCGGTCCACTGCGATGGACATCGCATCACTTAAACGACACCAGCAACGCGTAGCATACGACCACATTCTACGGATATAGCAAATGATAGAAACCGCTTTTACTGGCAGTCATTTGAATCCATCCAAGCACTACGGCCCGCCTGCTGCCGCCTGACGTCGCGGGGGCGACCGGACTCTTTGTTTGCCCAGAAACGCACCGTGCGGTAACGCTTGTTTGCCAGAACAGTCTGCATCAATTGATGGATCGATGGCAGTAATAGCTGGTATTTGTCAGCGTTCGAGGTTCCGCCGGTCATCTATAGTTGAGTGACTGATCAAATTGCACCGATCACGGGTCGCAGGGTGTGCGGCGTGGGGCCGGTGACCGCCGGCATGCCGTCACGATGCTGCTTTCGGACGTCACCTGCCGTGGACGTTGCGGACGACCGTGCCTGCTTCGCATGCCGTGAGACCCCGCCTCGGCATGTCACGAAACTATCCTGAGCAAATGGAAAGGCGTAGCATCAGCGGCACGATCAGATGCCCGGCTTGTCGCGACCAGCGCTGATTGCCCGACGCCAATTCTGAGGGAAAACTAAATTGGATCCAGCTGCCAGCTTATATGAACTGCTGATCCAGGGCGTCGTGGACTACGGCATCTACATGCTCGATCCGGAAGGACGGATTGCGACATGGAACCCAGGTGCGGAGCGTATCAAGGGCTATACAACCGAAGAAATTGTCGGGAAACACTTCTCGCTGTTCTATACCGATGAAGAGCGCGCCGCGGGTGTTCCGCAGCAGGCGCTGAAAACCGCTGCCGAGGCCGGTCGTTATGCCACCGAGGGATGGCGGGTGCGAAAGGACGGAGGCCGCTTCTGGGCGATGGTCGTCATCGACCCGATCCGCCGATACGACAAGCTGATCGGCTTCGCCAAGGTCACCCGCGACATGACCGAGCAGCACGCTATGCAACAGGCGGCGTTGGAAAGTGAACGCCGGTTCCGTCTGCTGGTGCAGGGCGTGACCGACTATGCCATCTATATGCTGAGCCCGGATGGGTACGTGACCAACTGGAACATAGGTGCCGAACGCATCAAAGGATATACTGAAGACGAAATAATCGGCCAGCATTTTTCCCGCTTTTACACGCAGGAAGACGTCGATACGGGCTTGCCTTGGAAGGCACTCGATAAAGCCCGGCGGGAGGGACGTTACGAGGCCGAAGGCTGGCGACGCCGCAAGGATGGCAAAGCCTTCTGGGCCGGCGTCGTTGTCGACGCCATCCACGACGATACCGGGGCCCTGATCGGTTTCGCCAAGATCACGCGTGACCTTACGGAGCGGCGGGAGGCTCAGTTACAGCTTGAGCTGTCGCGGGAACAGTTGTTCCAGTCGCAGAAGATGGAGGCCGTGGGTCAGCTGACCGGCGGGCTGGCGCATGATTTCAACAATATGCTGACCGGGATCATCGGCAGCCTGGAACTGCTGCGGACCCGGCTGGCACAGGGTCGGATCGGCGACCTGGAGCGTTATATCACCACGGCCGAGGGCGCTGCTTCCCGCGCTACCAGGCTGACGCACCGGCTGCTGGCTTTTGCCCGGCGGCAAACGCTGGATCCCAAGCCGACCAACGCGAACAAGCTGATTGCGAACATGGAGGATCTGATCCAGCGAACCGTCGGACCGGAAATCACGATCGAGACGGTGCTGGGGATTGGACTTTGGCAGACTTTGTGCGACCCGAACCAGCTTGAGAACGCGATTCTGAACCTGTGCATCAACGCCCGCGACGCGATGCCGGACGGCGGGCGGCTTACCATCGAGACCGCCAATACCTGGGTTGATGAACGGGGCGCCCGCGCGCGTGACATGCAGGCGGGGCAATATGTCGCGATCTGCGTGAGCGATACCGGAACCGGCATGCCGCCGGAGGTCATCGCACGTGCATTCGACCCGTTCTACACTACCAAGCCGACCGGACAGGGCACCGGGCTGGGTCTGTCCATGATCTACGGCTTTGCCAAACAGTCCGGCGGCCAGGTGCGGCTGTATTCGGAGGTTGGTGCCGGCACCACGGCGCGGATCTATCTGCCCTCGCATCGCGGGCCGGCACAGGAGGAAGAGGCACCGCCGCAGCTTGAGCAGGCGCTCCGGGCACAAGCAGGCGAGACCGTGCTGATCGTCGATGACGAGCCCAGCGTGCGGATGCTGGTGACCGAGATCCTAGAGGACCTGGGTTACGGGGCGATCGAGGCGGCCGACGGAGGTTCCGGGCTGAAGGTGCTGCAGTCGGACATCCGCATCGATCTGCTCATTACGGATGTCGGTCTGCCGGGCGGCATGAATGGCCGGCAGATGGCCGATGCCGCCCGGGAGAAGCGTCCCAAGTTGAAGGTGCTGTTCATCACCGGGTATGCCGAGAACGCCGCGATCGGCAATGGCTTTCTGGACGCCGGCATGCACGTCGTGACAAAGCCGTTCGCGATGGAGAAGCTGGCTTCCAAAGTGAAAGCGATCATCGAGGGCGACTGAAGCGGTCTTGCCGTGGCTGGATGCCCTACCGTGTGACCGGCACCGCCACTTCGTTACGGCGAAGGAATGGGATGGTGAACGGCGGATCATAGTTGAACTGGAACACGGCGCCGTCCGGCTTCCACGGCGATTTCGCCAGCACGCCCATCAGGATGGCGGCGTTGTGATCGCGGGTCGCCTGGGTGGCGACGCCGGAATAGCGCAATGCGGCAATCGTCGTCTCCGGCACCTGGACCAGGTGCAGCCTGGGATCCAGCGGCGCCGGCGCCCCGGCTTTGGCGACATCCTGTGGCAGGAAGAAGCGCATGCTGAGCTGGCCCTGCGCTGTTGTGGTCTGCACCGGTGTCGTCATCGCGATACGCTCGCTTTCGGTGCGCACCGGGGCGGTCATGGCGATCTTCTGGTCAGCCTGGTTGGCGCCGGTGATGTAGCGGAACAGCAGCGAAAACGCTGCACTGGCGGCCTTGTCCCGATCAGGGTCGCTGACGGTGGCCTCGATGGCGACGCGGGGTTCGTACCGGCGGACCTCCACCTCCTGCCCCAGGTCCTGGATCACGGCGTAATGCGGTTGCTCGTAAACCGAGCGGATGCCGAACACCGAGGTGACGGATTCGGCGAACGTCAGCAGGTAGTAGAAGAAACCGGACATCGAAAAGCCTCCCTCACAGGCATCCGACATGGGGTTGCGGCGGCAATCTACAGCAGGATGCAGTGCTCGGGCGCGAACGTGATGGTCACCGCCGCGCCTTCGCTGATCATCTCCGTGGGCGGCCTGCGCACGATCAACTGGCCGGCGGGCCAATCGACGACGTACTGGATGAAATCACCGTGGAACATCCGCCGGTGGACGGTGCCGTGGGCGACATTGGCGTCGGTGCCGGGTTCGCGCTGCAGGACGATGTAGGCGGATCGCAGCGCCAAGGTGGTTTCGCCGCCTCGAGCGGGTCCGGCGGCCTTCAGCATCAGACCGCCGTCGGTTTCGAACAGGGATTCACGACTGTTGCAGTGCACCACCCGTCCCTTGATCAGATTGGCCGCGCCGACGAAATCGGCGACGAAGATACTTTGCGGCCGATTGTAGATCGTCTCGGGCGAGCCGATTTGCTCGATCCGACCCTGGTTCATGACGATGACCCGGTCGGAGATCGCCAGGGCTTCCTCCTGGTCATGCGTCACGTACACCGATGTTATGTCGAGGCGGCGCTGCAGCTCCCGCAGCTCGACCCGCATTTCGGTCCGCAGCTTGGCATCGAGGTTGGACAGCGGTTCGTCGAACAGCAGCACCGTCGGCGAGAAGGCGATGGCGCGGGCGACGGCGATCCGCTGTTGCTGTCCGCCGGACAGGCGTGACGCCGCGCGATCGGCGTAGCCCGACATCTGCACCAGGTCGAGCACGCGACGGACGTTCTGCTCCACCTCGGCCCGGGGCAGTTTGCGTACCTTGAGGCCGTAGGCGACGTTTTCCGCCACCGTCATGTGCGGCCAGATGGCATAGGACTGAAACACCATGGAAAGACCGCGCTTTTCCGACGGCACGTTGCGGCGCTGCGCGGACGAATAGACCGTTTCGCTGCCAAGACGTATGCTGCCGGCGGACGGATCTTCCAGCCCGGCGATCGCGCGCAGGGTCGTGGTCTTGCCGCAACCGGACGGACCCAGCAGAGTAACGAGCTCGCCCGGCTGGATCGCGAAGCCGATGTCGTCGACGGCGACGAAGTCGTTGTAGCGCACGGTCAGACCGGTGACCTCGATACGGGTGACGTCGATACCGGTATCCGTGGCATGGGGGTCGGACGTCATGCGGGGGTTCCGGTCAGTTTGCGGGCGACGGCGAACAGCACGATGACGGCGACAAAGACCGTCGCGGTCAGGATCATCGCCATGGCAGCCGACAGTTCGGAGCTCGAGGACAGCCAGGCGTTGATGATCGCCGGGGAGATAACCTTGGACTGTGGTCCCATCAGGAAGACCGAGGCACCCAACTCGCGGATCGAGGCGATGAAGATCAACAGCCACGCCGCCGCGATGCCGGGACGCAGCAGCGGCAGGGAGATGGTGCGCATCTGGTGGGTCCAGGATGCGCCGCACACCCGGGCGCATTCTTCCAGGCTGCGGTCGATCTGCAGCACGACGCCCGCCAGCGTGCGCAAGCCCAGCGGCAGGAACACGGTGAAATAGGCGATGCCCAGCAGCCACAGCGTGCCGTAGATCGGGATCGGGATGTTGATCCAGGCCCACAGCAGGCCCAGGCCGAAGATCAGCCGCGGCACGGCCTGCGGGAACATCAGCACATACTCGATCGCGGTGCGGCCTTGCAGTTTGGAGCGATAGATGATCCAGGTCAGGATGCCGATCACCGGCACGCCGATGGTGGCGACCGACAGGCCCAGGATCAGGCTGTTGACGAAGGCCTGGCCCAGCGTGCCGGTGCTGAGGGCGGTCTGGTAGTTGCCCAGGGTGAAGATGCTGTCGGACAGGATGACGGTGGCGAAGCGCTGGAACGATGTCAGCAGCAGCGCTGCCACCGGCAGGATCACCGACAGCACGATGTAGCCCCAGGCGATCGCCAGCAGCAGCCAGCGGGCGGACCCGGCATCGACCGGGCGGGGACGAAACGCCTTGCCGGAGATCGTTGCGTAGCTGCCATTCCGCATGATCAGCCTGGCGATGGTCAGCGTCACCACCATGGCGGCGAACAGCGACAATCCCAGCGCCGCCGCCCTGCCGTAATCCGGCGGAAACGACTGCGTGGATTCCCATATCGCTGTCGTCACGACATAGAAGCGGCCTGGAATGCCCAGGACGAAAGCCGCGGCGAACGCACCCAGCATTTCGGCGAAGACGAAGACTGTCGCGCTCAGCACGCCGGGAGCCACCAGCGGCAGGGTGATGCGAAGTGCGGTGCGCATCTTGCCGGCCCCGAGCACGCGGGAGCTTTCCTCCAGCGACGGGTCCATGGATTTCATCGCCGCGGAGATCATGACGAAGGCCACGGTGCCCTCGAACAGCGCCATCACCCAGGCGATGCCGAGCGGCGAATAGATGTCGAACAGATCCGTCGCGCCCGCCGAACACGTGCCAGAGCTGGTTGAGCAGGCCGGTCTTCGGCGCGGCCAGGATGCCCCAGGCCATCGCGCCGACCAGCGGGCGTCATGTAGTACGGCAGCTCCATCAGCCGCTCCAGCCGCGCCCGCCCGGGGATGTTGGTGCGGGTCAGGATCCAGGCCAGGACAAAGCCGATGACGACCGCCATAACCGTTGCCGCCAGCGCCACAAGCAGCGTGTTGACCAGGATGTCCACGTCCTCAGTCATGACGGCAAAGTTATGCAGACTGATCTCGGTGGGCGGAAACACCCCGGGTTCGCCGACGTTCAGTGATTCGGCGATGATGAAGACAACCGGGTAGACAACGAGCGCCGCGCACAACAGCAGGACCAGCAGCATCAGCAGGGTGGCGATGCTCATGCGCGGCAGCAGGCGGGTGACCGTGTTCATCGGGGCGCGCCTTCAGCGAACGCCGGTGACTTTGCCCCAGGCCTTCACGAACTGGTCGTGGGTTGCCAGGAAGGCCTGCCAGTCGTTCGGATACAGCAGCTTGACCTTGTCCAAGGCAAGGCCGCCGGGCGGTGGCGGGGCGTCGGCTCTTGGTGAGTTCAGCAGCGAGATCTCATCCAGGGCTTTCTGGCCGGGGATCGACAGGAACCAGTCCATGAACAGTTGCGCGGCGTTCGGATGCGGCGCTTCGGTCACCACGCCGAACACGCCCGGCGTCAGGGTCAGGCCTTCCTCGGGGAACACGAAGGCGACCGGCGCGCCCTTGGCCTTCGCCAGCAGATAGGCCGAGTATTGCGCTGTATGCACAAGCGTATCCTGGCCGCTGACCATACGGTCGAACTGTTGCACATAAGAGTCGAAACCGCGCGGCTTCAGCTCCGTAAGCTTTTGGAAATATTCATCGCCGTAGAGGTTCTTCAACTCGTACCAGGTGACATGCTGCAGGCCGGATGTGCCGGTTTTGGTGTTGATGACGCCGGTGAACCGCGGGTCCAGCGCGTCCTTCCAGGACTTTGGCGCATCCTCCGGTTTCAGCAGTTTCGGGTTATAGGCGAGTCCCGCGATGATCATCGAACCCCAGGTCCAGTAACCCTCCGGGCTGCTCTTGAAATTCGCCTGGTAGCCCGACATTTCGGGCGAGACGTAGCGGAGGTAGCCGTCGCGCTTCTGGAAATCGAGGACAAAGCCCATGTCCGTCAGCTGCAACACATCGACCTGGTACACCTTCGCCCGCCGCTCGGTCATCAGCTTCTGGTACAGCGCGCCGGTCTGCAGGCGGATGTAGTTGGTCGCGATTTTCGGAAACGCCTGGTGAAACGCCTCCATCAGCTTGGCTGAATTTTCCTCCGGATCGGGCGAGTAAAGCACCAGGCCGGCCTCCTGCTCCGCCTTGGCGATGTCGGCGCAGGTCTTGAAGCCGTCCATCTGCCTTGGGCTCGCGCAGACCCCTTGCGCATCGGCGCGGCCGATCATTGTGCACGCGAACATCATCGAGACAGCCAGAGCGGCTGCCCGGACACAAAAGGTCCGGACACAAAAGGCATGGTTCATCGGCGGCCCTCCCGGTGACCGGGGTTCCCCCGGATTGAGCCGCGACGCTAGCCTTCGATCCGGTGCTGCCGCAAGGGCGGCCGGAGGTTTGGTGGTCGGCATCCGGCGCTGGCCAGATTGTCAGCCGAGCCGCGCTTGATTAAGCCTGTCGACACGCGCGGCAGACGCTTTGGAGGACACGAAATGAACCAGCCAGTCACCTCGCTCACCGTCGATTACGGCGCCGAGGAAGCTGCGATGCGAGCTTATCTGGAGGCGGGGGAAGCGCGGGCCCGCGGGCTGGGCAACCGGGGGCCGATCCGGTTCACGCCGGGTGGCGCGTTGCATCCCGACATCCTGGATGCCTACTGGCGGTGTGGCTTTTATGTGTTTGAGAGCGTGCTGGGCCGCAGCGAACTGGATGACATCGAGAGCGATCTGCAGAACATCCTGGACCGCCTGCCGGTTGAGAAAGATGCGCCGGTGGATGCCAGGGGGCGTCCGGCGCTGGGGGCTGACCTGAAGGCGCCGGCGCTGTTCTGGTCCAGGCCGCTGGGCGACCCGTTTGGCGGCACCAGCCTCGCGGGCGGGCGGCATCCGGTCAAGATGTTCGAGCCGAAGGCGGCAGCCGATGCGCCGAAGGAGGTTGTATATCTGATCCTGGGATCGTTGCAGTTCTCCGACGCGGCGTTGCGGGTCTATGGCCATCCGCAGTTGCTGGCAGTCGCGGCAGCGGTGAACGGCGACGATTTCGTTCCGTTCAACGAGGCTTTGTTCATCAAGGAGCCGGGGCGCGGCGCCTCGGTGGCGTGGCATCAGGATGGCGTGACCCATTGGGGCAGCCCGGATTGGGACCAGGGCTCGCACGGGTTCAATTTCATGGCGCAACTGTATGGTTGCACGCCGGCCAACGGGGTCTGGGTGGTCCCCGGATCGCACAAGCTGGGCAAGGTCGATATCCGGGCCTGGGTGGCGGCGGCGGGAACCGAGCGGCTGCCTGATGCGGTGCCGATCGTGTGCAAGCCGGGTGATGTCGCGATCACCAACCGGCAGGCGGTGCACGGGTCATTCGCCAACACCAGCGCGGACTGGCGGGTGACGGTGAATTTCGGCTTTCACCGGCGGCGGTCGGTGCTGGACGTGATGGGCGGCGGCCTGCACAACGCCGCGACGGTTTATGACGCGGAGCGCATCCGCGAGCGTGCGAAGATGATCGGTTACGCCATCGACGCAAGACGGCAGCGTTTCCCGGATGAGGCGCCTTATGTCTACGCGCCGCATGTCGCCGAGGCGGAAACGCATCGCTGGGATGCGGCCGCGAAGGCCGGGATCAGGAACTACAATCTGCTCGATCTGAGCATCTGACCTAGGTCACGTCCCCGGGGTCACGTCCCCGGGGTCACGTTTTCCGGGGTCGCGTTTTTCGGGTTCACGTGTTTCGGGGTCGCCGCCGTTGAACCGGACCGCGGCGGACCTGGCACTTTGACGGCGGCGGACCCCGGCCGGCGTCCTTGGATAGGGGGACGGGTCATGTCCGTCCCCCCGCTGGCCTGGAGCGCTTTCAGGCTGACTGTAGATAGTCAGCGCGCTCTGTCGCTTTATTTAACCGAGAAATTCTATCACCCCGCCGGTTCGAGTCAGGGGTGATGTTGCTTTAGGCCGTGGCCACCCTTTCCGCCGTCCAGGAACGAACAATGTCGCGTGCATGATTGGTTGCCGGATCCATCGCCTCGTCATGACCAGGCCGCTTGGCGGTCAGTTCGATCACATACCCATTGGGATCTCGAAAATAGATCGAATTGATGAAGCGATGATCGGACACGCCACGGGTTTCGATCCCCGCCGCCTTGCCCTTGGCGAACATCGCCTGCAGATCGTCATGCGCCACCTCCAGCGCGATGTGCAGATCGAAGTCGTGTTGCGGCTTGAACTCGAACGGCATGTCCGGCGCCTCGAAAAACGCCAGAAACGAGCCGTCGTCCATGCGGAAGAAGGTATGTAGCACCTTGGTCGCGCGACCGCTCTTGGTCTGGTCGATGACCAGCGCGCCGCTGAGCGGCAGACCGAGGAAGTCCTCGTAAAACGCCCGCGTCTCTTCGGAGTTCGCGGCAGCGGTAGGCGTTGTGGTGCAGGCTTTTGATCATGTCACCCTCCCTTGATCGACGTCGATCTCACGTATTGGAAAAGCCCGCCTTTGTCAGCCGCCGGGTCGGCAGGCACGGCGCGGCAGGCCGCCTCCGGGATGGTCGCGTATAGTCGATTTGCGCCGGGAACTCGAGTGCGCGCCCCGCACTCCGAAAGCCGGCGATCTTCGTCATGCCGCCGCCTGATCAGGCTGGAATTCGGCGCAGATGCCCGTTCGGGCTGGCGGCCCGGGCCAGATCTACGCGATCCGCTTACGGAAATACGTGCAGCTGTGGCCGGGCGGGTAATCCCCGATGCTCCCGAAGGCTTCATAGCCACGGCGGCGATAGAAATCCGGCGCCTGGAAACTGAACGACAGCAGCCACACGCCGATACAGCCGCGCTTCGCCGCCTCGGCCTCTGCCCGTTCCAGCAACGCGGATCCCAGGCCCTGGCCGCGACACGCCGCGGGCACGAACAGCAGGTCCACGAACAGCCAGCGCCAATAGCTGACACCCCAGAGGCCGCCAATGATGGCGTCCTCGCCCGGCGGCCGCAGCAAGAGCGCCAGCGGCACAATCGGATCAGGACCACCACACCGCTCATCGTTGAACGTGTCGAGCAGGCGGGAGATCGCTTCCCGGTGCTCCGGCAGCGGATTTTCGGGCATGACGATGGCAGGTGTCGTTGGCACGTCGGTATCCCGGGACATCAGATCGACGCCACGTTCATGACCGCGATCGCCGGCGACGGCAATGCCCCGTGCGTTCAGCCGCCTGATCGCAAGACGCGGATGACAATCCCGCTGTCGCGCTGGAATGTGCCAACAGTCCTCGCTATGTCCGCCGCCACGCGCTAGACACCGCGCCCATACACCTTTCGTCCGGACGGCACCCCTGAATGCTACAGATTGATGACCTCGTGTTCAACGCATGGGGACGGCGCTTCTTTGACCATGCCAGCGTCCTGATTCCGGCCAACGCCAAGGTCGGCCTGGTCGGCCGCAACGGCGTCGGCAAATCCACCCTGTTCAAGCTGATCCTGGGCGAACTGTCACGCCGACGGCGGCGAGTTCCTGCTGCCGCGCGGCGCCCGCATCGCCAGCGTGGACCAGGAACATCCGGCCACCCCGGTCAGCCTGCTCGACACCATCCTGGCGGCGGACGAGCAGCGGGACGCGCTGCACGCCGAACTGGAAACCGCCGAACCCGAACGGATCGCCGATATCTACGCCCGGCTGATGGAGATCGACGCCGACCGGGCGCCGGCCCGCGCGGGCGAAATCCTGGCCGGCCTGGGTTTCTCCACCGCCGATCTTGCGCGCCCGATGGCGGAGTTCTCCGGCGGCTGGCGCATGCGCGTGGCGCTGGCCGCGGCGCTTGTTCGCCGAACCCGACCTGCTGCTGCTGGACGAACCGACCAACTACCTCGACCTTGAAGGTGCGATGTGGCTGGAGGCGAGGCTGCGGAAATACCCCAACGCGGCGATCATCATCAGCCATGACCGGGAACTGCTGAACAACTCGGTCGATGCCATCCTGCATCTGCATGGCGGCAAGCTGGACCTGTACACCGGCGGCTATGACGATTTCGAGAAGCGCCGCGCCGAAAAAGCCCGCCTGCTGTCGGCGTTCGCCGCCAAGCAGGCAGCCGAACGCGCGCATCTGCAAAGCTTCGTCGATCGCTTCCGAGCCAAGGCGAGCAAGGCGGCACAGGCGCAGTCGCGGATGAAGCGACTCGCCAAGATGGAGCCGGTGGCCATGACGATCGAGGAACGGGTGGCGCCGTTCACCCTGCCCTCACCCACCCGTCCGCTGGCGCCGCCGCTGATGGGGCTGGAGCACGCGTCCGTCGGCTACGGCGGCGAGCCGGTGCTGCAGAACCTGAACCTGCGGCTGGATGTCGATGACCGGATCGGGCTGCTGGGCGTCAACGGCGCCGGCAAATCCACCTTCGCCAAGATGGCGGCCGGCGCGCTGGGGCTGCAGTCGGGCCATATGCAGCGCGAACGACGGATCAAGGTCGGCTGGTTCCACCAGCATCAGATCGAGGCGCTCGACCCCGCCGACACGCCGCTGGATATCATCCGCCGCGAACGGCCGGATGACAGCGAAACCTCGCATCGGTCCCGGCTGGCCGGGTTCGGGATCAATTTCGACAAGCAGTCCACCACGGTGGAGAACCTGTCGGGCGGGGAGCGCGCCAGGTTGCTGCTGAACCTGGTGGCGATGGCCGCGCCGCATCTGCTGATCCTGGACGAACCGACCAACCATCTGGATATCGACAGCCGCCGCGCCTTGCTGGATGCGCTGAACGACTACCAGGGGGCGGTGATCCTGATCACCCATGACCGGTCGTTGATGGAGCTGGTGGCCGACCGGCTGTGGCTGGCGGCCGACGGCACGGTCAAGCCGTTCGACGGCGACATGGACGACTACGCCCGTTTCGTGTTGGATCGCGCCAAAGGCGGCAGCGCGCCAAGCCAGATGCGTGCGAAGAAGGAGAAGCGCAAGAAGGCCGCCTGACGAAACGGGGGAGCCCAATGCGGACAATGTGGCGGTGCCTGATGCTCGCAGCGGTCTCGCTGTTCTCGCAGACCGCGCTCGCCGCCGACTATCCGGCACCGCAGGAGGCCGATTGGTTCGCGCCGGGCTTCAGGTTCCATACCGGAGACGTCGTCGCCGCGCTGCGACTGCATTACACCACGATCGGCGATCCGGACGGTGCCCCTGTGCTGATCCTGCACGGCACCACCCAGTCGGGCCGAGCGATGCTGACCCCGGCTTTCGCGGGCGAATTGTTCGGACCTGGCCAGGCGCTGGACGCGGCCAAATACTTCATCATTCTGCCGGACGCGATCGGCGCCGGTCAGTCCGCCCGGCCATCCGACGGCACTGCGGGCACGGTTTCCGCGCTACAACTACGACGACATGGTTCTCGCCCAGTACCGGCTGGTGACCGAGGGACTGCACCTTCGGTCATCTGCGGCTGGTCATCGGCAACTCGATGGGCGGCATGCACGCCTGGCTATGGGGCGTGACGCTATCCCAGGTTCATGGATGCGCTGGTGCCGATGGCGTCGCAGCCCACGGAGATGGCCGGCCGCAACTGGATGATGCGGCGCATGCTGATCGAATCGATCCGCCAGGATCCGGCCTATAACGACGGTAACTATACCGTCCAGCCGCCATCGCTTCGCCTGGCCAACGTGTTCATGGGCATCGGCACCAGCGGCGGCACCCTGGCGTATCAGGCCCTGGCGCCAACCCGGGAGTTGGCGGACAGGCTGGTCGATGAACGGCTGGCGGCACCGCCTCCGGCAGATGCCAACGACTACATCTACCAGTGGGAGGCGTCGCGGGACTACAACCCGGCGCCCGAAGCTGGAGGAGATCTCGGCGGCGGTGCTGGCGATCAACTCGGCCGATGATGAGCGCAATCCGCCGGAGACGGGGCTGATGGGCAGTGCCCTGAAGCGGATCAAGAACGGCCGTCTGCTGCTGATCCCGGGCACAGCGCCGAAACCCGCGGCCACGGCACCACGGCGCTGGCGAAGTTCTGGCAACAGCAGCTGGCGGAATTCCTCGCCACCGCGCCAAAGCGCCGCTGTAGCGTGATCCGCGCCAGTCTGTCGGACTGGACATTTCGCTTCCGTCCGCACAAGCTTGCGCCCACGGTTACGGGAGAGCGACCATGCGTTTCGGACTTTTCGGCGCCGCCCAGGCGCAGCGCGGCGGCGGACCGGATGTCGACAGCGCAGCCGGGTTCAACGACTACATCGAATACCTGATCGAGGCCGAGGCGCTCGGCTACCACAGCGCGTTCATCGTCGAGCATCATTTCACCGGCTTCGGCCAGGTCTCGGCCACGCTGAACCTGCTGACCTGGATCGGCGCCAAGACCACGCACGCTGCGGCTGGGCACGGCGGTGATCGTGCTGCCCTGGCACAATCCGGTGCTGCTGGCCGAACAGGCGGCGACGGTGGACCTGCTGTCCGGCGGGCGGCTGGATTTCGGCATCGGCAAGGGCTACCGCCACAACGAATTCGCCGGCTTCCGCATCCCGATGGAGGAAGGCAGCGCCCGGTTCGAGGAATCGATCGACATCATCACCAAGTCCTGGACCTCGAACGAACGGTTCTCGTTCCACGGCAAGTATCTGGCAGTTCGACGACATCATCGTCGAGCCGCCGACCAACCAGAAGCCGCATCCGCCGTTCTGGCAGGGCGCCGGCCACGCCGAGAGCATCCGCAAGGTCGCGGCGCGCGGCCACAACCTGCTGCTGGACCAGTTCGCCTCGATCGACGAAACGGTCAACCGTTTCAACACCTACAAGGCGGCGATGCTGGCGAACGGCTTCGGCTTCGACCCGTCCCAGGTCGGCGTCGCGCGGGCGTTCTTCGTGCGCCGACACGGCGGAGGAAAAAGCCGCGGCGATCGAACGGCGGATGACCGCGCAGCGCCGCCTGCACGCGATCAGCCAGCGGCCGGACGGCAACAACACCGCCAGCATCATGGCGTTCTCCGACACGCGCGAGGCCAGCGAGGAAAGCGCGCTGTACGGCACGCCGGACGAGATCTGCCGCAAGATCGAGACGGCTGCAGGCGCAGGGCGTCGAATATCTCCTGCTGAACGGCGGCGGCACCTCGCGGCAGAACCTGCGGCGCTTCGCCAGGGAGGTGATGCCGCACTTCCGCACCGAAACGCCGACCCAGACGGCGGCGGCGGAGTAGTTGCCAGTGTCGGGCCATGTTCAGCCGGGGCGCGTCGCGATCGTGACCGGCGGGCTGCGCGGTCTTGGACGCGGCATGACCCTGGGTCTGGCTGCGGCCGGCGTGCGGGTGCTGGCGGTCGGGCATCTGCCGGAGGATGTCGCCGCCATGGGCGACACCCCGAATGTGCGCGCGATGGTCGCCGACCTCCGCTCCCCAGCCGCTTGTGATGCTGTTGTGGCGGCGGCCCGGGCGGCGTTCGGACGCCTCGATATCCTGGTGAACAACGCCGGCCTGACCTTCACCTACATCGACCCGGACCGGTTCCGCCGCGAAACCCCGCGGAAATTCTGGGAAGTGAGCGACGAGGTGGTGCAGACGGTGATGGACACCAACTACGTCGCCGCCGACCAGATGGCGCGGCGGGTGGCGCCGATCCTGGTGGCGCAGGGATGGGGGCGCATCATCAACGTCACGACAAAGCTGGATACGATGAACCGCGCGGGTTGCCTGCCGTACGGCTCGTCGAAGGCGGCGTTGGAGATGGCCAACGAGATTTGGGCCAAGGAGGTCGCCGGCACCGGCGTGACCGTCAACATCGTCAATCCGGGCGCCGGCGCGAACACCCCGGGCATGGCGCAGGAAATGCGCGACTGGAGCCGCGACGGCCGCACGGCGCGTCTGGTGGAACCGGACGAGATGGTGCCGCCGCTGCTGTATGTGGTTTCGCCGGTGGCGGATGCGGTCAACGGCTACCGGTTCGACGCCCTGACCTGGGATGGCGCGTTGCCGCCCGCGGAAGCCGCCCGCCGCAATGGCCGTCCGGCCGGATTCGTGCTGCATCCGCGGCATGAAGCCGGGTTTCCGGCGGGATAAATTCGCAGCCGTGTCCGCACACGTTGCCGCCTTGGCGACATGCCTTGAGCGGCCGGCCCGGCCGGTCGTGAATTGGCCCGCCCAAGCAATGGCTGGTGGTTGAACTCTTACGGTACCATCCGTCAGATTGGCGGCATCGGGCTGACTGCCTTCCGTCATCGCGTCCGGTGCATTGTTGTCGCGAGCACCCTTGCCAGCCAGACTGTTCCTGCCAGGCTGGCGTTTTGCCATCGACAATCAGTCTGGCGTTGCGCCATCAACAACAGGACGAAGATCCATGGAAAACTGGCATCCGCAACTACTCGATCCCGGAATGATCGAACTGCACCGGCGCGGCGTCGGCAAGCCGCTGGTGCTGATCCACTGCCTGGGTCAGTCGTGGCGCTTCTGGGACGTGCTTGATCCGCTGATGGATCGAAACGAGCTCATCGCCTACAGCCTTCCGGGTCATCCCGGCACCCCGCTGCCGGGCCACCAATACGGCGTGCCGGAACTGTCCCGAGCAGTTGCACGACGTGGCGGTGCGGGCGGGGCTGGAGCGGTTTCATCTGATGGGAATTTCGCTCGGTGGCAGCGTGGCGCAGCATTTTGCCGGCACCTATCCCGACATGGTCGACCGGCTCGTGCTGGCCGATTGCTCGCCACGCTACGACGACGCGGCCCGCGCCAACTGGCCTGTGCGCGCCGCGGCCGCCCGCAGGGATGGCGTCAAAAGCCTGATACCGTTTCTCTTGCAAGTGTTTTTTACCCCGGCTTCGATCGCCGAAAACGGCCCCAACGTCCGGCATGTGCGAGAGACGTTCGAGGCCTGTGACGGCGAAGCCTATGCGTTGGCATGCGAGGCCCTCGCAATGCTCGACGCCCGTGAGCAGACCAGGAAGGTCACCGCCGCCACGTTGATCATGCTCGGGTCCGAAGAAGGGCCGGCGTTCAAGGATGCCGCGAAATGGATGCATGAAACGATCAAGGGCAGCCGATTGGTTGAGGTGCCGGCCGCCGCGCATGCGTCGGTCAGGGAGCGTCCGGAATTTGTCATCCGGCAGCTGCGGACGTTTCTCGATTAATTTGGTTACATAAAATATTTTTCCGGAATGATACCAATGTAGGTATTGTTATAGATTTGTACTGGCTTGGCTGCGATATATCAGGCGTCATGATTCGGGTTTTCCGGAGAGGCGTGGTTTGTCACAGTCGGTCCCAGCTACCCAGCAAACGTCGCCGCAGACCGCCCGTGTCATGCTGCGGCTGACCGTCATGGGCACCTGCATCGCCTTGGGGATGCTCGCGCTCGGGGCATTCATCCTGCTGGATTTGCGCGAAGCTAGCTGGAGGCAGGCTGAACAGGCATCGAACAACCTTGTCCTGGCCTTGTCCCGCGACATCACGCGCACCATTACGACCTACGATCTGTCGATCCAGGATGCGATCGAAACCGCATCTCGTCCGGACATGCAAATGCTAAGCCCGGAAACACGACAGCGTACCGTTTTCGACCGGGCCGCCGGGGCGGAGTATCTCGGCTCGCTGCTGCTGTTGGACGCAGATGGGAACATCGTGCACGATTCCACTTCGATCACGCCGCACAACACCAATTTCGCGGATCGAGAGCACTTTCGTGTCCATCAGCAAAACCCGAACGCCGGGCTGTTCGTCAGCCGTCCGATTATTGGAAGATTACTGACGAACGATTGGCTGATCGCGTTCACCCGGCGCATATCCCGCCCGGATGGAAGCTTCGGCGGGGTGGCGATGGGCGCGTTGCGCCTGGCCTATTTCAGCGACCTCTTTGCCAGACTGGACCTGGGGTCCGCCGGATCAGTCGCGCTGTTCCGGGCGGATGGACGGGTGATCATGCGTCGCCCGTTTCGGGAAGTCCGATATCGATCGAGACCTGGGCAACACGGCATCATTCAAGCGTTATACCGAGTCAAGAGTCCGGCAACCTTGTGGCCCGGGCGACGATCGACGGTGTCAAGCGCCTGTATTCATTTCGCCATTTGCCTAACCTGCCGCTGATCCTGAGCGTGGCCGTCGCGGTGGATGACATCTATGCCGGCTGGTGGCAGCGGGCACTGGCCATTGGCTCCGTCCTGATCCTGCTCTGCGGGGCAACGATCGTGCTGTGTCATCTGTTCCGGCGAAAAATGTTGCGCCGCCTTGCGGCGGAACGCGCGCTGGTCGAGGCCGCGAGCCGATTGTCGGTGATCGCGGCGACGGACGGGCTGACGGGCGTTGCGAACCGCAGGGCGTTCGACGAGCGGCTGACCCACGAATGGCTCCGAGCCATGCGCGGCGCGAAACCTTTGTCGCTGCTCATGATCGATGTCGATTTCTTCAAGGGTTTCAATGACCGCTATGGTCATCCGGAAGGCGACGAGGTGTTGCGCCGGATCGCAGGTTGCATCGAAGCCAACATGCGTCGCCCAGCTGACTTCAGCGCCCGGTTCGGCGGTGAGGAGTTCGTCGCGCTGCTTCCCGAAAACGCGCTGCACGGCGCGCTGATCGTGGCCGAGCGCATCCGTGCGGCGGTCGCCGAACTGGCAATCCCACATATCCGGGCACCCTGCGGCTATGTCACCATCAGCATCGGCGTGGCCTCGGCCTACCCGGGACCTGATACGGTTGAGGCCTTGCTCGTCGCCCGGGCAGACGCGGCGCTGTACAAGGCCAAACATGCCGGTCGCGATCAAGTCTGCTCCGCGGACCCGGACGCCGCGATCTTACCCGATTGGGTGCCGGCGAGTTCCGGCAGTGCCTCCGGCGCCTCAGCCCAACCGGTGCATTCAGCGGTCCCGACGTCGGCACCATGACGGGCGTCGGCGTCCGGTCGGCTTAGAGTGGGATCGTCTAAGGCTGACCTAACTTCAGACGTCGCTCGCCCTGTCAAACAAAGAGATTGAAGCATCCTGCCCGCGTCAAGCTCGGCGGCAGGAGGAGCAGACCCCTGATCGGCCGGTGCGCTGCAATCGATCGTCCCGGCCTCCCCCGAACCTGTCACCCATCCCGGTGCCGAACGGCAAGTCCGGGGCGGCGGCAAACAGTCCGGTTGGCAAGACCCAGCCACGATATAATCAGGCGGCCGCAACCCCGGACGCTGGAAAGCCTGGCGCGGGAACCCCTGGCGCTGGAACCGCCGGCACTGGAACCCCTGGCGCCGGAACAGACGTGTTCGGCACGCGACCTGCCTGCCAGAATGCGGCGTTGAGGTGGCCATCCGATGCCGCGCATAGAAGTGGCGAAACCTCGGTCTGCTGGCCGGCACGAGCGCGGATCAGCAACCGCCGGCGTTCCATTTCAACTGAGCCAAGGCCGTGTTCGCGCAGCCACTCCAGCCCAGGTGTCAGACCGGTGTAGAAGGACGAATAGTGTCCGCTATATTCAAGTTGCTCTGTGACCGATCCGATCACCCAGTCCTGTACCGTTCCAACCGGCACCGCTGCACCCGGGTCCACCCCGACCGGCAACAAGTCGTCAAAGCGCGCGCTGGGGGGCCAGAATGGCTCATCCAGGTTCAACAGTCCGGGCTTCAATTCCGTCAGGAAGTGGCGCAAGGCCTGGACGCACAGTGCGCGCCTTCCCGCCTCCAAGGCCGCTCGGGCGAGGGTCAGCAGGCGCGCATGACTGGCCGCCTGGGTATTCAGCGTCACAAGACTGGCGACCGCGAAGTTGAGCGCGGCGCAGCGTGCCGGCAGCGCCAGGTCCAGGGAACGCCAGGCCGCGAATGCAGCGAGACAATCCAGGTAGGACGGATCGACCGACCGCGTATCCACCAACCGGTTGGGAAACATCGTCGCGCTGGCCATTTTTTGGAGCGGTGCCAAAGCCGTTTGGCGATCAGCATCGCTGGGATGCCACGCCGGCAAAGCCTCGACCAGCCAACCGTCTTGCGCGAGCGCGGCGGCTCGATCGGGTTTAGCCGCGAACAGGTTGAGTTCATAAGCGTCGAGGGCCTCGCCGCTATCCGGTACGAGCACCGGCGCACCGGCCAGAAGCCGATAGAAGCCGTAGCCGAGGGAACGAAACGCCTCGCATATTGGCGCGTGGGCGTTTGAACCGTTGGCAACCTCGAACATCACCAAGGGCGAATGGCGCTTGAAGAAGGTATTGCCGTCGCGCAGGATACGCTCCTCCTCGCCCTCGGCGTCGATCTTCACAAAGGCCGGTTCGGCCCAGTTCTGCAGGCGGTCCTCGTCGTCCAGACACGTTATGGCCACCGGCTCGCCCGTACCGGACTCGCTCAGCTTGTTCAGTTCGCTCGAACTTCCGTGCAGAAGGTGGCCCGTGCGGCGACCATCCGACAGGGCCGCACGAACGATGGTGAGATTGGCGGCATGATTGAGGTCTCGGCTGCGTTCCAGCAGAGTGGCGGCCTCTGAACCAGGTTCGTAGGCAATGACACGGCCCGACGGTCCGACGGCACGTGCCATCGGCAGGCTGTAGACCCCCAGATTGGCGCCGATCTCGATGACGGTCATGCCTGGCTTCAGCCACAGGGGCGGAAAATCGGCCTCCTTCTCGAACCAGGCTTCCTGCTCCAGGGCGACGTATGTCGTGATGGAGGCAAGCGAAGGTGGCAAGGCCAGGGTGATGCCGTTTGAAAGCCGTAATTCGAAAGCATTGCTGGACGCGGGATCAGCTTGTGCCACCGAGCTTGGCACCCCGCACCAGCGCTGCCATGCGGTGCGATAAACCGCCTCGATCTTACGCGCGAAGGCCGGCGCGTCGCATAACGCCGAGGCGGCCATCCGCTCACGCAGCCCGGTGCGAAGCTGCACAAGACGCGCCGGATCACTCGCCAGATCGGCCGCGATCCTAACGTACTCGTCCTGGTCCCGCGCAATCAGCTCGGATAGGCCGGTATGCGTGAGCAGGCTTGCACCCACCCGGCCGCAATGCGTTTCACCTGCCAGGGCCACCACGGGCACGCCCATCCAGAGCGATTCACACGTCGTGGTTGTGCCGTTGTAGGGAAACGAATTGAGCGCGATATCGACCTGATGATAAGCGCTGAGCTGATCCGCCGCCCCCGCACTGGGCCCAAGCAGGATCACCCGTTCGGACGCAATGCCTTGCGCGTTCAGGCGCGCCAGGACGCGGGACCGGGACTCCTCCACGGCGAAATAGCGGCTCTTGAGCAGCAACCGGGCGGTCGGCACGCGGGCGAGCAGCCGGCCCCATAGGTGGAATGAAGCGTCGGAAAGCTTCGCCAGGTTGTTGAACGAGCCGAAGGTGATCACGCCGCTGTCGATGCATGGGGCTGGCATCGGCGCTGGTGTCGATTTCGGCGGGCGTGTAGCACAGGAAGCAGTCATCCAGCCGAAGCAGCGTTTCACTGGCCAGCCGGTCAGCCACGCCCGGCGGGTCGGTGATGGCGTCGACCAGCCGGTAGTCGATGCTTTTCAGGCCTGTGGTGTTCGGGTAGCCGATCCAGGTCATCTGCACCGGTGCCGGGCGACGGGCGAAGACCGCCAGGCGGTTGGCCTCGGTGTGCCCGGCGAGGTCGATCAGGATATCGATGCCGTCGTCCCGGATCCGCGCGGCCAGGGCGTCGTCGCTGACGCCAACCGTGGAAAACCAGTGATCGGCGAACGCCCGGAACCGTTCGGTGATCCGGTCCGGCGCGGCGACCTCGGCATAACAGAATATCTCGACCGCACCGCGATCGTGGCACAACAGCGGCTGCAGAAAGAAGGCGACCGCATGGGTGCGGAAATCGCCCGAGACATAACCGATACGCAGGCGCCGGTTGGGATCGGCATCGTTGCGGTGGGGCGGCCGGTCGGCCAGGAAGCGCCCCTCGATCAACTCACCGATCCGCCGGGACTGCTGCGCGATAGCCTCCGGCGTCAGGCTGTCGCAATAATTGAGCGAAGACAGAAGGTTACTTTGGGCGTTGGCATTTTCCGGATGCAAATCCAAAATCCGCTGGCAGCACCGCACGCTTTCGTTGGTCTGGCCCAGCGCCGTGAATACCGTCCCCAGGTTGAGCAAGGCATCGACGTTGCCTGGCGCGACCAGCAAAGATTGCTCAAGCGAAATCCTGGAACGGTCGATATCGCCAAGCTTCAGCAAGGCGACGCCCATGCAGTTGAGCGCTTCGGCGTTTCGCGGTTGATAACTGAGCGCCCGTTCGTACTGACGGATCGCCTCAGGCACCCGGTTGAGCTGGACAAATGCGTTCCCGAGATTGAGGTGCGCTTCGGCCATGTCAGGCTTCAGCGCCAGAGCCCGGTTGTAACTGGCGATCGCCTCCTCGAACTTTCCATGGTCGCGGAACAGGTTGCCAAGGTTGACGTGAATGGCCGGATATTTGGGGTCGATTTCCGCTGCCCGCTGATAGTGCGCGAGTGCCTCGGGAAACATCTTCCTGGACCAGAAAATGTTGCCCAGATTCATGTGTGGCATCAGGTAGCGAGGATTGATGGCAACCGATTTGCGGAACAACTGCTCCGCCTCGTCGTCGCGGCCGTTACTTGAGGCAATCAATCCGGAATTATTCAATGCGATAAAATCACGCGGATTGGCGCGCAGTATTTTGTCGTAAATGGCCTGTGCCTCGGCCAGACGGCCATCCACCTGAAGCCGGATCGCGGTCGGCAAAGCTGGATCGGTCCTGGCCGGAACAGGTTTGTTCTGCTGAGGAACGCGCTTCATTTTTTTATTGCTACGATTAGCCATTCTTACGAACCTCGCGAATTACCGTAAAATATCCTGCAATCTGGCCCAAGGCTCTTTCGCCGCATGGGCAGGATCAAGGGCCTGAAATGCCAAAGCCCTCGCCTCTATATCTGGCGCATGACCTAACCCGCCGGTGCCGTTCGTCCGGCGCTTCGGTTTAAACCGCCCGGTCGTTAAACTCCCCGGCTTCCCACCGCGCCGTAAAGTCACGATACGCATCGGTGAGCCCCTCACGCAGCGGTATCGACGCCGTCCAGCCCAGCGCCGTCAACCGGCTGACATCGAGCAGCTTGCGTGGCGTGCCATCGGGCTTGCTGCTGTCGAAGACGAAGGTTCCGTTCCATCCGACGATGTCAGCGATCAGCCGAGCCAGCTCCATGATCGTTACTTCCTGACCGCTGCCGATATTGATCGGATCGGGATGCGACCAGGTCTTCATCAGGAAGAGGCAGGCCTGCGCCAGATCATCGACATGCAGAAACTCCCGCCGCGGCGTTCCGCTGCCCCAGATCGGCACCTGGGCGGCGTTTTCCACCCGTGCCTGGTGCAGGCGGCGCAGCAGCGCGGCGGCGACGTGACTGTTCCGCAGGTCGTAATCGTCATTCGGACCATACAGGTTGGTTGGCATGACGGTGAGCAGGTTCATGCCATATTGCCGCCAGTAAGCCTGGGCCAGTTTGATACCAGCGATCTTGGCGATCGCGTACCACTGGTTGGTTTCCTCCAGCGGACCGGTCAGCAGGCTGTGTTCGGTGATCGGCTGCGGCGCCAGACGGGGGTAGATACAGGATGAACCGAGCAGCATTGTCTTCTCAACGCCGGCGAGCCTGGCGGCCTCGACGATGTTCGACTGGATCTGCAGGTTGTCGTACAGGAACTGTCCGGGATAGGTGTCGTTGGCGAGGATGCCACCCACCCGGGCCGCTGCCATGAAGATGAATTCCGGGCGTTGTTGCTGCATCCACGCTTCGGTGTCCGCCTGTCGCCGCAGATCCAGCTCTGCGTGGGTGACCGTCAGCAGCACCGCATCTTCGTGGGCCAGGGCACGCATCAAGGCGGCCCCCACCATGCCGCGGTGCCCGGCTACCCAGACGCGACGGCCCGCCAGTGACAGTTTTTCGCTGGACATATCGACGTTCCTCAATCCCAGCCGGGCGTCCCACGGGCGCCGGCGCAACCCGCCGAGCCGGCACGCGCTGACGCCAGGCGAGCGGCCGGTCGCCTTACCATAATCCGGCCCCGAATGGCTTGACTATCGCATCACCCGGCGCCGTCGCCGCTACCGGACAGGGCATGGTCGAACTCGCTACCCTTGCCGGGACATACACAGCAGACCGCTGTTATGACCCGCGTCGCGCAGCGTCCGTTCCTGACAGGCGAGTTCATGGTCTGCCTCGACCATCATTCGCACCAGGTTCGGAAGATTGACCAGTGGCCGCCATCCAAGCATGTCCCGCGCTTTCGACGCATCGCCCTGAAGGTGATCCACCTCGCTCGGTCGCAGGTATCTGGGGTCGAACATCACGTGCTCATGCCAGTCAAGCCCAAGCAGGCTGAAAGCAATGTCGAGAAAATCGGCGACGGAGTGACTTTCACCGGTCGCAACAACGTAGTCATCCGGCTGGTCCTGTTGCAGCATGCGCCACATCGCCTCGACATAGTCGCCGGCAAAACCCCAGTCACGCTTGGCATCGAGGTTGCCGAGATAGAGCTTGTCCTGCAGACCCTCCTTGATTCGCCCTGCCGCCCGCGTGATCTTCCGGGTGACGAAGGTTTCGCCGCGGCGCGGGCTTTCGTGGTTAAACAGGATCCCGTTGGCCACGAACAGGCCGTGCGCCTGCCGGTAATTGATGGCATACCAGTGCGCCGCCACCTTGCTGACAGCGTACGGGCTGCGCGGATAGAATGGCGTCGTTTCCCGCTGCGGCGCGGCGGTGGACCCGTACATCTCCGACGAGCCAGCCTGATAGACCCGCACGTTGATGGCACTGCGCGAGGCATAGTCACGCACCGCTTCCAACAGCCGCAGCGTGCCCATGGCAACAACCTCGGCGGTATACTCCGGGACCTCGAAAGAGACCTTGACGTGGCTCTGCGCCCCGAGATTGTAGACCTCATCCGGCATCACCGCTTCCAGCACGCGACGCAGCGCGGTGCCGTCCGTCAGGTCGCCATAGTGCAGATGAATGCCAGGCACCGGGTCGTGCGGATCGCTGAACAGGTGTTCGATACGCCCGGTGTTGAACGAGCTTGCCCGACGGATCAGGCCGTGAACCTCATAGCCTTTGGTCAGCAGCAGTTCGCTCAGATACGAACCGTCCTGCCCGGTGATCCCGGTGATCAGAGCACGCTTCAATTCAACCTCAAGGCGGATAGTGGGCCTGTCATGTGTCCCCTGCAGTATTGACGCCTTAGCATGTGGCAATCCTCAACGGTGGGCGGTTTTCCCCGATAAACCTTTTCGAAGTGTTAACGCGGCCAGGGCTTTTCATACCGCTGTTTCCGCGACGGCGCTGCGCGGGCCGCACCGAATATCTGCGCCCCGCGGGTCGCGGTCACATGAACCCTTAAATCGCCGGAAGATATCGCTGGATCAACGCTTGGACGTAATTAACTGCCGGGTCAGTTCATTCGCCTGGGTGACGCCACGCGCGCGATCGAACTCGGCCATCAGATAACAGCAGACGTCGGGAAGTGCTCCAATACTCTTCATGTTGCGTGCGTTATGAGCAATGCGGTCGGCATGGCGTCAAACTTTCGTGGCAAGAATTACCAAGAGCTTCGCAAGGCAGTCCATCAGCCTGCGGTCCGACGCGGACCCTGGCCTTATCCGCATCGAAAAGCGCTAGTGGATGAAATCTGACGGATGGTACCGTAGGATTTCATCTACAGGCCATTGATTTGGTGGGCCGATTCACCCGACGCCTGATAACCAAGCGTCGGGATCGGACCACTCGCAACGAAAGCCCATTCGTGATGGCGGTCATTCAATCATCGGCGTGAAGCCCGCAAAGTCAGTTAAACACGTTGGTATGTTAATCCGATCATTCAGATACGGGCAACACATTTCCCCTACGTAGCGAAATCGTATCGCCGTTCGGGAGGTCGCCAAATGGAAAAAGGCCAGGTTCCGGGCGGCCCTGTCGCCCGGATCCCTTACTTCAGCGGATTATTCTGCCATGCCGGCGCTCAACGCGACGGGCCAGATTTGAGTAATCTCACCATCTCTTCCTGCGACCTATCATGCGTTCCGAGACGAAATCGTACAAGGCCAGGATGGAACGATATCGCAACGCGAGGCATTGCAAATCCTGCGCAGGGCTTTCACCGCTGATGCCGGCCGGACCGCCCCAACGGCATCGACCACTGCTTGGAAAAACCTGTCCTTAGCCCCGCGCCGCCCGTATCGCCGCCCACACCCGCCCGGGCGTCGCCGGCATGTCGAAATGACGGATACCGAGCGGGGCCAGCGCGTCGTTGATGGCGTTCATCGCGGCGCCGAGGGCGCCGACTGTGCCGGCCTCGCCAACGCCCTTGGCGCCCAGCGGATTGACCGCGGTCGGGACCTCGCGCGTGGCCAGGCGGAAGTCGGGATATTCGTCGGCGCGCGGCATCTGATAGTCCATGAAGGATGCGGTCAGCATCTGCCCGGAGTCGCGGTCGTGGATGATGATCTCGCCCAGCGCCTGGCCCACGCCCTGGACGACGCCTCCGTGGATCTGTCCGGCGACGATCATCGGGTTCAGCACCCGACCGAGTTCCTCCACCGCGCTGTAGCGGACGATTTCGTGACGCCGGTTTCGGCATCGATCTCGACCTCGCAGATATGGGTGCCGTTGGGGAAGGTGACCGCGGTCGGGGTGAATTCGCCGGATTCCACCAGGCCGCCTTCCTCGCCGGGCGGGATATGGGCCGGGTCGTGCGCGGCGCGGGCGACGTCGGCCAGCGAAACCGAGCGGTCGGTGCCGGCGATGGTGAAGCGGCCGTTGGAGAACTCGACATCCACCACCGCGGCTTCCAGCAGTTCGGCCGCGATCCGCCGCGCCTTCTCGATCACCTTGTCCACCGCCAGCGTGACCGCCGACCCGCCGATGCACAGCGCGCCCGAGCCGCCGTTGCCCTTGCCGCTCGGCAGCAGGTCGGTGTCGCCGCCTTCCCAGCGCACCTGCTCCATCGGCACGCCGAAGCGGTCGGCGACAAGCTGCGATCATCGTCGTCTCCAGCCCCTGCCCCACCGACATCGAGCCGGAACGCAGGATCAGCGTGCCGTCCTCGGCCAGCCGCAGTGTCGGCGAGGTCCTTGGCGGGGCGCAGGAACGGACCGCCGGCGACCTCGATGCAGTTGCACAGGCCGATGCCGCGCAACTTGCCCTGTTTCGCCGCCTCCGCCCGGCGTTGCTCGAACGTGTCGAACTCGGACAGCGCGGTCGGCCTCGCCGCATGTTGCCCTCGAATTCGCCGCAGTCGTAGGTGAAGGTCAGCGCGGTCTTGTAGGGCATCGCCTCGGGCGGGATCAGGTTGCGGCGGCGCAGTTCATACGGGGCTGATGCCCCAGTTCGCGGGCGGCGACATCGATCAGGCGCTCGATGGCATAGGTGGCTTCCGGGCGGCCGGCGCCGCGATAGGCGGCGGTGGGCACGGTGTGGGTCAGCACCCCGCACACCTGGGCGGCGATGAACGGGATGTCGTAGACGCCGGCGATGCCGCCGATATTGCCGACACCCCAGCCGGAGCGGCCGGAGACGTAGGCGCCCAGGTTGACGTCCCACCGCAGTTTCAACGCGGTGAATTTGCCATCCGCGATCCAGACCAAGCGAGGCGGTGATGCGCATCTCGCGGGCCTGTTCGTCGGTGAGGAAGCCCTCGGTCCGGTCGGAGATCCAGCGCACCGGGCGGTTCAGACGACGGGCGGCCCAGGCGACCAGGACCGATTCCAGATGCACGCCGGATTTCATGCCGAACGAGCCGCCGACATCGCCCGGGAGCACGCGGATATCGGTGGGTGGGATCTGGAAGTTGCCCGCTGGCGATTCCGTTGCGCAGAGCGAACGGCGACTGATGGGAGGCATGCAGCTCGATCCGACCGTCCTCGGCGATGCGAGCCCAGGCGCCGCGCGGCTCCATCGAATTGGCGGTGACGCGGGAGACGGTGAAATCCAGCGTCGTGACATGGGCAGAGGCGACCAAAGCCGCGTCGGCGCCGTCGGCGTCGCCGCGCTTCCACAGAAAGCCGATATTGTCGGGCACGTCGTCCCAGACCGGCGGGTGCGTTCGGTGTCATTGCCGCTTCGGGTTCGGTGACGACCGGCAGGGCGGTGTAGTCGACGACGATGGCCTCGGCTGCCTCCAGGCCGGCGGCGCGGGTTTCGGCGATGACCAGGGCCACCGGTTCGCCGACGAAGCGGACGCGGTCGCCCGCCAACAACGGCCGGTCGGTCTTCGGCGCGGGGCCGCCGTCGGGGCGCGGGAAACCGATGCCGCCGGCGATCGGTGCGACATCCGTCAGGTCGGCGGCGGTATAGACGGCGATCACGCCGGGGAGTCCGTGCGCGCGCGGTGGGGTCGATCGCGTCAATCCGTGCATGCGCGTGGGGCGAGCGGAGGAAAGATCGCGACCGCCATGTTCGGCGGGTGCGGCGTCGGCGGCGTAGTTGCCCTTGCCGGTCAGCAACCGCAGGTCTTCTCGCCGTCTGACCGATTTCGTCTGCATCGTTGCCATTCTGCTATGCTCCCCAGTTCGTTGGATCGAGCATAGCGGTTTTGCCGGAGAGTGCGATTCCCCCGGGAAGCGCCGGTACGTCTACCCCGATTGCATCGAGGCGTCGCGAAGTGCCGCCGGGGCAGGGTGTTCCGCAGATATAATGAAATTAACGCATGGGGACACGATGACGGACACGACCAGGCCGAACAACCACCGTGGCGCGCTTTCGGATCGGTATGGCACGGCCACCAAGCCTGTCAGCGGCTTACAGCGCGTCCTGTATGTATCACGCGACGCGCTGCCTGGCGAGTTGCTCCGGTATCGCCTGGAACCGCGCCGCCATGGCTGGGTCCAGGACGAACGCGAGATGGGTCGAATCACCCTCGCTCCGCTTGACGGTCACGGGTAGGGGGAAGTTGACGCCATCGATCTCAAGCATGCCACTGCTACCACCATCCAGGGCCGGTGCACCGAGCACCCGGGCCCCGAGGTTGGACAGGTCGGCGATGCGGGTTTTGTGGACCTGGCCGTCGACCGTCAACCGGCACGGCAGATCGACATCCCAACGTCGGGCCGCACGCCGGTCAACTTCAGGGGCCGAGGTGCGCACCGCCTGGATCACCGAACGGCGCAGTTCCTCCATTGCGCTGGTCAGGCCAGCGGCGTTCGCCCGTACATCGGCCGCATGCCGGCCGGTATCCTGGGCCTCCGCCGAAACCTCGGTCGCGCGCACCGTCATCTCGTTGGCCGTACTGGCGGTCTGGGTCACGTTGCGGGCGATCTCGGCGGTTGCCAGGCCCTGCTGCTCGACCGCCTTCGCAATAGAGCCGGCGATCGCGTTGATCTGAATGATGGTCTGCTCGATCCGTGCCACCGCTGCCACCGAGGCGCCGGTTGCCGTGCGCACCCGGCCGATATGTCCGGTGATCTCCTGGGTCGAGCGGGCCGTCTGGGTGGCCAGTTGCTTCACTTCGCCCGCCACGACGGCAAAGCCCTTACCGGCTTCGCCTGCGCGCGCCGCCTCGATGGTGGCGTTCAACGCCAGCAGATTGGTCTTGGCGGCGATCGCACCGATGATGTCGGCAACGTTGGCGATCCGCTCCACCTCCCGGTTCAGAGCCTCGATCGTCGCGCGTGTCTCTGCCCCGGCGGCGACCGCCAGACCGACGGCGGTGGAGGATTGATTGACCTGGCCGCCGATCTCCCGGATTGACGTGGCGAGTTCCTCGGCCGCGCTGGCGACGGTCTGCACGTTCGCGAGTGCCTGCGAGGCCGCGGCGGCAACATCGTCGGCCGACGCCCCGGTGCGGCGCGCCGACGTGATCATTTCTTCCGCAGTCGCTTTCATTCCGGTTGTCTGCTGGCGTACCAGTTCCAGTGCCGCCCCGGTCTCCGCCTCGATCGTGTCTGCCATGTTGGCCAGGGCTGCACGCTTTTCCGCCTCGGAGCGCTGAAAGCTCTGGTCCTGTTCGGCGGCGAGTTGGCGTTCCTTGATCATATGGTCCTTGAACACCAGCAACGCTCCGGCCATGCGTCCGACTTCGTCCCGGCGAGAAACCGCTTCGATTTCGGTGTCGAGTTCGCCGCGTGCCAGCCTCGTCATGGCGTCGGTAATCACCACGAGTGGTTTGCTGATCCCGCGACCGACCAGCAGGCTGACGATCAGGCCAATCGCCAGCGCCAGCGCCGCCACCATCCAGCCATTGGCCCGCGTCGCAGCCGCATGCGCCGTGATGGCGCTCATGGTTTCGGACGACCGGCGCCCCATGGTCTCGGTATCGCTGTTCGCGGCCAACCGTTCGGCGTCCTGCCTTGCAAGCAGCGCCCGGTCGACGATCTGGAATGTCGCCTCGGTATTGGCGAGCAGACCAATCGCCATCAACCGGTCGAGTTCCGCCATGTCACCGAGTCCGGTGACCGCCTTTTCATAGTCGGTCAGTGCTTTCCGCGTATCGGTCGCGGCAACGGGTTGCCCACGATCCTTGAGATCACCGGCAGCGTCATCATCGGCAAGCAACTGATCGGCGTGCGCCAGGTTTTTCGCCACCTGAACCCGGATTTCGGTCAGCCTGGCATCATCCAGTCCGGATCCCGACAGGCTGACATGCCGCATCGCAGCGCTGTGCGCCCGGTAGAGCGTCGCAACCAGCTCGTCCACCCGCCGCAACCGGACGGCGGAAGACGAGTAGATCTGTTCCACCGAGGTCAGCGATTTCTGACTTGCACCCGCCAAATCCGTCAACGACTGCTCGGCATGGCCGTCCATCCACCAAAGAATGCCGACGGCCATAGCCAACAGGAAGAGTGGTGCGACAAGGACTCGCACCACGATCGGGACGTTTGAAAAGCGCATCACCTGACGCCGTCCCGACTTGAATGCTACTTATAGATGCCGACGTAGACGACATAATCCGTTCCGGCCACCTTCTTGACATAGCTCTGCTTCGGCTGGATCTGATGGCTGACCGGGTTGATCCAGCGGTATTCCACCCAGCCTTCACCACTGCCCGACGCGGTCTTAAGTATATCCTGCACCAAGAACTTGCCGTCGGCGTCCTGAAGATTGATGATGACTTTGCCGACACCTTCAGGCTTGGGCGGATAGATGACCCAGGCGCCCTTGGAATCGATGACGTTGATATAAATGTCGCCGTGCTTGTATTCGCCTTCCTGGTTGAAGGCGGTCCGGGCTTCGTCGATGCCCTTGGTCGCCACCAGGTCAGACGCTTTCAGCGTGAGCGCGGCGACCTCATCCGGAGTTGCCTTCTTGTCGTCGGCCACCGCGGCGGTGGCGGCAAGGCACATGAAGCCGGCGGCCAGCAGCCGAGCGACCCTGAATCCGTACATGAGCAAGTCCTTTACATGGTGTTGGCAGGACCGGCTGGCCTACCCGCGCGATGGGGGTCATTCGGTACACGACAGACGTGAACGAGGGGTTAACGAACCGCGTCTGGATAAGCCTTTCACCCTGCGCTGCAACGGTCGCGAGCCGTCGGGCCGGCTGGCCGGTCAAGCCAGGCGAAGAGCCGCCGGACGTTGCACAATGATCGGTGAAACTGCAACGCCATCCCAAGCCTCAAACTGGGTCAGCCGAGGTTCCCAGCCACCCAGGTTCCGGGCCACCCAGGTTCTCGGGCAACGGCAATGTCAGCGGTCGTCGGGCATCAATCGAACGGAACGACGGGCCCGCCGAGCGTCGCAGTGAGCCATTGGTACGAACGGGAATGGAACCAGCACTAGACCGGCGCCTGAACTTAGCGCTATGGAAAACAGGTTTCGTGATCCGCAACTATACGACACTTAGAAGTAATACTATTACAAACGACAGCACGCACATCCGGTATCTTGGAAATACTCAGACGAGCAATGCCGGTTCGTCAGGCGCCCGGCTCGACCGATGGCATCGTGTTGGTGTCCCGGCGAATAAACCGTGATGGACGGAACGGTAAGATCTTATCTACGCGCCGTTGATTTACCGCACGGGTCCACCCCGGAAGTCCGGCATCGGGATCGGACCGCAAGCGTGACCCGCCGGACCCAACACCCTGACCCGACGGATTGATGAACAGCCTCCGCAGCCCCAACCGATCGCCACGTTCCTGCCCCGGACCGGACGGGGGAGAAACGTGGCGCCGGCGATGCCATGATACGCTGGTTTCAGTAATCAGCCGCGTTCGGATCGAACTCGACCACAGTGTCACCGGGATGCACTGACGAGTTGCCTTCGTAGATATCCCGATCCTTTGTCTCCGGCACGAAAAGCAGACCGATCACCACCGTGGCGCCTGCGATCACGACCGGATACCACAACCCGAAATAGATGCTGCCATTCTGGGCATTCATCGCGAACATGGAGGCCGGCAACAGTCCGCCAAACCAGCCGTTGCCAATGTGGTATGGCAGCGACATCGACGTGTAGCGGATCCGGGTCGGGAACAGCTCCACCAGGGCCGCGGCCATCGGACCATAGACCATGGTGACCAGCACCATCAGGAAGCACAGTGTCAGCACCAGCATGAATGGCTGCGGCCGGAAGATGTCGAACGGGTTGGCCATCTTGACCACCGACGGATTGGACGCCGACGGATAGCCCACCTGCGTCAGTGCGGACGTCACGTCGGCGGCGAAGGTCTTGGCTGTCGGGTCCAGGATTTTGTCCCCGATCTTTACGCTCGCCTTCGTCCCGGGTGCGGCGTCCTGCTGCGTGTAGGTCACCGACGAACGGGCGAGTGCACCCTTCGCCACGTCGCAACTGTTGTTGAACTTGGACAGCCCGGTGGGGTTGAACTGGAACGAACAATCCGCCGGATCGGCGATCACCACCACCTGCACCGTGTCATGCGCTTTCGACAGCGCCGGATTGGCGGTTTCAGCCATGTATTTGAACACCGGGAAGTAGGTGAGCGCCGCGATCAGGCAGCCACCCAGGATGATCGGCTTGCGGCCGACCTTGTCGGACAACCAGCCAAAGAAAACGAACCCGAAGGCGCCGACGGCCAAAGACCAGGCAACCAGCAGGTTGGCGGTGAACCCGTCCACCTTCAGCACGCCGGTCAGGAAGAACAGCGCATAGAACTGTCCGCTGTACCAGACCACCGCCTGGCCGGCGACAAGCCCGAACAGCGCCAGGATCGCCCATTTGGCGTTCGCCCACTGGCCGAACGCTTCGCTCAGCGGCGCCTTGGAGTGGGTACCTTCGGCCTTCATCTTCAGGAACGCCGGGCTCTCACTGAGTTGCAGGCGGATCCAGACCGAAACACCCAGCAGCAGGACAGAAACCAGGAACGGAATGCGCCAGCCGAACGACTTGAAGTCATCCGCGCTCATGGACGCCTGCACCGCCAGGATCACCAGCAGCGACATAAACAGCCCCAGTGTCGCCGTGGTCTGAATCCAACTGGTGTAAAACCCGCGCCGGTTGCGCGGCGCGTGTTCGGCGACATAGGTCGCGGCGCCGCCATACTCGCCGCCGATTGCCAGACCTTGCAAGATGCGCAGGGTAATCAGCACGATCGCGGCGGTAATCCCGATACTGTCCGATGTCGGCAGGATGCCCACGATAAAGGTGGACGAGCCCATGATCAGGATTGTCACCAGGAAGGTATACTTACGTCCGACAAGATCGCCCAGGCGGCCAAACACCAGCGCGCCGAACGGGCGCACCAGGAAGCCGGCGGCGAATGCCAGTAAAGCGAAGATATTGCGTGTGGTTTCGTCGAACTGGCCAAAGAACTTGGCACCGATGATGACCGCGAGCGAGCCGTACAGGTAGAAGTCGTACCACTCGAAAACAGTGCCCAGAGATGAGGCAAGGATGATCTTCTGCTCATCCCGCGTCATTTGACGGTTCGCTGACGCCGCCGCGCCTGCCTGAATCGCGCTTGTACTCATGTTGAACCCGGCCTTCCCAGAACGTTCCTTGATCAAGTCGGGCTGCTGTTCTTGAAGCTTACCCTGACCGATACACCCCATCAATGAGATGGCGCGCCTGCGGTCTTTAACCGAAAGTTAACCTGCCTGACAGAGGGAAAGTACTAAGGGATCGCCGCATTCCGCCACCGGCCCCTCGCCGCGGCGTCCACAATCAGTTGATTGTTACCGCCCGCCGTCCACCTGCAGAACCTGGCCGTTGACGAACCCGGCCAGATCCGAGGCAAAGAACACCACGGCATTGGCAATATCCCGGGCAGTGCCAAGACGCTTCATGGCGATGCGCTCCACCAGCGCCTTCTGTCCGTCTGGTCCGTAGCTGTCCCATTGCGTTTCAGTCGCCGCGTTGGTCCGGATAAATCCCGGCGCCACGGAGTTCACCGTGATGTTGAACGGACCAAGTTCATGCGCCAGTTGTCGCGTCAGCCCGACCACCGCGTGCTTGGCACTACAATAGGCCTGAATGCCGGTCAGGGAGGGCTGCAAACCGGCGCCGGAGCTGATGTTGACGACCCGGCCACCGCCCGCCCGCTTCATCCCCGGCGCCGCAGCTCGGCACAAGGTGAAGGCCGCATTGACGTTGATGTCGAAGATTGTATTCCAGTCCTCGTCAGGCACTTCCTCGAGCGGCACCGGCCCCTGCCCTGCCACGCCGCCGGCGTTGTTCACCAGAATGTCGATCGGCCGTCCGGTCTGGGTTTCGATCTGCGCAATCCAGGCCGCCGCCGCCGCGCGGTCGCGCAAATCCAGCGCGCGGGCGGTGACCCCGCCAGCCGAGGCAGTCTCCGTCAAACCATCCCCCGGCAGATCGGTTGCGAAAACAAGCGCTCCGAGGCGCGCGAATGTATGGGCGATTTCCCGGCCGAAGCCATGGCCGGCGCCCGTCACCACGACCGTCTTGCCATCGAACCGAATGATCATGCCGTCCTCCCCACGCCGTTCGCTCGGCATGATCGGCAACGGGGGGGCTTTGTCAAAGCCTGGCGGGCAACCCAGGCGTCGTCAGTTTTGGCTGGTCACCAGCGCATCACAGTTCCGCCGCCCCGCCATCAGGCAGTCCTCGATCGCGGTGGACGAGCGCAGGCGATGAACCAGAAACAGGCCGCCGACAAGGAGTAACAGGATGATCACGATACCAACCAGGCTGGCGGTTCGCCGTTGCTCCGGCTCGTCTTCCAGCCAATCGTGATGTCTATACAAAGCACACTCGCACTGGGACAGCTGCAGTCCTAAACCATAAGGGAACGGTATGGAAGCAAGACAAGGGATAGTGATACTAACTGCAACATGAAACCCGCGGTGACCGGCGGGAGGGGGAGTCCAACACGTGGAAAGCCTGCGTCATCTCAGCCTGGATGAGCGGTTCGCCGCCCTGATCGCCCGTGTCGGGCCGCCACGGATGGACATCCAGCGCCAGCGCAGCCCGTACGAGGCGCTGATCCGCGCCATTGCCCACCAACAACTGCACGGCCGCGCCGCGGAGGCGATTCTGGGGCGATTTTCCGCGCTTTTTCCGTCCGACAGCTTCCCGGCGCCGGACGCTGTCATGGCAACGGCGGAGACGGCGTTACGCGGCTGCGGCTTTTCCGCCGGCAAGATTGCCGCCATCCGCGACATCTGCGCCAAGGCGCTGGATGGCACCGTGCCGACCCGCCGGCAGTCTCAACGGATGACCGACGAGGCGCTGATCGAGCGGCTGACGACGATTCGCGGCGTGGGACGCTGGACGGTCGAGATGCTGCTGATCTTCACGCTGGGACGGCCGGACGTGCTGCCGGTCGACGATTTCGGCGTGCGGGAGGGCTACCGCGTGCTGCACGGTCTGCACGCCCAGCCGAAACCGAAGCAACTGGCCGAGATCGGGCTGGCGTGGGCGCCATACCGCTCGCTGGCGACCTGGTATCTCTACCGTGCCGTCGAGGAAGCGAAACGACAGGCCCCTGTCAGCCGGGCGTGACTGCCCCAGCCGGGCGTAACCGTCCCAGCCGCGTTTAGGCGTCAGTGGAAGGTCCGGCCGCCATCCACCGGCATCACGATACCGGTGACAAAGGACGACTCCGCCGACGTCAGGAACAGGATCGCGGCCGCCAGTTCCTCGGGCAAGGCGGGGCGGTGCAGCGCGTAGCGGCTGGCCAGGGCCGGGTCCACCTGACCGGCGGCATCGCGCAGAAAGCCCTGCGTCATCGGCGTTTCCACCGCGCCTGGGCAGACCACGTTCACCCGGACGGTTGGCGCGAGCTCCATCGCCAGCGCCTTGGTCATGGCGATGACCCCGCCCTTGGATGCGACATAGGCGGTGCTGCCAGGCCCGGTTGGCGTGATGCCGACGCCCGACCCGATATTGACGATAGTCGCGCCGCCGCCCGCCGCCAGCAGATGGGGCGCCGCGGCCTGTATGACCAGGAACGTGCCGATCAGGTTGACCGCCAGCGTCCGGCTGAACAACTCAGGCGTGGTATCCTGCAGGCCCGCGGGCGAGAAAATCCCCGCCGCGTTCACCACGCCGTCCAGCCCGCCAAGCGCGGCGACCGCCTGTGCCGTCGACTGCTGCACCGAGGCCTGCGTCGGCCACGTCGACCGGCACGAATATACCGTCGCCGGCCGCGGCTGAACGGTCCAGCACCGCGACCGCCGCCCCCTCGGCCATGAACAGCGCCGCCGTCGCCCGTCCGATGCCGGAGGCGCCGCCGGTGATCAGGATCTTCCGCCCTGCCAAACGTGCCATGTTCGTTTCCCTCGCTAAACTGAATCGTTCTTGTCGTGTTAAACCGGCTTCCAGGAGCGATCGACCTCGACATCGATCAGCGTCGGGCCATCCGCCGCCAGCGCCTGCCTGCAGCAGGTCGCCCACATCGGACAGCGTCGCCGCCTTATGCGCGGTCAGGCCCAGGCCGCGCGCCACCGAGACGAAATCGACGCGCGGCTTGTCGAGGTCCATCGCCACATAGTTGTCGGCCTGCGCCGCCAGCCCCTTCATCGCGTTGGTCCGCTGCTTCAGGATGCGATACGAGTAATTGTTGATGATGACGAACACCATGCGCAGGTTCTCGCGCGCCGCGGTCCACAGTCCCTGGATCGTGTACATCGCCGACCCGTCGCCGATCAGCGCCACCACCGGCCGGTCCGGCAGCGCCAGCTTGACGCCGATCGCCGCCGGCAGACCCCAGCCGATGCCGCCGCCGCGCAGGCCGAAGAAGCTCTGCGCGTCGTCGCTCTTCAGGAACCGCCGCAGACCGGTGCCGGAGGAGACGGTTTCATCGATCACCACCGCATCGGCCGGCAGCAGCCGGCCGATCGTCTGCATCAGCGCCAGCGGATGGATCGGATGGCGTTCCGCCACCGCGTCGGCCATGGCGTGCAGCTTGCGCCAGGCTGGCGATGCCCTCGGCCCTGACATGCGTCCAGCCGCTTCGCCGCACCGTCGCGCTCAGCCGCCGAGCGCGCCTTGTGCACCGCCTCGGTCAGTTCCGGCAGCGTGACCTTGGGCTCGCCCAGGATCGAGACGTTTTCCGGGTAGTTCTTCGCCAGTTCCCACGGATCGGTGTCGAGGTGAACGACCGGGATAGCCCTCCGGCATCGACTTCGACCTCGCCCGGCAGCGACAGCGTGAACAGGTCGGCGCCGATCGAGACCAGCAGGTCGTGCTGCGCCAGCATGCCGCGGATCGCCGCCGGCAGCCGCACCAGGGCGCCGCGATACAGCGGATGCGATGACGGGAACATCGCCCGGCTCGCCATGCCCTCGTCGTAGACCGGCGCGCCCAGCGCCTCGGCCAGGGCGACCAGTTCGGCCAGCGCGTTGCCCTGCGGCACCGCGTCGCCGGCGATGATCACCGGGCTGCTGCGCCTTGGCGATGATCGCGGCGGCCTGCGCGATCGCCTGCGCATCGCCGCGGATGCCGCGCGCCACCCGGCTCGGTGTGCCCAGGTCGAGATCCGCGCTGTCGGTCAGGATATCGCCCGGCAGCGACAGGAACACCGGCCCGGTCGGCGGCGCCAGCGCGGTCTTCGCGGCGCGATGGATGGCCCGCGGCAGATCCGCCAGCCGGCGCACTTCCTCCGACCATTTCACGAACGGGCGGGCGATCGTCGGGCAGATCGGCCCACAGCAGCGGTTCGGTGAAGTTGAAGCGCTGCTCGTGCTGGCCGGCGGTGACCAGGATCGGCGAGCCGGCCTTCTGCGCGTCGTACAGCATGCCCATCGCGTTCCCGAGGCCCGGGCGCGGCATGCAGGTTGACGCACGGCCAGTTGCCCCGACGCCTGGGCGTAGCCGTCCGCCATGCCCATCGCGGGCGCTTCCTGCAACGCCAGGACGTAGCGAAGCTCCTGCTCCGCCGCGAACGCGTCCATCAGCGGCAATTCCGTCGTGCCGGGGTTGCCGAACATCACGCGCACGCCCTCCTGCTTCAGCAATTCCAGCAGAGCGGTCTTTCCCGGCATCATGGGCATGGATATTTCCCCACGTGACAGCGAACGGTGCTGTTCCGCTACAAGGCGTCGGCGCCGCGAGATCAAGCGGATCGGCAATCAGTGTGTCGGGAGAGATGCATCGCATGTCGAGACCTATCGCGCCGCGTCGCTACTGGGCGGGCTGGCCGCCGCACCGCTTGGCCATGCCCGGCCTCATCCGCGCGCAGAGCACTTCCAAGCCGGTCAAGATCGGCCTGCTGTCCGACATGGGCGGGCCGTACCGCGACGTCGGCGGACCGGGCAACCGCGTGGCCACCGAACTGGCGATCGCACGATTTCGGCGGCTCCGTGCTCGGCCGGCCGATCGAGGTGCATGCAGGCCGACGACCAGAACAAGCCGGACGTCTCGACCTCGCTCGCCCGCGAGTGGATCGACGCGCTGGGCGTCGATGTGCTGGCCGACGGCGCGGCGAGTTCCTCCGGGCCTGGCGATCCAGCAGGTGTGCCGGGAGAAGAAGAAGATCTACCTGATCACCGGGCCGGCGACGTCGGACATGACCGGCAAGCAGTGCTCGCCGTACGGCATCCATTTCTCCTACGACACCTATGCGCTGGCGCACGGCACCGGCAACGCGCTGACCAAGGCCGGCGGCGACACGCTGGTTCTTCATCACCGCCGACTACGCGTTCGGCTATGCGCTGGAGCGCGACACCATGGACGCGGTGAAGGCGGCCGGCGGCAAGGTGCTGGGCAGCGTCCGCGCGCCGCTGGGAACCGCGGATTTCTCCATCGTACCTGGTGCAGGCGCAGGCGTCCGGCGCCAAGGTCATCGGTCTGGCCAACGCCGGCACCGACACGCAGAACTGCGTCAAGCAGGCGGCCGAGTTCGGCCTGACCAACAGCGGCGTCAAGCTCGCCACGCTGCTGATGCAGATCAGCGACGTGAACGCGCTGGGGCAGAAAGTGTGCGAGGGGCTGGCCTACACCGACTCGTTCTACTGGGACATGACCGACAAGACCCGCGCCTGGTCGAAGCGCTGGAGCGACAAGATGGGCGGCATGGTGCCGGGCCTGCTGCACGCCGGAAGCTACTGCGCGGCCACGCATTGGCTGAAGGCGGTGAAGGCGGTCGGCTCGACCGACGCCGACGCGGTGGTCGCCAAGATGAAGGAGACGCCGGTCAACGATTTCTACAACGACAACGTGAAGATCCGCGAGGACGGCCGGGTCATGCACGAGATGTATCTGTGGCAGGTGAAGCCGGTGGCCGAGGCGAAGTCGCAAGTACGATTTCTGCAACCAAGCTGGCGACGATCGCGCCGGAGGACGCCTGGCGGCCGCTGGCGAGGGCGGCTGCCCGCTGGTCAAGGCCTGAGGAAAAATCGCGGCGGGCGGCCGAAATCACTCGGCGGCCCGCTGGACCGCTGCCAGTAGACCAGGCCGGATGCCGATCACCGTGACCTCGGTCAGCGCGCGCAAGGCCAGGTGGCAGATCAGCGTTCCGGCGGCAGCGCGCCGGGCATGGAACACCAGGCCGGGACCGGGCGCGGCGGAGGCATCCGGTGATGCGACCGCGCCCAGGAAGCGGGCTCGTTCATCCTGGTTTTCGATCTCCGGGGCGACGGCCTGGCAGAGCGCCCGCAGGCATTGCAACAGCTTGGGCAGGATGAGGTCGGTGGGGTAGCCGCGAACCGCCAGCGCGGCGGCGAGCAGGGTGCGCGCCTGTTCCTCGGCCTGGTGCACCGCCGATCGTGCAGCACGAAGTAGAAATGGCGGTGCCGACGATCGGGATAACAGGAAACCAACAGCAAGACGCGGCGGATGATCGATCGGATATCGCGCATCTTGGCGGCAAATTCTCGATATTTGTTATGATTTAACAAATATATGGGCCTGTTTTGGCCGGTCGGCACAAACAATCGCCCGTTACGGACGGTGCCGCCCGCATCATCCCTGTCGGATACGACCACCCCGCCATCGCACCCGGTCGCAAGCCGGCGGTCACGATTAGGGCAGGCCCGCGGCAAGGCGAAACCGGAACGGCGGGCTTCGCGTTGGCAGCGCGTTGCGGTGCAAACAAGCGGGCGCCAACCAGCGGGCGTCAACAAGCGGGAGTAACGGCGTGGCCAATCCGAACCGGCGGGAGCTTCTTGCCAGCACGGCGATCGCGCTCTTGTCCACCCCATCGCTGTCGCTGGGCGCGGTGGTGAAGGGCTCGCTGCCGTGGACACCCGGGCACGCCGATCCGCCGACGCCGGTGACGCCAGGTCCGTGGCAATATTTCACCGCGGACGAGGGCGTCGCGATGGAGGCGCTGGTCGACCGGCTGATCCCGCCGGACCCGGAAACGCCGGGCGGCAAGGACACCGGTTGCGCGGTTTTCATCGACCGGCAGTTGGCCGGGCCGTACGGGCGGTTCGAGGACCACTACATGAAGGGGCCGTTTCACCCCGGCACCAGGGAGCAGGGCGAGCAGTCGCCGCTGACCCCCGCCCGGCTGTACCGAACGGCGCTGGCCGCGCTGGACGCGCATTGCCGTTCGGCGTTCGGCGGCGCGGTGTTCGCCAGGCTGACGGATGAACAGAAGGATACCGTGCTCAAGGGCCTGGAGGATGGGTCGCTGAAACTGCCGGAGGTGGACGGCGAACGGTTCTTCGCCATGCTGTTGATCGACACCCAGCAAGGTTTCTTTGCCGATCCGATCTATGGTGGCAACAAGGACATGGCGGCGTGGAAAATGATCGGGTTCCCGGGCGCCCGCTATGACTATCGTGACTGGGTGCACCGGCACAACGAGCGCTACCCGCTGCCGCCGGTCGGCATCGCCGATCATCCGAACTGGAAGCTCTAGGCAGAAACGGCATGACGCAAAAACTGCCCCGCAAGGACGTCGTCATCATCGGACTGGGATGGACAGGTTCGATCCTGGCGCACGAATTGACCGAGGCCGGTTTGGACGTGGTCGCCATCGAGCGTGGGCCATGGCGTGACACGGCCTCGGATTTTCCCCCGTCCTATGCGCCGGATGAACTGCGCTACCGGCTGCGTCACGAACTTTTCCTGCGTCCGGCCCAGGCATCGCTGACGTTTCGTAACAACCTGGATCAGACCGCCCTGCCGGTGCGCAACTGGGGCGCTTTCATGCTGGGCAATGGCGCGGGCGGTGCGGGGGTGCACTGGAACGCCGAGACCTGGCGGTTCATGCCCAGCGACTTTGTGCTGAAATCGCACCTGACCCAGCGGTACGGCGCCGGGTTCCTGCCGCAGGACATGACGATCCAGGACTGGGGCGTGACCTATGACGAACTGGAGCCCTACTACGACCGGTTCGAGTACCTGTGCGGGACGTCGGGCACCGCGGGCAATCTGCGAGGCACCATCCAGCCGGGCGGCAATCCGTTCGAGGGTCCACGCTCCCGCCCCTACCCCACGCCGGCGCAACCGCAGCCGTTCAGCCACACCCTGTTCGCCAAGGCGGCGAGCGAGCTGGGATACAAGCCATTTCCCCAGCCATCCGGCAACCTGTCCACGGCCTATACCAACCCGTTGGGCGTCAAGATGGGGCCATGCACCTATTGCGGCTTCTGCGAATGGTTCGGCTGCGGCAACTACTCGAAGGCCAGCCCGCAGACGACGATTTTGCCCGCGCTGCTGCGCAAAACGAATTTTGAGGCCCGCACACTGTGCGAAGTCGCCAGCATCAACCTGGATCGTGGCGGCAAGCGGGCAACCGGGGTGACCTACGTCGACAGTTCCGGGCAGTCCTTCGAACAGCCGGCGGAGATGGTCATTCTGTGCGCATTCCAGTTGTGGAACGTGCAGCTCTTGCTGCATTCCGGCGTCGGCACGCCGTACAATCCGCGCACCGGCGAAGGACAGATCGGCCGCAACTTCAGCCACCAGACGGTTTCCAGCGCCACCGCGTTTTTCGACAACACGAAATTCAATTTCAACCCGTTCATCTCGTCGGGCTCGATCGGCATGTGCATCGACGAGTTCAACGGCGACAACTTCGATCACGGGCCGCTGGGCTTTGTCGGCGGCGGGTACATGGGCCAGGTGCAGACCAACGGCCGTCCGATCGAGACGACGCCGGTGCCGCCCGGCACGCCGAAATGGGGCGCGCAATGGAAAAAGGCGGTCAAGGACAACTACCTGAGCACGGTGTTCGCCGGATCGGCGGTGCATGGCTCGAACTACAGTTACAAGACGAACTACCTGGATCTGGACCCGGTGTACAAGGATCGGTTCGGCCGCCCGCTGCTGCGGATGACGATGGATTTCCACGCCAACGAGTTGAAAATGAGCGCCTTCCTCACCGACCAATACGCCGAGATCCTGCAGCGGATGGGTGCCAGGCAGGTCGTGAAGAATGTCCGCAAGGGGCCATACGACGTAACCAAGTATCAGACCTCGCATCTGTGCGGGGGCGCGTTGATGGGGAGCGATCCATCCAACAGTGCGCTGAACACCTATCTGCAAAGCTGGGATGTCCCGAACCTGTTCGTGCAAGGAGCCAGCGCATTTCCCCAGAATGCCGGCTACAATCCCACCGGCACGGTCGCGGCACTGGCCTTCCGGTCAGCCGAGGCGATCCGCACGCAGTATCTGAAAAATCCAGGGCCGCTGGTTCATGCTTAGGTGGTTGCCCACGCCCGCGCCCAGCTCGCTGCAAGCGGCCGCGATGCTGGTCGCCGCGGTTTGCGCCGCATGCGGTCCAACCGGCGCGCCATCGGCCAGCGCGGCGTCCGACCGGCAGGACTTTCCGACGATCGAGCGGGGCCGCTACCTCGCGGTAGTTGCCGACTGCGGTGCATGTCATACCATGTCGGGAAGCAGCGACCTGTTCGCCGGCGGACGTCCGATCGAGACACCGTTCGGCCGCATCCTGGCCCCCAACATCACGCCTGACCGGGAAACCGGCATTGGCGCCTGGACGGATGATGAGTTTGCCGGATCGTTGCTGAGAGGGCACCGGCCGCGGCGGCGAGCACCTTTATCCCGCAATGCCGTATACCTACCTGACCCGCATGACACGAGACGACGCGTTGGCGATCCGCGCCTACCTGAACACCGTTCCGCCGGTAAACCATCGCGTCGTTTCGAATCAGTTGCCGTTTCCCTTCAACATCCGGGCAGGCATGCTCTTATGGAACGCGCTGTTCTTCAAGGAGGGCACGTTTCAGCCGCGGGCGGACAAGACGGCCGAATGGAACCGTGGCGCCTATCTGGTCGAAGGACCGGAGCATTGCGGGATGTGCCACACACCGAAAAATCTCCTGGGTGGCGATAGCGGCAGCGAACCGCTGCAAGGATATTCGTTGCAAGGCTGGTTCGCCCCCACCATCACCAACGATCATTACCGCGGCCTGGGTGGCTGGAGTGTCGAGCAGATCGTTGAGTATTTGAAGACAGGACACAACGACATGGCGGCTGCCTCGGGGCCGATGGCCGAGGAGGTGGCACTTTCCAGTTCCCAGATGACTGACGACGATTTGCACGCGATGGCGGTCTATCTGAAGGAGAGGCCCGACATCAGTGCCGGGAAGCCAGCCCCGGTGGCCGCGAGCGACGCCACCATGAAAGTTGGCGGCGCCATCTACCGTGATGAATGTTCCGCCTGCCATGCGCCCGACGGAACCGGTGTCGCCGGCCTGATCCCGGCCCTGGCCGGCTCCGCTTCGGTGCAGTCGCGGGAGCCGACATCGTTGTTTCATGTGTTGCTGCGGGGCACCCGCAGCGTCGCCACGCAAGGCGCGCCCACCGCGTCGGCGATGCCGTCGTTCGGATGGCTGCTGACAGACGGTCAGGTTGCTGCCGTTACGACCTATGTTCGAAATGCCTGGGGCAACGCCGCTCCGGCCGTCAGCGCCAGTGACGTGTCCTCGGCTCGGGCGTCGTTAGATAAAGGCAGCGACTAGTGTCCGTTCCCGCCACCTGGTTCCCCGGCGTCCGCGGATTCGGGCCATCAAATCAACCGCCCGTGGATGAAACCCCACAGTCCCGGCCGCCGGATTTATCCGCCCTGCCGCTTCTTGCGCTGGCTGTTCGTTTATACAACGAAAAGAATGCGGCTGCGACATATGCGTGCACGAACCGGTGAGGTCGTGTTTTCGCCACGATCCCACCACCCGGCTGACAGGAACACTTCCCAATTCCGTCCAGCCGCTACCGCAAGTGTAGTGCTGACAAAGGAACTATTATGCAACGTACTGGAAAAACGATATTGGCCGTCGCCGCCTGCGGCCTTCTGGCCATCGGCATATCACCGGCTGATGCCAAGGGTTGCCTGAAAGGCGCTGCTGTCGGCGGCCTGGCCGGACACATGGCCGGACATGGAGTTCCTGGGCGCCGCGGGCGGATGCGCTGTCGGCCACCATATGGCCAACAAACAGGCCAATCAGCAGCAGTCGGTAAATCAGCAGTCCCCGTCAACGACAAACGACAGCCGCGCGCGGCCGTGACCGGCGGCAACCTGCGCGCCGGTGCAACCCGGCCGCGGGTGCTGTGCATATTTGAGTGATTTGGAAACGAAAGACCGGGTGTTTGGTTGGTGTTGTGCTGTCCGCCGTTTCGGCGGCTTCCAACCAGAAAAGGTTAAAGCCAAGTTACTTTGAAACCACTTCAGGAGGATAACATGAAGTTTCTTGCGATTGCCGTCGCAGCCGCGCTGCTGACCGGCGGCGTTGGTCTTGCACAGGCACAGCAGGCGAATTCCACCGCCCAGCAAGCCGGCAATGCAGCACAGCACGCCAGCGATGCGACGAAAATCAACGGCAATCAGGCGGTTGCCACCACCAGCGCCAATTCGTCCATGCCGGCGAAAGGGTCCAACAGCTTCACAATGGCCGAAGCGAAAAGCCGCCTGGAAAAGAACGGCTTTGCGAACGTCGGCAATCTCGCCAAGGACAATGACGGCGTATGGCGCGGCCAGGCTGAAAAGGGCGGCAACATGACCACCGTCTGGCTGGATTACAAAGGCAACACCGGCGAAGGCAAGTAAGGAGCGCCCAGATGGCACAACGCGTTATTTCCCGGATGTACGACAACTACGACGACGCCCAGGCGGTCGTTCGCGACGTCGAGGCGGCTGGCGTTCCGCACAGCGATATCAGTCTGATCGCCAATGCTGACGCGCATGGCCGCACCCCTGCGGTATCGGACGATCAGGCCACCTCAACCGGGGCTGGGACTGGCGCTGTCGCTGGCACGCTGCTGGGCGGCGGCGCCGGCCTGTTGGCGGGCATCGGTGCCTTGGCAATCCCGGGCGTGGGTCCCGTCGTTGCGGCGGGCTGGCTGGTCGCGACTTTGACCGGCGCCGGCCTTGGCGCCGCCGCCGGGGGCCTGGTCGGCTCATTGACCGGTGCCGGGCTCAGCCGGGACGAAGCCCACGTCTATGCGGAAGGCGTCAAGCGCGGCGGTTCACTGGTGACCGTTCGGGCCGAGGAAGCCGACGCCGCACGGATCGAAGCCATCCTGGCGCAACGCGGCTCCGGCGACTGGCAGCAGCGGCGCACCGCCTATGGCGACAACTGGACCGGCTTCGATGAAACCTCCAGCAGTGTCATGCCCGACAGCCGCACCACCGGCATGCCCGGCAGTTCCACCACCGAGCCGGGATCCACCTATGTCCCTGCCAGCGATCCGACGCGCCGCGGATAGCTGAAACGGTGCTCCCAGGCCAACAACCTGGGAGCAACCGGCCTTGGTCGAGCGCCAGAAGAGGCGCGGCCGCTCAGGTTGCAGCAAGCGCCAACGGTCGCGCCTCAGGGCGTGTTCAACAATAATTGCTACAGTTCGCAGTGTTGAATCAATCCAAAGCCGAGCAGCGTTATCGGTGGCCTGAAGCACTCATTTCCGATGTCGCCGTTAGCTGGCCCTGTGCCACATCTCCCCTTCCCGCCTGGCTTTGCCTTCAGCCTCCATCTTCAACAGATGCGCCAGCACATTGCGCTCGGCCGCCCTGCGAAGACGTGGGTTCAACTGTGAATACAACGCGTCCATGATTGTGTAGGTATCGGCCGGTCCATCGGCCAGCTTCCTGGCGATGGCCTGCTCGCGGATCATGCGATGGGTCAGCATCTCGCGCACCAGCTCGCGAGGATTGCGCAACGCCGGGCCATGGCCAGGCAGATAGACGTCATCGTCACGATCCAATAACAAGTTCAGGCTGTCGAAGTATGCCTGCATGTCACCGCCCGGTGGGCTGACCACGCTGGTCGACCACGACATGACATGGTCGGCGCTGAACAAAACCTTGTCGCGCTGTTGCCCGACCCAGGCGAAACACAGATGGTCGGCGGCATGGCCTGGGGTGTGCAAGACGTGCATGCCGGCAAAGTTGCCGCCGTGGTCAAGCTTCACGTCCGGATCGAATTCCGGGATTGCACTGTTGCGAAAACCGACCGTAGGCGCCCCGGTTGCGGCCTGCAGCGCCGGCACTGCCCCGACATGATCGTGATGGGTGTGGCTGACCAGGATCGCGGCAATCTGACCGCCGGTGTGGCGCAAAATTGCATCCACATGCTCGGGGTGACCTTCGGGACCGGGATCCAGCACCACAAGCCCGTCCGGCGTGTCGATCAGGTAGGTATTCGTGCCGAAATAGGTCATCGGGCCGGGATTGTTCGCCACAATCCGGCTGACCCCCGGCAACACGGGAAGGTTGGCGCCGCGCTCTGGCTCCGGTTCACTCAAAAAGGGCATGTCCTGTCGTCTCCGTTCAAGGCGTCGTCGCGGATCTTCGAAGCGAGTGGATCACGCCTCGAACCAAGTCATGCTTGCATGCCGCAATCCGCCGGGACTGGCAACGCCCGCCGGTCCCGTGCCAGACTGGGATCAACAACCAAGACCGGAGGAGATGGAGATGGCCAAAGGACTGTTATTCGCGGCGTTTGACTTCTCAGGCGCGCACGAGGACGAGTTTCACGACTGGTATGACCACGAACATCTGCCGGAGCGGCTGCGGGTCCCCGGCTTCATCAACGGGGAGCGGTGGATCGGCGAGGACAACCCCAAAACCCACGTCGCCACGTACGACCTTGAAAACGTTGGCGTACTCGAAACGCCGCCGTACCGCGCGGTCGGCGGCGACAACCAGTCGGTATGGACGCAGCGGGTCACCGGCATGTGCAACCGGATCATGCGGTTCGTGGGTGAGCAGGTTGTTCCCGGCGACCTCACGGCAGCTTCCGGTGCGGGTGCGCTGCTGGTGGCATCGATGAACGTGGAACCGTCGGCCGAGGCCGAGTTCAACGAATGGTACAACGCCGAACACCTGCCGCAACTCGGTGCCGTCCCCGGGGTGCTGTCAGCACGACGGTTCCGGGCGACCGATACTGGATCAGAACGGCGGTATATGGCATTGTATCACTTGCGGGACGGCAGCGTGGTTCAATCCGACGCCTGGTCGAAGGCTGCCAACACGCCTTGGACCGAGCGGATGCTGCCGCATTTCCGGGATCTGCTGGTGATGCGGATGCAGCGTTATCAACGAAAGGCCTGAACAACAATGCCTATGCTGACCCGCCGGCGGGCCCTGTCGCTCGCCGGAACCGCTCTTGCCGCGCCGGCCATTGCCCAGACCAGACAGGCGCCCGGTGTGACCGACACCGAACTGCTGATCGGACAGACGATGCCATACTCCGGGCCGGCATCGAGCTATGCCCCGATCGGCAAGGTGGAGGTAGCCTATGTTGATATGATCAACAGCCAGGGTGGCGTGAACGGCCGCAAAATCAAGCTGTTGTCGCTGGATGATGGTTACAGCCCGCCAAAGACGGTGGAGCAGACGCGGAAACTGGTTGAGGAGGAAGGGGTCGCCTGCATCTTCCAGCAACTCGGCACGCCCTGCGCGACGGCGACGCGGAAATACCTCAACATGAAGAAAGTGCCGCAGATCTTTGTGGCCTCGGGTGCGACGCAGTTCGGCGATCCGGAACATTATCCGTGGACCATCGGCTGGCAGGTCAGCTACCAGACCGAAGGCCGGGTTTATGCTCGGTACGTCCTGGAGACCAAGCCGGACGCAAAGATCGTGGTGCTGTTCCAGAACGACGATTCAGGACGCGATTTCCTGAAGGGCTTCAAGGACGGGCTTGGCGACAAGATCGGGCAACTCGTCGCCAGCACCAGCTACGAACCGACTGACCCAACCGTGGACTCCCAGGTCGTCCAACTGCACGCGTCGGGTGCGGATGCGCTGTTCATGGCGGGCATCCCGAAGTTCAACGCCATGACCCTGCGGAAGGTCCGGGATCTGGGCTGGAACCCGCTTTACCTCATCGCCACCGTGGGCTCTTCGGTATCGTCGGGTCTGGCTTCGGCTGGGCTGGACAAGGCGGTCGGATTGGTGACCGGCGCCTACATGAAGGACCCATCCGATCCGCACTGGAAAGGCGACCCGGGGTTCGAGGACTGGCTCGCATTCATGCACAAATACCTGCCGGGCGCCGACCTGGCCGACATCAACAACGTCTATGGCTACTGCGCGGCACAAACTGGAATTCAGGTGTTTACGCAGTGCGGACAGGATCTGTCGCGGGAGAACATTATGCGGCAGGCGGCGAATTTGGATATCCAGTTGCCGATGTTCCAGGCTGGGATCCGCTATCACACCACCGCCACGGACTTCCTTGGCATCAAGCGTCTGCGGTTGCAGCGCTTTGATGGCCGGGCCTGGGTCCCATTCGGGGATCCAATCGCCGCTTAGCGTCCGATCGTCTAAGGGTGACCCAGCCTCGGACGTGAATCGCCCGCTCGAACAAAAACATTCAGCGCCTGATTGGTTCAACCTGAACCTATCAGGCGCCAGAGTTTTATCCGCCGGATGGGAAACTGTCCGGCCGGCAAAGCTGCCCACGAAACAATAGGCCAGACCGGTTGCAAAGCCCGGCGGCAAGCGGTTCGCCGCCCGACCTTCGTTTCGGCAGGTCCCTACCGAAGCGTCGCGAGAAAGGCGATGACGCCTGATCGCTTTTCGGGGTCTTTCAGCCCGGGGAACGTCATTTTCGTCCCCGGGATCACGGCACGGGGCGCTTCAAGGTATTTATCCAAAGTCGCCTCATCCCAGGTCAGATGCGCGTTCTGGTTGGCCTGCGAATAGTCATAACCCTCCACCGAATCCGTTTTGCGCCCGACCACACCGAACAGCGTCGGACCGATCTTGTTCTGACCCGGTTGGGCCGAGTGGCACGTGCTGCAGATACTCTGGAACACCGTCTTGCCCATGGCAGGATCGCTGTTGGCCTCGGCGGGTCGGGGAACAGCGGTCAGTGCCGTGGCACCAGGCAAAAGGACAGCACAAGCGATAACCGCGTGTTTCAAACGTCTGATCACGATTGAATCTCCAGAGTGTGTTGAGTGGGAGAGCTGCGGACAGGCTGTCTGCAACGGTGGTTTTCAAAGTAAAGTGCGGGGCCGCCCCGACACGCTTGTCTGCTGGAACCGACGGACGACACGGTCAAAGATCGATCCGGGTCCGGTCTTGATCGATGCCGACTAGACTCTGCTAAAAGATCATCCAGGCGAGTAGCAGCAACGTGTTGTTATCGCTGGCGTTACGTCCAGCACCATCGTAGTTGCGGGAGGCGCCGTTGAATTGTGTATAGGCGATGTATTGAACGCCGAGCTTGAGATTGACGAACGGTGCCGCAAACGAATCATCCTTGCCGAACGGAACCCAGTCAGCCTCGATGATGAAGGCGTTGCTGTCCGGCTTGTTGTTGGCACTGCCGCTCAGTGGTCCTTGCGGATAAAGCAGAGGATTGGCCGGCCCCCAGGTCTTCTGCCAACCAAGGGTCACGCCGTAGGTATTTTGATACCAATAAGATACGTTCGTCCTGACCTGATTGAGCGAGTATTTCGCCGCCAGCCCCGAACCGGAGGCCGTTGCCCGCAGGTTCTGATTTTCGTGGGTGAAGATGGTCTGCGCCGTAACGATATGGCTACCGTCCCCGAGGAACTGGTAGCCGGCATCGAAGGCGTAATCGGTGTAGGCATCACTGCCGTTGGCGCCGCTTGTCTGATACGGCACGCCGGTGGACGGATTGACGTCGGCATGCAGGAACATCGCGCCGATATGGGCGGCATTCCCGTGCCACTGCCATTCATAGGCCGTGCGTAGATACGGTGCGGGCGCCGTGGTGCTGCCGATGACGTAGTCATTGCCGAACCGGGCAAGCGTCCACGGGCTGAGCGTATTGTAGGCGCCGGCTTCCAGGTAAAACGCGTTCTGGTACCAGGCATAGGCGGTGTAGCCGATTGAATTGCCGGCCAGTGCACCCGACAATATCGGATCAGCGGACGGCGCCGGCGCCAGCGCTGATGTTATATATGGAAAGCCCCAGGCAAACGTCGTGTTGTACGGATCCTGAACGGTGGGAGCGTTGTTCAGAGTGGTTCCGACCCGCAGTTCCTTGCCGCCCAGATCAAACACCGTCGTATATGGCCGGATGTCGACATTATCGACGTGCGCGGTGTTATTGACATCCGACCAGGTGAATTGCAGCAGGCCGCCGCTGTGCGCGCCGACATTACCGCCGATAAAACCGCTGATCTGATCGAGCGAAACATTATTATTGGCGGCGTAGTGCTGCGGCACCTGATCGGGCGGAACCGAACCGGCGGTGTGGGTGAACGATGTGATCGCCATCAGCGCAAGCGGAATCTGCGCGGCCAGTCCCTCGCCGCCAGTCTGGGTGTAGCCACCAATCTTGAATGCCCGGCCAAGCGGCGTAAGTTGCGGACCATAGGCGCCGATGTGGCACGCTATGCATGGCTGGCCCGTTTGCCCCGCGAATGCCGGAATTGCTTCCGCGGGCCGTGCTGTCATCACGGCTGCCAATACACCCGATGTCAATACTGATAAGGAATAGGGATGATACGATCTCATACTAATCCTTAAAGCAACGTAGCCTGCCGGAAGCAATGAAGTTGACGCCAAGAGTGAACAGAATGTGTCTTCAGTCAACCTTCATTGCTGCGATAGCATGTTGATTTTATCAAGGTCCAGTCAAAAATGCAGTTTTACGCACCGCGTAACCAACACTCTGGTTTCATTACCTACAATTTTTCACATTATGTCGTTATGAATAATCGGCATAAAAATGATATTGGCATGTCAGTTATGTCTGAGGCCGGAATTGGCGCCGGGCCCGGCCGAAACGTGGCCGCCGGTGATGCTGACGCGCGGAACGCGGGTCGGGCCAGATCGAGAACCAACCGCCAGCCTGACCCCTCCCCGGCCCACCTGAATCTCTGGCTACTGCGATCCTGCGGCCCCCGATGGAACGTTGTTCGACTGTTATCGAAACCCGCCAACCGTGGCCAACGACTTGCCTCCCAACGGACACGCCGCGCCTCGCCCGCCCTTCTCAGCGCAGGGTCCCCGACCGGGACGGTACGCCGGTCCGGATTGGCCCTACAGCGCGATCTGCCGTCCGACCTCCAGGAACTCGTCGGCGGGCAGTTCGAAGCGGTCAGACGATCGGACCGCATTGCGATACATCACCGCAAACAGCATCCGACGCCAAGCCGACAACCGTGGCGGATTGGCGCTGCGCACAACGTCATCGTGCGACGCAAAATAAACCGCATCGTCCAGATTGAGCGGACACCCTTTCTCCTTGGCGTGTGCCAGCGCGGCGGTGACGTTGGGCATTTCGACAAAGCCGAACCGGACCGTCACGTGCCAGAAGCCCTCGGCGACCTGTTCGACCTCGGCGCGTTTGTCCGCCGACACCCGAGGATACTCCTCGAACCGCACGGTCAGGCTGACCACCGTCTCCTGCAGTGCCTTGATCTGCGCGACATGCCGCACCAGCACCGCCGGAACCGCGGTTTCGCTGCGGCTGAAGAATACCGCGGTGCCGGGAACCCGGGCGATCTTCCCGCCCTGCAACTGGGCCAGGAATCGCCGTTGTGGTTTCCGGCTTCTGCACCAGAGACCGGCGGATCGCGTCGATACCCTGGCGCCATGTCGTCATCAGCAGGAAAATCAGCACGCCCAGCAGCAGCGGGATCCAGCCGCCCTCCCTGATCTTCAGCAGGTTGGCGCCGAAGAACGCCAGGTCGATCAGCAGAAACACCGCCGCTCACCAGCAGGGCAACCGCCAACGGCCAGCGCCAGACGTCCCGCATGGCGTTGAACAGCAGCGCCGTGGTCAGCAGCATGGTGGTGGAAACCGCCGTGCCGTACGCACCTGCCAGGCTGTCGGAGCTGCCAAAGCTGAACGTCAGGAACAGCGTGCAGACCATCATCGTCCAGTTCACCACGGGCACGTAGATCTGGCCGTATTCCTGGTCCGAGGTCTGGCGGATGTTCAGCCCGGGAAACCAGCCAAGCTGCATCGCCTGCCGCGTCAGCGAGAATGCGCCGGTGATGATCGCCTGGCTGGCGATGATGGTCGCGAAGGTCGCCAGCACCACCAGCGGGACCACCGCCCATTGCGGGGCAAGCTGGAAGAACGGATTGCCCTCCAGGCCCGGGTTTTCCAGCAACAAGGCGGTCTGTCCGGCGTAGCAAAGCAGCAGCGCCGGCAGCACGACGCAGTACCATGACGACCGGATCGGGTTGCGTCCGAAATGCCCCATGTCGGCATACAGCGCCTCGCCGCCGGTGATCGCCAGGAACACGCCGCCGAGAATAACGAAGGTATGCCAGCCATGCGCGATGACGACGCGGACCGCATGCCTCGGGTCGATCGCGAACAACACGTCCGGTCGTTGCAGCACGCCATACAATCCGAGCAGCGCGATGACGACGAACCACATCAGCATGACCGGGCCGAAAACGCGGCCGATGCTCGCGGTTCCCTTCACCTGGGCGCCAAACAGCAGCAGCAGGACGACCAGCGCCGCCGGCAGCACATAGGGCTTGAGAACATCGGTGACGACGTTGACGCCTTCCAGCGCGCTCAGCACCGAAATGGCCGGCGTGATGATCCCGTCGCCGTAGATCAGAGCGGCGCCGAACAGCCCGGCGACAATCAGCGGGCCCATCGATCGCCCGCCGGCCGTCACCAACGCCATCAGGGCCAGGATGCCGCCCTCGCCATGGTTGTCCGCCCGCATCACGAAGACGCAATATTTGATCGAGACGGTGATGATCAGCGCCCAGACCACCAGCGACAGCAAGCCCAGCGCGTCCTCGGCGGTCGGATGGCCGCCCACGCGTGCCGACGATCGTCTGGTAGGTGTAAAGCGGGCTGGTCCCGAGATCGCCGTAAACGATGCCAAGGCTGCGAGTGCCGCGGTGGCGGTGATCGGTCGGTCAGCCGGTGAGGCATCCATCGCCGGTTGCGCCCGTTGTCGCCGTTGCATCCATGTTCGTCTCCAGGCGTGAGTGTCCGTCCGGACACGGCGTGGTTCGGCAGTATCACAGCTCCGCGGGTTCACCGCATGAACCTTGAATTTCGACCCCGAGTTAGCGTGGCTGCCCGGCGCGATCAAACACGCGTGCGCAGGGTTTGCGACAACAGCCGCAAATCGGTGATCGGCAAGCCGCACACGTTGCGCCGGCAGACATAGGCTGCGGCCTGGTGCGGCCCTGCGGTTTTGCCAAACGCCGGATGGTCGGACGGCAACGCAGCCGCATCGGCGACGCGCAGCACGACCACCGCCGGGTCGGGCGCGCACAATGCCGCCCGCATCAACGGCGCCGCGGCGGCGTCCGGGCCAGTGATCACGACGGTGGCGCCTTCCTCCAGCAGATCAGCGGCGGCCAGCAGCGTCGGCATCCCGGCCAGTTGATCGGGCTCGCCGGTGAACGCAGTCAGCACGCCCAACGCCCGGGCGCGCCAGTCCGGGTCGCCGGTCAGGTGGTAAAGCCTGGCCATCACCTCCGCCATCATGCCGTTGCCGGAAGGCGTCGCATTGTCGGCAGCGGTACGTGGCCGGACCAGCGGCACGTCAGTGGCGTCGGCGGCGGTGGAAAAGAACCCGCCGGAGCCATCCGCGAACGCCGCCCGGGCCGCCTCCACCAGTCTTCGTGCGGCGTCAAGATAGGTCGGGTCGCCCGTCGCCTCGTGCAGGGCCAGCGCGGCGCGAGCCATCGCGGCCTGATCCTCGATCAGCCCGGGCGCCGTGACCCGGCCGAGCCGCCAGGCGTGGGCGACACCGTCGTGACGTGCGGGCATGTGGGCGAGGATGAACTCGAACGCCTCCCGCGCCCGGTCGAGCCAGGCGGGCTGATCGAACACCACCGCACAGCGTGCCAGCGCGGCGATCGCCAGGCCGTTCCAGTCCGCCAGCACCTTGTCGTCCCAGCCGGGCCGCACGCGCTTTTCACGCGCCTCGAACAGCCGGGTCCGCGCGTTGGCCAGCGCGGTTTCCTGATCCGGGCTGCCGAACGGGGTAACGCGGCGCAGAATGGTATGACCCTCCCAGTTGCCGTTGGCGGTCACGTCGTAGGCGCGTTTGAAGGCGGCGGCGTCCGGCCCGAGCAGGGTATCCACTTCGGCTTCGCGTCCAGACATAGAAGCGGCCTTCCTCACCCTCGCTGTCGGCATCTTCCGACGCGGCAAAGGCGGCTTTTCCGTCGATCCGCTGGGCGCTCATGTCGCGCATCAACCAGCCCACCGTCTCCGCCGCGCGCTGGGCATAGAGCGGGTCTGGCCGGTGCGCATGCGCAAAGGCCAGAAGCTCCAGCAATTGCGCATTGTCGTACAGCATCTTCTCGAAATGCGGCACCAGCCAGATCTCGTCGGTCGAATAGCGCGCAAAGCCGCCGCCGAGATGGTCGTAGATACCGCCCTGCGACATGCGGTCCAGCATCAGATGGAGCGCACCCCAGGCTGCCTCGGCATCAGCTCCCTGGCCGGGGGTTGCTTGCGCGGCCACCGGTCGTCCGGTGCGGAAGGCGTTTTGCCAGAGGAACCGGTAGATCGGCGGATTGGGGAACTTCGGTGCCCCACGCAGGCCACCGTTTTCCGGATCGGTCATCCGCAGATAGGCCTGCGCGACGGCGTCGAGATGGGCCGGCGTCGGCGCATCTCCGACTGACGCCGCCGCCTGCTGTTGCAGGAACTGGGTCAGCGCCTGGCTATTCTGGATGACCGCCTCGGCGCCCGAGTGGAACGCATTGGCGACGCCCTGCAGCACCTGCCGGAATGACGGACGGCCCCAACGCGGTTCGGGCGGGAAATACGTTCCTCCCCAGAACGGGGTGCCATCGGGCTTGGTGAACATCGTCAGCGGCCAGCCGCCTTGCTCGCCAAGCGCGTGCAGCGCCGACATGTAGATCTGGTCGATGTCCGGACGCTCCTCGCGATCGATCTTGATATTGACGAACAGGCTGTTCATCAGCGCCGCGGTCTGCGGGTCCTCGAACGATTCGTGCGCCATGACGTGACACCAGTGGCACGCGGCATAGCCGATCGAAACCAGGATCGGGCTTGTTGGCGTCCTTCGCCTCGTCCAGCGCCGCCTTGCCCCATGGGCGCCAGTGCACCGGGTTGTTGGCGTGCTGCAGCAGATAGGGCGAGGTTTCCCGCCCCAGCAGGTTTTCCGGTGTCGCCATGGCATGATCCCCCGCTGCCGTTACCGGCCAGAGATAAGGCAGCGGCCGGCTGGTTGCGAGCCTGCCTGGTCAGGAAGTGTCCAGCCTGATGCGAACCCAGGCTTCGCGTTTACGCCCTGTTAGTAACTTCTATGCAATAACCGGGCATGGAGTCGCCTCGCCACGCAGGTCAAACCGCCCATGGCCGCGGTATCGCCGCCGAGGATGCCGCCTGCGCCGCTCTTGTCGCTGACGGTTGGGTCGTCCACGCCCGGCGGCTGCGAACCAAGGCCGGCGAAGTCGACGCGGTCGCGGAAAAAGCCGGCATCCTGTCAATCGTCGAGGTAAAGGCCCGCCGCACACTGGCCGAAGCCGCGGTCGCGCTGACCGCCCGCCAACAGGCTCGGCTCGTGGCAGCGTGCGAGATCATCCTGGCCGAGCACCCCGATTGGGGGGCGGCGGGGGTGCGTTTCGACGTCGTTGTGGTGGACCCAGCCGGGCGTATCAGGCGCATCGCCGACGCGTTCCGCCTTGGCGATCACCCGGGCTGACGTCGTGCGGCCGCCGCCGACCAATCTGCGGCGAACTAAAATCAGTTGCCTCGGGCGACCTGAAGGTCGGCACCGGGACCCAGATTAGTCAGATACATCGTGGCATCGCCGAACCACTTGGTCTCGAAGGTCATGCGCACCGGCAGCGGCGGCCCACCGGCGGCAACCGGCGCCAACCACGCCGAACCGTGCAGCGGCCGGCCTTCGCGCGACCGGTCCTCACCGAATTTGAAGCCCGCCACCAGCCGGCCCGCAAAGTCACAGCGAAGCGACTTTCCGGCGAAGCTCGAACGGCTGGTCGGTTCAAGCACTTCGTCACCGACGGTATGGGCCTCGATCGAGACCGCACGCCTGCCGTCATAGGTGCGCGCAGACGCCTCGCAGCGGCCGGTTTCCGCCACCGTGCGGATCAGTTCCATCAGCGCACTGAGGGTATCCATAGTCCCGGTCTGCAGCGACTCCGGCACCGGCTCCCGCTCGTCGTCATTTGGCGGCACCAGCTGACGGATAACCGGAATGCCCCGCTGGTAGTCGATTTCCGCTAATCGCTGGTCGCCGTGCCATTGTCCTTGTCCGACAAACCGTGACGGCATCGCTTTCCTGCCGTACCACTGGCCCTTGACGTGATCGAATTGATGGCCACCGAGAAACAGCCCGACCATGCCCGTCGTGTGGAAGGCCAGGGTCATTTCGTAGGTCTTCGGACCAATGGCGAAACCAGTGTCCACGGCGGCGACTTGTATGCCGGCGGCATAGGTTTCGTAACTGGCATGCAGCGACAGCGGCGTCTGCGCGAACGCGGCGCATGGCAGGAACAGCCCGAAAAGTCCAACACCCCGTAACGACATGGAAGGTAGTTTGTCATGCCGCCCATCCTGCACAAGCCCCCTACATTTGCACGGCCTGCACCGCCTCCTCGAGCTCCAGAAACGTCGGCATGTGCTCGCTCGGCACCATCTTGCGTCCGGATTCGACACTGACCTGCGGCGCGTTGCCGTGCAGATGCGTCACCAGCACCGCGCGGATCACCTCGAGGTATTTCGCTTCTTCCTCGACGATGCCCTTCATCCGGGCGGAGAACGGGCCGGCGATGCCATAGGCCAGCAGAATGCCCAGGAACGTTCCGGTCAACGCGCCGCCGATCATCGCGCCCAGAATGGCGGGCGGCTGGTCGATATGCGACATCGTCTTGATCACGCCCAGCACCGCGGCGACGATCCCCAGCGCCGGCAGAGCGTCCGCCATGCTTTGCATGATGTGCGACGGATGCAGTTCCTCGACCAGCGTCTTCTTCAGTTCCCGAGCCATCACGTCCTCGATCTGGTTCGGATCGTCGGCATTCATGCCAACCATGCGCAGATAGTCGCAGATGATCGTGCTGGCGTGATGATTGGCGACGATCTTGGGAAATTTCTTGAACGCCGGGCTTTCCGAAGGCTTCTCGATATGCGGCTTCCAGCGCCATCGGCCCCTTGGTGCTCGCCAGCCGGACCAGGAAATACAGCAGGCTCAGCAGCTCGATGTAGTCAGCCTTATGGAAGGCCGCGCCTTTGAGCATTTTGCCGAACGCGCCCAGGGTGTGTTTGACGTCGTGCATGCTGTTCGACATCAGCATCGTGGCGATCGCGGCGCCGCCGATGGTCCACATTTCGAACGGCACCGCTTCGATCAGCGGCTCCATACTGCCGCCGGATGCGAGGTAGCTGCCCAGCACGCAGGCAAACAGCATAACCAATCCGCCAATTGTCAGCATGACGGTTGCTCAGCGCCGGACAGGGGTTGGTACGGCGGGCAAGCGCAGGCCCGATCCGGACGGCCCGGGCGCGGTCGTGGCAGAAGGTGCGGGCCAGACAGGCTGGGGCGCCGGTATGCCAGGCTGAGGCGCGGGAATGCGAGACTGAGGCGTCGGTACGCCAGGCTGGGGTATGCCAGGCTGGGGTATGCCAGGCTGCGGAATGCCGGGTTGTGGTGTAGCAGCCGGCACCGGGGTCGCCGGCGCCGCTGGGGTCTCGCGCAGCACCAGGATCGCGATCCGGCGATTTGCCGCCGCCAGCGGATCGGACGGCAGCAACGGATCACGGTCCGCTTTGCCGGTGACCGACTGCACGCGCATCTCCGGAAACCCTCCATCCACCAGCAGCCGCCGCGTCGCGTTCGCCCGCTCGGCCGACAACTCCCAGTTGGTCCGCCCTGGACCTGGAAACGGCGCCGCGTCGGTATGTCCGGCGATCGAGATCGGCTTGTTCAGCTTCATCAGCACCGGCACAACCTTCTGCATCAGCAACCGGGCCCGGTCGTTCGGCGTCGCCGATCCGGTCGGGAACATCGGCAACTGAACCTCGTCGAGAATCTGGATACGCATGCCGTCCGGGGTCATATCGATCGCGAGCTGTTTCGCCAGGTCGGCCAGCACCGGATCGGCGTGCACAGCCTCCCGGATCTGTTCGGCGGCCTGTTCGAACGCGACCTTTTCCACGCGGGCCTTTTCAGCCGCGGCCGCCGCGGCGTTGCCGGTGCCCATGTCCGGCTGGCCTTCACGCAGCACCTCGGACGGACCGCCCGGTCCCGGCGCCGCTCGCTTGCCCTTCTGGCCAAGCAGCTTGTCATCGGCATCCTCGATTTCCTGGTCTTCAGCCATCGGCCCCTGGCCGACACCCTGGCCGGACTTGGTGCGATGGAAATCCGTGCTGACGGGGTCGTCCCCGTCTTCGGTCTGGTCGACCACCGGGCGTTTGCCGGTGGTGATCTGCATGGTGCCCTGGTCGGAAACCAGCGCGCCCTTGTCAAACGCGGTATGGCCACCGAACGGGTCGCCGGTGCCGGAGGACGCGTGCGACATCAGGTTGTTGGGACTGAAATAATCCGCCAGACCCTTGCGTTGGTCCTCGGTCGTGGCGTTCAGCAGCCACATCAGCAGGAAGAACGCCATCATGGCAGTCACGAAGTCGGCGTAGGCAACTTTCCACGCACCGCCGTGGTGGCCGCCCTCGACGATCTCGTACTTCTTGACGATGACTCCACCCTTGGAGCCCTTCTTGTCAGCTTTGCCCGCCATAACAGCCCTCCGGAGAGCCATGAGCATGGCGGGCAAACCTTAACCGATTGCTAACCGCGGCGAAAAAGTATGCGGTATCAACCGCGGCGGGACCTGCGGACGGGTTACGGCTGCACGGCGACGGTGCGCGGCTGGCCCCGCCCAACCCAGATCACCGAGATCGTGCCGGCCACCGCCAGGACCGCGATCGGCATGATCGCCCAGGAAAAGCTGCCGGTCTCGTCCTTGATCCAGCCGATCAGGAAGTTGCAGAAAAACCCCGACAGGTTGCCCAGGGCGTTGATCTGCGCCAGGCCGACGGCGGCCACCGGCGCCGAAAGCCATTCCGACGACAACGCCCAGAACGGGCCCTTGCTGGCGTAAGTCCCGGCCAGGACCAGGGTCAGCAACGGCAGCATCGTCCACAGGCTGTGGGTCCAGAAGGTCGCCACCATCGCCAGCGCCATCCAACCAAGCGGCAGCGCATTGTGCCAGACACGCTCACCGGTGCGGTCGGACGAGCGTCCCCACAGGATCATCCAGACCGCCGAAATCGCGTACGGCACGGCGTTCAGGAAGCCGGTTTCAAGGTTGCTCAGCCCGAACGACTTGATCACCTGCGGCTGCCACAGGGCCATCGCCGAACTGGCGCCGGCGGCGCCGGAATACACCAGCGCCATGATCAGCACGTATTTGTTGGTCATCACCTTCCAGACCGAGACATGCCTGACTTTTGTCGCCCGCTGCCGCTCCGCCAGCAGTTTGCCGGCCAGCCAGGCGCGCTGATCCGCGGTCAGCCATGTCGCGTGCTCCGGCCGGTCGGTCAGCCACGCCAGGCTGACCAGTCCCAGCACGATTGCCGGCATTGCCTCCAGGATGAACACCCATTGCCAGCCGCCCAGGCCCAGTACCGCCGTCCATGCCGAGGATCGCGCCGGATATCGGTGAACCGGTGAGGCCGGCGACCGGGATCGCCACCATGAAGATGCCAACGATCTTGGCGCGATACTCCGACGGGAACCAGTAGGTCAGGTACAGGATCACGCCCGGGAAGAAACCGGCCTCCGCGGCGCCCAGCAGGAAACGTAGCACCAGGAAGCTGATCGGGCCGCCAATCAGCGCAAACACGCCCGAGATCAGTCCCCAGGACACCATGATACGGGCGATCCACCGGCTCGCGCCGAATTTCTCCAGTCCCAGGTTGCTCGGTACCTCCAGCAGAAAGTAGCCGATGAAGAAGATGCCGGCGCCAAGGCCATAGGTCTTCGGATCGATGCCGACCGCCTTGTTCATCTGCAGCGAGGCGAAGCCGACATTGACCCGGTCGATGTAGCAAATCAGGTAGGCCACCAGCAGGAACGGCATCAAGCGCCAGAACACCCGCCGCATCACGACGGCCTCTATGGTCTTGTCGGCGACGGCAGCCATGGACATCTCTTTCTCCCTGATCAAGGCAGAAACGCTAACCCGCTTCGCCTAAGCGGACCAGGGCAGCGACGAGGTGAACGACATGGACGCGCCAACCAGCTTGCTTTCGAATACGCCGGAAGGCAGCCAGACGGAAATCAGCCAGCCTGAAATCAGCCAGACATTGGCCGGGCAGATCGTCGATGACGGGGTGCGGCGCTATTTCCAGGACCGGCGCGACCGCATCAAACCGTTCGTGGACCAGAACTACTCGTTGCGCGGCTCGATCAGCCTGCACCGCGCCGCGGTCGGCTGGGACATCGCACGGGCACCGCTGAACCTGGCGATGGCGGCGCCCCAGGTCGGACTGCTGATGGCCGCCCAGGCTGCCCGCAAAGCCGGAGCGCCGCGGCTGGCGGCACAACTGGGCCGCACGCGCCTGACCGTGCATACCGCCGTCGGCAAGGAACTCGCCTGGCGCCTGCATGCCGACCTGCTGCAGTTGCCCTATCAGTCAGACGACCGGATCACCACCACGGATGCCCTGGCCGAAACCATCCTGTCGGATCCGCGCGTGGTCGCGGCCCTGACGCCGGCGCTGGAGGCGATCGTCCGGCGGGGCGACGATCCGGCGCTGCGCCAGCGCCTCGACGCGGCGATTGCCGAATACGCCCGTACCAGGGCGGCGGCGACCGAGATCACCACCGCGCTGTTGAGCCTGAGTGCCGGCGCCTTGGTGTTGCGCAAGCTCACCCCCGGCGCCATTAGTCTGGGCCCGACGCTCGCGGCGGCGATCGCACAGCGCGCCGCGGTGATGTCGTTTCCGATGGGCGGGGCGCTGGGATCGATGTGGTACACGCTGTTTCCGGTGGCTCCGTCCGCCATGCTGGTGGCGGGACTGACCGGGGGATTGCTGGCGGCCTCGACCGTGGCCTCGGCCTTTGCGGGGGTTATCGCCGATCCCGTGCAGCGCCGCCTTGGGTTGCACCAGCTCCGGCTGCAACGGATGCTCGATGCGCTGGAACGGCAGATGCACGATCCCTCCGCGCCCGGCTTCGTGGTCCACGATCACTATGTCGCCCGGTTGCTGGACCTGTTCGACGTGGCAGGCGCCTTGATGCGGGCCGTGGCGCGGTAGCATCGGGCGCGGCACAAATCCGCGGTTTTGGCTGCTTCGCACGCCGCCTGATCGCGGGGGGAATCCGATTTTTCCGCGTTTTGTTAACGTTTGCTCAATCTCGCCGGCGCGTAATGCGGCTGCGGCAGGTGACCCCGCCCAGCAAAGGACCGACGTGCCACTGTGAACCAAGCTGACCTGACAGCCGATATGCCAGGACGCCTTGCCAGCCAGCGGATGCCCGCCGGCGACGAGGACGTGTTCAGGTTGATCGTGGAGAACGCGATCGACCTCATCGTGCATGTCGATTCGGCGCGCAAACGCGTCTATGTCTCGCCGTCGTCGCGGGAGATCCTTGGCTTTCCGCCGTCCGAGATGATCGGCAAGCATATCTTCGACCTCGTCCATCCCGACGATTTGCCGGTGGCCCGAACAATATCCGCTACGATCGGCCCGCTGCAGCCCAAGCAGCACTTGACCTTCCGCATGCGACGGGCCGATGGCCACTATATCTGGGTCGGCGCCACCTATCGCTACGTTCCAGCCGATGGCGGCATGCTCGCGGTGTTGCGCGATATCACCACGCAAAAGCTGGCCGAACAGGGCCTGGCGGAGGCCAACGAACGACTGGAGGCGGCCAACGCCATCCTGCACGACCTGGCCAATATCGACGGCCTTACCGGTCTCGCCAACCGCCGCCGCTTCGACGAGGTGCTTGACGCAGAATTCGACCGAGCCCGCCGACAGGACCTGCCGCTCGGTTTGGTCCTGTTCGACGTCGACCACTTCAAGGCGTTCAACGACCGCTATGGCCACCTGACTGGCGACGATTGCCTGCGGCGTGTCAGCCGCTGCATCGGCGAAGGCATTCGCCGCTCCGGCGACCTTGCCGCACGCTATGGCGGGGAGGAGATCGCAATGCTCCTGCCGGCCACCGACGCTGACGGGTCTGCCCGGACAGCGGTGCAAATATGCGGCGCCGTCGCGGGATTGCAGATCGCGCATGCCGAAAGCAGCTTCGGTATTGTCACCGTCAGCGCCGGCGTGGCTGCGATCAATCCGGTCAATTCGAACGTCGATCCCGCCACGTTGATCAGAGCCGCCGATGTCGCGCTTTACCAAGCCAAGGCCAACGGCCGAAACTGCGTGCGCACCTTTTCGGATACCACGATCCTTACACCTGGGCAGTAGCGTTTCAGTCTGAGCGACGCGACCGGTCGCCGGACCGTCACCCCTGCCCCGCTTTCCGGTTGATATCCCGCACAGCTTTGACCAGGCCCGAGGGCGTTGCGGACGATCCAGCGGCCGGTCCGGCCTGCAGCGGTATTGTTGCGACACGCAATCCGCCCTGAATCGGCCCCCGTTGCGGCTGCCAGAGCGGTGTGATCAGCTTGGCGTGCGCCCGGCGCGACGAAGCGGGCCGAAACCTATATCCTGGGCAATCGACGTCTGGCGATCGATTGAGCCTGAAGGAGACCGGAACGTGGCTACGGCAATTATCATTCGCGCTTTCGAGGAGCCAGATGCAGCCGGGGTGCGTGAACTCTTCATCGTCGTGAACCGCCTGCTTTCGCCGCCGCACATGCGTGAGGCATTCGAGAGCTACATCATGCGCTCGTTGATGGATGAAATGAATCGGGTGACGGACTACTACCGTGAGCATGATGGCGGATTCTGGGTCGTGGTCCGCGACGACAAAATCGTCGGCATGTTCGGCCTCGAGGCTGGCGCCCCGGGCGCGCTGGAATTGCGCCGCATGTATGTCGCCCCGTCCGTCCGGCGCGGCGGGATTGCTTCGGCAATGCTAAGCTTCGCAGAGGATGAATGCCGGCGGCGCGGAATGCGGAAAATCGAATTGAGCACGTCGGAACTGCAGCCCGCCGCGATCGAGCTCTACCGACAAGCCGGGTACCAATTGCTGAAGGAAGTCGTCGCGGAGGACGCCAGCAACAAGACGGTGGGCGGTGGTATCCGACGCTACCACTTCGAAAAGGCGCTATGGGATGCCCGGCAACCAGGACATAGCACGGAAGACAATCACCAAGTATAGGTCCGTTTGATCCACCAGCGCCTGACCACACCAGAGCCCGGCTGAGGCAGGTTATACCGGCGGCCCGAAAGGCTGACCGGCATGCGCGCGGCGTCCGGCAATCGGCCAGGATTTATGAACCAGACCGCGGCCCCCAACCCGTTGCGCGGCACGCCCGCATGACGATCCGATTTGGTGCATGGCCCCCCGAAGTGCCCCGTTCATGCAAATGCGACTGTTGTGACACGAGTCACAGCCGTCGCGACCGCGTCCAACTAAGGTGCCTTCATTGATTTGCCAGCAATGGAGATTTCACATGCTCCGCTTCGTCCTTTCCGCAGTTGCTCTTGCCGGAATCCTTGCCACGGCAAATCCGGTATTTGCCGATCCCGTTGCCGCGGCCGCACCCGAACGCGTCCAGACCGCGGCGCCCGCGACCGAGCAGGTCTCACCGCCGGCACCGGCGCTATCTTCGTCGGACGTCAAGGCGCCGACAGGCGACAGTCTCGGCAAGGGCATCGTTCCGGTCGGGTTTGGCTGGGGCTAATGGTTCGACGCCGACGCCGCGGCACCGTGCGTCGGCGGAATCACCCCACCAAATCAACGGTTAGCGAGATCCCACGGGTACTGTCCGTCAGATTTTACCCACGCGGCGATACGGATGCGCCGACTGAACATGGAGGTGGACATGAGCTTTATCATCGCAGGTTGCGTACTTCTCATGTCGTTGCTTATCAGTGTATTCCTCGACACCGTCGGTGGCACACGCGGGCAAGAGGCACGACCCTGCGTTCGCACCATCGACAAGTGGTGAGCGCGAGGAGAATCAGACTGGCCGGCGGTGATCATGCAGGACCCGCCGGCTTTCCCGACCACCGCGACCTACCCATGATTTTGTCGCCCGATGTCGATTTGCACGTCAGGCATGTTGCGGATGGCGTCGGAAGACAGCCCGTCCCTCGACGACGCGGCGGCCTTGCCACCTTCTGGCCCCGGCTCCGAGTTCATCCAGCCACCGGTTGATTTACCAACGGGTGGCCAGGCCCGTATCGCCCGGATCAGGACGCGGCTGCCTGGCCAGGCGCCGATGCTGTCGCGAGCAAAAGGTTTCGACCCGGATCGTGGATTACTCAACACTCCCTGCGCGACAAGGCCACCGCCGGCCAGCGCTTCGCACCCGCCGCCCGGTGACTGCCTCGTCCCGGCGGCGATCGCGCCTCTGTCGCACCGCAACGCGGGCGTTCAGCCCGCCAAGCCGGCAGCGATATTCACCGTCAGCGCCACGATCACGGTGTTGAACAGAAAACTCAGCAAACCATGCAACGCCGCCACACGACGGAACTTGCGGCTGGTGATCTGCACATCCGAAACCTGAAAAGTCATGCCAAGAACAAGGGAGAAATACATGAAGTCCAGATAGTCCGGGGCCTTTTCTCGCGGAAACTCCAATCCGCCATCCACGTCCGGACCGCCTTCGTCACTTGAGTAGTATTCGTGCGCATAGCGGAAGGCGAAACTGACATGGGTCATCAGCCAGGACACCAACAACGTGCCCGCCACCAACCCGACATAGAACCCCTGTTGTTCAACCGGCGCCCGCTTGATGAGCGAAAATTCGCTGCCAATGACGATGAAGCTGACGACGACGACCGCCAGGGTCAGCCAGAAAATCGTCCATTCCCCCTCCTGCTGCGCCTCGGCGTGAGCCGGCATACGCTCGGGCGGTTCGGTCAGGAACAAATGCGCGGCAAGTCCGAGATACAGCAGGATGCCGGCATCCCACGCGATGATCCCCCGGGTCGCCGCGGAAAGCGCCGACGGCAGGACCGGCCATACCGCCAGCCCCAGAACCACGCCGCACGCCAACCTTGACCGTGCGCGGATCGCCCGCCAGAACGAGCCCATTCAGTATCGCCCCTCAACACAAGGCGACAGGTGACGATCCACCCGTTGCACCGCCATCCGCACCTGGCCGCGATCAGACGCAAACCCCCCGAACCCGACGGCCCGCGTCCGAAGTGTCAGGTCCGCGACCCTGAATCCCGTATTCTCGGCGCACCGACCACCCACGCGTCCGCCAACCGGCATGGTCGAACGCCGCACCCGGCCAGGCTACGCCAGATCCATCAACAGACCGGCCATCAGCTTGCCGCGATAGGCCAGGCTGTCGACCTGGATGTGCTCGTCCAGCGTATGCGCCCCGGCCCCGGCCACGCCCAGCCCGTCCAGCGTCGGGATGCCCATCGCGCCGGTGAAATTGCCGTCCGATCCGCCGCCCGAGCTTTGCGAGCTGATGGCATAGCCAAGGCCGCGGGCGATTTCGCGCGCGGTGTCGTACAGCGCCATGCCCTTGCGCATCCGGCTCCCACACCGGGCGGGTGACGCCGCGGGTCACCTTGAACTGCACCTCGTTGGATGACGCGCGCAGCGCCAGCATGGCCGCGACGCCGCGGTCGAGGTCCTCCTGCCGCTTGGCCATCGACAGCGCCTCGCCGGTGCAGGTGGTGGTGACGCAGTTGACCCACTGGCCGCCGTGGATGACGCCGACGCTGAAGGTGCAGTTCTCGGTGGTCATGTCCTCGATCTCGATCAGCTTGCGCGCCATTTCCCGGATCGCCGAGCGGCCGTCGCCGAGACGGGCGCCGGCGTGGCTGGGGCGGCCGGTGGCTTCCAGGTTGAAGCGGGCGATGGCGTAGCGGCCGGTGACCACGCCGCCATCGGGGCGCGCCGGTTCCGGCACCAGAACGTATTTGTGGCGGGACGCCTCGGCCTCGATCAGGTCGCGGGTGGAGGGGCTGCCGACCTCCTCGTCGCTGGTGAACAGCACGGTGACCGGCAGCTTCGTGCGCAGGCCGGCGCGCTGCAGCTGGCGGATCGCCTCCAGCGACAGGTAGTTGCCGCCCTTCATGTCCAGGATGCCCGGCCCCCAGGCGCGGTTGCCCTCGCGGCGGAACGGCAGTTTCGCCAGCGTGCCGATCGGATGCACGGTGTCGAGGTGGCCCATCACCAGGATGCCCGGCACATTCGGCGTGGCGTGCGGGAAGGTGGCGCGAACGCAGTCGCCGAACCCCATGCGGCCGGCGACCCGCTCGATCCGCGCGCCCGGCGAGGACCAGGTCGCGCGATGCGATGTCCATCATGCGGTTGACCGCGGCGGCGTCGAAGGTCGGGCTTTCGCATTCCACCCATTGCGCAGGCCGGCCAGCATGGCGTCGGCGTCGAAGGGCAGGGCGTTCGGGTCCATGGTCGGGTTCTCCTGCGGTTCGGCCGAACCGTGCCACGATCATGGCAGACGCGCGAGCCTCTCCCCCAGCAGAGCGAAGAACCCGTCGGCGTCCATCGTCTCCAGCACCGTGGCATTGAGCGGGTCGCCGGTGCGGCCCCAGCGGTCGATCACGGTGCGGCCGCGGCTCGGGCCTGGCCCCAGGTCCATGCGGACCGAGCAGTCGCGGGCGGTGAACAGCTCGGGGCGGATCAGCCAGGCGACCGCGCAGGGATCGTGCAGCGGCGCGCCCTGCCGCCCAGCCGCGGCGACGGCGGCACGGTCGCCTGGATGTCGCAGGCCGCCCTGCAGGCACCGCCCTTGCCCAGCGCGCGCCAGGCGGCAATGCGGGCCGGGCGTCACCAGCGCCTGCGCGGTCAGTTCCAGCGTCGCGAACACCACCGGGCGGCCGCAGGCAAGCAGGATGGCCAGCGCCTCCGGGTCGCTCCAGGCGTTGAACTCGGCGGCGGGCGTGACGTTGCCCTCGGCCCAGGCGCCGCTCATCAGCACGATCTGGCTGACCTGGGCGGCCAGCGCCGGTTCGGTGGTCAGCGCCAGGGCGAGGTTGGTCGCCGGCCCGATGCCGACCAGCGTGACCGGTTCGGCGGCCTCGCGCAGGATGCGCCGGATCGCGTCGGCCGCGAGGCCGGGCGCGGCGGAACCACCCTGCGGCAGCAGCGACGCCGCCCAGGCCGTTCTCGCCGTGGACGCGGTCTCGCTGACGAACGCGCCGAGCAGCGGGCGGTCGGCGCCGGCATGGACCGGCACAGCCGATCGCGCCAGGGCGGTCAGGGCCAGGGCGTTTGGCAGCGTGCGCTCCAGCCCGACATTGCCGCCAGCCACGGTGATGGCGAGCACCGACAGTTCCGGCGAGGCAAGCGCCAGCAGGATCGCGACCGCATCGTCGGTGCCGGGATCGCAGTCGATGATCACCGGTATCGCCATGACCTCTGGTCCTTCTCGGGAGTGATGGAGACTTCGGTCTTACCGGGAAATCTTGCGGCGGGCGACGGGTGTGGCCCGGGGCGAACGGTGACGCTCTGACCCCCGGCTGCTAGGACCGGACGGAACCAAGGAACAGACCTGATGCACGATACCCTACGGCGCTGCGGCGTCTACCGTCTGCCGACTGCCCACCCGGCGGACGTGAGCGGCCTGTCCGCCATGATTGCCGCCGGAACGATCCGCGCCGCGGACATCCAGGCGATCCTGGGCAAGACCGAGGGCAACGGCTGTGTCAACGATTTCACCCGCGCCTACGCCGTCAGCGCTCTGCAAAACGCCCTCGCCGGTCCGCTTCGGCTGCACCCCGGCCGAGGTCGGTCAGCGTATCGCCATGGTCATGTCCGGCGGCACCGAGGGCGGGTTGTCACCCCATCTTCTGGTGTTCACCGCAGAAGACGCTCCCCCAGGCGCCCTGCCCGTCCGCAGCCTGGCGATCGGCACGGCATCCACCCCGGCCTTCCAGCCCGAGGAAATCGGCCGGACTGCCCAGATCGAGGCAACCGCCCAGGCCGTGACATCCGCAATGGCCAAAGCCGGGATCATCCGCCCGCAAGACGTTCATTACGTTCAGGTCAAATGCCCGCTGCTGACCAGCGAACGCGTGGCACAGGCCGCCGCCCGGGGCCGGACCGTGGTCACCGAGGACGGGTATAAATCCATGGGGTATTCGCGCGGCGCGTCAGCATTGGGTGTCGCGCTGGCCTTGGGCGAGGTCGAACCCGCCGCGCTCGACGACAACATAGTTTGCCGCCGGCTGGACTTGTGGTCGGGCCGGGCGAGCACGTCGGCTGGAATCGAGCTGATGCATAACGAGGTCATTGTGCTGGGCAACAGCGCAATTATGGGCGAGCGACGCGGTGATCAGCCATCGGGTCATGCGTGATGCGATCGACCTGCCGGCGGTCCTGGGCGCACTGTCCGACGCCGGGCTGGTGCCGACCGGACAGTTGGATGACATCGCACGGCAAAGACTGCTCGCCGTTCTGGCCAAGGCGGATCCGGCGACAACCGGGCGAAATCCGTGGTGCGAGGCACATCATGCTGGACGACAGCGACATCAACGCCACCCGCCATGCGCGGGCCCTGGTCGGCGGCGTGTTGGCCGGGGTGATGGGCCGGACGGATCTCTTCGTGTCGGGCGGTGCCGAACATCAGGGGCCGGACGGCGGCGGACCGGTCGCGGTGATCGTCCGGCGCTGAACGTGCCGCCGCGGCCGCATGGCGTCTCCCGCGCCTGTCGCCACCCTGTCGGCGCGCCAAAAAACCACCAGCGATCTGAAAGGATCAGTCCACCTAACAAGATAGGCGTGAAAACAATGACCTAGAGTGCGATCGTCTGAGGTTGACCCAACTTCAGAGGTGGATCGCCCTCTCAAACAAAGAAATCCCTAGAGTTTGATAGGCTCAGCCTGAACCTATCAGACTCTAGGGTGCATTGACCGTTCGCGGTCAGCCTGCCGGCGCGCGATCGCCCTCCGTTCGCACCGGGTGCCTGAAAAGAGCTGTATCCCATTGTTTTAAAAATTTTCTATATGGATTTAGACGGGCGAGCCGGATGAAATCTGCTCCACGGACCACTTCGGCGCATTTGCGCCCGGTCCGGTCGTGTTCTGTGCCCATCCGAATGTCAGCCGCGGCCATAGGCTTGCTTCCGATAGTTCCAGTGTCCGACCCGGAATGCTTGCTGCTCCGACCAGCCGAATAACCAGTCCTTTGACGCAATATCAGTTTATTCCGAGACTATTTTGCTTGATTACATCAGAAGGCATTTCACCGGCCGAGTAGCGCCAATGCCGACCGTCACCATCAGTTGGCTCATGTTCTGAAGTTTCTCGGGTGTAAGCGCTCTATTGCTTGGCCGATCCAAAACCGGTCTCATTTTCTATCCAGACCCGATTTCGCGCCCAAACGGTGGCCAACGAAATCGGTTCTTCACGGATTTGGGCGCGCTGGACTTGCTTCTGCGACAACAGGCTGTTACCGAGCGGAGCCTCAGCCGGGAGTGCTGGATGGTGTCTGATCCGGACACGTTGCTGATCGAGATCGAACGCATACGATCCGTCTTCCAGCAAGCTCGGCTGACGCTGTCGGTCAGCGTCATCAATGCGCTGCTGACCGCAGCCGTCCTTGCACCGGTAACGAACCACCGCCTGCTGTCGCTCTGGGCAACCCTGGTCATCGGCGTCTCCGGAGTACGGCTTGTTGTCCGCCAGCTTTTTCTCAGCCATCGCCCGGTTGGTGCGCAGTTCCGGCTTTGGGCGACCCTGAGTGTCCTCGGCTCCCTCGCCACCGGTGCTCTCTGGGGTATCGGGGCAATGGTGCTCTGCCCCGCCGTCGAGACATACCAGCTCTTTCTCGCGTTCGTCATCGGTGGCATGTGCGCCGGTGCCACGACGGTGAATTCGGCCCATTTTCCCACCATCCTGGCCTTCATCGTTCCAGCCAGCGTGCCCCTGGCCGGAAGCTTTCTCGCCAAGGGATCGCTGCCCCACGTCGTGTCCGCGGTCATGATCCTGGTCTTTACCCTGGCCCTTTCGATGACCAGCTTCCGCGTTCATCGGACCTTCGGCGAACGCATCCGGCTGCAACTCGCGCTGCGGCGCAAGCAGAGCGAACTAAGCGATGCGAACGAACGGTTGCGCGCCGAAGTGACGGAACGGCGGAACGCCCAGGCCACGCTGCAACAGGCCCAGAAGATGGAGGCGATCGGCCACCTGACCGGCGGCATTGCCCACGATTTCAACAACCTCCTGCAGGTCGTGATCGGCAATATGGACCTGATCCGCCGCTCGGCCGCCGGCAATACGCGGATCATCGAGTATGCGTCAGCCGTCAGCCTCGCGGCGGGACGAGCCGCGCAACTCACCGGCAGCCTCCTGACCTTCGCACGACGCCAATCGTTGCGGGCGGCGCGCGTTGATCTCAATGCCGAACTGAAGGCATTCGAGCCGATCCTGCTGCGGGCGCTTGGCGAAACCATCCAGTTCGAGCAGGTTTTCGCGCCCAATCTCCCACCTTGCGACCTCGACGCGACGCATTTTCAGTCGGCGATCCTCAACCTTGTCATCAACGCGCGCGATGCCATGCCGGGCCGCGGCAAGCTGTCGATCACCACCGGCGTCACCATGCTCGGCAAGGACGACCTCCGCGACAATCCGGACGCCGAACCGGGCCGCTTTGTGACGGTGTCGGTGCAGGACAGCGGCATCGGTATGAACGACGATGTCCTGGCCAAGGCTTTCGAGCCATTCTTCACGACCAAGGAGATCGGCAAGGGAAGCGGGCTTGGTTTGTCCCAGGTCTTCGGGTTCATGCGCCAGTCAGGCGGCCATGTGCACCTGCGCAGCACGCCCGGGATCGGAACCTGCGCGACCCTGTATCTGCCCGCGCGTGAGGCGGTCACTGCGCCGCTTGCCGTCGAGAAGGTGGCGGAGCAGGAACGCCAGCGCGCCGATCTTTCAGGTGTATCGGTCTTGGTCGTCGAGGATGACCCGGATGTCCTGAAGGTCATTTCCGCCTGCCTGTCCGACGCGGGCTGTCAGGTGCGGGCGACCTTAACCGGGCAGGAAGCTCTGGCACTCCTGCGCCGGGGTGACGATTTCCAATGTCTTTTGAGCGACGTTGCCCTGCAGGGCGAACCGGGCGGCGTCGAGCTGGCACGCACGGCGCGGGCCCTGCGACCCGGCCTCGCGATCATCCTGACGACCGGGCATGCCGCTGTTCCTGTGGAACAGCACGGGGTCGCCGATGGTTTTCAACTGCTGCGCAAACCCTTCCCGCCCGATGTGTTGCTGGCCCGCATCAATGAGGCGATCGGGCCTGCTGCCTCCCGGCATTCGTCTTAGGCGCCGCGGCAACGCCCGACCCCGAACCATCAAGGGTTTACCTGTGTTGACACAAGTAAAGCCCATGCTCCAACCGACCACTGTCTGTTGCTTTTTGTATCGCAACAAGGTACAGCTTGCCCGCCAGCGTGGCCCATCTCGCTGTGCAGCTCTATTTAGCCATCGAAATCCCCTAGTCTGACATGCGATCCGTTGGCACCTGCATGACAGCAATTCATCATTTGACAGCGCTGCGAAATTCCCCGGTGATCCCGAATAAGTAATAAACCGTCCGGCCCGAACCACACCACGCGCGGATGCGGCGGCGGCGTATTGTCGGTCCGTTCCTGCCAGACATTCAAGTTTCCGGTTTCGACCCAAATCGCCGCGGCCGGTGCCCGGAATAGACAAATTGGCGTGCGGCGTCGAACCCAGCTATCATTCCAATGGGACCCGCAGTCCGCCGAATGAGTGATAAGAAACACCGCATGAGGACCGCCATGAACGCACCAGTGGACATTGACCTTAAGGCACGCGCAACGTCGGTGCCGCTTGAAGACCTCGATCCCAGCGACCCACGGATTTACTACGAGGACGCCTGGCAGCCGTATTTCGAGCGGTTACGCCGCGAAGCGCCGGTGCATCGGGTCAAGGACAGCCCTTATGGCCCATACTGGTCGGTTTCGAAGTACAAGGACATCGTCCAGGTCGAGGTCAATCACAAGACCTTCTCCTCCTCCGACGAAGTCGGCGGCATCCAGATCAACGACGCCCCGAAAGGTATGGAGCGAACCAGCTTCATCCGCATGGATCCGCCCGAACACGATGAACAGCGGCGCGAAGTCAGTTCCACGGTCAATCCCGTCACCCTGGCCAAGATGGAGGATCTGATCCGGACCCGCACCAACATGGTGCTGGACAAGCTGCCGCGCAACGAGCCGTTCAACTGGGTCGAGCATGTCTCGATCGAGCTGACATCGATGATGCTGGCGACACTGTTCGACTATCCGATCGAGGATCGGGCGCGCCTGATCCGCTGGTCTGATATGTTCATCTGCGACATCAAGGCCCCGGACGCGTCGGTCAAGTCGGAAGAAGAACGTTTCGCCAAGCAGATGGAATTCGCCGAATACATGGACGGGTTCTGGCAGGAACGCGCGAAGAAGCCGAAAAGCTTCGACGTGCTGTCGATCCTGGCGCATGGCGAGACGACGAAGAACATGACGCTGCGCGAGAAAATGGGCGTGCTGATCCTGTTCCTGGTGGGCGGCAACGACACCACCCGCAACTCGATGACCGGCGGGTTGTGGGGCCTGGCGCAGTTCCCGGACCAGTTCCAGAAACTGCGGGAAAACCCAGATCTGGTGACGAACCTGATCCCCGAAATCGTTCGCTGGCAAACCCCGGTGATCCATATGCGCCGTACCGCGATGCAGGACGCCGAGATCGGCGGCAAGCAGATCAAGGCCGGCGACAAGGTCGTGATCTGGTATATTTCCGGCAACCGCGATGAAGAGCAGATCGAGAATGCGAACGAGTTCATCATCGATCGCCGCCGCCCACGTGAGCACATGTCGTTCGGTTTCGGCATCCATCGCTGCCTGGGCAATCGGCTCGCGGAGATGCAACTGAAAATCCTGTGGGAAGAAGTGCTCCGCCGCGATCTGAGGATCGAGGTGCTGGACAAGCCGGTTTACGCCTATTCCAACTTCCTGCACGCGATCCGCAACCTTCCGGTTCGCATCGCCGCCTGACGCACTCCCCGGCCTTCGTTCCGTGGCATGAAGGCCGGGGCATCAAGGCCCCGGCATGAAAGCTAGGGCAGCAACTTGCCACGGCGCCATCGATGTGCATCGTTTTCCGCTGATGCGGAGAATGCCGGGATGACGTTGCTGGACGGTTTTCGCGTGGTTCAGGCCGGTCCCGGTCTGGCCGCCTCGGTCTGTGGCCGCCTGCTGGCCGATGTCGGTGCCCGTGTCGTGCGCATCGACCCTGACCGGTCCTGTCCGTTGGCGGAGCACCTTAATCGTGACGGCGAAGCGGACGGCAGCACAGATGCCATGGCCGCCGCCGACCTGATCATCGCCGAGGGTAGTCCCGCCACGTTGCAACGCTCCGGCCGCGATATCGACATGCTGCGGCGGATCAACCCGCGCGCCGCCCTGGTGCTAATTTCGCCGTTCGGTCAAACCGGCCCACGCGCCGAGGAACCGGCCACTGACCTGACCCTGTTTTTTGCCAGCGGCATCGCCCGTATGCTGACCGGGCAGGTCGACCATCTGGACGAACCGCCGATGCGCCCGCCGGGCGAGCAGTCCGCGTTCCTCGGCGGGCTGGCAGCCGCCTGTGCCGGCATGCATGCCGCGCTGCTGGCAGACGGCAGCGTCATCGATGTCTCGATCCGGGAGGCCCTGGCGACCCTGGCGATCACCGAGCTGACGCGGGCAGGCCAGACCGGAAAGAGCTGGTCGCGCAAGCGGCTGGCGGACGGCAACGGCGCCACGGTCTGTATTCTGCCGGCCAGCGACGGCTATGCCGCCATCTCCCCGCGTGAGGACCGGCAATGGGCATCGTGGCTGCAGGCGATGGGCGCGCCGGCCTGGGGCAACGAGGCACGCTTCGCCACCAAGCCGGACCGCGTGGCGAACTGGGACGCGCTGCATGCGCTGATGTCGGCATGGAGCCGCGACAAGACCAAGCAATGCATCGCCCGCATCGCCCAGGCGGCCCACGTGCCCAGCTTCCCGTTACAGGAACCGGCCGAACATCTTGCCTCGGCGCAGCTTCGGCACCGGCATTTCTTCCAGGATGCCGCCGTGGCCGGCCGCGCCGTTCAGGTGCCAGGCTCGCCGTTCGGTCTGCGATTGTTCGCCGGCGGCCGACGCGAGACGGCACCCGGGACCGGCCCCTTGCCGCTATCCGGCGTCCGCGTGCTGGACTTCAGTTGGGTCATCGCCGGACCGACGGCAACCCGTTACCTGGCCGCAATGGGTGCCGAGGTCATCAAGATCGAGGCGCCCGGTCGCGGCGACCCCGGACGCGGGTCAGAGCTTCACACCGTTCTGGGTCAGGCCAAGAAAGCCATCGTCCTCGACCTGAAAAATCCAGACGCCGTGGCGATGGCGAAAGTGCTTGCCGCCCGCGCAGACGTCGTCGTCGAAAATTTCGCCACCGGCGTCATGGACCGGCTCGGTCTTGGAGCCGCCGCATTGCGCGCGATTAATCCTGAACTGGTCTACGTCTCTGCCTCGGGCCTGGGGCGCACGGGACCGGAGGCACAGGCCGTCGCGTACGGCACGTTGCTGCAATGTTATGCCGGTTTCGCTGGTCTGAACCGGCACGAAGGCATTCCACCCCGCGTCGGCATGGCCTGGCTCGATCCGATGTGCGGCCTGATGCTGGCGTTCGTCACCGCCGCGTCACTTTGGCGGCGACGGTCCGGCGAGATCGCGCAGGCCGATTTTTCCATGATCGAGGCAATGCTGTGGACCATGGCGCAGCCTTTGCTCGCGGCGCAGTTGCCCGGGGACACCGCTGCCGTTCCGGATCAGTCCAGGGTGTATCGTTGCCCCGGCCCGGATGAGTGGCTGGGCGTCGCGCAACCCGTACCAGCGGTTCCGGCCGGCCAATCGGCCGCATCGGCGGCCTCGCTGCTGATCAGCGCCGGTGTTCCGGCCGCGGCACTGGCGCGCTCGGCCGACCTTGTCGCGTGCGAACATCTGCAGGAGCGTGGCTTCTGGGACCCCCATGGCGACGGCGTCGCGCCGGGGTTGCCGTGGCGCGCATCGTTCGGCCGGGCAACCGGACCGGCGCAGGCGTTGGGCGCCGACACTGAGCAGGTCTTGCAAGATGTCGCGGGGATGTCGCCCGAGCAGATCATGCGGGTTCGCGCCTCGGGGGCGTTCGGGTGATATCTTCAATCGCATGCCCAGGTCGAAGCGGTTTGTCGTAGCGCCCTACCGCCTGGGTTGCGGCGCGCGATCCGTGCCGTTCGCTGATCCAGCGGTACTCACGGTCACTCGAAATCAAATGACGGACGGATAGCCCGTGCATCATGTGGCGGGATATTGACGAAGGCCGATGGCCGTCAGTTGTTCCGGCTTTGACTGCCCGCGACCGTGCAAATGCGCGTGGTGTGAACGTCTGGCGATCCTGTGCATGTGATGATCTCGACATAAGGTGTGGTCACGGTCACCGCCAAGGCGATTCGGTCAGTTGATCCTCCGAGTTGCTTCCGCGACGGCAAGCGGCGGTCGTTTACGGCAGCGTCCGAAATCCAATAATTTTGAACCAAAAGAATAGCACTGATAAGGTTGGGCTTTTCCGGTTCATATCTCCGGTGCACAATGCGTCAATGAAATACGGCTACGCCTTACGGCGTCGCTTTCTGGTCGAACGGGGATGCAACGGATCGCGGCGGGCATGGTTTGTCTAGGATCAGGCCCGGCGGCAGCATTTTTGGCTTGCCGCAAGCTTTATCCAGCTGGTCCTGAAAAAGGCCGCGAACGTCGCTCAGAGTGGCATTAGTCAGGTTGGTGCCGCTGAGGTTAGCGCCGGCGAGGCTGATGCCGGTCAGATCGGCGCTGTTCAGATCGGCGCCACTCAAGTTGCTGCCACTGAGAGTGGCGTTGACCCACTCACCAATTTCGCCGTTCGGAAGGGTGACTCTGACGCTCAGCTTGGCGCCGCCCAAAAAGGCGTTGTGCAGGTCGGCATCTCGCAGGATAGCACCTTCAAGGTTGGCGAAGGTCAAATCGGTGCCAATCAATTGAGTACCCGACAAGCTCGGCACTGGTCAGATCGGCGGCTCCGAGGTTGGCGTCACTCAAGTTGGCGTTCTTCAAATGGCTGCCGCGGAGCTTGGCGCCGAGCAGGAGCGCGCCGCGCAAATCCACGCCGCCTACAAGGGCGTCAGTCAGGTTGGCGTCAGTCAGGATGGCGCCCGAGATACTCGCTCCGACCAAAAGCACCTGCCCCGGTCCCGACATACGCCGCCCAATCACCGTGAGTGCAGCTTGGACGTCGGCTGGTGGATTGTCTTGAGGTTCCTCTTTAGTGCGTTCACGCACGAATGCGCATAAGGCTTCCAGTACAGACTGATGGTATTCAAGCGACGCTTTCATCACGCCCTCAAGAGCATAGATACCTCCAAGCCGGACCATGATTTCCCTACTGCCAAGCTGCTCAAAGCCTTTTGACACTTGTTGGCTGATGAGGAGAGCGTTTGACGCTTCAAGATTTCGCTGGGACTGTTTATCAGATGCCTCCAAGCTACGCTTCGATTGTTCGACTGAGTAAAGTAACGTCTGCTGTGTCCCGAGATAAGCTGTAAGCGTACCGATTACCACAGCGATACCTCCAAGTGCTTGGCCAACGGTCTTCCGGAAATTGTCCTCGATATCGGCACGGTCTTTAGAGGCTGTTATGAACCTACGGCGAGTAAAGTCAGACGTTTAAGCATGAGGCAGACGAAAGCGACCAGATGCAGGCCGGCCAATGTCGTGGCGTAGCGTTCGTAGTCCTTGACCAGACGACGGAACCGGGTTGCCCAGGCGAGCGATCGCTCAACTACCCATCGCCGGGGCAGCAGCACGAAGCCTTTCTTCGCCTCGAGCAATCGGACGACAACCAATTCGATGCCACTGGCCTCGGCGGCAGCGGCAGCGTTCTCACCGGTATAGTTTTGGTCAGCAAAGGCGACCTCGACGGTGTTACCGGTGACAGCCTGCACAGTTTTGGTCAGAGGGGTGATCGCGGCTCGATCGTCAGTCTTGGCCGATGTGACATGCAAAGCCAACAGGTTGCCCAGCGTGTCAACCGCCAGATGCAGCTTCGAGCCTTTCTTTCGCTTGGCTCCGTCATAACCGCCTCGGGTCCCGCTTTCCGGCGAGGAGCGCAGCGTTCGACTGTCCAGGATGGCGGCGCTGGGTTCTTCGGCACGGCCGAGCGCAACCCGCAGCACCGCCCGCAAATCGTCGGCCAGCACGTCAAAACAGCCCGATGCCAGCCAGCGCTGCGCTTGCTGATAGACCGCCGCCCACGGTGGCAGGTCGTGTGGCATCAGGCGCCACGGTGCTCCGGTCTTCAGGATGTAGCGTAGGCCGTTGAACACCTCACGCAGCGAGTGGGTGCGCTGTCCGGCCGCCTCGGGCAGCAGGCTCAGATAGGGCGCGACCAACGCCCATTCTTCGTCGGAGACATCAGAGGGATAAGGTCTACGGGCAATTTCCATGCCCACACATTTGGTGATTACTCTAGCGCAGGTCCATAACAGCCTCTAGGATCACCCGTAGTGACGGATTTCATCTGCCATTTTGGTACCCACCACCATGCCTCGCCGGCCATAATCACCATGGCGAAGACAATCACTCCGATCCCTAGCCACCGCCACCAATCCGATCCAAGCATCGTCACGGCCTCCCGCCCAAACCACGCATTGGAGTGGAATGGAGTGCCGTAGGCTAGAGCACCTATCCGATTGTAAAAAGGGATTACTCGGCACCCGACCAGGTCCTGATCGGTAGTCAGCACGTGATAATGAATAGCGTTTTTTCGCTTATCGGCGCGGCGCACAGGTATTGCCGCAAGGATTCCGTGGCTGAAATCCGCGCCGGTAAGCGAAAAAACGTATTGCACTAAACCGCTCCCCCGGTCGTCCGGGCTATGGGTATTGAATGCCCGCGAATCTTTTACCGATGAGCGATCTGGGCATTGCGGGCGACCAAGCACGCGAGAGTGGAGTCGGATGGAAGGCTCTGATCTCGGCAGCCTCGCCTTCAGCGATCATTATATGCAGGATTGGACTACCGGGCCCCCGTTCGAGGGCGTCTACGGTCATGGCGGCACAAGCGCGTTCAACCCGACCTGGCGGGTAATTGGGCTTCGTCCGGTTGGAACGCTGATCCCGGGTCATGATGTATCCGGCACCGGCTGACAGGCCCTGGGCCGGGCGATGCAGTCGGTGACCACCATGATGCCGGTACGACAGTGTGGGCACTGCCGTAACGACTGCCCTGTCAGTGCCTCGAAACGGTCGCGGTAGTCGGAGGGCGGATCGGCTGCCGACTCAGCCCGCGGCATTCCGAGCAGTTTCCGGCACAGCGCCAGCTTTCGCGCTCGATGGCAGTTGCCAAGGAAGCCGAAGTACCGGATGCGATGAAACCCGTCCGGCAAGACATGGACCAGGAATCGGCGGATGAACTCCTCGCCCATAAGGGCCATCGTCTTCTGGCGGTTGTCATCCCGGTAATCCTTCCAGCGGAAACAGACTTTGCCGTCTTCCATGGACACCAGCCGGTTGTTGGAGATGGCAACACGATGGGTATAGCGCCCAACATAGTCGAGAACCTGCGCCGGACCAGCGAACGGCCGCTTCGCGTAGACAACCCAATCGGCCTGCCATGCCGGCGCCAGATAACGCTGGAAGGCGGCAGGCTCATGCAAGTGACGATGAGAGGAGAAAAAGTTCAGGTTTCCAGCGGCAAACGCCCTCTCCAGGTAGTGCAGGAATAATCCTCGGAACATCCGCGACAACACCCGGACCGGCAGAAAGAACCCCGGGCGACAGGCGATCCACCTTTGCCCGTCGGGCGCAATCCCGCCGCCAGGAACCAGAAAATGCAGATGCGGGTGATGCATGAGATTCTGTCCCCAGGTATGCAGCACGGCCAGGAAGCCAATCTCCGCACCAAGATGCTCGGGGTCGGCGGCGATGGTGCGCAACGTCTCTGACGCCGCCCGAAACAGGATGTCGTACACCACAGTCTGGTTCTGGAACGCGATGACCTCGATCTGCGCAGGCACGGTGAACACGACGTGGAAATACGGCACGTCGAGCAGTTCCGCCTGGCGGTCCTCCAGCCAATGCGCCCGCGGCAGACCCTGGCACTTAGGGCAATTGCGATTACGACACGAGTTGAACGAGACGCGTTGATGGCCGCAATCGCCGCATTGCTCGACGTGACCGCCGAGCGCGGCGGTGCGGCATCTCTCGATCGCGGTCATGGCATGCCGCTGTGCCGGGGACAGCGACGCGCCGTGCTGATCACGAAAAGCCGGGCCGAAGTGGCGGAACACGTCCGCCACTTCCAGCCCTTCGCGAGCCACGAATTCCTCGCCTCAGGCGGGTACTAGGTCCGGCACCGATGGCGAGATGAAGGTAGAGAACTCCAGCGGGCTGGTGGTGGCGCAGACCTTGCTGGTGGCGATCATGAGATATCGAGCCGTGGTGCCGAGATTGCGATGACCGAGCAACAGTTGGATCGTGCGGAGATCGTTACCGGCCTCCAGCAGATGAACGGCAAAGGAGTGGCGCAGGGAGTGCGGCGTTACCGGTTTGCCGATACCGCACTGGAGCCGCACCTCCCGACAGGTGCGATCGATGGTGGATGGAGTGATCGGCTGCCCAGGACGGTCGCCGGGAAACAGCCACTCGCCGGGATGCGTACGCTTCCAATAGTCCCGAAGCATGGCCAGCAGTCTGGGCGGCAGCATGACATAGCGGTCTTTGTGGCCTTTGCCCTGATCAACCCGGATAACCATGCGCCGGCTGTCGATCGCAGCGGGCTTGAGGCGGACGGCTTCGGAGATCCGCAGACCGGTGGCGTAACAGACGGTCAGGATCAGACGGTGCTTCAGGTTGTCGACGGCGCCAAGAAAGTGAGTGACCTCGTCTTGGCTCAGAACGATGGGAAGCTTTTTCGCCTTACGGCTGGTGGGGATATCGCCCTCGACAGCCCATGGCCGCTTGAGGGTAACGGTATAGAAAAACCGGAGGGCGGAAACCGTGACAATGATCGAGCTGGCTGCAAGACGTCTCTCCTGCGTCAGGTGGAGCAGATAGGTCCGGATCTCGGTCGATCCGAGATGTTCAGGCGATCTGCGAAAATACCTGGCGAACCGGGCGACGTGCTCGACATACGCGCGTTGCGTATGCCCAGACAGGTTGCGGATTTGCATATCCTCGATGAACCGACGACGAAGCGGGCTCATTGACAACTCCTTTGCGAGATTGAGCAGCGCCACATGGCGCCCGCACATCGTCTCGCAGTTGAGTTGTCAGGTCAGGGAAGCAGCGGGCGGTTGCCACCAACGAACCATTTGATATCGAATAAATAAAGTATAAATCACAGAATTACCGCGAAGCGGTTTAGTGCAATCCGGTTTATCAGGGTGTCGGCCTGATCTCACGTTGAGCGGCGCTCGAATCAAGACTTCCCGGCGGCCTGCGATGTGGCGTAATTGCGAGGGGAGGGGTGGGATGTGGCAATGAATTTGACGAAAGGTCGTGTTCGAGAGTTTGTTGATGCCTTGGAGAAGATGGGTGGGAGTTCCGGAAATGGCAGTCTCAGACAGAAGCTTGGGTGGGATGAGGAATTCTACTGGAAGGTTCAGGGTCATTTAATTGGAGAAGGTTGCCTCGCTGCCGGTCGGGGCAAAGGTGGTTCAGTTCGGCTAACCAAAATTAAGGCGACCGTATTAGGGGATGGAACAGCTCCTGCTCATGCTGTTGCAGTAGGAGCCTATCAGGAATCTTGTGTGAGGGGTCGGTTGCACTTGATCCCTCTACGCGACGTTGAACCGGTCGCCGAACATAATCGCGAACTGGGTCATAGCCGCGGTCCACTCGCGTTGGGCATTCTTCCAGTCGTTGCTGACACGGCGCAAGACCAAATACAGCAGCTTGATCGCCGCCTCGTCGGTCGGGAAGTGTCCGCGGCTGCGAACGGCGGTTCGCAGTGTGCTGTTGAGGCTTTCGATTGCATTGGTGGTGTAGATGATCCGCCGCACCTCGGGCGGGAAGGCGAAGAACGGGATCACCTGATCCCATTGCCGCCGCGACAATGGCGTGATCGCGGCGTATTTCTGGCCCCATGGGCCGGCTTCGAAGGCATCCAGCGCGATCCGTGCGGCATCGGCCGTGGGCGCCTGGTAGATCGGCTTCAACGCCGCCACGACCTGGCGGCGATCCTGCCAGGAGACGTAGGCCAGCGCGTTGCGCAGCAGGTGCACGATGCAGGTCTGCACCAGGGTCTGCGGGAAGGCGGCGTTGATCGCCTCGGGAAACCCCTTCAGCCCGTCGACCACGGCGATCAGGATGTCGCGGACCCCGCGGTTGCGCAGCTCGTTGACGATCCGCAGCCAGAACCTGGCGCCCTCGTTGGGGTCGATCCACAGTCCCAGAATATGCTTGCGGCCGTCCGGGGTGATGCCAAGGGCCAAGTAGACCGCCTTGTTGCATACCGTTCCCTGGTCGCGCACCTTCACCCGGATGGCATCGAAGAACATGACTGGATACAAGGGCTCCAGTGGGCAGGATTGCCATTCGGCGACCTCCGCCGTGACCGCATCGGTGACGGTGCTGATCAGCTGCGGCGAGACCTCCGCACCGTAGATCTCCTCCAGGTGTCCCTGGATCTCACGGGTGCTCATACCGCGCGTGTAGAGCGAAATGACCTTGTCGTCAAAGCCCGGCAGCCGACGCTGATATTTGCCGATCAGCACGGGATCGAAGCGCGCTTCCCGGTCGCGCGGAATGGTCACTTCGACGTGGCTGTCGTCGGTCAGCACCCGCTTACGGGTCGAACCGTTGCGGTGGTTCTTGCCCTCGCCGGAAGAGCGGTCCTGGGCCAGGTGGTGGTCGAACTCCGCCGCCATTAGCCGGTTCAGCAGCGCCTTCTTCAGCTCGCCCAGCAAGCCGTCCTGGCGCATCACTGACGCCGGGTCCTGGCCAGCCAGCAACTCGTCAATCAATTCGTTGCGTATGGTCATGGGTCTCTCCAAGCCCCTATCGGGCTGACTATGACCCCTCACACAAGATTCCTGATAGGCCCGCGTCAAGCGGCGATCGGACGTCAGATTGCCGGCCACATAAATCAGATTCGAGTTGAATGCCACCGCATCCGCATCGACTAGGAATAGACGATTTGACCACCAGCCCGAAAGCCCGATAGCACGAAAGCGCCCCGAACCCCAACCGCCAGTTGCCAACCACCCCCATCCCCCCACATATACCACCCATGCCCGGAACATTACCGGAACCATTCGCCACATGGTTCGCCGCCCAGGGCTGGACCCCACGGCCGCACCAGCTGGCCATGCTGGACGCCGCCCGCACGGGCGAAAGCGTCCTGCTGATCGCCCCAACCGGCGGCGGCAAAACCCTCGCCGGCTTCCTCCCCAGCCTGGTCGACCTCGCAGCCGACCCCCGCCCCGGCCTGCACACGCTCTACGTCAGCCCGCTGAAGGCCCTGGCCACCGACATCGCCCGCAACCTGACCCGCCCCGTCCAGGACATGGGCCTGCCCATCACCATCGAGGCCCGCACCGGCGACACCCCCGCCAACCGCCGCGCCCGGCAGAAAGCCGCCCCGCCGCACATGCTTCTCACCACGCCGGAAAGCCTCGCCGTCCTGCTCTCCCTGCCCGACGCCCCCGACTTCTTCAGCTCGCTCGCCTGCATCGTCATCGACGAGGTCCACGCCCTCGCCGGCACCAAGCGCGGCGACCAGCTCGCCCTGGGCGTCGCCCGCCTGAACACCCTTGCCCCCGCCGCCCGCCGCGTCGGCCTGTCCGCCACCGTCGCCCACCCCGACGCCGATCCAGGCCTACACCGGCGCCACCCGCCGCATCGAGGTCGCCGACGGCGCCCCGCCCGAACTGTCCGATGACCCTGCCGGAGGGCCGCCTGTCCTGGTCCGGCCACATGGGCCTGGAAGCCGCGCCGCAGGTCATGGCGCACATCAAAAACGCCGGTATGACCATCGTCTTCGTCAACACCCGCGCCCAGGCCGAACTGATGTTCCAGGCGCTGTGGAAGCTGAACGACGCCACCCTGCCGATCGCCCTCCACCACGGCTCCCTGGAAGTCGAGCAGCGCCGCAAGGTCGAGGCCGCCATGGCCGCCGGCAACCTTGCGCGCGGTCGTCGCCACCTCCTCGCTCGACCTCGGCATCGACTGGGGCGGCGTCGATCAGGTCATCCAGGTCGGCGCGCCCAAGGGCGTCTCCCGCCTGCTGCAGCGCGTCGGCCGCGCCAACCACCGCATGGACGAGGCCTCCAAAGCCATCCTGGTCCCCGCCAACCGGTTCGAGGTCCTGGAATGCGAGGCCGCCATCCTGGGCGTCGCGCGCACAGGAACTGGACGGCGACCCACCCCGCCCCGGCGGCCTCGACGTCCTCGCCCAGCATCTGCTCGGTCTCGCCTGCAGCGCCCCGTTCCTGCCGGACGAGATCTTCCGAGGAAACGATCACCGCCGCCCCCTACGCCACCCTGACCCGCGACGATTTCGACGACGTGCTGCGCTTCGTCGAGGACGGCGGCTACGCCCTGCGCGCCTACGACCAATGGAAAAAGCTGTTCCGCGACAGCGAGGGCCGGATGCACGTGCGCAACGCCCGCACCGCCGCCGCGCCACCGCATGAATATCGGCACGATCGTCGAGGCCCCGGTGCTGAAAGTCCGCCTGGTCGGCAAGCGCGGCTTCGGCCCCAGCCTGGGCGAGGTCGAGGAATACTTCGTCAATATGCTCCGCCCCGGCGACACCTTCATGTTCGCCGGCCGCCTGCTGCGCTTCGTCCGCGTGCGCGAGACCGCCGCCGAATGCGTGGAAGGCGGCGACGGCGACCCGATGGTGCCCGCCTACGAAGGCGGCCGCCTGCCGCTGACCACCAACCTCGCCGACCGGGTGCGCGGCCTGCTGCAAACCCCCGACAAGTGGGACCTGTTCCCCGACCAGGTGCAGGACTGGCTGCAACTGCAACGCAGCGTCTCCCGCCTGCCCGGCCGCGACGACCTGCTGGTCGAAACCTTTCCGCGCGGCGACCGCTGGTATCTCGTCGCCTACTGCTTCGAGGGCCGCAACGCCCACCAGACCCTGGGCATGCTGGTCACCAAGCGCATGGAGCGCGCCGGCTTCGCGCCGCTGGGTTTCGTCGCCACCGACTACGTGCTGGGCATCTGGTCCGCCAACCAGCCGCTGAACGTCGCCGCGCTGTTCGACCAGGACATGCTGGGCGACGACCTGGAAGCCTGGATGGCCGAAAGTTCGATGCTGAAACGGACTTTTCGCAATGTCGCGGTCATCGCCGGGCTGATCCAGCGCAACCTTCCGGGCGCGGAAAAGAACCGACGCCAGGTGACGGTCAACAGCGACCTGATCTATGACGTGCTGCGCCGCCACCAGCCGGACCACATCCTGCTGCGGGCCACCCGCGCCGACGCCGCGCACCGGACTGATCGACGTCGGCCGCATCGCCGGGATGCTGGCGCGGGTGAAAGGCCACATCGTGCACATGGTGCTGTCGCGGGTTTCCCCGCTGGCGGTGCCGGTGCTGCTGGATATCGGACGGGAAAGCGTGCGCACCGACACTGACGAGGAAGCCCTGCTGGCCGAGGCCGAAGCCATCATCGCCGAAGCCACCGGCGAGGCCGAACCTGAGCGGGTCCCCGCCGTCCACCGAGCCAACATGGCTCGCCGGTCCAGCCGGCGCGCAGAAAACGCTGGTCGGTCCCGGCACCGGGCGCGGCAACCGTCGCCGGCCGTGCCGAAAACCCGCCAGAGCGACCTGTTTTCATGACCGCCGCGCCGATCCACCTGGCCGGCGAGCGGCTGATGCTCGATCCGATGGGCGCGCTGTTCTGGCCGGAGCAGCGGCTGCTGGCGGTGTCCGACCTGCATCTGGAGAAAGGCTCGTCCTTCGCCCGCCGCGGCATGCTGCTGCCGCCGTGGGACACCCACGCGACGCTCGATCGGCTGACCCTGCTGCTGCGCCGCTGGTCCCCGCAAACCGTCGTGGCGCTGGGCGATTCGTTCCACGACGCGTCGGGGTCGGGCCGCCTGCCGGCGACCGAACAACAGCGGCTGAACGCGATGACCGAGGCACACCGCTTCATCTGGGTGCAGGGCAACCACGACCCGACCCCGCCCGAGGGCCTGGGCGGCATGTGGGTCGAAACCCATGCCGCCGGCCCGATGGTGTTCCGCCATGAGGCGATCGCCGCGGCCGAGCCCGGGGAGATCGTCGGCCACCACCATCCGAAAGCCACCATCCCGGCGCGTAGCCGGGTCGGTCAGCCGCCCCTGCTTCGTGTTCGACGGCCGCCGCCTGATGATGCCGGCGTTCGGCGCCTACACCGGCGGCCTGGATGTCCGCGACCCCGGCGATCCACCGCCTGTTCCCGCGCGGCGGCCGCGTCTTCCTGCTGGGCAACGACCGGCTGTTCAGCTTCGAAATCGGCCGCAGCAGCGTCCCGCAGCGCGCCTGAATGCGCCGCGACCCTCGCGCGGCACGATGGCACACCGTCGCTTGCGTCATTCGTTACATAGTCGCATTATACGACCACGCAACGAATGACCACAAGCCACGCACGACTACGGCCCGACGAATGCCCCGCCGTTGACGTCCAGAATGGCGCCCGACAGGTAACTCGCGGCCGAGGTGCACAGGAAAGCGATCGGCCACGCCAGTTCCTCCGCCCGCCCGATCCGTCCCATCGGCAAGGTCGGCCCCAGGTTGAAGCCGCGGGTCATCGGCGTTTCCACCGGTCCGGGTGCCACGGCGTTGACCAGCACGCCGCGCCCCACGGCGTTCCGCGACAGCCATTTCACCAGGGCATGCACCGCGCCCTTGGACGCCGAGTAATCCGGCGGGGTGGTCAGCGAGGTGCCTCCGGTCTTGCCGGCCACAGACCCCACCAAGGCGATGTTGCCGCCGCCATGCGCGGCCATATGGTCAATGGCGGCCGCCGCGAGTTGCAGCGGCACCCGGACGTTGACGTCCATGACGCGGTGGAAGCGTTCGTGCCAGGCTCGGTCCTCGGTCCAGGGGCGGCCTTCCAGGATGCCGGCGCAGTGGGCGACGGCGTGGATGCGGTCGCCGGCGAAGAATGACGCGATGAAGGCGTCGTCGGTCAGGTCACCCTGGACGACGCTGCAGGTGCCGCCGGCGGACTGGATCTGATCGCGGGCTGCGTCCATCGGCGCCCGGTCGGAGATGACCAGTTCCGCGCCTAGCTGCCCCAGCACCAGGGCTGTCGCCATGCCGATCCCGCTGGCGGCACCGGTGACCAGGACGCGTTTGCCTTGCATGGACAGGGCTGTGGGTAGGGGGATGGTGGGCATGATGCATCCTTCCGGTCTATTTGGAACCCATGATATCCTGCGGGGAGCGGCATCTGTCTATCGTGTGGGATTTTGTCAGGCGACAGGTGAACCGTCGGTATCAGTCCAATGTTCGGCATTTAGCGATAGGCAATTGGATCGCCAGAAAGCCCAGACACTTGTGACACAACGGGATACCACCGAGCTGACTGCACTCCGGCGTAAATGACAATGGGAGAGTAACCATCGATTTTGAAACATCAGATAGGGTTCTCAGGAACGACCATTTATCGGAGCCTCTTCATCCTCACTTATAAAGGCATCGCTGCGGCAGAACCTCCATGGCGATTGGCGGCGACCACCTTGGCCGCGCTTGCACGGCCAGAGTGGTCGGACCGGTCGGAACTGCATCCCTTCAGCTTTAGCAGGGACGCGTTGCCGCCTGTGATGCAGAACAGCTTTGTCAATCTTTCCGTCCATGATGACATTGCACTATCGGTTGCGACCTATGGCCAAAATATCTAAAACATCTTGGCGGTTGACTGTGTCCGTTACCGTTGGGATTACAGCGCCGTCTTTAACCACTTGGGTGAGCGGATAGTGGTGGCAAGCAGATATTTTATCTTTACTATTGGTCGGCCTCTGCACCGTCAACTGATCACCCATCCACAAAACGAGGCAGCCATCTATAGCCTTAACGACAGGCGTTGGCGATCCATCGTCAACAACTCGCGCGACCATTGAAATTGGCGTTCCGCCGCCGAGACTGAGCAGGCGGAGGGCGGTTGGACAAAACTCCACCCCGAACAACAGTGTTAGGACTAACAGGACGAAGCCGGTGGTTCCGAACCATATTGCATTCCACAATTCCCAAGCGGTCAAAGTGATAACTAGAGCATGCCACAGAATTATCAGCACAACCGGAATTAGCAGAACCCATACGCCTGAAATCATCAGATATAAGTTGGCGGTGGAGGCCCAATGCGAGGATAAAAACCAAGGTGCCTGAACTCCAAATGTAGGATAGGAGCGACGAGAAGATCGCCGTTCCCAAGAACGACCGAAGATTCCTAATATCGCCGTTAGATCGAACAATTGACGTTTGTTGCATGTAGTATGAATTACCGACTCCCAAACAGAATGCAATTATGCTGAAAATAAGAGCAATACTGTAAAAGCTCAAATGCAGAAAAATTTCTGGGTTTGTTCCAAGATGGGCGTCAATGCTCGTACCGACGACTATGATCATCGGCCACGATATGAAACCAAGCAAAAAAGGAAGAAATAACGAAATATATTTTTTCAAATAGCGCCACTGCTCCTCTCTGTTTGGTGGATTGTGAAAGTCACAGGGTCTTAGATACTCGCGCACTGACTTGTCTGCTACCGTGATTAACGGCAATAATGGAATACAAATTACAGCATACGCTAAACCAATTAAGGCTATTACGATTATGGCGAGAAATATCAGCAGCGATCCGTCGAATGGTGGAAATGGGACGCCTGCACGGCGGGTGAAATCGCTGATTAAATAAACCCCAAATATAACTGCTATGGGGGTGAGTAATTTGAATAGATGTCCAAGTTTTTCTCCTAAAACTACACCCTTATGAAACAATACAATCCCTGGTAATAGGCTTTTTGACGGTTTGCCTTCCGTCGTTTTGTCATCGGACAATTTTGGAGGCTGTGTCATATGATGACCCTCTATACCCTTTATAAATGGTTACCCAGACCTTGCACCTTTATCCCAACCCTTCGAGCAATCGGGCCTCATTCAATCGAGACGACCATGCGATCTGCGCATACCACCTCGAAAGCCACCGTCCAGCAATTCCTCGCCCAGCTTCTCGATGAGCATGGAGGCCTCGACCGGCGGCCGCGGCGTCATCGCTCCAGTTATAAGGACGCTTTGGAACGGTTCACGAATGGTAACCTGCAGAAGCTGCGGGGATGTTGCTCCGACCGGTCTGACCACCTTGGCAGAGCAAACGCCGCCAAGGTGGTCGCCGCCAATCCCCATGGAGGTTCCGCCGTAGCTTTACCTTTACAACTGAGGAGGATGAGGCTCCGTTAAACAGCCCCTTTTGCGAATCCCATCGGATATCTCAAAACCCAAAAGTACCCGACCAGCCGCCGAACTATGCCACCCCCTACCCCGGAAACGCCGCCTCCATCGCCCGCCGGTACCGATACGCCTCATCCGCCACATCCACCCGAACATCTCCCCACGTCACCGGCTGCCCAGCCGCCACATCCCGCACCAGCGGCACCCGGTTCGCCAACCCGATCGGCAACCCGCCACGTCGAAGACTATCCGCGGCCGTCATCAGCTTGCCCCAAACGCAAGCCCCACCTTCCCCATCCAGAATCTCCCCCGCCCGCAGATCCCGCTTCGCCGTCGAAACCACATCCCCGCGGAACCCCGTCGGCGCCCCCGTCGCCTCACCCCGCAACGCCGCCGACAAGATCGAAACATTCAGCTCCAGCCCGATCAAATGAAATGGCCGGTACAGCGCCGAGACCCGCCCCGAGGCATCCGTCACCACCCCGTATTCCTGGAAGCACCGCTGCGCATAATCGTTCGGCGCCTCGAACACCACGAACACCCCCCAGCGCAGGTCGTTCACCACCGGGCTGCCGTCCCGGTGCACGCTGGAAATCACCTCCACCTGCCCGCTATGGTGCAGCGTCCCCGCATTCCCCGGCCGCAGCATCTCCGCCATCTCGTGCGTGCCGACCGCCGGGAACACCAGCCCGTCCGGCGCCGGAGTCAGCCCCGACGCATTGGCCACCGCCGCCATCTCGATCCCTGATTTGGTGCCATCAAGAAACGAATTGAACATCTGCGGGTTCATCCCGCCAACCTTCGCCTGCTCCGGCGTCAGCCCGTAATACCCCCACACCGTCTCCGGCGTCGACGCATGGTATTCCGGCATGTACTTGGTGCCCTTCCCCGCCGCGATCACCGGAAAGCCGCAGGACCGCGCCCAGTCCACCAGCTCGCAGATCAGCGCCGGCTGGTCGCCATAGGCCAGGCTGTAGACCACGCCGGCCGCCTCGGCCTCCCGCGCCAGCAGCGGCCCGGCGAGCACATCCGCCTCCACATTCACCATCACCATGTGCTTGCCTTCGCGGATCGCTCGGCGGGCATGCGAAATGCCGGCCGGGGCATGGCCGGTGGCTTCGACCACCACCTCCACATCCGGGGACGCGATCATCGCCGCCGCATCCTCGACGAAGCGCACGGTCGCGATCCGGTCCTCGGTCCAGCCGACGCGACGGCACGCCTCGCGCGCCCGGTCCGGCGACAGGTCGGCGATCGCCGCCACCTCCAGACCCGGCGTCGTCGGCACCTGCGACAGGAACATGGACCCGAACTTGCCGGCGCCGATCAGCCCGACCCGCACGGGTTTTCCGGCCGCCGCCCGCTTTTGCAACAAGCGATACAAGTTCATATCCGTCTCCTTCATCCAGATGCGTCATCCGGTTCTAGCGTGGATCGCGGAAAGCCGCACAGGGGATGGGCAACCGCGGCCGGGCTTTAACGCCCTGTGCCCCAGATCCCGCGCCCGGCGTCACGCGCCGTCGCCTCCAGCGCCCGCAATGCGGCGCCGTCAGCTCGCGCCCAGCCGTCACGCACCAACGCCTCACTCAGCCGTTTGCCGCCCGCCGAGCAGACCCCCACCGGCCGCCCTTGCCCGTCCCGGCCGGTGATGTCGCACGCCACCGGACCACCCCGCACCAGCGCCGCCAGGGCATTCGCCGCGCCAACCCCGCAATCCACGCCGGCCCCCTGGCACAGCGACCCGTGCGCCGGCGCGACAATCCCTTGCAGCCGGACAACCTGATCGCCAACCCGCAGCGTCGCGCCATCCACCACCAGCAGGCGATCGGCGTCCGCGCGTAGATGCAGGCTGGCCGGCGCGCGTGCCGGCGCATCCGAGGACCGCAGGAACAGCGACGCCGCCACGACAATGCCGCACCCCGCCAGCAGCACGCCCAGCACCGGCAAGGAATGGGATGCGGATAAAAAAAGCCCGCTGTCCGGACGGAAAATGCGCCGCTTGCGATTCAACGACACGTCTCGCACCCCAACCCGCGATCACCAGACCGGTGCGCTGGCGAAGTGCCAACCGGCGGTGACCCGCCTCAACCCCAATACACCGGCTGGCGCCGAAACCGCTCGAAGGCTGTCTCGATCCCTGGCCGGATTTTTGCGGCGCGGGCGGCCAGGAAACCGATCACCAGCCCTGTCGCGTAAGCATGCCGGCCGGCCGGGCCACCGAGCTCCGCCAGCAGATGGGTCGCCACCGCGCCATCGTTCAACACGCCGAGTCGCTGCTGCAGCACGCTCAGCCGGCGGATGAACCGGTTCGCCACCTTGCCGCGGTGCAGCGTCGAAAACATCTCCGCCGCATAGCGCGCCCGCTTGGCCCGCAGACGGATGCCATGCAGCGACGGAATATCCAGCTCCTCAATCCGTTTGCCGGACGTGACAAGCTTCTTCCACCGATGCTGCAGCACCTGGTCCGCGAACGCCACCAATCCAGGCGGCTGCTCGGTTTCGCCATCCGGAACCGCCGGCGGGTGCCAGAAGGTCGCGGCAATGAACCATGCCAGCTCGATGCCCAGGCTGCGGAAGGCCGGACTGTCCAGGTAGCTGCCCAGCGCCTTCTGGCACTCCCGCCGCCGCCGCGCCGCCGCGCCGATCAGCCGCTCCAGCCGCTCGTCGTTCAGCAGCGCCTGCTGGATGTCCGGCATGGTTTCATCAACGAACACGTCCCAGTCGCGCGTTGGCCCGAGCCGGGCGCCGAGGTCCTTCAGGCTGTCGCCGATGGCGTTCAGGCTGTTTTCCGGCATGGCGGTGCGGAAGATCGACAGCGCCGACCGCGCCCGCCGCACCGCGACCCGCATCTGATGCACCGCCTCGGGGCTGTTGGCGTCCAGTCGCGCCGCGGCAGGGGCGTTAGCCAGGATCACGTCGGTCAGATGGCCGAGAATGTGCTTCAGCGCATCGGCCACCGCCATGGTCTCGGCCGGCAGCACCGGCGCGCCTGCGTGCCGCGCGGCAGCCGGGCGGCCCAGCGCCAGCGCGATCGCCTCCGCCGCCAGGGACGCCAGCGGCACCGCAAGTGGGATGGCCCCGGCGATCAGCAGCGCGGCACTGCGCACCGCCTGCTCGTCCCCAGTCAGCCAGATGCGCGCCACCGGCCGTTCCGCCGTGACCGCGCGCAGGATGCCCTTCGCGATCACCAGCGTGACCGCCTGCCCGTCGAACTGATGCACGCTGATGGTGTGCCGCCCCTCGAACGCGGCCAGTGGTGCCAGCGGCGTCGGGAGCGTCGTCAGATCGGGGGATTCGGCGACGATGGGGGTGGGCTGCGCCGGCAGCCAGGTGTCATCGGCCGGACCCAACCGTTCCAGCCGCCAGACGCCGCGCTGTTCAGCCAGTGTCAGCCCGTCGCCTAGCAGCGCGTGTTCAGGGTTGTCGTGCCAGACGATCTTGACCGTCTGGGTCCTCGGACGGCCGTCGCGGCATGAAGTCAACGCCTTCAACCGTGACAATCCGGCGACCGCGTCCGGATGCGCGGTGAATTCAAGCTCCATCAGGGTGAACCGGCATCCTCCAGCATGCGCGGGGTCAGGAACCGCACCAGCCGGCCGCTGCCCTCGCGCACATCCCACCAGGACCCCGCGATTACGAACTCGGCCAGCGCGCCGGTCGGAAAGCCCGCCGCCAGCGCGCGTTCGGCCGGGCCGCCCGCGTTGATCGCCTGGGGACCGGCCAGGATTAGCGCCAGGTCGTGCATGCCGGGATTGTGGCCGATCAACAACACGCTGCGCACCGTCTCCGCCACGCCGTGCAGCGCCGCGGTCAGTTGCATCGGGTTCGCCAGGTACAGGCTGTCCATCGGCTCGATCAGCGGCATGTCATCCCAAGGTTCGAGCGCTTCCAGCGTTTCCATGGTCCGCCGCGCGGTCGACACCAGGACGACGTCCGGAGTCAGGCCAAGCTCACGCATGGCCCGCCGCATCGCCGCGGCGGAACGGCGCCCGCGCGCGTTGAGCGGACGGTCCCGGTCGGGGATCGCGGCATCGTCCCAGGAGGACTTTGCGTGCCGCAAAAGAATGAGCTGACGCATGATGGATACCATTCTGCCACGCCGCGTGCCGCTTGTCCTCCCCCGGTTTGTTCAAAGCCGGGCTTGTTCATCGTGGCGCGACCGACCCTATGTCACGTTCAGTGTGATAAGGGGAAGCCGCATGGCGGTCGATACGCTGCGCGTGGTGCTGGGCGACCAGCTTTCGGCCTCGGTGTCGGCGCTGTCCGGGCTTGATCCCGCGCACGACGTGGTGCTGATGGCAGAGGTCATGGGTGAGTGCACCTATGTCCCGCATCACCTGAAGAAAATCGTGCTGGTGCTGTCGGCGATGCGCCATTTCGCCCAGGCGCTGACGGCCCGCGGCGTGCAGGTCCGCTACATACGGCTGGATGACCCGGCGAACACGCAGACTTTGCTTGGTGAAGTCCAGCGCGCGATCACCGATTTGCGGCCGCGTCAGGTGGTGGCCACCGAACCGGGGGAGCACCGCGTCGTCACCGACATGCGCCACTGGTTCGGCAGCCTGGAAATCCGCCCCGACACCCGGTTCGTCTGCTCGATCGCCGATTTCCGCCACTGGGCGCGCGGGCGCAACGGGCTGCGCATGGAATTCTTCTACCGCGACATGCGCCGCCGCACCGGCCTGCTGATGACCCCGGCGGGCGAACCCGAGGGTGGCCGGTGGAACTACGACGCCGAGAACCGCAAGCGCCTGCCCGCCACCCTCGCCCCACCCGAAACGCTCGGTTTTGCCCCCGACGCAATCACCCGGGCGGTGATCGACCTCGTGCGCCGCAGCTTCACCAACGGATTTGGTGAACTCGATGGGTTCCGCTTCCCGGTGACCGCGCAGGACGCCGAAGCCGCGCTGGCCGATTTCATCACCCATCGCCTGCCCGGGTTCGGCGACTGGCAGGACGCCATGCGGACCGATGCGCCGACGTTGTTCCACGCGGTGATCTCGCCGGCGCTGAACATCGGCCTGCTCGAACCGCTCGCCGTTTGCCAGGCGGTCGAGGCGGCCTGGCGCCAGGGCAATGTGGCGTTGAACGCCGCCGAAGGTTTCATCCGCCAGGTCATCGGCTGGCGGGAATACATCCGCGGCATCTACTGGCTGAACATGCCCGAATACGCGGCCTTGAACGCGCTGGGAGCGACACGGAAACTGCCGGAGTTCTACTGGAACGGCGACACCCAGATGCAGTGCATCCGCCAGGTTGTCGCCCAGACCCGGCGCGACGCCTACGCCCACCACATCCAGCGCCTGATGGTGACCGGCAACTTCGCCCTGCTGGCGGCACTGCATCCCGATGCTGTGGATGAATGGTACATGGCGGTCTACGCCGACGCCTACCAGTGGGTGGAAATGCCCAATACCCGCGGCATGGCGCTGTTCGCCGACGGCGGGATCGTCGGGTCCAAGCCGTATGCCGCCTCCGGCGCCTATATCAACCGCATGAGCGACTATTGCCGCCGCTGCGTCTATGACGTGAAGCAGGCGACGGGGCCGGATGCATGCCCGTTCAACTTCCTCTACTGGGATTTCATCGCCCGCCATGCCGAGCGGTTCGCATCCAACGTGCGCATGGCGATGCCGCTGCGCAACTGGGCCCGCATGACGCCGCAGCGGCGTGCCGCGATCCGCCTGCAGGCCGCCGCGTTTCTCGCTGAAACCGATGCCGCCGCCGGCTCTTCATGACCAATAGACATCGCGGCCGATTTATATGGAATTGCTATACTGGCCGCGTCCTACCTGCATGGCTTCTATAGTTCCTCAGGCCTAGTTTTAGCGTCGCACTGAACAACGTCTGGCCGCCGCTGCGGCTGCCAGCCATGGGAGCATTGACATGCTTGACCTCGTTTATCTGCTGATCGGGGCGGCCTTTTTGACCGTCTGCGGTCTGTACGCATTTGCCTGCGATCGGCTGTAGGACAACCCCGATGATACTGGATTATGCGCTGGGCGGTCTCGTGACCGTCTTCCTGCTGGCCTACCTCGTGATCGCGCTGATCAAGCCCGAACGATTCTAGTGGCCCAGTCCCGACCGCAGCGTCCTTGCGGTCGGGTGAACCGGCCCACAGTCCAGCCTCTCGCAAGCGGAATACAAACAACATGACAGTCAACGGCTGGCTGCAGATCGCGCTGTACTGCGCCCTGCTCATGCTCCTCACCAAACCGCTGGGCGGCTACATGACCCGCGTGTTCACCGGCGAGCGAACGCTTCTTTCCCCGGTGCTCCGCCCGCTGGAACGCGGCCTGTACCGGCTGTCCGGCGTCGATGAGGCGCAGGAACAGCATTGGGTCACCTACGCGATCGCCATGCTGGCGTTCAGCTTCGCCGGCTTCGTCGTGCTGTACGCATTGCAGCGGCTGCAGGCGTTCCTGCCGTTCAATCCGCAGCATCTGGACGCGGTGTCGCCCGACCTCGCGTTCAACACCTCGGTCAGTTTCGTTACCAATACCAACTGGCAATCCTACGTGCCGGAAACCACCATGAGCTACCTGGTGCAGATGGCCGGACTGACGGTGCACAACTTCGTCAGTGCCGCCACCGGCATCGCCCTCGCGATCGCGCTGATCCGCGGCTTCTCCCGCCGTTCGGCGCACACCGTCGGCAATTTCTGGGTCGATATGACCCGCTGCGCGCTCTACATCCTGCTGCCGGTCTGCATCGTCGTCGGCCTGGTCATGGTCTGGCAGGGCGTGCCGCAGAACCTGTCCGCCTATACCGACGTCACCACGCTGGAAGGCGCCAAGCAGGTCATCGCCCAGGGCCCCGTCGCCTCGCAGGAGGTGATCAAGATGCTCGGCACCAACGGCGGCGGCTTCTTCAACGCCAACTCCGCCCATCCGTTCGAGAACCCGACAGCGCTCACCAACCTGATCCAGATGCTGCTGATCTTCTCCATCGGCGCGGCACTGACCAACGTGTTCGGCCGCATGGTCGGCGACCAGCGCCAGGGCTGGGCGATCTTCGCGGTCATGGGCCTGCTGTTCCTCGCCGGCACCACCGTCCTCTATTGGTCGGAAGCCGCCGGCAACCCGCTGTTCGCCCACCTGCCGATCGACCATCTTGCCGGCAACATGGAAGGCAAGGAGGTTCGCTTCGGCATCGCCAACTCGGCGCTGTTCACAACCATCACCACCGATGCCTCCTGCGGCGCCGTCAACATCATGCATGACAGCCTGATGCCGCTGGGCGGCATGGTGCCGATGGTCAACATCATGCTGGGCGAGATCATCTTCGGCGGCGTCGGCTCCGGCCTTTACGGCATGCTGCTGTTCGTCATCGTGGCGATGTTCGTCGCCGGGCTGATGGTCGGCCGCACGCCGGAATACCTCGGCAAGAAGCTGGAGGCGAAGGAGGTCAAGATGGCCATGCTGGCAATCCTGATCCTGCCGCTGTCGATGCTGGGCTTCACCGCGCTGGCGGTGGTGATCCAGCCCGGCCTGGCGGGGCTGGCCAACGCCGGCCCGCACGGCTTCTCCGAGGCGCTGTATGCCTACGTCTCCGCCACCGGCAACAACGGCAGCGCCTTCGCCGGCCTGTCCGCCAACATGCCGTTCTGGAACTCGACGCTGGGTCTGGCGATGTTCATCGGCCGCTTCCTGATGATCATCCCGATGCTGGCGATCGCCGGTTCGCTGGCCGCCAAGAAGATCGTTCCGGTCTCCGCCGGCACCTTCCCGACCGACGGCGGCCTGTTCGTCGGCCTGGTGGTCGGCGTGATCCTGATCACCGGCGGCCTGACCTTCCTTCCCGCCCTCGCCCTGGGCCCGATCGTCGAGCACCTCTCGATGCTCGCCGGCACAACTTTCTGAAGGTATCCGTCATGGAAACCCGAACCCATCGCGCGACAAGAAATCCAGCCTGCTCGACCCGGCGATCCTGCTGCCGGCCATCGGGCAGGCATTCCAGAAACTCGATCCGCGGCTGATGATCCGCAACCCGGTGATGTTCGTGGTGGAGGTCGTCGCGACCCTGACCACGGTCATCTTCCTGCGCGACCTGGTCACCGGCGGCGCCCACCTCGGCTTCACCTTCCAGATCATCCTGTGGCTGTGGATCACCGTGCTGTTCGCCAACTTCGCCGAAGCCGTGGCCGAGGGCCGCGGCAAGGCGCAGGCCGCCACCTGCGGCGGGCCCGCACCGAAACCATGGCGAACCGGCTCACCGCGACCGGCACCGAGGAACGTCGCCGGCGCCGCACTTCGCCAGGGCGACATCGTCCTGGTCGAGGCCGGCGAGCTGATCCCCAGCGACGGCGAGGTGATCGAGGGCATCGCCTCGGTCGACGAATCCGCCATCACCGGCGAATCCGCCCCGGTCATCCGCGAAAGCGGCGGCGACCGTTCGGCGGTCACCGGCGGCACGCGGGTGCTGTCGGACTGGATCAAGGTGCGCATCACCGCGGCCCAGGGCTCGACCTTCCTCGACCGCATGATCGCGCTGGTCGAGGGCGCCGAACGGCAGAAGACGCCGAACGAGATCGCGCTGAACATCCTGCTGGCCGGCCTGACGATCATCTTCGTCTTCGCCGTCGCGACGATCCCCAGCTTCGCCACCTATGCCGGCGGCTCGATCTCGGTGGTCATCCTGGTGGCGCTGTTCATCGCGCTGATCCCGACCACGATCGGCGCGCTGCTGTCGGCGATCGGCATCGCCGGCATGGACCGGCTGGTGCGGTTCAACGTGCTGGCGATGTCCGGCCGCGCGGTGGAGGCGGCGGGCGACGTCGATACGCTGCTGCTCGACAAGACCGGCACGATCACCCTGGGCAACCGCCAGGCGACCGAGTTCTTGCCGCTGACCGGCGTCACGCCCGCGGAACTGGCCGACGCGGCGCAACTGTCCTCGCTGCCCGACGAAACCCCGGAAGGCCGCTCGATCGTCGTGCTGGCGAAGGAGAAATACGACATCCGCGGCCGCGACATGGCGCCGATGGATGCGCATTTCGTGCCGTTCTCGGCGCAGACCCGCCTGTCCGGCATCGACTTCGACGGTTCCTCGATCCGCAAGGGCGCGGTCGACGCGGTGCTCGACTGGGTGCGCGCGCCCAGGCGACGCGGACGGCGAAGAGCGGCGGCGTCGCCACGCGCGGTGCGTCCCGCGGTGACCGACGCGGCGGTCCGGGAACTGACCGCCAAGGCCGAGGAGATCGCCAAGGCCGGCGGCACGCCGCTGGCGGTCGCGAAGGACGGCAGGCTGCTGGGCGTCATCTACCTGAAGGACATCGTCAAGGGCGGCATCCGCGAGCGCTTCGCCGAACTGCGCCGGATGGGCATCCGCACGGTGATGATCACCGGCGACAATCCGCTGACCGCCGCCGCGATCGCGGCCGAGGCGGGGGTCGACGACTTCCTGGCCCAGGCCACGCCCGAGGCCAAGCTGAAGCTGATCCGCGACGAGCAGGCGCAGGGCAAGCTGGTGGCGATGTGCGGCGACGGCACCAACGACGCCCCTGCCCTGGCCCAGGCCGATGTCGGCGTGGCGATGAACACCGGCACCATGGCGGCGCGCGAGGCCGGCAACATGGTCGATCTCGACAGCGATCCCACCAAGCTGATCGAGATCGTGGAGATCGGCAAGCAGCTGCTGATGACCCGCGGCGCGCTGACCACGTTCTCGATCGCCAACGACGTGGCGAAGTACTTCGCCATGATCCCGGCGATGTTCATCGCGTTCTACCCGCAGCTTCAGGCGCTGAACGTCATGCACCTGGGCAACCCGCAAAGTGCCATCCTGTCGGCGATCATCTTCAACGCGCTGATCATCGTGGCGCTGATCCCGCTGGCGCTGAAAGGCATCCCCTACCGCCCGATCGGCGCCGCCGCGCTGCTGCGCCGCAACCTGCTGATCTACGGCTGGGCGGCATCGTCGCGCCGTTCGTCGGGATCAAGCTGATCGACATGGCCGTCACCGCGATCGGCCTCGCCTGAAGCCGCCGCACCCGGACGCGATTACGATCGAACGAATCTCACCAAGGAACTCACCACAATGTTCCAGCAAATCCGCCCCGCCATCGTGATGATCGTCTGCATGACGATCCTGACCGGCCTCGCCTACCCGCTGGCGATGACCGGCATCGCCCAGGCGATCTTTCCCGCACCAGGCCAATGGCAGCCTGATCGAGCGTGACGGCAAGGTCATCGGCTCCGCGCTGATCGGGCAGAACTTCACCGGCGAGAAGTACTTCCACGGCCGCCCGTCGGCGACCACCGACACCGATCCGAACGACGCGACCAAGACCATCCCGGCGCCGTACAACGCCGGCCAACTCCGGCGGCTCCAACCTCGGCCCGACCTCGAAGGCGCTGGTCGACCGGGTGACCGCGGACGCCGGCAAGCTGGCCGCCGAGAACCCCGGCACGCCGGTGCCGATCGATCTGGTGACGACCTCGGCCAGCGGGCTCGACCCCGACATCTCCCCGGCCGCCGCGCTGTTCCAGGTGCCGCGCGTCGCCAAGGCGCGCAACCTGCCGGAGGCGCAGTCCAGCAACTGGTGCAGGATCATACCAGCCGGCCGCCTTGCCGGCATCATCGGCGAGCCGCATGTGAATGTGCTGGAGCTGAACCTGGCACTGGACGCGCTGGGCCACGCCTGATGCAGCCGTGCCTGAACGGATGCCAAAATGGGCGACAGCGCGCAATACCGACCGACGGCCCTCGCCCGACGCCCTGCTGCGGGAGGCCGAGAAGTCCCAGCGCGGCCGGCTGAAGATCTTCCTCGGCGCCGCGCCGGGCGTCGGCAAGACCTACGAGATGCTGTCCGCCGCCCAGGCCCGGCTGCGCGAGAAGCATCGATGTCGTCGTCGGCGTGGTCGAAACCCACGGCCGCGCGGAAACCGAGGCGCTGACCGCGGGCCTGGAAATCATCCCGCGCCGGACCATCGCCTATCGCGGCCGCACGCTGACCGAGATGGACCTGGATGCGATCCTCGCCCGCCGTCCGCAACTGGTGCTGGTCGATGAACTGGCCCACACCAACGCCCCCGGCAGCCGCCATCCCAAGCGCTATCTGGACGTCGAGGAACTGCTCGCCGCCGGCATCGACGTCTACACCACGCTGAACATCCAGCACGTCGAAAGCCTGAACGACGTCGTGGCCAGCATCACCCGCATCCGCGTGCGGGAAACCGTGCCGGACTCGGTGATCGAGCGCGCCGACGACATCGAGCTGATCGACCTGACCCCGGAAGACCTGATCCAGCGGCTGAAGGAGGGCAAGGTCTACGTCCCGACGCAGGCCGAACGCGCGGTGCGGCACTATTTCGCAGCCCGGCAACCTGACGGCCCTGCGCGAACTGGCGCTGCGGCGCACCGCCCAGCGGGTCGACAACCAGATGGTCGACTACATGCGCAGCCACGCCATCGAGGGCCCCTGGCCGGCCGGGGAGCGTGTGCTGGTCTGTGTCCAGGGCGGCGGCAAGGCCACCGCCACGGTGCGCCACGCCAAGCGGCTGGCCGACCAGCTTCGCGCGCCCTGGACCGCGATCAGCGTCGAAACCGCCCGCACCGAGCGGGCCGGCGCGCGGAACAGGACAGCGTGGTCGGCAGCGCTGCGGCTGGCCCAGCGGCTGGGCGGCGGAGCCGGTGCTGATCCCGGGCCAGGACGTCGCCGATACCGTCATCGACTACGCCCGCGCCAACAACGTCACCCACCTCATCGTCGGCAAGTCGGATCGGCCGCGCTGGCGGCAGTTCCTGCTGGGCTCGATCACCCAGCGCCTGATCAACCGCGCCGGCGGCATCAACATCCATGTCATCGAGGTGCCGGCCGAACGGCACCGACGGCACGCCGCGCGCCGCCGGTAGCGCAGACCGGCAAGCCGCGCGCTCGACTCCGCGGCCCTACGGCCATCGCCGGCGCTGCTGGTGGCGCTGGCGATCCCGGTCGCCATGGGCCTGCACGACCTGCTGGGCATCACCAACGTCGCGCTGGTGTTCCTGACCGCGATCCTGATCGGCGCCGTGCTGTACGGCCTGGGCCCGTCGCTGCTCGCCTGCCTCGCTCGCGATGCTGGCGTACAACTTCTTCTTCCTGCCGCCGCTCTACACCTTCACCATCGCCGACCCGGAAAACGTCGTCGCGCTGTTCTTCTTCGCGCGTCGTCGCGGTCATCGCCAGCAACCTGGCCGCGCGGGTCCGCGGCCAGGCGCTGGCCGCCCGGCTGCGCGCCCGCCAGACCGACGACCTGTATCAGTTCAGCCGCAAGCTGGCCGTCGCGGTGACGCTGGACGACCTGCTGTGGGCGACGGCGCACCAGATCGCGCTGATGCTGAAAGTCCGCGTCGTGCTGCTGCTGCCCGACGAACGGCACCATCTCGGTGCGCGCCGGCTTCCCGCCGGAGGACATGCTGGACGAGGCCGACCTCGCCGCCGCCAAATGGTCCTGGGAGAAGAACCATGTCGCCGGCCGCGGATTCCGACACGCTGCCCGGCGGCAAATGGCTGTTCCAGCCGCTGCGCACCGGTCGCGGGCCGCTGGGCGTGGTCGGCATCATCCGCGACGAGCCCGGGCCCGCTGCTGACGCCCGACCAGCAGCGGCTGCTGGACGCGCTGGCCGATCAGGCGGCGCTGGCGATCGAGCGGGTCAACCTCGCCCGCGACCTGCATCTGGCGCGGCTGCAGGTGGAGACCGACCGGCTGCGCTCCGCCCTGCTGACGTCGATCTCGCACGATCTGCGCACGCCGCTGGCCTCGATCCTGGGGTCGGCGACCAGCCTGCGGTCGCAGGATGCCATCCTCGACGCGGCCGACCAAGGAAGCGCTGCTGGGCACCATCATCGAGGAATCCGATCGGCTGAACCGCTTCATCGGCAACCTGCTGGACATGACCCGGCTGGAATCCGGCGCGCTGAAGCCGCGCACCGGCCTGAACGAGCTGTCCGACGTGATCGGCGCGGCGCTTGCAGCGGGCCGTCGAAGATCCTGGCGGCGCACCGGGTCGAGGTGGACCTGCCGCCGAACCTGCCGATGCTGGCGCTGGACATGGTGCTGTTCGAGCAGGTGCTGTTCAACCTGCTGGACAACGCCGCCAAACATGCCCCGACCGGCAGCGCTGATCACGCATCGAGGCCAGCCGCGACGGCGACACCGTCATGCTGCGGATCATGGACGAGGGCGAAGGCATCCCCGCCGGCGATGTCGATCGCATCTTCGAAAAATTCTACCGCGCCGGCGGGGCCGACCGCAGACGCGCCGGCACCGGGCTGGGTCTGGCGATCTGCCGCGGGTTCGTGGAAGCCATGGACGGCACCATCACGGCCGCGAACCGCGCCGACCGGCGCGGCGCCGATGTTCGTCATCACCCTGCCGGTCCCCGTCAACGCGCTGCTGCCCGAAGAGGAAACCACGTCATGAGCGCCGGAGCCGGACCGCTGCGGGTTCTGGTGGTGGACGACGAGCCGGCGATCCGCCGTTTCCTGCGCGCCGGGCTGTCCAGCCAGGGCTACGTCGTCAGCGAACTGGAGGAAGGCCTGCCGGCGGTCGACGTCGCCCGGCGCAAGGGCGCCGACCTGATCGTGCTCGACCTTGGCCTGCCCGACATCGACGGCATCGAGGTGATCGGCCGCATCCGCGCGGCCGGATCCGCGGTGCCGATCATCGTGCTGTCCAGCCGCAACGATGAGGCCGCCAAGGTCGATGCGCTGGACCTGGGCGCCGACGACTATGTCACCAAGCCGTTCGGCATCGATGAATTGCTGGCCCGCATCCGGGCGGCGCAGCGCCACCGGCTGCAGCGAGAGGGCGAGACGCCGGTGTTCCGCAGCGGCGACCTGACGGTCGACCTGGTGCGCCGGATCGTCACGGTGCGCGGCGAGGAAGTGAAGTTCTCGCCGCGCGAATACGCGGTGCTGCGGCTGCTGGTGCAGCATGCCGGCAAGGTGCTGACCCACAAGATGATCCTGCGCGAGGTCTGGGGCGGCGACACCGACGTGCAATACCTGCGCATCTACATCCGCGCCCTGCGCCAGAAGATCGAGCGCTGACCCGGAACGGCCGGTCCATATCCTGACCGAGACCGGCGTAGGCTACCGGCTGCGGATGCACGACCAGGATTCCTGATCGCGGCATGGACATCGCCGATTTTCTCACGCCTGACCGGGTCGTTCTGGATGTGCGGGTGCGCGACAAGCCGCAGCTGATCAGCGAGATCGCCCGCGCGTTCGGCCGACTGGTGCCGACGTTGCAGTCCGGAGACCGTGCGAGACGCGCGCTGCTGGCGCGGGAGCAGCTTGGCTCGACCGGCCTGGGCAGCGGCTTCGCCCTGCCGCATGCCCGGATCGAGGGGCTGGACGTCTTATCTGGGTCTGTTCATGCGGCTTGGCGAAGCCGATCGACTTCGACGCGATCGACGGCAAGCCGGTCACGCTGGTGTTCGTGCTGCTGATCCCGTTCGAAACGCGACACGCCCTCACGTCGCCGCCCTGGCGGCGATTTCCCGCCGGTTCCGCGATGGCGACATTCTGGTAACGAAGCTTGCGGAACGCGACCAACGAACGCCATCCGCGTCGTAGATGTCCTGTATGGTTTCGCTCGCACACAGAATGCTGAACTTGCGGCATCGCACCATCTTGTGAGCGTCTGATCGTGACATGTCGCGCCCACCTACCGTCTGAATCAAGGCGGAGGTACAGGCTGATGGATGGATCGATTTCCCGGCGCGGGGTGATGGGCGGCGCGGCGGGCGGTGCATCGCGCTGGCGACCGCCGGCACACGCGCCGATGACACGTCCCCGCCGCACCGGTGCGCCGCGCCGGCCGCAGCCGGAACTGTCGCCGTCACGCTGCAGGTCAATGGCGAGCCATTGCAGCTGCGGTCGATCAGCGCACCTCGCTGCTGGATGCGCTGCGCGAATATGCCGGCCTGACCGGCACCAAGAAGGGCTGCGACCGCGGCGCCTGCGGCGCCTGCACCGTCCATGTCGACGGCCGCCGGGTCGTGTCCTGCCTGACCCTGGCGACGCGCTGCCAGGGCAAGGAGATCACCACCATCGAGGGCCTGGCCAGCGACGAGCGACCTGCATCCGGTGCAGGCCGCGTTCATGGAGCATGACGGCTTCCAGTGCGGCTACTGCACGCCCGGCCAGATCATGTCCGCCGCCGCGCTGATCAAGGAAGGCCACGCCGGCAGCGATGCCGAGATCCGCGAGTGGATGAGCGGCAATATCTGCCGCTGCGGCGCCTACCCGAACATCGTCGCCGCGGTCCGCGAAGCCGCGCAGGAGGGCTGAGCCATGCAGGCCTTCACCCTGATCCGACCCGCGCGACGCCGCAGGCCGCCATCGCCGCCGCGTCGCAGGCCGGGCGCCAAATACATCGCCGGCGGCACCGACCTGCTGCAGCTCGCGAAGGACAACGTCGAGACGCCGGACCAGCCTGGTCGACCTCGAGGCGCTGACGCTCGGCGGCATTCATCGCCGACGCCGGACGGCCTGCGGCTGGAACCGCTGGCGCGCATGAGCGACGTCGCCGCCCATCCGGACGTGGTCCGGCGCTGGCCGGTGCTGTCGCAGGCGCTGCTGGCCTCGGCCTCGCCGCAGATCCGCAACATGGGGACGATGGGCGGCAACCTGCTGCAGCGCACCCGCTGCGGCTATTTCCGCGACACCGGCTTCGCCTGCAACAAGCGCGTGCCCGGGTCCGGCTGCCCGGCGATCAACGGCGAGAACCGGCATGCTGGCGATCCTGGGCGGCAGCGACCAGTGCATCGCCACCCATCCCGGCGACATGGCGGTGGCGCTGGTGGCGCTGGACGCGCGAGCTCGAACTGACCGGCGCCGAATGGCACACGCGACAGTGTGCCGATCGGCGATTTCCATCGGCTGCCGGGCGACACGCCGCACATCGAAACGGTCCTGGCGCCGGGCGAGATGATCACCGGCGATCGACGTGCCGGCCTCGGCCGCCGCGCAGCGGTCGCACTATCTGAAGGTGCGCGACCGGGCGAGCTTCGAGTTCGCCCTGGTCTCCGCCGCCGTGGCGCTGGACATCGACGGCGGAACGATCCGCGACGTCCGCGTCGCCGCCGGCGGGGTCGGCACCAAGCCCTGGCGCCTGCCGGAGGTGGAGGCGGCGCTGACCGGCAAGCCGGCCGACGCCGCGACGCTGAAGGCCGCCGCCGACCAGGCCGGCGCAGGGCGCGAAGCCCGCCGCGCATGAACGCGTTCAAGCTGGTCCTGCTGCGGCGCACCGTGCTGCGCGCCCTGCAAACCGTCTCGGCCTGAAGGAGAGCGTCATGGCAATGATCGGCAAACCGATCGACCGCATCGACGGCCGCCTGAAGGTCACCGGCGCGGCCAAATACGCCGCCGAATTCCGCGTGCCCAACGCTGGTGCATGCCGTGCTGGTGCAAAGCACCATCGCGGCGGGCTCGATCACCGGCTTCGACCTGAAGGAAGCCGAGGGCATGCCGGGCGTGCTGGCGATCATCACGCCCGACAACGCCGGCAAGCTGTCGCACCCGGAGAAGGTGCCGCAGGCGGTGCACGGACCGCTGCTGCAGAACAAGGACATCCTGTTCAACGGCCAGCATGTCGCGGTCGTCGTGGCCGACACGCTGGAGCAGGCGCAGGCCGCCGCGTCCGCGGTGCGCGTCAGCTATCGCCGCGGCGAAGCCGCCACGTCGATGGACGCGATGCTCGGCCAGGCCTACGCGCCGAAGCACTTCCGCAACGGCGCAGCGGCCGCCGGACTCCAACCGCGGCGATCCGGACGGCGCCTTCAACAGCGGCGCGGTCAAGCTGGACGCGACCTACATCACGCCGGTCGAGCACCACAACCCGATGGAGCCGCACGCCACGATCGCGCGCCTGGGACGGCGACCAGCTGACGGTGTGGACCGCGACCCAGGGCATCGCCGGCGCGCAGGCGACGCTGGCCGGGCAGTTCGGCATCGACAAGGCCGATGTGCGGGTGATCTGCCCCTATCTCGGCGGCGGCTTCGGCTCCAAGGGCAACACCTGGCCGCCGGCGACCCTGGCCGCCATGGCGGCGCGCGCCGTCAAGCGCCCGGTCAAGCTGGTGCTGACCCGGGCGCAGATGTACACCTCGAACGGCTACCGGCCGCGCACGGTGCAGAAGCTGAAGTTCGCCGCCGACATCAACGGCACGCTGGTCTCGATCCGCCATGACGGCTTCACTCCGATGTCGCAGCCCGCGCTGGGCGAGTTCTGCCGAACCGGTCGCCCTGGCGACCGAGATGCTCTACGCCTGCCCGAACGTCGCGGTGACCCACCGGCTGGTCGGCGCTGAACGCGCCGCTGCCGACCTATATGCGCGCGCCGGGCGAGGCGTCTGGCGTTTTCGCGCTGGAATCGGCGATGGATGAGATGGCGGTCGCGCTGAAGATGGACCCGATCGAGTTCCGCCTTGCGCAACTATGCCGAAACGGACCCGCATGAGAACAAGCCGTTCGCCAGCAAGGCGCTTGCGCGCATGCTACGAGCAGGGCGCGGAGGCGTTCGGCTGGGACAAGCGGTCGGCCGAACCGCGGTCGATGCGCGACGGCAACACGCTGATCGGCTGGGGCTTCGCCACCAGCACCTATCCGACCAACCGCCATGCCGGCGTCGGTGCAAGGTGCGGATGGACCGCGACGGCAACGTGGTCGTGCAGTGCGGCACGCAGGATATCGGCACCGGCACCTACACCGTGATGACCCAGGTCGCGGCCGACGCGCTGGGCATGCCGATGCATCGCGATCCGCTTCGAGCTCGGCGATTCAGACCTGCCGCCGGCGCCGGTGTCCGGCGGGTCGATGACCGTCGCCGAGCGTGGCGCCGAGCGGTGCAGGCGGCTGCGCGGCGCTGGTGGACAAGATCAAGGACCTGGCGCTGGCGGATCGGCAATGCCGGGTGGCATGGCCAGATCCCGCGACGCGCTGCAGATCCGCGACGGGCTGGTCGTCGGGCCCGGACCGGCGCGTGCCGGTCGCCGCGCTGCTGGAGCGCGGCGACCAGCCGTTTCATCGAAGCGGAGGTCGAAGACCCAGCCCGGCGACGAGAAGCAGAACATTCTCGATGCACGCGTTCGGCGCGCAGTTCGCCGAGGTGCGGGTCGATCCCGACCTGGGCGAGATCCGGGTCAGCCGCTTACGTCGGCGCGTTCGACGGCGGCCGCATCCTGAACGCCAAGACCGCCCGCAGCCAATTGATCGGCGGCATCACCTACGGCATCGGCATGGCGCTGCTGGAGGAAACCCTGGTGGACGGCGAAACCGGCCGCGATCGTCAATGCCAACGTCGCCGAATACCTGATGCCGGTGAACGCCGACATGCCCGATATCCAGACGATCCTGGTGCGAGAACGACGACACCAACTCCAATCCGCTGGGTGCAAAGGGCATCGGCGAACTGCCGATGGTCGGCGTCGCCGCGGCGATCGCCAACGCGGTTTATCACGCGACCGGCGTGCGCGTCCGCAAGGTGCCGATCCGGATCGAGGATGTTCTGGTTTAGGGATTGTTATCCCGCTGGCTTGACGCCCCCAATCCATTGATTCACTTTATTCTTTGGACGAAGACTTGGCTCCTTCACTAAGGTGTGGGCATGCTGCAGGCACAAGTCACGGAGGCTTGCACCGCGATGGAAATGGCGATCATCGCGGTCGTAACGATTACCGCGTGGGCTAAAGCGGGTCGAATTTGGTCGTCGACGTTGCGTGTGTCATGTTTACAAGGCGAATTATGTGTGTTTGTAAAACAATGGACATTTATTGACCTCGTTAGCGACAGCCGTCTTCCTCATTTTGAGCTTTTGGATTACGCGAGGCAGCCGTCGATGGGTGAGAGCTACGTTATGGTTTATCGTAGGTGCGAGCCTCGGACCTTACCTGCTCAACAGCACTTCTCTCCTGAGCCGCGCCCGCGTGTTCTGGTGGGATCATCACCTGCCCGACCAGATTGAGGTGCCGTCCGTAATGCCGCAACCGCTCAGTATGCCCGCCCTTTTCGTGGAATATCCGGGTGGAAATCGCATTATGGCACGACAACCCGTTTGGGGTGAGTCGTTGAAAAACATTACACTTTTCTATCGGATGGAAACGGGACAGATGCAACTGAGTTGCAGCCCTTTGGGCCGCCGCGCGCTTCTCCATGTCTCGCTCGCTATTTCGACTGAGCGGAGACCGATTATGCTCACGTTAGAGAACACAACTCGGCGGCTGGAGATTTCCGGTGAGCTTGAAGCGGAGGCTCAGCAGGGTCGCACTGATTGGCATTTGGTTATGGTAAAAGGAGATGATGTCGTGCGTCTGCTGGAGATGCTCGGCGGCACTCCGTTTCCTGCGAAGGTCGAAGTATCTGTTCAGTTGGTCGGAATGGATAGGCCAATGGTCGCAGATCGAACCTGGACGACCGGCACGGTGCAGCCGTTATCCGATGCCGGTCATGCACAAATTCCACAGCCGCGTAGCAATCCGTTTCGGATAATGCAGACATTCTGCTCAGCAATCCCCTCGTAGCCCACACAACCCAATGATGAGTGCATCTCCCTTCGCAGGTCTCGTCCATGAATAATCGCTTGTGCTTCTTTCCAACGAGCGCCTGATTCCCTTAGACGAACGATTATGTGTCAGTCTGAGGAAATCCCATAAAATCTATTGTCTCTTGTCGCGTTCCATCAAGCTCATCAGTACGAGCGCAACTAGGTAGTCCCATCTTTTAAGATTCAAATCCTCTAAGATTAGACTGATCGATGCAAAGACGATGAATGAAAGAGCGATCCGATTGAAGGTCCTCAAAGTCTGCGCCACGCTTTGGCTGTGGATGAGACAAGCCCTCGAACCTATCTCTCGCGTCAAGTCTGCTAGAAGGCATAGAGAATTCTTTCGCCGTGCCGTGCCAATCCCAGCGTTCAGGGATCCATAGATTATCCCCACAGAAAGGTAGGTTCTTGGGCGCAGCTCTGACCCACCAAACTCCCAGCACAGAGACGGCGCGATTAAGCCCCTCCGCCCCATCCAACTCTCACCAACGACCGCCGCGTTCGGCCGGCAATCTCCAGCCACCCCCGTCCACCACCATCCCCACCCAAAACCATCCGCAAACTACTCGCGCACAGGTGAAATCCTTTGTTGGCACAGAGCGAAAAACTCTGTTACAAAGGGAAGCAAGGGTCCGGCCATATTGCATGGTGCCACTGTGCATGCATGTCAAGAAGACGTGGTGCCCAACTCCCATGTGAAGTCGGATGCACGAGATGGCAATGGAACTGGATACACCCACTTCCTGTCCTAACCCGCTTTTGACAGTAAACTGACCGAGGAAACCATGACCGTACCTGTCAATCTCAAGCTATCCTGTGGCTGCTGCTTCATCATCCCGCCAGCCGTCTTACGCGCCCTCTCGCTTGGGCAAAAGAAAGTCAAAACCCGCAACCCGAAGATATTCCAGGACAGCTTCGCGGAAACCCAACGCCTGCGCAGCATCCGCGAAGGCCACCGCGTCGCCTCGCTCATCGGTCGGCGCAGCCACACCGCCGAGGCCGTCGCGCACCAGCCCGAGGAACACCTGTTCGACTGCAGGCACCGCATGACGTTGCCCGGACGGGCGGTCCCCAACCCAACCGAGGCCGGACAGGATTTCAAAACTGTCTTCGAAACGACTGCCGGTGTCGCTGAATTCTACAAAACCGTTACTGGGACGCAATTCCGTCGATAACCAGGGCATGGATCTCGTCTCCAGCCTCAATTACCGTCAGAACTTTCAGAACGCGTTCTGGAACGGGCAAGAGATGGTCTACGGCAACGGCGACCAGAAGGTCTTCACCGATTTCTGGAAATCACCTGATGTTATCGGGCATGAACTGACGCATGGCGTGACCCAGAACGAGAGCGGGTTGCAGTACCGAAGGCGAATCAGGCGCGCTCAATGAAAGCCTCAGCGACTGCTTCGGCGCCGCATTCAATCAGTGGTCGCAAAAGATACCCGCGGCAAACGCTGAAGGCTGGCTCATTGGCGCCGGGATCATGGGACCGGATTCGAAGGAAAAGGGCCTGACCTGCCTTCGAGACATGATGGACCCCGCGGCATCACACTGCCTCAGTCCTCAGCCGGGTTCATACGACCAGTTCGACCCAAGCGCCGACGTGCATGAGAACAGCGGGATCCCCAACCACGCCTTCGCGCTGTTTGCCCGTGCGGCCGGCGGCAACGCCTACGACGCCCCGATCAAGATCTGGTACCAGGCCTGCACCGGCGGCCGATTGTCTTCCACCGCGACGATCGCCGATTTTGCCAGGTCAACGATCAATGCTGCTGACCAGTGGGCAGGCAACGACAAAAACAAACTGGCCGGCGCCGTTCGCGATGCCTGGGCAACCGTCAAGGTTCCACTACCGGCCGTCTGAGCCATGCATGTTCGCATAGAAAGGCGGGGCGGCATCATCGGCCGCCTCGCCGTTGGGGAACGCGATGAAAATGAGCTCTCCGCGCCCCAACGCGAGAGCTTGCGGGAACTGCTGAAATCCCCGCCGCCGACAACGCCTTCGCCAGGGGCTGACAGGTTCAGCTACAAGATCCGGGTGGAAGACGAACACGGCGTCAGGGAACTCGATGTCCCTGAAGACGCCATGCCGGATTGTCTTGCGGAAATTCCCAAGCTCAAATTTTAGCACGGGTGCCCGACTGCCACGCAAAAGCCGGCCGTAGTCCAACCAATAAAACCATAACTATGTCTTTCCCAGCGGGCACCCGGCGTCCGCCAGCGGCCGAAACGCCTGGTCGCCCGGCACCGTCTGCAGCACCGCCTCGTAATCCCACGGTCCCAGCGAATTCCGCCGGCTGCTTCACCCGCACCAGGTACATGTCGTGCACCAGCCTGCCATCCGGGCGGATACGCCCGTCGCCGGCAAAGACGTCGCTGACCGGCATCGCCCGCATCTTCGCCACGACAGCCCCGGCTTCGGTGCTCCCCGCCGCCGCGACCCCCCGCAGGTAATGCCCGACCGCCGAATAAACCGCAGCGTGGTTCATCGTCGGCATCGCCCCCCGCCGCTCAAAAAACCGCTGTGACCAAGTGCGGGTCTGCTCGGTTCGCCCCCAGGTGAACGACGTCATCAACGTCATGCCCTGCGCCGCCGGCAAACCCAGACTGTGTATATCCGCAAGGTTGCACAGCAACGGCACCATCGTCTGGCCGCCCTGTTTCATGCCGAACTCGGACGCCTGCTTCACCGCGTTGGTCATGTCGCCGCCGCCACTGGCCAGCGCCACCACCTTCGCCCCCGACGCCTTCGCCGCCAGCAAGTAGGAACTGAAGTCTCCGGCATCGATCGGGTGCTTCACCGACCCCAGCACCTTGCCGCCGGCACTGATCACCGCCTCGGTCGCCGAACCTTCAAGCGCCGCCCCGAACGCGAAGTCCACACTCAGGAAAAACCACGTATCCAGTCCACGCGCCACCAATGCCCGAGCGACGCCGTGCGTCAGGGCATAGCTGTCGTAGTTCCAGGACAGCGCGGTGGGCGTGCAGAATTTGCCGGTAAAGTCATTCGTGCTCACGGCAATCGCCACCAAGGCGGCGTTCCGGTCCCGTGCCACCTGCTCCACCGCCAACGCCACCGCGGAGTTATCCAGCCCAACAATCAACCCGACGCCGTCCCGGTCATACCACTGGCGCGCGATGGCTGACCCGATATCAGCCTTGTTCTGGTTGTCTGCCGCCAGGATCTCGATCGACCGCCCCAGCACCGACGATCCGGCATCCTCGGCTGCCATATGCGCCGCAACCACCGATCCCGGCCCGATGCTGTCGGAATAAAGCCCGGTCATGTCGGTCAGCACGCCCACGCGCACCGGAACACCCTGCGCCCGGCTGCCACCTGCCGCCAGAGCCAGCGAGGACCCCAGAAAACCCCGTCGATACAAAGTCCCCATCGCAGCCCTCAAGGTCATATTGACCTTTGGACGCTGGCCCCATGGGCTTGGTGCCGCCAGCTATTGCCCGCGCTGGCCAGTCCACTCCCGCCAGAGCAGGATCAGCGCCGCCATGATCGCCGGGCCCAGGAACAGGCCCAGCAATCCCCAGGTCTCCACCCCGCCCAGAATGCCCAGCAGCACCCACAGGAACGGCAGCCGCGTCGTGCTGCCGATCAACATCGGCCGGATGAAATGATCGGCGGCGAACGTCACCACCATCCCCAACGCCCCCACGATAATGGCCGAGGCAACCGACGCCTGGGTCAGCAGGATCAGTGCCGCGATGCCGAACACCAGCGGCGCCCCGAACGGCACCATCGCGGCGATCGCGGTGAACAGGCCGAACAGGGTCGGGATGCGGCACGCCGGCGAACACATAGGCGATGCCCAGGATGAAGCCCTCGCCCAGCCCAACCAGCACCAGTCCGTCAACCGTGCCGTGCACCGACGCGATCATCTGCCGGCCCACCCGCTCCCCGGCCGGCCCGAACGCGCGGGCGCTGGCCCGCCGCATCTGGTCGGTCAGCCTGTCGCCCTCCTTGAACAGGAAAAACAGCGTCAGCAGGGTGAACCCGAACAGCACCCCGCGGTGCACCAGTTCAACCCCCAGTTCCCGCCCGTTTGACACAAGCTCCGACTGCCGCGCCTTTTTCAGCAAGGCCGACGCAGAGTCAGGGTTCGCCAGGTTCTCCTGCCACCAGTTGGTGGCCTGCTGGCCGCCAACCGGCAAGTGCCCCAGCCACTCCGGCGGCGGGATGCCGTCGGTGCGGGCCTGGTCGATGGTCTGATACAGGCCGTGAACCTCCTTGCCCGCCTGGAACCCGACCAGCGCCAGGGGCACGATGAACATCAGCCCCAGGGCGAGCGTGAACACCGACGGCAGCAGGATGTTGTGCTTGCCGGGCGGCCAGCGCCGAACCGCGCGCTGATACAGCGGCCAGACCGCGATCGCCAGGATGGCAGCCCAGATCAGGGCGGGCAGATACCGATGCAGCGTCCACAGACCCAGCAGCGTCAGCAGCAGGGCCAGGACAGCCTTGGCAGCCCTGCTGCGGCCGTGACGCGCCGTCCGGCGCCAACGTGCTCTGACTCATAGCGTGCTGCCCCGGCGGATAAGGCGGCAATGGTCCGTTGCGGCGGAGCGGCTGCGCCAGTCAGGCGTTGCGTCATGACAATCGCCGCAATCACCACCAGCACCAGAGCGCCGATCCAGCGGCTGATCGGCGTCGGGTAAACCGCGTAGGGCCGCCACACCAGCATCATGAATGTCGCACTGACCACGATCAGCGCCCAGAAGCCGCGATGGCCGCGCTGCGACGCCAGCACGCGCCAGCACCGCGAACACGACATAGATCGCGATGGCAAAGGCCCGGACGACGCCATAGGTCTGTGCCCCCAGCGCCAGCGACCAGATCGCGGAAAGCCGTCGTCGATGCTGTCGATGAAATCCAGACAGGCATCGAAGAACCGGTCGGGTCCGATCAGGTACAGCGCCACGGCCAGCACGAAGCCGCCGATCCAGATCATCAGGATATGTTTCTCGCCGCACATCTGCCGCCTTGGTTACAGGGTGTCTGAGACGCACGCTTCTTACGCGAAGATCCATGCCGGTGCTACATCATCGCCGACACGATCGTGACCACGCCCCTTGCACTTGTGGCAGGATCGGTGAAACTCCAGCCAGCACGCGGCGGCGACCGCGACCGGGGAAGCGCAGCGCCTATCCGTTAGGGAGACCACCTGCCATGCCCGATGACGCCGCCCTTACGCCACCGACCTGCATTTCCTGTCGATCGCCGAAGCCGCCCGCCTGATCGAGCAGCGGCGCCTCTCGCCGGTCGAACTGACCCAGGCCTACCTCGACCGGATCGAGGCCATCGACCCGCAGCTGAACGCCTATCTGCTGGTCACCGCCGAGCAGGCACTGGACCAGGCGCGAAGCCGCGGAAGCCGAGATCGCGGCCGGCAACTATCGCGGCCCGATGCACGGCATCCCGTTCGCGCTGAAGGACATCTACTGCACCGCCGGCATCCGCACGACCTGCCACTCCCGCACCCGCGCGGACTATGTGCCGGACTTCGACGCCACCACGGTCACCAAGCTGTATGACGGCGGCGCGGTGCTGCTGGGCAAGCTGTCGACGCATGAATTCGCGCATGGCGGGCCGTCCTTCGACCTGCCCTGGCCGGCGGCGCGCAATCCGTGGAACCGCGAGCACGTCACCGGCGGGTCCTCCAGCGGCTCCGGCGCCAGCGTCGCGGCCGGGCTTGCGCCCGGCTCGCTCGGGTCCGACACCGGCGGCTCGATCCGCAACCCGGCCGCGCTGTGCGGCCTGGTCGGTCTGAAGCCGACCTACGGCCTGGTCAGCCGCTCCGGCGTCTACACCAACAGCTTCAGCTACGACCACGCCGGGCCGATGACCTGGACGGTGGAGGACTGCGCCATCATGCTGCAGGCCATCGCCGGCCACGATCCGAAGGACCCGGCCAGCGCCGGCCGCACAGTGCCGGACTACCGCGCCGAACTGTCCGCCGGCGTGAAGGGCCTGCGGATCGGCGTGCTGCGCCATCTTGTACGAAGAAGACGTGCCCGTCGCCGCCTCGGTGAAGGCCGCGCTGGAACAGGCCTACGACGTGCTGCGCGGGCTTGGCGCCACGATCGAGGACGCCCGCATCCGGCCCGCCGCCGACTACCACGCCGTGAAGATCACCGGCGCCGAGAGCGAGCTGTTCGCGGTGCATGAGCCGGTCCTGCGCAAGCGGCTGAACGATTTCGGCGCCGATTTCCTCGGCCGGGCGCTGGGGGCGCTGCTGATCAGCGGGCCGGACTATGTGCAGGCATCCCGGCAGCGGCGGGTGATGATCGCCGAGATGGCGCCGCTGTATCGAGAAATACGACGTGCTGCTGACCGCCGGGCCCGGCCCGGCCCGCCGGCTGGACGAGTGGCGGACGCTCAACTTCTGGCAGAACAACTCGGTGACCACGCCGTTCAACGTCACCGGCGGCCCGGCGCTGGTGCAGTGCATCGGCTTCACCGAGGACGGGCTGCCGTTGTCGATGCAGGTGGTCGGCCGGCCGTTCGCCGACGCGATGGTGCTGCGGGTGGCCAAGGCCTACGAGGACGCCACACCCTGGCGCCGCCGCCGCCCCGCGCTGCAAGCAGGCGCCGCCCCCCTGCCCGCTCCGCCGGTGCCGGAACCGGCGAAAGCCGACATCCCCCAGTCCCGCCGCGACGAGATCGCAGCCCTGTGCAAACGCCGCGGCCTGACCGTGCCGCCCAACCACTTCGAGCAGCTTTGCGCCGCCGCGCCGTATATCGACGAAATGGTCGGCCACCTCGGCCGGTCGTGGGATTTCACCGATGAACCGGCCAGCGTATTCCAGCTCGGCGGATAGACGGTTTGCCGCTGTCTGATAGCAAGCTGGTTCTGGCACCACCACGTCAGGTGAAGTTGCCCGGTCGAACAAAGACTTAGGGCTTGTTCACCGCCGCGAACTGTAGCGATATGGTGAACAAATCCTAAATCAACCCAGCCGAGGACCCGGATGCAGTCTGCCCGTCTTGCCGTTGATATTGGCGGCACGTTCACCGATCTCGCCCTCGAACAAGGCGGCAAGCGCACCACGATCAAGGTCCTGACCACCCCGGCCGCACCCGAACGCGGGGTAATGGAGGGGTTCCGCACCATCATCCAGGCCGCCGGTGTTGTCCCGGCCGACATCGCCCTGATCATCCACGGCACCACCCTGGCGACCAACGCGGTCATCGAGCGGAAAGGCGCCCGCACCGCCCTGATCACCACCGAGGGCTTTCGCGATGTCATCGCCATGGGCAACGAAAGTCGTTACGACCAGTACGATCTGAACATTGTGCTGCCGGAGCCGCTGGTGCCCCGCTACCTGCGCCTGCCGGTGCCCGAGCGGCTGGACAACACCGGCAAGATCCTGCGCCCCCTGGACGAGGCTGCGGTGCACGCGCTGATCCCGGTCCTGCAACAGGAAAACGTCGAAAGCATCGCCGTCGGCCTGCTGCACGCCTTCGTCAATCCGGTCCACGAGCGCCGCATCCAGGCAATCCTGCACGAAGCCCTGCCAGACATCCCGGTGTCGCTGTCATCGGAAGTCTCGCCGGAAATGCGGGAGTGGGAACGCTTCTCCACCACCGTCGCCAACGCCTATGTGCAGCCGATGATGGCGCGCTATCTGCGCCGCCTGGAAGCTGATCTGCACGCCGCCGGCGCCCCCGCTCCGCTGTTCCTGATGATGTCAGGCGGCGGCCTGACGACGATCGAAACCGCCTGCCGCTTCCCGATCCGCCTGGTCGAAAGCGGTCCCGCGGGCGGCGCCATCTTCTCCGCCCATATCGCCCGGGAATGCGGCCTCGGCAGCGTGCTTTCCTTCGACATGGGCGGCACCACCGCAAAGATCTGCCTGATCGACAACTACAAGCCGCAAACTGCCCGCACGTTCGAGGTCGCGCGCGTCGGCCGCTTCCGCAAAGGCTCCGGCCTGCCGCTGCGCATCCCGGTGATCGAGATGGTGGAGATCGGCGCCGGCGGCGGCTCCCTTGCCCATGTCGATACCATGGGCCGCATCGGCGTCGGTCCGGAAAGCGCCGGCGCCGACCCCGGCCCCGCGTGCTACGGCCGTGGTGGCACGCATCCCGCCGTCACCGATGCCAACCTGTCGCTTGGCCGTTACGATCCAGCTCGTTTTGCCGGCGGCTCGATCCGGCTGGATGTCGCCGCCGCGCATGACGCCTTGCTCGCCGATGTCGGCGCTCCGCTGGGACTGACCGCCGAGCTGGCAGCACTCGGCGTCACCGAAATGGTCGACGAAAATATGGCCAACGCCGCTCGGGTCCACGCCATTGAATCCGGCAAGACCTACGAAGGCCGTACCCTGATCGCGTTCGGCGGCGGCGGGCCGGTCCACGCCTGCCGCGTGGCCGAGAAGGTCGGCATCAACCGCGTCCTGGTGCCGTCCGGCGCCGGCGTCGGCAGCGCCATCGGCTTCCTGCGGGCGCCGGTGGGGTACGAAGTGGTCCGCAGCCTGTATCAGCGCTTTTCCACCTTCGACGTGGCCGCGGTAAACGATTTGCTGGACGATATGCGAAACGAAGCCGAAGCCGCCGTCGCCAAGGGCAGTTTCGGCGCACCCGTCACCGAAACTCGCACCGCCTACATGCGCTACGTCGGCCAGGGCCACGAGATCCCCGTGCCGCTGCCGAACCACGTGCTGGGTACTGAAGACATCGGCCTGATCCGAAACCGCTACGATCAGGAATACGCCCGTTTCTTCGATCGCCCCGTCCCCGGGTCCGACGTGGAAATCATGAGCTACGCCGTGGTCGTGACAACCGTCATGGAAGACGTCGCACCCCCGCCGGCTGGGGACGATCTGACCACCACCGAGGCTGCGCCGGTCCGCACCCAGCTCGTGCGCGACACCACAACCGGCGCCGTGACGCCATGGCAGATTTACGACCGGTCGGCACTCCAACCATGGGCGACGATTGCAGGCCCAGCCATCATCGCCGAGGACGAAACATCCACCCTGGTCGGCCCCGGATGGTCGGCAACGGTTACCGGACTGGGGTATCTGGAGCTGGTGCGCGATACCTGACCACCTGTTTGCCTTCGTATCCGAAGGCGACGGTGTATTTTTTCGAAGCAACCGCTGAAGGAACGAACCGGATTCAACTGTCGGTATGTATTTCGGGAACTGAATTGGGGATGCGTAGTGTCCGGCGTCTGCGCGGCGCTGCCAAATCATGGTTCATCTCGGTCTTCGTATCCCGACCCTCGGCGTGGAGTTTTTGCAGTTCTTCCTTAATTCGCAGAGCCACAAGAGAGTCCACCATTTTGTCCTTGTCATCCAAACGCTTTTCAATCGACTTCATTTGTCCGGACAGTTCTCCGACGTCCTTTATTAGGGCGATTATATGGTGTCCCAGCTCCGTCATTTGGACTTGAATGCGCATATCCTCTTTCTCGAGGGTCCTGAGAATTCTCCGTAATCGTGGCAAGTTTTTTGACCGCATCCCACATCCGGGTGGTCAGGTTGCCCACCGTCGGCAACGATGGTGATGACGAGGATGATTTCAGGCTGCGGTGGAACCGGCATGAATTTATGCTTTCCTGCTTGCTCTGTCCGGTTCGGCCGAAATCAGCATGGTCGGCACCGTGCGGCGTAGTTCTCGGATCTGACTGAGCAGGGCATCCATTTGGTCGCCGCGCAAAGCCACGTCTCTGGCAGCGCGAGACGACACCGCCAACAGCTCTGTCGCAGCCTCGGCGAATGCGCCGAGGGCCGCCTCGCTGTCAGCCGAGGAGCCAGCATCGTCCCTGAGTTGGCTCGCTCGATATGCGTCGGGTCTCCAGTCCCTCAATTTAATCATCGCTTTTGCGTCGCCCCAGCCGATACGGTCGCAGATCATGATGAACTGTTGGACGACGTCTTCGAGCGTGTAATGAGTATTCATCCCAGTGCCAAACCGTACGCGCAACGGGTGCCCGGGCGACATCGTGCCAGATCTTGCAGATAAGTCGGTTTGAATTGCCGCATCCAGCGGAATTGGCCCCGCCCTGTCTTCGATAAAATCGCCAGGGTAAGGATCCTCCGCGTGGCTGATCGGCATCTCTAGGCTGATCGGCTCCCTGGCAATCTCCAGGACCTTGCGAACCTTCTCCAGCGGCATACCAAGCTTGTCGGCAAGCGCCTCGGGCGTCGGTTCACGGCCAACTTCATGCTGCATCTGCCGCGATGTGCGCACCAGCTTGTTGATCGTCTCGATCATGTGCGCCGGGATACGCGTGGTCCGAGCCTGATCCGCGATCGCGCGGGTGATCGCTCGCTGGATCCACCATGCCGCGTAGGTGGAGAACTCGTAGCCGCGCCGGTACTCGAACCGATCCACGGCCTTCATAAGACCGATATTGCCTTCCTGGACCAGGTCGAGGAACTGCAGGCCGCGATTGGTGTGTTTAGCAACAATCGAGATCACCAGGCGGAGATTCGCCTCGATCAACTCATGCTTCGCCCGCGCGCTGTCCCGTTTCCCACGCGAGACGGCCAAGTAGACCCGGCGGAACTCGGCGATTGGCAGACTGGCGTCCTCCGCCACGGACGAGATCTGCCCAAGAGCTGTAGAAATGTCATGGCCGTGCCTGCCAGCAAACAGCTTCCAGCCTTCGCCTGGCAAGCGGACAACCTGGTCCAGCCAGTTCGGATCAAGTGCCTGACCCCCGTAATGCTTCACGAAATCCTCGCGGTCCACCCCGCACGATTTGGCCATGCTCAGAAGTTGACCATCCAAACTTGCCAGCCGCCGGTTCAACAGTTCAAACTGACTGACGAGCTCTGCAATTCTTTCATTACGAATACGCAGCCGGATAACCCGTTCGGCCAACTCATCTCGGGTCGTCTCATAATCACTTTCTGGACAGGAATTTGTTTCGTTACGGCCAGTAACTGCGGCCTGTCGGAGGTGCTGCAGCCTCCCATGTAACTTCTCAATCACATCGAAATTTGCCAGCACTTCGGGTTTAAGCCGCTCCTCCAGCGCCGACAGCGACATGACAGTGTCCTCGTCCCCGTCATGCTCAAAAAGCGCATCGTTCGCCGTGTCGTCTCGCACGGGTGCGTCAGCAAGTCCCCCGTCCGCCGTCGCCCCGGTCTGTGGCACATCAGCCTCGGCAAGATGTTCTAGATCGACGACGTCACGCAACGACCTGCCGGCGTTGATTTGTTCGCGCCAGCTTCTGATCGTTTTGAAGGTCAGCGGACTTTCACACAACCCGCTAATCATCATGTTGCGACCTGCCTCGATACGCTCGCCGATGGCGATTTCGCCCTCACGTGATAGCGTGGCCACGCTACCCATTTCACGCAAATACATGCGAAACTGATCGTCGGCGAGATCCAGGTTCTCGTCATTTTGCGCGATGAATGCCTCCGCCGAGCCCTCTTCAACGACCCGGATGCCTATCTCATTAAGATTGGCCATCACGTCTTCAATCTGCTTTGAACGACTGAAGTCCAGCGGAAGCGCAGTATTCAGTTCATCGAAGGTGACGTAGCCGCGCTGCCGGCCCGTGGCGATCAGCCGCATGAAGGTAGCCGGCAATCCATCGGCTTCCGTGCCCCCATCGCTGTGGGCACCATTTGTGCTGTCGATGACAGTTGGCTTGCTGACCATGACTTACAATAATCGTTCATCAGCCGTCCGACCAGAGTACGGTTGATCGGTGCGACGTTGCAAATCCTGCTCCCAAGAAGAACGGCCGGTGTCACGACCTGGTGCCACTTTTGCAATCTCCGCGCCAGAGCAACCGAAAGCAACCGCCTTGTGACCACTCCACAGATCGACTTCGCGTGCGGTCACGGCGTCTTTGTCCTTCGATCGCGGGTTCCCCTGCAAGACCAGTTCACCGGACCTTTAATCCTGGCCTGCCTCGCCCGGCCGAGGCAGGCCATATCTTCTGATTGCTGGACCAACGATGACATCGCCCAAACCACAGACCCGCTCCCCTTCAAGCCGCCAGTTCAACCCCATCCGACGACACAGCCTCCAGTTGCCCAACCGTTTCCCGTCCAAACAACAACGGAATAAACGCACCAACCGCCACCACCGCCAGCAGCGTCCCGAAAAACACCGCCGGCGACGCGGTAAACCGCTCCAGGAACAGCGGAAACAATACCCCTGCAAACAGACGCGCAGAGGATTCCCCAAAGAAATGTCCTCGCCCCCGTAACGCCGTCGGAAACTGTTCCGACAAGTAAACTCGCGTGCAGGGAAAAGCCGATAGCACCGTAAAGCCCGTGATCAGAGCCCCGGCAACGAACACCACCGCCGCATAAGCCCCGGTCCAGTGGGCCGCCGCCATCAGCGCGATCCCCGGCAGCGCTCCCGCCAGGGAGTAAGTCATCGTCCACCGCCGGCCAATGATCTCCATCAAATATCCAGTAAACAGCTTGCCCGGAATACTGGCCATGAACAGCACTGAACTGAGACCAAAACTCAAGGAAACCGCACTTCCCTGGTCAACCAGCGCCTTCGGCAGGAGAATCGCGCACGTGTAGTAAGCCGCCCCCGCGCTCACTCCGCTCAGGATCCCAACTACCGTCCATCGCAACTGCCCGGCCCGAAACAACGCCGTGAACGGCGGAAGGTCCTCGCGCGCCAGCGTCAACCTGGGCCCAAGTTCCGCCACGCTCAGCAGCGGCACCCGGCTGCCGCATCGCCTGATCATCCGGTTCACCGTGTCCACCGCCGCCTGAGGCTCCCCGCGCCGCAGATACCATCGCGGACTTTCCGGAATCGCGTAATGCACCAGCAACGGCACGACGCCCAGAGCCAGCCCGCCCGGAAGCGCAATCAAGCGAAACCCCAGCGGATTGCCCGCCAGCAGGAAGCCGACAAACGGCAGCAGAGTAAACGCACTGGCCAGCATCACCTCATAAATCGCGCCATAGGTCCGCCGATGCTGCGCCGGCATCAGCTCCGCCGCGATCGGAAACGCCGCCGGGATCGCGAACCCCAGCCCGATCCCGGTAATCAGCCGCACGACAACCAACTGCTCGGCCGTCTGCACCAGCGGGATCGACAGCGTGAACAGCGTGCTGATCACCACCCCGATCTGCATGATGACCTTGCGGCTCAATCGGTCAGACAACACGCTCGCCGTGTAGCCGCCAAACACCACCAGCACCGTTGGCCCCGCCACCAGCCATCTTACGTCCGTTTCCGTCAGCGCCAGCGGCATCTTTACCAGCACGATCAACGACCCGCCCAGCGCCAGGTCATAGCCTTCGACAAAACCCACCGTGCCAAGCACGATGATCAGCAAGAAATGGTAGCCACTGAACGGGATACTATCGAGCTTCCGCCCAAGCGCGTGCCCAGCGGCGTTTGTCTGGAATCCCATGCCGTCCTCCCTGGATTGAACCTTGCCAGGCGGCAGTGCGAAGTCGCAGGGCCACGAGCTAATTATCGTTTCGATAAAGAACTATATACCTCGTGCGTTCCTGGCTGCCGCGCCATCAACTGCCGCCGCCAACGCGATCATGATGTCTTGGGACGGTTATGCTCCGTCCTCCTTCCCCATTTCTGCATCCGCTGGGGTCAGGCTGTAACATTGAAACCGTCCGCCCGCCGGATTCAAGGGAAATATCCGCACCACGGCATTTCCCCATCCCGCCCTCGCCGTAACGCCCGCGCCATGCCAGACTGCGCCACCCGGTGCAGTGCAACAAACGGAGCCGCATGTCCCACGAAACCAACGCGCTCGCGCAGATCCATCGCCAGATCATGTGGAACCGCCTGATCGCGGTGGTCGAGGAGCAGGCGCAGATCATGATCCGCACCGCGTTCTCCACCACGGTGCGCGAGGCCGGCGACCTGTCGGCCGGCATCTTCGACCTGCACGGCCGGATGATGGCGCAGGCGGTCACCGGCACGCCCGGCCACGTCAACTCCATGGCCGAAATGCGTCGGCCACTTCCTGCAGAAATTCCCCGCCGCCACCATGCGCCCCGGCGATCACTACATCACCAACGATCCCTGGCTCGGCACCGGCCATCTGCACGACCTGACCGTCGTCACCCCGGCGTTCCACAACGGCAGCGATCGTCGGCCTGTTCGCCAACACCGCCCACGTGATCGACATCGGCGGCCTCGGCATGGGACCCGAAGGCCGCTCGGTCTTCGAAGAAGGCATGTATATCCCGATCGTCAAATGCTTCGACCAGGGCAAGCCGAACGAGACCTTCTTCGACTTCATGCGCGCCGGCTCCCGCCTGCCGGTCGAACTGGAAGGCGACATCTACTCGCTATGCGCCTGCAACGACGCCGGCGCCAAGCGGCTGGTCGAGATGATGGACGAGTTCGAGATGACCAGCCTGGATCCGCTGGCCGCGTTCATCTTCGACAGCTCCCTCCGCGCCACGCTGGCCGAGATCGCCCGCATCCCGCGCGGCACCTACGCTGGCGAAATCTACTCCGACGGCTATGAGGAACCGGTGCGCCTGGCCGCCGCGATGACGATCCTGGCACGACGGCATCGAGGTCGATTTCGCCGGCACCTCCGGCCTTTCGTCGCGCGGCATCAACGTGCCGCCGGCCTATTGCCGCGCCTATTCCTGCTTCGGCATCAAGTGCGTGGTGGCGCCGGAGATCCCGAACAACTGGGCCTCGCTGGCGCCGTTCCGCATGAAGATCCCGGAGGGCTGCATCCTGAACGCCCCGCACCCCTACCCGGTCTCGGTCCGCCACGTCATCGGCCACCTGCTGCCCGACCTGATGATGGGCTGCCTGCACCAGGCGGTGCCGGAACGCGTCACGGCCGAGGGCGCGTCGGCGCTGTGGAACCCGCCGTTGCGTGGCGGCGGCGCGATCTCCGGCCAGGCGCGCGGCAACAAGCCGGTGATCGCCGATTTCGAGATCATCACCTTCAACTCCGGCGGCACCGGCGCGCGGCCGACGCAGGACGGGCTGAATGCCACCGCTTTCCCGTCCGGCGTGCGCACCATGCCGGTGGAGGCGACCGAAAACGTCGCGCCCGTCATCCTCTGGCGCAAGGAACTGAAGCCGGACTCCGGCGGCGCCGGCCGCACCCGCGGCGGCGTCGGCCAGATCATGGAGATCGCCACCAAGGGCGACCTGGAATTCGCCGTCAACGCCAGCTTCGACCGCATCGCCAACGCCCCGCAAGGGCCGCGAGGGCGGCGCTGAACGGCGCCCCCGGCCGGGTCGCGCAGAAGACCGGCAAGATGCTGCGCACCAAGGGCTTCCAGGTCATCCCGGACGGCGAGCGGCTGATCCTGGAACTGCCGGGCGGCGCCGGCATGGGCGATCCGACGACGCGCGACCCCGCGCTGGTGGCCCGCGACGTGCGCGACGGCCTGGTTTCCGCCGCCAATGCCCGCGTCGCTTTACAAGGTCGCGGTCGACGCGGATGGCGCGCGTGGACGAGGCCGCCACCCAGGCACTGCGAGTTGAAATCCGACTCGAACCGTATGCGCGGCGACCTGAGCGGTGCCGGGTAGCTGGCTGCTCGTAGCATCGGACAAGAAATGACGCGCCAGCACCGGCAACGGCCGGTCGTGCCGAACAGGGAGACCATCCGTGAGACGACGCAATTCGAAAAGTCGGCGATGCGCAAAGATCTACCTGCGCCTGCTGCCGTTCGCGCTGCTTCAGTTACTTTCTTGCTTACGTCGACCGCATCAACGTCAGTTTCGCCGGCCTGACGATGCAGGGACGACCTGCAGATGTCGGCGGCGGCGTTCGGTTTCGCCGCCGGCACGTTTTACTGGGGCTACTTCATCTTCGAAGTGCCCAGCAACGTCATCATGGAAAAGGTCGGCGCGCGGCTGTGGATCGCCCGCATCATGATCACCTGGGGCATCTTCGCCGGCGTTGACCGCGCTCGTCACCGGTTCGACCAGTTTCGCCGTCGTCCGCTTCTTCCTTGGCGTCGCCGAAGCCGGGTTCTTCCCCGGCATCGTGCTCTATTTCACCTACTGGTTCCCGCAGCCACCATCATGCCCGCATCGTCTCGGGCTTCCTGATCGGCCTGCCGATCGCCGTCGCCGCTGGGCGCGCCGATCTCCACCGCGATTCTGGGCGCTGGACGGCATGTTCGGCCTGCGCGGCTGGCAGATCATGTACATCGCCGAAGCGATACCGACCGTCCTGATCGGCGTGGTGACACTTGTTCGTGCTGACCGACCGGCCGGAACAGGCGACATTCCTGACGGTCGAGGAAAAAACCTGGCTCGCCGGCAAGCTTGCGCCGAGCGCAAGGCCAAGGAAGCTGTCAAGACCTTCGGCATGTGGCAGGCCATGTTCGACCCCAAGGTGCTGCTGCTGTCGCTGAACTACTTCGGCATCGTCGTCGCCAGCCTGGGCATGCTGATCTTCATTCCGCAGATCATCAAGTCGATCGGCTCGCACCAGCAACATGACGGTCGGCTGGCTCACCATGATCCCCTACATCTGCGGCGGCATCTCCCTTGTTGCCTGGGGCCGCATTTCCGACCGCATGCATGAGCGTCGGTGGAACCTGCTCGGAGCCTGTTTGGTGTCCGCGGTCGGCCTGTTCATCGCCGGGTACATGATGGGCACCTGGTGGTCCCTGGTGGGCATGTCGATCGCCGCCATGGGGTTCTACGGCTCCAAAGGCCCGTTCTGGGCGATGCCGCCGATGTTCCTGACCGGAACCGCGGCGGCCGCCAGCGATCGCCTGGATCAACTCGATCGGCAACCTCGGCGGCTTCTTCGGCCCCTGGTATGTCGGCGTGATGAAGGACGTGACCGGCAGCTACGCCGGCGGTCTCTATGGCCTGGCGCTGCTGTGCCTCGGCGCCGCGATCATCTGCGCCTTCTTCCTCCACATTCCGAACGTCGTTGCCGCCCGCGCCGTCCGCTCCCAGGTTGCCCGTTCTCCGGTCAGCTGACCGGCCAACCCGTTCCACCAACGCCTCTCTCCCAGCAAACCGCTCGGTCCGCACCAGGCCGAGCGGTTCGGCTGACCCATCCAGACGTCGCGGAACAGAGGATTGAGCAGGTTGTCCAACGAACACGCGCCTGCCGCCCGCGAACTCCCCAAGGCAACGCCGAACGATAGCCGCTTCGGGTCGCTGCCGATTTTCTATCCACATGGTGCCATTCCGGCAAAGCTGGGGCGGCGGCAGGCGGTAAGAAGGGCGCGGCGGCTCCCGCGCGTCGGTTTGGGCTTCGTCCTAGCGTGCCGTGATAACGGTTTCCGGGCAGCCACGGGGCTATTTGGGCGTGGTTTTTGCCACCGATGTGGCGGGGTCAGGCCGTCCTTGCGGGATTTTCGGGATTGTTCGCAGCAAATTCCCGAGCGGCCAAATGCGATCCGGCCATTGCTTTGCGCACGATGTCATGAAGACGGCCAGCATCGGGTTGTTCCGACGTTTGGCCCTGGCATTGTGTGATCAACCACGTCTCAAAAGCCGCGGTATGAGAATCCAGCCCATCTTCTGAGACGTCGTTCGACTGGAGGTGGTCCGCACCCTCGGCTGGCGGCGCTTCGGGCAATGCTGCTTCGTGCGGTCCGGCGTTTGTATTTAACACCTCCGTCATCGACCGTTCGGCCACGTGCTGCGCCCAGGCGTCCTGGTCTGTCGCGCCCTCGATCGCCTCCCGCTTCTGGCGCAACGCCTGCACCCGCATCAGGCGGGCGTGCACCGACAGTGATGTCCGCACCATCGAGCCGTATTGTGCATTTAGGCGCATCACCAGACTGATGTCGTCGACGTGCTGACGGAGCAGGCGCAACAGGTCCTCGGCCTGGGCGCGGGCGGCGATGCACTGGGCGGCGAGGTCAGCCTCATTCGCGTTGACCGGCAGCAGTGCCGCGACCTTGGCGATGGCGGCGTGGCTTCGGGTGCACAGCGCTTCGGGGGTGTCATCGAGCGGCGGCGGCAACAGGTCGGTGAGGGTGTAGACGAGCTGGTAGTATAGGTGGGTGGCGAGATCGATGTCCGGATGTGGGATGGAGGAGGTTTCCATTCCTGTAATCTAGATCGATATAGGAAATAAGTCAAGATTTGTTGTTGCCGATCCGGTCCGGGTCATCGGGTGAACGTGGGGGCGGGTGGTTCTCCTTGCGGTGTCGCGGGCGGAAGGGGCCGATTGGGCATGACCGATTCAGGTCGATGCCGTAAAAATGGCGCGTTTGTTGGCTGACTTATTGTTGGGCGTCGCCTAACCCGTTCCAACCGCCGCGGCTCCGCATATCCCCCAGCCAGCCGACAGCGTAAGCGTTGCGCGGCCCCCACATGGCTTGTCAGGGTTGAGTATGCTTGATTCCGGCTATGGACACGGACCTGACCTCGCCCGAGACGGTGGCATCAACACAAAGCGCACATACGAGCAGTCGTAAGAGCGCTTCGACGCTTCGGATGGATTTGATCCCGCACGGTGAACGCCGCCGCCGATGGACGACCGAGCAGCCGACGGCGGAGTGGACCTACGTCAAGGCTGAGCAAGGCTGGCAAGGCCGCCGCTTCGATCAAGACCTTGGCCAATGATCTTTCGAGGAGGGTTTGAGCCTCTTGTTCGTTCCTTTGTCACTACGGCGAAACTCGAACCCTCCTCAATATCCACCCCTAGATATCTACCGTAGGCGATAGTGGATGAGAGATGTCGTCAAGACCTGATGAACGAAAGCAGGTCGGGGTTGAGGACATCCGCATGCGTGGTGAGCATGCCATGGGGATAGCCGGGATAAGTCTTCAGCGCCCCCTTCTTCAGCAGGTCGACCGCACGCGGCACCGAACTTGCGAACGGGACGACTTGATCAGCCTCGCCATGCATCACCAGCACCGGCACGGTGATCTCCTTCAGGTCTTCGGTATAATCTTCGAGCCAAGAGTTGACGGTTGCGTAATGAGCGAGGGCACCGCCGGCCATGCCTTGACGCCACCAGTTCGCAATGATCGCCTCCGAAGGCTTCGCTCCATCTCGGTTGTAGCCGTAGAACGGATTCTCAGGGACGAAACGGTAGAACTCCGACCGGTTGCCCAGCACGCCTGCCCGGATCGCTTCGAACCACTCCGGCGGCTGACCGGACGGGTTGTCCTCGCTCCGGTACATGTTCGGCGTCAGTGACGCAACCAGCGCCGCCTTCGCGACGCGCTGCTGGTGGCGAGCGACATAGCGAGCCACCTCACCGCCACCCGTGGAGTGGCCGATGTGGATCGCGTCGCGCAGGTCGAGGTGTTCAGTCAGGGCCGCGAGGTCAGCAACCCAAGTGTCCATGTCGTTGCCGGTGTTGGGCTGGTCGGACCTGCCGTGGCCGCGCCGGTCGTGGGCGATCACCCGGTAGCCGTGGCGAAGGAAGAAGCTCATCTGGGCGTCCCAGTCGTCTGCTGTCAGCGGCCAGCCGTGGCTGAAGACGATCGGCTGTCCTGAGCCCCAGTCCTTGTAGAAGATGTTTACGCCGTCCGTTGTTGTGATCGTGGGCATTGTCCACCTCCGTTAGTTAGCCGCGGATAAGAAGCATCGCTCGCTGGCGCGGCGTTCCAGCGATGATCTCGTTGCAATATGACCAGTCGTCTATTAAGTGGTCAAATTGTTTAGCTCAGCAGCGAGGGCAACATAAAGCGCTCGAAGCTGTCAAAGGGCGCCCGGCTACGTTCGACCTTGGCCCGCATGACCGCCCCTTCGAATGTGTCAATCAGCGCAACGGCAAGCTGCCCGGGATCCTTTCCAGCCGACAATTCCCCTTTCTCCTGCGCTTCCCGCAAGCATGAGGCGAGTGCGGCCGACCAATCGCGATAGATCGCCGCAAGCTTGATCCGCACATCCTCGCTCGTCGGCGTGACCTCCAGGGCCATGTTCCCGATCAGGCAGCCGACCGCGTAACGGCGGCGCTCGTGAAACTCGGCAAGCCCGGCGAAATAGCGCTCGATGCGCGACAGGGGCGGTGTCCGGCGTTGATTTAAAATGGCCCCATACTCAGCGACAACCGCCTCCCAGTATTCGGTCAACACGGCGACGGCGAAGGCTTCCTTGCTGTCGAAGTAATTATAGAAAGAACCCTTGGGGACGCCGGCTGCCGCGGTGATCTCCTGAACGCCCGTGGCGTTGAAACCGCGGGTACTCACAAGCTCTCCCCCTTTTTCCAGGAGGCGCAATCGCGTTTCAGGATTGGCTGGTCTCGGCATGAATTAATATATGACCGGTCGTTTTATTATCGTCAAGCATTTTTTGGTGGAGGCACTGATTCGTCCGGAACTCACCTGTCGACGTAGCGAATGCTGGTTGATTTAAGGCTGTTTTTGGGGCAGGCCTTGAGCTTTTGGGGCAGGCCTTGAGCAGGGGCGATCTCACCGGAGCGGAATGGCGCATCTTAAAGGGCTTGCTGCCTATGGAACCAGCAAACCGCGGCCGCGGCAGGCGGCCCGAACAGAACCGTCCGATCGTCAACGGCATACTCTGGCGGCTGGGATGCGGAGCGCCGTGGCGAGACGTACCGCCCAAATATGGGAGTTCGAATACAATTTACCGGCGGTTCCGGCGCCGGAGCGAAGCCGGGGTCTGGGAAGCCATGGCCGTGACGCTGGCCGGGTTTATGGCGGACAGCGGCCATTACAGCATCGACAGCACCACAATCCGCGCCCACGTCTCGGCAGCGGGCGGAAAAGGGGGGACTTATCGACGCGCTCTTGGCCGCTCGCAGGAAGGGTTCACCAGTAAGCTTCATTGCCTGGCTGATGCCCTCGGTCGACCAGTCGCCTTCCACTTGACGGGCGGTGAGGCCGCCGACTGCAAGGCGTATGATGCCCTGATCGACCTGCCTGAGAGCGCGCCGAATGCCCTGCTCGCCGACAAGGGCTACGGCGCCGACGCCATTCGCGCCGACCTTGCTGAACGGAAGATCGAGGCCGATATTCGCGGCCAAACCGCGGAGCAACGCCAGCAAGTCCGCCAGCAGCGCAGCCGTCCGGTGGTCGAGGCGATGCACGCCAGGTTAACGGACCTATTGGGCCGCTTGTCTGGCCGCTCGACGTTGGCGCAGGCGATCCGCTATGCCTTGAACCACTGGAAGGGCCTGGTCCGCTTCCTCGACGACGGCCGCTTCGAACTGGATACAAACATCGTCGAGCGCGCCATGCGCCCCGTCGCTCTGGGCCGAAAGAACGCCCGCTTCGCCGGAGCGGACGTTGGCGCGTCATACTGCTCATCTAGCGATGTCCTTATAAAGAAAAGGGGTTTTGCAACGAATTATCAGATATCGGTCGGCGTGACCGCCTGGCCTGGGCGTTGTAACGAACGCCATCCTCCTGCAGGTCGGCGAGGTGGATTATCCAAGGTGCGCCTGGACAGAGCTGCTGAGCGGGAAGCACGCCGCGGCTGACCATCCGATAGGCCGTGGCTCGGCTTACCTTCAGAATATCCGCGGCTTCATCGAGGGTAACTTGGCCACGCTCGGCTCGTTCACCGTCGCGATAGACAGAAATGCCGTTGGTGTTCCGCAATCCACAGACATGGGTTTGTGTCCAGGTCGCGCCGCGCGCCGTCACCTTGCCGGAGCGGTTCAGGATGGCGGCAATGGCCATGTCCGGCAATTGCCGCGCCAGCACACGCACAAGCTCAACGACATCGGCATCAACCGTCCAACGGGTCTGCCCGATTTTGTTCTTCTTGACCGTCATCTCTGTGTGGTCACCGCCCTGCCAATGAATGACGAGTGCCAAACTGTCATCGACAATATCGACAACGATTTCTTTGACGAGCAGCCTGATGATCTTCTTGCGCGTTTCAATGGAAGCTCCGGCGCTGTTCCATGCCTTAGCCAGGTCTTTGCCGAGGGCCATCAGCCTTGCCCGATCTTCTGCCGAGAGGGCTGCTGCCGGTCTGGCTTGATCGAGGCTCTCGCGTTGGATCTCCAAATCACGCAGTTGGACCAGTTTCTCGTTCCAGCGGCACTCCAGTTCGCTAGCAACCAGGCGATTGTCAGGGTCGACCGCGTCATATTGCCGGCGCGCCCGGGCAGCCTCGTATTGGGCCTGCTGGATGGCATTGTCGATCTGCTGGCGCTTATCATCCTGCTGCTCGCTCTGAGCAGCCATCGCCGCGAGGGCGGCCTCGATCCCAAGCGGCTGCAGGCGATCAAGCACTTCCTGGGCGACGACGCGATCGACCCGCATCCCGCCAAAGCCGATGCAGTTGATCGCGGCTTTCACGCTGAATGCGCCTTTGCAGACATATCGCTGCGTATTGCCGCCTTTTCCAGTGTAGTGAATATGCAGCCGCCGACCGCAGCGCGCGCAGCGGAACAGGCCCGGCAACAAAGCCTCGCCACGTCTTATCGAACCACGACCCATGTAGCTCTTTCCATTGGCGTTGTCGGCGATCAGGTGCTGGTTCCGTTCGAACTCTGCCCAAGCGATATAACTCTCATGGTGGTCGTGGATCAAAATCTCCCACTCCTTCCAATCGCGTCGGAGGGTGTCGCGCATGATCCGCTTGCGGCCGCCCTCGATCGTGACGCGTGTTCCTCGTCGGCCGTAAGCATAGGAGCCCGCGTAAACCGGGTTGGTCAGTATGTGATGAAGCGTGTGGTAAACTGGCGCCTTCCACTCGATCGGGCGCTTCCCGCGAACCGGCACGATCGTCGGGACGAGGACATTCTCCTGCCTGAACCAAAGTAAGACCTGACGGACCGACTGAAGTTCAGCGAATTTGCGGAAGACCAGCGAAATTCCATCCTGTACGCGTCGGTCGGGTTCCTTCTCGATCCGGTTGTCATCAGTCTTCGATGTAGCCGACAGCGACGGTCAAATGAAGCTCGCCGCGCCGGGCTTTTTGGCGCATGGCCTCGACCGACCGCTGACGCAAGACCGACAACTCCATCTCGCTCATCGTGCCCTTCATGCCCAGCAACAAACCTGATCATTGGGCGACCGAGGCATCGTAGATGGCTTCTTCGTCGACAATTAACGTGCCGACCAAGCCGCAGAACTCCAGCAAGGTATGCCAGTCGCGGCCGTTACGGGCCAAGCGCGAGGCTTCCAGCGAAACCACTGGCCCGACCTTGCCTTCGCAGATCGCGGCCAGCAGCTTCTCGAAGCCGGGTCGGGCTGTTCCGCCGCCGGATCGGCCGAGATCGTCATCGACGACCTGAACGTCATCCCAGCCAAGCTGGCGGGCACGCTCCACCAGACCATATTGGCGTCGCTGGCTCTCGAGATTATTGACCACCTGGTAAGCCGTTGACTGACGCACATAGACGAAGGCGGCGCGGGCCAGATGGTCCGACGTGATCTTATTCACCGCCGGCCTCCTTTTGGCTGGCGTGCGACGATTGGCCGGGCGGCTTCGTCGCGGCTTCCGTCAGCAGCGCCTGCAGAAGCGCCACCGCCTTCTGGCGTTCGGCGCCGCTCAACTCGACCGGCACGACTGGTCTGGTGAACAGATCTATTTGCGCGTGGAACAACTTCGTCATCACCGATTCCCCCAGTGCTTCCTTCCTTCGAAGGAGAGGCTACAAGGGGATCGATGAAGGCGCGCAGCAGCATGAGTTGGCTGACCGGAAGCCGCGGGATGGATACAATCGCGAGGTCGTTCGCAATGGGATCAAACATCCAATCCGGAATCTGGTAGGCACCGCCACTCGGTTGGCGGATCAGGAAGTGGCGAATACCGTCGTGCTCGTGCTCCCCTACCACCAATACGGTCTGGCCCACCAGCGGATGAAACGGGTACGAAACTATGGCTTCGAATGCCAGAAACCCGGCATTATGCCCCCGGTTCGGACAGCGGTGGAAAACATTGGGCGATGGTCGCGACACTGATCCAGACGGCGAAGCTCAACAACGTTGAGCCGCTGGCATGGTTGACCGACGTGCTGAACGTATGGTGTCCGGGCAGACCAAGCGCAACCAACTCGACACCCTGCTGCCGTGGAACTGGAAACAGCAAGGCGACGTCGCGCCAGTCAATTCCGGGTAGACATCACAAGGGCCGTGGGGTGGGTGCAACGCTTACCCGACAGCCGCGTGACAACCCAGCTTTCGGCTCCTGGCATGTCGGCTTCATGTAGGACGCGACGGGCGGCTACGTTGAGGGCCTCAACGCCTCCCCCTGTTCGGCTTCATCGCTGTTGAGATCTGCGCGTTCTTTGTCAACATCCGGAACAACGCCGATCCCCGGCCGCATCAAGGCCAAGCGAATGCCGCAAGAACCGGGCACAGCGTGGGGGTGAGGGGCGAGCGGTCAGCGATTGGGACGATCGCCTGCGACTGCTGTCGGTTGCTCGTGACCCCACACAGGCACCCAGTCCTAGAACTCCCCGCTGCGATAGGCCTCATCCAACCGCTTGGCATCGTCTTCAGACGGTTCCGGCCACGGCTCCCCCCGCTTGCGCAGCGTCCCGGTAAATTTCGGCGGCCGCTTTTCATTGAACGCTGCGCGGCCTTCCTCGCCATCCACCGTTGTCTGGATCAGCAGTGAGTTGATCAGATTCTGCACATGCCAAGCCTGGTCGTCCGGCAGGTTGCCGAACCGCACGACGAACTCCTTCATCATGCGCACCGCGGCGGGTGGCAGCGTGACGATATGGCGCGCCAATTTTTCGGCGCGCTCCATCAGTTGGGCGTGGGGCACGACCTCGTTGACCAGGCCCACCCGTAGTGCCTCCTGTGCATCGAAGGGCTCGTCGGTCAACAGGATTTTCATCGCGTCGATATAGCGGAGCTGCTTGATCAGCATACTCGCGCCCGGGCCGTTCCCCAGCCAGCCCTGGGTCAGCAGGGAGAACTTGAACCGGGCGTTTTCGGCACTGGCGATGCGGATGTCGGTCGATGTCAGCAGCATGTACAGCCCGGCCCCAGCCGCCCAGCCGTTGATCGCCGCGATGACCGGCTTCCATACCCGCGGATAGTGGTCTCCCATGCGCCCGTCCACTCCGGTCTTCTGCCCGTGCACCGTGCCGGCGAGCGGCCAGTATATGCGCTGGGTACGGAGATACTCGCGGTCTTCCGCCGTCAGGTCGGGACGCGGCGTCAGGTTGTGGCCACCGCAAAAATGCCGGTCGCCGGCTCCGGTGACGATGGCGCAGCGAATTGCCCGATCTTCCCACAAATCGATCCAGGCTTCCGAGATCGCATCGGAGGTCTGTTTATCCAGGATGTTGGCCTTGGCCGGATTGTTCAGGGTGATATAGGCGACCCCGTCTCGCTTTTCGTAGTCGATGGGCATGCCTGGGGTTCCTCCATAGATCGGTGCCGCCGACGCGGGGTGGATTGTTGGGAGCGCCGTGACCCCGATGTCAAATCAGTCGACCCCATCACGCGGGGTCGGAGGCCGGTTCGGGGCTGACTCTGGAAACGAATAATTAACTTTTGCATGACAGGTTGACCGGGAGAACCAAAATGGAAATCCCGATGTCCTGCATGGACGAAACCCTACCCGTCCTCAGCGACACCGTCACGCCGCCGATTGTCCGCGGCACCGCCGATCTCACGAGTTTCGCCTATGAAGGCAACGACTATGACGACCTGATCGAGCGCATCGGCCAATCAGGGGGCGATCCGCGCGCCCAGTGCTATGACACTTCGATCGCTGCCCAGTTGGCATTCCGCCGCTCCCAGGGGTTGAACCTTCAGGACGAAGCGCTGGAGACCTCGCAGCTCTATCGTGTCGGCAGCGCGTCAGACCGCGCGTTGCGCCTGCTGGCCCTCGTCGGGCCCGGTGACCTGATGACCAACACGCCGCTGGATTTCTTGACCAATTACCTGGATGTGCGGCTGGACCTGCTTTACATCCTGCCGGACCGTCCATTGCCGGCCGTCATCCCGGATCATGACATTGCGTTCTTCGCATTGGGTGAGGCTGATCCCGCCACTCTTGCGCGACTCCGCTCGTTGTTCGCCGCGTGGCCGCGCCCCGCGCTGAACGACCCGCAATTCCTGCCGGTACTGGATCGTGACATTTTGTCCCGCTCGTTAGCAGGTGTTCCGGGCATCTGCAGCCCGACCGCGGTCGCGGTGACGCGGGCTGAACTGGACATCCATCTGAGTCCGGCCACCCAATCGAGGGTTTTACCGAGCCGCGCGGCCTGTATCCCTGTCTGATCCGCCCGCGCAGCTCGCATGCCGGGTCGGGCCTGGCACGGGTGCAGACACCAGCGGAACTCGCGGACTACCTGCGCTTCTCGTTCGAGCGGCAGTTCTTCATTACGGCCTTCGAAGATTACAGCGGACCGCGACGGGCTGTACCGCAAATCCCGCGTGGCGCTTCATCGACCGCAAGCCGTTCCTTTGCCATATGGCGATTTCCAGCCACTGGATGGTGCATTATCTGAACGCCGGCATGACCGAGTCCGCCGGAAAAGCGGGCGATGGAGGCTCATGCGATGGCCACGTTCGACGAGGATTTCGCCGCCCGCCACGCCAGCTGCATTCGACGCCCTGCATGAACGGCTGGGCTTCGACTATTACTCGATCGACTGCGCGGAAACCAGCGATGGCCGCCTGCTGGTGTTCGAGGCGGATGCCGCCGCGATCGTCCATCTGATGGATCCGCCCGATCTGTTTCCTTACAAACAACAACAGATGCATAAGGTGTTCGCGGCATTTGACAGTATGTTGCGCTGCCGAATGGGTTGAGGTGCCGGTTTCGGCATCCATGGCAAATAAATGGGTCTGAATTTATAAGTTTATCGATACGACATATTGACGGGAAAGCGGAGTTCTGTGAATATAAATTTGTATTTACAATGTAAGTCTTGACGGCGGACGTTTTTCCGGCTGTGGCGTGTGGGTTATCTGACTTCGGATATTCCAGGCGCATGTATAGGCGCCCCTCGGCATTGAGCTTAGTGTGATTTGTGCTAGTTTTGCCCTTCGGAGCAGGGCAATACGTCGCGATACGCTGGCAGCGGCCGATTCACGCGACGAAGCGCGTTCGCTGGGCGGCCCGTGCTGCTCTGCGGACGACCCTCGACTTTCTGGATGTCGGCGAACGAGGTTCAGCGTCTCGCGGGACCGAAGCGACAAAGCGACGGCGATCAAACCTCATGCCGTCCGAACAAGCCTAGCCGGTCCATCCGCACCCGCCGCACATCCCCGGCACGAACCGTTATCCCCGCCTTGTCGAAGAATTCCAGTATCTGGATCGCAACTTTCCGCCCGTTATCCAGCGGTCACGGAATGCCGCCGCCGTCAGTTGCCCCTCGGTGTCGACGGCTTGCGCCGCGATCGTCGCCATCTCGGCGACCGTTTCGCGCAGAAAGAAATGGTCAGGAGCGATCTCCACCAGCTGCCCCATCCGCATCAATCGCTTCAAGGTCACGCGCGCCGACGTCTCCGGCACCTTCAGCACGACCGCGATATCGCGCATCCTGGGCGGCCGAAATCGCTCGGCCGCGATCATCGGCCGAGCCGCGCGCCATAGTTTCTCATCTTGCGGCGACAATGAGACCCGATGGCCGGGCAGGCGGAACCACGGTCCATCCTGGGCAACCACGCCTGCCCGCAGCAACGCCTCCAGCAATCCCGCAAACTCCGGCGGCTGGCGGCCGGTCCGGCAGCGACAACCGCAGCCTTTCAGGCTGCAGCCCCGGCAGCTCGGGCGATGAGCGATGATGCGCCGTCAACGCCGCACTCACGGCATTGCGGATGCGATCATAGGCCTCCGGGGAGAGGATCAACCCGCCGGCCGCCACTGCCGGCACCGCGGCGATCTGCGCCGCCCGATCCGCTTGCCGCACATTGCGCGCGCGCATGAACGACAGCTGGTCCGTCCATCCGGGCGCGACCGCCAGCAACCCGCGCAGCGCTTCGGCCCGATCGCCGGCCTCGAGCGCGCACGAGTTGTGCCAACCGCTGTGGCGTGCGTCGCCCGCGCCGGGGCGGAAACGGATCCAGGACCACGCCGCCGCCGATCGTACAGGTCGCACCGGTGTCGCGCAGGACGATCCTGTCGCCGCGCCAACGCGCCGATCGGCTGCTGCAGTGTCAGCCGAACCATCGCCGCCTCCCCCGGCTCCAGCCGATCGTGATCCAGCAGCGATACCCGCGCCATCACATGCGCGGCGCCCGATATGCAGATGCACCTGGGTGTCCTGACGCATCGCCCGCGGAACGTCCGGCAGCAGCGTGATCCGCGCGTCCATCGCAGCGGTGGGCGCGTGGATGTCCGGATGCAGCACCCAGTCGCCCCGGGCTACGACGTCCTTCGACAGTCGGGGGCCGGTGATGTTCAGGGCAACACGTTGCCCGGCCACAGCCTCGGTCGCAGACCGGTTCTGAGCGTGCAGGCCCCGCACGCGCAGTTCCAGGCCCGAGGGCGACAGCACCAGCCGGTCCTCAACCTCGATCCGCCCCGACACCAGCGTGCCGGTTACGATCAGGCCGGCGCCGGACAGCGTGAAAGCGCGGTCGACCGCCAGTCGCGGATAGCCGTTGGTATCGCGGTTGCGCCCGGCCGAGCGCCAGCAACGCGGCGCGCAGCTCCTCGATACCCTGGCCTGTCATCGCCGAGACCGGGATCAGCGGTGCATCGGCGAAGCGGTGTCGCGGCAAGCAAGGCGCGCAGATCGGCGGAGACCTCGGGGATTCGATCCGCGGCGAGGTCGGCCTTGGTCAATGCGACCACGCCCTGGTCGATGCCCAGAAGCGACAGGATCTGCAGATGCTCGCGGGTCTGTGGTCTTATGCCCTCGGGCAGCGCCACCACCAGAAGTGCGGTGTCGATGCCGCTGGCGCCGGCGAGCATGGTGTGCACGAAGCGTTCGTGGCCCGGCACGTCGATAAACCCGATTTCATCCGCGTAAGCATAGCCGAGATCGATCGTGATCCCGCGGCGCTTTTCCTCCGCCAGGCGATCGGTATCGACCCCGGTCAAGGCTTTGACCAGTGCCGTCTTGCCATGGTCGACATGTCCAGCAGTGCCGATGATCATAAGTGGTCCCGGTGCGCACGCATGGCATCAGGGACAAGTTGGCTGTGTCGCTGTCAAGCCTCGGCCATGGTCGTGCAATGGATTGGGATTCTGCGTTCGCAATCGCGGCGGCGGACGAGCGCAGCGGGATGTGCCCCATCTCATTTCATCGGCATCGGCGGCACGTTGTGTCATCGATCCCTTGCGGGGCCGGGGCGCCCCGCGCTAGCGAAGGCTGAACAGAGAAAAGATTTCGCCCCTGATGCGGACCACGATCTACCGCCTGATCTCGCCGTCGCTGCGGCGATCCGTGTCGCCCGCCCACCTGATCCTTGCCGTGCAGTTTGTGCGGTTCGGCGTTGTCGGACTGGTCGGCCTGATCATCGACACGGCGACCGTGTATGGCCTGAGGCATCTGTTGGGTCTCTACGGCGCCGGCCTTGTTGCCTATGTCGCGGCTGCCACGGGGAACTGGGTGCTGAACCGGGTATGGACCTTTCGGGGCCAAGGGTCGGGTCCGGCTCACCGGCAATGGGCAAGGTTCATGGTCGCCAACCTGGCCGGCTTTGTGCTCAACCGGGGCACCTATGCCCTGTTGGTCACCTTCGTTCCCGCCGCGGCCGACCAACCGGTGATCGCCACGGCGGCCGGAGCCGTCGCGGGACTGGCAGTGAATTTCAACCTGTCCCGCCGACTGGTTTTCCGCTGAGCATCGTCAGCCAACGATGCTGATGGAAGCAGGTTCGTTGTGTGTTCCAACAATCGCGAGTGACTAACGACAAATAATCAGCCTGAAATGCACCTGCGTGTGACGTTAACCCGTCCATAATAGTTCGGCCCCGATGCTGCTGTTCATCGATACCAAAAGATGCAGCAGAGCATGTCCGCTTTCCGTCCCCATTTACTCGAACTGGTCGCCTACAGCGGCGGCGGAGCTTCGCTTGACTCCGATCTCCTTCGCCCACGCCGGTTCGGACGGCGGCACGATGGAGCCGCGCGACGCGCTGATCAAACGCGTGGCGGACATCGTTCTGGCCGGGTTGTTTCTTATGGCGATGGGCCTGCCGATGGTTCTGGTCGCTGCGATCATCCGCCTGACCAGCGGGGGCCCCGCGTTGTTCAGACAGCAGCGCATTGGCCTGCATGGCCGCCCATTCGTCATGCTGAAATTTCGCACCATGCGCGATGCCCCGGAAAACCCCGGCTACTGCCGTCAGGCGACCCGCCGGGATCCGCGCGTCACCCGTATCGGGGCGCTGCTTCGGCGGACATCCTTCGACGAGTTCCCGCAGTTGCTCAACGTGCTGGCAGGATCGATGTCGCTGGTCGGGCCTCGCCCGCATGCGCCGGGCACCTGCGCCGCGGGACGTCCGTTCGAGGCGATCACCCAGCACTATGCGGCAAGGCATCGCGTCAAACCCGGGATGACCGGTCTGGCTCAGGTGCGTGGCTGGCGCGGTGAGACCGACACCGAGGAGAAACTCCTGCGCCGGGTCGACAGCGATCTTGAATACATCGCCGACTTGGAGCCTCGGCCGCGACCTGCTGATCCTTTGCCGCACCATTGTTACGGTGCTGCGCATGCCGAATGCCTATTAGATGGGACCGTTCGACGACCCCGGGACATCCTGGAGAAGCCCACGTTGAACGTTATCGACCGCGGCTGCCAATCGGACCGGTCGATCGCCGAACAGTTCGGACTTCTGGCGGATCAGCCGCGGGTTGCCGTGCTGATCCCATGCCATAACGAGGAAGCGGCGATCGGCAAGGTCGTGGCCGATTTCAGCACGCTCTGCCCGATGCGACCGTCTATGTCTACGACAACAACTCCACCGATCATACCATGCTGGAGGCGCGCGCGGCCGGCGCGGTCGTGCGGCGGCGAGACGGCTGCAGGGCAAAGGCCACGTCGTCCGGCGGATGTTCGCCGACATCGACGCCGATGTCTATATCCTGGTGGACGGCGACGACACCTACGATGCCAACGCCGCGCCCGGCATGCTGGCAATGCTGATCGACCGGCAATTGGACATGGTCAGCGCTGCCCGCTACGGCGCCGTCCGCGACGCCTATCGCCCGGCCATCGGCTGGGCAATGTGCTGCTGAGCGGCACTCGTCACCTGGGCATTCGGCCGCGGCATCACCGACCTGCTGTCCGGCTACCGCGTGTTCAGCCGCCGCTTCGTCAAGTCGTTTCCGGCCTTGTCGTCCGGTTTCGAGACCGAGACCGAATTCACCGTCCATGCCCTGGCGCTGCATATGCCGGTGCAGGAGGTGCGCGCGCACTACCGCAACCGCGCTGCAGGGACCCGCTCAAAGCTCAACACATTCAATGATGGCATGCGGATCCTGCGGGCGATCGTGACGCTGATCCAGCATGAACGGCCGCTCCAGGTGTTTTCGCATGGCGGCCCTGACGTTCTGCTGAGCGCCGGGATAAGTCTGGGGGTGCCGGTGGTGATCGACTTCCTGAACACCGGCCTTGTGCCGCGGCTACCCACAGCGGTGTTGTCGACCGGATTGGTGCTTCTGGCATCCTTGTCGCTGGCCTGCGGACTGATCCTGGATGCGGTATCGCGCGGTCGCAAAGAGAACAAGCGATTGGCCTATCTCGCGATCCCGCTGCTGGAAACTTCAGAATGACCGCCCATCTGATCGCCGGCGCCGCCGAGCCTCCCCCCTGTGTCAGACCAGTTGCTGCCCGGATAGAATAGGATCGGAACCTTTGGGGGCGCGGATAGCAAACAGTGGCTCGATACGGACAGGCATACAAAGATAGGATCGTGGCGCGACTACTGCCGCCTGAGAGTTCAGCGGTGGAGGTTGTCTCGCGTCAGGTGGGCGTAAGCGTGGCAACGCTGGAGCGGTGGCGAGCGGACGCCTTGGCCAACGGCGCGGGCGAGCGGCGCGATGGCGGCGGTCAGCGCTGGACGCCGGCGGCCCGGCTGGAAGCGGTGATCACCACCGCTGCGATGGACGAAGCCACCCGCAGTGCCTGGTGCCGTGAGCACGGCCTGTATCCGGCCGAACTCGATGGCTGGAAACAGGATGCCATTGCCGGTCTGGGCGAACCGCGGGCGACCAGTGCCGCCGAGGCTCGGGAAGACCGCCGACGGGTCAAGGAACTGGAGCGCGAGCTGCATCGCAAGGACAAGGCGCTCGCCGAAACGGCCGCCTTGCTTGTGCTGAGAAAAAACTGGCGGCGGTCTTCCACCAGGACGAGGACGCATGACCCGTCTGGAAGACCGCCGCACCCTGATCGATCACATCGCGCAGGCCCGTGTCGCGGGCGCTCGGCTGAAACCAGCCTGTGCCGTGGCCGGCATCGATGCCCGCACGCTGCAACGCTGGAAAGCCGGTGAGGGTCCGGCGGTGGACGATCGCCGGCCAACCGCCCAGCATCCTGCGCCATCGCATGCGCTGAGCGAGGCCGAACGAGCCCAGATCGTCGCGGTTTGCAATGAACCGCGCTTTGCCGAGACGCCACCGGCGCGGATCGTACCCGCCTTGGCCGACGAAGGTATCTAACCCGAACTACGGATAAGCTTCGATTGTTTTGCCTGCGCGCGCGATAGAAGGCTTGCCTGGTCTGAAGGCATAAGCGACGAGGCAGGAGAGGATGTGGACCATGGCGTTCCTGACGGACCTGTGGCGTGAATGCTCAAGGCCCATTTCCGATTTCAGGGTATCGAGCACGGTCTCAATGACGAAGCGCTTGCGTAGCATGAGCTTGTCGGCCACCGGCATCAGGTGGTTGCGCATGTTGCGCCGGATGCCGGTGATCAGGTGCAGGCCGCGCTGCCAGAGTTTGTTAAACAGCGCGCGGCCGATATAGCCCTTGTCGGCGTAGAGCTTGCCGTTGAGATGGTGGGTGATCTCGTCTAGCACGTCTGTCGGCAGTGTGCCGGACTGATCTTCAGCGCCATGATCTGCCGTTGTGATTGATGACAAAATGCACCCTAGCCCGCGAACCACCCCATTTGCTTGCCGCGGCGGCCAAGCCGTCGAAGACCTTGTGGCGGTGGATGCGGCGGTTGTGACAGACGGCGAGCTTGGTTGAGTCGGCCAAGTAGACGCCGGTCGGCTCGCCGCTCAGGCTGTGAAGCAGCACCATCAGAGGGGCAAACAGCCGCGGCATCAGGCTGACGAACCGGTCGTAATGCGGCAAATCGTCAAAGCAGGTGCGATGCTGCTGGCCAATCCCGTAGAGGTAGAACACCTTGAAATTCTTGTATGGCGCGAGGTGAAACAGCACCATGATGAACAGCATCTCGGCGCGCGACAGCTTGCCCGAGCGCTGCCGGGTCGTCGGCGATGGGATCAGCCGATGCGCTTCCCAGTCGTCGAACACTTTGCAGAAGTCATCAAGACAGCAGTAGAGCGCTGTGATATCCACCGCCATTGAGGGGACCCTCCGAAACCGGGTTTGAGGCTCAGTCTTCGCAAACCGATGCTGTCAAATCCTTGATCCGTTGGGAATCCCCTCAACCCTTATCCGTAGTTTGGGT
>CAWBPF010000038.1:0-55543 GCA_963790515.1 uncultured Alphaproteobacteria bacterium | reverse complement strand
CGCACCGGGTGGTGACGGAACCCGGCACTGGTTGAATGAGGCACGCATCAGCAAGCTGCCCACAGGCGCGGTGGTGGTAAACGCAGCCCGTGGCACGCTGGTGGACGACGCGGCACTGATCAGCGCGTTACGCCAGCGGGCAGATCGCGGCAGCCGGGCTGGACGTTTACAACAATGAGCCTCGGGTCAATCCCGCGTATCTGACACTGGAGAATGTCGTTTTGTTGCCGCATCTGGGCAGCGCCACGACCGAGACCAGGGACGCTATGGGCCGCATCGTGCTGTCCGGAATTGGCGCCGTTCTGGCTGGTCAGTCGCCGACCAATCTCGTCGCATGACGCCGTTGCGCATCGCCGTTGGCGGGTTCCTGCACGAAAGTCATTCTTTCGCGCCACGGCCAACGACTTATGCCGACTTCCTGCAGCCCGCGGGTTGCCCGCCTTTTCGGCCGGGGCCGACCTTTTGGATGCCATGCGTCCGCGATCGGTTCCTCTCGCTGGGGCAATCGCGGTGGCGGAGGCGGCCGGGGTTGCGTTGGTTCCTCTGGCGTGGGGTTTCGCAAACCCCGCCGGGCCCGTCCAGGACGAGGCGTTCGAACGGATCGCCGCGCGGATCTGCGCACCTTTATCGATCGCGCTGGATGAAGGGTCGCTGGACGGCGTGTATCTTGACCTGCACGGCGCGGCTATGGTCGAGCATTTCCCGGATGCCGAGGGGGAACTGTTGCGCCGGGTTCGCGCCATCGTGGGTGAAGCGATGCCGCTGACCATAAGCCTGGATCCACATGCCAATCTGACCGAGCAGATGGTTAGGTTGGTGGATGCAGCTGTGCCGTTCCGGACCTATCCGCACGTCGACATGAAGGACGCCGGAGCGCAGGCAATGCGGCTGCTGCTGCGTAGGATCGAACGCGGGCAGCGCTGGGCGCGGGCCTTCCGGACGCTGGATTTCTGGATACCGCTGGGTAGCCAGTGCACGTTGATGCCGCCGATGCAAACCGTAATGGCTGAGCGCGCCGCCCTAGGCTCAAAACCCGATCAGGCACTAGGAATCGCTAAGTTTTTCCGATTCAAGACAGCCAGTTTGGCTGAGGCGACGGAAACATCATGGCTGAAGACTATCTGCTCGACGATCAAGCTTGGGCGGTGATCGAGCCTCTGCTTCCCAAGGTCTATGCCGGCGCGCGCCGGAGGGACGATCGGCGGATTATCAGTGGAATTGTCCATGTCCTGCGCAGCGGCTGCCGCTGGAAGGACTGCCCGGCGGTCTACGGACCCTCCACGACGGTCTACAATCGCTTCAACCGCTGGAGCGGCCGGGGACGTTGGCAGGGGATTTTCGACGCGCTGGTAGGGACGCTGCCCAATGACACGCGATCCATCGACAGCACCTCCATCAAGGTTCAGCGCTCCGCGGCCGGCGGAGAAGGCGGTGCGCGCAAGCAAGCGATCGGCCGTTCCCGCGGCGGCAGAACGACGAAAATCCACGGCATCGCCGACAGTCAGGGGCGGTTATTCCGCTTTAGCCTGACCCCGGGCAACATCGCTGACATCACTGCGGGCCACGAACTGGCGACGCAACTGCCGTCCGAGGGATGCCTGATCGGCGACATGGGCTATGACGCCAGGAAACTCCGGGTGGACCTCGCTTTGCGTGGGACGGCCAGCGTCATCCCGACCAATCCGACGCACAAGCACCAGTGGTATATCAACCGCGAGACCTACAAGAACCGCAATCTTGTCGAGCGGGTGTGGTGTCGGATGAAAGACTATCGGCGTATCGCCACTCGCTATGACAAACTTGCCCGCAATTTTGCTTCGTCGGTGGCTTTGGTGGCGATAATCATTTGGTGGACTGATTGAGTCTGGAGCCTAGCGGAGCGGCTGGGAGCGGTTGAACTGGCATTTTGTTTTGGTTTTCCGTATGCCGACTTTACCGGTTGTGGTGCGGCCATCGCGGCGTTTGGCGATACCCAGGCGCATGCCGACGCCGCGGCGGATGCCCTGCTGGCCTGTGTGAACGCCCGGGAAGCGAGTTTTGTGCAGGAAACGCTGCCTTCGGCCGCCGCGGTGGCTGAGGCCCGGCGCCTTTCCATAGGTGCGCGCAAACCGGTGGTGCTTGCGGATACGCAGGACAATCCTGGCGGTGGCGGCCATGGCGATACCACTGAACTGCTGTCCGAACTGGTGCGCCAGGGCGCGAAGGGCGCTGTTGTCTGCCTGATCAATGACGCCGAAAGCGTGGCGACTTGCGTCGCGGCGGGCGCGGGCGCGATCGTGCAATTGTCGCTTGGTGGCAAATCGGACGGAATGCCGTTCCTTTGTTCGGCTCGGGTGGAACGGTTGACGGATGGGGTTTTCACCCTGACGGGTCCGATGGGCGCGGGCAATCCAGGTAACCTCGGCGATACCGCGTTGCTGGATATCGAGGGTGTGCGCGTGATGGTGACATCGCGGAAGATGCAGGCCTTGGATAAGGCGATCCTGCGGCATGTTGGCATTGAACCGGCCGAATGCCCGATCATTGCACTGAAATCGTCGGTGCATTTCCGCGCTGACTTCGGGCCAATGGCCGAGCAGGTGATCGTGGCTGTCGCGCCGGGGCCCGTGGTCGCGGATCCGGCGGTGCTGAATTTCCGCCATGTGCGAGCCGACATCAGGCGGCGGCCGCGCACCGCCTGATTCCTCAAGCTATCAGGTGTCGGAGTCGATTACCGTGCGTCGATGATGGGCGTTGACTCCGCTGCGACCCAGACATCCAGACAGCCCGCCTTGCCGCGCCGATAGACGACCAGTCCATCAAACGACGCGATCGGGCGATACCGCGACCACGCCCGGGCGAAGGCTGGATCGGCGGCACGCAGGACACTGATATATTTTGTAGTTTCCCTGGTATCGACCACAGCTATGTCCGGGCATCCAGCGATGAAGTCGTGCGAAACCCAGCGTGCGATCGGCCACTCCTTGGCAACCGCGGGATCAAACCGGGCTCGCCAGACCTCACCCTTCAAGGCCCACATCGAATTAAAGCGTGAGGCCCAGGCAACGCCGGTTTCGTTGACCACGGGGAACCCCAGCGCGATCCATTCGGAGAACGCGATATAGGTTCGCGCATGTTCGGCCTTGAGGATTGCCTCGAGGCGATCGATCGCGGTCTGCCTTGGCTCGACTGCCTCCATCGCTTCAGGCTCCATTTGGATGATCGATGTTGCGCAGAAGACGCTGACCGCCAGGCAGGCCAAGACCACGGGCCAGCGAAACGCCGACCGGCGCTGGACCAGTTCGGAGGCTATCCAGAGCAAGAGTGTCAGGACAGTGATGATCGTCGCGGGCAGGCGGTGATAATACCAGTCCTTGCCATCGACGAAGCAGATGACCGTGCTGGTTGCGGCGAACACCACCAGCGTCAGCATCAGACGGTAATCGGTCAGGCTGTGCCGACGCAGCCACAAAAGCCCAAGGGCGACGACCTCCCCCGATATCAGCAACGCGCTGTCGGACAGCAGTGCCAGGAACGGAACATCCGTCGCTCCGTACAGCGCAAGGGCCATCGGCACCGCGCGTCGTAAGTAGGCTGGGCAAAGGATCGCCACCAGTCCGGCATAGCCTATCAGGGTCGCACCGGCGGCGAAGGGCATCACCCGCCATGGTCGAAGCCCGCGTGTCAGCGCAAGACACTCCAGCATTGCAAAGGCGGCGCCGTAACGCGGCTTCAACGCGCAGCCCAGTCCGGCCAAGAGCCCCGCCGCGATACCGGCAACCACGGTGGATCTTCTGCCCTCGAGGGATTGCGCGAACAGTACGAGGTAAGGGAGAAACGCGGCCACAAGCAGGTGCTCGCGCTGACCCAGGTCGGCCCCCGGCAGGATCAACAGCGCGAGGCTGATCGCCGCGAACACTGGCAGGCGGTGTGCGAAGAGACCGCCCTGCATTCGTAACAGGGTTGCTGTCCACCAGGCGCAGGCCATGACCAGGGCGATGAACACGGGCATGGCGACGAACCGGGAGTTGACATCCAGCCAGCGCGCGAGTTCCAACGGTATGGCGGATATCCAAACGATCAGCGGTGGATTGACCTCGACCAGGTCGATGTAGAGTTCGCGTCCAGCCATCCAACGCCGCGCGACGTAAAGAAGCCACGCGATGTCGTCCTTTAGCGGCGACCGCAAAGTAATGAACAGAACGACCGCCAAAACCGAAAACAGCAGAAGCAAGCTGATGGCGGACACCATCAGCCGCGGAGGCAACTTGCCCGGATTGGCTGCCGGGCTCAAAATATCAGTCATCAAAAGTTCGATCTAAGGTCCGTGGCCAGGAAACGCGCGATTATCGCACGCTTTGTTGCCACACCGTTAGAGCTGAACCAAGTGGTTTAATCATGGCGACGTTGCAGGTTACGTTTTTTTATCGTAACCCCACAGGCACCTGTGGAAGCGGGCTCCCACGAACCCGGTGCCTGATTTCAGCGAAGCGACGGTCACACAGAGAATGCATCTCATCGCGTGGATCGGCCACTTCCGGCGTATCGCGGCGTACCGCCCGTCTCCGATGGGCGATACGAGCCAACGGGACCTTCAGGCGTCGAGCAGCACCGCGATGCGTTGCGCGACCTGGTTTTGCGAGTATGGTTTCTCGATAAACCGGCTGGCAGTCCCCGACGTGGCAGGCAGGCTTCTTCCACCGTTGTAGCCGGAGGTCAGCAGCACCGGTATGTCGGGGTGGTGCGACCGGACCCATTCCGCAAGGCCTAACCCGTCCATTTTCCCCGGCATACGAATATCGCTGAACACCAGGCTGACCTGATCCTCGGCATCCATCGCCGCTATCGCCTCGCAGGCATCGGAGGCTTCGACGACGTTGTAACCGCAATCGCGGAGGTATTCGGCGATCGGCATTCGTACCAATGTTTCGTCCTCGACAACAAGGACGGTGTGGGTGCCATGGTCCGCGAGATCCGCGGCTGATGAAAGGGATTGAGCGCTCATGACCTGGAGATAATGCGGCCGTCATGGAAATGCCGTGGATCCAGTGGCAATTTCTCGTGACCCGGGGCTTGCTCTTTAGCGCCTCCCACCGTGGCGCGCACGGGTCATGTCATCCAACGCGTGCTGTGTGCGCCGGTTCGCCTCCGATTCGTCCGCTGCCTTATGTTCATCGATCAGGGTGGTCACCGCCTCCGCCGCGGTCCGGGCCGCCACGACAATGTTGCGTGCCTCAGCCGAACGGGACGCAGCCGCCGCCAAAGTCGCCGCCGCAGCCTGCCGTTCAGCCTTGATCGCTTCCAGCCGGATCGCGGCCATCTCGAGGAACTGATAGGTGTGTTCGGCCGTCCGGCTTGCCTGACGGTCTCTTTCCAGCGCCTCATCGATCATCCTGATCCGGTCCATTGCCGCGGCTTCGGCCCTCATACAGGCCGCGAGAGCCTGGCGGGCCTGTTCAATGGCATGCCGCCGCACCATCGACAGAACGCGAAACGGATCACGGGCCACGCTAGCCCCCCATCGCCTGTTTCAGGCCCTGAAAAAAGTCCAGGAACCCCGATCGGTCTCCGGGCGCCTGGGACAAGAACGCCTCGATTGCCGGAGTGAGGCGCAGTGCCTCATCAACCGCCGGGTCGGTGCCGGCCCGATAGGCGCCCAGCCGGACCATATCTGCCATGTCGCCTTGCATCGAGAGAATGGCGCGGGCGCGCCGGACCGTGGCGGATTGCTCCTGGTCCAGGCAGGAGGCAGCGACGCGCGAGAGGGATCGCAGGACATCAATCGCGGGGTAGCGCCCTGCCTCGGCGATCTTGCGGTCCATAACAATATGTCCGTCCAGGATGCCGCGGACCGCGTCGGCCACCGGTTCGTTATGGTCATCGCCCTCCACCAACACGGTGAACAATCCAGTGATGAAGCCGGCGATTCCGTCAGGTTTTTGTGCGCTGCGAATGATCGGCCCAGGGCCCGCGCGTTCCAGCAGACGTGGCAGTTCAGCGAACACGCTTGGCGGGTATCCGCGCGTCGCCGGCGGTTCGCCCAGGGACAGGCCGATTTCCCGTAGCGCGAGACAGAAGCGGGTCACGCTGTCCATCAGCAGCAGGACGGACTTTCCCTGGTCGCGAAAATATTCGGCGACGGTCATCGCGGTATAGGCACATTGGCGGCGCATCAGGGGCGGTGCATCCGATGTAGCGACCACCACGACTGAGCGGGCCATTCCTTCGGGTCCCAGGTCGGCCTCGATGAACTCCCGCACCTCCCGGCCCCGTTCGCCGACAAGGGCGAGAACCACCACATCGCATTCGGTTCCCCGCGTCAGCATCGACAGCAGCGTTGACTTGCCGACGCCCGACCCGGCGAACAGCCCCAGCCGTTGGCCCTGCCGGCAGGTGGCAAAACAGTTCATTGCCCGGACGCCCAGATCGATGCGCGGGCCCAGGCGGGCGCGTGACGTGGCCTCCGGTGGTGCGATCCGCGTTGGTTTGGGAACCGAGCCACCGAACAGGACGCCTGCGTGGTCGAGCGGGTTTCCCAGCGGATCGATAACGCGGCCAAGCCAGGACGGGGCGACATCGAGCATGGCGTGGGATGCATCATGTAAGAGTGCCTTGCAGCCATGCGCCAGTCCGTCGAGGGAGCCATACGCCATGGTCTGCAATGACGTTCCGCGGAAGCCGATCACCTCGGCGGGGATGGTATGTTTGCCGCGTGTGCGGAGTTCCAAACGATCTCCTATCGCAGCGAGACCGGTCAGTCCTTCGACTTCGACGACGAGACCGAGAAGGTTCGTAACGGTTCCGCTGATCTGTGCTAATTGAACGCGATTGAGACGAGCCTTGCAGGCATCGACACGATCGATGAGATTACAGTCTCTCATTGAGATCTAGTTGTCTAAAAAGAGGTTGAGTTCTACATACATTCGCATTGAACTTGGTCTTTCAAACGCCAATTCGAAAAAAATACACTAATTCGTTGAAAATCCGTTAGCCAAAAACACGCTATGGTGGTATACACTCCTTCATAGGTTGTTAAGGATCGGCGAATGCGCGTCCTGTTAGTTGAAGAAGATTTAATTGCTGCACGCGGCATAACTCTTATGCTGAAAGCTGCCGGTGCGGTCGTGGACCAGACTGACAGTGGCGAAGATGCCCTCGAATTGCTGCGGCACTACGAGTACGACATCGTCCTGCTTGATCTGGCTTTGCCCGACATCGAAGGTTTCGAGGTCGTGCGGCGCATGCGGGTGTCCCGAAACGACACCCCCGTGCTGATCCTCTCGAGCCTTACCATGGCGCAGGCTCGGGTAAAGGCATTGAGCCTTGGGGCCGACGACTTCATCACCAAGCCCTATGACAAGGCCGAGCTGTTGGCCCGGATGCAGGCGATTGTCCGCCGCAGCAAAGGGTTCAGCCAGCCAACCGTGCGTCTTGGCCGCTTGGAGCTGAACCTGGACAGCCGCGAAGTCTCGGTGGATGGCCGGGACGTGCATCTGACCGGCAAGGAGTATTCGATCCTGGAGCTGCTGGTTCTGCGCAAGGGCATGGTCCTGACCAAGGAGGCGTTCCTGAACCACCTCTACGGCGGGATGGACGAACCCGAGGTTAAGATCATCGACGTCTTCGTGTGCAAACTTCGGAAGAAGCTTGCCCGGGCCGGCGCCGATGGCATTATCGGCACGATCTGGGGCCGCGGCTACATGATCCGCGAGCCGGCGGCGGCGGAACCATTTGCACCCGCCTACGAGCCATTGCGCGTTCCACGCCTGTCACCAGCCGCCTGAGTTCGGCTGTCTGGGGGGTTACGTCAGGACATGGCGTAACCCCGCGCAGTCGTCTATATCGGCGTGATGACCACGCCTTTCCGAAAGATGCACGGCTGCGGTAACGACTTCGTCATTCTGGACGGGCGTCGCACCGTGCTTGGCCTGTCGCCGGCACGGGCCGAGGGGCTTGCTGACCGGCATACCGGGATCGGCTGCGACCAGCTTATCGTCCTCGAACCCGACGAAAACGCCGATGCGTTCATTCGCATCTACAACCCCGATGGGTCAGAGGCTGGCGCGTGCGGCAATGCCACACGCTGTGTCGCTGACATCCTCATGCGGGAGAGTGGGCGCGGCGAGGTCAACATTCGCACCGTTTCCGGCAATCTCCCGGCCTTGCGCCGCGCCGACGGCGTGATCCAGGTCGATATGGGGCCGGTTCGGCTCGACTGGACGGATATTCCCCTCGCCCGGCCTATGGATACACTTCGGCTTGCGCTGGACGGTGAGCCCGCGGCCGCCAGCATGGGCAATCCGCACGCAACATTCTTCGTCGCCGAACTCGATGCCGTGCCGATCCGGGAGCTCGGCCCGAAGCTGGAGCATGACGAACTGTTTCCGCAGCGGGCCAATATCGGTTTCGCCCAAGTCGTCGATCCCGAGACGATCCGCCTGCGCGTATGGGAACGCGGTGCCGGCCTGACGCTGGCCTGTGGATCGGGTGCCTGCGCCACGCTGGTCAATGCCGTGCGCCGAGGGCTGACGCACCGCCGCGCTCGGCTTTTGGTCGATGGCGGGACGCTGGAGATCGAGTGGCGGGAGGATGGCCACGTGCTGATGACCGGCCCGGCCGTCACGACGTTCAGCGGCACGGTCGATCTGGGGGCCTACCCGGCATGACTGTTGATATCGTCACGTTTGGCTGCCGGCTGAATGCCTACGAAAGCGAGGTCATGCGGGGCCTGTCCGCCGCCGCCGTGGACACCGTGATCGTCAACACCTGCGCTGTGACAGCCGAGGCAGAACGGCAGGCACGGCAGGCAGTGCGCCGCATCGCGCGGGAACGGCCGGACGCCCGCATCGTCGTGACGGGATGCGCCGCGCAGATCGACCCTGCGTCCTGGGCAGCGTTGCCGAACGTCGACCGAGTGCTGGGCAATGATGACAAGCTGCAGCCCGAAAGCTGGTTGCCCGGCGCGCGGTCCGCGGTGTCCGATATCATGGTGGCGCGGGAGACAGCGGCGCATCTGGTGACCGAGTTCGCCGGCCGGGCGCGGGCCTTCGTGCAGGTGCAGCAGGGATGTGACCACCGGTGCACATTCTGTATTATCCCGTTTGGCCGCGGCCCTAACCGCTCGGTACCGATCGGCGTCATTGCCAATCAGGTGCGGACGCTGGTCGCCGCCGGATATCAGGAAGTCGTGCTGACCGGGGTGGATGTCACGTCCTATGGACCGGACCTGCCGGGCGCCCCCTCGCTCGGGCAAATGATTCGCCGCCTGCTGCTGGCTGTCCCAGAACTGCCGAGGCTGCGGCTGTCGTCGATCGATCCGGCGGCGATCGACGCTGATCTGTGGCGGCTGATCGCCGAGGAACCACGCCTGATGCCGCACCTGCATCTGTCACTGCAGGCCGGCAGCGACCTGATCCTGAAGCGGATGCGGCGACGCCATCTGCGTGCCGACGCGATGGCAGTGGTGCGGCGCGCCCGAGATCTGCGGCCGGGTATCGCCATCGGTGGCGATCTGATCGCCGGGTTTCCCACCGAAACCGACGCGTTGTTCGAAGACACATTGCGTTTCGTGCGGGAGGCTGCCCTGCCCTATCTGCATGTTTTTCCCTACAGCGAACGGCCCGGGACCCCGGCCGCTCGCATGCCCCCCGTCCCTAAGCCAGTCCGTCGCGAACGAGCTGCCGCACTGCGGAACGCCGGTCAGATCGAGGCCCGCCGCTTTTACGCCAGCCAGGTCGGTTGCACGGTGTCGCTACTGACCGAGGCGGATCAATCCGGACACACCGAACATTTCGCCCCGGTGCGCCTGGTGCACCCCGTCAGCGCGGGCCGGATAATGGATGTGCTGGTCACTGGATCAACCGGTGAAAGCCTGTTGGCGGAGGCAGCCTGATGGCGCTGGGAGGTTTCTTCTCGCGCCTCAAAGAAGGCCTCTCGCGTAGCACGCAGAAGCTTTCCGGCGGCATCACCGCGGTGTTCCGCAAGCGGCGCCTGGACGATGAGGCGCTGGAGGAACTGGAGGAACTGCTGATTTCCGCCGACCTCGGCACCGAGGCGGCACGCCGGGTCATCGCCGCCTTCCGCCGCTCCCGGTTTGGCAAGGAAGTCACCGACGAGGAGATCAAGCAAGCGCTGGCCGAAGAAATCGCCGCCATCCTGACACCTGTCGCCAAACCACTGGAGCTTGATCCCACGCACAAGCCGCATGTCGTGCTGGTCGTTGGGGTCAATGGCACTGGCAAGACCACCACGATCGGGAAGATGGCGCAGGCCTATCGCGAACAAGGCAAGCGTGCGGTGATGGCGGCGGGCGATACATTCCGCGCAGCCGCCGTGGAGCAGTTGCAGATCTGGGGCGACCGAACCGGGACACCGGTGGTTTCCGGGGGGAAGAACGCGGACTCTGCCGGATTAGCGTTCGATGCGCTGACGAAGGCCAGGGCCGATGGTGCGGATGTGCTGCTGATCGATACCGCCGGGCGGCTGCACAACAAGGCCGCACTGATGGATGAACTGGCAAAAATCATCCGGGTTCTGCGCAAGCAGGATGCGACCGCGCCCCACTCGGTGCTGCTGGTGCTCGATGCCACCACCGGACAGAACGCGGTGCAGCAGGTGAAGGTGTTCAAGGAGATGGTGGCGGTCACCGGCCTTGTGGTTACCAAGCTGGACGGCAGCGCCCGCGGCGGGATCGTGGTGGCACTGGCCGAGACCTTCGGACTGCCGGTTCATGCCGTCGGTGTCGGGGAGAAGGCCGGCGACTTACGGCCGTTCGATGCCGGGGAGTTCGCCCGGGGCCTGGTTGGGGCGGACTTGCGACCCTAGCGCTCGATCGCAGATCGCCGCGTCACGCTGCGAGCACCGGGAACACACAGGCCACTCAAAACAAAGCCTCGGCTGCCCTGCCCTTGGAACCTGGGCGCGGGAATGGGATGATACCGCGCGAACAAGAAGCGGGGGAAACCATGGCACTGTTGGACGGCAAAGTCGGGGTCATTACGGGTGCAGCGTCCGGCATCGGCGCGGCAACAGCCAGGGTTCTGGCACGGGAAGGTGCGAAGCTGGTGTTGACTGACCTGGACGACGCGTCCGGTTTGGCGCTGGCCGAAGAAATCGGTGGCACCTACCTGCATCATGACGTCGCCGAGGAGGATGGTTGGCCAGCCGTGGTCGCAGCCGCCGAGCGGTTTGGCCGGCTGGACGTGCTGGTGGCGAATGCCGGGATCGGCATCATGGGCAATGCGATCGACATGTCGCTGAAGGACTGGCGGCGGCAGATGGCAATCAATGTCGATGGTGTGTTCCTGTCGATCAAGTATTGTATTCCGGCGATGCGGCGGGCTGGCAACGGCGGATCGATCGTCATGCTGTCGTCGGTCGCCGGATTGCGGGGATCGGCTGGCCTGGCGGGCTATAGCGCCACCAAAGGCGCGGTCCGCCTGTTCGCCAAGTCGATTGCCATGGAATGCGCGCAGGCCAACGACGGCATCAGAGTTAACTCGGTTCATCCCGGTATCATTGCAACGCCGATATGGGGCAAGCTTCCCATCGGGCAGAATCAGCCGATCGATCCCTACGCGGTCGCCGAAGCCATGGTGCCACTCGGCAAGGCGGGAGAGGCACAGGAAATCGCCAACGGCATCCTGTTCCTGGCGTCCGATTTGTCGAGCCATATGACGGGGTCGGAGCTGGTCATCGACGGCGGCATGACGGCTGGACGGATCACGCGCCTGGCGCAGTGACGCTGTTCGAAATTACCGAGGCTATTGCCTATACGGATCATACCGTCGCGATCACATGGTCGGACGGTGTGTCCGGTATTGTGGATTTTCTGCCCATCATCGATCGCGGTGGCTGGTTCACGCCCCTTCGCGACGGCGACACCTTCGCCGCCACGATGATAATGCTGCCTTTGGGTGCCGGACTGACCTGGCCGGAGGAAATCGATTACTCAGCCGATTTCCTCCGGCAGATGGCGTTTCCGAATGGTTTGCCGCCCGGCGGCGACGTTGACCGGCAGCGGTGATCAGCGCTCGACCGACCGATCTGACGGATCCGGCAAGCGACGTGTACCGGGCGACGTTGGAACCCAGCTTCTGCCGAACCGCCAGCATGCTTGCGGCGGACACGGGCGCAGCCGGGCTCAATTCAAACCACAGGCCAATATCTTTGAACGCGCATAAATCAGCGGTGTCAGCGTCGATACCGACGCCACTATGGCGTGCGACAAATTCAATCGTCAATTGCTAGTAATAATCGCGTCGTGCCGATCAACGAAGTGATGCCAGCAAATGATTGAGGCCGTTACTTTGCCAGCGGTACGCCTGCTTCTGCCAACGCAGCGGCCTGCCGCTCCGCCAGCGCCGACTCGTTAAAATCGGCGATCAAATCATGAAATAAACGGCTCCAGTTCAGCTCTGCATTGAGTCGCAGAAACACCCCACCTAGACCGATCGCGGAACGGTCCATCAATACGAACTCACGCGGCGGCATCACGCCGCCCGTACGCTTCAGGCCGGCATGCACCCGTTCGGCCACCTCGCGGCCGAAGGTCGGATCATTCGTTTCCTGGATGCTGCGCACCCGATCCTGAGTCAGCGGCTCGTATAGAAACCGAGCCCACATGTTCAGCACGTCCATCTTTTCACGCGTCAGGTCGGTAAAGCCCCAAATCTCGTATGCGTGCTGGGCTTTTTCATCGTCATGGTCGCGCACTGCCTCAAACAGGGCGATCACGCCGCTTACGAAGCGCGCACCGAATACCCGGATGGCGCCAAAATCCAGCAGATTGACCGACCCGTCTGGCCGTACCTGGTAGTTGCCCAGGTGCGGGTCGCCGTGGATCACGCCATAGCGGTAGAATGGCACATACCAAGCGCGGAATAGCGCCTCGGCGATCTTGTTGCGCTCCTCCTGCGGCGGCTGTTCTGCCAGCCGATGCATCAGCGGGCGGCCGTCGAGCCAAGTCATCGTCAACAGACGGTTGGTACTGTACGCCGGCAGCGGAACCGGCACATGCACACCGGGCTGGTCCCTCAACATCAGGCCATACAGCCGCATCTGAGCGGCCTCTCGCAGGTAATCCAGTTCCTCGCGCAGGCGTTCGCGCAGTTCCTTGTAGATCTCGTCCTGGTGGATGGCGTTGTCCATCCGATGATAGACCGCCATCGCCAGTTTCAGCTGCCGCAGATCAGCCTCCACGGTGCTGGCCATGTCGGGATACTGCAGCTTGCACGCCACATCGGTTCCATCATGCAGGCGCGCGCGATGGACCTGCCCGAGACTGGCGGCGGCGGATGCTTCCTTGCTGAACGACGCGAATTTGGACTGCCAGTCGGGACCGAGTTCACTCGCCATCCGGCGGCGCACGAAATTCCAGCCCATCGCGGGGGCGTTCGACTGCAGCTGCGCCAGTTCCGCCGTGTATTCGGCGGGCAAGGCGTCGGGTACCGTCGACAGGAACTGCGCGACCTTCATCAGCGGCCCTTTCAAGCCACCAAGGATGGTCTTCAGATCCTCGGCGTGGGCAGCGCGGTCGGTCTTGATCCCAAACACCCGCTCCCCGGCCACACGAGCCGCGATACCGCCAACCGCACCCGACGTACGGGCGAAGCGGCGGATCTCGCCGAACAGGTTGCTACCGGACATTGCCGCGTCCTGTGGGACACCGCACCAGGCACGACCACGCAAGGCGCGACGTCATTGGGTCACTCTCGTTCGGGTTCGCATCAAGCCTGATATTTGCCACTTTGCTCCGATTGCAACCCATTGCGACGAGGCATGTTTTTCGTAATCAACGGGGGCGGCATCACACCGGATCGCTTTCGACAGTCCTGGATCAGGCAATCGCGAGCAACCCATTGAACAGCCTAGCCGTTTTTCGACTTGTTCTCCAATGCCTCCGTCAACCGCTGCGGATCGACCTTTATCTCGACCCCTGCCCGCTCCGTCTGCAGCACCATGATCGCGCGTGAATCGCGATTGCCCCAGCCGCGGTTCAGCCCCTCGGCCAGGTCAGCCAGCGCGAGGTTCGCCATCCGCATCGGCACGTTCAGTTCACGCCCCAGAGCCGTCGCCAGCGAAACGTCCTTATGCGCGAGACGCAGCGCGAATGCCGGTGGTTCGTATTTGTTCGGCAGGAACTGGTCGGTCAGCGAGTCGAACGCGCCGCGCCGGCCGATCGCGCCCTGGCGCACCGCCTCCCAGATCGCCAGCGGCTCGATCCCCGCCTTCACGCCCATGCTGAACACCTCGGCCGCCGCCGCGGTGGCGATGTAGCCGTAGCAGTTGTGCACCAGCTTCGCGACCGATCCGGCACCGATCGGGCCGATGTATTTTGCCTGGTCGCCGATCGTGTCCAGCACCGGCTTCCATTTTTCGAACACCTCCTGGTCGCCGCCACACCAGATCGCCAGCTTGCCGGTGGCCGCGCCGCGCGGGCCGCCACTGACCGGAGCGTCGAACAGATAAGCGCCCTTCTTCTCGTAGTCCGCGTGCGCCTTGCGGACGGTTGAAGGCGCATTCGTGGTCAGGTCGAAATAGGCTGTGCCCGGGCGGATCGTCGATAACAGACCCGCTTCGCCATACGACACGGCATCGAACTCGACCGGACCCGGCAGGGACGAAAAGATGATGTCGCACTCGGCGGCGATCGCAGCGGGCTGTCCGCCCACGTCGCGCCGTTCTTGATATGTGATGCCGCTGCGTCACGACGGACGTCATGCACCAGGACGGTGTGGCCGTCCTTCTGGATACCGTTTTGCAAATTCGCGGCCATGCTGGCACCCATGGTGCCAAGGCCGATAAAGCCCGCCTTCATCGTTTCCGTCCCTGCTTCAATTCTTACGGGTTCGCTTCGAAAATCTCACGCGCGATGTTCGCCGCCGACATCGAGGCCGGCCAGCCGGCGTAGAACGCGACGTGGGTGATCATCTCGGAGATTTCGGTCTTGGTCAGACCGTTGTCGAGCGCGCGCTGCAGATGGCCGCGCAGTTGCTCCGGCCGGTAGGTCGCGGTCAGCACCGCGCAGACGATCAGGCTGCGGTCGCGCTTGGACAGCTCCGGGCGTTCCCAGATGTCGCCGAACAGCACCTGCTCGGTCACCTCGATCATCTTGGGAACGGTTTCGCGAACGCGGTCGCGGGATGCGGATGATGGAGCCTGTGCCATGTTTTCCTCCTGTTTAGCTCCAAGCCGCATTGCACACCAAGCCGCTTTCCCTGTCCAATCGCGCCGGGTCACAGGAGGCTTCGTCATGACGGATCAGGACAAGGTGGCGCTCGTCACCGGCAGCGCGCTGAACATCGGCCGCGCGATCGCGCTGCATCTGGCGCGCGATGGTTTCCGCGTCCTGGTCACCGCCCGCCAGGCTGAGCACGACGCGGAGGAAACCGCGCGGCTGGTGCGCGAAAGCGGCGGTCGAGGCGCGGTGCACACTGGCCGATATCACCGATCCGGCCCAGGCCAGGGGTCTGATCGAGGCCGCGGTGGAACAATTCGGCCGGCTGGACGTGCTGGTCAACAACGCGTCGGTCCGCCGGCAGACGAAATTCTGCCGACATGACGCCGGAAGAATGGCGGGAGATCATGGGCGCGACGCTGGACGGCGCGTTCTACTGCGCCCATGCCGCGGCCCCGCATCATCGCCGCGGCGGGCGGCGGATCGATCGTCAATCTGGGCGGCATCTCCGCCCATGTCGGCGCGGTGGGACGCGTGCACGCTGTCACCGCCAAGGCCGGCATGGTCGGGCTGACGCGCGCTCTGGCCAAGGAACTCGCCGGCGACAATATCACCGTCAATACTGTCGTGCCGGGATCGATCGAAACCATTCGCGGCGCCGCGGCGGGCGGCAACCACGGCCGGTCTGTGTTGCCGGACAGTCTGCTGGGGCGCCGCGGTCAACCCGATGAAATCGCCGCGATGGTGCGGTTCCTGTGTTCGGCCGAGGCCCGTTACGTCACCGGCCAGACCATCCACGTGAACGGCGGCGCTTTCATGCCATGAGGGGTTGCGTGAGGGGGGAAATTAAACACCTCATCATCTTCCTTCTCCCGCAACTCTTTTAACGAACAGGATTGCAGGGGCCGGCTTGTTTGCCGATGGGTGACAGGCTTGACCCAGCGGCGCCCCCCCCTGACCCGGCGCTGTCTGCCGGGCAATGTCCCCCCGGCAATCTTACGGCATAGTCGCGGTGCTGCCACCATCGACCACAAGCTCTGTCGCCGTAATGAAGCGAGCCTCGTCCGACGCCAGAAACAGCACCGCATGTGCCACGTCCCATGCATTGCCCATGTGCCCCATCGGCACCGCCGCGTGACGGGCATCGATCAGCTTTTGCGAATCGTTCCCGCCAACGGACCGAGCCAGCCGATACTCGACGAGCGGCGTGTGCATCAATCCGGGCACCACGGTGTTTACGCGGATGCCCTTTTTCGCATAGGTCCCTGCAACCGACCGCGATAACTGGATCACGCCCGCCTTCGACGCGCTGTAGCCGACATGCGAACGTCCGCTGAGAAAGTCGTTCCGCATTCCGGCGACCGAGGCGATGTTGACGATCGCCCCTTTGCCCTGCTCGACCATCACCGGCAGACATATTTGCAACCCAGAAACGCGGTCTTCAGGTTGAAGTCGATCTGGCGGTCCCAGACCTCCTCGGTCATGGAAACCGGATCGCCCGGCGCCGAACCGCCGACGTTGTTGACCAGAATGTCGATCCGCTTGAAGCGCTCCAGGCAGGCCTGCACCATCTCCTGCACGTCAGCCGCAACCATCATGTCACAGCGATGGGTGGCGCAGGTGCCGCCTTCGGCTCTCGATGATCGACTTTGTGTCGGCCATCGCCTCCTCGTTGACGTCCAACAGAAAGACCGCGGCGCCTTGCCGGGCGAGCAAAATCGCCGTTGTCTTGCCATTGCCCCAGATTGCGCTGTCCGACCGGACCGACCGACCCCGCGCCGGCGACAATCGCCACTTTTCCCACCATGTCAGCATTTTAGTTTCCTTGAACCGCAGCAGGTTCAAATAACCCGGTCGCTGATCGATGGCTAGGATGGCCGGTTCGGTCGGGCCGCTTCGCAGCTGCAGACCGCGGACAATGATCGTGTCTCCGGCATCCGCGGGATCCATATATATGTCGATATCATACTAATCCACCCTCAATATGATTGGTACATTCCGATCGGTAACTCACCGCCAAGTTAAGTACCTGCCTGGCGCCTATCGTCCGCACACAAACTCATGGATTAAATCATCGTGGCGTGACCCGCGATCCCACATTCAATGTCGTAGAATTCATGTTTGCGACAGAACTTTGGCTTGGCGCAGACGTTCAAGGTTCGCTTTGCCCCAGTGGTTCACTCGTCCGGAGACATAACTGCGGAAATGTTGTGTTACACACATCATCGGCTGTTGATCAGAAAATTTGTAAGTTCGGGCTACGATCTTTTCTAGGAGTTTTCTGGAGCCTCGCTCAGTGAGCATAGATGCCGTTTCGGATCGAGCGTGTAGTACAGCCTCGATTTCTGATATATTAATTGTGGGGAGTGGCATCAGCGGAACGTTGGCCGCAACCGCCTTGGGTCGCGCTGGTTACAGCGTATGTCTCATTGATCGGCACATCGTCTATCCGGCAGATTTCCGTTGTGAGCATTTGGATGGCCCGCAAGTCGAGCAACTGCGCCGTCTCGGATTTCTTGATAAGCTTACCTTCGATCTGTTTCGTGGTGAAACCGTAACATTAGCGCGGTTTGGCCACGTTGTCGGATCGGCCAGGACATTAAATTTCGGGATTTGTTACGAGGCACTTGTCAATCGGGCTCGTTCCAGCCTGCCCCCGACCGTCAACATGATCACCGGGCGGGTTACGGAAGTTGAAACCAGCGACACGGTGCAGCGTGTCCGAACAGCCGACGGTCGCGTCCTTTGCGGGCGACTGATCATTCTTGCGACTGGACAAGGATATTTGCTCTGCAAACAGTCCGGGATAAAGCGGCGCATAATTCGGGAAGCGCACTCGCTGACATTCGGCTTCGACATCGAGCCCGCCGGCGGAACACCATTCGAACACTCCTTCGTAGTGTATCAACGCGAGGAAATCCGCGATAAAATCGACTATCTCGCCGCATTCACGATTGGCGCCACTACGCGGGTCAACCTGTTTACGTACCGTGATTACCGGGATCAGTGGACCAAGAAGTTCCTCGCCGACCCCGCGGCTGGCCTGGCCGAGGCTTTGCCCGGCCTTCAATCTGTGATCGGGCAATACCGCACCGCAGGGCCGGTCGTCGCCCGGCCGATCGATTTATACGTCTCCGAAGACTACCGGCGGGATGGGATTGTCATGATCGGCGATGCCTTCCAGGCATCATGCCCGGCCACCGGCATGGGCATGGTACGTCTGCTGACCGATATCGAGCGACTTGTCACGGTCCACGCCCCACGCTGGCTTGCGACACCGGGTATGGGCGCCGCCAAGATCGCCACGTTTTATGACGATCCGGTCAAGCAGGCGTGCGACTTCAAGACGTTGCACGACGCGGAATACCGGCGCTCGGTGTCAACCGAGACCACGCTGCGGTGGCGCATGCATCGCTCGCGGGTCCATGTCATGGAGCGTCTGCAGGGATGGCGGAACCGTGTCGGCTCGCCAGCGCATCCCCGGATAGACACAGACGTTTCAGAACCTTCTCTCGTGGCAGGCTGATCGGCGGCGGCCAGTGGCGGCGGCCAGTGTCAGTCGGGCCGGTCTGGTGTCCTCATCCCTGAGCGGTTAAACACGTTGGGTGGTTAACCGCGTCCAACATCAAGGGGAGGACTTTCTGCATGGCCGAGGCTTACATTTGTGACTTCACCCGCTCCCCCATCGGTCGCTACGGCGGCGCCCTGCGCGATGTGCGGGCCGATGACCTGGCCGCGCATCCGATCCGTGTCCTGGCCGATCGCAATCCCGGCATCGACTGGGAGGCGCTGGATGATTGCATCATGGGATGCGCCAACCAGGCTGGCGAGGACAACCGCAACGTCGCCCGCATGGCCGTGCTGCTCGCCGGCCTTCCGACAGCGGTTTCAGGCTCTACGATCAACCGCCTGTGCGGCTCCGGCCTTGATGCCGTCGGGACGGCCGCGCGTGCCATCAAGTCGGGCGATGCGCACCTGATGCTGGCGGGCGGTGTGGAAAGCATGACCCGAGCCCCGTTCGTCATGGGCAAGGCAACCGAGGCGTTCAGTCGTTCGGCTGAAATTTACGACACCACGATCGGCTGGCGCTTCGTAAACAAATTGATGCAGAAGGCCTACGGCACCGACTCGATGCCCGAGACGGGCGAGAACGTGGCGGAGGAGTTCCAGATCTCCCGCGCTGATCAGGACAAGTTCGCCTACAACAGTCAGATGCGGACCAGGAAGGCACAGGACCGTGGCTTCTTTGCCCAGGAGATCGCGCCGGTCACGATCAAGGGCCGCAAGGGTGATACCGTCGTTGCGCAGGACGAGCACCCGCGCCCGGATACCACGCTGGAGATGCTGGCCAAGCTGAAGACCCCGTTCCGCGACCCGGGAACGGTCACGGCCGGCAACGCCTCCGGCGTGAATGACGGGTCCGCGGCGCTGATCCTGGCGTCCGAGGAAGGCGCCAGGCGGCACGGCCTGACGCCGCGGGCGCGAGTTGTCGCCATGGCCACCGCAGGTGTGCCACCGCGGATCATGGGCATCGGCCCTGCCCCGGCGGTTCAGCGATTGTTGGCCAAGACCGGCCTGTCGATCGGCGATGTCGACCTGATCGAGCTGAACGAGGCCTTTGCCAGCCAGGGCATCGCGGTTCTGCGTCAACTCGGCCTGTCCGAGGACGCCGACCACGTGAACCCCCACGGCGGTGCAATCGCGCTGGGTCATCCGCTTGGCATGTCCGGCGCCAGGCTGGCGCTGACAGCCGTCAACGCCCTGGAAACGCTGGGTCAGAAGCGGGCGATCGCCACGATGTGCATCGGTGTCGGCCAGGGCATCGCCGCCCTGATCGAACGGGTCTGACGCGCCCGCTGCATGCTGCTCAGCCTGGGTCTGATCCTGCTGTGCCAATTGGTGGGCGAGGCGATTACCCGGGCGACGGGCGCGCCGGTTCCGGGACCGGTCATCGGGCTGGTGCTGTGCGTGCTGCTGCTGGCGGTGCGCGACCGGGTAGGCCGGTTGGCGCCCACCGAACTGCGTGACGGAACCTTCGAGCAAACCGGCCGTGGCATCCTGTCGCATCTGTCGTTACTGTTCATCCCGGCAGGCGTCGGCGTCGTTCAGCGGATGGATATACTGGCGCACAACGCACTGGCGATCGCGGTGGCGGTCGGGGTTTCGACCGTCCTGAGCCTGACGGTGACCGCCTGGGTTTTCGGCTTCGTCGCGCGGCGGACGTCATGAACGACGACGTATTCGCATTGTGGGTCTACCTGGCACGAACGCCGCTGTTGTGGCTGACGGTGACGATCCTGGCATACTGCCTCTGCGACCGGTTGTCAGCGGCGCTGGGGCGTGCCCCACTGGCCAATCCGGTCCTGTTGTCGATGTGCCTGGTTGGCCTTCTGGTGCGCGGCACCGGCACGCCCTACGGCACGTATTTCGACGGCGCGCAGTTCATTCACTTCCTGCTTGGTCCAGCCACTGTCGCGCTGGCCATCCCGCTCTATCAAAACCGGCAACTGGTCATGCGGTCGATCCTGCCGATGGCATGCGCGCTGGCGGCTGGTTCAGTCACCGCGATCGTTTCGGCGGTGGTAATCGCCCGGGCTCTTGGCGCCGCACCGACAATTGTGGCTTCGATCGCACCCAAATCGGTCACCGCCGCGGTGGCGATGGGAATTTCATCAAGGCTTGGCGGTGACGCCGCACTGACCGCGGTTCTGGTGATCCTGACCGGCATTCTGGGCGCGATCATCGTGACGCCGCTGATGAATGGACTGCGGATCACCGACAAACGCGCCCGAGGCTTTGCCGCCGGTCTGGCAGCCCATGGTATCGGCACTGCCCGCGCCTTCCAGGTCGATCCGCTGGCCGGCACGTTCGCCGGGATCGCGATGGGTCTGAATGCCTTGCTGACCGCGGTGATCCTGCCGTTTCTACTGTGACGTGATCGGGGCGAAACAGCTAGGCAGGGCCTGACACAGGGTAAAATGCATGAACTTCTGATCACCATTCGATCGGCGCGGGAGCAGCCGGTTCCGGATCCGCCGCTTCGTGAATCCGCGTCAAGCTGGACGGCGGCGGTTGCTGGTCGATAACGCCCTGCAACAGAAGAATAAAGCCTCCCTCTGAAACCCGCACCCCGCGGAGCGTCAGCGATTGATGATCTGGTCCGGACTGGGAAACACCGACTGGGTCGGCGGCCTGGAGAATCCTAACCCGACGTGCGATTTCAGCTTCGGCCGGCGGCGCGAACATTCCGGTTGCCGCCTGTTCTCGCAACAATGTATCGAGCGGCATGTCCTTCCGCGGATCGATACCGATATTATAAAGGAACGGATGATTTCATTGAACCAGACGGCCACCGGAATCAAACAAGGCAATGCCGTCCGGGACATTGTCGATCAACGCCTGCAGTCGAGCGGCATTGAGTTGTGATCGGGCGATGGTGACGATCGCATCAGTCCGCAGCCGCTCCAGCTCGGTTTTGTTACGGTCGAATACACGTTTCTTCCGGCGATTGGCGCGGACGGTGGAGAGTCCCCACAAGACCAGGCCACCGATACCGCCGACCAGGCCTGTGGCGACGCAAGCGAGCGACCGTGCCCCTGCCGCCAGATTATCCGCCGGTGCCATGACTTCGCCCCAGTTCGCCGCCACCAGGACCACCATGTCGCGATTGCCGACGCGATGAAATGCGTGGATTCGCTCCACGCCATCGATCGCCGTATCACCGAGCCAGGTGCCCGCCGGCGATCGGGTCATGAGGCCAAACAAGGGGCCTTGCGATAGGTCGGTTTTCGGGTGGCGCGCGGCCGGGCCGACGATGGCCTGCAGTACGCCACGCTGGGTATCGACCAGCGCAACCACCGGGTTATAGCCAAGCGCCGACTGCGCGAATAGCTTGGTCAACTCGGCTGATCGATATGACGCCCCGATCAGCCAGCCGTTGGGATGATCCAGGGGTCGGACGATATACATCAGGAACTGGCGCGCATCAATCGACACACCCGTGTTCCTCTGCAACAGTAACGACTCTTTGCTCTTTGTTCCGTCGGTTTCGGACTGCTCCAGCGACCCATGGGGAAACGTGACATAGGCAGCGCCGACACCCTGCCCGATGGCCTGCGGCAGGATGTCCTGACGGATGACATGCTGCTCGTCGCTGATGAACAAGTCATCGGCGACCTCCATCAATGCAGGCATGTTTTGTCGCCATGTGTCGAGGTTGACCGAATCGCTGTCCAACTTCCAGGCGGCCTGAATGATTGTCAGGCTTTGATCGATCAACAGCAGTTCATGCGCAACGGTCTCCGCCATGGTTGTGGCCTGGGCGAGCAGGGCCTGCTCCGCCCGGTCCCGGACTTCAACCCGCTGCTCCTGCACCGTATGGTTGGTCACCATCCAGATCAGCGCCGTCAGTGTGACGACCACAATCCCGACGGCGCCGCAGGCCGCAAGTTGCGTCTTTCCGATTCTGGCTGATCCCGCGGATTCCACAGAAACGAGCGGTGAGGGCCGGTAACGCGCGGACGTCGAACCGGTCCGCCGCCGGCGCTTGAAACTGTCACTCATGGATTTGCTGAACCACTCTTTCGAACGTTTTCCGAGAACCTGGCTCAGACGTTTACCAAGTCTGATAGTATCGTCACCAAAATTTGTATCGATCGATGACGTCCAAGGCGACGACTCCCGCGTCCGGCCGATCGATGCCCGCCTCTGGTTCATCGGTTTGCATCAGGGGGAATACCCCAAGCCGAGCCTGCCGCTTGACGTCTCTGGTATACAAAATACAAAATACCCCGACGACGGGAGGACCGCGGTGTCCCAAAGCCAACCAAGGTTGCGGATCGAACCGCTCGATACCGGGCTCGGCCTGCGCAAGCAGGCTTGCGACGCTATCAAACGCGCCATCATGGAAATGGATATCTACGGTCGGTCCGACGAAATCCGGCTGGACGAACGCCAGCTCGGCGAGGACCTCGGCGTCAGCCGCACGCCTATCCGCGAAGCCCTTTCGGTGCTGGAGCAGGAGGGTTTCGTGCGTTCCATCCCGCGCCGCGGCATCGTCGTGGTGCGCAAGACCAAACGCGAAATCATCGAGATGATTACGGTTTGGGCGGCAATCGAGAGCATGGCCGCCCGCCTGGCGGCAACCGCCGCCCCCGCATCCGGGATTGCCGGACTGACCGGTCTGATGGATGCGTTCGAGGAAGATCCGTCCGGGCATTTGACAGAGTATTCTGACGCAAACATGGAATTTCATCGGGCGATCATCCGCCTGGGCGGCATTGGCCTGATGTCCAGCCTGACCGATTCATTATTCATCCATATGCGGGCGGTGCGCGCTGTCACGATGACCCAGGACAACCGCGCACAACGGTCCGTGGCGGATCATCGCGCGATCATTGCCGCGTTGCAGGCGGGTGATCCGGACTTGGCCGAGCGGCTGGTGCGCGAACATACCTTGGGCCTTGCGGTTCATGTTGAACGGCACGGCGATTTTCTCGACCGGCCACAAGCGGACCGGGGAAAAGCCCGCCTGATTACGAATGAAATGGGAGGCAAGTGAACATGTCAGCGAGTACAGCGGACGACACCCTGCAGGCAAAACGGCGCGACGGCAGCGTTCTTTCCGGCGGTCACCTGGTCGCCAAAGCCTTGAAGAACGAAGGCGTGGACACGATTTTCACGCTTTGCGGCGGTCATATCATTGATATCTACGACGGCTGCGTCGATGAGGGCATCCGCATCATCGACGTCCGGCATGAGCAGGTCGCCGCCCACGCCGCCGATGGCTATGCACGGCAGACCGGGAAGCTGGGCTGTGTCGTCACCACCGCCGGACCCGGCTGCATGAATGCCATGACCGGCATCGCCACCGCCTTCCGCTCGGAAAGTCCAGTCCTGCACATCGGCGGTCAGGGCGCGCTGACCCAGCACATGATGGGGTCGCTGCAGGATCTGCCGCACGTCGACATCATGAAGCCGATCACCAAGATGTCCGCCTCGGTCCGCAGCACGGAGCGGATCGCCGACATGGTTTCGATGGCGGCGCGGGAATGTTTTGCACGGTGCGCCAGGGCCATCCTATCTGGAAATTCCCCGCGACGTGCTGGATCGCGAGATCGACGTCAGCAAGGCGATGATTCCGCAGCCCGGACATTACCGCGCATCGACGAAATCCATCGGCGACCCGGCGCGACATCGAGAAACTGGCGGACATCCTGGTCAATTCCGAACGGCCGGCGATCCTGCTACGGCCAGCAGGTATGGACCGCGCGGGGCCACAAAGAGGCGATCGACGCTGTTGCGCGGCCTGGATATTCCCGGCTACTTCAACGGTGCGGGCCGCGGTCTGCTGCCACCCGGCGATCCACATCATTTCGACCGCACAAGACGGGAGGGCTTCGACAAAGCCGACGTCATCGTCATTGTCGGCACGCCGTTCGACTTCCGCATGGGCTACGGCCGGCGCATGGGCCGGGGTGCGGCGCTGGTGCAGATCGACATGGACTACCGCACGGTCGGCAAGAACCGCGACATCGCCCTGGGCTTGGTCGGCGATCCCGGCGCCATCCTGGGCGCAGTGCGACAGGCCGCCAGCGGGCGGCTGAAAAACGACAAGCGTCTGGCGCGCAAGGACTGGATGGCCGCAGCTGCAGCAGCTGGAGGCAGCGGCGACCGAGAAGCTGATGCCGGTGTTCAGATCGAACAGCATCGCCCATCAACCCGTTCGCGTCGCCTATGAGATCAATGAGTTCCTGACCGAGGACACGATTTACATCGGCGACGGCGGCGACGTGGTGACGATCTCGGCCCAGGCGGTGCGGCCGCGTTCGCCCGGGCATTGGATGGACCCAGGTGCGCTGGGGTCGCTAGGCGTTGGCACCGGCTTCGCGATTGCGGCCGGGCTGGCGAACCCCGGGAAAGAAGTGCTTTGTTACTATGGTGACGGGTCGTTCGGGATGACCGCTTTCGATATGGAAACGGCTAATCGTTTCGGCGTGCCATATCTAGCGGTGATCGGCAACAACTCTGCAATGAACCAGATCCGTTACGGTCAGCTGGCGAAATACGGGGAACAGCGTGGCAATGTCGGCAACCTGTTGGGCGACGTGCCATTCGGCCGATTCGCCGAGATGCTGGGCGGTTATGGCGAGGAAGTACGTGACCCGTCGCAGATCGCCGCCGCGCTGCAGCGTGGGCGGGAGGCGGTGCGACGTGACCGAAAAAGTGCGGTGATCAACATCTGGGTTGATCCGCGGGAATACGCGCCCGGGACCAAGGCGCAGACCATGTACAAGTAGGGTCGGCCGGTCGTGCCCCGGTCGAGGTTACAGGCCGGGCACGGTTCATGACACGGCGAGGCGGCTGGGCTGGGTCAAGAAACGACAATCCTGATCGGGAGAAATTCCAATGACGAAAGCACTCGACGGCGTCCGTATCCTGGACTTCACGCATGTCCAGTCGGGCCCCACATGCACGCAACTTCTGGCCTGGTTCGGCGCCGATGTGATCAAGGTTGAGCGGCCGGGCGTGGGCGACATAACCCGTGGTCAGCTGCAGGACATCAAGGACGTGGATAGCCTGTATTTCACCATGCTGAACCATAACAAACGGTCCATCACGATCGACGGCCGCAACAAGCACGGCAAGGAAGTGCTCGAGGCGCTGGTGAAGTCGTGCGATGTGATGGTGGAGAACTTTGCTCCGGGCGCGCTGGACCGCATGGGCTTTACCTGGGAGCGCGTGCAGCAGCTCAACCCGCGGATGATCCTGGCGTCGATCAAGGGTTTCGGCCCCGGCCCGTATGAGGACTGCAAGGTTTACGAAAATGTCGCGCAGTGCGCCGGTGGGGCAGCCTCGACGACGGGTTTTGATGACGGTCCGCCGCTGGTGACCGGTGCGCAGATCGGCGATTTCGGCACCGGGCTGCATCTGGCGCTGGGCATCGTCGCCGCACTTTTCCAGCGCAACACCACGGGGCGGGGGCAAAAGGTCGACGTCGCGATGCAGGACGGCGTGCTGAACCTGTGCCGCGTCAAGCTACGCGACCAGCAGCGTCTGGCGCACGGTCCGCTCACGGAATACCCGCAGTACCCGGATACTCCGTTCGGCGAGGCGGTGCCGCGCGCCGGCAACGCATCGGGTGGCGGCCAACCCGGCTGGATCCTGAAGTGCAAGGGATGGGAGACCGACCCCAACGCCTACATCTACTTCATCGCCCAGGCGCCGGTGTGGGAGGCGATCTGCGACGTGATCGGCAAGCCGGAGTGGAAGACCCATCCGGATTATGCAAAGCCCCCTGCCCGCCTGCCGCGCCTGAAATCCATCTTCGACACGATCGAAGCCTGGACCATGACCAAGACGAAGTTCGAGGCCATGGAGATCCTGAACAAATACGACATTCCCTGCGGGCCGATCCTGTCGATGAGGGAATTGGCCGAGGAACAGTCGTTGCGCGCCACCGGCACGGTGGTCGAGGTCGATCATCCGGCCCGCGGCAAATATCTGTCCGTCGGCAATCCGATCAAGCTGTCGGACAGTGTCTCCGAGGTCAGGCGATCGCCCTTGCTGGGCGAGCATACCGAGGAAATCCTCCGCGACGTGCTTGGCTTCGAAGCAAGCAAGATCGCTGAATTCCTGGCCTCCCCCGGCCTCGGCGGGGTAAGACGCGCACCGCGGCCGAATAGACGTCGGCCTGCGACCGACATGGCCGGTTGCCCGAGACCATTGACGCAGCCTCCGATCTCGGCAACGTCTGGCCAACCAGCGACGCCGAACTCGAAGACCACGTCCGCACGTCGTCGACGGGCCAAAGCGACCGCGTGTTGAAGCGCCAGACGTCGGTTGAGCCGTATTGGCCAGCCGCCTGTCCTTGACTTTTGCCGTGGTAGTCCCGATACCCCGCCCGGCGCGCGAGCGGATGCAGGGCACCTCGCACGTAGGATTGGCGTTTAGCCGTTCGGGGCGCCGGTTGCGCATCGTGGCGGAGCGCCAAATTACCGACGACACATTGCACCCATGCAATCGACAGGACCGGATTTGACCGAAACAACGACCGCTCTACCGGAACCGACCGACGCGGAATTGCCCGTTAGGGATCATCCTGTGGCGGAATTCCCCATTGCTGAACATCCCGATGCTGAAAGCCCGACTGTTGAACGGCAAGCTGGCGGACACCCAAGTGCCGACCCGGGCGAGCCCGGCAACGGTAAATCGCCGACGCCAAAGGCAGCCGACGCTATCGAATTGGCGGGCTGCCAGCATGCGGTTGAAAGCGAACCTCGCGACCACGAGGACCCCCACGCCGATGGGACGCCATCATCGCGTGACCAACAAGATGCGCCCCAAGACGAGCAGGATGCTCGGTCTGACCGGGACGACGAACCGTCGGACCAAGAGGATGAACATCCATCCGTTGTGCCGATTGCCTTAGGTCCGCCACCAGAGCCCGCTCGCGTTGTATTCGCTGACCTCGGTCTTTCCCCGGAAGTGCTGCGGGCCATCGACGACATGGGCTACCGGCACCCAACACCGATCCAGGAGCAGGCGATCCCCTACGTCCTGATGGGCCGGGACGTCATGGGTACCGCGCAGACCGGCACCGGCAAGACCGCCGGCTTTACGTTGCCTATGCTGGATATCCTCTCCGGCTCGCGGGCCCGCGCACGCATGCCGCGCAGCCTGATCCTGGAGCCGACGCGCGAACTCGCGCTGCAGGTCGCCGAGAATTTCGTCCAATACGGCAAATACCTGAAGCTGACTCACGCTCTGATCATCGGCGGCGAAAGCATGTCCGACCAAAAGGACGTGCTGAACCGCGGCGTCGATGTGCTGATCGCGACACCGGGCCGTTTGCTGGATATGTTTGACCGCGGGTCCATCCTGCTGTCCGACACGAGGCTGCTGGTGATCGACGAAGCCGACCGCATGCTGGACATGGGCTTCATTCCTGATGTCGAGCGGATCGTGTCGATGCTGCCGAAGACCCGGCAGACGTTGTTTTTCTCGGCCACCATGGGTCCGGAAATCCGTCGTCTGGTCGATGCGTTCCTGCAGAACCCGAAAGAGATCGCCGTATCCCGGGCAGCCTCGGTCGCCACGACAATCACCGAGGGTTTGGCGCTGGTCGCCGAACACGACAAACGGGAGGCCCTTCGGCGACTGATTCGCAGTCAGAACGTGCAGAACGCCCTGATCTTCTGCAACCGTAAGCGTGACGTGGATATCCTGCACAAATCGCTAACCAAACACCATTTTGACGCCGGCGCGCTACACGGCGACCTCGCTCAGACGGTGCGATTCTCGACGTTGGAAAAGTTCAAGGCGAACGAACTTCGGTTGCTGGTCTGCAGCGACGTCGCTGCCCGAGGCATCGATATCGGCGGGCTGTCTCACGTGTTCAATTTCGACGTGCCCATTCACGCCGAGGACTACGTCCATCGTATCGGCCGTACCGGACGGGCGGGGTTGGAGGGCAAGGCCTTCACGATCGCCGCCCCGGAAGATCGCTACGCAGTGGAGCAGATCGAGAAACTCATCGGCCATCCGATTCCGCCGGTTCTGGTGGAAGGTCTCGACCCCGTCGATTGGGCCGAAAAGGACGGACGCAAGCGCCGTGGTCGGAAATCGGCGGCGCCCAAGAAGCCGGCCGAGGCCAAAAAGCCGGTTGAAAAGCCCAAGACGCGCGAACCGAAAGCAAAGACCGAGCGGCCGCGCACCGAACGGACGCGGGCCGAGCGACCGGCGCAGCCCGAGCTAGCTGTGGTGGCGGAACGTCCGGGGCGTCGGGAGGATCAGCGGCGGACCGAGACCAAACGTTCCACACCCGTGCGTCCCGACGCGGCACAGGAAGAAACACGGTCGGTTGAACCTGCTCGCGCTGAGTCCATCCGCGACGAACCGAGGCGGGACGAGGCCCGGCGGGTGGAGCCAAGGCGAGACGACTTCAGGCGCGAACGTTACCGCCGTGACGATGATCTGGGGCCGGCTGTTGTGGGCTTCGGGGATGATGTGCCAGCCTTCATGTTCCTACGTACACGTCCGCCACAGGCCGCGGAGAACAGAGAGACCGACGCATGAACGACTCCCCCACGTCTGGCCGCTACACGAGCCATTTCTCGCCATTCGCCTGGGACGATGCGCTTCGCCTTGAGTCCGCCTTGTCTGAAGACGAACGCGCAATCCGTGATGCCGCGCATGATTTCTGCCAGGAGAAGCTCTTCCCCCGGGTGCTGATGGCCAACCGGCTGGAAAAGTTCGATCGCGAGATCATGAATGAATTCGGTGAGATGGGTTTTCTCGGCGCCACCTTGGATGGTTATGGCTGCGCCGGGGTCAACTATGTCAGCTACGGCCTGATCTCCCGCGAGGTCGAACGTGTCGACTCCGGCTACCGCTCGGCATTCTCCGTGCAATCGTCGCTGGTGATGTATCCGATCTACGCATTCGGCTCCGAGGACCAGCGGCAAAAATACCTGCCCAAGCTGCGCACCGGGGAATTCGTCGGGTGCTTCGGCCTGACCGAACCGGACGCCGGCTCCGACCCCGCGTCCATGCGCACCCGCGCGAAAACCGTCGATGGCGGGTTTCTGCTGAACGGTTCGAAGACCTGGATCACCAACTCGCCGATCGCCGATGTACTGGTGGTCTGGGCGAAGGACGACGCCGGCGATATCCGCGGCTTCATTCTGGAGCGCGGCATGGACGGCCTGACGCAGCCGAAGATCGAGGGCAAATTCTCGCTCCGGGCATCGGTAACGGGCATGATCATGATGCAGGACGTTTTCGTCCCGGCCGAGAACCAGCTTCCCAACGTCAAGGGTTTGCGCGGCCCGTTCTCCTGTTTGAACAACGCGCGCTATGGCATCGCCTGGGGCGCGCTCGGGGCGGCAGAATTCTGCTGGCATGCGGCGCGCGAATACACCCTTCAGCGGATGATGTTCGGCCGCCCGCTGGCTGCGACGCAGCTGATCCAGAAGAAGCTTGCCGATATGCAAACCGAGATTACGCTAGGCCTGCATGCTGTCCTGCGGCTCGGCCGGCTGATGGACGAGCACAACGCGGCACCTGAAATGATCAGCCTGTTGAAACGCAATAACTGCGGCAAGGCGCTGGATATCGCCCGTGTCGCCCGCGACATGCATGGCGGTAATGGCATCGTCGACGAATATCACGTCATCCGGCATGTGATGAACCTGGAGACGGTGAACACCTACGAGGGCACGCACGACGTGCACGCGCTGATCCTCGGCCGGGCGCAAACCGGGCTTTCAGCGTTCGGCGGGTAGCAAAGCGCTGGTTTCAGCCGGCGGCGCTTACGCCAAACCGGTGAAACCATGCCAATGCCCGCTTCCAGGCATCTTCGGCGTCCGCCTGCCGGTAGCTCGGCCGGTAGTCGGCGTGAAAGCCATGCGGCGCATCGGGATAGATGACGATTTCGACTGTCTTATGCGCCGCTTTGGCCTTGGCCTCCGCCTGGTGCACCAGGTCGACCGGGATACTCTGATCCTTCCCGCCGTACAGACCGAGCAGTGGGCATTTGATCTTTGCGGCCAGATCCAGCGCGGTATTCGGCTGGATCGATGACGGATTGCCACCGAGCGGACCGTAGAACGCGACGGCCGCCCGCAGACGCGGACTGTGCGCCGCATAAAGCCAGGTCTGGCGTCCGCCGCGGCAGAACCCCATGACGCCAATGCGGGTGGAACTGCCGCCATGGCGCATTGCCCAAGTGGCCGTCGAATCCAGGTCCGCCATATACTGCGCGTCCGGCGCTTTGGAGATCACGTCGCTGATGATCTGGCCGACGTCGGTCATTTTCGAGAGATCGCCGATGCGGGCATAATACTCTGTCGCCACCGCGAAATAGCCGGCCTTGGCCAGCCGCCGGCAGACGTCCTTGATGTACTCGTGGACGCCGAAGATCTCCTCGTTCACCAGAATGACCGGGAAGGTTCCCTGTGTGGTCCGGCTTGGCGTAGTAGGCCGGCAAGTTCGCCGCTCGTGGTCGGGATCTTGGTCTCGCCCGCGTCGATACCGGTGGTGTCGGTGTGGATCGCCTGCGCCTCCACCCGCTGGGTAGCCAAGGTGAAGCCGCTGATCAGCCCGGTCATCAGCATGCCGCGGCGGGCGAGCGGATAGTCGCGCAAGCCCCGGATTTCGGTCACGTCGTCCATCTTGCACCTCGCACGAGAGTACAGGCGTTCGCTTCACAGTGCGAAGCGAACGCCGAGGGCAGGACGTTTACTTCATCGCCTTTTGCAGGTTTTCGTCCAGCTTGCCGAGGAACGCCTGGGTGTTCAGCCAGGGCTGGTCCGGACCGATCAGGATCGACAGGTCGCGGGTCATGTGCCCGGACTCGACCGTTTCGATGCACACCTTCTCCAGCGTTTCGGCGAATGCCGTCACGTCCGGCGTGTTGTCGAACTGCCCGCGATAGATCAGCCCGCGGGTCCAGGCGAAGATCGAGGCGATCGGGTTGGTCGACGTCTCCTTGCCCTGCTGGTGCTGGCGGTAATGGCGCGTAACGGTGCCATGCGCCGCCTCGGCTTCCACCTTTGTGCCGTCCGGGCTGAGCAGCACGGACGTCATCAGGCCCAGCGATCCGAAGCCCTGCGCCACGGTGTCGGACTGCACGTCGCCATCGTAGTTCTTGCAGGCCCAGACGTAGGCGCCGTTCCACTTCAGCGCGCAGGCGACCATGTCGTCGATCAGCCGGTGCTCGTAGGTCAGGCCGCGTTTGGTCGAACTCCGCCTTGAACTCGTTTTCGTAGATCGTCGCGAAGATGTCCATGAAGTAGCCGTCGTAGGTCTTCAGGATGGTGTTCTTGGTGGAGAAGTACAGCGGCCAACCGCGCATCAGGGCGTAGTTGAAGCTGGCGCGGGCGAACCCTTCGATCGACACGCGGGTGTTGTGCATCGCCATCGCCACGCCGCCACCGTCGCTGAAGCTGTGCACTTCCAGGGTCTGCGCAGGACCGCCATCGGCCGGCTGGTAGGTCATCGTGACCTTGCCGGGACCGGGGATCTTCATTTCCGTGGCGCGATAGATGTCGCCATAGGCATGGCGGCCGATGACGATCGGCTGGGTCCAGTGCGGCACCAGGCGCGGCACATTCTTGCAGATGATCGGCTCGCGGAAGATCGTGCCGTCCAGGATGTTGCGCAGCGTGCCATTCGGGCTGCGATACATCCGCTTCAGGCCGAATTCCGTCACCCGGGCCTCGTCCGGGGTAATGGTCGCGCATTTTACGCCGACGCCGTACTGGGCGATCGCGTGGGCCGCATCGACGGTCACCTGATCGTCCGTCTTGTCACGGTATTCGATACCGAGGTCATAATATTTCAGATCGATATCCAGGTACGGAAGGATCAGCTTGTCCTTGATAAAACCCCAGATAATGCGGGTCATCTCGTCCCCGTCCAACTCGACGACCGGGGTCTTGACCTTGATTTTTGCCATCATATCCTCATCGGCGGAACACAGCTGGGACCGCCTTCGCGGCGTCCGAACCGGTCGGACAATCGCACCCCGTGTTCGGCAGAGCAAGCCGGAGCGCGGATAATCGCCGCGGCAGCGATTAAATTGCAGCCGGGATCAACCGCGGGCGCTGCGATTGCGTAACTAAGTTGTATTCGGAGCGTAATTGCGGGTAGTACGTCTGTAGGCCGCGTGTTGGCTGGACCTATTGTTCTCCCTCGGTTTTTGACCTGGACCATGAAGCCGGACAAGCACTTCGTTGCCGCCGCGGGCATCGTTACAGCGGCCGCCGGCCTGGCCATGTTGACCTGGGTCGGCACGACGCATGCCATCGATGCCCAGCGGTTGGAAAACACTGCCCGCGTCACGGCCACCCTTGCCAACCAAGCATTGACGTTCTCGGAGCAGATCAACCGGCAGGTCCTCGGCCTCGACCAGACGTTGCGCATTTTAGTCACGGCGTGGGAAGCCAATCCGCGCCACTTCGACCTGGAAGCGTGGCGCAATCAGGCAGCGGTGCTGAACGGCCTCAGCCGCGACATGATACTGGCGGACGAAAACGGCATCATACGACAGTCTTCGGTGGTGGAGGCGATCAACCAGAACGTCTCCGGACTGGACTATTTTCGCGTGCTGGCTGACCCGTCTGATCCCGGCAACCAGATGTATATCGGGTCGGCCACGATCGACGGCATCATGCGGCAATGGCACATGAATGTAGCACGGTCGCTGCACTATCCCGACGGTTCGTTCGCCGGGGTGATCGACGCCGATTACCGCATCGCGGCGATCACTGACGTGTTTGGACAGGCCGACCTCGGAGCCGGCGCATTCGTAGGCCTGGCAGGTCTGGAGGTCGGCAAACTGCGTGGCGCCGTCGGCCCGACCAGCATCGATCCCGATGCCAGCGTCGGGGAAACCCCAATGTTCGCTGCCATCCGAGACGCCGATAGCGGCATCTGGATTGGTGCGTCGGCCAACGACGCGGTTCGGCGCATTCACGCGTTTCGCCGCATTCCCGGCCGAAATCTCGCCGTCGTGGTGGCGATGCGGGAGGAGGAGGCGATGCGCCCGGCAGCAACCTGGCGCCAGCAGGCCGAATATTTGCCGGCTGCATCACCGCATTGCTGATCGGCCTGGCGTTGCTCCTGGTGCAAGGCACACGTCTGGCCCGCCGGCGAGACGCACTGATGGCGGAGGACCGCGCCATTCTGGCGGCATCCAACGCGCAACTCGAGGTGGCACGTGCCCTTGCCACAGCAAAGGCTGAGCAGCTTGAGGCGACGCTGGCTGGCATGAGCGACGGCGTCTCGATGTTCGACGCACATTTCTGCCTGGTCGAGTGGAATGCCCGGTTCCCCGAAATCGCCGGCATTCCTGCCGAGCTTTTGCGAGTCGGCTTGCCGATCGAGGAAATCCTGCGTGCGCAGATCAATACCGGACAATTTGGCCATGTCACCGATCCGGAGCAGGAGGTCGCATGCCGCATGAGCCGGTTGCGGATCGCACCCTTCGGTGTCGTTCAACGGCAACGGCCTGACGATCGTACCTGTGGAACTGCGGCGCAACCGGTTGCCTGATGGCGGCTTCGTCACGCTCTACGCCGACATCACCGAGCATAAGCGCGCCGAACAGGCGTTGCGTGAGGCGCAGGCCGCGGCTGAGCGGGCAAACGCCGAGAAATCCCACTTCGTGGCGATCGTGAGCCATGAGATCAGGACACCGTTGAACACCTTGCTCAACGCAATCAGTCTGTTAGCGGACAGTGTTCTGACGCCAGTGCAAAGATCACTGCTGGCCACGGCGCGCCATTCAGGCGACGTGTTGTTGGCCCTGATCAACGATATCCTGGACATTTCACAGATGGAGGCTGGCAAGCTTTCGATCCGTCCAAGTGCGTTCGAACTGCTTCCTCTGTTGAACAGTCTTGCTGAAATGCTCGCGGGCCAAGCGGCGGAGCGTGGCATCAACCTGCGTCTTGGGGTCTCGGAAGGCACGCCAACCGTGCTGCTGACCGACCCGGGACGGCTGCGGCAGGTGCTGCTCAACCTGCTGTCGAATGCGGTGAAGTACGCCCGCACCGGCGATGTGTGGCTGATCGCGGAACCGGGACACGAAGAGCGCGAGGTGATCCGGCTTATTGTCAAGGACGAAGGTCCGGTTATACCGGTCGTTGCTCGTTCACATTTGTTTCGGCCATTTTCCCGACTCGACCACATTGGTGCTGACGAGGCCGTCGGTTCCGGCCTGGGTCTATCGATTTGCCAGCATCTGGTGACCCTGATGGGCGGCACGATTGGATACGAACCTTGGCGTTTCCAAGACCAGCAATCAGCCGCTGGTTCAACCGAGGGTAACACGTTCTGGGTCGGTCTTCCTGCCTCGGCGCAACCACACGGCGGCGCAACGACGGATGCAGACGAACCGGGTTCGGGCGCAGCCTCCAGGCCAAACCTGGGATCGGGCCAGGGACCGGCAATTCTGCTGGGCTCATCGCCGGCGATTATCGATTTGCCGCGCCGCAGGTTGCCCCGCACACGGATTCTACTGACGGAGGACATCGTCGCAAACCAACTGGTCACGGCGACCATGCTGCGCCGTGAGGGCCATCTGGTGGATATTGCGACAAACGGACAGGCCGCGATCCAGGCGGTCAAGGAATTACCCTACGATCTGGTGTTCATGGACATTTTCATGCCTGGCGTGAGTGGCCAGGAAGCGACCCGGATTGTCCGGTCACTGCCCGAGCCGGCTGGCTCGATCCCAATCGTTGCCCTAACGGGCAATGTCGAACCCGGAGATGAAGCTGCGTTCAAGGCAGCGGGCATGAACGGCGTGCTCGTCAAGCCGGTATCACTGGCGGAACTGCTTGAGGTCGTGGACAGGCACGTATGGTCGTCCAGGTCAGCGGTCGCGGAGCCTGCGGCTGACGCGGCTACCAATGGTCTCGGGATGTCGCGCACGGTGCCAATCTTGGCCTCCGAACGGATCACGGAATTGCGCACCAACCTGTCCCCGGCGACATTTGCCAATCTGGTGGAAGAGTGCCTTCTGGATCTGGATCATCGGCTCCCGGCACTACGGCGCGCACTGGTGACGGGTGCACCCGGTGCGGTTATGGCGCACGCTCACGCGATGGTGGGCATGGCGGCGGGATACGGGATGTCGACATTGGAAGCGCGGCTCCGCAACATCGTGACGGCGGCACGCGAAGGCGACGTGATGCTGACAGGTCCGTCTCTCGCCGCCGAACTGGAGGGTGACCTTGCTGAGGCGGCGGAGACTTTGCGGGAAATTATTCGAGGCGAGATGGTTTAACCATTGTCTTAAGGTTTCGTTCATCCCTTGGCGAATATAATATCCGCCATGCTGTCACCCGCGACATTTATCGGTATCGCGAAAGCGATTACCCCGTCCGCTCAACCAGTCCCTCCGGGACCGGCGACCGTACAGCCGGTCCGTGTTCTCACGACACCGCCGGTTGCCGCCCCCGTCACGCCGCTGTCGGAGAAACCTTCGGTGACAGCGTCACCAAGCCGGGCTGCGTCGCCACCTCGCAATCTGCCTCGGGGATCTCTGCTTGATCTTAGCGTCTGATGCCCCGCCCCACACATGGGCGCCGACATCACGCTGTGGCAGGTCAAAACACCGTGGTAGGTAAACCATGAATCTAGTTCCGATCGGCGCGTGACACGGGCTGGGCATCGCCGGATTTCGTCACATGATTACGACACTTCCAGCCTAATACGACATATCGCCGCTCTCTAAAGGGCGCTATCCGTAGCCTCATGTGCGGTTCGGGCTTGATCCCGAATGGCCGACACGTCACGTTCCGGCTGATGACGATGTTTGTTCGACGTATTCCCGACGGCGACAACCGCGAGCGCGCCGTGTGCGCCGACTGTGGTCATGTGGCCTACGAAAACCCCAAGGTTGTCGTCGGTTCCGTGGTCGTGGCCGATGGCCGGGTGCTGATGTGCCGTCGTGCAATCGAGCCTCGGCGCGGGTTCTGGACCTTGCCGGCCGGATACATGGAACTCGGCGAAACGCTGGAAGAGGGTGCCGCCCGAGAGGCTCGGGAAGAAGCCGAGGCCGCGATCACGATAGAGGGCATCCTGGCCGTCTTCAGCATCGCCCGCATCGGCCAGGTCCAGGTTATCTTCCGCGCTCGGTTCAGCGATCCGGGTTCGCCAGTATACAGTCCGGGGTCCGAGAGTTTGGACGTGCGGCTGTTCAGCCCGGACGAGATACCGTGGGACGACATCGCGTTCCCATCCGTGCACTGGGCGTTGCATGCATGGCAAGAGACAGGATCCGGACCGATCGGCACGCCGGCCGGTAACCCCCCGGACGACCGTCGCGGGGTGCAATGGAAGCCGACGCCTGCTTCCGATACGACAGGCTAATCATATGAAACGACTTTTCTGGTTGCTGTCCCTCCTGCTCGCCCCGGCGGCGATGGCAGAAAGCCTCCCGGTACCACCCATGCCGCCGGCCGATCCGGTCGTTGGAGAGGTTGCACCGGTCCCCGATCCTGACGCTAGCGCGCCGATTTCTTTGTCAGCCGAACAGCCGAGGGTTGATGTGAAACTCTATCGGGCAACGCCCTATGATCCTGGACTGGGGTTTGCCCCAGGATCGCGTTACCGGTCGAGCGAAGATCGCAAACCGATCCAGACGCCGGGCCTAAGCGTCAGCGTGCCGCTCAGGTAACTGGTTTTATCGACCTCTTTCAATCTATCGTTCACTCGGGGTTCTGCAGGTCTGCATGTGGCTCGATACGTTGCGGGTGTACCCAACACTATGGATTCCGGATGTAACCAAACACCAGGGCAGCATCATCGGCTTACAATCAAAACATACCGGATAACGAGCCTCTTGACGCCCGACCGAACCGGACCAAAGGTGCCGGGATCGCGGTCTGTTCCCAATTGGTCGAGATGGATCGCGGAACGCGTTCCCATGGCTCGAATCCAGCGTGACGATCGCTGGCTCGGGCTCCGAAAGAAACCCGCAATCCGATTGCCGGGAAGCGTTTCGGACTATATTTAGAACTGTTTCCTTAGCAGACGGAACGCAGATCGCTTTCAGAACGGTCGGTCAGTTGAGTGCCGTATCGAGGACGTAAAGCGAGCGGATATTTCAGTGTTTTCAGCAAAACACGGACCGTTGGTGGGCTAATAACAAAAAAGTGAACTTGCGCTGGGGCAAAATGCTCTCGCGTCGAAGCACAAAGCCGTGTTCTTGTCCGCTTCGACACCGGCATCATGCTCCTGAGGAAACCATGCGGTTGCGATTTGCGGGCAATCGCCGTCTCACAGATAAAGGATCGCGGGTTAGCAACATGAAGCCAGCGGTCAGATCAGCGACATTTCAGGTAGCGCTCCCTGCAGAAGCTGCGAAACGGAGCTTGTGGGCATGAAGCTGTCAACCCGACTTGTGCTCCTCATTCTTGGGTGCCTGCTGCCGATCCTGACGGCGCAAATCTATTCGCAGGTTAATCTATACGCGGAACGGCATGAGCAGCTTCGCGGCCTCGTGCTTCGTCAGGCCGAACTTGCCAATGCTGACATGTCCAGCATCATCGATAGCGTTCATCAACTCGGCGCATTGACCGCGCAGTTCTCATCCGTGCGGTCACCGGGTCAGGCCTGCACCGATCAACTCAGCGCGTTGCGCCGAAGTCTCAACCAGTATCGCTTCCTGGCACTGTTCTCCCCGGCGGATGGAACTTTGGTCTGCGGTTCGGATGGGACACCGGCCGGGCTGTCGAATGGCCAACCATCCTGGGTTGCCGAGTTGCTGACCAGATCGGAGATCTCTATCGGTCGGCTAGTTTCGGATCCCGACCAAAATAGCCGATTTTTGCCGATCGCGGTCAATATGCCTGGCCACAACCCAAATGAGCGGTCGTTGGTTCTGATCGTGGCGCTCAGCACCGACTGGCTGGTCGCTCATCTGGAGACGGCCAAGGTCGGCCATGCGCCGGGCCTGTCCCGGGCCGCGCTTATTATCGCCGATCACGACGGAAATATCATCGCTCAAGTGCCTGACGCCGCGACCTGGGCCGGACGGCCATTACCGGACTGGTTGCGTCCGCTTATCAGCCGAGAGAGCCAGGGTGTTGAAACAATTAATGATCCAAGTGGTCACTCGCTCATTGCAGCCTACGTGCCGAATACCGCACCGCCAGATGGGCTCACGATCATCGACGCAGTGGTGCTTCCGGACCTGACCGCAGATATCGACCAGGCGACCTATCAGGACCTTCTCGTCATCAGCGGTGCGGCAATCGTCGCGCTGATCCTGGCCTGGGTGGCCGGCCGCCGGTTCATTTACCAACCTACCGAAGCGCTGTTGCAGGCTGCCCGCAAATGGCGCGAGGGCGATTTGAGCGCCCGCGCCATCCTGGCCGATGCAGGATCTGAGTTCGCTGCGCTGGGCCAATCATTCAATGCCATGGCGGCCGGGCTGCAGGCGCGGGAGATGGAACGACGCATGCAGTCGAGTTTCCTGGAAACCCAGGTGGCCGAGCGCACACGCGAACTGTCCGAAAGCAACAACCGGCTGCAGGTCGAAATTGCCGGCCGCGAGAAGACCGAAGCCGCTCTGCACCAAGCCCAGAAGCTTCAGGCGGTGGGGCAGCTCGCCGGTGGGATCGCACATGATTTCAACAACATGCTGGCGACCGTTCTAGGAAACCTGGAACTGATGGAACGCCGGGTGTCGCAGGCTGGCGACGACTGGACCGTGTCCGACACCGAACGGCTGCTCCGGCTGATCGAACGGGCGACCGGGGCGGTGACACGGGGTGGGCAGCTGACGTCCCGCCTGCTCGCCTTCTCCCGCCGTCAACGCCTTGCCGCCCGGCCGACCGACCTGAATGCGCTGCTGCGGGAGCTGATTACCTTGGCAACCAGCACCCTGGGGCGCCGTGTCCAGGTGGTGTCCGAACTGGCCGATGACCTCTGGCCGGCGATGGTCGATCCCAGCCAGGTGGAAGCCGGTATCCTGAACCTTTGTCTGAATGCGCGGGACGCAATGCCGGAAGGCGGCCGTCTGACGATCCAGACAATGAACGTGACGATCGAGCCGGGCGGCAACAAGCTCGGTGGGAATACCGAACTGGCACCCGGTGGCTACGTTCAGATCTGTATTTCCGATACCGGCGTCGGCATGTCGCCCGAGGTGAAGGCCAGGGCGTTTGACCCGTTCTTCACAACGAAGGGCCCGGGCGCAGGATCCGGGCTGGGCCTGAGTCAGGTCTACGGCATGGCGCGTCAATCCGGCGGCACCGTCATGATCGCCAGCACACCGAACGAGGGAACACGGGTCACGCTGTTCCTGCCAAGAGCCGCGACCGTTGTTGCCTCCGGGACTCGATCGCAGGAGGAACTGCCCGATCTTTCCGTGCCCGGGATGCAGAACGAACTCATTCTGGTGGTGGATGACGATCATGCGGTGAGGCAAGTGACGGTGGAGATGGCACGTGACCTCGGCTGCGAGGTAGCCCAGGCCGCGGGCGGCGAACAGGCGCTGGCGCTGGTCGATAAACTGTCGCCACCGCCCAAGCTGATCCTGCTGGACTACGCGATGCCCGGCATGAACGGACTCCAGCTCGCCCGAGCCCTGCGGGACCGTGGAATAAAGGCGCCAATCGCCCTGGTGACAGGGTATGCGGAACTTTCGGAGTCCGATATCGCCGCCGGCGAACTTGCCGGGTTGCTGCGCAAACCATTCACGATACGGGAATTGCAGGGCTTGCTGACGCAGCTTCGCAGCGCTGCCGAAATGGAAGTGTCCCGTCTTGAACCGGGATTGGTGCGCTGACCGGCGGCTGGTTTGATTGGCCGGACGCAACGCGGTTGCCTATGGGCTGACCCTGGTCAACGCCGTTGTGGGTGGTCGGCTCCGGCGGGCTTACCAAACAAAACGCGGCAGAATTGCGATCGGCGAGACCCCAGCCGCACGTGCAGCAGCTTCAGCTTTGGCACCATCAAAGGTCCCATCGGCCTTCCTCAGCTCCGCGCCATGAATGCCGTCGAGCACCCAGCATGCCGCGAGATCCACCCCGACCGCGCCGGCAATGTCGGTTCGCAGGAAATCACCGACGGCCAGCACTTCCCGCGGCGGTAAGCCAAGCTCCTCCAGGACAGGTTGGTAGATCGCGGGATCGGGCTTGCCGAGGGAGCGGACGTCGCCGCCCAGTTCGACGTACCGCACGGCCAGCGCGCCCGCGCAGAGTACCCGGACGCCGCCACGAATAACTTCCAGGTCGGGGTTCGCGCAGATCATCTTCAAGTGGTGATCGGCGCATGCAACCAGCGTGGCTTCGAATTCGGCCATGTCGCTGGGATTACGATGATCATCCGGGCCGGTGTTCAGTACGAAATCCGCGTCAGCGGGATCGTTTGTCACCGTGAGAGGAAGCCCATCCAGCACCGGGCGGTCGCGCTCGGGACCCAGGTGGAACACACGGGTGCCGAGTTGGGCCCACCAAAGATCCGGAGGGTTGCGCAATGCTCGGCGGACTGCTTCGCCGCTGGTCAGGATGCCGGTGTAGAGCGAATCGTCGATGCCCATGCGCCGCATCATCGCCTGGGCGGCGGCATTGGGGCGAGGGACGTTGGACAGCAGCAGCGTTCGCTTACCGGCCGCGCGAAGTTGCGTCAGGGTCTCGACGGCGTGGGGAAAAGCGTTCACCCCATCATGGATCACACCCCACAGATCCAGCACGAAACCGCTGTAGCGTTCGGCCAACGGGGCGAAACCGGACAAATGTTCCATCAACCTACTCCGCCAGTTCCACGGCCCGGGTGCCGACCGCATCCTGCACGCTCACGAACCGCGCGTCACGCAATGCCACCAGAAGCTCCAATTTCAGTTTCGGGATCAAGGCCGGGCCGTGAAAGGCGAAGCTGGAATAAAGCTGCACCAGCGATGCCCCGGCCTGGATTTTCGTCAGCGCATCGCGGCCGCTGAAAACACCCCCTGCCCCGATCACAACAAGCCGACCCCGGGCCAAGAGGTAAGCGCGTGCCAGCATCATGGTTGAAAGTGCCTGCAGCGGCAGACCGGAAAGGCCGCCGGCCTCAGCAGCGTGCACGGATTTCAGGCCGGGCGGGCGGGAGATTGTGGTGTTGCCGACGATCAAGCCCTGTACGCCCTGGTCCACGCAGGTTTCGACAACAGAAGCCAGGCCGTCCCGCGAGAGATCCGGGGCGATCTTGACTAGGATCGGTGGCCGGCCGGCGACCGTGCCCACGGCCTGCAGTATTGCCCGAAGCTGAGCCTCGGCCTGCAGGTCACGCAATCCGGGCGTGTTCGGGGAGGAGACGTTGATTACGGCGTAGTCTACCAGGGAACATACGGCCTTGATCAGCGCGGGGTAGTCGCGTACCGGATCGGCACCCTCTTTGTTGATGCCGACATTGGCCCCTAGCGGAATGGTCCGGGCAGACAGACGGCTGAGGTTGCGCTGATAGACATCAAGGCCAAGGTTGTTGAAACCCAGCCGGTTGATGATGCCAAGGTCCTCGGTCAGGCGGAAAATGCGGGGCCGAGGGTTCCCGGCCTGCGGACGCGGCGTGACCGATCCCGTCTCTATGAAGCCGAAGCCGAGCCGGGTGATTGCAAGGCCTGTCGCGGCGTTCTTGTCGAAGCCGGCCGCGAGCCCGATTGGATTGCTGAACCGCTGCCCGAACACAGTGACGGACAGTGCCGGATGGTCGGGTTTCGAGTTGCGCGGCACCAACCCCGATGCCAGCGCCCGAAGTGCCAGCCCGTGAGCCGTCTCAGGATCAAGCAAGCGCAGAAGCGGTAGGGTCGCGGACGAGAGAAACCAGCGCATTGGGCTGCGCTTATGCCTTGAACCGATGTTGGCCGAAAGAGCCAACCGTTAGCTTTGTCGCTGAAGGTCCGTGGCGACGGCGAATGGTCTGACTGCGGCATGATCGGCGACGCATTTTGGGGAAACAACATACGCCGCCCGGGCCGCTCCTCGTTTGCCGCAGCAATTTCGTCAGTGACGCTGGGTCTATTCCCCGGCCGCTATCATCGCTGCGGCAACCTGTGCCGCAATGGCTTGGGTGGTGTCCTGAAGTGCACGCATATCGCTGTCCTCGGGCACCGCGGCCCCGATTGGCCAGGTGATGAACAGTCCACCGAGCAAACGGCCTTGAATATCCGCCACCGGGCAAGCCAGCCGATCTTGCACACCCAATTCGACCATGCGGCCCTTCTCGGCCGGTGACATATCCTCCAGACCGGCGACGGAACATTGAGCAGCCAGCAGTTTGGCCAAATAGGAATTCCAGTCTGACAGTGGGCCATTGGTTACAAACGAGCCGACTGCGAAGCCTTGGCGGGCGACGCCGTGGGTGATGTCGAAACGGAGCAGGCCGACGCCGGTTAGTCCGATTTCCCCGTTGTGGATGATGGCAAGCCGAATCCGAGCGGCGGTAGGAGCCTTTGCGAGCAGTGCCCTCAACAGCCCATCGATGACCGCGTCCCGTCGAGCCACGGTACGCAACTCACGTTGCATAGTGTCGGATGCGTGCGGATTGTTCAGCAGCAACAGCAGACCCGCCTGCAGACCGCCTTCTCGCACCGAAACGACCGATACAAGCATTCCGGTCATCATCACGACTGTCAGTAGCGGTCCGCGAAGGATCTGCAGAATTGGTGAAGCCGACCCGAAGAGCACATAAAGCAAACGCAGGCCAGCGAGGATATCAGACAAGCTCAAGGTGGATATCCTGCATATGGGTTTGAAACTCCGGACGGCAGAGGCCCCAAACCCCGGCGATTGGCGAAGCCACGCGCTTGGCGGCTGCCATGAGTTCCGGGAACCGTTCAACGTCGGGTGGCCGTTCAGCCCCGTCCCGCAGAACGAAGATGGCGCCGAGCAACTGTCCTGGCCTGTCCACAACGGGGCAGACGAGTACGCGAGACGCCCGCGACGGTATCACGCCGGACAGCAATCCGAGGGTGCCTCCGGCTGGGATCACAGCCAGCGCACATTGTCCCGCCAGGAGTTCAGGCAGAAAGTCACTCCAGCCCGACACTGGTTGGTACTTGAGTGTGGTTCTGGCCGGGCGGCAGTGCGCGGCAACGCTGTTCGTGATACTATAGCGCAACGAACTCATCGTGGTCCGATCGCTTGCAACGCCGTCGATAGCAGCCAGGCACACCCGGGAGGCACGCGCCGATGAATCTAGAAGCGTCTGCAGGAGTTTGTCGATCAAACGATTCGCGGCGGCGGCTTGGCGTGGTTCGATTTGCGGCATCTTGGGCTCCTGTGGGCAGCGCTGTTCCGGTTGTTCTGGCCTGTGTGCTGCGGGGGCGTCGGTAACGAACCGTGGATGGCGCGAAGCCGCACCAGAGGACGCGGCGGCGCGCCTTCTGAACGGTCACCCACAAACGGGCGGTGACGGAACGTTACTCAAGCTGGCGGTTTGCGGCGGCGATCGCCTGCGCCGAGTTTCCATCACGGAAGAACGCGACCCATTTTTCCATGATCTCATTCGAGGCCTTCAGAATGAGAATCTGTCCTTCGGCCGTATTCAGCCTGACGCGGAGGGCGTCACGGTCAGTTTCACATTCCTTGATCAGGCCCCGTACAACAACGATTTCAGCCAACAACGTGGAGCGGAAGGCTGCGCGTTCTGCTGCTTCGGCTGCCAGTGCATCTGCCGTTGTCCTGATCCGGGTGCGTTCGATCGAGGCATTGATTCGCCTGAAACGAATAATGAATGCCGCGATGATGCTAAGCACACCGGAGATGGCGGCCCATGAAACGGTGGGATGATCGGCGAACAGCATTGACAAATCCAACGTCTCAATTCTTCAATCTTTTTATAATGATAATCGTGTATCGACCCGATGGAATGACCACTGGGCTGGATCTTGCAAAGACCTTGAATTCGACGCCGGTTCTCTCACGCCCGCGCAAGCAGATGCCGTCGGCCATACTGCCGCCGCTGAATGCATCAACACAGCCGGTTGGATTTTCGGCATTCTGGGCGTGGTCGATTTCTGGCAGCAGCATCCCGAGCGCCGTGCCAATCACTTCAGACCGGCGGTAGCCAAAGGTCAGCTCGAACTCCTGGTCGACTGAAACGATCTTGCCGCTGTCATCGATTATAAGGACCGCGTCAGGCATCGCCTCCGAAACGACCGGTCCGGCCCGAACAATCCCAATGGTGGGGTCATGCTGTTCAATGAACCCTGCAGTGCGACTGCACGCTGCGACGGTGGCTTCGTCGGACGACGGCGGATTTCTGCTCATGCGCCCGCGGCCAGGTCGCTTCGGGCAATTTGTCGAAACCCGATAAAGAACGGTATGGAAACAAGAGCGACCACCGATTTTCCGAGCCATCCGATCAGGGCGAATTGCACAAGTTGGTCCATCGGCACATCACCGGCGAAGGCACACGGAAAAAATACCGCGCTGTCGAGCGCTTGCATGACGATCGTGATCGCCGGCACGCGCCAGATCAATTGCCGTTCAGCGTAACGGTCAAGCAGGGTTATGAAGAAGGACTGTATGAGCCAGAACGAGAAAAACGATGCGCCGACAATCCGAATACGTGTCCCGAACATCGGACTGAGCATGTGTCCCTCTTCCAACAGGAAGATCGAACCAAAAACGACAATCAGGGCGAACAGGATATAGTTGATCGCACAGTGCGCCTCTTCGGCCCCGTATTTGTAGTGCTTCAGGGCCAAACCATACATGACGTTCGCAAAGAAAATGGCGCCGACGTTGGTCGAATAGCCAAAAGCCGACAGTGTCGGAGCGCCGAGGATCGGCACACAAATCATCATGATCGCGTTCGTGGTGGCAAGAAGGGGAAGCGACCTCAGGGCGGCAAGCGTCGTCATGCTCAGGATAAACAGCGACAATAAGAAGCAGTGAATCAAGGTGTCCATCAGATCCCCGTGGCCGCAACGATGCGCTTGATGATGAGGTCGAAACCGAAAGCGCCGGACGCCCCTAATGCACCGGACAGCACGTTGGACCATTGAGTGTAACCGGAAGCCTGCGCCAGGGAGGTGCCCATGAAGCCCAGGAATCCGCCCATTACGACGATGAAGATCAGGTGCATGGCGACCCATTTCGCTCGGCCTTGCATGATTTCGGAAAACCAGCGGGCGGCGGCCCCGACGGCGCCGACAGCCGTCCCAACCAGGCTTGCGGTCAGCTCGGGAACCGATATCATGTGCCAGTTTCCCTGCGATTCCGCTCGGAGAACGCGCCGCAGTCATCAACCGGTCGATGGTTTGCAGTATCTGTTATCTGGTGTTTCCGGACGCGAGCGCCTTCAACCCCATTGGTGGAAATGGCGCCGCCGTCGGGCGTGTACATGTAGATGTCCTTTAACTGGTGACCGCGAATTACCGAACGGCCGGGCCTGGCATGAAACCGTCCAGCCGCTTCAATGATCACCGCCGTGCTCTTCCGTGATTACGTAAGGGCTTGCATTTCATCGGGATCCGGCAAATTTTCCGGTCGTGTGGAATCAGCCCTACCTTGAGACTTGCTGCCGAGCGGCACTGCATCGACTGCATTTATGCGGTTGCGCAGGACGTCCGGCCGGTTTGATGGACGACCCCTGCCAGCGCCGGCTTGCCGCCATGGGGCTTTGCCGGCTGCAGGCCGATGGCCGTTTCGCTATCACCGAAACGGGTCAGCAACGCCATCGGATTGAGGTCATGAAACAACTCTGAACGGACTGTTCGAAGCGCGCACATGGTCAAACCGAGTGGCGGCCGCCTCTGCAGGCCGCTTGGCGTTGCCCGTTACGGAAAGGCAATACGTCGCCGAATTTGCGAAGCCGCCGATCGACACGCAGCAGCGCGACCTGGGCTTCCGCACGGTCGGACACTAGGAAAGCGGTGCTGTGATCACCGTCTCGACGTCCGCCAGGGTGACGCAAAGAATACGGGCGCCGTCAGCGGCCGTGATCATAATGAGGTCACCAGCGGTCAGCATATCACTGGCATCGGCCAAATAGTTACCGCTGCACACTGTATCCAGCCGGTCCTTGCCCGACTTGTAATGCCACAGCGTGAAACCGTTTGCATACGCAAGAACCGATAGATTGCGAATGGCGAAGGCCATGACGGCGTTCCTTCCATAAAAAAAGCCGCCACCCGAGGGCAGCGGCTGAGCAAGTTGGGGGAGAGGAGAACTATCGACAGACGCAACTCGCCTGTTGATAAGAGAACATTACATGAAAGTCGGGACGGCTGTCAATGATAATTTTCCTACAAATTAGAAATTAGGCAATAATGCCTTTGACCCGAAGCGGCCATTCCAAGCGGGTCCAGTGCCTCGACCCACAACCTGTGATCATTCTGTTCGACCACTGCCTTGGGACTGGGCGGCAATCTGCCGCTCGCCCCACAGACGCAGGACCCGCGCATGCGCGAGGTCGATTCGCCTGCTGACGATAAAGTCCGTCCAGGCATTTGACGATATCGTCCGGGTCGCATGGTCGGCTGACCAAGCCCTTATTGGCGGTGTACCGCGCCCCTTCACGTCGGGCAATCAGCGCCGCCATGGTCCACAGCCATGCTTCCTCCGCGGCGGCAAAGGGCTGATATCGCGGGCCGGACTGGGCGCGGGCTTGGTTGGAAATCGGAATAATATGGGTCGTGGTAAGATGGACAGCTGTGGGCATTAAATATGTTCCAAATCAGATTTCAATACGCGTGGGCACGCCACGATATGTAACCATAGGTTGCATACATTTGCAAGTAAATATGGTTGATTTTCCTATTTCATTTGGCACGCATTCCTAGGATAATGATCCATCGCCGAGTCAAAGACGCGTCGGCCACCCGCCAACCCGGGAGTTTGGTAGCCTCGCGCAACAGGAGTTGCCTTGATGAAACATGAGGATGTCTGGCGGGCAATCGATACGCTGGCTGCCGAGAATGGCCTGTCGGCCTCTGGTCTGGCCAAGCGCTCAGGCCTGGACGCAACGACGTTCAACCCGTCGAAGCGGCGGATGCCCGATGGGCGGGCGCGCTGGCCGAGCACCGAAAGTGTGGCCAAGGTCTTGGATGCAACAGGGGCGTCGCTGGAGAGCTTCACGTCGCTGGTATCCGGCGCGCGAGCGCTGGCCAGCGCCGGCGGCGCGCGCGGATCTCGCGTCGGGTGCCGTTGATCGGTCTGGCCCAGGCGGGCGGCGAGGGATACTTCGACGATGGCGGATATCCGGTCGGCGGCAGCTGGGATGAGGTCAGCCTGCCGGAAATCGCTGATCCAAACGCCTATGCGCTGGAAATCAGCGGCGAATTGATGGAGCCGGTGTTTCGCGACGGCGACCTGGTTATCGTTTCGCCCTCCGCGCCGATCCGCCGCGGCGATCGCGTGGTGGTCCGAACCGTGGATGGCCAGGTGATGGCCAAGCAGTTGGCGCGCCGCTCCGCGCGTCGTGTCGAGTTGAAAAGCTTGAACCCGGAGCATGCCGACTACAGTTTCGATTTGACCGATGTGACCTGGATCCACCGCATCGTCTGGGCCAGCCAGTAAGGGCATGATCCTGGACGGTTGCCGGGTCCTGCCCGGTTTCGCGAGGGCGGATTTCCTTTGACGAGTTGACGCGCCCGGGCGTCAGATCGGTTCATTATCTCTGTTGCAGGAGAGCTGCGTTCGATGGGCCGGATCGCCTTGGCTCCGGTTGGCGCGCTGTTGCTGTCTGGTTGGCGGTCGCGCCAGCCAGGGCCGATGACGTCGACGTCGCGTTGGTGCTCGTCACCGATGTCTCCCGCAGCATCGACGACAGCGAGTTCACGCTGGAAAAGAACGGCTACGCCAGCGCGTTCACCAGTCAAAGGGTGCTGGAGGCCATCCAGGGCGGACCCACCGGCAAGATCGCGGTTGCCTACGTCGAGTTCGCCAGCAGCTTCGAGGTCCGCACCGTGCTCGATTGGACGGTCATCCGGGACAAGGCCTCGGCTCAGGCGTTCGTCGATCGGCTGACGGCGGCGCCACGGTCGTTTTGGGGCCGCACCGCGATCAGTGCCGGTATCGACCAGGCGGTGCAGCTGTTGGCCGAAACAGGGCTGAACGCCACCCGCCGCGTGATCGATGTTTGTGGCGACGGCACCAACAATGCAGGCCGGGAAGTCGCGCGATGCTCGGGATGACGCGGTGAAGGCTGGCATCACGATCAACGGCCTGGCGATCATCAACGACCACCCGGTATCCTGGACGTTCGCCCATGTGCAGCCGCCCGGCGGCCTTGCCAACTATTACCGGGAGAACGTGACCGGCGGTCCGGGCAGCTTCGTGCTGGAAGTGCATGACTTCTCCAGCTTTTGGCGAAGCGATGACCCGCAAACTGGTCGATGAGATCGCCGTCGGGACGTCCACGTCGAAGTTCGCGTTTCGCGACCAGGCAATAGACCGGCAAAGAGGGGGGCCTTGAATGGGACTGCTGATCAACGGCGCGTGGCAGGAGCACGAGCCGGAAACAACCAAGGACGGACATTTCGAACGCGGCGAGACATCGCCTTCCGCAACTGGATCACACCGGACGGGCGGCCCGGACCAACCGGACAGGATGGCTTCCGGGCCGTGGCAGGACGCTATCATCTGTATGTCTCGCTCGCCTGCCCCTGGGCGCACCGGACACTGATCATGCGCGCGCTGAAGGGGCTGCAGGACGATCATTCCGGTCTCGGTGACCCACTGGCTGATGGCCGAGCATGGCTGGACCTTCGCCGCTGGCGAGGGCGTGGTCCCGGACCCGCTGTACAACAGCCGCTATCTCTATGAACTGTATGCTCGGGCGGACGAGACCTATTCGGGCCGAGCGTCGGTGCCGATCCTGTGGGATCACCACACGCAGACCATCGTCAACAACGAGTCGGCCGATATCATCCGCATGCTCGGCTCCGCCTTCGATCAGGCCGGTGCCAAGGCCGGCGATTATTATCCGCAAGCCGTTGCGGGCCGAAATCGATGCGGTCAACCAGCGGGTCTACGACACGCTCAACAACGGCGTTTACAAGAGCCGGTTTCGCCACGACCCAGGCGGCTTACGAAGCGGCGGTGGTGTCCGCTGTTCGACACCCTGGACTGGCTTGAAGACCGCCTGGCCCGGTCACGCTACCTGTGCGGCGATACGATGACCGAGGCGGATATCCGGCTGTTCACGACGCTGGTGCGGTTCGATGCGGTCTATCATGGTCATTTCAAATGCAATGTCCGGCGGATCGTCGATTACAAGAACCTGTGGGCCTATACGCGCGACATCTACCAGCTTCCCGGCATCGCCGAGACGGTCGATTTCGGCCATATCAAGCGGCACTATTACATGAGCCACCGGCGGATCAATCCAACCGGCATCGTGCCCGTTGGCCCCAGCACTCGATTTCGAGACGCCGGCCGATCGTAGCCGCGGCGTGGACAAGCTGATCGTGTTCTAAGCCTCCCACCGGCCTGGTTTGACGGCCGGCGATCCGGCGGCAAATCTGTCGCGCACAAACAGCGAGGGGCCAGGTGGTTATGGAAATTCGCAATCTTGGCCAATCGGGCCTGCGCGTATCGTCGATCGGGTTGGGCTGCAACAATTTCGGCGGCCGGATCGATGAGGCGGCTACGAAAGCGGTGATCCACAAGGCGCTCGACCTTGGGATCACCCTGTTCGACACAGCCGACGTCTATGGCGAACGCGGCGGCTCCGAAGCGGCAATGGGTCGGGTCCTTGGCGACGACCGCAAGCGGATCGTGCTGGCAACCAAATTTGCCGGCCCGATGGACGACAGCGGCGAAAAGATCGGCGGATCCCGCCAGTACATCATGACAGCGGTCGAGGACAGTTTGCGTCGTCTCAGGACCGACTGGATCGACCTGTACCAGATGCATCGAACCGATCCACGTACGCCGATCGAGGAGACGCTGCGTGCGCTTGATGACCTTATCCGCCAGGGAAAGGTGCGCTATATCGGCTGCTCGAATTTCCCCGCGTGGCAGGTAACCGAGGCCGCGTGGACTGCCCGAACCGCCGGCCTGAACGGCTTCATCAGTTGCCAGGATGAGTATTCGCTGGTGCACCGGGCGCCGGAAACCGAGCTGCTGCCCGCGGCGTGCAAACTGGGTTTGGGGCTATTGCCTTACTTTCCGCTGGCGAGTGGTCTTTTGACGGGCAAATACCGCCGCAACACCCCCCTGCCCGCCGGCACGCGTCTCGCTGCGACGCAGCGGCTGGCGGATCGTTACCTGACGGAGCGCAACTGGGAGATCGCCGAAAAACTGGGGGACTTTTCTGAAACGCGGGGTCACACGATGCTGGAACTGGCGTTTTCCTGGTTGCTGGCTCAACGACCAGTTGCAAGCGTGATCGCCGGCGCGACCCGACCGGAGCAGCTGGAACAGAACGTCAAGGCCGGTCAGTGGGCGTTGACGGCGGAAGGCCTGGCGGAGATCGACCGGATATGTCGCTGAAGCCGCGTTTCGGCAGCCGCGGCCTGCGTCTGGCCAGGCGCTAAATCGCCCCTGCCCGCCGCAGCGCATCCACACCATCCAATCCAAGGCCCAGCCAACCGCCATACACTTCCATATTGTGCTGCCCAAGCGACGGGCTGGGAATCGGCTCGACCTTGTCCGACCCATGCAGCCTCAACGGCGAGTTCGGCACGATGATCGAACCCAGCGAAGGATGGTCGATCCGCTGCAGCATTCCCCGCTCATGCATGTGCGGATCGTTCATCACCTCAATTGCGTTGCGCACGGCGGCCACCGGAATTTTGTAGCGTTTCGCCGCTGCGACGACCTCGGCTTTCCCTAGCGTGCTGGTCCAGCCCGTCACAACTGCCTCGGTGGCATCCATGTTTTCCGTGCGTGCGGGATTGGTGCTGAAGCGCGGGTCGTCGAGCAGGTCGGTGCGCCCCATGGCACGCAGCAGATTCTGCCAGTGGCCTTCAGTGACGACATGGATCGCGACCCAGCCGTCCTTGGTGGGGAAGGCATTGTATGGGGCGCTCGACAATCCTGCCTGCCGATTGCCTGCCCGCGGCGGCACTTTTCCGGTCCGCACGTGGTAGTCGTAGCTGGATGCAAGGGTGGGGTACACGGCCTCCTGCATCGCAACTTCGACCAACTGCCCTTGCCCGGTCGTCATCCGCTGCAGCAGGGCCGTCATGACTGCCGCATACAGATGGATGCCGCCCATGAAGTCGACCAAGGTCGGACCAGCTTTCATCGGTGGACCGTCCGGATCGCCGGTGACGCCCATGATGCCCGAGGTGGCCTGGATGGTGAAATCCATCGCCAGGTTGTCCCGGTCCGGCCCGCTGATGCCGAAGCCGGTCCCAGTGGCATAGATCAGGCGCGGATTGACCTCCTTCAGCAGCTCGTAGCCCACCCCCAGACCGTCCAAGGTACCGGGCGAAAAGTTTTCCAGCAGCACGTCGGCTTTCGCGACCATCTGTTTGAGCAGGTCTTTCCCGGCGTCGGATTTCAAATTCAGCGTCACCGCACGCTTGTTGGCATTCAGCATCGCCATCGGCAATGTCGTGTCGCCGCCGCTCGCAATGACCCGGCGACGCAGTGGTTCGCCACCTGGCGGCTCGATCTTGATCACGTCGGCACCGGCCTTGGCCATCAGCATGGTAGCGTAGGGACCTTGGAAGATCTGGCCAAAGTCAAGGACGGTAATGCCTGCCAGGGGGGTCGTCATGGGGTGAACCTCATATCGCAATCGCGTCGGTCTGCGACCTTAGGGCCTCCTCGCGAGGATGGCGACAGCGGCTGGCCGGGACAAATGGTCGTCGGTAGGAGCTCACGTTGTCGACCAACCCGGACTGGCCAGACGTGCGGTGGCTCGCGCGGGCGACAGGGGCACACCGGAGGCGTTTATGACTGAACCGCCTCCGTGATCAGCCGCTGCGCCGGGTCCAGTCGGTTCGCCAGACTTTCCGGCACGCCAGCGATCAGCAGCACTGGCGCGATCGGGTGGAACGACACCACGGACCCTCCCTCCCCTTCGCGCACGAGCACGCGCAGCGGCAAATCGAGCGCAGATCGAGGGGCGGCGAGCATGACCGGCGTGCCGCCTTTGGCATGGCCATAAATGAGAACAACCGTTGGCGGCATGGCGAGGCCGGCCTGCCGTGCGCCCTCGGCGTGGTCGATCCTGGCGAAGATAATGAGACCAGCCGCCTCGATCGCGTTTGTCACGCGCAGAAGCGTCTCCTCGAAGCCGACTGGACTGTTGATTTCGATCAGACCGGAATTTGCTTCGGCGGCCATTGGTTCCTCCAGTCAAAAAAGGGACTCGCCAAATCTTTGAGGTCCGAGCGCGTCGCCAGATTAGCTCAGGCGTAGCCAGATGATAACGTGTGCGGCCGGTTCTGGCCGCCGGAAACCGTGTCTGGCGCCGCGCAGGCTGAATTCATCCACGACAAGTCGTTCTGCGAGCTAGGGGACGCGAACTTCGTTCTAACGTCGAATGTCGACCAAGCTTTCTGCTTGTAGGCAATGATGCCCAGCAATGCAGGATAGCGTACAACTTCTTAGCTATTTTAGACCCTGTGGACGGATTGTATCAAGATGAACACGGAGACAAGCAGGACGATAGCGGCGTAGTTCCAAGCGGTTTTTATCGGGTGAATTGGCTACCAACTCAATGGTTTGTGGATAAATCCTTAGGATATCATTAGTAAGATTTTATCCACTGGCACTGCCCATCAAAGCAGGGCGATACTTCGCGATATGCTTGGAAGGCCCAATTCACGGGATGAAATGCGTTCGCTGTGTGATCCGCTCTTCTTTACAAGCGGACGCTAATACCCCGTCTGCATGAGACGGACCTATGGCGCCCATCTGCTTGAGAAGCTGTGTTGATCACGGGGGCGAGTAACCTCGGTTGCATTGTGTGACACAAAGGGATAAAACGCACACTTCAACTTGGGGCATGGCATGGCCACAGCACAAGAGATCGCTAGGCAGAAGAAGACGGGAACGCGGCCGCGCCGGTCCAGACAAGTCGCCGCACCATCCGGCGCCAAAGCCATGCATGTGGTTGCCTTCGAGAGCGCCAGGGAGGCGGGTCTCCTTGATGGGGAGCGCACTGCACACGTAAGCTTCAGGGCTCCGCGGGCCCTGGTCGAGGCTGCGATGGAGGAGAGCGGAGTGACATCGCCTTCCGAACTTGGGATACTAGCCCTCGCCGCGCTGGCACAACCGGATCCGGTCGCCGCGTTCATGCGCAAAAACAGAGGGCGCCTGGGCAAAGACCATAAGCTTGACTATTGACCTCAGGCAGATCATCCGATCGCGGAAGCCGGAGAAACACCAGGCGCGATTAACCGCCCGCTCCGATACCGCCCTGATCTGCGCCAGCGATATCGCCGGAACAGGGCGGCAGGCCTTTGTCCCCGACACGAACATCTACATTATGGATGCCGCTGGCACCCTTCCCCCGGCGGCAACGATCATCGTCGACCAGGGATTGAAGTTCCATTGTGCGGTCTGCCTTGCAGAACTCAGCGTGGGCGTCGGGAATTACGCTCCTAAGGCTGCCGAATGGCAAACGGTCGCGGGCCATTACGTTGCTATGTTTGCATCCATTCCCGCCAATCGGCTGCTCGTTCCTGATGCCCAGACGTGGGCAGACGCAGGTATGGTTGCAGGTGTTCTGGCACGCACGCAGAACCTCCAGAAGCAGCAGTTGAAGGAGCTGCTCAACGACGCATTGGTTTATCTTTGTGCGGCAAAGCATGGCCTGCCAGTGCTAACAAACAATAAAGCCGAATTTGATCTACTTCAGCAGATTGCGCCCGGCGGAAGCTTCATTTTTGTCTAGACCCTGATAGGTTTAGGTTGAGCCTATAGGGTTCTCGGACTCTTTGTTTTGAGCGGGCAATTCACGTCTGAAGTTGGGTCAATCTCGGACGATCCACTCTAGCCGGATCATTGGTTATTCGGATCGACCTGAAGCGACTTTGGTCGCGGTCCGTTGGCCGGGCTGCTCACATCGTGCTTGACCGCCAGGATGGCCAAATAGGGTCAACCTTCAAGGCCGAGGCGATGTCGCCGCAAATGGGCGTTCACCACTTGTGGGAAGATGGCCACAGGTTCGATGTCGTGGACACGATGCATTACGGAACCATCGCGCCCTGCGTGTTGACATACAATGCATAGACCGACGTGCTCGCACACATATACAGCCGATTCCGCAATAAACCGCCGAATGTCAGATTCGCACAGGTTTCGGGCAAGTGGATCTTGCCGATCAGGTCGCCATTTGGCGCATAGCAGCGAACGCCGTCCTCCTGCGGATCGGCCCAGCCCATGCTGCCCAGACGTTGCCCTCCACATCCAGGCGGATTCCGTCGGTGAACCCGGGCGCGAATCTCCTCGGCGAAAACCTTGCCATTGCCGAGCTTGCCGATGCCAAGGTCGACATCGAAAACGCGGATATGCGCTGGTCCGCCATGGGTGATACCGCTGTCGACAATGTAAAGTTTCTTTTCATCCGGCGAGAATGCCAGGCCGTTCGGCTGGGTGAAGTCGTCGACCACCATCTTCACCTCGCCACTGCGCGGGTCCGCGCGATAAACGTTGCGGGTTGCCTGCTCCTGCGTCGGCCTGCAGCCCCTCGTAGTTGCCGCCGATGCCGTAGGACGGATCGGTGAACCAGATCGAATCGTCCGATGCCACGACGACGTCGTTCGGCGAATTGAGCTTCTTGCCGTTGTAGCTGTCGGCGATGATCGGTGACCCGGCCGTCGAGTTCGGTGCGCACCACGCGCCGAGCCGCCATGCTGGCAGGTGATCAGCCGGCCCTGGCGGTCCACCGTATTGCCGTTGGAGTTGTAGGACGGCGAGCGGAACACGCTCAGGTGGTTGTCGTCCTCCAGCAGCCGCATCTGTCGGTTGTTGGGGATGT